>NZ_PNYB01000016.1 GCF_002879855.1 Trinickia soli | reverse complement strand
CACCGGATGACGGCCGCACACAACGGGGCCGCGAGGCTACCTGTCACTCGCCAACTAAGTCATCGTACAACTAGTACACGACCCGCAATCGCCCGTCTTCCTGGGATTTTCCCTACTAAAAATAAGGCTCTACAGTTAGCGAAAATGCGCTTCACCGCTAGTTGTACGATGACGTATGAGATAACTCTCCGAGCAACGGCGGCGACAGAAATTCTGAGCGGGCGGCTGCCGGCCGACGCATCGAGACGCAGATGCAGATGCAGACCTCAACCACGGAGACTCAATTGAATAAGCGCGTATTGAAATTGTCGGCGGTCGCTCTGGCTGCCGGTTTGGCAGCGGGCGCCGCGCAGGCGCAAAGCAGTGTCACGCTGTATGGGATTGTCGATACGGGCATCGGCTATCAGAACAATCAGGCGCCTGCGCTCGGCGCGACGTCGGGCGGCCACGCTTCGACGAAAATGATCAACGGCATCTGGTCGGGCAGCCGTTTCGGCATGAAGGGCAGCGAAGACCTCGGCGGCGGCACGAAGGCCATCTTCACGCTCGAAGAAGGTTTCAATAGCGCAACCGGCGCAATGGCCGTCTCGGGGCTGGCGTTCAATCGGCAGGCCTTCGTCGGCCTGACCGATGCGCGGTTGGGCACGTTCACCGCGGGCCGTCAGTACACGGCCTACTACACGTTGCTGTCGCCCTGGAGCCCGACGACGTGGTTGACGGGCGCATTCGGCGCGCATCCGGGCGATATCGATTCGCTGGACACGAACTATCGCGCGAACAACTCGTTCGTCTATATGTCGCCGACCATCGGCGGCCTGACGCTCGGCGGCTCGTATTCGATCGGCGGCGAGCCGGGCAGCTTCAACGCGGGCTCCACCTGGAGCGCTGCGGCTCAATACAAGAACGGTCCGCTCGGCATCGCCGCGGGCATTCAGCGCGTGAACAACTCGGCCGAGGGCGGCGGCGCCTGGGGTTCGTTCTCCACCGTCAGCAACGCGGGCGGCCAGCCGGCCGTGTCGGCGCTGAACAACGGTTACCAGCTCGCGCAGGCACAACAACGGATCGCCGTGACAGGCGGCTGGCAGTTCACGCCGTCGTTCGATATTTCGGTGTCGTATTCGAACGTGCAATACGTCCCGGGCGTGAATTCGAAATTCGCGAGCGAGGCCGTGTTCAATACGTACGGCGCCGTGCTGCATTGGAAGGCGACGCCTGCGCTCGATCTGGCCGGCGGTTACAGCTACACGAAGGCCGCGAAGGCGAACGGCGTGACCGACGGTGCGCAATATCAGCAGATCGTGTTCTCGCAGTACTACTCGCTGTCCAAGCGCACGGCGTTCTATGTGCTTGAAGCGTTCACGCGTGCGAATGGCCAGACGCTCAATGCGAGCGGCGCTGTCATCAACGCGACGGCCACGGTCGGCGACGGCTTCAACGGTACGCCTTCGGCCTCGCGCAATCTGTTCGCCGCGGGCGCGGGCATCGTGCATCGGTTCTGATGCGTTGAGGGTGTGAATATCTGAGTAAGAGGGCTTGCAGTGAAAAGCGGCGGTCGGCGGGAAATCCTGCCGAATGCCGCTTTTGCATGGGTGACAACCGATTTTTGGTCGCCCCGCCACGGTCGCAATGACTTCGATCGGCGGTTTGTCTGTTTCGGACGGCTTGTCAAAAATCGAGCTGGTCGCTGCCGATACCGAGCGCCGACGCGATCTTCTCTCGTGACGACTTCCGAAGGCGATGGCTCTTTTCTTGTTGCGCATAGGCCGACTGGCTAATACCGAGCCTTTCAGCCACCTGCGACTGCGTCAAGCCGAGGTATTCCCTCCAAGCCCGAAGTGGCGTTGCGCCATCAACCGTGCGACTGACGACCTCGTGCGGAATCGACCCTCGGTCGTCGCGACGATTAGCCATGTATTCCGCATAGGGAATCACGACAAAAGCCGGCGCGCCGTCAGGGCCGGTGATGATCTGGGGGCTAGTACGTGCGTTCATCGCGCTTTCTCACTTCCTCGATTTCGATCACCTTGATCGCGCCATCCCAGTTGAACAGCACTCGGTAGTCACCAACCCGCAACCGGTAGCCGTACTTGTGATTTATCAGCATCCTGACGTTCTTGCAGTTAGGCATTGCAACCAAGCCACCAACGCTATCGCGAACCTCGATCTGATGCCTACGGTCCAGCTTGCGAAGCTGCTTGGCAGCCTTTGGAGTCCATTCGATCGAATTCATTAATCATAAGTCAGTTAGAAGTTTTTCACAACCAATCTTATTGTGACCGGCGCGCCGTTCGGACCCTCGCGCGACTGTCTTGGCGGGCAAAACGGTGACGTCGACGTGCCGGCGCCGATAGTAGCTATCGCATTTCTCCCGATCGACCTCGACCCGATATTTCAGTCGAATACACCCGTCAGAGCGTTGCTCAATCGCGCCTGCCGATTGCCGTGCCTACCCGCCCGCCCCCTTCACCACCTCGCGCACCAGCGCCGGCGAGACGTAATGCGGACCATCGAACAAGTAGACGCGATACCCGCGATAAGCCTCGAGTTGCGGCTTCAACTCGCCCGCGTTCGCCGCACGAAAACCGCCCCCCGGCATTGCGCGAAATGCCTCGGCGATGATCCGCACGCGCGCCGCGCCCAAACGGGCGGCAAGCGCGTCGGCGTAGCCGCGCGCCACGGCAGGGTCGCGCACGTAGTCGCCGCAGCCGTCTTGAAAGAACACGCCGACGTCGCGCGGCAACCATGTGTCGAGCCACGCCGCCAACGCAGCGCCGCCGATGTTCGAGTTGTCGTAGACGCTGATCCACAGCGGCTTCGGCAACCGCTCGAGCAACGGCGCAAGCGTTGCCGCATGCTTCCACGTCGGATCGACTTCGACCGGAAAATACCAACCGGCGACATGCACGGGCCAACGCGCCGAAGCAAGCGCCAACGACTGTGCCGCCAGCCGCGAAGCACCGGCACGCGCCTGCGATTCGTCAAAGCGCCCCGCCAAGCCGACGATCACTTCGCGCGCCCACGGCTCGCGGCCGATGCGCTTCCAGTCGGGCAGTCGCGAGGCAGTACGCAATCCCGCGGCGGGCATCAGCGCCTCGTCGTCCACCGCCGTCCATTGAACGAGCAGATCCCGCACGCCGAGCGCATCCCAATCTCCGTGGGGATTCGCATGCGTGTCGTCGGGCTGCCACACGACGCCTTGTGCGTAGTCGGGCCGCTCCATAGAACGGGATGACGCACCGGCGCACCCGCCCGCGGTCGCGAACAACATGCAGGCCACGATCGACACCCATCCACGCCAAGCCCATGCGCGCATACCGTCCCCCGGCTTATCGCCCATGGCTACGCGTCAAGGTGTCCATCAGCGCGTTGCGGTAGTCATCGGCCAAGCGTGCGCGATCAATTTTTGCGTTGACGGTCAGTGGCAACATCCGGCACGGAATCAATTCGGAAGGAATCATGTACGGCGGCAGACGCTCGCCAAGCCGCACACGCCAGTCGTCCGGCAGCGAGAGCTGCGCGCCTTTTTCGTCGTTCGCGCCCGTTTCGACGAACGCAACGATGCGCGCTACCGAGCCGTCCGCGCGCCGCAACGGCACGGCCGCCGCATGGACGCCCCCCGGCATCGCCGCGAGCGCCGCATCGATTTCCGCAAGCTCGATCCGATAGCCGTTCAGCTTGACCTGATCGTCGATGCGGCCATGGCAAAACAGCAAGCCATCGGCGTCGATGCTACCCAGATCGCCCGTGCGAAACGCCCGCTGTCCGTCGCGCGAGAACATGCGCGTCGCATTCAGATCGGCGCGGTTCAGATAGCCCCGCATCACGTACGGCCCCGCGATGCAAAGCTCGCCGCCCTCGACGAATACCTCGCCGTCACGCCTCGCAAAGCCGATCGGCAAGCGCTCGGGGTACGCCGCCAGCACGGCATCGTCGACGACGATCCAGCTCGCGGCCACTGTCGCTTCGGTCGGTCCGTACGTGTTGATGATGCGCGCATCGGGGAAGCGCTCGCGCAAGCGCCGCGCGAGCGAAACGGGAAGCATCTCGCCGCAAAACAAAAACGTGTTCAGCGACGCAAGCGAGTGCTGTGCGAAGCGCGGCTCGAGCAACTGCTGCTGCGCGAACGACGGCGTCGACACCCACGCGCTCACCCGGGCGCGCGCAAGCGCTTCGATGAACGTCGGCCCCGGCAGACAGGCCGCGCGCGACATCATCACGATCGTGCCGCCCAACGCCAACGTGCCGAATACTTCATACATCGACAGGTCGAAGCTGAACGGCGCCTGATTGAGGAAGACCGGCGCCGCACCAAGCGCGAAGTCGGCCGCCATCCAGTGCGCCAACGACTGCACGCTCTCGCGCCCGATCTGCACCCCCTTGGGCTCGCCCGTCGTTCCCGAGGTGAACAGCACGTAAGCGAGGCCCTTTTCTCGAAGGGTTTGCCGAGGCGAAGACGCTTGCGCAAAATCCTCGGCCCACTCGAATCGCTCGAAGCCCGCACGACGCGCATCGAAATACACCGCTGCGTTCAGCGCGCGCGCAATCCGCCGCATACGCTCGTCGGGGTACACGGTATCGACCGGCACAAACGGCGCGCCGAGCAGCAGTGCGCCCGTCATTGCGACGAAGAAATCGGCCTCCTTGTGTCCGCGCACGATCACCGGCGTGTCGCGCCCGATGCCTTGCGCCACGGCGGCGCCGCACCATGCGAACGCGGCGGCTTCGAGTTCCAGCCAACTGAGCGTGCGGTCCGCCCCAATGACAGCGGGCGCATCGGGACGATGGTCACGATCGACAAAACGGCTTTCGGCCAGATCGAAACGCATGGCCGCCGCCTATCGCTGGGAACCGCGGTCGGAACCGCCGTTCGAACTGTGCTCCGCAACGAACGCCGCGAGCGCCGCGACGCTGGCCAGGTGTTCGGCGATCTCGGTCGGCGGCAGTTGCACGGCATATGACGTTTCGACCTGCAGCACGATCTCGACCGCGAGCACCGAATCGACGAGGCCCGACTCGATCAGCGGCAAATCGGCATCCACGCGCCGCATGACGACCGATTCCACGAGCGCCTGGACGCTTTCGAGCAGTCCGGTTTGAGTTGACGTCATCGAATTTCCCTCGAAACAAGAACAATCAAAATGAGCGATCGGAAACAGCGCTCAAAACTGGAAATAGAGGAACCGCGCTTCGCCATGCAATTGCGCGGCGCATAGCAGCAGCATCAGCACCACCACGGTCGTCCAACGCCACGACGGCGACCAGCGCCAGCGCATCGGCACGGCCTCCGACGCGCGTTCGAGCGCCGGCGAGAACCGGCCCATCCACTCATGTGAATTCGGCGCGAACCAGGCGAGCGCGAGCAGCGCTGCCAATTGCGGTGCGGGTGCGGCTCGTCCCAATGCAAGCCGCAGCCAAGCCAATCGATCGATGCCCGCATCGAGCGGCGGCCACGCGTTGGGCGCGAAACCCCGGCGGCCGACCATCCCTTCGAGCATCGCCATCGCATCGTCGATGCCATGCGCGCGGAAAAAAACGAACGCAACGAGCGCAGCGACGAACGTGACCAGCACGCTTGCGACATGTCGCACGCGCAGCCAGGCGGGCGCGGGCGGCGCCTCGTTCGAGCCGGTCTTCGCATGTTCGATGCGGCTACTGCGCCACGCGCGCCACCCATGATTGACCGTCAGATAACCCGCGTGCAGCAGGCCATAGACGAGATATTGCAGGCCCGCCCCATGCCAGATGCCCGCCAGCCCCATCGTGTAGAACGTCGGCACGGCCACCGTGGCGACGAACCCCGTCGGCGAGCGCTGCGCCGCGCGGCCGATCGGCAGACCACGCCGCGCGCGGCGACGGCTGATTCGCATCGAGAGCGGGTAATACAGGTAGGCGCTCAAATAGCGCGTGAGCGTCATATGCCAACGCTGCCAAAAGTCGATGATGCTCGCGGCCTTGAACGGCGAATTGAAATTGAGCGGAAAACGCACGCCGAACATTTTCGCGAGGCCCACGGCCATGTCGGAGTAGCCGGAGAAGTCGAAGTAGAGCTGCAGCGCATAGGCGAGCGCCGTGCCCCACGCCGCCCAGCCGTCAAGCGCGGCCGGCGCGGCAAACCCGGCATCGGCATAGGGCGCGATCGGGTCGGCCAGGAGCAGCTTCTTCGCGAGACCCATCGCGAATACGCTCGCACCGATCGAGATGTTTTGCGCGCGCAACCGGTAGGTCTCGGGCCGCGCGAACTGCGACATCATCTCCTTGTGGTGCAGGATCGGCCCTGCAATGAGATGCGGAAAGAACGTGACGAATTGCACGAAGCCGAGCGCGTCGGGGCGCTTCACGATACGGGCCCGGCAATCGAGTAGATAGCCGATCTGCGTGAAAGTGAAAAACGACACGCCGAGCGGCAGGATGACGCCGACCGAAGCGTGCCCGAGCCAACCCTGCGGCGCGAGCCCCCACCCTTGCACGAGTGCGCCGGCCATGGCCGCCAGATACTTGTAGCGCACGAGCACGCCAAGGTCGACGCAGATCGCCGCTGCAAGCCATAAGCGCCCGCTGCGCGAACCCGGCGCGGCCGCGAGGATCGCGCGACTCATGGCGTAGTTGAACGCGATCGATGCAACGAGCAGCCCGACGAACGCGGGTGCCCAGGCGCCGTAGAACACCAGCGAAGCCGTGCACAACCAAAGCGCGGCGAGGCGTGGCGAACACGCGCCGGCCGCGTAGTAGGCAACCAGCGCGATCGGCAAAAACAGCGTCACGAAAACAAACGAATTGAACAGCATCGACGCATTCCCTCAAGGTCCGTGGTTCGACGTCGGCCCGAGCGCCGCCGTCCCGGCGATCCCGGTGGTCGTTGCAGGCGCGATCGCTGCCGGTGACGACAACGCGTCTTCCGACATCTCCCAGATCACGACGCGCACGCCCGGTGGCCACGCGGCGCGCTTGGCCCAGATCGCTGCGAGCGCGCGGTCGAACTGCCCGTCGTCGACGCTGACATTCCAGACTTCGCGGCCCAACGCCCGGCCAAGCCGATCGGCGAAGCCGCTGCGGCGCGAGAACGAACTGCCGGCCAGCAGGATCTGCGCGGGCGGCGTGTCATCGAGCAAGCCGCCCGATGGTTCGGGGCGAATCGTTTCGGGCATCTCGATGTCGGGAGCGGGCCGCCAGCCGTCGCCTACTTCGGCCAGGCCCGCCAGCCGAAGCAGATCGCCTACGCGCGCATGCACGCCCGACTCATGCTCGGCGGTGTAGCGCAGATCGCCGCGCGCGCCGAACCTCGGCTGCACGACAGCCGCCACCGCATCGGCCGCCGCCTGCGCACCACGCGCGTTCCAATGCACGTCGGTGCGATAAAAGGCCGGATGCGCTGCGGTCAAAGGCGCGAGCAAGTCGACCCGATCGACGCCCGCTTGCGCGAGCGCCTGCCGCCATGCATCCCAGCGGGCGGTCATCCGCTCGTCTTGCCGCAATCCGCACAGCGCTTTCGTCTCGACGCGCGCTTTGTCCGGCACCGTCACGACGACCAGCGTTTTGCCATCGCGGCGCAATGCATCGGCATACTTGTGCAGCGTGGCGACATGGGCAGTCAGCGCGACGGAGGCAGGCGCGGCAGCATCGGCCGAGGGCGCAGGCCGCAGGCCGTCGGCGTAGAACAGCCAACCGGGGCAACCCTCACGCACTTGCGGCCCGAGATCGCCGAGCAGTTCGTAGCGCAAAGCCGCGCCCGCGCGACGCAGTTGCGCGGCGTAAGGGACATCGATCGCGCGGTCGATGCGGTGCATCGCCTCGCCGCTGCGCCACACGCGGCCATCGGCCAAGGTCGACGTTGCGTCGGCGCCGATGTGCGTGACGAGCGAAACGATGCCGAGCACCAGCGCGCCGGCCAACAGTGCCAGCAGACACGCTGCCATCGGACGATGCGCCCGTTCTGCCGATTGCTCCGCAAGCGGCGCGGTTTCTGCGACCCGGCCCGGGCGGTCGACGACGGTCTCGCTCATCGCGCGAGCGCCTTTTCCACGCGGTCGAGCCATGCGGCTTCGGCCATGATCGACGACGCATCCCATTGCCCCGATGCGCCGGGACCATAGGCCATCTGCCCTTCGTTGAATTGCCAAACGACCGCCTGCGGCTTTTGCTGAACGAACGCGGGCGACTCGAGGTAGTCGAGCAGCGTCTTCCACGGCCCCGTATCGCCGAACTTCCACGTCAATCCGACAGGACGCGCGAGCGTATGCGACAACCGCTGCGGAAAGCCGAGGTAGGGCTGCACCATGCTGTTGCCGACGACCTGCACGACGGGCGTCGCGTCAGGCAGCAAGCCGCCGCCATCGGCCTCTTCGCGGACGATGAAGCGGTCCTTGCCGATCGCGCGTTTGCGATCGGGTGGCAGCAGCGCCGCCAGATCGCCGTAGTCCATCTCCTCGGTCCACTCGCCGAGCGCGGGAGGGTCGGCTTGTTCGCCCCGCAATGCACCGGCATCGGTCAAGCGCCGGGCCGTCGCATCGGCAACGGCCTCGGCCGTATGTGCCGACCAGTGGTAGTCGGCACGGATGTACGTGCTGTCCGCGCGCGTGTCGACGTTTGCCAGCGCCGCGACCGCATCGACGAAATCGAGCCCCGCTTGCTTCGCCCGCGCGAGGATCGCCGTGTAACGCTGCGCGACGGCCGGTGCGAGCGACGCGCCCTCGGGCAACTTGTCCGCCGCCGCGCGCGCCTTCAGCGGCGCAACGACGATCGTGCAGCGTACGCCGTGCGCGTTCATCGCGCCGACGACCCTGCCGATCAAATCGACGATGGCGAGGCACGCGGACGTGTCGTCGGTTTGATAGCTCTCCCACGCGGGGAACAACCATCGGTCGCGGCCCTCGATCACGCCCTGCGCGGCGCGCGCCGTGCGGGGCGACAAAGACAAGCCCGCTGCAAACGGCGCGGCGGCCAAAGCGAGCAACAGACGGCGGCGGCGCGCGCAAATGGCGGCGCCTGGATCACGAGCAAAGTAGGTCGGTCTCATCGGCAATTTCATGGGTTAAAACGTCGTGCGCCAACCATCGGCTCCAGCGCTCTGGCGGCACCGGTTATCCGACGGTGAGCCCGGTCGATCAGCGCGTGCCGGGCCAGTCGAGCGAGTCGGCCGCGCCGCCCAACATCGGGCGCGTCGCGGCGCCCGACAGAATCAGGCTGTAGCTGTGGCCGGCGGCAAGGCGCGGTAACGCGAACGGCGCCGAAACGACATCGCCGCAAACCGCCACGAGCGTCGCGGCAACGGGATTGATCGAGCGCATCGCTGCGTGACCGGGCGCGACGTGGTCGAACACGACCGTGAGCGCGCTGCGCTCGAGCGTGACCTTGGCGTCGCAGCCGTCGACGAAATTGAAGAGGCGAAGCTGCGCGCGCAACGCGTCGGCACTGACCGCTGGCGCCGTGACGGCCCGGGCCCGCCAGCCGCTCGCGCCGTTGCGCTCGAGCGCAACGGTGACGATCGACCCGGCCGTGTCGGCGCCTGCGACGGCAGCCGCGCCGGCAGGCGCTACGGGGATCTTTCCGTCCACTGCGACGCGCAACGGCGTGCCGGGCCGCACCACGTCGAGTGCGGTCGCAGCGCCGGGCGCGAGTTCGAGCAGACGTGAGCCACCGGGCAACGCGACCTTTGCGCGCCCCATCGAAAGGTTGATCACGCGCAAATAGGTGGCGTCAGCGGGTGGCTGCGGGCCGTACAAGCTCGCGACGTCATCGGCGGTCGCTTGTGCGGCGACGGGTGCGAGCGCAAGCGAGGCAGCCAGAGCAAGCGCACACCCAAGCGCCCGGCGCGAGGGGGCGGGCGAAGTCTGTGCAGTGCGGAGGGTTCGGTTCGTCATTACTGGCATCGAAATCGTGAATCGTCGTAGTCCGGATGAAGAAAGCGGGAACGCGGGAAATCGAAAACATGAAGAAGCCGCACGGTTCGCCTTCATTCAGTAAGAAAACACCGCGCTGCAAAACGCGCCGCGGGCTCGTTCGTCGCCGGTCAGCTTCCAGCGGTACTGAATCGACAACTCGACCGACGAACGCAGCGCGTCGTACTTGCCGCCGCGAAAGCCGTAGCGCGTCGTGACGCCGAAGCCGGCGCCGACCGGCACGGTGTGATCGATCGTGGAGTCGTAATCGGCGCCGACAACCGCGTACGGAAACACGGTCAAGCGAGGGCTCAAACGATCGAGCCGGTAGGTCCGACCCGCTTCGACAAGCGCCGTGGCGTAGTTGGATGCATGGCTCAGGTAGTGCCCGGCTTCCGTGTACATCGACAGCGTCCACCACGACGGCACATCGACCCGTCGCTCCGTGCCGACGCCACCCGAATAGGCGAGCCGGGCCAGCCAATCGCCCTGCGCCTGCGAGCCGATCGGCACGATGCGCTCGAACGCCACAATCGCGTCGAGGCCGGCAAACGGTTTGCCGCGCACGCCGAACGCCGCCTCGAGCGCGCTTGCGCCGCTCGCGCCGCCGCCCGACGCCACGCCGAAGCTGTCGTACCCGCGCGCATACAGTTCGAGCATGCGGTCGCCGAGACTGCCGAACGGGCGCCAATACACTTCGGCGCCGGTCTGCCAGCCGTTGCTCGTCGTCGGTTTCGCGGTCGATGCGTAGCCCGACTGCAGACCGGCGCCGCGGTAGTCCAACGAGACGTCAAAGCCCCATTTGCGCGTCGCCTCGGAATGCGCCGCGCGCAGTCCCTCGCGCTCCTGGTCGATTGCACCGTTGGCCGCGCGCGCCGCCGCGGAGTCGCCCTGGCGTTCGCGCGGCAACGCGTCGATCGCGCGCTCGAAATAGCGCGCCGATTCGGCATCGCGGTTGGCCGCCGCGGCGGCGTAACCGGCGTCGCCCAACGATGAACCGGTCAACCGGCCCTGCGCGTCGGCGTCTCGGAACGACGCGAGCGCACGCCTGTCATCGCCGGCCTGCCGCGCGACATAGCCGGCTTCGAGCGCGGGCAGCGCGTCGAGCAGGCCGTCGTCGATCAGCGCCCGCGCTTCATGAGTCGCCTCGCGGCTGCGTCCCGCGTCTTCGAGCGCGTCGATGAGTTGCACGCGATGCTGCGCGCTGTCGGGCACGGCCGCGACCGCTTCGCGCGCATAGCGAACGGCCGCTTCCTTGTCGCCCTGCTCGGTCGCGCGTTCGAGCGCGCGCGACGCGGCGAAGCCTGCGTCGGCCGGCCATACGTCGCAACTCGCGCCGAAATCGGGGTCGTTCTCGCAGTCGACAACGGGCCGCGCCGCTGCCAACGTCGGTGTCCCATGTGCCGCAGCGGTACGTTGACGGCGCGCACGACCCAGCCGATCGGCCACAAGCGCATCGGTGTCGTCGCCAAGCGGCGCCATGGCGGAAAGACGATCGATCGCAACCTGACCGCGGCCCTGCGCCATCCAGATATCGGCCGCGATCGCCCGCGCAATGTTTTGCGTCGAACGCGTCACGTCCCGGCCTCGCAGCGCGGCGTCCAGATCGGCATCGGCCAGACCGGCGTGATGCTGCTGCGCGCGCGCGTAGGCGCGGAACAGATACGGCAGCACCTCGGTGTCGTCGTAGGCGATCGCATCGCTCGCCGCGGCCTCGAGTCCTGGCCAATCGCGGGCGGCGATCAACGCGTCGAACAACGCCACGCGATAGTCGATGTTGTCCGGCGCATAGGCGACGGCTTGGCGCCCCGCGGCGATCGCGTCATCCAGGCGGCCCGCCTCGCGTGCAGCGAACGCGCGCTGCGACGCCTTCGGACCGAGACCGTTGCCGATGAACGTGCGCCGCAGCCGAAGGTCGTCGCTGTCGCCGAAGCGCTGCACCGCATCCGTATCGGCCTGCCATGCGAGCAACTCGTTACCGGCCCCGCTCGCCGCATCGATCAGCAACAGCCGCAGACGCAGCAGGTCGGGCCGCAGCGCAATTGCGCGCTGCGCCGATTGCGCCGCGTCGGCGTATCGCTTCTCGCCATAGGCGCGGTAGGCTTGCCGCGCAGCCTCGAACGCTTCGCCGGTCAGGGCATCGCCGGCCTCGCTCGGTGCACTCGGCGCACTCGGGCGCTGTGCGAGTCGTTTGATCGCGGCGTCCACGGTGTTGATCTGCGCCCGGCGTTTGACCAACGCGGGGCGCGGCCCGAACACGCCGATGGCGTCGCCCAGTACGCGGCTCGCCTGCGCGTAGCGGCGCTGTGCCGCCAACGTGTTCGCCAGCAACAAGCGCAGGTCCGGCACATCGGGCCGCTGACGAATCGCCTCGCGTGCCAGTGCTTCGGCGCGCGGGTAGTCCCGTTGTGCGTAGTCCGAATAGGCTTGCGTCGCGACGCGATAAGCCGCGCCGGCGAGCATGGGCGCATCGGCCGCGTTGCCGCTGCCGTTCGCATGTGCGGCGACCTGCGCGAGCGCGAAGGACGCGGCGCAGAGCTTCGCTGCGAGTCGCGGGCGAGCGACAGTGCGCGGCGCGGCCGACAGGTGGGCCACATCCGGTGCAGCCGCATCCGACCGAGACGGCGCAGCCGCGAGATTGTCGACGCGGCCAAAGACAAAGAAATCGAAGGCGCCGCTCATGCCGTTGCTCCAGGCGCACCGCTCAAGCGGCGCTGCTCGTCGATGACGCGCTCGATCGCTTCGCGCGACACGACGCCGCAGGCCACCATGAAATCGCCGATGCGACCGTGGCGCTCGGGGTGGTAGCCGCTCAATGCGGCCTCGAATGCCTGGCGACGCACGTAGCCGCGCTCGATCAGCAGATCGCCGATCAACGGCACATTACGAACCGTGGCGGCTTGTGCCTGGTCGATGCGAGCGCGGTCGGCTTCCCTGGCAGCGCGAATTGCAGCCATGCCGCCAGCATCGGCATTAGCAGCGGCTTCGGCTTCGACATCGGCAGCACCATTCGCCGTCGTTGCCGCACGCGTCGACGCTTCGCTCGCCACGCCGCGCAAGTGCCTGAGACCGAAGGCGATCTCGCCTTCGCGCACGATGCGTTGCTCGATGCCGCCGCTCACCCGCTCCGCCAATTGCGCAAGCAACGCGTCGCCGAGCGGGCTTGCCGTCAGCAGGATCGCGCGTCCCGCTGCGTCGACGCCTTGTGGCAATACGCGGCAACGGATGATGGTTTCGAGCGGCAGTTGCGCGCGATGACGTTCGAGCGCCCTCAGATCGAGCACGCCGCGTTCGAGATCGGCCTGAAACGAAATCGCCTCGGCGAGCGTCTCGTCATCGAGCCAGCCTTTGGCCATCAGCACCCGGCCCAGCGGTGCTTCGCGCGCATGCGCTTCGTCGAGCGCGCTGCTGAGCTTTTCCGCATCGATCGCTTGCCACGAGATGAGCAACTCGCCGAGCCGCTGCCGCCGATCGACGAGTCCGTCCGCCGACGGGAAATCGTGCATCGTCTTGTCCCACGCGAGCCGCTTCCCCGTGATCAGATGCACGACGAACAAACGCCAGGCGCGCGTCACGGCCAGAAAGTTGATGAAGTTGGCGATGACCATGCGAGGCGCCGACAGCAGCCCGTGCTCCCAGCCATACAAGCGGGTCACGAAGTACATGCGCTGCACGACACGCAGCATCAGCGCGAACGCATTGAACCAGAGGAGCGCGCGAAACCAACCGGCGTCGGCGAGCGCGGAAGCGGCGAGCGGCGGCGCGACGCCGCATGCATCGGCCAGAGCGAACAGCAGAAACTGGGCGACCAGCACATAGGCGAGCATGCCGACGATCGCCGTGATCGTGCCCTTGCGGTCGCGCAACAGCAAATAGCGATTCGCGAGCGAACCCGAAAACCCCGTCTGCCGCCAGCCCTGCAAGCCGATGCCGAGCGTCCAGCGTGCGCGCTGCCGATACGCCGTGCGCAACGTGTCCGGAAAGAATTCGCGCACGCACAGCGGCATCGTCAATGTGAACTCGCGCACCGGGCCGAAGCCGAACCACGTCTTGCGACGCGCCGCGAAGGTGACCGGAAAGCGCGCGAAGATCGATTGCATGCCGAGTTTCGCCAAACGCGCGCCGACGTCGTAGTCTTCGGTCAGGCTTTCCGTGTTGAACGGCTGATTGTTCGTTTGCTCGCGTAACGCAAGCAGCGCGCGACGCGAGAAGCAGGTGCCGACGCCGGCCGACGGCACGGCGCCCGCAAGGCTTTCCCGCACGACGAGATCCTTCGCGTGCCACTCGGCGAATTCGTCCATATAAGTGCCGGCGACCAGTTCGAACCAATGACGCTCGAGCGACGCGACGGGCAGTTGAATCATGTCCTTGCGCGGCAACAGGTAGTTGAAGAACTTCAGTTCGAGCGGATGCAATACGTCTTCGCTATCGTGCAGCACGACCCCGGCGAATTCGACACCGGTTTCCTGTTCGTGCTTGAAGATCGCCTGCACGACCCAGTTCAGGCAATCGGCCTTGCAGGTCGGCCCGTCATGCGGCACCTCGACGCGCCGCAACTGTCGATAACGGCGCCGCATGCGCTCGACCTCCGCGATCGTGCGCGCGTCGTTTCGATAAGTGCCGACGAACACGATATAGCGCCGGTAATCGAGCACGCGCACCATGTCCTCCAGCATCGCGGCGATGACGTCGTATTCGAGCCAGGCGGGCACCATGATCGCGATCGGCTGCTCTTCACGCACTTGCAGCTGCTCCACCGTCAGCGCCCGATAGCGACGCTTGACGGTCAAGCGCCGATACGTCTCCCGTGTCCAATACCAAAGGTCCACAAAAAGATCGTCGAGACCCGACACGAAGATGACGACGGCCATGACAGCGGCCAGCCACTCGAGCGCCGTGAAATAGCGGCTCAATGCATAGCCGCCGTACCACTGCAGCACGGCGAGGCTCATTGCTTTCCATCCTTGGCCAGATGGCGACGGCGTTCGATCGCGGCAATGACGACGAGGGCAACCAGCAAGGCGACGATGGCCGCGGCGACGAGCCACGGCAGACGGCGCGAGAACGCATCGGCACGCGTGCTGTCGGTGACGACTTCGCCGGGATGGCGCCAATCGAACAGGCGCGCGACGCCGTCCGACGCGACGAGCGCGACATCGCCGCGCGAGAGGCGCAGGGTGGCGGGCAACAGCGGCGCAACCTGGCCGAGCGAGCGATAGGCCATGCCGGCGGTGCCGTTCGCATGCGCGACGTCGATCACCGCGAGGTTCGACAGGCCCGAGACGTCCGCATAGACGCGCCCTGATCCGTCGACGAGCTTCAGGCGGTCGGATGACCATTGCGCCCGGGCATCCTTCTCCTGAAGCGCAACGTCTACGGCAAGAAACGGCCCGTTCGGCTCGGCAGTCGCGCCGCGCTTGACGATCGATAGCGTCGCACGCGACGTCGCGAGTCCCGCGACGTTGGCGAGGCTCGCCAGTCGAGGCAGCGACCGGGCCGCATCGTCGAGGTAGTCGGCGGGCACGAGCACATTGGACGCCGTCGCGAACTTCGACTGCATGCCGATGAAGTCGTCGTCGTCGCCGGCTTGCGCGAGTGTCAAATGGCTCGTCGGCAGGATCGCGACGGGATAGCCCGGCGAGCGCGCCTCACAGCCGCCGTCGGGACGGCGCTGCAACACGACGCGCAGGACGTTGGTCGGAGCCAGCGCATAACGCGGCACGTGCGCGATGATCCGGTCGGGCTTGCCGTCCTCGCGCAAAAGCCGCGAGCCGATCAATACGCCATTGAAGTAGATCGACGCGAGATCGCTGTCCCCATGCGGGGTGGGCGCGGCGGCAAGATCGAGCACGACGTCGTCGGGCAACTTGCCGCTCGCCGCGACGGCGGCGAGGTCGAAGCTGGCGTCCCAGGTCGCGCGGCCGAGTACGTCGAGCGTGCGCGGCTCGCCGCCGAGCGACGCCAGCGCGATACGGTCAATGTCGGCCGCGAGTGCATTGTCGAGGCGATGCACCACGTAGCGGTCGGCCACGCCGATCGGCCGCCAGTCGCGTACGAGGGCTTGCGCGGCAACGGGGTCGCCCACGACGATCGCCGCTTGCCCGGGCAGGTGCGCAACGCGTATCTCGCCCGCGGCGAGCGGCGTCGTAATCGGATCGAACGCTCGCTTGCGCCAGGCGTCCAACGCGAGCGCGCCGCTCGGCGACACCGCCGCGATTTGCGCACGCAACGCGTCGAGCGCGAGATTGGTTTGCCGGCGCATCGCATCGTCGGCGACGATGACATCGGGCGCAATGCCCCGGGGCTGGAGGGCCAACGCGGCGCCCACCGTTGCGGCATCGGCGAGGCTGATGCTGCCGCCTCCTGCGAGCGCCGCAAATGCCGGTATCGCGCGCAGCGCCGCGGGCACCTCGGCAGCATCGACTTCGACCGTCTGGCCCAGTGCAGGCCATGTGCGCGTGATAGGCCGTCGCCCTTCCCGCTCCATCAACGCCTGCACGCGCCAAGCCGTGTCGTACGCGGTTTCGCCGATACCCTGCGCCGAAATTGCAACGGCCGGGGCGGCCGGCAACGCGCTCCATGCCGCGCGTACGTCGCCGATCGCGTCGGGGTCGAAGCGATAAGTCAGGCGCGAGCTGGGTGCGATGCGCAGCACATTGCCGATGGCGGTTTGGTCGGTGCACAGGTGCTCGTCGATGACCGACGACCATTGCAGCCCCACACGCACGAAGCCGCTTGGGCGCGGCGCCCCATCCACGCCGATGCTCGTTTGCGCGCTGCCCTGCTGCTCGCCGAAGCTGCGTGCCTGCACGGGTGCGCCGTCGAGGGAGACGAGCATCGTCACGCGTCCGCCGTCCGCGTGCTGGAAGCCGCCGTCGATTTGCAGCGTCGCCCCGTCGATCGGCACGCCGGCCGGAACCGGCACGTACAGTTCCTGGCGCGAGTCGGGCGCCGTCAGCACGAGCGGCTCGCGCACGCCCAGATCGGCGAGCGCCACGGTGCGCACGATCGCGCGATGCTCGCCGAGATGGCGAAGGGCGTCCACGATACCGCTGCCGGCGGCGTCGCCCGCGGCGGCGCCGTGGGCAAACGGCGCAAGCAGCACCAAAGGCGTAGCGACGATTGCTGATCGAAGGCGCTGCACGGTGCGCGTTGAGATGTCGGAAGTCACGGTCGTTCTATATTGATTGCGCGAAAAGGGAAAATCCGGCGAAGCGGCCCGCTCATGTGTCTGCGTCTCGGATCGCTGCATGGTCGTTGCGTGGTCGTTGCGTTGCCGCGCGGCCGAGCCGGAGCCGGCCGCGGCGCGGTAACCGCTTCAAAGCGCAATCGCGTGTTCCAGCGGCTCGCACGAAGCCGCATCGGGACGCATGCGGCTGGCGAATTCGATGAACGGACGCCCGGCAATGGCCGCCGCGATGCGCTCGGCCGCGTTGCCGTCTCCGTAGGGGCTGATCGGCTCTCGCGGCAAACCGATGCGCTCCTGTTCGGCGAGCAGCGCGCGCACGCCTTGCACGATCGTGTCGCTGCGCGTCCCGACGAGCCGTACGGCGCCCGCCTCGAGCGCTTCGGGCCGCTCGGTCAGCTCGCGCATGACGAGCACGGGCTTGCCGAGCGCGGGCGCTTCCTCTTGCACGCCGCCCGAGTCCGTCAGCACGACGGCCGCACGCTGCATGAGCCGCACGAAGCCGACATAGTCGAGCGGTTCGATCAAATGCAGATTCGGCGTAGCGCCGATCCGCGCGTGCGCGGGGCCGCGTACGTTCGGATTCAGATGAATCGGATAGACGATCTGGACCTCGCCGCTGCGCGCCAGCGTGTCGAGCGCGGTGCAGATGGACGCGAAGCCCTCGCCGAAACTCTCTCTGCGATGCCCGGTCACGAGCACGATCGGCAACGAGGGGGCGAGGCTGGGCAACTTCGCATCGAGTTCGGCGCGCAGCGAGGCGTCGGCCTCGATGGTCGCCGCCGCCATGTAGAGCGCATCGATGACGGTATTGCCCGTCACGAAGATTTGTCCTGCAAGCGATTCAGTCACGAGATTTGCCTTCGCGCTTTGCGTCGGGGCGAACATGAGATCGCTGATCGCATCGATGACGCGGCGGTTCATCTCCTCGGGCCACGGGCTCGACAGGTTGCCTGTGCGCAAGCCGGCTTCGACGTGACCGACGGGAATACGCCGATGAAAAGCGGCCAAGGCGGCGGCGCAGGCCGTCGTCGTGTCGCCGTGCACGAGCACGCGATCGGGTCGCTCCTGAGCAAGGATGTCGTCGAACGAAAAGATCAATCGCGATGCGAGACCGTTCAGCGTTTGATTGGCGGTCATCAATGCAAGGTCGTAGCGGGGGCGAATATCGAACAGTTCAAGCACTTGCTCGAGCATCGACCGGTGTTGTCCGCTCACGCAGACGATCGATTCGAGTCCGGGTGTTCTTTCCAGTGCCTTGATGACGGGCGCCATCTTTATCGCTTCCGGCCGTGTGCCGAAAACGGACATGATTTTTGTTGCCATTGTTGATATTCCCCGTTCCGTTTATTGCTTTATGTGGCGCGCGATATTCAGCCGTAAAGCGCAAGACGATGCGTCCAACACAATTCGCAATCGTGACGGAGGGGAATTTTCCGAAAATCTGAGAACGGGCTTGCAAACAATCGTTAAAACGATTGCCAAACAAACGTTAAGAAGACTTGGCGAATTTCGCGCAAACGATTTCGCCCGGTTATTTTCTTTATAGGTACGGGCGATTTCGATCTGTTTCGGCCGATCTTCGGCCTATCGCAAGGGGCGGGATCGCTACACCGGGATAAGCTGCTTCAGGGGGAGGCGCTGTCGCGCGCATCGCCTCCCGTGCTCCGATGCCCTGGCCTTTAGAAAAATCCGAGCGCTTCGGCTTGATAGCTGACCAGCAGGCACTTCGTCTGCTGATAGTTTTCGAGCGCCTTCTTGTGCGTCTCGCGCCCGATGCCGGACTGCTTGTAGCCGCCAAACGCCGCGTGCGCCGGATACAGGTGATAGCAATTCGTCCATACGCGGCCCGCCTCGATTTCGCGGCCCATACGGTAGGCGCGCGTGCCATTGCGTGTCCACACGCCTGCGCCGAGGCCGTAGTACGTGTCGTTGGCGAGTTCGATCGCGTCTTGCTCGTCCTTAAACGTCATCACCGACGCCACCGGACCGAAGATCTCCTCTTGGAAGACACGCATCTTGTTGTTGCCGAGCAGCATCGTCGGCTGAATGTAGTATCCCTCTCCGAGATCGGGCGCCGGGGCCGTGCGCCCGCCGCCCGTCAGGCACTGGGCGCCTTCTCCGCGGCCAATGTCGATGTACGACAGGATCTTGTCGAGCTGCTGTTGCGAAGCTTGCGCGCCGATCATCGTCTGCATGTCGAGCGGATGGCCGGCCTTGATGCGATCGACGCGGGCGATCGCTTTTTCGATGAAGCGGTCGTAGATCGATTCCTGAATCAGCACGCGCGACGGGCATGTGCAGACTTCGCCCTGATTGAGCGCAAACATCGCAAGGCCCTCGAGCGCCTTATCGAGGAACGCGTCGTCCTGATCGAGCACGTCGGCGAAGAAGATATTCGGGCTCTTGCCGCCGAGTTCGACCGTCGAAGGAATCAGATTGTCCGCGGCCGAGCGCAGGATGTGCTTGCCGACCGGCGTCGAGCCCGTGAATGCGATCTTTGCGATGCGCTTGCTCGTCGCGAGCGCTTCGCCCGCTTCCTTGCCGAAGCCATTGACGATATTGACGACGCCCGGCGGGAACAGATCGCCGATCAACTCCATCAACACGAGCACCGATGCCGGCGTTTGTTCAGCGGGCTTCATGACGACGCAGCAACCCGCGGCGAGTGCCGGCGCGAGCTTCCACGCCGCCATCAGCAACGGAAAATTCCACGGGATGATCTGGCCCACGACACCCATCGGCTCATGGAAGTGATAGGCCACAGTGTTGTCGTCGATCTCCGAAATCGCGCCTTCCTGCGCGCGGATGCAGCCGGCGAAGTAGCGGAAGTGATCGACGGCGAGCGGCAGGTCGGCCGCCATCGTCTCGCGCAGCGGCTTGCCGTTGTCGATCGTTTCGGCCACGGCGAGCAGCTTCAGATTCTTTTCCATCCGGTCGGCTGCGGCCAGCAGAGCATTCGAACGCTCGGTGGGCGAGCTCTTGGCCCACTTGCGCCGCGCGGCATGGGCCGCGTCGATGGCGGCATCGATGTCGGCGCCATTGGAACGCGGAATGCGGCAAAACGGCTTGCCGTTGATCGGCGACACATTCTCGAAATACTCGCCATTGACCGGGGGCACCCATTTGCCGCCGATGTAGTTGTCGTATTGCTTGCGGTAGGGAAATTCGAGGTCCAAACCGAGCTTTTTCAGGTCAAACAGGTCCATTGCATGTCTCCTTCGATCGCGTTCTGTGAAATTGACGGCGCCGAAATGGCCGTCCATACAAGGCAACAAGCATGCCAATTGAAAGCTTCGATGCAGGCGGCGCAAGCCCTTCGCTGCGCCGCGAGCGGTGTTTCATTTCCAGACAGATGTGATCCATGCGGCCAACGACTGTCTCAGTTTTAGACAATCGCCGACCGTTTGTCGCGCGATTCGTGCGCGCATTCGCTTCGCGTATTCGTTTGACATTCGTCAGACGCATCTATTTCGCCGACGCGGCCGCCACGCTCCCGCTTCCGTGCATCGGGCTCTGCGGCCCCGCGTTGAGCGGTGTCGTCGATGCCCTGAGGCTGTCCGCCGTCGTTTTGTTGCTGCTCGGCGCATACCCGTTTGCGTTGAGGAGAAACGCCATGATGTCGGCGTACTCCTGATCTTTGAGCTTGCCGGGACGATCAGCGGGCATGTTGGTGGCCATGTAGGCATAGACGCCGCCGATCGTCAGATGGGCGTTGCTCGCTGGCGCAAACGCCGCACCGCTGAGCGCCGGCGCGGTAATGCCTTGCATGTCGGCGCCATGGCACTTCGCACAGTTGCTTGCATATAGACGCTTGCCGTGCTGTACCTGAGCACGATCGAACGACGGCGCGGCAGCGACAGATGCCCCTGCGGCATCCGACACCTTGACGATGTGGCCCGTTGCGCTCGCCAGATAGCGGGCAGAACGCAGAGCGCCGGAACGCGGGCCGAGGGTAGGACCGTCGAGATAGGCGAACGCAGTGGGCTTGGCGCGCGCCGCTTGCAAGCCCGGCGGCGGCATCCAGGCGCGCGTCAACCCGGCAAGACGCCCGTCGGCCTCCATGGCGCCGAGCGCGCCATCGACCCGCTGCTGCAAGCGCTTGGCATGGTGGCCGAATGCGAAGACGAGGTGCCAATCCGAATAGGGCGAGCGCGTTTTACGCACATCGAAATGTTGACCTTCATGCGCCTGCTCATAAGCGACCACCGCCGGATACCAGACGACCGCTCGCTGCGCACGCCCCTCGGCGACGGCCGCGACGGTCTGCTCGGGCGTGGTCTCCAACACGAAGCGCGCATGTTGCTCTTGCACCGCGATCAGTTGCGAAGGGCTGCCGTAGGTTGCCGCGATCACCTCCTGCGCAGTGGCCGGTTGCCCTTGCGACGCAGCCGCGACGCTCACGTAGCTTGCACTCAGATAGCCGCGCGAGAACAGCATCCTGGCGTCCGCGGCATCGGCTGCCCGCGAGCGCGGAAAGCCTGCGATGACATCGCAGTCGCGGCCCAGCGCCGTGCGTAACGCCTTCAGCGACACGCCGTCGTCGTCTGCGCCGGCGTCACCAAATTGCACCAGCGCGGCCGCGATGCCCGCCGTCTTGAAGGTTTCCTGTGCGACCGCTTTATCGAGCGCAGCCGTGGGGCTACCCGGGAACGTGCAGATCCGCAACGGCGCTGCGGTGGCGCGCGGCGTCATGGTGAAGGCGAGAACGGCCGCGACCGACGCGGCCGCCCCCAGGCGATTCAATTGCGTTTTCATGATCGACTTTCGAAGTGGGCCGCGCCGCGCCATGGCTGTCTCGTCAATGAGAGCGTCACGACGCGTGGCGGCAGTGAGGCGGCGGTAAGGCGGCGGTGACGTGCCGCCGTAGCGTCGCGGATCAGCCGTGATGGAGCGCGAACACGTAGAGCGTTCCGCCGCGCGGCACCTTTTCCGAAATCTTGGCCATCGGGCCGCCCCAGATCGGGTTCGCACCGCCATAACCGGCGAGCACGGCGACATATTCCTGTCCGTCGACTTCGAAGACGGACGGCTGCGCGATGATGCCGCTCGCGAGCCGCGGGCTCGTCCAAAGCACCTTGCCCGTCGCCTCATCGAACGCATAGAGATGGCCGTCGAGCGAGCCGCTGAATGCAAGGCCGCCCGCCGTGCTGGCCACGCCGCCGTTCCACGGCATCTTGCTCCAGTGGCTCCAGACCTTCTTGCCCGTGTTCACGTCGATCGCCTGCAGCTCGCCGTAGCCGCGGCTACCGGGCTCCGGCTTGATCTCGAATCCTTCCCCGAGATAAGGCAGGCCTTCCATGTAACTGACCGACTTGCCCGACAGGCTCATGCAGGCGTGCAACGACGGCACGAACGCGAGATGCTTCTCGGGATCGTAAGAGACGGACCACCAGTTCTTACCGCCGAGAAAGCTCGGGCAGGTGTCGATCGTCGTGCCGACCGTCGGGTACTTGCTCTTGTCTTGGATCGGCTGGCCATCGGCGGTGTAGCCGGTCACCGAAGTCGCCTTCACGAACGCATTCGCGTAGATGAGCTTGCCTGTCGCACGATCGATCGCATGGAAAAAGCCGTTGCGGTCGGCATGGATGATCGCGTCGTAGTCTTTGCCGCCGTATCGGATGTTCGCGAGGATCGGCGTATTGACGCCGTCGTAGTCCCAGGTGTCGTTACGCGTGTACTGGTAATGCCACTTGATGTCGCCCGTCTTCGGGTCGAGCGCGAGCAACGAATCGCTGTAGAGGTTATCGCCTGGGCGCAACGCCGCGAGCCACGGCCCGGGATTGCCCACGCCCCAGTACAACGTCTTGGACGCCGGATCGTAGGTACCCGTGAGCCATGAAGCGCCGCCGCCATGTTCCTGCATGCCGTCGGGCCAGGTCTCGCTGCCTTTCTCCTTCTGCGCGGGGATCGTCATGTGCTTCCAGAGCACGTTGCCGTTCTGCGGGTCGAGTGCGGCGATGAAACCGCGTGCGCCGTATTCGCCGCCCGAGTTACCCACGACGATTGCCCCATCGATCGCCAGCGGCGCAAGCGAAAACGCGTACCCCGTGCCCGCATCGAACATGCGCTTTCTCCAGGCGACCGCGCCCGTTTGCGCATCGAGTGCGACGACCTCTCCGTTCAGCATCGCGATGTAGGCATTCTTGCCGTAAAGCGCCACACCGCGGTTCACCACGTCGCAACACGCATTCTTGAACGCCTCCGGCCCGAGCTTCGGCTCGAACTTCCAGAGCGGCTTGCCGGTCAGCGCGTCGAACGCATAGACATTGTCCTTAGGTGTACTAACGAACAGGTAGCGGCCGTTGACGATCGGCGTCGCTTCAAAGCCTTGCTGCAAGTCGGCGGGAAACTTGTAGGTCCACGCGACGCTGAGCTTGCCGACATTGGCGGTATTGATCTGGTTGGCCGGCGAATGCGATTGCCCGTTGTAGGTTCGGTAGTAGGTGAGCCAGCCGGGGTCGCTCTGCGCATTCGCCAGGCGATCGGGCGTCACCGCCTGGTAGTCCTCGGCAGCCATCGAATGCTGTGCCGTGAGGCCTGCGGCCGCAATGGCGCCGGCGGCGAGCACCGCACGCCACGAGCCCGAAAAAGTACGTCTCTTCATGTATGTCTCCTGTGTCGGCCAGAGTCCTTCGCTGTGCGGGTCGGCTGCGTGTGTGCAAAAGCACGCGCGGCTGCCATTTCCAAAGCACCTGGTCGGCTCTCATGCAAGGCCTGGTTAGTCGATTTATCGCGGCTGAATCCGGCGACTGTGCGCCGTGCGATTCGTGAAGAGATTGCCGCGGACCTGGCTAACGCAAGGGGTATGCCATTGCACGCGTGCCGTGCGCTGAGGCCGATTTCACAGGCGTTCGCGTGAAACCGCGCGGACGACGTCGATCTCGTGCGATGGCGCTGCTCCGCTCCAATCTGAAACACGTCTGACCGGGCGTTGTCGCGAAACGAGACAGTGAGTGCGACAGCGCGAAGCCACGAGCACGCTTTCGCACTGCTATCGAAACTGCGCGTGTTCGTCCGCGTATGCCTACGGCGGACCGGACCCGTTGGCATGCTTCTCGCATCCTGACGACCGCATCGCCCACCTGTACATTCACTGAGCGAAAGCGCGAGGAGCAGAACATGAAGCGGTTGAGAATGGTCGTCGACAAGTGGCTCGCGCCGGCGCCCGAAATGTCGCTCCGCGTCGAGAGGATCTCGGCCGGGATGCAAGGCGGGCATCGCGTGCGCGTGGAAATCGACGGCCCACGAGGCGCTATTTCTCTCGTGTTTTTCCGGCACGGCGACGGTGCGTGGCACGTGTTCCCCCCCGAGCAAGCGGGCGTGACCATGCGTGTGGCACAAGCGGCATAACCGAACCATGAAGCCAAGCGTGCGCGCGGGCGCACATGGGGATAACCCCCGATACCCGCACCATGACAAGGGGCGCATCGTATGAGGTCGGCGTCGAGATGACGAGACATTTTCTGACTTGACCAAAAGCAACCCGCGGCAGGTGCGACAATCTGGCGCAGTTCTTGCTCTCATCGGGGACACGAAAGTGTAGGCCACGTGCCGACGCTCGCCCTGGAGGAGACAATGCGCAACCTTGTTCATCGTCCGCCGCAATCGCTTGCGGCCGGCGAATCGAGCTGGCTCACGCCCTGTATTCAAAAGGCCCACGAACGCTCCGAGGGCTATGGCCTCAGCACGTGCACGAGGCCGGACTACGACGTCCTGCCCGCGACCGAATTGTCGCTGCGGGTGGAGCAGAGCCGCATCCTCTGTGCGCACGCGATGCCCGTGATGGAGACGCTGCGCGAGCAGATCGTCAATACGCAAAGCATGGTCGTGCTGACCGACGCGCAAGGTCTGATTCTGCATTCGATCGGCGACGACGACTTTCTCGAACGCGCGGAGAAAGTGGCCCTGCGCCCGGGCGCGCAATGGTCGGAGGAAAAGCAAGGCACGAACGCGATCGGCACGACACTGGCCGAAGGCAGCCCGACCGTCGTCCACGGCGATCAGCATTTTCTTGAAGCGAACCGTTTCCTGACCTGCTCCAGTGCGCCGATCCTCGATCCGTACGGCGACCTGATCGGCGTGCTCGATGTGACCGGCGACTACCGCAGCTACCATCAGCACACGATGGCGCTTGCGAAGATGTCGGTGCAGATGATCGAAAATCATCTGTTCGCCTGGACCTTCCGCGACACGCTACAGGTTGCGTTCCACAGCCGGCCCGAATTCCTCGGCACGCTGATGGAAGGCATCGCCGCGTTCACGGGCGACGGGCGCTTTCTGTCGGCCAACCGAAGCGCGCAATTCCAGCTCGGCATGCCGCTCGCCGCGCTGCGTGCACACACGCTGTCGTCGCTATTCGGGCTGACGAGCGCGCAGCTGATCGACCGCATGCGCACGAGCCGCGACGCGCCGTTCTCGCTGAACCTGCACAGCGGCGCCGTCGTTTGCGCGAACGTCACGTTTCGGCGCATGACGCTTTCCAGTGCGGCCGGGCAGACCGACGCGCGTCGCGATAAGAGCGCCGCCGAAGCGTATGCAGGCACGGGGACGGCAACGACGTCTTCGGCACGGCCGCTGCGCCTCGCGTCGCTCGACACGGGCGATCCTCAGATTGCCGCCGTCATTGCCAAAGTGCGCAAGGTCATCGGCAAGGACATTCCTGTCTTGATCACCGGGGAAACGGGTACCGGCAAGGAACTGCTCGCGCAAGCGATCCATAACGATTCGCCGCGCCGGTCGGGGCCGTTCGTCGCCGTCAACTGCGCGTCGATTCCCGAGACGCTGATCGAATCGGAGCTGTTCGGCTACGAGGAAGGCGCTTTCACGGGCGCTCGCCGCAAAGGTGCGGTCGGCAAGCTCGTACAAGCTCACGGCGGCACGCTGTTTCTCGATGAAATCGGCGACATGCCGTACCCGTTGCAAGTGCGGCTGCTGCGGGTTCTGCAAGAGCGTATCGTCAACCCGCTGGGTTCGGCGAAGTCGATTCCTGTCGACATCGCGGTCGTCTGCGCGACGCACCGCGACCTGCGCGAGATGATTGCGCAACACCGCTTTCGCGATGACCTCTACTACCGCCTGAACGGCCTCGTCGTGAAGCTTCCGCCGCTGCGCGAACGCAAGGATCTGGCCGTGGTCATCGGCACAATGCTCGAGAGCGAAGTTTTGACAGGTGGCGATGGGCAACGCCTCTCGGTCGCGCCCGACGTGATGACCCTCTTCGAGCGATGCACATGGCCGGGGAACTTCCGTCAGCTCGGGAATCTGCTGCGCACGGCCGCGGCAATGGTCGACGACGACGGTGAAATCCGCCGCGAGCACCTCCCCGACGACTTCTTCGACGATTTGCGCAAGGCCGACGAACAATCGGCCGTCGGTGGCGAGGCGCCATCGACCGGCGCGAGCGAAGCCCCGGTTGCGGCGCGATCGGGTGCGCGGCTGCAGGACGTGGCGGCCCAGGCAATCGCAGCCACGCTCGCCCGCCACGGCGGCAACGTTTCTGCCACGGCGCGCGCACTCGGCGTATCGCGCGCCACCATCTATCGCAACATGCCGGTCACGTCCGCCAACAAGCGCTGCACAGAGGACTGACCGGCGCGATTGCCCGCGCGGGACAGAGCAGCGACGCGTGCCATCTCGGGCGCGGCGCCTACTGACCCGCGCGGCCTGTCACAGAGCGTCCGGTCATGTCGCATTTTGCGACACCGCTGTCGCCGAATGAAACACTGTCACGCGCGTGAGTGCGCACGCAGCATCCCACACACGGGCCGACACCCCCGATCTCACGCCGTGCACCGACACGACGCTCGCCGACTGCGTCATCCGCCGCTTCCTTCGCCATCACGTGTGGCTCGGCATGCCGCTTGCTTGCTTCCTATCACCGCAGCAACGACCGCGGTTTGCCTTTCCATCGACTATCCCCACAAGGAGACAATCATGCAGTGGACTACGCCTGCTTATACCGACCTGCGCTTCGGCTTCGAAATCACGATGTACATCGCCAACCGCTAAGGAGCGGGTCGGCGCCGCGCAGGGAGAGGCAAGCAGGCTTCTTCGTGCGTGGCGACCGGACCCTGGCATCGTCATGCTGATCAAGGTTCTCGGCTCCGGCGCCGGTGGCGGCCTGCCGCAATGGAATTGCAATTGTGCGAACTGTGCGCAAGCCCGTTCGCGCACGAGCCCACTGAAGCCACGCACGCAGTCGTCGATCGCGGTCAGCGATAACGGCGACGACTGGGTGCTGTTCAACGCCTCGCCCGATTTGCTGGCTCAGTTGCGCGCACATGCCGAACTGCAGCCGGCGCGCGCGCTGCGCGACAGCGGCATTGCCGCCGTCGCGCTGTGCGATGCGCAGATCGATCACGTGACCGGTCTTGTCATGTTGCGCGAGCGTACGACGCCGTTGCCGCTCTATGCCACGCAACCCGTGCTCGACGATCTGTCGCGCGCCTTCCCGCTCATCCCGTTGCTCGGGCACTACTGCGGCGTCGATGAACATGCGATCGCACTCGGCGTACCGTTCGCCATTGCGCCGCTCGCGGGTTTGCGCTTCACGGCGATCGAGATAGAAAGCGCGCCGCCGCCTTATTCGCCGCATCGCGCGGCGCCGGTGATCGGCGATAACGTCGCCTTTGTAATCGAAGACGTAGCGACGGCGGCCACGACCTTCTACGCGCCGGGGCTTGCGCGCACGTCGCCATCGATTCTCGCGGCCATGCGCTCGGCGCGGCTGGTGCTGGTGGACGGCACGTTCTGGACCGATACGGAAATGATCGATCTGGGCTTATCGGGCAAGCGGGCCGCCGACATGGGTCATCTGGCGCAATGCGGTGCGAACGGCGAACCGGGCATGCTCTCGCTACTCGACTCGCTGCCCGGCACCACGCGCAAAGTGCTGATTCATATCAACAACACGAACCCGATTCTCGACCCTCGATCCGACGCGTACGCCATCGTGCGTGAGCACGGTATCGAGATCGCGGAAGACGGGATGGAACTACAGGTATAGCCGTGAACGACATGCCGATGCACGCCGCCCCGTTGATCGAAACACAGGAAGCACCTTGGCCGCGCGAGGAATTCGAGGCGCAGTTGCGCGCGCTCGGCAGCCGCTACCATATTCATCATCCGTTCAACGTCCGCATGAACAGCGGTCGTTGCTCGCCGGATGAAATCCGCAGCTGGGTCGCGAATCGCTTCTACTATCAGATCAACATTCCGCTGAAGGACGCGGCGATCTTGTCCAATTGCGACGATCGCGAAACCCGTCGCCTCTGGGTGCAACGCATCCTCGATCATGACGGCCACGGCGACGATGCAGGCGGTATCGAAGCGTGGGTGCGACTGGGCGAGGCCGTGGGGGTTTCGCGCGAAGCGCTGTGGTCGCTCACGCACGTCGTACCCGGTGTGCGATTCGCCGTCGACGCTTATGTGAATTTCGCGCGCCGCGCGCCTTGGCAGGAAGCCGTCTGCTCGTCGTTGACCGAAATGTTCGCGCCGCAGATTCACAAGGACAGACTCGCCGGCTGGCCCGAGGCCTACCCTTGGATCGCGCAAGAAGGCCTTCAGTATTTTCGGAGTCGGATTCCGCTGGCCCAACGCGACGTCGAGCATGGGCTTGCAGTCACGCTCGATTACTTCACCACGCCGGCCGCACAGCGACGCGCCATCGAGATTCTGCGGTTCAAGCTCGACGTCTTGTGGTCCATGCTCGATTCGATCGAAAGGGGGTGTGCGACATGACGTACCCCAACGCTACCGGCGGCGCGCCGTTGCGCCCTCGTCTTCGCCCGATCTTCCGGCTGCAATGGGAAGATGCGCAGGACGCGTATGTGCTGCTCTATCCCGAAGGCATGGTGAAGCTCAATCCGAGCGCGGGGCAAATACTCGTGCGATGCGACGGCACGCGCGAGCTCGACGAAATCATCACCGAGCTCGAACATCTATTTAACGCGTCGGATCTTGCATCGGACGTCTACCGGTTTCTCGACCATGCGCGACAGCGCGGTTGGGTGGACTGATCGTCGCGCGTCATCGGACATCAAAGGGCCATGAATCAGACCGCCACCCCTGCCGCCTCCGCCCCGCTGTGGCTGCTTGCCGAGCTCACGTACCGTTGTCCGCTTCATTGCCCGTTTTGCTACAACCCCGTGGACGCCGCGCGTCACGGGCCGGAACTCGACACAGAGACATGGCTGCGCGTGATCAGCGAAGCGCGTGCGTTGGGTGCGGTGCAGATCGGGTTTTCCGGAGGCGAGCCGCTCGTTCGCGACGACCTCGAAACGCTGGTGGGGCATGCGCGCGGGCTTGGCTATTACACCAACCTGATTACGTCCGGCGTCGGCTTGAACGAGGCCCGCATTGCTGCCTTGAAAGAAGCGGGCCTCGATCACATTCAGCTCTCGTTTCAGGATTCGACGCGCGAGTTGAACGATTTCCTGTCGAGTACGCGCACGTTCGAACTGAAGCGCAAGGTGGCGGGTTTGATCAAAGGGCACGGCTACCCGATGGTGCTCAATTGCGTGCTCCATCGCTATAACCTGCCGCACGTCGCCCAGATTATCGACATGGCGCTCGATCTCGGCGCCGAGTATCTCGAACTGGCCAATACGCAGTATTACGGGTGGGCGTTGCTCAATCGCGATCAGTTGCTGCCGACTGCGGAGCAATTGCGCGAAGCAGAAGAGACCGTCAACCGCTATCGGAAACTCATCGGGACGCGATGTCGGATTTTGTTTGTCGTGCCCGATTATTTCGAGCAGCGGCCCAAGGCATGCATGAACGGTTGGGGATCGGTGTTCCTTGGCGTAGCGCCGGACGGCACCGCGTTGCCCTGTCATGCGGCGCGGTCGTTACCGGGCTTGGACTTGCCGAACGTGGGGGAAATGTCGCTGGAGAAGGTCTGGTACGAAAGCGCCGGGTTCAACGCGTTTCGGGGGGAAGCCTGGATGCGCGAGCCGTGCCGCACCTGCGACGAACGCGAAGTCGACCATGGGGGGTGCCGCTGCCAGGCGTATTTGCTGACGGGGGATGCGCGTGCGGCTGATCCCGTATGTGCGAAGTCGCCGCATCACGGGGAGGTGGAGCGGGCTGTGAAGTTCGCTCGTCGGGTGACGAGCGTCGAGGAACGGCCTCTGGTGTTTCGTAGTATGGCGGCACGGACGGACGGCTGAACGTCGCGAGGCGTCAGGTGCACGTCGAGAGCAGGCTTGCCCGCGACTCACTACAATAGCTGGCAATTCTATGTCCGCGGCCGCTGGCCAAAAGCGCCGGCGGAAACCTGCCCCGCTTCCGACCCCGTGATGACTCCCGATATTTCCGACCGCGTTGCCGCTATCGTGCGGCGCCCGAACTCGCCGCGCTTTCTGCTGTTTATGATCTGCTTGTTCTCCTCCGCGGGGCAATTGGCGATCGACATCTACGTGCCGGCGCTACCCGCGATGGCGCGTTACTTCGGGACGTCGCCGCAGGCGATTCAATCGAGCGTGTCGGGCTACATGGCAGCTTACGCGCTCGGGCAATTGATCTTCGGCCCGATCGCCGATGCCTATGGCCGCAAGCGCGTGCTCGCATTCGGTCTCATCGTCTACACGATCGGTTGTGCGTTGTCGCTGGCGGCGCCGAACCTCGAAACGTTCATTCTTGCGCGCTGCTTGCAGGGTTTCGGCATTGCGGCGACGAATCTGCTGGCGAAGGCGATCATCACCGATTCCTTCGCGGGCCAGGCGTTGATACATGCGTTCACCTACATGGCGATCGCGTGGGGGCTTGCGCCGATCATCGCTCCGGTGATCGGGGCCCATCTGCAAACGTTGTTCGGATGGAAAGCGTGCCTCGTCTTCCTGCTCGTTTATTCGCTCGCCATGTTGGGCGTGCTTTGGCGCTATCGTGAGACGCTGCCGTCACCGGTGCGTCTCGAGCCGCGCACGCTGCTGAAGAACACGGCGATGGTGCTGTCGAATCCGGTGTTTCAAAGCTGCTTTCTTGCACAGGGGCTGTGTTACAGCATCCTGCTCGTGTTCAATATCGTCGGGCCGTTCATGGTGCAGAACACGCTGCACGAGCAGCCGACGTACTTCGGCTATCTGGCGCTCGGCATCGGGTTGATGTACTTCCTCGGCGGGCTGTCGAATCGTCTGCATGGACCGCGCTTGCCGAGTGCGGAAATGCGGCTGCGCATCGGGTCGCGCGTGATGGTGGCTGCATCGATCGTGATGGTCGTGCTTGCGTTGACAGTGGGCCTGCGGGTTTGGACGCTCGCCGTGCCCGTGCTCGTGATGGGGCTGTGCGCGGGTGGGATGTACCCGACGCTGATGGCCAAGGGCAACTCGCTGTTCCCCCATATCGCCGGTTTGACGAGCGCGATTCTGGGCTGCGCGCTGTTGCTCGTGTCGTCGGCGATGATGGGGCTGGCGGGCTTTGTGTCGATTCACGTGCTGCTGCCGCTTGCTCTGTTCTTTCTGCTGCTCGCCATGACGGTGGTCGTGATGGTGACGAAGCTGTTGCGGTATTTGGGGCAGGTTTGAGGCGGTCACAGGACAGCTCAGCAGAGAGACATCGCGCTGGCGCATCAGATGGCCGGTGAACATATCAATCCTCCAGTTCACGGAGGTCGTGCGCGCGCAGCTTGAACGTCGGCACGTCAATTGGTCGAAAAGCACCGGCGCCGTCGCTATGCATTCCGACTTGAACGGAACGTACGTTCCGGGGAACTAAATCGCCCGTTCACGAACGTACCCCTACCAAGCGGTGCGGCGTCCGCCGTTTTTGCGCCGCTCAATTAAAGAACCAAGGGGAAAACAGATGAAATGGTTGGATCTCAACGCATTCTTGGGGATATCGGCCATCGAGTGGTCCTACGCAATCGCTGCGGCGCTTGTTACCTACCTGGCGCTTAGCTGGGTCCTCCGGCTGGTCGTGGCTCGGCTGGCTGCAATCGCCGAACGAACGTCCACCCGGTTCGATGACATCCTGGTGCTGCTGCTAAAAGGCACCAACCGGCTGACGCTCGTCGCCGCCGCCCTGCTCACGGGCACGAACTTTCTCTCGATCCCGGACAAGTGGAGCAACCGGCTCGATCATCTGTGGTTTTTGGTCATTGGCTTCCAGATAGCGTCATGGCTGAACCGCGCAGTGACGTTATGGGCTCAGCAACGGTTGAGCCCTCAAGGCGCGATCGCGCACAATCCGGTCATCACGACCATGGGCGCGTGGATCACGCGCACGCTGCTGTGGACCATCCTGGTCCTCGCGATCCTTGCCAACATGGGCGTCGACATTACAGCGTTCGTCGCCAGCTTGGGCGTCGGCGGCGTGGCGGTCGCCCTCGCGGTGCAGAACATTCTCGGCGACGTGCTGGCGTCGCTTGCCATCGGCCTGGACAAGCCGTTCGAGATAGGGGACTTCATCGTCTTCAACGACATTGCGGGCAGTATCGAGCACATCGGGCTCAAGACCACGCGGATTCGCAGTTTGAACGGAGAGGAGATCGTCTGCGGCAACACCGCGCTGCTGAAGAACACGATCCACAATTACAAGCGAATGAAGGAACGCCGCATCCTCTTCGGGTTCGGCGTCACCTACGACGCCACGACCGAGCAATTGAAGGCCGTTCCCGCGCTCGTCAAGCAGGCGGTGGAACATGCCGGCAATACGCGTTTCGACCGCGCACATTTCAAGGCCTTCGGAGCCAGTTCCCTGGACTTCGAGGTCGTGTATTACGTGACCGACCCGGATTACAACCTCTACATGGACGTGCAACAGCGCATCAATCTCGATCTCATGGACGGGCTCTATCGCGCGGGCCTGAGTTTCGCCTTCCCGACGCACACGGTCCACCTGTCGCCCGGAGCCGGAGCGGACTTGCTTTCCAGCGCGCGGCCAAGCACCGGGCTCGCCGACGAACGGTCGGCGGCATCGACTGGCGAGGGCGTGCGCCCGGACTCGCGCCCACTCCCCTCTCAAGCGCGCGTTACCTCGCCGCAGCGGCAGTGCTAGCGGGAGCGCATACGTTGCTCGACGCCTCTTTCCGTTGTCGCCTCGATCTCGTCCCCGAGCGGGCGGCTTTCTCGATGAGGCTTCCCGGCGAATCTTCCGCGAAATACCGAGCGCCTTTTAAGTTTCGCTTAAGTGTCGCTATCTACGGTAAGCCCTTCCCGAAGATTTCCCCTGGCGGCGCGCTGCTCGATGTCCGACGTACGTTCTTCACCCGACTTCACATGGCATTCGCTTCCCGGCGATGTCCTGCACGTGCAGCGCGAATAGCTGCCGCCGCCACGCGCACCAGCATCCGCGCAAATTTCGTCTTCGTAAGCATTCCTGCTCCCGAACCGGACGCGATCGCCGAAGACTGGCCCCCCCCGAGGCCGTCGCCGCTCCGCTCACCGTTTTTTCCGTCGTCATCCATGGCCCTACCTGCACTCGTCGTGCCCACAACGCGCATCGGCAAAGCCCTACTCATTTGCGCGTTCAGTTCAGCTTGCGTCGCCTTCATGCTCTCGCCGCCCAGACGCGGCTCCCGTCCGGACGACGATATGCCGTCCGCCGCGGGGCCGTCGCCTGTTGCGCATGACGCCGATGCGCTGCGCGCGGCGCGCCCGGACGCGGCCTCATCTGCGGGCACGCTCTATAACGACGCGCCTTCCGGTCGTTCGCCCGCAGCCGGCCCGCCCGCCCAGCCGTCCGGTCCGGTCGCCCGATCCGTGACCATCGATTCGAGTTTCGCCGAAGCGATGCGGCGCCTAGGCGTCGATGCGGGCGTGACCGCGTTGCTCGCGCACGCGTTCGCAGGCCAGATTGATTTTCGCCGCGATCTGCGCAAGGGCGACACGGTCAGCCTCGTGATGCCGCCCGCCCATGCCATCGATCCCGCCAGCAACGCGCAGGCCACGGACAACATGCCCCTCGCGGTGCGCATCTCGCATGGCGACACCGATCACGATTTGTTCCTGCATCGCGATCTGCGGGGTAAGCCGTTCTACTACAGGGCCAACGGCCGATCGGGTGCGCCGGCGTTCGCGCGCTATCCGCTTGCGTTCACGCGCGTGTCGTCGAATTTCGCCGCACGCCGTCTCGATCCCGTCACGCATCAATGGCAAAGCCATGACGGTGTCGATCTCGCCGCGCCGATAGGCACCCCGGTTCACGCGACCGCCCGCGGCACGATCTCGTATATCGGCTGGGAAACCGGCTACGGCAAGATCATCGTGATCGACAATGTGCCACCGTATCAAACGGCGTTCGCACATCTGTCGCGTTTCGCCCGCGGGCTGCATCGGGGCACGCACGTGCGGCGCGGAGAAGTGATCGGCTACGTCGGCAAGACCGGCTGGGCAACGGGGCCGCATCTGCACTACGAAGTACGCGTCGCCGACGTCGCGCGCAATCCGCTCACCGTGAGCCTGCCCGGCGGCACACCGCTGCACGGCAGCGACCGCAAGCGTTTCGCGCAGCGTGCGAATCGCCTCGCCGCGCTGTTTTGAGCGCGAGAACGATGCGCCTGTGGCCGATTCTGTTCGTCGCACTGTGCACCTTGCCGTTCGCCTTCGCCGATCACGCGTTCGCGCGCGCGCGAGCACACTCGCACCGCCGTCGGCCCCGCCCCGCGGTGCTCGCACGCGCTGCGATGGTGGTCGATCTCGCGACCGGACGCACGCTTTATGCGAAGCATCCCGACCGGCGCCTGCCCATCGCGTCCCTCACGAAACTCCTGACGGCCATGGTGGTCGTCGACTCGAAGCGCTCGCTCATCAGGCCGTCGCGCATCACGAACGCCGACGTCGACCGGCTCAAGTGGTCGCGCTCACGCCTGCCGGTCGGCTCGCTGCTGCTCAGGCGCACGATGCTGCACATCGCGCTGATGTCGTCGGAGAATCGCGCGGCGTTCGCGCTGAGCCGCGACTATCCGGGCGGGCGGGCCGGATTCGTGCGCGCGATGAATCGCAAGGCGAGACGCCTGCAGATGCGGCACAGCCGCTTCGTGGATCCGACCGGGCTGTCGCCGCACAATGTGTCGACCGCGCGGGACCTGACGCGACTCGCGCGCGCCGCGTACCGATACCGGCGGATACGCCTGTATTCGACATCGCACCGGAAGCTCGTGCTGGGCGGCGCGGGACCGCTGATGTATCACAACACGGATCCGCTGGTGCACTATGTCGCGTGGCACGTCGCTTTGCAAAAGACGGGCTTCACCAACGAGGCGGGACACTGCCTGATCGTCATGACGCGCGTGCATGGACACATGATACTGATCGTGCTGCTAGGCGACCCGTCCCCTCAGGCGCACTTTCAGGACGCCATCGATCTGCGGCGCTGGTTGCTCGAAGGCCGCCATCGTTGAACTGCCGCCCGCGTGGACGGCGTCGAGCAAGCTTGCCCGGGTTCGGGCGGATGGCCCTTTATGTCGCACTGTGACGCGATCCCATCGATGGTTGCGACATCGGGCCGCATTGCATCGGGAGACACCAATGAACGGTTGGCACATGGCAATTGCAGCGGCACTTTGCCTGCTGCTCGTGGCGTGTTCGCGCCGCGAAAGCGTCTTCTCGCTCTCGCCGGTCTTCACCGCGAAATCCAGCATTTCCGCGTCAGCGGTCGCGGGTTGCGTGGCGCATCGCTGGAAACAGGGCACGCGGCGTTTGCGTCGCGGCGAACGCGCCGGAGCGATCACGCTGCGTGCCGAATCGTTGTTTAACGGAGCGCCGATCGGTCTGCGCGTGGTGCCGGGCGGACGGTACACGCGTGTCGAATACTTCCGCAGGCGCCGTGTCGGCCCGCTTTACTGGTCCATGGTGCGCGGGTGTCTCGATCCGGATGCGGGCGATGGAGCGGACGGCACGCCGGACGCCCCGACGTCATGAACCGGCCGCGCAACACGCATGGTTTCAAGCAATCGGAAGTGCTGGGCGAAAACCTCTACCTGCGATTCCGATTACGATCGGCGCTGTTGGGCGCGGCATTCGCGCTGGCCTTCCTCGCATTGATCGCACGCGCTTTCTGGGTGCAATGCATCAACGACGGCTTCTACCAACTTCAGGGCGATATTCGCCAGATCCGCGACTTCACCGTGCATGCGGCGCGCGGCCGCATTCTCGATCGCAACGGCCACATTCTCGCGATGAGTCTGCCTACCCGTGCGCTTTGGGTGGATGCGCGTGACGTGCCGAGCGTCGCGCGGAATAAACTGGCGTCGGTGGCCGCTCTGCTCGGTATCGACAGCGGCCGCGTCGAGGACGTGTATCGCGAGCATCGCACGTTCGCGTATCTGCGACGCCAGGTGCCGCTCGCGACCGCGAACGCCGCGATGCGGCTCGACATACCGGGCCTCTATGCCGAGCGTGACTATCGGCGGTTCTATCCGGAAGGCCAGATCGCCGCGCAGGTGACCGGGTTCGCGGGCGTCGACGGCAACGGCCAGGAAGGCATCGAACGTGTCGACAACCGCTTCCTCACGGGCATCGATGGCAACCGGCGCGTGTTGCGCAATGCGCGCGGCCAGATCATCGATACGCTGAATTTTGTCGGGCCGAAGCCGGGCCGGAACATCCGGCTGTCCATCGACCGGTCGATCCAGTTCGCCGCCTTCCAGGCGGTGCGCAATGCGGTGCGGCGCTCCGGCGCGAAAGCGGGCTCCGCCGTCGTGCTCGACGCGCATACCGGCGAAATCCTCGCGATGGCGAACTGGCCCACCTACGATCCGAATCGCAACGCCGCGCGCAGCGGCCGACAGATCCGCAACCGCGCGGTAACGGACGTCTTCGAGCCGGGCTCTGTGCTCAAGCCGCTGACGATCGCGCTTGCACTCCAGCGCGGAGTCGTAACGCCGGATTCCATCGTGACCACCGACGGCGGCCGCTTGCGGCTCGACCACGCGGTGATTCACGACGATGCGGATTTCGGCGTGCTGACGGTTTCTCAGGTGATCCAGAAATCGAGCAACGTCGGCACCACGAAGATCGCGCTGCAGCTCAAGCCCCGCGACATGTGGCGCAACTTCCGCGCGGTGGGATTGGGACGTGCGCCCTCTGCGGGGCTACCCGGCGCTGCGGCTGGCAACCTGCGCCCGTATCAGCACTGGCGGCGCATCGACCAGGCGACGATGTCGTATGGCTACGGCCTGTCGGCTTCGCTGCTGCAGCTCGCGCAGGTCTACACCATCTTCGCGAACGACGGCGTATTCGTTCCCGCGACGATTCATGAGCGCGGCGCCGCGCGCGTCCATGGCCGGCGCATCTATTCGGCGCGCGTCGCGCGCGAGGTGCTCGCGATGCTTGAAAGCGTCGTGTCGAAAGACGGCACCGCGCCACAGGCGCAGGTCGCGGGCTACACGGTCGCCGGGAAGACCGGCACCGCATACCGCTGGACCGCGAAGGGCTACGACCACAGCCAGTATCGCGCGTCCTTCGTCGGAATCGTGCCAGCGAGCGCGCCTCGCGTGATCATCGCAGTCTCGATCGACCGGCCAAGCAAGGGCTCGCACTTCGGGGGCGCGGTCTCGGGGCCGGCCTTCGCCAAGATCGCCGCGAGGACCATGCACATTCTCAATGTCTCGCCCAACGAGCTCACGGCCAACGAGCTTTATTCGCAAGCGCCCGCGACCTGAGGCCGGCGAGCCCGGCGCCTCGTTTCATCGGCCCGGGCCTGCCGGCCCGGCTGTCCGGTCGCCACGGGCAGTCCCGGCGCCCGCGCCGCGATCCAACTCCATCGGTGACCGAGCCGGGAACGCGGGCTGCTGAGGTGCTGATGCCATAGCGGCAAACACCAGCTATCCTGTCAATTGGTGGCTGATACGGAAGGGCCTGAAGGACCCGAAACCTCGCCTTCGAACGGCGCGCGTACGGGTTCGCCCCGAATTCAAGCGGCACACCCAGCGTCCTCGCGCAGACCGGCATGTTCCAGTGCGGCCAAGAAACCCGAGCTCCACCAGTGGACATCGAACTGGCGGATTCGACTCATGAGTGCGGCGTGGCGGTTGACTCGCTCATCCAGGGACATTGTCAGTGCGCGCTGAATCGCGTGTGCCGTCCCTTGCGTGTCATAGGGGTTCACCAGCAGTGCTTCCTTCAAGTGCTCCGCGGCGCCAGCGAACCGCGATAACACCAGCATGCCCGGGTCGGCGGGATCCTGCGCGGCAATGAACTCCTTGGCGACCAGGTTCATCCCGTCGCGCAGCGGCGTCACGAGCGCAACGCGGCTTGCGCGATACAAGCCGGGCAACCGCTTCCGAGCGACATTGCGATGAATGTAACGCACCGGCATCCAGTCCAGTTCGCCGTAATCGCCATTGATCTCGCCGCACAGACTATCCATCTGGCGACGCAGGTCGTCATAGGCGCCAACGTCCTCGCGGCTTGGCGAGGCAATCTGGATCAACGTCGCGCTGCCGCGATTCTCGGGGTAGGTGGCAAGGAGTTCCCGAAACGCATGGACACGTTGCGGCAGCCCCTTGGAATAGTCGAGCCGGTCGACACCGAGCAGCAGGCGGCGCCGCGAGTACTCTTCGCGCATCCGCAGGAACATGTCGACCCCGTCCCGCGCATTGGCGAGCTTGGTGAATTCGTCGACGTCGATACCGATCGGGTACGCCCCCACACGCAGAGTACGATTGAACGCCCGAAGACTACCGTCCGACAAGCACTCGGCGCCGGCCTCCGATTCCACGTAGCGCGCAAAATGCGTCACATCGGCTTCGCTCTGGAAGCCGACGAGATCATAGGCAAACAGCGAACGCATCAGCCATTCGTGTTCCGGTATCGCCGCCATAATCAAGGGCGGCGGCACGGGAACATGCAGGAAAAAGCCGATCCGATTGCCGCACCCCATTGCGCGCAATTCTGCCGCGAGGGGGATCAGATGATAGTCGTGAATCCAGATGACGTCATCGGGCCGTAGTAAAGGTAACAGCTTATGGGCGAATAGCCGGTTGACGCGCCGGTATCCAGCGGCGAACTGCACGTCGAAGTTCGCGAGATCGAGCCGGTAATGAAACACCGGCCACAACACCCCGTTGGCATACCCCAGGTAGTACGCGTCGTAGTCCTGCTGGCTCAGATCGATGGTAGCGAGTTGTACGTTGCCTACCGCCTCCAACTTGACGTCACCGTGATCCGCACTGTCAGGCGTCTCTTCACGGATTTTTCCGCTCCAACCAAACCAAAGACCACCCGTCTGCTGCAGACTTTCCTTAACTGCGACCGCAAGGCCTCCCGCCGCGGCTTTGCCCGGATCGGCAACACGATTTGAAACGATAACCAGACGACTCACTGGATCCCCATATTGATTTCATGCTGGATGAACGGGTTGACATAGCTCGTGGGACGAATGCGATACCTATGCGTGTCGAGCATGACCAAGCGACCCTATCGTCGCCATGCGGTTCGCCGAACCCGTGCCCGTGCCGCAGCTTGATTGGCTGGAGCAGCGCCGCCCGGCGCCGCGCCGGTTCCGGCGAGCACGCCCCATGCGCCCGTCGGCGTCGCGCCGTGTCCCTGCCGGAGAGTCACCGCACCGAGCACGAGCCCTGGTGCCGACGAGCCCGCACAGTCGGCTTCCACGAACCGGCAGCCCTGCCGCGCCCATTTTTGGGACAGAATGTATTCAATCGTAACATATGCGTTCCGCCCGCTATTGAGCGTTCGGGCCTCGCGCTGCGGCACCGGTCTGGCCGAGGCGGGCAAGACGAATGATCGGCAGATCGAACCGGACCGCCTTTAGATGTCGCGGATGAAGTCAGACTTTACTGGTTTACCCTATGTATTTTAATTGTCGCTGCTCTTTGACCAAGCCTGCGGAGGCGCGATATCGCCCCTCCTACCTGGCGCCGCGTGGCAGGCAGGAGGGGCGATTCAGTGGCTATGGTGGGGTGATGGGGATCGGCCGGGCGGCCTGGCCATCAGGAAGCCTTAATGTTGGCAGTTCATCATGGCAGTGCCGTTCGTGCGCACAACTGCCACTAGACCGGGCAGGCACGTTGGGTTGCCATCAACGATCCACTGACACTCAAGAGGTCCACGCATGACCCTCTCACCCATCAACGCCAATGCGATGAGCTTGGCGGCGCAGTCCGCCCACTATGCTTCCGGGGGAAACGAAGCACGCGAAGTCGGTCCCGATCACGACGGAGACGGCGACGATGGCGGTAGCCAAGCCATTGCCGCCGCGGCGTCGCGGCCGGTGATGAATGCCAACGGCCAGATGGTCGGCGGCACCGTCAATGTCACCGCGTAAGCGGGATACAGCGACGAATTAACGACGCTTAACGGCGATGCCGGTTTCCTTCGGGAGATCGGCTGTCCGAGCGGGCGGCGTGACTGAAGTGTCGTTTTGGGCAACTATGCGCGTAGGGTCTCCAAGGGGGCGTCATCGCGCGCGCTCTTGGCACGTCACAAGTCGCTCGCGAGGCAGGCATTTCGCGTGACGGACTCTACAAGGCATTGTCCGACGAGGGCAATCCAAGCTTGGGCACCATACTCAAAGTAATTAAAGCGCTCGGATTGCAGTTGCACAGCGCAAAGGCGAGGCGGAGCGTGCGTCCCCAAGTCGCCTCGGGAAACAACTAGCGCCGCGGTTCGCTTAGCGCCCGGTAGATAGTCACCCGAATTGCGCCAAGCACAGCACTCGCAATTTCCCACTGGAACGGTGGGATGGGTGTCGCTATGTATCCGCCCGAGAATCCCCGCAGTAGCGAATGCCGCCGATTTAGCGGAGACTTCAGTACCGTCGGGGAGAGTGGTTGTCGGCGGCGCCGACACGTGGCGACGTCGTCGCCGTTGGAGGGGCTTGTGTGCGCGAGATGGACTACCGCCGCGGTGCTTCCCGGGCGTCGCAGTAGAAGCTCAGGGTGTCGTCGTCTTTGATCTTGACGTGCCAATGGCCGACGCAGTACTTGGCGTCGGCGAACTTCTCCCGCCAGCGATTGGAGAGCTTGCCGATCCAGTCACGCGCTTCCGATGGCATCTGCGGCGAGGCGGCCATCTGCTGCAGCATCTGCAGATAGGTGGGATCGCCTCCGCGAGAGTTGGCCGCGACGTGCGCGTTCCAGATCAGCACCACGAGCTTATATATCTCGCGCACCACGGCGATCGGCGTCTCTTCAGTGATGGCCTCGGAGAGAAGCGGCTCGCCGAAGTCTAGGATCGTTTCGGAGATTTTGCGTTCGGTCTTGCCCGCGCTTGCTTTGCCCATCGTTTCGTTCCAGTTGATGCGCGAGCCCGGTTCAGTGCCGGGTCGCTGAGCCCGCAACCTGCAATGACGACATCGACGCCAAGGTCGATGTCGACCCAGCCACGCCAGAGGGCTTCCAGTTGTACGGGGCCAATTCCTCGATCCGATTGATCGGGTGGTCGTTGATTCGCCCGAGCACATCGCTCAGGTAATCGTACGGGTTCACGCCGTTGGCCCGACAAGTCGCCAGTATGCTGTAGAACACTGCCGCGGCCTTGCCACCGGCCTCGGAACCGAAGAACAAATGATTCTTCCGAGCGATGGCCACTCTGCGAATGGCCCGTTCGATCAGGTTCGAATCCATCGCCAGATTGCCGTCGTCCACATAGCGTGTGAGCGCTTCCCAGTTCGACAGCGAATAGGCAATGGCCCGGCCCAGGGCCGACTTGGGCAGCACTTCGCCCGCCTTGGCCTGCAGCCAAAGCTGGTAATCGCGTAAAACGGGCGCCGATTCCTGCTGCCGTACCCGCCTTCGCTCGGATGGATCGGCATCGCGCAACGTGCGCTCGATCTCGTAGAGCTTGCGAATCCACGCCAGCGCCTGCGCGGCCACGCTCTCGTGGGCTGTCTGCGGCGACTCCTTGCGAAGCAGCCGGTAGATCTTGTAGAACATCCTGCGCGCATGCACATGACAAGCCACGTGCCGAACCTTGCCGCCGCGAAACAGCGCTGCCCAGCCCGAGTAATCGTCGGCCTGCAAATAGCCCGCGTAGTTGCCCAGCAGGGCCATCGGGTGGCGGCCAGCCCGGCTCGACGTGTAATCGTAGTAGATCACCTTGGGAACGTTCACCCACTGACCGTCGCGCAACATCGCTCCCGCACTGGCATACCCCCACAGCCGGACCGTCTTGGTGCGCTCCAGTTGTTTGCACAACTGCGGAAACGGCGTGTCGTCGCCGAAAATTACCGGCGCGCTCAGCAACTGCCGAGCGAATACCTCGTACAGGGGCAACATCAGCTTCGAGAGCCGAATCGTCCAGTCGCTCATCGTATTGCGCGAAATGCGCAGCCCGTGCATCGCGAACTCTTCCTCCAGCCGGTAGAACGGCAGGCCCGAGTCGAAGTGCGCCACGATGATGCGTGCCAGCAATTCCGGGCTCGCGTTGCTCTTCATCAGCGGGGACGCTTGGAATGTCGTGCCGCGCACCGTCGAGACGCCGTTCTTCACCAGCGCATAGCGCGGACACACATGCTCGACCACCGACATCTTGGCCGGGGTGTACTTGAGCGTGCGCGTGACTGTCTCGCCGATCACCGTCACCCGATCGTATTGCGACAGCTCCCGTTCCGGCATCGGATGCACGACGCGCTCGATCGGCAGATCGCTGGGCAGTGCCGGACGGCCCTTGCTGCGACGCTTGCGCTGATGCCCCTCCACCGGAATCGATAGATCCGGCTGCTGTGGCGGCAGCGGTGCCTCGTGCGCCTGATCGAAGATGTCCAGTTGCCACGCGCTCATGCGCTCGCGGCTCGCCCCGAACATCTCCTGCCGCGCATGGGTCAGTTTGGCCCGCATCTCGAGCAGCGCCTGCTGCGTCTTGGCCAGCACTTCGCTTTGCCCCTCGAGCCGTTCGCGCAGCAGTTCGATCTCGCACTGCTGCCGCTCGATCGTCGCATCGCGCTGCGCAATCGCGTTGAGCAATTCGGGAAGGCTCCACGCCCCCAATGCCATCGGCAAGGGTTGTTTCGAGGCGGGGACGTTGAGCGGTTGCATAGGTCAGCATTATCGCTGCGATCGACCCGCTCATGGGCATATCCTCGCGATTCATGCGACCACCGTTGCGTTCACAGCGCGTACGCGCCGGCGCACTCCGACGTCGATTCCTTCAAGCGACGTCGTGAGCTCCGCAAGCGAGATGCCGCGCTGAGCGATTGCAGCAAGATCGGCCAGCGAGCCGCTCTCGAATCGCTTCAATAGGAGCCAGAATCCGGCTCGGTCATACAGCAGAAGCTTCACGCGATCGCGTTTGCGATTGTGGAACGCGAAGACGGCTCGCGCAAGCGGATCGAGCTGCATCGACTGCTCGACCAGCGTGACGAGGCTGTTGATGCCGGCGCGGAAGTCGATCGGCTCGCGGTGCAGGTAGATCTGCAGGTCCGCGTCGAAGCGGAACATCAGCGTGCCCCCAACACTTCGATCATCGCCTTCACGAGAGCGCCATCGTGTGCGGCGCATTCGAACTGCAGCGTCACGCCGTTGGGCAACTGCGCCGATAGCCGGGCCGGCGTCGCTGTCTTCGCCGATTCGTATCTGTGCGACGTTCGCCGCACGCTCACCGGCTCGGGATTCGTGCGCACCGGCGCCACCTCGTTGACTGTGACGACTGGCACGAATGCCGATGGCAACGGCTCGTTGCTCGCCGTCGCAGCCGCGGCATTCGCGCGTTTGCGCAATTGAATCCACTTATGCAGCCGGTTCGCGTTCACGCCAGCCTTCAACGCAAGTCCGGCAATTGACGCGCCCGGCTGTAGGCTGGCTTCAATCAGCTTGCGCTTACGCTCGGCGTCAAACTTGCGCTTGCCCGCCGCGGTCACGCCGGTCACCCGCAGCGGAAGGAAATCAACTTCGTTCTGTGTCATCGGTTGCGTCCGCGAGTTGTAGTTGCGGACACAAGCCTGCGCTCGTTCAGCTTCCGATTCTAGGTGCGGTTAAATTCGCGCTTATGAAAACTGTTGGCGTGCGACGCAGTTTCACTGCGAATGAAATTACTCCTCTCCCGCCGCGAGCAGCAACATATTTACGCAGCGTCGCGAACGACCTACGCGCCCTCAAAGCTGAATTGCTTATTCACGGTCAGAGCCATGTCGCTGATGATCTCATTGGACAATTCCGTTGCCGCCTGCAGAGCCTCATCGACAGTCTGATTTGTAAACGAGTCGAGCAGCCGCTTCGCTTCACTTGGATCACGCGCGTACGTCTGCGAGTAACGCGTTTCGAACGTCTTTTGCCGCGTCGCGATTTCCACGGCGAAGGCATCGAAGCGACGTCGAACCAGCGGACCATACTTCGGAAAGTTCTGCATCGCGAGGGTCTGCAACCGGCGAAATGTCCAAAACGCCGAATGGTCATCGGCTGTTGCGCCGGCTCCCCGATATGACGCCGGTATCGACGCGCCTTCGTAGAAGGGCACGTAGACGCTGAGCGCCGACATGCCCAGGCTCAGATATTCGACGTTCGCAATCGGCGCCGGCAGGTTAGCTCGCGTCTGCAAGACATGCGACTGATAGGTGCGGAACACAGAGATGGGACGCGTCGTCGCAGCTGGATCGACGCGGCCGTATGGATCGTGGGCGGTTCCCTGAAAGTGATTCTGTAAGCTGTTCTCGATCTCGGCGACGCTGAGCAGATGATCTGGCCGCGCAAAGGTCGGAAAACGGTTGGCCGTCTGTTGCACGCCGGCAAGCGCGTGCGTATACCGCCCCTGTAGATATTCCACCCGGGGATAGTTGTATCCCGCATCCTTCTGCTCATCGCGCCCAAAAATCTCCCGGAAGTTGAAAGCCTGACCTCGCTTCGCACCGTACAACCCATGTTGCGCAGCCCATTGAGCGAGTCGTGGCGACGAAAGCACATTCTGTCGGTCATTCAGGTCGACCACGCCAAGTCTCGACTGATTGGCCGAGACAAAGTAGCTGTCGTCAGGGATACGTTGCGCGAGCCATTCGTGCCCGCCTGCGTTCTCGAGATACCAAGCTTCGCGCTTGTCGACAAATGCGACACCAAACCCCTCTGCTGATCCATATCGTTCGATCAGTTGCCCCAGCATCTGAACGCCGTCTCGTGCCGATTTGGCCTGTGGCAGGATGATGGTCGGAATGACCTCCTCGACGATGCCATCATCGGTGGCATACGGATCGACTTTTAGCGTCGCTTCGTTGCTAAAGATCGTCTCTGTCGCGGATACCCCGACACCAACATCGTTGAATCCTGACTCTTCAAATCCGGTGCCATTGGTGCGATGGTCCGGCGACCCGGTATACCCCATCAAATTGGCGGGCATCTGATACCAAAAGCGGTTTTCCAACTGGCTGCGCAACAAATAGCCGTTTCGACGCGGCGGATGATAAACGTAGTCCACCGCAACGTTGCCACTCACGCCGTCGACGCTGCGCGCGACTAAGATCGATCCATCGTTGGTCGCGTTCCGTCCGACAATGATCGTCGTGCATGCCATGCTCGCCTGCGCGCCGACACTGAGCGCCAAGCACAACGCCACAATTTTTTTCATAAATAGGTAATGTTTTCGAATAGAGCCGAAGATGGCCAAGCAAATGCGGTGACGACATGCTGCTCGATAAAGCGGCAGCGCCCCAAAACCCTGGTACCCACTGGAAGCTCTGGGGACAACGCGCGTTTTAGCTGCCCTCGGATTTCCGCCGCCTGCAGGTTCAGCTCGATGACGACATCGCAGAAATCGAAGAACGACCCCACGATGGGATAGAGGCATTTGAACAGTGCTTCTTTCGCCGAGAAAATGGCGGTCACGGTCATCGCGTCTTCTCGGCTCGACAGGGGGCGCCTCACACCGCGTTCTTCCTCGCATAGACAAAATCGCCGAATGTCCTCTACGGCTGCACCCTCGATGATGGGCTCAATATCGATACCGATACCGCATTGTCCCGGCGCATCAGCAACACGCATCTCGACTGCATCGCGCCGCGCGATCGCTACGCCAAGCAGCGCCGGCGAATGGCTGATGGTTCCAATGAAACCCGGCGGCCATTGCGGCGAGCGATCTAGCCCAACCCCCACCCTGCCCGTGGCGCTGCCATGCTCAAGCAGCAACTGTGCGGCAATCGCCCTACCCAGCCGAAACTCGCGTTCGCGCGCTGCCTCGCCCGTCAGCACAGGCTCCGTCGGCAACGCGACAATGCGCTGTCGGATACCCGGGATGCCCCACAGCGCGGGAAGTGCGATTTCCCGCACGGTAGGCAAACACACATCCCGAGCGCCGGGAGCTACGCGGACATTCATGGCTGCAGGGATGTGCCCGCGAAGCCGTTCAACAGAGACAGGCCCTGCTGCCACATGCCGAGATCGGCATCGGAGCCGATATGCCCCAGCCCCTCGAGAATGGTCAACTCACTCCCCCAGGCATCGGCGAATTGCTGGGCTCGCTCGAGCGACGCGAACTCATCCCCTTTGCTCACCACGACCATCGAACGAAACGGCAGCTTCTCGAGCGGGATCGGTGTGAATCCGGTCGTCCCGCGCGGGTAGGTCGGCGCCTCGATATCGCTGGGGCCGACCAAGAACGCGCCCGCGATCTCGCGCGGATAGCGTTGCGCCCATTTGCTCACGAAAGGACAGGCCAGGCTGTGCGCCACTAGCACAACGTCATCGCCACACTCGGAGACGGCTCGTTCGAGCGTTTCGACCCAATCATCGCAATGCGGGGTGTCCCAATCGGATTGCTCGACCCGTCGAACGTTCGAAAAGCGCCGCTCCCAATGCGTTTGCCAGTGTTTCTCGCCGGAGTTATAGAGCCCGGGAAGGGTCAAAAAGGTAAGAGATTTCGGCATTGCGTCCTCGGTTTGCATTAGCTGAACAACAGTTAAATCAAGGCGAACGATCTGAGCATGACGTAAAAGACGGCAACGCCGACGATCACGGACAGCAGCAGCCTTTGCGTGACGCGCATCATCACAAAGGTGACTAGGCCGCCGATGAGGTACGGATTGAAGGCATCGAGTTTGATGACTTCATCGGGCGCGACGATGCCCGGCACGAAGATCGCGGCCAGTATCGCCGGCGGCACATATCCAAGAAGAACGCGCACGCCGCCAGGAAGATCTCGGTTCCGCCACAACGTGAGCGGAAGAAAGCGAGGAAGGAAGGTGCTCAAAGCGAGCGCAGCGAACAACGTGTACAGCATCATGACTCCTCTGTTACCGTCTTTCGGACACAAATCAACCTGTCCAAGCCTGCCCCGGCCGCGACGCCAACAAGCGTCGATACGAGCAGCCCAATGTGGTAAGGCCAGGACAACGTCAGCAGCGCAGCGACGGCTGCCACGGTGCAGGCCGTCATCGCGCTGCGACTCGATAGCGTCGATGCCAACATCGCTCCGAATACCGCTACCAACGGAAAATCCAATCCAGCGCGCAGGTGGGTTGCGATAGTCTCGCCCAACGATGCGCCAATAACCGTAGCCAGGATCCATCCGCCATACATCGCACCCGATACGCCGAGATAAAACCATCGCCAGCGCCGCGGTGCGTAGGCGGAATGCGCCGGCACGGTCATGACCATGAAGACGGCATCGATCAAACCGAAGCCCAATACGACACGCCAGATCGTAGACAGCTGCCGTACCTTTGCGCGCAGGGAAAGGCCGTACATCACCATTCTCAAGCTCAAGGTCAGGCTCGTGCAAATCACGACGGCTGGCGCCGCATGAACCTGAATGAGCTTGAACGCGAGGAACTGCGCAGTGCCGGAATTGAGCAATGCGGCCAGCGCTGTCGTTTGGCCGATACTAAGTCCACTTGCCACTCCCAGTGCGCCGCCGACCAAACCCATCGGAAACGCCGAAGCAAGAAGCGGCAACGATGCAGCCGCGCCAGCGCGAAGATGCGCCGATCGTGAGCCGGGCCGCTGATCCAAGATGTCTTCGGCCGCTAGATCATGTACGTTCATCATCGTGTTTCGCTTAGGCGGTGGTAGAAATGGCGACACTGCGGTCCCGGAGCGCATCGGCAATCAAACGCGACACCTCTTCAGGACGGGAACGACAGAAATAGTGGCCGCCATCAGGTAGGCGGATCATGCGCAGCTCATCGCACACTGACTCCCAACGCGTGAAGGTTTGCTGATAGCCTTTCGTGAGCGGATCATCATCGGCGAAGACAACGGTCAGAGAGAACAAACGCCGTTCGCGCGAAGCAGCGATGTTGGCCAAATAGCGGTTCGCCGTACTGGAATCGTGCCGGAATAACGAGACTAGGCGATCGGCATGCGACGCTGCCAGCTCAGCCAATTCGGTATGCCCGGTCTCTCTGACCATCCAGGACAGCACATCAGCATTCGTCATGCCACTCATCGTGGCGATGCCAGCCTCCACTTCTTCGCTGGACTGCAACAGCTTGCCCCCAATGAACACGTGCGCCACTGCATGGCCTGCTTTATCGAGCTCGCATTCGACAGCGAGCGCCAACGCCGCACCCACGCAATGCCCCCACAACACCACCGGGGTATCGATGTTCGCCCGAATTTCCTCCGCGATCCGCTGCGCAGTCGCTTCGATGTCAAGCAACGCGCTCAGCTCGCCCACGAGCTCGTGGCCGGGCAAGTCGACCCCATACGCGGACAAGGGCAGGTCTTGATGGTGAAGCGCCTGCGCCAGCGATTGAAAACTCGCGCTGCTGCCCCCGGCGTAAGGCAAGAAGACGACGCTAGCTTTGGCGTGCGGTCGGGTGGTCAGACCGACCAGCGAGGAAGCGCGAGAGGCGCTATCCCGGCCTAACATCTCCGCCAGCGCTCTGATCGTCGGATTCGCCATTAGATCGGCCAATCTGATGGCGCCGTCGAGCATCAGCACGACTCGGATCGCCATCAGCGAATTTCCGCCGATGTGGAAGAAGTTGTCGTCGACCCCGATATCAGCGGCGGGCCTTTTCAGAAGCTGAGCCCAAACCGCCGCAATCCGCTGTTGCTCCGCGGTGAGCGTGCGAGCGGTACGGCTCGGGGCGGTACCCGGCGCTCTGACCCGACGCTCTCCGAGCACCCTATTGCGCTCGCGGCCAAGCACCTCGTCCACTGGGCCCGCAATGTCTAGCGTCCAATCCGGCAGCCAACGGGCTGCGACCCCTGTCTTCGCCGCAGCTCCCCCCTCCTCGCGGCTGACCATCAGCTCGCCGTAGACGCCCATCGGCGCAGCTACGCCGTAGCGGTCCACGATCGCGATCGAATCGACATGGCGCAAGACTTCGCGAGGCCCCGAGTAAGACGACCGAGCATCGCATTGCTCAGCGGCTGCTCGCTTCATACGTGCCAATTCCGAGGGTGCAACCAGCGCGTCCGGGCGGTGCTTGGCCGCGACGTTTTCGGTCATCGATTCGAACGCTCGTCGATACAAGCCCGCCATTGAGACCATTTGGTCGGGCGAGAACACTTGGTCGTGGTAGTGCAAGCTGAGGCGGACGTCATCGGTAAAGAAATGGCGCGAAAACTCCGCCCGGACGACAAATTCCGTTTCCGAGTTCGCACGCACGTCCAACAACGAAAACTCCGGCAGCTTTTTCAGCTCTTTGAGGCGATAAAAGTGGGTGTAGTTAAACGCTGTCTCGAACAGGTGCTCTCTAATGCCCAAGTCTTGCTTCATTTGCGCCATCGGATAACGGCGGTGCGGCAGCAAGGCGCCTTCCGCCTCGAACACCTTGCGCACGAGTTCTTCCCACGTGCAGTCCTCGACATCGATTCCGAACGGCACCGTGTTCAAGAACAGGCCCACGGCTTCGGTCGCGTCGACATGCTCCGGCCGCCCGCTTTGTTCATACCCCGTCGACACGAAGTCGCTATTGGTCAGCACACTCAAGACTTTCAAGTGCGCAGCCATCAGCACTGTCTTGACTGGCACCCCAAGTTGGTCCGCAAGGCTCACGATTCGATTTGAAAGCGCTCTCGGAATATCGACGTCGTGGAAAATGACTTTAGGAACGACGCGTTCGTTCGGATCGGTCGGCTGCTGCGAGCAGCGCGGCAGTCGCGTGAATGTCGTGCCCTCTATCGCATTGCGCCAAAAGCGCCGATCTTGGCCGGAGCGCAGCGCGGCTTGTTCGAGCGCGATGAATTCGCGGAAGAAGTTATCGATCTTCGGTACTTCGCGACGCTGCCCCGAAAGCGTTGCGTGATACGCATCGAACAGCTGCGTGTGAACGAGCGTGATACTCCACCCGTCCAAAGCCGAATTGTGCTGTGTCAACGTATAGCGGAACAGATTGTCCGACAGGACATGGACGTGGAAGCGAACTAGTCCGGGCTGCTCCCAAGCGAACCGCCGGCTTCGCTCCTTGGCGGCCCACTCCTGAAAGCGCGATTCCTGCTCGGCCTGGTCGAAACTGCGCAGATCGATCACTTCCAACGGCAACGGCATGTCCTTATGGACAATCTGGATGGGAACCTCGTATCCCGTTAGGTGATAGCTGGTCCGCAAAATCGGATTACGCTTGACGACGCTATGCACAGCCCTTTCGAACGCAGGCCGATCGAAGCGCGTCTCGATCATATAGCTCAGGATGTCGTGATATTGCGACGTACCGAACGTCAGCTCGTTTTCGAATATCAAGCCTGTCTGCAGCAAGGCCAACGGATAAGCATCTTCTGCCGATGCGGGGACGCGCGCCCTGTCGACGTCTTGCAGCAATGCAAACGGCTCACGTCCAGCCTCGGGCGCCAACGAATCGACTTGCTCCAGCACTTGCGCCAGCGCGGCGATCGTCGGATGGCTAAAGAGCTGCTGGAAAGTAAAGCGCAACCCGTGCCGCCGTGCTTTCGCCAAGACGGTGACAAAGTGGATCGAGTTTCCGCCTAACGAGAAGAAGTTGTCGTGAATGCCGACTTTGGGCGCATTCAATACCTCGCACCAGACCGCGGCCAAAGCCTGCTCCACGGCATTGCGCGGCGCCACGTAGGCATGTTGGTCACGCTGCGGCAAAGGCAGTGCCTTTCGGTCGAGTTTTCCATTCGGTGACAGCGGGAACGCATCGAGACGGATCAGACTCGACGGCACCATGTACTCGGGCACCGCCTGTGCGACAAAACGCAGGAGCGATTCGGAATCGACATCGGCGCCCGTCACGTAGGCACAGAGCTCTGCCTCGCGGCCACCGAGCGCATGCGCGATCACGAAGGCGTCGCTTACAGACGGATGCCGACGCAACTGCGCCTCGATCTCACCGAGCTCGATCCGGTATCCGCGAATCTTGACCTGATTGTCGATGCGCCCCAGGTATTCGATCTCGCCTCGCCCGTTCCATCGCGCCAGATCGCCTGTCCGATAGATACGCGCCTCGTCCTCGAATGGATTTTCGACGAATCGCTCGGCAGTCAGCTCTGGCCTGTTGTGATAGCCCCGAGCCAAGCCCACGCCGGCAATGACGAGTTCTCCCGGAACCCCGATCGGTTGCTTGCGCAGTTGTCTGTCGACCACATACAGCCGGATGTTATCGATCGGCTTGCCGATAGGCACAGTCCCGGCGCTTACGTCGGGAACGCACACATGATGTGACACGTCGACCGTCGCTTCCGTCGGACCGTACAGATTGATCAGCTTGGGACTGCCAGCCTGAAGCAGCGCGTAAAACGATTGCACATGATGCACGCCCAATGCTTCGCCGCTTGCGAATACGCGGGCAATGGATCGCAGTCGAGGAGCCGCCTGGGTCGCATCGACATACTCGAGAAAAGCATTCAGCATCGACGGCACGAAGTGCAACGTGGTCACACCGTCCTTTTCAACCGTGTCGATAATCGCCTCGGGGTCCTTTTCCCCACCCGGCGCAAGCAGCGAAACCGTCGCGCCGACGAAGCTCCACCAGAAGAGCTCCCACACGGATACATCGAACGAGATCGGCGTTTTTTGCAGGATGACATCGCCTGCCTTCAACGGATACGCCTTTTGCATCCACTCGATTCTATTCATCGCGGCGTGGTGCTCGACCAGCACGCCTTTTGGCATGCCGGTCGAGCCCGACGTATAGATTGCATACGCAACGTTTTGGGCGTTGCCGAGCGGCGCAGGCGCCGAGGTTTGGGAGGTGTAGGACGCCGGATCTCGCAAGTCGATAATGTTCCGCTCGACCTTCAAGTCCGGCACGAGTTCCGGATGGGCAAGTACGACCGATACCGCACTGTCCTCCAAGACATACTCGATGCGCGAGCGCGGATATCCGGGATCGATGGGTAAATAGGCGCCGCCCGCTTTAACCACCGCGTGAATCGCGACCAGCATCTCGATCGAGCGCTGTGCGATCACGGCGACCAATTGGTCGGGCCTGACTCCCGCGGCCCTGAGCGTATGCGCAAGCCGATTTACCCGCTCGTCGAATTCGCGATAGGTCATTCGCTTGTCGCCGCAAATGACCGCGACCGCGTCGGGCGTTCTTTGTGCCTGTTCGGTCAGCACTTGGTCAAGACGCACGGTGCTTCGATAAGCGGCTTGCGTCGCGTTCGATTGTTCGATCACGCGCGCGTCCGCGTCGTTGTCGAGCGCGATCGCGCTCATGGCACGATCGGCGTCGGCGAGACTCGACGCCATTTGCAACTCCAAATGACCAACCAAGCGCGAGACTGTCTCGGGTTGATACATCCGAGCGTCAAAGTCGATATGCCAATGCCAGCGGCCCCCATCGCCGTGAATTGCCACCACGATCGGGACCCCTTCGACAGGGTGTCGGTGACGCAACCTTGCGGTCTCGTCGTCGATTGCGATGTCGACTGCGATGTCGAAGAACGGATGCATATGCTCTTCGACCGTCAGTCCAACTTCGTCAACCAACAGGCTGATCGGGCAATCCTGATTGGCCACGGCAGCGCCGTATTCCTGGTGGACCGTCGCAAGCAGTTCGCGAAGCGATGCGCCTGGCGATACGGGGATATAAATCGGTAACCAGGTTGCGAGCGGGACCTCGTCCACGGCCGAGAAATTGGCCGGCGATCCCATCGGGATGTGGTTGAGCCCTGCGTAGCGAGAAGCCAGGACTGCAACTTGAGCCGCTAGCAGAATCCGCATGGCGGCCGGTTGTTTCGATGTTGCCGCCGCTAGGCGTTCGGCCACCGATGCGTCAAGTTCTCGCTGGTATCGGCCACGGCTCGGTTCTCCTCGTGGTGCTTGATCCTGCGGAAAGCGAGCCTTCTGGAGGCTGCCGGCTACGCGCTCTGCCCAAAATGCCATTTCGCGGCGACGGCGGGCAGCAGCGACCTTCAGATGACCCAACGCTTCAATCGATTGCATAGTTTGATGGACTCACTCCCCGACGCCGGGGATTTTGGTAAAAGGGGTGGCGCTACCACGCGTGACGCGATTCGATCCTCGCGATTCGAACAAATCATCGCATCGCGTTTATTGCAAAGCGCGGCAGCGGATGCGGCTTATAACGTGAAACTGATAGACGGTAGGCGCGACGTGCCGGCAGGATCGGCCTCCTCCAGCCCGACGGCCGGATCGGCCAGCAGCGCGGACATACCGCGGTCTCCATTGCGAATCATCACGTCGACGATCGACAGCCAGTGCTCGGCAAATCGCTCAACCGTGTCAGGGTTGAACAACTGCGCGTTGTATGTCCAGATCGCCGAGAACTCACACTCACCGATTTCGATCTGCAAATTCAGGTCGAACAGAGAGGCACCCGTATATTCCGGGCGCCACGCGACCGGGGAGCCCCAAAATCGCCCCTCTGACATGCCGGTGTTTTGCATTGCAAACATCGAATCGAACAATGGGTGCCGATCGAAAGTTCTATTCGCGGCGTATTGTTCGACGAGTCGCAGGAAGGGGTAGTCCTGGTGGTCGAGGCACGTATTGATTTTTCGCGCGCTGCGCATCACCCAGGCTGAAACCGTTTGCGTCTGCGCATGACCTACTACGTCCAGGCGGAGGCAAACCGTGTTGACGAATAGGCCGGCAATATGCTCGGAACCCGGCATCGAGCGGCCGGCGGCAGCCGTACCTATCGTCGGTTTGGCTTCGCCCGTAACCGACGCCAGCCACAGCGCGTATGAGCAAAGCAAAACGCTATACGGGGTGACACGATGCGTGAGTGCAAACTGCTGGACGCGTGCGGTCAAGCCCGCGCCCAACGAAAAGCGCCACGCACCGCCACGCCAATCTCGCACCGGCGCTCTTGGATAATCTGTCGGCAAATCGGACGGCGCACTCCAATCCCCGAACTCCGCTTTCCAGAACGTCTCGTTGCGTGCGGTCCGCTCTGCACCGTGTCCGCTTGTCATCCAATCGATATATCGATCGAACGATGCGTCGTTGAAGGGGCGATCGTCCTTTGACCCGGCTCGGCTTTCGACGATCGAGCTGTCCGCCTCATCGACGGCTGGACCATAGGCGTCGCTCAAGTCGCGAAGCAGGGTCGCGATCGATTTCCCATCGACAATGATGTGATGAAAGTCGCAGAACACACGCGTACCGCTGCCGTCGCTCACCACGGCGAAACGCCAGAGCGGCGCCGACGTCAGATCGAACGGGCGCACCCATCGCCTCGCCCATTCTCGATACGCGTCAGGCGACGCTGCCCTCGCCGGCGCCCCATCCTCGAGCTCGGCGACCTCCAGATCGGCTTCGAGGTGAAGCTGCACATGCCTCACGACGTTGCCGTCTTCCGTTGTGAACGAAGTTCGCATCGTCTCATGGCGGTCGACGACGCTTTGCAAAGCATCACGTAGGCGCGCTGTATCGATGCGCCCGCGGGGGACCACGATCTCAAGCGGAAGGTTGTACGCCGTCGATTGCGGAAACTTCGCCTGCTCGACGAATATCTGCTTTTGCGCAATCGAAGCCACGCGTCGCCCGCCTACGACGGCGCCGGGCCATCCCGCCCGCCCTTCCGTTGCACACGGAAAAGGGTATCCGGTAAGCGCGGGTGCCGCGCCGAGCACAGACGCGAATTGCTCCAGACTGTCGCTGTTCAGAATATCGCTCGCCATGCAGCGGCGCTGACACTGTGCCTCTAGACGGGACGCGAGCAGGGCGGCCGTGAGCGAACTGCCACCCAAAGCCAAGAAATTCGCTGACGCACTGATGTCCGTGCGCGCCAACAAGGCAGTCAGTTCACGCATGACAACGCTTGTCAGGTCATGGCGATCGGCGTTCGGATCGAGCGTGGTGGCCATGTTTGATGCGGCTGGGCCGACTCGCGTTGCACAATGCTCCAAGAGCAGGCGTCGATCGACCTTCCCGTTCGCGGTCAGCGGCATGACGTCCAGTTGCTCGAAATTCGACGGCACCATATGCGGCGGTAGTCGCTTGCGCATCAAGTCACGCAGGACTGCCGTGTCGATCTCGACGGGCGCCTTGAAATACGCCGTGAGAGTGGGATCCCCGTGGCTACCGACTTTCCTGGAAAGCACCAAGGCTTCCTCTATCTCCGCCGCAGCAAGCAGTTGCCTTTCGATCTCGCCGATCTCGACACGCAGCCCTCGGATCTTGATTTGGTGATCGCGGCGCCCGATGAAATCCAGGACACCGCTTTCGCGCCACGACACGATGTCCCCGGTTCGATAGAGCGTCTCGCCCCCGAGCCCATCCACCGTCACGAACGATGCGGCCGTCTGTTCAGGTTTGTGCAAATAGCCCGGACCGATACCCGCACCACCCACATAGAGTTCACCGGGCACGCCGATCGGCTGCACCTGCCGGTGCCGGCTGAGCACGTAGGCCGTTGTGTTGGAAATGGGCTTGCCGATGGGAATGTCTAGCGCGTCTTCGTCACTGACGATATGCGCGGTGGAAATGACGGAGTTTTCCGTCGGCCCGTATGCGTTGATGACGGTCAGTTCGGGACACAGACGCCTCACCGACTGAACCTGCTTTGATGGAATAACGTCACCGCCCACGACGATCGAACGGAAGTGCCGAAAGACCCCCGGCGACTCGTTGGACATCATCGCAAAGAGCGACGAGGTCAACAGCCCCGTATTGCATCGGCGCCGAGCAACGAAATCTTCGAACAAACGCGGACTGAGCAAAGCGTCGCGATCGATCACATGCAGCTCGCCGCCGTTCAGCAGCGCGCCCCAGATTTCGAAGGTCGCGGCGTCAAATCCGATCGCACCTGCTTGCAGCATTCGCGTGTCTTCGTCGAGTTCGACGTAGTCGGCGCCGCGCACCAACCGGACTACGCCTCGGTGCGTGACCAACACGCCCTTTGGCGTCCCGGTTGTTCCCGAGGTGTACATGATGTACGCCGGATCGTCGGGTAGCGAGATGGAACGCGACAGCAAATCGTCGACTGATGCGGGCGATAACAGCCCTATACTCCGACGGTCCGCCCGCGATACGCAGCCACTAAACGTCCCATCGGACGTCATATTGCTGCTTAGCGCATCCCCGGTTTCACCAGACACAAGCAATACCCTTGCACGGGTGTCCTCGAGGTAATAGCGCACGCGTGCTTCAGGATAGCTCGGATCGATCGGGCAGTAGACGCCGCCGGCAATGAGAACGGCCAATGTGGCGACGACCATCGACGCATCGCGTTCCATGAGTAGCGCGACCGGGTCTCCTTTGGTCACCCCCATGGTGATGAGGTGTTGCGCCAGATTACACGCTTGCTGCATCAAAGCCCCGCGGCTCAACGTTACATCGTTGTCGCCGAGCGCCGTCCTTGCCGCGTCCTTACGCACCCATTGCGCGACGAGGTCGATGAGCGTCCGATCCGCTGGATACTCGCGCGCCGTGTCATTGAAGCGGATCACGCGCGCCCGTTCTTCTGCGGAAATCGCCGATATCGCAGCGATCGGGACACGCCGGCCCTGGGTTAACGCGCGCATCATCGATTGCAGCAGGTCCAGATGTCTACGTGTAATCGTGCTCGGCGACGTTGTCATGCAGTGCAACGTCCATACCCCGTTGCCCCCCTCGCTCGCACGTAGCCACCAATGCGGCTCAGCGCTCGTTGCCGGTTCAGCGGATGGCGCGCGTATGCAATAGCCCGTTTCGCACCCATACAGGGCTACGTCATGTCCAAGCGGTGAGTGATGCGCGTCGACGTTTCCGGCGCGGCTTGCTTCGATCAGCCGCGCACTCGTCGCCGCCGCGAAGGTCTGCCACTGGACGTGCGGATTGAAGAGCGATGTATAGACGAAATCACGCGTGTCTCTCACCCGCACGCTAACTTCGTCTTGGTCCACCACTTGATGCAAGAGCAGCAGCCAGCCCGAGAAAATCAAATGATCGATCGAGACGTCGATTTCCGTGCTCAGACTCGCCAATTCACGCGCGAGGTCCGCTTCGATTTCAAGATCATATTGCCGGCTCTTAAGTTTCATATCGATCGACATTCTCTCTAGCGATAGCCCAGAATCACTATTTTGCTTTGAACTGTCTTCATCCGACTTCAAGACAGACGTGATGACGTTTAATCCCATTTCGATAAAGGAAAACTCAAGGCTTTCGTTGGATGAGCATGCGCATCGGTCGACAAACCAATGCGAAAGCGCGGCTGGACGCCTCGCATTCACGTGAGTCTGAGTCTTGCGCTACGTGTCGCACTGATGTGCGCAGGTAGAACATTACCGGATGCGTTGCGCCTAGGCATGCCGGTAAGAAAAATTCGCAAAGGGTTAGAAGCGCGCATGCGATGTTTCGCCTCGCCTCTGCCGCGCGCGGCCAATCAGCGCGCGAACGCCTCCATCGCCCCATGCAGGTCTTCGATCAGTAAATCGCAATTTTCGAGACCGATCGACAGCCTAATGATCGGACGCTGGGTCAGCACAAAAGGCCTATCACGCTGCAATGACTCGGGAAAGAATGCTGCGAGGCTGTGAACCCCTCCCCAGCTCGCGCCGATACTGAATCTGCGTAGCCGCGAAAAGAATTCGGCGTACGCAGTATCGGCGGCGGGTCGCATGATGATCGACATGAGACAGCCGTGACCGGTGAACCAGGTCTTCCAGCGCTCGTGGCCTCGACTGCCGGGTAATGCCGGAAACAGAACCTCGTCGACCGTCTTTTGCTCGGAGAGCCACCGCGCCACACGCAACGCAGAAGCAGCTTGTGCTGAAAATCGCAGCTCGAAAGTCTCTAGTCCCCGCAACGCAAGGAAACAATCGTCAGGACTGGCCTGCTGACCCAGTACATCCTGCGCGTCTCGCAGGCTGGCGTAGTGCGCGTACGAGCGAGTCGATACGGCTCCAAGCAATAGATCGGAATGACCGCCGATATACTTGGTGGCGGCCTCGATGGCGAAGTCGACACCAAGATCGAGCGGCTTTAGCCCAAGAGGGCTGGCCCAGGTGTTGTCCATCATGGTGAGGACCCCAGCGCGCCGCGCGATGTCCACCACCGTCGGGATATCGGCAATCTCCATCGTCACGCTACCAGGCGCTTCCAGACAGATCATCCTGGTGTTGCTGCGGATCAGCCCGCTCATTTCCGCTGCGATCGACGGATCGAAAATCTGCACGTCGACACCTAAATTTGCGAGCCACCGCGAGACGAATGACTGCAATGCGCCGTAGCATGACGCCGACACGAGCAGATGGTCGCCCGCGCGCACGAAACTCATCAAGGTCGTCATCAATGCCGCGGCACCCGACGGCACAGCAATGCAGTGCCCCCCTCCCTCCAGTTGAGCAATGCGACGCTCGAGCTCGCGCGCGGTCGGCGTGCCCGTCACACCGTAACTGAATCCATCGGGCTGCCGATCCTTACGCTGAACGAATTCTTCGAGGGAGTCGAATACGACAGTCGAGGCGCGATGCACGGCGGGAGAAAGACTTTGAAATATTTCGTCCAGCACGCGGCATTTATCCGATCGTTTTTTCATGTGCGAGTTGGAATAATCTTTGGCCACCTTCCATATTCCACGCGACTCTTGCGAGCGGTTAGCAATCGACGATACTATCAGGCCCTGCCACGATAAATTACGCCGTTTCTTAGTTTTCACACGCGGTAATTTTTCTTAACCGAGAAGGACGATGCTAGACCGAGGTCAGTTGGAAGCATTTGCCGCGATCGTCGAACACCAAAGCTTCGACCGCGCGGCCAGCGCCCTTAATGTCACGCGCAGCGCCATTTCGCAACGGATAAAGGCGTTAGAAGAAGCGTTATGCGCAGTGCTATTGATCCGTGAACGCCCCGTTTTGCCTACGCGTGTGGGCGAGATCGTGCTTCGCCATGTCAACGCTGTCCGCTTACTCGAACAGGAGATTTATCTTCAGGTTACGCCGGACGACAAGCGGCGCGAACGCGTGCGCTTGGCGGTCGCGATCAATGCAGACTCGCTCGCCACTTGGTTCGGGGATTGCTGCAAAGCGATGCTAGAGGCATTGCCTGTCGCGCTCGAAGTGCTCGTTGAAGACCAGAACCATACTTGGCCGATGCTGTTACGCGGCGAGGTCGTGGGCTGTGTTTGCGCCGAACCGAAACCCGCGCCGGGATTCGAGGCAATCTATCTGGGGGCGATGGAGTATCGGTGCGTATCGACGGCGGCCTTCGCGGACGCACATTTCCCAGATGGTTTGCGAGTGCGGGAAGCGATTGCGGTGCCTGCCATCCTGTTCAATCGTAAGGACTCTTTGCACGACGACTTCCTGAAGCGTTTGCTGGGTGTCGAGATAGAGCGGTACGTCAAACATTACTTCCCATCGCCGGTGGCGCTGCTAAACGCGATTCAAACGGGAAGCGGCTACGGGATCGTTCCTGCGGGTCAGGTGAAGGCGCAACTGGAATCGGGCGAGTTGATCGACCTTGCCCCTTCGCTCCCTTTGCGGGTCCCGCTCTATTGGCATCATTGGCGACAGGAACCGCCGCTGGCTCGGCGCGTTACCGAGTTCATTGCGGGAGCGGCAAAGGTCGCTTTGCTAGCCGAGACGCCAGACGGCTTGAGCGGCGATTGACATCGGGGATACTCGCGACAACCGCCAATCGCAGTTGCGTCCGCCATTAAACGATCGTGGCCGTCTTGCGTCTGCTCAGCGCTAGCACAACGAGCGACGCGAGCATTCCGACGGACAGGAACATCAGTTCGACCTGCCCCGATACCAAGCCGATCCACTTGCCAATGTAAAGACATACCGACGCGACCAAGCCTGCCGTAATCGCTCGCTGTGCGGCGGCCGGAGACACCGGCCATCCGATCAGCAGAAATGCGAACAACGGCGCGACGCTGGCGATATAAACCACGTTGAGCTCCACCATCGTCTCGACGATGCCCTGGCCGCGTTGCGCAACCATGCCCCCAAGCAAGACGATAGCGGCCGACATGCGAGCGCCTTCCACGCGCGTTGTCGTTGCGGCAGGAATAACGGACGCCAGCGCACCAGTCATTGCTCGCACAATCGCGGCCCCGGCTCCCAAAGCAGCTGCTAGCAACGCTAGCAACATAGCCACGCTGTAGCCCTGGCCCAAGTGCGCCGATACGTGAGACAGGATCGTGGGAATGGCCAGCTTCGAGGTCGCGGCTCCGGCAAGAACCCCGGTGTTTTGTGCAGCGATCACAGCGGACGCCGGCAATGCTCCCACCAGCAGTAGAAACACGGCGGCGAGGCCGCAACCAGCGATCGCGTCGATGCGGCGACGGGCTGCAATGATGAATTGCTGATAGTCCGCCCCGGTGATGACGAGAAACACGACGGCAACGGTCATAGCGATAATATCTCTCCCACTCATACGATGCACGTCCCGTAGAAATCGCGGAATGGCGTGCAGATAGACGTCACCGCCGTTCATTTCCCTCAATGCAAACACGAGTACGAAACTGCTCGCAAGCAAGCAAAACGAAAACACCTTTGAGGCCGCTCTTAGATTGAGCTGAGTGGCACCGAAGATGAGGACGAGCATTGACGGCAGCACAGCCTGCCGAGGCAGCGCTGCGAGCAGCAAGACGGCCGCTCCGCCCTGGATTTGGGCGGCCAGTACACCGGTCATCCAGATCAGCGAGAGCAGCGCGACTTGGCGCCTGACCGTGGGACCGTATGCGCGGCCGAACATGTCCCAGATCGGTGCTCGCAATGACCAAACTTTCCCTGCCAAAATGGCAAGCAGCGCCATGCCCAGGGCGGTTAGCCACGGATAAAGGCTTCCGGCCATTCCGCTCGTGACGGCCAGTTCTCCCGCACCAAAGAGAAAGCCGACACCGTAGCTGGCGGAGACAAGTAGTGCGGCTACTTGCAGGTATCCCAGCTCCCGAGTATTCAAGTGGAGGACCTCGACAGCTTGACGCTATGACGGACGACTGCCTTCCAGCCGTAAAAATAGGCATTGCATACGATGGCTTTCGCCGCATAGCTCGGCAAACGAGACAACACCTGTTGAGCCACCGGCAGCCTGTAATAGGGAACGGACGGCATCAGGTGATGTGACAGATGGTACCCGTTGTTATGCGGATGAATGATCCATCGCCAGCATTTGCCAACGCAGGTGTCCCTCGTGAATGAAAAGATGCCGCCGCGCTCGAGGCCGAAATGATCACACATCTCCCGGAACCACGTGATCGCATAAAAAACAGTGGCTTTTGCCGCGACCCAAACACCGACAAAGAAGATGGAAAAGGCCAAACCTTTATACAGAGTAAGCAGCGTGATGACGGCTAACCACCAAATCGTCATCCACACGTACCGATGCGGCTTGAGACGGCCATCGGTCAAATGACCGAACAGGCAACTACGCCAGTTGACGCGACACATAAGCTCGCGCCAATACGTCTGCCGCCACGCACTACGCTCGCTTGAAGCGGGAATAATGTAGTCCGGGTCTTGGCCGGGTACGCCTAGCTTCGCGTGATGCCGCGAGTGCGAGACGCGGTACAAATTCAAGTCGGTAAACAGCGCGGGTGCCAGCAAGATATCGGCTAGCCAATCGTTGAACGCTTGGGCAGGGTGGAGATTTCTGTGGCTCGCTTCATGCAGCAAATTCCCCAGCGCCCGCTGGCGGTTTCCGACCGCGAAAAGCGCTAACAAACAACCGAAAATGCCGCGGTCAAAGCCGAAAACGCACGCGAATACAATCACGCACCAGTCGAATATGAGATCGAAAACGGGACGCCACGGGTTGATCGAGCAAATCGCGGCGGCGTCGACTGCGTGCTCGACGAGTTCTTTACGGATTGCGGTAACATCGGCTAATACAGCGTTAGCCACCATTCGCTGATGATTGTCCACGGCATTGCCCAAACGAGGGAAAGGGATAGCAGGCGGAGAGCACTCTCAACACCTCCCTAGTTGGGCGCATTCTATCCACCGACGCGCGCTCTCCCGCTTCGGTTAATTTTTATTTTTGATCGCGGTTTTCCCTAACCGGTAGCAGCATCGCAGGCCGGAGCCTACATAAAATCAGCGCTTTCCGCCGCCCTCGGATAACGACTGCAGCAGGCTCATCGCTTCGTCCGACCGCTCATCGGGCACGAACAAGTGATCGTGGTGATAGGCTGAAACCGCGTTGCAGGCGATTCCCGCGTTTGCAAGCGTTGCGAAGACGACTGATAAGAACCCCACCGCGGCGAGGTCCGAATGAACGGTCAGCGTAATCATGCGTGCAGCGAACTCATAGGCTATATTGAGTCGCTCCGCGTCCGACTTGTCGATGATGGCAGTGAGGCCTTCACTTTCGCTGAACTGACAGATCGCCTCCACGCCTACTGGCAAACGACGGTCGGGGAAGGTGCAATAAACGTAGGTAGGCCGAGCGATGACCGGCGTCATATCGCTCAATAGCGTCGTAAGGTCGCGCTTCCCGCCCATACCGTAGCCCCCCGTTGAACAAATGGATATTGCAGCTGTGGTAGCGGCCTTGGTTGCCGCAGGCGAACTCATACTGCCTACGCACCCACATCCAACGTGTTCGAGACGGTGCGCGTCCTTTTCCTGAGCCCACAGCACTGTCAGCGCCTCGGAAAAGACATTGATTGAACGGCCTGTTCTTGGCGCGCCCGGCTGGGATCGAACCAGCAACCCCTGCCTTCGGAGGGCAGTACTCTATCCATTGAGCTACGGGCGCTTAGACATGTCGGCGCGGCTGTGGGAACCCAAAACCATAGCGCCAAGCAAGACCGAGAGCATACCCGGTTTCACCTGACGCGTCCACCGCACCCCGCCGGACCGCGCGCCGGCGCACCGCCCGCAGCCCACACCCGGCACTTCCTCGTCCTAAAAAACCGCCGATTCGGCCCCTGATTGAACCCAGCCCGGGTAAACGCGGCCCCCGGGCTATGCCCGCTCCGCTCGCCGACGCTAAAACGTTGCGTCTATAATCGTCCCTGTTTGATCGAATTAATTAAGTCGTTGCCGACTTAGCCGTTTCAGGTTTTTAGCTGTTGCCGTCGCGCTGTACCGCTCACCAACAAAATTCCCGGGAGACGAGACAAGCATGAGCGAAGCACCACACGGAGCCCCGATCAAAACGCCCGGCCAGTTGATTGCCGCGGTCGTCGCGGCGTTCGCGGTCCCGATCGTCGTCATTATTTTGCTGGCGTTCTACGTCAACCAATCAGTGCGCACCGGCGCCGGCACCGACGGCCTGGCCGACGCCACCGTCGCCAGCCGCATCGCTCCGCTCGCGCAAGTGACCGTCCGCGACGCCAACGCACCCCATGTCTTCAAAACCGGGGAAGAAGTCTTCAAGGCGGTCTGCACGACCTGCCACACACCCGGCGCAGCCGGCGCCCCCAAGTTCGGCAATAACGCCGATTGGGCGCCACGGATTGCCCAAGGCTACGACGCGCTATTGCACAACGCATTGACCGGCAAGAACGCCATGCCCCCGCGCGGCGGCACGAGCCCTGACGACTACAGCGATTACGAAATCGCACGCGCCGTCGTCTACATGGCAGACCACTCGGGCGCGAGCTTCCCGGAACCAGCAGCACCGGCCCCCGGCGCCACCACCCAAACCGCGGCAACACCGGAAGCCGCCGCGTCCGCCGCTCAAAGCGCGAGCGCCAGCACCGGCGCCGTGAACGACCAGGCTGCGGCCGCCATTGCGGCTTTGCCGAGTGCGCCGGCGCCGTCGACGTCGAGCGCAGACCATGCACAAGCCGGCAAGGCGCTTTACACGCAGGTCTGTCAGGCCTGTCACGCCGCGGGCGTGCTCGGCGCGCCAAAGTTCGGCAACAAAGCCGATTGGGCGCCACGCCTGAAAGATCCCATGGACACGATCTACAACTATGCCTTGCACGGCAAAGGGCAAATGCCGCCCAAGGGCGGATCGAACGCATCGGACGACGATGTCAAAGCCGCCGTCGACTACATGGTCAGCGCAGCGAAGTAACACGCAGAGAAAGTCAGCGTTCAAGGCCCCAAGCTAACGCGCGGGGCCTCACCACGCCGAAAGCAGGAAGCCGAAAGCAGAAACCTGACGACGGACGGCCGGAACCCGAACGCGACAACGGAGAACTGCCGCGCACCGCTCGCACGGGATGCGCGCTGTTCCCCGCAACCCCGGCACTCAAGGTTTCTGCAGTAGCGCCTTCAGGCTGGCGAGCCGATCCTTCGGCGACATCGGCGCTTCTTCAGGCGTCGGTGGCGGCGCCTCGTCGAGCCCCATTTCGGGAATGAAGCGCGACGGTTCGCACACCACCGTTTCTCGCGCCCGCTTGCGCTTCTTGCACCAATTCAAATGCAGGCTGCGCTGCGCACGCGTGATCGCCACGTACATCAGGCGCCGCTCTTCTTCGATGCGCGCGTCGTCGATCGGCTCGTCATCGGCCCCGCCACGATGCGGCATGATCCCTTCTTCAACGCCAACGAGAAACACGTGCGGATATTCGAGGCCTTTCGAAGCATGCACCGTCGAAAGTCGCACGGCGTCCGGGTCTTCATCCTTGCCCTCGAGCATCGACATTAAAGCCACTGTCTGAATCAACCCGAGCAGGTTCTTGCCGGTATCGGCAAGCCCATCCGCATTGTCGAAACCGCTCGCTTCGCCGTCCTCGACATTCTCGGGCTCCGGTTTTGTGCCCTTGCGCTTGAGCCATTCGAGAAATTCGAGCACGTTCTGCCAGCGTGACTGCGCCTGGCGTTCGTCGAAGGTGTCGTACAGGTAGGCCTCGTAGTGAATGGCCTCCATGAGGTCGTCGATCAGCGTCGTCGCCGGATCCTTCGTCGCGCGATCGGCGATGCGCTGCATGAAATCGCAGAACACGCGCAGCGGCTCGACCTGTCGCGCCGACAGCCGCGCCTCGATTCCGCCCATATAGACAGCCTCGAACAACGACACCTTCGCCTGCCCGGCAAACGAGCCCAACGCTTCGAGCGTCGTATTGCCAATGCCGCGGCGCGGCGTCGTAATGGCGCGGATGAAAGCGGGATCGTCGTCGGGGTTCGCGATCAACCGCAAATACGCGCAAATATCCTTGATTTCGGCTTTATCGAAAAACGACTGGCCGCCCGAGAGCACATACGGAATACGCTCGCGGCGCAGCACTTGTTCGAAGATGCGCGCCTGGAAGTTGCCGCGGTAAAGAATGGCGTAATCGCGAAACTGCGAACGCCGCTCGAACTTGTGCGCCGACAACCGGAACACCACCGATTCGGCTTCATGTTCTTCGTCGTTACAACCCGTCACCGTAATCGTGTCGCCCATCCCGTGCTCGGACCACAGCTTCTTCTCGAACAGCTTCGGGTTGTTTGCGATGACATTGTTGGCCGCCGTCAGAATGCGCACGGTCGAACGGTAGTTCTGCTCGAGCTTGATCACATGCAGCTTCGGAAAATCCTTGCCGAGCTGCGCGAGGTTCTCGAGCGTGGCGCCGCGCCAGCCATAGATGGCCTGATCGTCATCGCCCACTGCCGTAAACGCGGCGCGAGGCCCCGCCAGCAGTTTCAGCAATTCGTACTGGCACGCGTTCGTATCCTGGTATTCGTCGATCAGCAGATAGCGCAGCTTGTTCTGCCACCGGTCGCGCACCGCTTCGTTTTGAGCGAACAGTTCGCTCGGCAGGCGGATCAAATCGTCGAAGTCGACGGCCTGGTAAGCGTGCAGCGTCGCGACGTAATTGCGGTAGACGATCGCGGCCTGGTGCTCGTCCTCGTTCGCCGCAATGGCCTGCGCCGTCTGCGGATCGATCATCCCGTTTTTCCACAGCGAGATGATCGATTGGATTTTGCGGATGAAACCCTTATCGGTCGAGCCGACCTGCTCCTGGATCATGCCGAAGCAATCGTCGGCGTCCATGATCGAGAACTGCGGCTTGAGCCCCAGATGCTCGGCCTCCTGCCGCAATATCTGCACGCCAAGCGAGTGAAAAGTGCAAACAGTCAGTTGATTGACAGGCACCTTACGGCCCTCTTTGCCGGGGGTGGTCAGCGTCTTGCCTTCGAGCAACTTGCCGACGCGCTCGCGCATTTCGGCAGCCGCCTTGTTCGTGAACGTCACGGCCGCGATATGACGCGGCTCGAAGCCTTTGTTCTCGATCAGATGAGCAATCTTCTGCGTGATCACGCGCGTCTTGCCGCTGCCTGCGCCGGCCAGCACGAGGCACGGGCCGTCGAGATAGCGCACCGCTTCGCTTTGCGCGGGGTTCAATCCTGCGGACATCGTCTGTGGATGGGTGTAACGAGGTTGGCGGCCAGCGCAACCAACGCATCGATGGGTCGTGCCGATGCGGTGCCGCTTGGCCGTGAGGGCAAGTGCGCGATGTTAACACGGATGCGCCGCTCATCCCGTCACGTCGATGGGATCGGTTCCTCCCTGTGGCGATGCATGCCACAATGTCCGATTCTCTTGCCGCGCGGCCGGTTGAGGCGTCATCGATGCCGCGCCTGCCGTGCGCGCCTTGTCCACTCGTCGTCACGTCACAAGACGGAGGAAAGCAAGCATGGCTTCGACGTTGAAAATCGGTTTGATGGGCTATGGGTTCGCGGGCGCCACGTTTCATGCCCCCGTCATCGACCACTGCGGCGCACCGCCCGACGCGCCCGATACGCCGTACGCGCGCGTCACCGCCATCGCCACCAGCCAACCCGAGCGCGCACGCACCGACTATCCGCGCACGCAGATCGTGGCCGACATCGATGCGCTGATCGCGTCGACCGACGTCGACTGCGTCGTCATCGCCACGCCCAACGACACGCACTACACGCTCGCGGCGCAGGTGCTGGCGGCGGGCAAGCATGTCGTCGTCGACAAGCCGGTCACGCTGACGGCCGCGCAGGCATGCACGCTTGCGCGACTCGCTCGCGAGCACGACGTCGTCTTCGCACCGTTTCACAACCGCCGCTGGGACGGCGATTTCATGACCGTGCGCGATCTGATCGAAAGCGGCGTGCTCGGGCGGATCGTTCATTTCGAGTCGCACTTCGATCGCTTCCGGCCGATGGTGCGCCCGCGTTGGCGCGAAGAAGCATCACGCGGCGGCGGACTCCTGTTCGACCTGGGTCCGCATCTGATCGATCAGGCGCTCGTGCTGTTCGGCGCGCCCGAATCGGTCTACGCGACCGTCAAGCTGCACCGCGATCAGGCCAGCGCGCCCGACTACGTTCATCTGCTGCTCGGCTATCCCGACAAGGAAATCGTGCTTCACGCCAGCGCGCTGTCGGCCATCGATCCGCCGCGTTTCGCCGTGCACGGCACGCGCGGAAGCTATGTCAAATTTGGTCTCGATACGCAGGAGGATCAACTGAAGGCGGGGCTGCGTCCCGGCCAGACGGGCTACGGGGGCGGCAATGCGTCAGGCACGCTTCGTGCACTTGAGGGCGAGCGCGAAGTCGAAACTGTCGTACCCACGCGCGATGGCGACTATGTCGGGTTCTACCGCCGCGTCGCACAGGCGATCGCTCACGGCAGCGCTTTCCCCGTTACGCCGCAAGATGCCGTCGACGTCATGACGATCATCGAACTCGCGAACGAAAGCGCTCGTGAAGGCAAGCGACTGCCGTTCGTGCGCGCCGTCGTGTGAGGCGTAGCCTTGTCCGCCGCGCCGGGGGGCCAAGCCGCGGATTGCGGCCGACTGTGTAATTGGATTCGTCCGGCGCTTGTCATCGGACACAGGGCGCCGGACGTTTGATGTGACAGAACTGGAACGATCGACCCCACCGAACCCCATGCACAATCACAAGGAGAATGGGATGCAACGCTCGATTCGCGTACTCGTATGCTGCGCGCTGATGTCCGCGCTGGCGGCCTGCGTGGCGCCGCGGCCGCCGCATCGGCGCGTGCCGCCCCCGCCACCGCCACCGCCGGTCGTGCGGCCGGTTCCGAATCCGCCCAACGTGGTCCCGCACGAAGCCGACATGGCACGCTATGCGCAGGTCGAGGAACGCATCGACAGCTTGCATCGCCGTATCGACGAGCGCGTCAACCAGGGCTACTATCCGCGCCCGGCCGGCGGCTCGCTGCACCACCGCCTCGACGTGATTCACCAGGAACTGCACGACATGGCCGATCAGCACGAAGGCGGACTGTCCGCCGACGAGCAACGCGTGCTCAATCAGGAACTCGACGGCGCGACGCGCGCGATCGGAAATTGATGTCAGGGGAGCGGCGCAGCGCCGCTCCTCGCGGGCGGATGCGACCGGGTCAGCGCCGCGCCTGCGTCGCCATCCGCACGGCAAGGCCTGCCAGCACGGTGCCCATCAACCAGCGCTGCACCTTGACCCAGCTGGGTCGGGTCGCGAGAAACGCCGCGATCGAACCCGCCATGAATGCCACCACGGTATTGACCGCGAGGCTCGCCGCGATCTGCAGGCTGCCGAGCGTCAACGACTGCGTGAGCACGCTGCCGCGCTGCGGATCGATGAACTGCGGCAGCAGCGACAGGTACAACACGGCGATTTTAGGGTTGAGCAGATTCGTCACGAGGCCCATGACGAACAGTTTTCGCGGGCTGTCGGTCGGAAGATCGCGCACTTCGAACGGCGAGCGGCCGCCCGGCTTCAACGCCTGCCAGGCAAGGTAGGCCAGATAGAGCGCGCCGCCCATACGCAGCACGTCGTAGGCGAGCGGCACAGCCATCAACAGCGCGGTGATGCCGCATGCCGTGCTGACCATATAGAAAACGAAGCCGAGCGCGACGCCACCGAGCGAGATCATGCCTGCGGCGCGCCCCTGGCAAAGCGAGCGCGAGACGAGGTAGATCATGTTGGGGCCGGGCGTCAGCGCGATGCCGAGTGCGACGAGACCGAAAGCAAGCAGTGAACCGGACGTGGGCATTGCATCTCCTGGGTAGGTGATAGATGGCCATTCATGCCCAGGCGCGCGGCGGGTGCGATTCCGCGTTTCCCGATGGTGAACTCCATCCCAGGGCGCCAGTCGCGCGGACGGATCGATTATTCCATGCTTCGCATAAACGCGCCGCCCGATGCGCACGTGCGCACACGGGCCCCACGTGACACTACGCAACAGCGTGGGCCGCGCCCATCTGCGCCAGTCGTGTCTGCACGTCGCGCATCAGGCGTTCGATCCAGCGCCGCAAGACGCTGTCGAAGCAGACAAGCGCCGTCGAGCCGGCGACGAGCCGATAAACGTCGTTGCGGCTCACCTTCGAAATCCGGGCCGGATCGAGCCAGGCATCGTTGTGCGCGAGCAGTTGCAACGTCTCCAATCCGATCAGGATCGGCCACAAGCAGGCCAGGCGCAAACGAAGCGACAGCCTTGGAATCGCGAGCGTGTAATCAAGCGCGGCGCGGTAATGCGCGAGCGCCGTCCCGATCAGCTCGACCAGAACGGGGCGTGCCCGCACCGAGGCGTCCGGGCCCAGCAAAGCGGGCGGTGTGAGACCGTGACGTTCAAGCATCGACGTCGGCAGATAACAACGGCCGATGCGCAAATCCTTCGCGCAGTCTCGCAGGATGTTTGTCAATTGCAGCGCCTTGCCGAATCGGATGCCGCGCGCGACGAGCGTTGCTTCGGGCTCGTCGAACGTGCCGGGCAGATGGGCGCACGTCATCTTCGTCCAAAATTCGCCCACGCAGCCCGCGACGAGCCAGGTGTAGCGGTCGAGCTCCGAGACATCGTGCAACGCGGCAATCCGTCCCGAATCCTCGGCCGGGAACGTGCGCAAGTCGAACTCCATCCCCGTCGTCAGCGTCGTGACGATATCGCGCACCGCGGCGCGATCGCCCGCGTCGAGGTCATCGAGCAGCGCGAGCGCCGACACGAGCGATTCGAGCAAGCGCTTCTCGTCGGGCAGCGCCTGGCGGCCGGCCACTTCACCGGCCACTTCGCGCATCGCCTGATTCGTCGCATCGCTGGTGTCGCCGCCCACGGCCGCGCGCAGCGCCAACAGCAACGTCAGCCGACGCGGGGGATCGATCAGCGGCGTATCGGCGATCGTATCGGCTGCGCGAGCGAGCAGATAAGCGAGGCCGATCGGGTCGCGCATCGGGCCCGGCAGGATGCGCAACGTCAGATAGAACGAGCGCGAGACGCTTTTGAGCAGGGAGCCGAGAAGCTCGGCTCGGGCAACGTTGGTCATGAAGCGGACGAAAAAAAAGGGGCACACGCCGTGCGTGCGCCATTGTAGCCGGCCCGCCCGTTCGCGCCGCCGCGCCCGGTCCTGGCCCTGCCCTGCGCTGCCCGCGCCGCAAGGAGCGGCCGGCCGGGCGCTCCACCCTATCCCGCGCGTTGACGAAGTCCTGGCGTGCCGCCGGCCCCGAGCACGAGCGTAAGGCCGACCAGGATCGCGGCCATACCGACAAGCTCCGTCAAATGCAGACGATTGCCGAGGAAGACGTAGTCCATCAAAGCCGTCGTGATCGGCACGAGGTAGAACAAACTCGTGACGTTGACGAGATCGCCGCGCTGCACCAACCGATAGAACAGCAGTTGCGCGATGACGGAAATGACGAGGCCAAGCCAGATCAGTGCGACAACGAGCGTCGCATCGAATCGGGCCGTGAGCGGCATCCACGGGCCGATGGCCATGCACAGCGCCAGACTGACGGCGTTTTGCAGCGGCAGCACGTCGATGGGCGCCTGCTTGATCTGCTTCTGCAAGATCGCGCCTGCGGTCATGCACAGCAGCGCGGCGAGCGCCAGCGCCGCACCGGCGAAGGATGTAGCGGCGCCACCTTCGCCCGGATGGACGACGAGCGCCAATCCGGCCAGTGCAGTGCCGAGGCCCGCCAAACGGCGCAGGCTGTAGCGCCGCTGCGTCGCGAGCATCGTCAGGATCGGCTGAGCGCCAAGGATCGTGGCCAGCAGGCCCGGCGTCAGCCCGCGCGCAAGCGCGAGCAGATAGCAGATCGAATAGCCGCCCGTCAGCAGCACGCCCGTGAGCGCAACGCGCCAACGCGTGCCGGGCGCGGGCAGCCATCGTCCGCGATACAGGCCGAACGCGCCGAGCACGGCGCAGGCAAGCGCAAATCGCAACAGCAGAAAGGCGAAAGCGCTGGCATGCTCGATGCCAAGTTCAGAAAAGATGGCGCCGCTGCTCCAGAGCAAAACGAACAGCGAGGTCGTACCGTAAGCCGCCAGCGCGGCCTTGATCGAATTCATTTGGATGTGTACCTGTGCAAATGTGCCGGAACCCCGTGCACACGCACGTGCGTCGTTCGTTTCGCGAGCGAACGCGATACGAAACGCGCGAACGTGAACGGGATGCGAAAAAAGCCGGTGTCAGGCGTGCGCCGGCGGAGGCGCAGCAATACCGACGACGACCTGCCTCGGAGGGGGAGGCGAGCCGGCTTGCACAAGTACGACGACAGCCGAATGCGCAGCGCGCCCGGCGCCGACACAGGTGTCGGAGGTGCCGGTCAGGAAGCCGCGGGTGCGCATGAAGTTCGTCATTGATGTAGAACGGATAAGGGCTTGGCGCGTAGCCAATGCCGGAATCGACCGGATCAGCGAGGGTCGACCGTTCGATAGACTACGCGTCATCGGGCGATTCGGCAATGGCTCGACCCGGAGGAAAAGCGGCTGCGCAGCGACTCGCCGATCCGCCGGGCGACGCGGCCCCCCGGATCACGCGTACACTGCGGCCCCTACGTCTCGGCGTGCTATGGATTTGTTGATGCTCGCCCACTGAGACGGTGCAATACTGAGCGACTTTCGCAGATGCCGTTCGACGCATATGCATCCTTCCATGACCGCCCTGGCCGATCTCGTTCTCCTCTTGCATGCGCTTGTCGTGCTGTTCATCGTCGGCGGGTTCGTCGCGATATGGCTCGGCGCCGCGCTGAACTGGGAGTGGGTGCGCGATCGGGGTTTGCGGTTCGTGCATCTGGCCGCTATCGCCATCGTGGCGCTGCTGGCCGCGTTGGACATTCCATGCCCCCTCACCTTCCTCGAAGACCGGCTACGCACGGGCAGCGTCGGCCCCGAAGGCTTCATCCAGCATTGGGTCGGGCGGCTGCTCTACTACGCGCTGCCGGCCTGGGTCTTCACGCTCGTCTATATCGCGTTCGCGCTCGTCGTGCTGCTGACCTGGCGCTACGTACCGCCGCGCTCGCGGTCGCACTCGTGAAACCGGCAAGCTGAAGACCCCAACGCCGTCTATTCGATCCGCTCGGCGCCGCCCAATTTACCCGCCGTCTGTCGCACGGCCTGCGCTTCCCGCTTTCGGCCCATCTCCGCATAGAGCTTCGCAAGATTGCCCAACACGCGCGCATAGTCCGACCGGTAATTGGCGGGCTCTTTTTTCGCGAGGGCGGCGTACAGCACGATCGCCCGCCGATAGGCGCCCTCCGCTTCATACCGGCGACGCGTCTTGCTGAGCAACACGCCGAGGTTGTTCAGCACGCGCGCCTTGTCGGCGTTGAACGCCCCCGGCGCGCCGCGCTCCAGCGGCTGCAGCGTCCGCAGCGCCTCGCGGTAGGCTTTCTCGGCTTGCGAAACACGGCCTTGCCTGCGATAGAGCACACCCAGATTCGTCAACGTGCGCACCATGTCGGGCGCGTCGTAAGTCGGGCTCTCCAGCGCCAACGCCCGGCGAATCGTCAGCGCTTCGTCATATGCCTGTTCGGCGTCACTGAAGCGGCCGTCATCACTGTACAGATTGCCCAGATTATTGAGCGTGCGGGCCAACGCCGCCCTATGCGCCATCGGGTTCTCGCGCACGAGCTCGCGCTGCAGATCGAGCGCCTCGGCATAGGCGTGCCGGGCTTCGTCCGCACGATGCGTCATCGCGTACAACACGCCCAGATCGTTCAAGGTTCTTGCCAAGCCGACCGTATAGACCGTGGCGTCATGCTGCGCGAGCGCCCGCTCGAGTTTGAGTGCCTCGCGATAAGCGTCGATGGCGTCGTCCGGGCGCTCGGCGTCGCGATAGAGCGCGCCCAACGCCTCCAGTACGTCGGCGACATCGGGGCCGAAGCGCTCAGGCTGTTCGCGCGCAAGGCCCCAGTAGTTTCCGAGCGCGTGCAAATAGGCCATCTCGGCATCCTGCGGCAATGCCAATGCCGTATAGAGCACGCCGAGCTTGCCCAGTTCGCGCGCGAACCGGCCCCGCCATCGATCGGGCTTGTCCCGCGCCAGCGCTTGATAGCGCAGCGCCAACGCCTCGACGACAGGTTGCGCCTGCTCCAGCAGATGCGCTTCTTCGAGCAGATCGCCGTAGAACTCCGCGATGTCGAGATCGTCCGGCTGCATGGCGTGCGCGATGCGCGCCAACGCGAGCGCACGCTTTGGAGAAAGCCGCAGCCACTCGACGATCGAGGCCTCGAAGCTGCGTTCGGCGGTCAGCTCGTCGGGCGCGCCCGGCTCGGCCAGTTCAAGGGCAAGCGACTTGGCCGCATCGTCGAAAGCGAATCCGGCCAGCGCGGCATGGACCTGTGGCTCCAACGGATCGTCGGTCCATAACACGCGCACGCGCCGCATGAGCAGACCATAGCGATCGACCCAGCTGCGCGCGAGCGCGGCGAAGTCGAGGTCCGGCTTGCCCGTGCCCAGCGCGGCAAGCGCGAGCACGAGCGGCGCAAGTCGGTCGAACGCTTCGGGCGGTGCGGCGGCGAACATGAGATTGGCCGCTTTGGCAAAAGCGACACGTTGACTGCTGCGCAGGCGGGCACGATGCGCGGCGCGCTCCGCGTCGGCGGCAAACCGCGTCAACCGTTCTGGCGTGATATCGCATTTGCGCACGAAACGGAAGGTCGGCGCGACATCGTCGAGCGCAAGCGCAGGCGCGCAAACAGCCGGCGGCGACGCTGTCTGGGCAGCCGTTCCCGTCAAAGCCAGCGCCGTGGCGAGGCCCGCCAGCCATCGGTGTGCGCGCCGATTCCTCATACCCGCCTTCTCGTGCCGGTTGACCGCCGATCCACTACATAAAGGACGGTCCCGGCGCGGCTGTAAGTTGGGAAGCGTACGCCCGCGCGCGATCGCGCGCTGCGATTCTTTGCGCTGCCCATAGCGGTCAGCATAGGCGCATCCCGCCCGGCACGCCTGGCCAACCGCGCCTGCCCGATCGCGCCTCGCCAACCGCGTTTCAAGCCGCGTCTCAAGCCGCGAGCCTAAGCCGCGGCGCCGCGGCTATGAGCCGGCGCCCGCTCGCGCGCGCCGGCCTTGCTCGCGGATGTCGTCGAGCGTGGCCGACGGCGTGCTGACTTCCTGCGGCACGCGAATTTCGATGACGGCCGGCAGCCCGCTGGCGATGCATCGATCGAACGCCGGCAAGAAATCCGCCGTCCGTTCGACCGTTTCGCCATGCGCGCCGAACGAACGCGCAAACGCCGCGAAATCGGGATTCGTCAGCCCGGTGCCGTGCGTGCGACCAGGATAATGGCGCTCCTGATGCATGCGGATCGTGCCGAAGTGCGCGTTGTTGACGACGATGAAAACAACGTTCAGACGATACTGCATCGCCGTCGCGAGCTCTTGCGACGACATCATGAAGCAGCCGTCGCCCGCAAGTGCGACGACGGTACGTCCGGGATAAAGCGCCTTCGCCGCAATCGCAGCGGGCACGCCATAGCCCATCGCCCCGCTCGTCGGTGCGACTTGCGTGCGCCATTGCCGATAGGCGAAATGGCGATGGAGCCAGATCGCGTAGTTGCCGGCGCCGTTCGTTACAATGGCGTCCCCGGGCAGGCGTTCGCGCAACTGCGCCATGATTTCGCCCAACTGGACATCGCCGAGCATCGGCCGCGGCGCACGCCATTCGAGGTAGGCGCCGTGCGCTTGCTGCGCCGTGCCCGCCCAGGCCGGTGTCCCGCGCGGCTCGAGCGCTGCGAGCGCCGACGCAATTTCCGGCATGCCGGAGACGATCGGCAGATCGGCCGCATAGACGCGGCCCAGTTCTTCCGCCCCCTGATGAACGTGGATGAGCGTTTGCTTCGTCTTCGGGATGTCGAGCAGCACATAGCCGCTTGTCGTCGCTTCGCCCAGACGCGGACCGATCACGAGCAGCAGATCGGCCTCGCGGATGCGCTGTGCGAGTGCGGGATTGATGCCGAGGCCGACGTCGCCGGCGTAATTCGGGTGATCGTTGTCGATGGTGTCCTGATAGCGGAACGCGCAGCCGATCGGCAATTGCCAGCTTTCCACGAACCGGCGCAGATCGGCGCATGCCTGTTCGTTCCAGCCGCTGCCGCCCGCAATGACCACCGGCCGTTGCGCGCGCTCGAGCAGGTCGCGCAGCGCATCGATCTGCGCGTGCGACGGCGATGCGGCGATGCGCTTGAACGGTGGCGCGCCCGGCACCCGCGGGCACGGATCGGACAGCATGTCTTCCGGCAGCGCGAGCACGACGGGGCCCGGCCGGCCGGCACACGCCGTGTGGAACGCGTGGCTCAGATACTCGGGAATGCGCCTCGCGTCGTCGATCTGGGCGACCCATTTCGCCATCTGCCCGAACATCCGCCGATAGTCGATCTCCTGAAACGCTTCGCGATCGAGATGCTCGCGCGCACACTGACCGATCAGCAGAATCATCGGCGTCGAGTCTTGGAATGCGGTGTGGACGCCGATCGACGCATGGGTCGCACCGGGCCCGCGCGTGACGAGTGCAACGCCGGGACGTCCCGTCAACTTGCCGGTCGCCTCGGCCATGTTGGCTGCGCCGGCTTCGTGTCGGCAAACAAACGTGCGAATGCGTTCGGTTTCATCGTGCAGCGCATCGAGCACGGCGAGAAAACTCTCTCCCGGGACGCTGAAGACACGATCGACTCCATGCGTGACAAGCGCGTCGACGAGTAGACGCGCTCCGGTCACGTTCGTGGTATCGGCGGCATTCGACATGTGCGGCAACCTCCTGACTGTCTGTGATTTGTTGGAAGTGGAAACGACACAAAGCGCGTTGGGAGACACGGCGTCGACAGCTTACGCCTGCGTCGTGCGCACTGTCACTGCCGAAAAAATGTGGGCGAGGCACGTGCGCGGCGGCTTGCCGCATCCATCGGCGCATAGCTCGACGCACGGGTCGAGGCATAGTCGGCGCCCCCCTTCGGTTACCCATCGCCGAAACGATTCTGCGACTTTTCCGCTGCTGGGTTCGAGACGGCGACGATACATTCGAAGCCATGCAAACCGCGGAGACGACCTGATGCGAGCCGACGAATTCGAAACCGAAGCCGCACTGGCGCGGCTGGCCCGAAACAATGTGCTCGGTCTGCGCAATATCGCCGACCGTCATCTGGATCTAAAGGAAAGAGCGTTTCGCCGTTTTATGAGAATCTGCCGGCCGCATGAATCGAATCAGCAGGCACGGCGGTTATTCGAAACGCGCATGCTCGGCGTATTGAAAGAAGGCCGGCTCACGATCAATTTCAATGCGGACACGTGGTTCGGCAATGGACGTGAACCGTCTCGCGTATTGAATCTCTTCGACAGGCTGGGCAAACCGACTCACGACCCCAAGATCGTCAAGGATCGCTGGTACCGGAACGACGTGGAGATGGAATTCGGCGATTATGGCGGGCGGGCGCGCAGCGGTCGTTCGCACCCGTTGAGGGATGCGCGCCGATTGGTCGCACACTTCTGTGCCACGGGCATGAATCGGGTCGGTCTACCGACCTCGCCGCATTTTCAACCGTGGGTGCGGCCGCGCTACGGCGCGCTCGATTTCGCCTATTGCCAGGGCGGCGGTGCGGGCGGCAACGGCTATGGAAAGTCCTACGCGGTGCTCAAGGAACATATCAAGCACGCGTCGACCTTCGCCCATACGGACTCGTTCAAGGTCAACAAAGACCTCGCCGCGCGCAGCGAGGAATACGGCGGCCATCACATCACGCTGCACGACGCGATCGCCACCTACTTCAACCTCGAAAAGATCCTGCTCTACTGCACGCCGGGTATGCTCAGGCAGATCTACCTGTATGCCAGCGGACAACGCGCGCGCGGCTCGACCTATTGCCTGCCGCCCGATACGACGGGCGTCAAAGTCAACTACATCGAATTCCACGCTCATGCGGACATCCGCTTCGATCGCGACATTGCCGCGATCGTGATCTCGCGCTCCGAGATGCGTTCGACTTTCCTCGGCCTACCGTGGAATGCCGCGGAGCGTCACATTCGCGATTTCGCGCAGGAGAAATCGATCCGGCTGTCATTCATCGCGTGACGCAAGGCGCCCCGCGCGCCCCAGTTGCGCCCGTGATCGGCGGCAGCTGTAGCGTCAGCACTCGACGATGTTCACGGCCAATCCGCCGCGCGACGTTTCCTTGTACTTCGTCTTCATGTCGGCGCCCGTCTCGCGCATCGTCTTGATGACGGAATCGAGCGACACGTAATGGCTGCCGTCGCCGCGCAACGCCATACGCGCCGCGTTGACGGCTTTGACGGCGGCCATCGCGTTGCGCTCGATGCAGGGAATCTGCACCATGCCGCCCACCGGATCGCAGGTCAGCCCCAGGTTGTGCTCCATGCCGATTTCGGCCGCGTTCTCGACCTGGCGCGGCGTGCCGCCCGTCACGGCGGCCAGCGCGCCGGCCGCCATCGAGCAGGCGACGCCCACCTCGCCCTGGCAGCCGACTTCCGCACCGGAAATCGACGCGTTCAGCTTGTAGAGAATGCCGATTGCGGCCGCCGTCATCAGAAAATCGATGACGCCCTGCTCGTTCGCGCCCGGCACGAAACGCGTGTAGTAATGCAGCACCGCCGGGATGATCCCCGCGGCGCCGTTCGTCGGCGCCGTCACCACGCGCCCGCCCGCCGCGTTTTCTTCGTTGACGGCGATCGCATAAAGATTGATCCAATCGACCATCGAAAGCGGATCGCGCAGCGCCTGCTCAGGGTTGCCCGACAACGTGCGATAGAGTTGCGGCGCGCGGCGCTTGACCTGGAACGGCCCTGGCAGGGTGCCGTCGGCGTCCGGATTGCCGATGCCGCAGCCGCGGGCGACGCATGATTGCATCACATCCCAGATCTTCAGCAAACCGATACGCGTTTCTTCCTCGGTATGCCAGACGCGCTCGTTGTCCCACATGAGTTCGGCGATCGACTTGCCCGTCGATGCGCAGAGCGCGAGCAGTTCGTTGCCGGTGCTGAACGGATGCGCGCGCTGATCGGCCGCCTGCAACACCTTCGTATTCGGCGCGCCCGCCGTCACGACAAAACCGCCGCCCACTGACAGATAGGTCGCCTCGCGGAGCGCGGCGCCGGCCGCGTCGGTCGCGCGCAGCTTCAAGCCGTTCGGATGTTCGGGCAGTGCCTGGCGGTAAAACGCGATCTGTTCCTTCGGCGTGAACGCGATTTCCTGTTTGCCGATCAGCGTAAGCCGCCGCGTTTTCTGCACGATATCGAGACGAGCAGCGACCGTCGACGGGTCGACCGTATCGGGCGCGTCGCCCATGAGCCCGAGCATGACCCCGCGATCGGTGCCGTGCCCTTTGCCCGTTGCGCCGAGCGATCCGTAGAGTTCCACCTTGACCGAAGCCGTCTGCTCGAGCAGCCCATCGCGCTCGAGTCCTTGCACGAACAGCAGGGCCGCGCGCATGGGCCCGACCGTATGAGAACTGGACGGGCCAATGCCGATCTTGAACAAATCGAAAACGCTGACTGCCATTGCTGCTCCACCCGCTGATTGATCGAAGCGGCGCGCGCGACATGCTCGCGCCGTTCGGGTTGATAAGTATGCGCCCTGATGCCCGGCGCCCGGCGACCGGCCGTCACTCGATACAACGATTCACCCGACACCTTGCGAAATACGCAAATTTCGATTCCTCGCCGATGCCTCGCTGACGCTACCGCGCCGGCAGCGGGAGGCACACGGCGAGCCATGCCGGCGGTGTCGGCGCCAGCCGCAGCGCGACACCCGCATAGCGGCCCGACAGCCGCGCGGCCAGATGAAACAGTTCCGCCGCACCCTTCGGATCCCATGGCCCCGAATAGCCGGTCAGGCCCGCCTCGCGCCGCTTCGCATCGAACGCGACGCTTGAATGAACGAACTCCTCGTGCGTCTTTTCTCCGAGTGCATAAGGCACGAGCCAGTCGATCGCCGATTGCAGCGAAGCACCATTTTGTGCACGCTGTGCGAGCCAGTTGCGGTTGTGACGGCGCGCGGCCAGCGCCGCAACGACGAGCGGCTCCAGGTCGTAGGTCACGTAATGCAACGCATCGCGCTCGGCGTAGTCGACGGTTGCGCCGTCGGGTGCCACGTTTTCGCCGATCTGCTCGATGAACAACCGCTGCGCCGCGTTGATGAGCTTGCGGTCGTCAAGCGTGAACGCGGCCATCGCGATCAGCTTCACGCGGTGGCTCTCCCAGTTGTTGCGATACACGCCCGTCAACGGCCGCTGCTGCGCATCGATTCGCTCCACATAGCCGTTCGCAAGCTTGCTGATGAATGCGGCGGTGGCATTGCGCGTCTTCACCGACAGCGCACTGGCGGTCATGTCGTAGGCGAGAATCATCGAGTCGAAATGCGTCTCGTCGATCGGGTCGAAGCTCGGCTGATAGGTGGTGGCCCAAGCGAGCAGGAATCGGTCGACGAGATGCAAATAGCGAGCGTCGCCCGTCGCGCGCCAGACGAGCGCGGCATCGCGCATCAGTTCCAGGTCGCGTTCGGCTTCGACGCTTTCGTCGTAGATGCCCTCGTGCGGCAGCGTGCCTTCCGTATGCAGGCGCGCGAGCGGCTTCGGTTGATCGTTCAGACGCGCCGCGACGCGTTTGACGAGGCCTTGCGCGCTGGGCGCCGCGCTCGTGCGCTCGCTCGTCTGCATGGCCGGCGCCGCGCAGAAGTTCATCGCCGCTTGCGCCGCGCCCGCGGGCGCCAGCGCCCCCGCACAGGCAATCAGCCAAGCCGCGAACGATGCGCGCGATTTCGATTCCGTATTGACCGCCTGCTCCATCCGTCGCTCCCTCGTTGGCCTTGCGGAGACAGATGGTAGCCGGTATTCGCGCCGAGCGAAGCATGCCCGCGCACAGCGGGCATGCTGACGCCTCGCGCCGTTACGCTCACGGCTCCCGCCGTTACGCTCACGGCTCCCGCCGTTACGCGTAATCGGCCACCGGCACGCAGGAACAGAACAAATTGCGGTCGCCATACGCGTTGTCCGCTCGCCCGACCGGCGGCCAGTACTTGCGCGTCACAAGCGAGGGCAACGGATAGGCCGCCGCCTCCCGCGTGTACGCATGCGGCCACTCGTTCGCCGTCACCACGGCCGCCGTATGCGGCGCGTGCTTGAGCGGATTGTCCTCGCGATCGGCACGACCTTCCTCGACCGCGCGAATCTCCTCGCGAATCGCGATCATCGCCTCGACGAAGCGATCGAGCTCCTCTTTCGATTCCGATTCGGTCGGCTCGACCATCAGCGTGCCCGGCACCGGGAAGCTCATCGTCGGCGCATGGAAGCCGTAATCGGCAAGGCGCTTGGCGACATCGTCGACCGTGATCCCGCTCGCATCCTTGATCGGGCGCAGATCGAGAATGCACTCGTGCGCGACGAGTCCGCCCGGGCCCGAGTACAGGACCGGATAATGCGGCGCCAGACGCTTGGCCACGTAGTTGGCGTTCAGAATCGCCACTTCCGTCGCCGCCGTCAGGTTCTTCGCCCCCATCATCGCGATGTACATCCACGAAATCGGCAGAATCGAGGCCGATCCGTACGGAGCGGCCGATACGGCGCCGATGCCGTTCTCGGCGCGGCGATAGCCCGACGAAGTCTGGTTCGGCAGGAACTGCGCCAGATGCGCGCCGACAGCAACGGGACCCACGCCGGGACCGCCGCCGCCGTGCGGAATGCAGAAGGTCTTGTGCAGATTCAGATGCGACACGTCGCCGCCGAATTGCCCGGGCGCCGTGAGTCCGACCATCGCATTCATGTTCGCGCCGTCGACATAGACCTGCCCGCCGTGCGCATGCACGATCTCGCAGATCTCGCGCACGTTCTGCTCAAACACGCCGTGCGTCGACGGGTACGTGATCATGATGGCCGCGAGGTTCGCCGAATGCTCGGCCGCCTTCGCCTTCAAGTCTTCGATGTCGACGTTACCTTGCTCGTCGCAGCCGACGACGACCACCTTCATGCCCGCCATATGCGCCGAGGCCGGGTTCGTGCCGTGCGCGGACGCCGGAATCAGGCAGACGTCGCGATGACCTTCGCCGCGCGAGGCGTGATAGGCATGAATGATGAGCAGGCCGGCGTACTCGCCCTGCGAGCCCGCATTAGGCTGCAACGAGACGGCCGCATAACCCGTCGCCGCGACGAGCATATGCTCGAGCTGGTCGATCATCTCGCGATAGCCGACCGTCTGGTCGGCGGGCGCGAACGGGTGAATCTGCGCGAACTCAGGCCACGTGACGGGCAGCATCTCCGAGGTGGCGTTCAGCTTCATCGTGCAGGAGCCCAGCGGGATCATCGAGCGATCGAGCGCGAGATCCTTGTCGGCGAGGCTGCGCAGATAGCGCAGCATCTCCGTCTCCGAATGGTGACGGTTGAAGACGTGGTGCGTCAGGTACGCGCTCGTGCGCACGAGCGCGGCCGGCACCGCCGCCGCCCCGCCCGATTCGCCGCTGCGGCCTTCCGCCTCGGCGCGTGTCAAAGCCGTATCGAGCACGTCGACGTGCGGCACGTCGATCGCGCCGGCCGCGGTCGCGAAGACGCACAGCAGATCGTTCAGATCGGCGCGCTTCGTCGTTTCGTCGACGGATACGCCGACGCGCGTGTCGCTGACACGGCGCAGATTGATCCGCATGCGCTTGGCCGCATCGTGAACAGCCGCCGTGCGCGTGCCGGTTTCGATCGTCAGCGTGTCGAAAAAGGTCTCGTTGACGAGCGTGTAACCGAGTTGCTGCACGCCCGTCGCCAAGAGTTGCGCGATGCGATGCACGCGCTGCGCGATGGTCCTGAGCCCCTGCGGCCCGTGATAAACGGCGTACATGCTCGCCATGATCGCGAGCAGCGCCTGCGCCGTACACACGTTCGAAGTGGCTTTTTCGCGGCGAATATGTTGCTCGCGCGTCTGCAGCGCCAGGCGCAATGCGCTCTTGCCTTGCGCATCGACGGTCACGCCGACGAGCCGGCCCGGCATTTGACGCTTGAACGCGTCGCGCACCGCCATGTAGGCGGCGTGCGGCCCGCCGAACCCGACCGGCACGCCGAACCGCTGGGAGGTGCCCACGGCCACGTCGGCGCCCCACTCGCCCGGCGGCGTCAGCACCGTCAGCGCCAGCAGATCGGCCGCGACGACCACATGGCCGCCCGCCGCATGCACGGCCTCGGTCAGCGCGCGGTAGTCGCGCACGTCGCCGAACGCGCCCGGATACTGCAGCAGCACGCCGAACGCATTCGCGCCGGCAGCTTCCTGCGCAGGACCGACGCGCACTTCGATACCGATCGGCTCGGCGCGCGTGCGCACGACCTCGATGGTTTGCGGCAGCACGTCGTCGGCCACGTAGAACACGTTCGATTTGGCTTTGCCGGCGCGTTGCAGCAGCGTCATCGCTTCGGCGGCGGCCGTTGCTTCGTCGAGCAGCGACGCATTCGCGATCTCGAGCCCGGTCAGGTCGCCGATCATCTGCTGGAAGTTCAGCAGCGCTTCGAGCCGGCCTTGCGAGATTTCAGGCTGGTACGGCGTGTAGGCCGTGTACCACGCCGGGTTTTCGAGCACGTTGCGCAGAATGACGGCCGGCGTGTGCGTGTTGTAGTAACCCTGCCCGATGTAGGAACGAAACACCTCGTTCTTGTCCGCAAGCTGCCGCAGCAAAGCGAGCGCTTCGGCTTCGCTGCGCGGCTCGGCGAAGGGACCCAACGGCAGCGCGTCGGTGCGCCGGATCGCCCGCGGGATCACCGCATCGATCAGGGCTGCGCGCGACTCGAAGCCGAGCGCGTCCAGCATCGTGCGCTGGTCCGCGGCATCCGGGCCGATGTGCCGCTCCGCGAAGGCGTCATGCACTTCGAGCGCGGCGAGCGAGAGAGGGGAGCGGTTCATCAGACGATCCGGGTGTTCGAGCTTCATGATAGGGCGGCGGTTGTGCGCGGCGTCTTAGCGTCCCATGCGCAAGACGCGCCGCGCGGCAAAAACGAAACGTGCCGGGTTCGGCGAAAGCGGGTGCAAGCGCAAAGTGAAAGCGCACTGCAAGCGGCGCTGACCGGCCGAACGCGGCACTTGGGGTCAGCCTACGAGCTTTTGGTAGCCGTCAGCGTCGAGCAGCTTGTCGAGCGCCGCGCTGGCCCCGAGCTTGACCTTGAAGAGCCAGCTGTCGTAGGCGTCCTGGTTGACGGCGTCGGGCGTATCGAGCAGTGCCTCGTTGACGGCGACGATCTCGCCAGAGACGGGCGCATAGATATCGGAAGCCGCCTTGACCGATTCGACGACACCGACGGCGTCGCCGGCCGTGATCGTCTTGCCGACTGTCGGCAGTTCGAGGAAAACGATGTCGCCGAGCGTCTCTTGCGCGTGATCGGTGATACCCACCGTCACCGTGCCGTCGGCTTCGGTTCTGATCCACTCATGTTCTTCCGTGTATTTCAGATCGGCCGGGACGTTGCTCATTGGATGCTCCTGGTGAAATAGGAAATGCGTTGAATTGAAAGCTTCGGGACCATCGCGCTATCGGCGGTGTCGATGGCGAGGTCCATGCGTACGCGCGCAGGGCCGCCCGGGGTTGCTTCAGGCGGCCAGCACCTTGCCGTTGCGCACGAACGGCAGTTTTACCACGGCTGCGGGCAAAGCTTTGTCCCGAATCAGCACCTGCACGGTGTCGCCCGCATGCACGCCCTTGGGCACGCGCGCGAAGGCGATCGATTCCTGCATCGACGGCGAGAACGTGCCGCTCGTGATCTCGCCCTCGCCGTGCGGCGTCACGACCTTCTGATGCGCGCGCAGGACGCCGCCGGCCTTGCCGTTTTCCTTTTGCAGGATAAGGCCGACGAAATCCTGCTGCGAGCCGTCCCGTTCGAGCGCCGCGCGGCCTACGAAATCGCGGGGCGCCGTCAGATCAACGGGCCAGGCCAGCCCCGCGTCGAGCGGAGACACGTCTTCATCCATGTCCTGGCCGTACAGATTCATGCCCGCTTCGAGCCGCAGCGTGTCGCGCGCGCCGAGTCCGCAAGGCCGCACGCCGGCGGCTGCCAGCGCCTGCCAGAGCGCGACGACCTGGGCCGCCGGCACGATGATTTCGAAGCCGTCCTCGCCCGTATAGCCCGTGCGCGCAATCGTCAGCTCTCCGTAGGGCGCGACGTTCGCACGCGCGGCGTTGAACGGCTTGAGCGATTCGGTCGCCTCGCGCGCCGCCGGCAGCACCTGCCACACCTTGCTGCGCGCCTGGGGGCCTTGGACCGCGACGATCGCGAAATCGCGACGCGGCGTGATCGTCAAGCCGAACCCGCGCTCGGCGTTCAGGCGATTGAACCAGGCGATGTCCTTCTCGGCCGTGCCGGCGTTGACGACGACGCGAAAGAAATCGTCGGAGAAGAAGTAGACGATGAGATCGTCGATCACGCCGCCGCGCTCGTTGAGCATGCACGAATACAGGGCGCGCCCGGGCGTTTGCAGCTTGCCGACGTTATTGGCGATCGCATATTCGAAGAATGCGCGAGCGCGCGCTCCGGCGAAATCGACGACGCACATGTGCGACACGTCGAACATACCGGCATCGGTGCGCACGGCGTGGTGCTCGTCGATCTGCGAGCCGTAGTTGACGGGCATGTCCCAGCCGCCGAAATCGACCATGCGCGCATTGAGGGCGCGGTGAGCAGCATTGAGCGGGGTGTGTTTCAGTTCGGTCATTCTCAGCCTCGGCGCGCTTAGGTGTTCGCGAAAACAAAAAAGGGCCATGCCGACCGACCCGCGCGCGAAGCTCGACAGCTCATTTGGCTGGAATGCTTGCGGCAAATGCAGTGCATGGCCCCTCTGTCCTCGGTACCTGAGAGATTGCGCGGCCGGCAACGCCCTGCGTTTGCCTGGCGCTGCGCGCGCCCCTTCGGTGGGCGACTGGCTGGCGAGTATCGGCAACGGTCTGATGAACGCTGCCTACGTACTTGCGAGCTATCGCCTCTCTCCAGAGTGCGAAAAGCCGCGCAATGCGCAAACTTTTCGACGCGGTCGGTCCTTTTTGCCTGAGAGTTTATGGGTGTGCCCCTTCGGCGGCGCTCGCGGGCGGGTAGAAACCCTGGTGCGAACGCGCTCTCCCGACGCGTGCGCGAAATTTACGCGAGCGTAAGGGTGTTGTCAAATGACCGCGCTTGCGAAGCGGCGATCCTGCAGGCGGGCCGAAGAAGCGCTAACTTAGTCTTATGCGCGACGAACTATGAGCGTGCCGCATGCGTCCATGGCAGGACGGCGAGGGAATCGCGACGCGCCGACGCCGGTCTCACCTGGCACGAAGTAGCCGCTCGCGCCGGCAGCGACACAGAGGAGGAAATCCATGTCGAACCGTTTTTGCTGCACCGACCCCGACATTCGGTTGTTGGCCGCGGGCCGTGTGCGCCTTGCCACGAGCCGCGCGCTCGAAACCGCGATGGCGCCGCTGATCGAGCGGGCCCGCACCGTGCCGACGGGCACCCTTGCCGATGTATTCCGCGATGTCGACGCCAACGCCTTGCTGTTCGTCGCGGCTTGGCGCGTGAACCGCTTCGAGGCCGCGGAGCGCACGGTCGTCGATGCTATCGCTCATGCGATCGAGCCGCTGCACGGCGAAGCGACGCCCGAATGGGTCGACGTGGCCGTGCCCGCCGGCGCGTGGACGTCGGGCCGCAGCGGCCCCGGAGAATGTCTCGTGCTCGTGCGCCAGCCGCTGGAGCGGCCCTCGGCCGTCATTCAACAAAGCTGGATCGACCGCGTCCTGCTCGCGCTGAACGGCGACGCGGAACCGCCCGATGGTCTGATTTCGGCGAATTTCTTCGCGTCGCACGACGAAGCTTCGGTCTTGAACTTCTCGCGCTGGACGAGCGCGCAGGCGCATCGCGAAGCGCTGGCACGCGGGCACTATGGCCACGACGGCGAACACGGCAGCATCGGCACATCGCCGCTGTGGCAGGCGACGCGCGTGCATCCGGGCATTCGTGCCGATCATGAAGTGTGCCGCTATATGCGCGTCTCCTAGTCGCAGTAGGGCCCACGGGCGGGACCGCGCGCCCGCTTGCGCGCGGTTTCGGCGTCAAACGGGGGAAGCGCGGTCGCTTACAGCACCGGGCTCGCCCCCGTCAGTGGCGCGCCCGACCACAGACGCGCGCCGTTGCCCGATACGACGCACAGCTGCACGAAGCTGTTGCGGTGCGCATAGGGCGCGAAAAGCCGCTCCATCACACGGGCAAATACGGCAATGCTGTGGCCCGCAAACAGTGGCTCGTCGATCTCCAGCGTGATTTCGATGCCTCGCACCATGGCGGGCTGGGGCGGCCGCGCGACCATCGTCATGACGGATCGATGGCTCAATGCCGTGACGCCGTCGATGTGCCGAGCCGGCACCGGCGACAACGTCGCGAACTGCTGGAGTAGTTGCTTCAGTCCGGGCAGACCGGCCTGACTCAACCGGACAGGCTGAGGCGTGCGCTGACCGATGAACCGCCACAGCGCACCGTTGGTGCGAGAGAGCTGCGCGACGGCAGTCGGCGCCTGCAGCAGCGTGACCCGCTTCACCGGCGCGGGGCCATCCATCCGCATGTCGCCCTCGGCGGCACCGCAGCGTTCCTTGCGGGGCACATCACCGTTCGTGCACATCACGTCGGCCCGCAGCGAGCCAAGAGCGGCCGCGCCCGCCGTCCCACCGTCGGCGGCGACCAGGACGAGCGCTGCGCGCCCGCCGACGCCGGGCGCTTCCTGACCATTGGACTGTGTGAGAGCCCACCTGGGAAGCGCATCGTCGGCGCAACGGGTCGTGAACGCTGCCGCCGAAGACAGCGATGGGCCTTGCTCGATGCGGACGCGATCGACCGACCAGACCTCCGTGAGTGCATCGTCCCTTCCCTGCACCTCGAACGGCCACGCATCCGTGTGCGGATCGTATTTGAGCGTCAGGTCCCGCTTGTCGAAGAGATTGACGACCGGCGTGCAGAAGAGCTTGAAATGATCGGCGTTCAGGTGGGCCAGTTGCTGCGATGCCCACGAATCCGGGGCAATGCGATCGACGGCCAGATGCAGCGTGAGCGTTTGGCCGGAAGCGGCTACGCGCAGCGCCGCACAATCGATGTCGACAAAATGAAATCGTTGCGCGAACGCGAAGCACTCGGCGAGTATCCCGAACGATTGGCCCGTCTCCCGCTCGTCCGTACAAAGCCAGTCCTGCGGGCCGAAGCCCGCCGCCGTTACGGGTATCGCAGGCAGCGATGTCCAACGGCCGGCGCTGTCTTCGACGAAAGCGCTCGTCGTGCGGAGCAGCATCGTGTCCATCAGCGTGGCAACGACCGGAAGCTGGCCCGCGAGATGAACGCGCAGACTGGCCGGCATCGCGGCATCGAGGCGACCGTCGGGGGTGGCCGAGCGGAAGGTGACGGACAACATGCCGCTGATGTCGGGCGGCAATCTCACGCTGCCTGGCGCACTCGGCGTGGACACATATTGCAGGGCGGCAATACGCAACGGCGCCAGAACGACATCGTATGCCGTGCGGAATCGGCAGTTCTCGACGTGCGTCCATAAGTCCGTCCCGCGGGAGATGCGCAAGGGCTCTTTGACACTGTCGAACAGGCCATCGATGTTGAACTGCGCGATCGCGCACGACGGAAAGGGCCGCAGGTACTGCGGATAGGACAGGTGCGTCAGCGCTTCGGCAAACTCCGGATAGTCGTCGTCGATTTTGAGGCGATGGCGCGCATGAAGCAGCGCCGTCGACTGAACCAGGCGCTCGACGCCTTGCTCATCCGAGTGCCCGTCGCTATTGATCGATAGGCGCGCGGCGGCATCGCGGCGCCGTTGCGCGAAGCGGAGCATATCGCGGCGCAAGACCTCGAGTTCCAGCTCGTAGTAATGCCGCAGCAGATCGTCGTCGTAGACGTCAACGTTTGAGCTCATGCGGGACAGTGCGCACCCATCGGTGCCCGAACGACGATCCGACGCTCTCGGGCAAACGGATCAGTCATGTAAGGAATTCCTCGCTGCTGCGCGGCCTGCATCGCAAGATCTCCTCGCCCGTGTCCTTCGAGATGGCGGTCAATTGAACGAAACTATTCAAATGGACGTAGTTGCCGAGAAAGGCGTCGATCAGGCCGACGAACGCCGCGATGCTCGTCCCGACAAAATGACCTTCATCGAGGATCAGGCGCACGCCGACACCCTGTACGGGCGTCACGAACGGGTTGCCCGGCAGTTGGACCACCGCATCCTGCGACTCGATGCCGGCGATCCCTTCGATCTGCCGCGACGAGACGCTGGAGCGCATCAGGTCATACAGCACGAGCACTGCTTTGAGCGATCCGACCTCCATGTCCGCCACCGACACATAGTCGAGCCCGAGGTGTGACGAAAGCCGCCAATGCAGTTCCTGACCTCGCTCGAAACGGAGCGACTGCGTGGGCCGGCGAAGCATCGCGACGCTGAGCGCAGGCCCGGCTTCCGTGCGCTCGCGCAAGAAGAGATCGCCGCCTTCGAGCCCGACCGCGAGTCTCGACGGCAGGTCTCGGTTGGTGCATGTCAGCTGAAGGCTCAAGGTATCGGTTTGCGCCGCCATGGGGTCCAGGTCGACGTCGATCATGGAGATCTCCGTCTCGTACCCGGGGCTTTTCAACGCAACCGCTTCGTCCCGACGCGCGAACCAGTAGTGTCCGGACTGCTGTTCGTCGCCGTAGCGCAGCGAGTAAAACGGGCGCAGTTCGGTGACCTTGTCGCACTCGATCGTCTGACGCACGAGCCGCACATCGTCAATTGAAAAGATGTCGTACGCGGATGCATGGCGCGCAACGGGCACGACCGGATAGGCGAGCGCCGCGTGCGTCACGCGTACGGGTTCCGCATGTTGGCGAAACAGATTGACAACGGGCGTCGAGAACAGGCGCAAGTGCGCTGGTGATAGAGACTCCAATAGCCGCGCCGCCTGCGGGTTGCCATAGCCATCCTTCAACACGATATGGAGCGTCACGCGTTGGCACGGCCCTGTCGTATCGAGCATCGCGCCGAGATCGACATCGACGAAGTCGAACTTTTCCGGAAAACCGAAGTACTCGAACAATAGGCGATGCGCCGGGTGCGATGTCCCTGGGAATTCGAGCAGCGCATCGTCTGCGAGGAAACCGACCTGAGCGATCGGAACTGCCCGTAGCGGTTGCCAGCACCGCGTACCGCCCACTTGCGCATAGGCCGCCAGCGCGTGAAGGAAGATGCCATCGGCGAGGGCTGCAATGAACGAGCGCTCGCCGTTCGGATGCACGCGCACCGTCCGGATGTCGAGCGCGCGCAAATCGATATCTGGCGCGGTCGATTCGAACGTGATCGACACGACGCCCGCGGCGCTGACCGGCAACACGATGGGAGCGGACGCCGCCGCCAGGAACCGGGCCTCGCTAATGGCGAGCGGTGCAAGCGTCACGTCGTAGGCGGTCTTGAAGCGGCATTCGACACCGTCGATGGCACGGCTCACGAGTTCCGTGCCGCGCGCAAGGGTGTGAGGACGTGCGTTGCTTTCAGCGGGCGCGACGGTCACCTGGGCGATCGAGCACGCCGGGAACGGGCGCAGATAGTGGGGATACAGGACGTCGGCCAGGGCTTCGATAAGCTGCGGATAATCGTCTTCGAGCTTCCTGCCGATGCGCGCGTTGAGCAGCGCCATCGCGTCGATCAACTGCGCGATAGCCGGATCGTCGCCATGCTCGCCCGGCGGCGAAAGCTGCCCCCCGATTTTTGGATAACGCTGCGCAAACTCGCCGGCATGGCGGCGCAAATGCAATAGTTCACGTTCGTAATGCGATAACAACTCTTCCATCTATCGTTCCGATGCCTGTGTGTCAGGGCGGTCGCGAGCGCTTTCGAGCGCGCCGATCGCTCTAATGGGAAGGCCTTCTTGCGCGTGCTCGCGTGACCGAGTATTGGAGCGTGGACGGTTGCAGCAAGGCATCGAAATTGACCGGCTCCTCGGCAGGATGGACCACCAATAGCGCCTGGATCGAAAAGCACAGCACATGGGTCGACTGTTGGTTCAGCTCCAGTTCCACGTCTACCTTCTGCAGCCTTGGCTCATGACGCTCGATGGCCCGGCGAATGGAGTTGCAAATGACTGTGCGATCGTCGTGGCTGGCGAGACTCAGTCCGGCAAAGTCGTTTAGACCGCATGTCAGCACGGAGCGCATGCACTCCGGCAGCCCGTCGAGACGTTCGTCGGTGAAGACGATCCGAGTGTTCAGGATCGATTCGATATGACGAGCGACCGCGCCTTTCAATTCATCCAGTGACCACCGCCGCACAACGGCGGACGCAGGCTGGTGCGGTCCGTCGCCGAATAGTTTGTCGAGTAGACCCGGTTCGAAGCGGTTCATCGAGGAGAAAGATCTGTTATTGCGGCGGGATGGTGCGGGTTGTGCGGCTGGATTGAGCGGGCCGGGTGCTGGGCGATGTTTGGCAACTGGATTTGCATTCAGGGCGATCTCGTTGACGGTGCGAGGGTTGGTGGTTCAAAGGCTGGTGGTTCAAAGGCTGGTGGTTCAAAGGCTGGTGGTTCGCAATTGCGCTGAATGAGTAACCGGTGCGGGCCGATAGTTCCAAAACCATCTGCGATTTACTGCATCGATGAAATCAGCCGGGTGTCGCAGCCGGCGGGCTCTCGATCTCGTTTGCGGTAGCTTCTGGGCAGGTCCACCAGCCTGTCTGCGGGCAAGTAGTGCCCGTTTGGCCCAGTGTGCCAAGCGGAGCCGTCGGGGCAATCTGATCCTCGGAAACCTTCGCGGCAATTACGGGCCTTGGCCGGACCGAATTGGCGACGGCATCAAAGAGCTCGATTGCCTGTGCATCCGTGAGTCGCGGGCGGGCTGGAACACCGTTTTCCCTCTTCATTCCGCTTTCCAGCTCGACTGTAAGGGTTGGCTTGAGTCCATTGCCGACCTCCGTACCCTGCGCTTCCCAGTGGAACTGATGCAGACGATAGCCACCGTCCGTAGGAAGGGTCAGCAAAATCTCTTCGCCGGCTCGCCCGTTGATCGCGCGCTGTCCGCGTCGCAGTGTCCGGATCTGGCTCACCACATCCTTGAACGTCTCCCATACCCCACTGCTATCAACTCGCTGGAGCAAAGCGGGCTCGCCCGGTTTCGTGACGGTCGTCGTTTCGATCGAAACCAGCACCCCGGGCCATTGAGCAAACTTAAAGGTGATGGCTGCGTCCTCGAATTGCGGGGTGGTGCCGTCGTCAGCAATGAAACCGTCTTTCAGGCAGAAGCCCGGCTCGGTAGGCAACTCGTGCGCGTGACGCCCGCGAAGCCGCGGGAATACTTCTGCTTTTACGGTGGAAATGACCACCGCATACTTTCCCTGGCGCGTGTCAACCTGAATGAGTTGGAAGGCCTGATTATCGATCCACATGTGGGCCTCGAAGCCCACCGATGGTCCCATCAGCAGTTGACGCTCCAATTCGAAAATCAATGCGGTCGGCGTTAGACGCAATACGTTTTTCAGCTTATATCCATCCCTGTGCTTGCCTGCTTGCAGTTCACCCTCTCGTTGAGCCATCTGCCGTTGGAATTCGTCCTCGTCCATCGACCGGGAAGTCACTTGCCCGTACTTGTAGTCGTAGGCCTGCCCATTGATTTGAGCATCCGCAGGAAGGTCAACCAAATATCGGCCAATGCAGTACGTCTTTGTGTCGTTCATCTGACGCTCTCGGGCGTTGCAATTCAGGGTGACAAGGCTGGCGAAAAGCACCATAAATGTCGCGACAATCCGCATTTCATTCCTCGCGCGAAGGCAGTTGGGCAACGGGTGCCGCATCCGCAACCCGTCCCCGCGATGAGTGGGTGGTCTGGATTGCCGCCTTGGGCCTCAGTCATTGGATGAAGGTAAAAGCGAAGCTCAGCGCTTGTCGCCTTCTTCCTGATTGGTGATGCGCGAGCTCGGGTCATATGCCACGAGCTTCCACACGGTGTTGACACTGTATTTCTCCCGTCGGCCCGTCAGGCGGTCGATCAGAGACTGCTTACCAAGTACCTGCGCCGCCGGTATCACAGAACCAGCCTCGAACCGCTGGCGGCCCCCACCCTCGATCTCGTTCGAAATAGCTTCTGGACAGGTCCACCAGCCTGTCTGCGGGCAAGTAGTGCCCGTTTGCGCAAGTGTGCCGAGCGGCAAATCGGGAGACGGATGGGTATCGCCAGTTATCACGCCCGATTCGCTTGAACGAAAACGTAGCGACTTCGAGACCGCGTCAAACACGGCTACAGCCTCCTCGTCTGTCAGCGGAGGACGCGCGGGATTGCCGTGACCATCTCTTGTCATGCCGCTCTCGAGTTCGACGACCAGCGTGGGCTCAAGAGCATCACTGACGTGGCTTCCCTGAGATTCCCAGCGAAATTGATGAACGCTGTAGCCGTGCCCCGTCGGCACAGTCGACAGATCTTCTTCGCCCGCCCGGCCATTTATCGCTCGCTCACCCCGTCGTATCGTATGAATCTTCGATACCAGGTTCTTAAATCGTTCCGGCACGTCGTCCATATTCAGTCTCTCGAGCAGTTTGGGCTCGCCGAGTTTGGTGACCGTCGCCGTCTGTACGGTTACTTGCACCCCCGGCCATTTCGCAAACTTGAAACCGATCAGGGCACTTTCAAATTGGGGCACCTTGCCGTCGTCAGTAATGAAACCGTCTTTTAGGCAGAAGCCTGGCGCGGTAGGGATATCGTCCGGCGAGCGGGCTTTCAGATGAGGCAGCAATTTCTCCTGCAGCTCTGCAAGTATGTCTCCAAATTTTGCCGGATCATAAGCCGTCTCTTCCATCGAGAAGGTTCTTCCATCGTCCCAAACATACGCACCGAATCCCGCAGAAGAACCGACTATCAGTTCCGTCGAGAGTTCGAAAATGCGAATGGTTGAACTTGGGCGACGCACTCCGACGAGGGCGTATCTTTTCTTGTGTTTGCCGCCCCTTAGCTCAACCTCTCGTTCGTCCATCTTCTGCTGGAAAGCCAAGGCCGTCTCGATCGATGCGTCAGTTTCGATCAGCCCGAACCGATACATGTACGCTTGCCCGTTGATCTGAGCATCGGCTGGAACGTCGACAAGGTATCGGCCCATGCAGTAGGTCTTTGTTTCGCTCATCTGAGGATCTTTCGCATAGCAATTCAAGGCAATGATGCTGGAAAGCAGCATCGTGAATGTCCTGGCAACCAACATTTCACTCTTTGCACGAAGGAAGCTGCGAAACGGGAGTCGCAAGCTGCGCGATTCTCGCCATGCAGTACAAGACGTTCTTTTGAACATGAAGATTCTCGTAGCTCATCTGGTGGTCAAAGCCCGTCATGCTGAAAACCTTTGGCAACGGCGAGCAGCGGTTGATCAGCAGGCCTGATGGCAGTGGCACGGTGCCGTCGCCCGCATTCGCCTTGTCGTCTTCTGACGCTGGTTCATGTTTGACCAGTCTGAAGGTGGCCGTTTCATCGCCAAGTGTGAGCGTCGAAGCACCCAGCTTCGTGTGTGAAGTGGCCCGCGCGACCGGCAGCATGTCGGCGCGGCCAGGCGTTAGTGCATCGCTCGTGGCCCACGTCACTCGGCCAAACGACACGTGTTTTGGATCGCTGCCAAAATGCGCGTATGTGACAGGATGGCATTCGAGCTTCAACGCATCGTGAAAAGCCCGTGCCGCGGCCAGCGCCTCTCCATAGGCCCGCATCGGAGTTTTACCACGCGAACCAGTGAGTTTCGCCGGATCGATCAGTGTCTCATCGATCATCCCCCACCAGACATTTTGGACAGTTTTGCTATAAATCTCTTCGTACGGATCCGAGACCGGCAGCGCCGGCATCAACTCCTTGGTCTCGCCTCCGCTTCGTGACTCGAATCGCAGCCAGCCCGGCGGATGGTGCTTTGTGGGCAAAAGCTCCAGCGGGCCCGGCGAATTCGCCAGGACGCAGGTAACGTCGGCGGCATCCCAACCAATGATCTCGGCAGCCACCGCAGCGGGAATGTCAAACACGCCATTAGCTTCCGTACCCGCTCGAAAGCGACGATAGACAACAGGTGCGCCGCCAACCGGCTGCACGCTATGCACAACGCCGAGGATGCTGTCGCCCGCCTTTTGCGCCGCACGCCGGGCCACCAATCCGCCCATTGAATGCGTGACGACAATGACCTTGCCGACCGGAATCCAATATTTGCCTTTCTTGTACCACTCCAAGGCTTCGTTGATGCGCTGGATCAAGCGATCCGACGCAACCTCGTTGCTGTCAAGCCAGTTATAGCCGCATGCCCACACCGGGTAATAGTAGTCGCCCAGCCGCCGAAACTCCTCCTCGGTCAATGGTGGTACGTCCGTGCCGGCGACCGGATGCCAATCATTTTTTACAACGTCGATTTGCTCGTTATATCGATGGTCGGAATCGCGCCGAAGAGTCATCGCAACCTTCCAGGCCGCCATCGGCGTTGCGGCCTGGGTTCCCGCCTCAACGTACTGGTCGTTCAGCGCGAGTTCGAGTTCGGCAAGGATGCCGCCGTAGCTATCAAGGTGAACTTCTCCCCAACCGCGGCGCTTCGCTTCTGCTTCAGTGAGGGTAAAAACCGTCCTCGGAATGCTGACCGGCCCGGTATCGTCAACCTCGACACCGTCTGCGGCCATTTGAACCTGGCGATCCCGGGGTTCCTGCTTTTTGCGCCGACGCCACTCATCCAACCCATTCGATATGCCATTCGGCGGCAGCCACGCCGGTGCCCCTCGGGGGAGCAGATTCCCATTCGCACGCAAATTCGAACCCATGATCCCGGGCACAAAAATCACCGGAATCACGTGTTTCGGCGGCATGACACCAAGCGCACGCGCTTTAAAGCAGTCTGGACTCGTCACGCTATTGAAGATCGGATCACCGTTTTCATCGAATTGCAGAGGCACGCGACGTACCGCCTGTTGGTGGACCCGCAAAGCTTGGGCAACTGGACTGGACATAGATAGGTCGAATACAGATAAGAGTCAGGGAGTCGGACGAATCGTGAGCGGCCGGATCTGTGTGTCTTCGACGATCGATTGATTCGCACCGTCCGCGCCGAGGCGACCGGCATCGCGCACCGCGCCCGTCTCGTCGAACACCTGGTGTGCGAGGTTGTGCAGCGCCTGACCGGCCCGGTTCACAAGCGCGAATTGCTCGTTGGTTTTCATCGTGGACGACGGCATCTGGGGCAACTCGGGATTGCCACCTCCGCCGCCGGTGTAGCTGAACCTGGATGCCTCGATCCTGTGGTCGCCGCTCGATGACGCGAGCACCTTGCCGTCGCCAAGCGAGTACGTCACCCCGTTGGCCTTCAGCACGATGTTGGGCGCTTCGATAAGCACGTCCTTGAGCGAATACAGATGCAGGCGCTCGGAAGCTCCCACCTCCGTCTTGCCCTGCTGAGCCTGCACCGCGATGTCGCCGGTCCCGGCAATCAGTTTCATGCCCGCTTTCGCGAAAGCCGAGAGCCCCTGCGCCGCCCGCATCAGGATCTTGCGTCCCGTGCTGACGTTGACGTCCTGCACGGCGGTAACGTCAACATGTCTACCCGCAGAGGCAACGACATTAAGCGGACTCGCGAGCGCCACCCCGTCGGGCGCAGACAACCCGATCACGGCGCTGCCGCCCGGCTGCCCGGTGTCCCATTGCTTTAGCTTGCCGAGCAATTTCTCCTGCTGAGCGGTGTCAGTGCCATCGGCCTGGTGTCTGGAAGAGACGTCCGCCAACTGCTTTGCAATAGCCAGCGCAACCTCAAGTTGACCGACGAGTTCCTGGCTGTCGAGCGCACGCCCCTTCGCCTGGGCGCGGCTATCTGTCGAGATGAGCAGCCCCTGCGCCGCGCGGATCGCACCTGCCATGTCCGTCCGCAACTCGAACCCCTCGCCCCGCGCATCCTGCCGCCCCTGCCAGTCCTCGATCCGGGTGATGCTGCCCAGCGACAATTGGCTCGCCCCATGGTCGCTGCGCAACTGCGTTTGAATCGCACCCGCCGTATCGTCGAAAACAAGATGATTGCTCTTACCGCCAGCACGGTTGCCCGCATCACCCACCAGCTCGCGGCTGCGAATGCCGGTCAGCGCGCGCTGGTGCGGCAATTGCCACGCCGACAGGTTTCGCGCGTTCGCAACCCGTCCTGTGATGAGCGGGTGGTCCGGATTGCCGTCGAGCCATTGCACGATGACCTCCGAGCCGATCCGCGGCAGCGCCGTCACACCCTGATTGCCGCCCGCCCACCCGCTCGACACGCGTATCCACGTCGTGCATTTGCCTTCCCGGTCCCAGTGAAACTGCACGAGCACACGGCCATACTCGTCCGTGTAGAGACTTTCCCCTTTCGGCCCCACCACGGTCGCAGTCTGCGGCGCAAGGATGCGCGTATCGACGCTGTTGAACCCGGGCATCGGCCGCCAAGGCGTACGGCGGCTTACGCAGATGAAGGTGTTCCGATAGACGGCCGGGACGTCGATACCTTGCAGGTAGTTGTTGGTCGCCACGTGATGCGTCGCTACGATCTGGTATTCGTCGTCGTACGGGTTGCGGCTGATCGCATACCCGAATTGATCGGTCAGCCGGAACCAGCGCCCCGGCATCACATACCGGCAGTTCCCCTGCGCTTCGTACTGACGCACGCCCCCACCGATTGCATCGGTGCGTCGCTCGGCCAACTGCTGGCCGTCGTCGGTGTTGCGATATCCGTATGCGCCGACATACTCGTACCACTCGAGTTTCGGCATGCGGCTGCTGTCCCAACCTTCGATGCGCGATTTCGCCACGCCCCCGGTACTCGCGGTATGCCCAGGGTTCTTAAAGTCGCCACGCGACATCGCCACGTGCGTAGACACGACGCGCTCGATCGGCGACCACGACGCAATCCCGTCCGCCTCCTTGGAGCCCACCTCCGGCCGGTAGGCAATCGCCGGGGTATCGCCGTCGATTGCAGCCTCGTTACGCTTGGGATCGGCCACGACCAAGGTATGGCCGTGGGCCGTGTGCTCGTACAAGTGCAAGAAACCCGCGTGCTCCAGACGACGGTTCATGTAGTTGTGGTCGTGCTCATCGAACTGGCACGCCATCGTCATCGGCCGATCGGGCTCGCGCACCTGCCAATCCCATACCGGCAGCACCCCGTAGTCTTCAAGAATCCTTGCGATCTGACCGCGCAGCGATAAGTCCAGGAACAGTCGATTGTTCTTGCGCAGCGTCATGTAGCGCGTCCAAGGCCCCAGTTCGGCCTCATAGAACGCAATCCCGCCATCGCTCTCAACCAGTCGGAACGAAAACACGTAACCGGTGAAATACCGATAGCTGCCGTCCTCGCGCAGCAATTGCACGCACATCAGCTTTCTGACGAAGTCCTTCGGATCGAGCTGCGCACTGTCCGACAGTATTTCAATCACGAACCGGAAATCGCACGACAGAGACTCCCATCCCTCCAAACGATTGACCACCAACGTGTCGTAAGGGGCATCGTCCTCAGGAAAGGAAAGCATCAACAGCCGATTGTTCTGCATTCCCGAAGCGATCTTTCGCAGATCTTGGGCGATAAGAGGGGTATTCATAGGTTTGCCTGCCAGGAGCGCCGATGTCACGAATCGGGCGAGCCTAGACCGCGTTTTGCACCCTATGAATAGAACGAGAGAAAAATAGGACGATGTGAAGACATCGGGCTGGCCGCAGCGGGCCGCGAGAGCAACAACATGCGCGGTGGCGTCATATGCCGCACATTACGCCGGCGTGTACGGGACCGCTCATGCAGAAGCGCTCGTTGTCAGGCATGTCGCCTCCAACGAGCGCAATTTCGTCGTTTGCCAACGAATAAAGCCAAACATCCAAAACAACGATCAGCGAGGCACGCTCACACCACCACGCCGACGCGATACTTCGTGACCTGCCGATACGGCTTGTTTGCGCGGATGATCACGTCTTCGCGGTCCGCCATGTTGATCTGATTCGGAAACCCGCCGGCTTCGAGGCACAAGCCCGCGTGGCGCATGTAAGTCGACCCGCTGCGTGCACGCACGCCGTCGAGGTAGTTGCCGGTATAGAACTGCAAGCCGCGCTGATCGGTCGAGACGGTCAGCACACGCCCGCTCGTCGGTTCATACAGCCGCGCCACTTCCCGCACGGGCCGCGCGTCGGCGGTATGGTCGTGGTCGTGGTCGTGGTCGTGTTCGCTGTCACTGCCGCTGCCCTTGCCTTCGCCGTTACGCAGCGCTGCGGCGCTCTGGACCTGCGGCTCGCGCAGCACATAGCAATGGTCGAAGCCGCGTGCGAGCACGAGTTGCTCGTGCGGCCAGTCGAGCCGTGCGCCAATCGGCGCCGCCTCGCGAAAATCGAACGCCGTGCCGGCAACTGTCGCCTCGCGCAGCGGAATCAGCGTGCTGTCGACCTCGAAGAACGTATCGGCGTCGATCGAAATCACATGCCCTTTGATGTCGGCGCCGGTTTGCGCCGTCAGATTGAAATAGGCATGGTTCGTGAGATTGAGCGGCGTCGGCGCATCGGTCCGCGCGCGGTAATCGATCGTCAATTCGCCTTCGTCATCGAGCGTGTAGCACACTTCGACCTGCACATTGCCCGGAAAACCCGCATCGCCCTCTTCCGAATCGAGCGTCAAAACAAGACTGCCCTCTTCCTCCCGCGCCCGCCAGAGCGCCCGATTAAACCCCGTCGCCCCGCCATGCAGCAGGTTCTCACCCTCGTTGCGATCGACGCTGTAACCGATGCCGTCGAGCGTGAAGCGGGCACCGGCAATACGATTCGCCCAGCGGCCGATGAGCGCCCCCATGTATCCCTTCGCTTCGCAGTAATCAGCGGGCATATCGTGCCCGAGCACGATATCGCCGAGCCGCCCCGCGCGATCGGGGGCGTGCCACGAGACGATCGTGCCGCCAAGGTCGCTGATGGCCACGCGCATGCCGTGCGCGTTGCGCAAGGTAAACAGTTGAACGGTTTCGCCGCCGGGCAGCCGGCCCCAAGGTTCGTGCGACAGATCGGCAGTACTGATCATAAGGACATGGAAGGTTGAGAGGGTTCTTGCGCCTGCGCACGCGCCTGATATTCACGCGGCGTGCAGCCCAGTTCGCGACGAAACACGGCATGCAGATACTGCACCGATTTGAAGCCGCAGCGCACGGCAACATCGGCGCTCGACACATCGCGCTTGACGAGCAGCGCCTTGGCCGCGTCGAGCTTTTGTCGAAGGATTTCCTGATGGACGGTGCATTGCAGTTCGCGCCGGAAATACTCTTCGAGCGAGGAGCGCGATACGCCCACATAATCGGCCACCTGCTCGGTGCGAATGCCTTGGCACGCGTACTGCCGGATGAAATGCCGCGCACGCGCGACGTAGGGACTCGCAAGCGGCTGATGTTTCGTCGATTCGAGCACATTGATGCCGACCGGCGGCACTAGAATCGTGCGCCCCGGAAAACGCGCGCCATGCAGCATCTGGTGCAGCAGATGCGCGGCCGTGCGCCCCATCTCCTCGGTGCCCTGGATGACCGAGGACAAAGGAATGCGTGTCAGGGTGCGCGTGAGCGGATCGTTGTCGATGCCGATGATCGCCACGTCCTCGGGCACCGGAATGCCCGCGATCAAACAGGCTTGCAGCAGATGCCGCGCCCGCGCGTCGGTCACCGCAATCACGCCGACGGGTTTGGGCAGCGCATCGAGCCATTGCGTCAACTGATCGATCGCTTGATTCCACGTCGGCGCGCTCGTCGATAACCCGCGATAGATTTCCCCGTCGATCTGCTCGCGCGTGCGGCCGTCGCCCTCGCGCAAGCGCGCATAGGCGAGCTCGCGTTGATGCGCCCAGCGGTGTTCGTTCGAGAGCGGCAGGCTGTAAAGCGCAAAGTGCCGCAACCCCGCCTCGATCAGGTGCGTGTAGGCGAGCGAGACCAGCTTGAGATTGTCGGTGGCGATGTACGGGACGCCGGGCGGATAGTGCGAAGGATCTTCGAACGACGAACCCACGGCCACGACCGGCAGCGGGCACTGCGCCAGCGCCTCGCATACGGCGGGATCGTCGAAATCGGCAATGACGCCGTCGCCGTCGAAGCGGTCGATGCCGGCGAGGCGGCAGCGGAAGTCTTCTTCGAGAAAGAGATTCCAGCCCACGCGCGTGGAAAGCAGGTACTGGCCCACGCCCGAGATGATCTCGCGGTCGTAGACCTTGTTCGCGTTGAATAGCAGCGCAATGCGATGTGCCTTTTGCGGCGCGGGCGGTTTCGTCATTGCCCCAGCCTTGCTCTGCGTACGGTCGCGCGTTGCAACTCGCGCATGGGTTCGTCTCCTGTCGATCGTCGGTCGCCCGCCAGCCTCAGTGCCGGCCTGCTCGCCTGCTTGGGGGTCGATTTTGCACGTATTTCGTTGCTTTCCGCGATTTTAGGCGCGAACGACGCTCGTGCGGGCGTCGAACGCCTCATCGGCAAGAAACGTTAGCGTCGCTGCGCAATTTCGCAATTGTGGCCGGCGCCGGCCCGCTGGCACCATGGCCGCACTCCGACAACCGGCCGCCTTCGAACCGCGGCGCGCCGGCCGGCCGCCGCATTCGGTGCGCGTTGCGGTCGCGCGAGTCGCCGCGCGCAAGGCCGTCCGATCGGCATCCAAGGCGACGCCCAATAGATAAAAGAGGAGTGGAGACATGGCATTCGCAAAACGTCGTTCGGTATTAGGCTCGCTCGTCGCGGGCGCGGTGCTCGCGAGCATCACGCTTGCCGCGCCGCTCGCTCACGCGAGCAAGGATCATCCCGTCATCGGCTTTTGCATCGATGATCTGCGCGTCGAGCGCTGGTCGCGCGATCGCGATTACTTCGTCGCCGCTGCTCAGAAACTGGGCGCAACCGTCTCCGTGCAATCGGCCGATGCCAGCGAAGAGCGGCAAATCTCGCAGATCGAAAACCTGATCTCGCGCGGCGTCGATGTGATCGTCATCGTCCCGTTCAATTCGAAGACGCTCGGCAATGTCGTCGCCGAAGCGAAGAAGGCCGGCATCAAGGTCGTCTCGTACGATCGCCTGATTCTCGACGCCGATGTCGACGCCTATATCTCGTTCGACAACGAGAAAGTCGGCGAACTGCAAGCCAAGGGCGTCTATGACGCGCAGCCGAAGGGCAATTACTTCCTGCTCGGCGGCGCGCCGACCGACAACAACGCGAAGATGCTGCGCGAGGGCCAGATGAAGGTGCTCAAGCCCGCGATCGACCGCGGCGACATCAAGGTCGTCGGCCAGCAGTGGGTGCCCGAATGGAGCGCGGCAACCGCCATGCGCATCGTCGAGGATGCGCTGACGGCCAACAACAACAAGATCGATGCGATCGTCGCATCGAACGATGGCACGGCCGGCGGCGCGATCCAGGCGCTGGCCGCGCAAAAGCTCGCAGGCAAGGTGCCCATCTCGGGCCAGGATGCCGATCTGGCCGCCGTCAAACGCGTCATGGCCGGCACGCAGACGATGACGGTCTACAAGCCGATCAAATTGATCGCGACCGAAGCCGCCCAGTTGTCCGTCGATCTCGCCAAGGGGAAGAAGCCGGCTTTCAACGCCCAATACGACAACGGCAAAAAGAAGGTCGACACGGTTCTGCTGCAGCCGATCGTGCTGACGAAGAAAAATGTCGACGTCGTCGTCAAGGACGGCTTCTACACGCAAGCGCAGCTCTCGAGCCAATAACGTCCACCCGATGACGCGAGCGCCGCGGCGGCCCTTTGCAGCGGCCGCCGCGGCGTCGCAGCGTGGTTCAAGTCGAACGAAGCAACGAGGAACGAGACGCATGGCGCAAGCACAACCGCTGCTGTCGCTGAGGAACATCGTCAAGACGTTCTCGGGCGTGAAGGCGCTCGACGGCATCGACCTGTCCGTTTCACCGGGCGAATGCCTTGGCCTGTGCGGAGAAAACGGCGCCGGCAAGTCGACGCTGATGAAGATCGTCTCGGGCGTCTATCCGCACGGAACATGGGACGGCGAGATCGTCTGGGACGGCGCGCCATTGAAGGCCTCGAACGTGCGCGATACCGAGCGCGCGGGCATCGTCATCATCCACCAGGAGCTCATGCTCGTGCCCGAGCTCTCGGTGGCCGAGAACATCTTTCTCGGCAGCGAGATCACGTTGCCCGGCGGCCGGATGAACTACGCGGCGATGCACCAACGCGCCGACGAACTGCTCAAAGGCCTCGGCATCGAGGGGATCAACGTCGCGCAACCGGTGATGAACTTCGGCGGCGGTCATCAGCAATTGATCGAGATCGCGAAAGCGCTGAACAAGCAGGCGCGATTGTTGATTCTCGACGAGCCGTCTTCATCGCTGACGGCCGCCGAGACGCGCATTCTGCTCGACATCGTGCGCGATCTGAAGCGGCGCGGCGTAGCGTGCATCTATATCTCGCACAAGCTCGATGAAGTCGAAGCCGTCTGCGATACCGTCACCGTGATTCGCGACGGACGCCATGTGGCAACGGCGCCGCTTGCCGAGATGCCCGCGCCGCGCATCGTCGCGTTGATGGTCGGGCGCGAGATCACGAACCTCTTTCCGCGCGAGCCGCATGAGATCGGCGAGGTCGTACTCGAAGCACGCAACGTCACCTGCTTCGACACGACGAACCCACACCGCAAACGGGTCGACGATGTCTCGTTCAGCGTCCGACGCGGCGAAATACTCGGCGTGGCAGGGCTCGTCGGCTCGGGCCGCACCGAGCTCATGCAGGCGATCTTCGGTGCTTATGCCGGGGCATGCCGGGCGACGGTCATCGTCGAAGGCAAGCCGATCGCAGTGCGCGCACCTGGCGACGCCATCCGGGCCGGCATCGGCATGGCGCCCGAAGACCGCAAAGCACACGGGATCGTGCCCGACCTAGGCGTCGGTCACAACATCACGCTGGCGGTGTTGCAGCGCTTCGTCAAACGCGGCTCGATCGATGCGGCTGCCGAGCTCGATACGATCCACAAATCGATGAAGCAGCTTTCCGTGCGCGCGGCGCATCCGCTGCTGCCGATCGCCAATCTTTCGGGGGGCAATCAGCAGAAAGCCGTGCTCACGCGCGTGCTGCTGACCGAGCCGAAGGTGCTGATCCTCGACGAACCGACGCGCGGCGTCGACGTCGGCGCGAAGTACGAAATCTACAAGCTCATCTTTGCGCTGGCCAAGCGGGGCATGGCGATCGTGGTGGTGTCTTCGGAGCTGCCCGAAGTGCTCGGCTTGAGCGATCGCGTTCTCGTCATGGGCGAGGGCGAGCTGCGCGGCGACTTCGTCAACGACGGTCTCACGCAAGAGGCCATTCTCACGGCCGCCATCGAACCGGCGCATCGCGCCGCGGCTTCCCACTCCACCGAAACGGCTTCCGCATTTTCCCTATGACTCCGGACATTTCCTCCCCCCGGGCGCGCAGCGGTGCCGCAGCCGCCGGCTCGGACCGCATTCGCCAATGGTTCGCGCGCTACAAGATTCTCGCGCTGCTGTTCGCCGTCGCGTTGATCTGGTTGTTCTTCACCGTGCTCACGCACGGCGCATTCGCGACGCCGCGCAATCTGTCGAATCTGCTGCGACAGATGGCGATCAGCGGCATGCTTGCCTGCGGGATGGTGTTCGTCATCATCGCCGGCGAAATCGACTTGTCGGTCGGTTCGCTGTTGGGCCTGCTCGGCGGCGTTGCGGCCATCCTCGACGCCAATCGCGGTTGGCCGATCGAGGCGACGATCCCCGTCGTGCTCGCCCTCGGCGTGCTGGCCGGCGTATTCAACGGCTGGCTCTCGACCTACCGGCGCGTGCCGTCGTTCATCGTCGGCCTGGGCGGCATGCTCGCCTATCGCGGCGTGTTGCTTGGCATCACCGGGGGCTCGACGATCGCTCCCGTGTCCGACCGTTTCGTTTTCATCGGCCAAGGTTACCTGCCTCGGCTCGCAGGCGACGCGCTCGCGCTGTTGCTGTTCGCGGTGCTCGCGTTCGTGACAGCGCGCCAGCGGAGCAACCGCCGCCGCTACGACCTGCCCGTGCCGCCGCTTTGGCAGGATGGCGCGAAGATCGTCGTCGCGGGCGCGATCATCTCCGCGTTCGTCGCGACGCTCAACAGCTACGGCGGCATCCCCGTGCCAGTGCTGCTCGTGCTGGTCCTGCTGGGCGTGTTCAGCTGGCTCGCCACGCAGACCGTATTCGGCCGGCGCATTTATTCGGTGGGCTCGAACCTCGAAGCGACGCGGCTGTCGGGCATCGATACGAACCGAGTCAAGCTCGCCATCTTCGCGCTGATGGGACTCATGTGCGCGTTCGCCGGCATCGTCAATACGGCGCGCCTCGCGGCCGGCTCGCCGTCGGCCGGCACGATGGGCGAACTCGACGCCATCGCGGCCTGCTTCATCGGCGGCACCTCGATGCGCGGCGGCTCGGGCACCGTCTACGGCGCGTTGATCGGCGCGCTCGTCATGGCCAGTCTGGACAACGGCATGTCGATGCTCGATGTCGACGCCTATTGGCAAATGATCGCCAAAGGTGCGATTCTCGTTCTCGCGGTCTGGATCGACGTCGTCTCGCGCACGAACCGGCGGTAAGGCAACGGAAAGCGCTCGTCGTTGACGCCGGGCGCACTGCAATCCTGCCGCGCAAAAGCGGCATTTTCTTCAAAGTGGAATTCCCCATGTCGTACGCCATCTATCCGAGCCTCGCCGATCAGACCGTCGTCGTCACCGGAGGCGGCAGCGGCATCGGCGCCGCCATCGTCGAAGCGTTCGCCCGGCAAGGCGCACGCGTGTTTTTCCTCGACATCGCCGAGGCCGACTCCCATGCGCTGGCCGAAAGCCTGAGCGATTGCGCGCACCGCCCCGTGTTTCACCGCTGCGACCTGCGCGATACCGACGCGATCGAGCGGGTATTTGGCGCGATATATGCAGAGGCGGGCGCGATCGACGTGCTCGTGAACAACGCCGCCAACGACGACCGCCACCCCTTCGGCACAATTACGCCCGCCTATTGGGACGAACGCATCGCCGTGAATCTTCGGCATCAATTCTTCTGCGCGCAACATGCCGCGGCCGGCATGAAGCGTGCGGGGAAGGGAGTGATTCTGAACCTCGGCTCGATCTCATGGCACCTTGCACTGCCAAGCCTGTCGATCTACATGACAGCGAAAGCCGGCATCGAAGGGCTGACGCGCGCACTCGCCCGTGAGCTCGGCGCATCCGGCATCCGCGTCAACGCGATCATCCCGGGCGCCGTCCGCACACCGAGACAGATGAAGCTGTGGCAATCGCCCGAAAGCGAGGCGAAGCTCGTCGCCGATCAATGCTTGCCAGAGCGGGTCGAGCCCGAGCATGTCGCACGCATGGCCTTGTTTCTCGCATCGGACGACGGCTCGCGATGCTCTGGACGCGAATACTTCGTCGATGCGGGCTGGTATGGAGCATCCTCATGATTTCACCCGAATGCATCTGGCCCCTGGGCGCCGAACTCGGCGAGGGGCCCGTGTGGAGCACCGGCGAGAAAGCCGTCTATTTCGTCGATATCAAACGCAAGCAGGTGCATCGCTACGCCACCGAGACGCGAGAGACGATGACCTGGCCCGCACCGAGCGAACCGGGCTTCATCGTCCCCGCTGACGATGGCGCATTCGTCTGCGGGTTGCGCAAAGGCCTCTATCGGTTCGACCCGCGCACGGGCGCGTTCGACAAGCTGAAGGACGTCGAGCGCGACGTGGCCGTCAACCGTTTGAACGACGGTTTCGTGGATCCGCAGGGCTATTTGTGGTTCGGCTCGATGGATGACGAAGAAAAAGCGCCGACGGGCGCGCTCTATCGCGTGAGCGAGCGCGGCGAGATCGAGCGGCGCGACGACGGTTACGTCATCACCAATGGCCCCACGACGAGCCCCGATCGGCGTACGCTTTATCACACCGACACGCTGGCCCAGACGATCTACGCATTCGATCTCGACGAGCACGGCGCACTGTCGAACAAGCGAACCTTCATCAAAGTGCAAGGGACGGCACACCCCGACGGCATGGCCGTCGATGCGGAAGGTTGCCTGTGGGTCGCACTTTTCGGCGGCGGATGCATCGAACGCTATTCGAGCGAAGGCACACAGATCGATACGGTCGCGTTTCCCTGCTCGAATATCACGAAGCTCGTGTTCGGCGGCGATGACCTACGCACCGCATACGTCACGACCGCACTCAAAGGCCTGAGCCCCGCCAGGCGCGAGCGGGAAACGTTGGGGGGTGGCCTGTTCGCATTCCGCTCCCCGGTGCCCGGTCTGCCGCAGAACGTCATGACGCGCGGCCTCGTGCGCGAGCGCTGATCGCAAAGGATTTCTCAGGAGAACGAAACATTTATGTCATCGACGCCCCCTCGCCGGCTGCGCAGCCAAAACTGGTTCGACGACCCTTCGCACGCCGATATGACGGCGCTCTATGTCGAACGCTTCATGAACTACGGCTTGACGCGCGAAGAGTTGCAATCGGGCCGCCCCATCATCGGCATCGCGCAGACCGGTAGCGATCTCGCCCCCTGCAATCGCCATCACATCGAATTGGCAGCCCGCACCAAGGCGGGGATTCGCGACGCGGGCGGCATTCCGATGGAGTTCCCCGTTCATCCGCTCGCCGAGCAAAGCCGCCGGCCGACGGCGGCGCTCGATCGCAACCTCGCTTATCTCGGGCTCGTCGAAATCCTGCACGGCTATCCGCTCGACGGCGTGGTGTTGACGACAGGCTGCGACAAGACGACGCCCGCCTGCCTGATGGCTGCGGCCACGGTCGACATGCCGGCGATCGTGCTCTCGGGCGGCCCGATGCTCGACGGCTGGTTCGAGGGCAAGCGCGTCGGCTCGGGCACCGTGATCTGGCACGCGCGCAATCTGCTCGCCGCCGGCGACATCGACTACGAGGGCTTCATGCAACTGACGGCGGCGGCTTCGCCTTCGATCGGTCATTGCAATACGATGGGCACCGCGTTGTCGATGAATAGCCTCGCCGAAGCGCTCGGCATGTCGCTGCCTGGCTGTGCCTCGATTCCGGCGGCGTACCGGGAGCGCGGGCAAATGGCTTATGCGACGGGCAAACGCATCGTCGAGCTCGTGCGCGAAGATGTGCGGCCCTCGCATATCCTGACGCGCGAGGCATTCGAGAATGCGATCGTGGTTGCGTCGGCGCTGGGTGCTTCGACGAATTGCCCGCCGCACCTGATCGCGATCGCACGCCATATGGGCGTGGAATTGTCGCTCGACGATTGGCAGCGGCTCGGCGCCGATGTGCCGCTGCTGGCCAATTGCATGCCGGCCGGCGAATATCTGGGCGAAAGCTTCCACCGCGCCGGCGGCGTGCCGGCCATCTTGCGGCAGCTCGGCGGGGCGGGCCTGTTGCACGGAGACTGCCTGACGGTATCGGGCCGCACGATTGCCGACATCGCCGAAAGTGCGCCCGACGCCGACGGCGACGTGATTCATTCGTACTCCGAACCATTGAAGCACGGGGCCGGCTTCATCGTGCTGTCGGGTAACTTCTTCGACAGCGCGATCATGAAAATGTCGGTCGTCGGCGAGGCGTTTCGCAGCGCTTATCTGAGCGAACCGGGCGCACCGAATACGTTCGAGGCGCGCGCCGTCGTCTTCGACGGCCCTGAGGATTACCACGCCCGCATCGACGATCCCGCGCTGCAAATCGACGAGCGCTGCATCCTCGTGATGCGCGGTTGCGGCACGCTCGGCTATCCCGGCAGCGCCGAAGTCGTCAACATGGCGCCGCCGGCCGCGCTCGTGAAGCGCGGCATCACTTCGCTACCCTGCATAGGCGACGGCCGTCAAAGCGGAACGTCGGCGAGCCCGTCGATCCTCAACATGTCGCCCGAATCGGCGGCAGGCGGCGGCTTGTCGCTGATGCGCACGGGCGATCGGGTACGGGTCGATCTCAATGCGCGGCGGGTCGAATTGCTCGTCGATGAAGCCGAGTTGGCCCAGCGCAGCGCGCAGGCTGTGCCCAGTGTGCCGGCCTCGCAAACGCCGTGGCAGGAGCTCTATCGACAGTTCGTCGGGCAGCTTTCGACGGGGGGCTGCCTCGAACCGGCCACGCTATACCTCAAAGTCATCGAGACGCGCGGGAATCCGCGCCATTCGCATTGAACGAACTTTCACATTTCACCACCATGCATATCGATTCTGCTTCGTGCCTGCCCGCGGACCTCGACCGCAGTCTGCTAGTCGGCCGCGTCTGGCGCGGTGCGCCGATCGACGGACCTGCCGTCGTCGTCGTACGCAATGGACAGGCGTTCGACATTACGGCGCACGCGCCGACCACGAGCGATCTGTTCGATCGCGACGATGTCGCCGCTTTCGCTCGCTCGGTTCCGGGCGAAGCGCTTGGCCCTGTGCAGGCGTTGCTCGATGCAACGGTCACCGCCGCTCCGACGCAAACGTCTTCGCACCTGCTCGCCCCTTGCGATGTGCAGGCGATCAAAGCCTGCGGCGTGACGTTCGCGGTGAGCCTGCTCGAGCGCGTCATCGAGGAGCAGGCCGGCGGCGACCCGGCGCGGGCCGCCGAGATTCGCGCATCGCTGCATGCGCTGATCGGCACCGACCTCGCGAAGATCAAACCGGGCTCGGCGGCCGCGATGCGTTTGAAGGACGAGCTCAAGCGTCGTGGCGCATGGTCGCAATACATGGAGGTCGGGATCGGCGAAGACGCCGAAGTTTTCACGAAGTCGCAGCCGATGTCGGCCGTGGGGTTCGGCGCCGATGTCGGGTTGTATCCGACTTCGGCCTGGAACAACCCCGAGCCCGAGATCGTGCTGGCCGTCAATGCGCAGGGGCGCGTCGTTGGCGCGACGCTCGGCAACGACGTGAATCTGCGCGACATCGAAGGCCGCTCGGCGCTGCTGCTTGGCAAGGCGAAAGACAATAACGGCTCGTGCGCGATCGGCCCGTTCGTGCGGCTGTTCGACGACAGCTTCACGCTCGATACGATTCGCGAGGCCAGCGTGAAGCTGCATATCGTCGGCGAGGACGATTTCGTGCTCGAAGGCGTGAGTCATATGCGCGAGATCAGCCGGGACCCGCTCGATCTCGTCGCGCAAACATGCGGTGCTCATCATCAATACCCCGATGGCTTCATGTTGTTTCTCGGCACGATGTTCTCGCCGATCAAAGACCGCGACGCGGCAGGCGGCGGCTTCACGCATCATCTCGGCGACGTGGTGACGATCTCGACGCCGTCACTCGGCGCACTCGTCAATACGGTGCGGCTCTCGACGGAAATCGAGCCGTGGCGCTTCGGGGTGCGCGAGTTGTATCGGAACCTGGCGAGGCGGGAGATTGGCTGAGGGAATCACTCGGCGAAGCACGGCCACACTCGACCTGAGCGAGTGCCAGGGCTCCTCGATTGCCGTTCCACAAGAGTCTGCATTGGGGTCTGCACTGATGTCATCTGTGGCGCCGGGTGCTCAGGCTACGGGAGCGGGATGCGAGAGGGCACCGAGCGCGCGACGGTGCATGACCCACACAGCGAGACCGGCCGCTGCGCATGCCCACCAAAGCGTGCGGCCTCCTAACGAACCGTAGATCCACGTCCCGGCAGCCGGACCATACAGTGAATGGCCGAGCCAAGCCGCCGTGTAAATGCCAAGATAGCGACCGCGGTCACGATTGGCACTGCAGTCCATAACAGCGAGCGTCCATGCCGGGGTTAAGAGAACTTCCGCCGCAGTGATACACATCATCGTAGCGACTGCGTACGCCGGTCCGTTGCCGAAATTCAGTAGTGGAAACGCCATCGCGAGCAATAGTGTGCCCCATCGGCTCGCGGCACGAACGCCGATCTTGCCGATGAGCGTCATTGCGGGCGCCTGCACTAACACGATGAGTAACGCATTCAAAGAGAACAGGTAGCCCACCCAACGGGTATCGAGCCCATAGTCTTCGGCTAGAAAGAGGCCGAATGTGCCGTACATCTGATCGAACACGCCAAGGGCAAGAAGCTGCCCGAGTACAAACAGCAAGAATGGGCGATCGCCCCAGGGCGAGAGCGTCTTGCCACAGCAAAAAGCCAGCGAGGCCGCGGCGCCCGTCGGTTGCACCAGGGTCGTGCCGCTTGCATTGCGCGCATGGCAGGCCAAAAGGCAACCGCCCACCATATTCGCGATACCTGCTGCAGCGAATAGCGCTGGATAGCCCGCGCCGGACAAGGCAGCCGCCGCGACACCGGCGAGCGCGACGCCGAGGTTGAAGCAGATACGATGCAAGCCTTGCAGCCAGGTAGCGTCGCGTGACCCGGCGGCCTCCATTACGAGACGCAGGTTCGCCGGCCGAAACGCCCCATCCGCTACCCCAATCGCTGGCACGAGAACGGCAAGCCAAGCAACGGTCGGCAATTGCGCCAGACACGCCGCCAACGCGCCACTAACGCCTAGACATGCCGCGGTGACTTTGCGCGAATCCGATCGCCCAGTCAGCACGCCGCCGGCGTATGCCCCGGTGACACAACCCGCCCCGTAACCGGCCATCAGCATACCTATCGTCTGGAAATCCAGCGCGTAGCTGCCTCGAAACAGCAGCGGCATGAACAATTTGACTATCACGCTGGCGCTGTTGAGTATGGTCGCGCCTAGCTGCGCGCGTACCACGCCGGGCAGGTCGAGAAATCGGAAAAGCGGCGCAGTAAACGCGACCTTGATTAATGGGCTCGATCGCCGGCGCATTTGACGCTCCATTTGACAGATCCAAGGATTCCATTCAAATTCCCGTCCGCCGCCTTGTTTCGAAGGGCGTCCAGGTGACACTCCACCGTTCGAACAGAAATGCCGAGCGATTTGGCGTGGCAGAACCACAAGTCGGCAGAGTCCCGCACGAAGCTAGCAGGACCACGCTCGATCTTTGCTTCGCACAAAAATTTTCAGACTGACGGAAGTCGGAGCCAACGGATTGGCTCGAAGGCTGCGATAGATCTCATTCGATCAACCTAACGACGGTGCCGTTCTACGACCGGCACAGCGATCTGAATCCGTGCGTACCCGGCACATTGAATTTGACGGGGAAGGTGATACGCGAAATTGCGTCGATGTACGCGGACGCCCAAGCACCGCTCAGATGAGCGACCCTTCGTCATTCGCCGGATACGACTTCGGGCCCAACGGCGTCTGGGCGATGCCTGCGGGCGCGACGCACCCGGTGCTCAGCTGGCAGATCGGGCACTGATACGCTCAAGGCTGCGTGCGCTTGTGCGAGGCGCACGCAGTCGGCACGTCATTGCTTTTCCATCGCTTCTTCACTCCCTGCTCAGTTGCCATTGAAGAACGGGGTTCGTCGCGTTCGGCGGCATCGCCCATACGCCGACCGGTCCGAAATCCCATCCCGTGAAACTGGCGGGATTCGTCATTTGCGCGCTCGTCAGCCCATTGGCCGGCGCCACGCCGGGCCCGCCCGATGTCTGGCCGCTCGTTTCCTTGTTCCAATAGACGTCGGCGCCGATCGTTCCCGTGTTCACGGCAGCGATACCGCCCAGCACGGGCGTGGCCGAGCCATCGGTCACGCCGCTGACGGTGCCGCTCGCGAACGATCGCGTGATCGTTCCGCTGTTCTCTGCAACAAGGCCGCCTCCCTCTATCGCCGTGCCGGAAACGGCGCCCGTTGCATAAGACTGTGAGATCGTGCCCGAATTGGCGCCGACGAGGCCACCTGCGCGGACCCGATGATTCGTCGTGCCGCTGAAAGGATTCGTCAGTGCGCCGACGCCGCCAGTCGCGTACGAATCGATGATGACGCCCGAGTTCTGCCCGACGAGGCCACCTGCGAGGCCTGCGTTCGAGACATTCACGTTCGCGCCTGAACGCACGATGGTGCCTTCGTTCGTACCGACCAAGCCGCCGACGGGCGGCGCACCACCGGCGTCGTAGGCAAACAGATTGCCTTGCGCCGAACCCAATACGACGACGTTGACGATGGTGCCCTGGTTGTCGCCCGCCAGGACGCCGGCCGGCACACCCTTGGACAATGTCATCTCGATCGCGTCTGTGATCTTCAGATTGCGCACGACGCCGCTGGGCGCGATGGTCCCGAACAGGTTGTCGCCGATATCGACGGCATTGGAGATCGTGTGCCCCATGCCGTCGAATTGCCCCGTGAACGGGCCGTTGATCTGCACGTAGGCCCACGACGGCAGCGCAATATCGGCGCCCAACGCGTAGTTGCCCGACGCGCCGACGGCGTTCAGATCATCCATCGTATTGACCAGCTGATAGGCCGTGAGCTGCGTCGCCAACCCGCTGTAGCGCGGCGCGCTCCATGTCGCATTGCCGAGTTGCCGGCCGGCGGCGTAGGTGCCTTTCTGGTCGTAGTACATCGAGACGATGCCGGTGCTCTTCGACCAGTCGATCAAGCCGTTATTGATCACGCTGCCGCCGTTGTCGATGCCCGTAGAATCGGCGCGCATCGTCAGATTGCCGCTGCCTTCGTTTTTGATCGTTGCGCCTTTGCCGATGCTGACAGAATGCAGGGCATTCAACGAGAACGGCGCCGCGCCTTTCCAATCGACCGTGGAAGCCACATCGATGTCGCCCGTTGCGCCCTGCGCACCCGTCGCTTGGACGCTCACGCCCGTGCCCTTGCTCAAGCTGCGGGCGAATACCGCAGCCGCATGCGAGTCGATCGTCATGTTCGGCATGGCGATGTTCCAGATGCCGGTCAACACGGTTGTGCCGCAACAGACGAATGAGAGATTGCCGGCCGCGGTATCGACCACACCCCCGTTACCGTCCGCATTTCTGGCGTTTATATGGCCGCCGACCTGAACATGCCCCGTGTCGGCGACGAGCCAGATGTGGCCTTCGCGCGTGGCTGTGCCCGTCGCACGCAATGCCCGATGATTGCCCGAGAATGCGAAGACGTTGCCGTCCGCCGCCTGCAGACTGATTTGCGCCGCATCTATCACGCCGCGATTGATCACCGAGCCTTTATCGCCGAGCGCGACGAACACCTGCTTGCCTGTCGATGAATCCTGCAGCAACACGGCTTCGGCCGAGACCAACTCGGCCGTCCCGTTCGGCGCGCGGATGCTGCCGCGGTTTTCGACTTGAGCATCGGCGATCAGGAACACGTCGCCGTGGGTCGAGCCGATCTTGCCAAGATTGACGACCTTCGCACCCGATACGCCAATGAGCGCAATCTGCCCGCCATTCATAAACGACGTGTTGTCGGTATCGAGTGTCGAGGCGACGAAGCGCCCCCCCGTGGATACGACGCCGCTTGACCCGATGACGATGCCTTGCGGATTGATGAGGTAGACACTGCCGGTTGCGGACAGCGTGCCGAGAATCGAAGAAAGATCGCTGCCTGTCACTCGGTTCAGCGTCGCGCCGTTACCGTTGTCGAATTTTACGAAGTTGCCCTTACCGATGGAGAAGCTATTCCATTCAATGATGCCGCGCGATGTGCTTTGATTGATCGTCAGCGATTTGCCGTTCTGACTGATCGTGCCGTTTCCGGCGACGAAACTTCCACCGCCCGGCAGCACCTTTGCATGAGCGATCGAGACGACGCCGCATAGCGCGGCAAGCGCGCCCCGCACCAGCGCCGCGATTAATCTGGGTTGCCCCGAAAAATACGTACTGCTGCTGCTTTTCATGAAGCCTCCGCATGCAATGTGTTTCGAGTGTTCGGTGAGGCTGTTTAATGCGACGTTGCCGGCCGATCGTTGCCTGCCTGTTTGAACCGGCGCGACTTTTTCTCCGATTTTCCGCGCGCCTTAGCGTAAATCATTTAAAGAGCGCCGATGAATTCAATGCGGTGCCGATATGCCGGCAAATATGGACGAGGCTTCGTGGTTTTGCGCCAGACGGGTTACGGCACGCGCGTCGACGATACGGTGGATGCGAAACACGCGATGGGATTGGCCGCCGCCGCCACGTTGGCGACGCCCTGAAAGCGCGAAGCGGGCCGATCTCTGCAGGTGCTTATGCGTCGGGTAGATGGTCTGGCTCAGCGACTTCCAACAGCTTGGGCAGTTGTGCCTGCAGCCATGCCACGGCCGTCGCCGTCTTCGCAGGTGTGCGCCTCGATGCCGGATAAATTGCATGCACGGGCGCGTCGGGCAGCGGATGATCGGGCAGCAGCGGGACCAGCTCTCCGGCCGCGACGTGTTCCCGACAGACAGGCCATTGCAGCACGCCGATGCCATTGCCGGCCAACAGTGCGGCGAGCAGCGGCCGCCAGTGATTGCAACGCCAGCCCGAGCGCACCGCGGCCGTGACCGTGGAGCCGTCCTTCCCGGTGAGGCGCAGCTTGCCATCGCGCGCGAGACTATCGATATGAACGAACGGATGCATGGCGAGCGCCGCGGGCGACGCCGGGACGCCCGCTGTCATGAGATAACCCGGCGACGCGAGCAATAGGCGACGCACGCTGCCCAGTGGCCGCGCCACGAATCGGCCATCACCGAGCGAGCCGACGCGAATGGAGACGTCGACGCCCTCGATCACAGGATCAACGAAGCGATCGTTCAGGACGAGATCGATCGACAACTCGCGGTGCTGTTGTTGCAAGCTTGCGAGCAACGGCGGCAACAACGACTCGCCCAGCCCGTGCGGAGCGGCCACCCGCAGCGTGCCGCGCAGCTGCCGATTGAAGGTGGCGACGCTCGCCGCCGCGTCGTCTGCGGCTTCGAGCGTTTGTTTGGCGCGCGCGTAGTACACCGCGCCTACGTCGGTGACCTTGACGGAGCGCGTGTTGCGATCGAGCAGCCGCGCGCCCAGATGGTGTTCGAGTTGGCGCAGGCGCTCGCTGACGGCGGGCTGCCCGAGCCCGAGATCCCGGCCCGCGGCCGACAGTCCACCGCATTCGACGACGCGGACAAATACGCGCATGGCGAGAAGAAGGTCCATGCGCGCCAATCTATCAAATTATTCGATGATGGGAATCGGCGGCGGCGCTCTTCTTACTACTCGTTTTCCCCGACATGATGACCGTTCTCATTTTTATCAATCGGAGAAGGCGATGAATACACACATGGGCGATCGGTCGGATAACGGCGAAAGCGGCACGCTTGCTGCGCTTGTCGGCAAACATGTGGTGGTGGTGGGCGGTACGTCAGGCATCGGGCTCGCTGTCGCCCGGGATGTCGCGCACGCGGGCGCCGAGGTGACGCTCGTCGGGCGTGACGAGGCGCGCCTGCGCCATGCATCGGGGGCGATTGGCGGTGCGCGGCAACGAATCGGCGACTTGCGCGAACCGGCTTCGTTTCCCGCCTTGTTCGAAGCGCTGCCGCGTGTCGATCACCTGGTCATTACGGCCGGCACCGCTTCGCTCAAGACGCTGCGAGACAGCACGCCCGACGACCTTCGGCAGATGCTGACCGAGCGGCTCGTCGGACCGCTGTCGATGGTGCGGGCCGCGCTCGGAAACTTTAGCGCCACGGGATCGATCGTGCTGACGTCGGGGTTGCTGGCCGACCGCCCGATCCGAACCGGAGCGATGCTCGCGGGCGCGGTGGCCGCGGTCGAAGCCGTCGTGCGGGCGCTGGCGCTCGAACTCGCGCCGATCCGTGTCAATGCGGTATCGCCGGGGCTCGTCGATACGCCGCTGTTGGATGCGTTCTTTGGCGAGGGGAAAGAGCAGGCATTGGCATCGGCCGCTGCGGCGTTGCCGACGGGACGCATCGGGCGGCCGGACGATATCGCTCAAGCGGTGCGGGTGCTGTTGACCGGTGGGTTCATCACCGGCGAGGTGTTGCATGTCGATGGGGGTGGCAGGTTGGTTTGAAGGCCGCAGGAAGGCGGAGTGCGGAGTGCGATTTCTGATCGCGCCGGTATGCTGTGGGCGCCAAGCGCCCCGGCGAGGACCGCGACCTTAAAAACCTGGCCATTTGCCTGGTGCCTCGGCACAATGTGACCAGCCAGCTTCAGAGCAGGCGCGAATCATGGAAAAACCGCTGGAAAATCAATGAGCAATCGCAGCTTCACCAGGCTACCGGCAGCGCTCATCCGAGAAAAGCACGCCCGGATACTCGCGGGAGAGGCGCCGCGCACCCTGGACCTCTTTGCCGGTTGCGGTGGGATTTCGTTGGGGTTCGATGCTGCCGGATTTCGTTCCATTGCCGCCGTGGAGTTCGATGAAGACGCTGCACGGTCGCACGCATTGAATTTCTTCCGCGACCTGCCCGTCGACAAGTTCGAACTGCACGCCGCAGCGAAGGACATCACGAAGATCGAACCGGACGAGCTGCTGAGCCGCCTTGGCTACGCGGGTTCGCCGGATAAACACGTCGACGTCCTCGTTGGTGGCCCACCGTGTCAGGCCTTTGCGCGAGTGGGGCGGGCCAAGCTTCGCGAAGTGGCCGATCATCCCGAGGCGTTTCTTCAGGACCCGCGCGGCAATCTCTATCTTCGCTACCTCCATTACGTGGATGTAGTCAAACCGATTGCGCTGCTGATGGAGAACGTTCCAGACGTGCTGAACTATGGCGGCCACAACATCGCAGAGGAAACCTGCGAGCTGTTGACGGAAATGGGGTACACCTGCCGGTATACACTGCTCAACTCGGTTTTCTTCGGCGCGCCTCAAATGCGCGAGCGCATGTTTCTGATTGCCATCGCTTCGGAAATTGCGGCCGAGGTGCAGTTTCCTTCGCCGACGCACTGGATCGATCTTCCAAAGGGCTATGACGGCACGCGGAACGTTGCCCTACAGACGGTGAAGCGCAACTTGTCTGATGAGGACGGCTTCTTCGTCGATCCTCCGAAGGCGGACAAGGCCACATGTGAGCCGGCGGTAACGGCTCGCGATGCGATCGGCGACCTGCCGGTCATCACCGATCATCTCGAAGGCCGATTGAAGAAGGGAGCACGTCGCTTCGATGCGTTGATTCCTTATTCGGATGCTCCGCTTTCGAAGTTTGCGAAGCTGATGCGCACGTGGCCCGGCTTCGAAAACGACACGGGCATCAAAGATCACCTTATCCGGTTTCTGCCGCGCGATTACGCCATCTTTGCCCGAATGAATCCTGGCGACCAATACCCGGAGGCGCACCAGCATGCCATCGAACTCTTTCGCGAACGGCTAGCGGCGTTGGAAGCGGAGAAAGGCAAGACGTTCAGCGCCAAAACCGTCACGTACAAGGGCCTTTGGGACGCTACCGTCCCGCCTTACGACCCGGGCAAATTTCCGAACAAGTGGCGAAAGATGGAAGCCGACGCGCCGGCGCGAACGCTGATGGCCCACCTCGGCAAGGACGGCTACTCGCATATTCATTTCGATAGCAAACAGGCTCGTACTATCTCCGTGCGCGAAGCGGCCCGACTTCAATCGTTCCCGGATGGTTTTATTCTGTCGGGCTCGATGAACCCCGCCTTCAGGCAGATCGGCAATGCGGTCCCGGCCCTTCTGGCGAAGGCGCTCGCCGACTCCATGTTCAATCAGCTGACGAAACCACACGCCGCGAAAGCCAGCGCTAAAAAGGCTAAAGTCGTTTGATCTGGCTTTTTTGAGGCACCCCCTTTCTTTCAATCGCGGCGTCTTCGGCTTCAGCGAAAGCGTCATGGAAATTCAGATCGACGAGGATGACGAAGAAAGCGACATCGAATGAGTCGGAAGCCTCTGCCTCGACGGATGTGTTAACGCCGGCGCAGCGCGCATTCTGCATGTCGCATAACCGTGGAAAGGACACGAAGCCTGAAATTCTGCTTCGCTCGGCTTGTCATGCGCTTGGATTGCGGCATCGGTTAAAGGCGAACATTCCAGGCCGTCCGGACTTTGTCTACATGTCGTCGAAAGTGGCGGTATTCGTGGACGGTTGCTTCTGGCACGCCTGCCCCGTTCACTACCAAGCTCCGAAGACACGCGCGGAGTTCTGGAACGAAAAGCGCCAACGAAATCGGGCGCGTGACGAGGCGGTGAACGCACAGCTCATCGCGCGAGGATGGATACCACTTCGCGTGTGGGAGCACGACGTTAAAGCGGATGTCGAGGCGGTCGCGTGCCATATTGCCGAGCTGGTTAGAGAGCGGTCTCGCGAGCGGTGAGGGTGCGGCAAGATCGAGGGCAGTCGTCCACGTGGGTCGTGGCCGTGTACGGCTACTGCTCGATTTTCGATGTTTCTGCAGGTGCTTCGCTTAAAGGCAAGCCCGTCGATGAATCGAGATTCTTGTCCTTTGCCATTCCAATAACGAGTTGATGAGCCGCAAAGGCAGTTGCTGCGACGCGCCGACGGAAAGCTTCTTCAACAGCCTGATGAACGAGCGGGTACACGGCACGCGGTATCGCACGCATCGCGAAGCCGTGGCGGACTTGTTCGAATACATTGAAGTGTTTTACGCTCCGAAGGAAGTCCCCTTGGGGGACAACCGCAGTCGTCGTCATTCATCGCTTGGCTTCACGTCGCCAACTCAGTTCATGCGAGACTGGCTTGTGGCTCAGCGCACGAGGGGTACGGCCGCATAACCCAGGGCCTCTGGAAGGCGAAAAACCGAGGGAACCTCACAGTGCTGTTCTTTTGGCGCAGGCTTGCGTTCATCAACAACGACAATTGGAGTGAAGTGCATTCATGGGTCAACCCAATACGCCGGCACACGTGCCGGCTGCGCATCAATCCGCGGACAGCAGTATCGAAAGCAACGCTCGACGACACTTTCTCTTGAGCCTCGGCGCGGCAACGCTGCTCTCCGCCTGCGGGGGAACGGACGGCAGCGGTCCGACGTCGACATCCGTCAAGGCCGTGGCCATGGCCGCCAATGTCGGCGGCGCGACTGTCGAGCCTGCCTATGCCTGGGGCAACGTGCGGATCGTCGCCGGTGGCTATGTCACGGGCATCGTCGCGCATCCGTGGGAACAAGGGCTCTTCTATGCGCGCACCGATATCGGCGGCGCCTATCGCTACAACGCGGCGAGCAGCACATGGATTCCGCTGAACGACTGGACACCACCATCGAAATCTAACTGGATGGGGATCGAGAGCATTGCCGTCGATCCGAGCAATCCGAACATGGTGTACATGGTCGTCGGCCTCTATACCCGCTGGTGGGCCCAGAATGGAGCCGTACTCGTGTCGTCGGACCAGGGCGCGAGCTTCACGTCGTATCCGTTGAGCTTTCGGGTTGGCGGCAACGAGGACGGACGTCAGGTCGGCGAACGGTTGCAGGTGGATCCGAACCATGGGTCGACGTTGTTCTACGGGAGCTCCAACGACAGCTCCCAGCCCAGCACCAACGGCCTGTGGACTAGCACCAACAGCGGCCAGACGTGGGCGATGGTGGGCGGCTTCAATGCGCTCTCCAGCGACAGCACGGGGGCCGGCGTGGCGTTTATCGCGTTCGATCCGAAATCCGGGGGCAATGGTTCACCGAGCCAGATCATCTTTGCCGGCGTTTCCACCAGCACGGCGGCGTCGACCCTTTATCGCAGCGCCGACGGCGGCGTGACGTGGAGCCCGGTTGCGGGCGGCCCGACAAGCCCTATGATGCCGCAGCGCGGCCTGATCGGGCCCGACCGTCAACTGTACGTCACGTACGGCAATGTCAAAGGCCCCAACGGCATGACGGCCGGCCAAGTGTGGAAGTACGCTATCGATACCGGCACCTGGACGAACATCTCGCCACCCAATCTGGACAACTACCCGTCGGGTTTCAGCGGCCTGGCGCTCGATCCGTGGAACCCCGGTGTCGCGATCGTCATGACGATGGACCATTGGTGGCCGCAAGACACCATGTATCGCACCGTCAACGGCGGCGCGACGTGGACGGATGTCGGTGCGAACGCCGTGCGGGACGCGAGCCTGGCGCCCTGGATGGCAGAAGGTCAAACGCAGCCCTCGTTCGGTAATTGGGCCCAGGCCATGATCGATCCGTCGAACGTCGACCACGCGTTCTATACGACCGGCGGCGGCATCTGGACCACGTCCAACCTGACCGATGCCGATCGCGGTCTGGCGACCCACTGGAGCATCGGCGCCAACGGCATCGAAGAAACCGCCGTGCTCGCGCTGGCCTCGCCGACGGCGGGTGCCCCGCTCATCAGCGGCCTCGGCGACGTGGGCGGGTTCGTCCACACCGATTTGACCGTGGCGCCGACGCAGTCAGCCGCCAATATCACCAGCGGAAACGGCTCGGGTGTCGATTTCGCCAGGAACGTCCCTGCGACGATGGTCATGGTCGGGACCGGCGTTGGCAGCACTGGCGCATTCGGCGCCGTCTCGCAGGACGGCGGCGCGACGTGGACGGCCTTCGCCAACCAGGCCGGCTCGTCCAAGGGTTCCGGTGGAGTGGCCTTGTCCGCGGACGGCCGCACGATCGTGTGGGCGCCGTCCGATGTGGCGCCGGTTTACTCCACCAACCATGGCGCGAGCTGGCTCCCGTGCTTGGGGGCGTGGACGCAAACGCCGCTGCCAGTCGGTGTCCAGGTGCTTTCGGACGGGCTCAACGCCAACCTGCTCTATGCATGGGATGCCGCCCACGGCGTCTTCTACGGCAGCGGCGATCAAGGCGTGACGTGGCAAATGGCTGCCAGCGGCCTGCCCTCTGGCGGCCGAGCTTCGACGGTGACCGGCGTCCAGGGGCAGATCTGGCTTGCGACGCCGTCCGGCCTCTACAGCAGCAGCAACTCGGGCTGGACCTGGAACGCTTTCCAGCCGGGCATCATCACGTCGGCAATCTCGATCGGTTTCGGCAAGGCGGCGGTCGGCGCGAACGGTCAGACTTTCTATCTGGCCGGCACGATCAATGGCGAGATCGGCCTGTTCCGCTCCATCGATCAGGGCACGACCTGGGTGCAGATCAACGACGCTCAGCATCAATGGGGCGGTTACTCGCTGGTGGTCGGTGATCCCAGGACGTTCGGGACCGTCTACGTGGCACCCAACAGCGGTCGAGGCATTCTCTACGGTACTTCGCCGACCTGATCCCTCATCGCGCCATCGCCGCTGATACGTGTCGAGGGCCGCGGCGAATGCCCGTGTGGCTTAGGCTTCGCGCTATCGCGCGTCGAAGGCCTGAGCCATCGGGCGTGCTCGCTCGACCTCGTCACCTTGCAGGTAGCCAGGCAGTATCGCCGAGGCTTGTCGATACGCTGCTATTGGATGCGTTCTTCGTCGGATTCGCTCGTCTTTTCGCAAGGATGCGTCTTGCCGTCTGTCAACTGAACGAGCACGCAGGTGACCGCAGCGCCCGTTTTTCGATCTTTTCCATCGCCTGCGACGACGATGCGGCCAGGAGCTTGCCAGGTCAGATTCGTGTCCCCGACCCGCGAAATCAGGCCGGTTCGATGTGCTGCCATACAACGCTTTCGGGCTGCTCCCGCGCGCCCATTCAGCGATCGAGAATCGCAATCTGTCTCGGGACTTGAATGGCAACAGGCGGTAGCGTGTCGCCTTTGGAAAAGCGTCGTTGCGTGTTTGCTGCTTGTCGGTTGCCAAGGTTCGCGCACCAGATGCCGTCCTCGGGGCATTTGTCTCCTGTGAGTGCCACTGTGCCAATCGGCAGACGGTCGGCTTGGTTTGCTACGGCGATCGGCTGCTGCTCAATTTCCGAAATATTTGCAGGGGCATCGCTTAAAGGCAAGCCCGTCGACGGATCGAGATTCTTGTCCTTTGCCATTCGATTAACGAGGTCGTCGGATGGTTTCGTGGGCGGCTTCGCTGCCGCTTGCTCCTTCTCCCATTGGAACGTCCCGTCCCAGGCCGGCAACGGCGCAGGTGGCAGCGGGACGATCTTGTCGATGTCAGGAACCCTGGGGTGGCGTCCGTCGTTGCGGCTTATGAACTTTCGAATGGCCGCGTAGCGCCGCGATCGTTCTGCGTCGGGGTGCAAGCCAAACTGATCCGCGTCGCTCGGGTTATAAGGCTCGCGAAACGCGACTTCAAGGCGGTACGCAGATTGAGCGTCGCCCGCTTTGACGCCTAGCTGGAACGCTTCGACAGCCTTGTCGTAGTGTTCACCCAGTTTCGTACTAATCCCCAAGTTATTAGCGGCATCGCCAAGCCCTTGTTCAGCCGCGCATCTCCACATCTGCCGCGCTATCTCAGGGGCCATGTCGACAGGGGCCAGCTTCTCGGCGACATACGCTTGCGCTTCCGGATTACCAAGATCCGCAGCCTTGCGGAAGTATCGCATTGCCGCCCCGACGTCTTGCTGTACGCCATACCCGGTCTCGAGATAGTGAGCCAAGTCGTAATAGCCCCCGGGTATGCCATCGTGCACTAGCTGCATGGCCAGATCCACCGCTTCTTTCGGTCCCGCGGGTACAACTACCAGGCCGTGCGTGATAAGTAACTGCGCATTGTGATTGGCCTTGTAGTGTCCGTAGGCTGCTGCGATCCGGTAGTAGCGCATGATGTCGTCGAAATCCACTGGATCGGAGTGCTTCTGCAGATAGCGCGCGTACACGAACAGCTTGTCAGCGTCCGCGTTCAACGCCGGCAGGTGAGACAACTCGTGAGTGCAAGAGAACGCTGGACTCAGTTGCAGCAGGTTTGCATTCGCGCGATCAGATGGCGGCGGTCCCGACTTCGAGCATGCGCAAACAAGCGTCATGATCGAGAGCATCGTGAACAGAGCGCGTGTGAGCCGCAGGGTACGGGTCAATCCGTTGACGCCCCGGTTGATCACGCTCAGGCCTCGGATTCGCTCAGGCATTGTCGGAATACCACGCCGGTTGCCACGCGACATTTTTCGTCTGCTCTCGACCGTCCCTCCAGCGATCGAGGATCGCGACTGTGCCAAGCGGCAGATGGTCCGCTCGGTTTTCTACCGTCGCCGGCTGCTGCTTAATTTCCGAAGTATTTGCAGGGGCATCGCTTAAAGGCAAGCCCGTCGACGGATCGAGGTTCTTGTCCTTTGCCATTCGATTAACGAGGTCGTCGGATGGTTTCTCGGGCGGCTTCGCTGCCGCTTGCTCCTTCTCCCATTGGAACGTGCCGTCCCAGGCCGGCAACGGCGCAGGTGGCAGCGGGACGATCTTGTCGATGTCGGGAAGCTTGGGGTTGCGGCCGTCATTTCGCCGCACAAAGGCGCGAATCGCACGGTAACGTCGCGCACGCTCCGGGTCGCGCGCCATTCCTAGCCTGTCGTCCTCTCCAATATTCGAGCCATCCGCGAATGCACGCTCGAGGTTGAAAGCAGACTGCGCGTCACCAGCCGCTACGCCCGTTTGAAACTGCGTCAGGGCCTTGAGATATTGTTTATCCAATTTCAGATTAATGCCTAGCCGGGTTGCGGCATCGCCGTTCCCCTGCTCGGACGCACACCGGAGCATCTGACGCGAAACTCCAGGCGCCATATCCGCCGGCTCAAGTTTGTCGGCAACATATGTTTGTGCCTCTGGACTGCCAAGGTCAGCAGCTTTCCGGAAGTACCGCATCGCGGCCGCAGTATCCTGCTGTACTCCGTAACCAACCTCGAGGTAGTGCCCCACGTCGTAATATCCACCTGGGTAACCCTCGCGCATCAACTGCATGGCCAAATCGACCGCCTCTTTTGGCCCATCCGGCGCCGCCACGAGACCTTGCACGATCAGTAACTGCGCGTTGCCGTTGGCCTTGTAGTGCGCGTATGCCGCCGCAATGCGGTAGTAGCGCATGATGTCATAGAAGTCCACCGGATCGGAATGCTTCTGTAGATAGCGCGCGTACATGAATAGCTTGTCAGCGTCCGTGTTCAACGCCGGCAGGTGAGACAACTCGTGAGTGCAAGAGAACTGCCGATTCGGCTGCAGCAAGCCTGCATCGGGGTGATCAGATGGTGACAGTCCCGACTTCGAACAGGCGCAAACAAGCGCCGCGATCGGAAATATCGCGATCAGATTTCGAGCAGCCCACAGCGCAGACCCAAGCAATGCTAGCCTGGGTGAGGGCCATGGGGAAAATGGATCGCCCCCTCCGGCGATCAAGCCCAGGACTTGGCTTCGCTCAGACATTGTCGGAATACGACACCAGTTGCCACACGACGTTTTCCGTCTGCTCGCGCGTCCCCATCCAGCGATCAAGGATCGCAAACTGTCTCGGTGCTTGAATCGAAAGCGGCGGCAGAGTATCGCCTTTGGCAAACCGTCGCTGCGCGTTTGCCGCTTGTCGCTCACCGAGGTTCGCGCACCAAACGCCGTCTTCGGGACATTTATCTCCGGTGAGCGCCACTGTTCCAAGCGGCAGACGGTCTGCTTGGTTTGCGACTGTGGACGGCTGCTGCTTGGTCTCCGATGTCTTTGCAGGCGTGTCGCTCAGCGGCAAGCCCGTTGCCGGATCGAGGTTCTTTTCCTTTGCCATTCGATTAACGAGGTCATCGGAAGGTTTCTCGGGCGGCTTCGCTGCGGCTCGTTCTTTCTCCCATTCGAATGTGCCGTCCCATGCTGGCAACGGTCCCGGCGGCAGCGGAACAATCTTGTCGATGTCGGGAAGATTGGGACTGCGGCCATCGTTCCTACTAATGAACTCGCGAATCATTCCGTAGCGGCGGGACCGTTCAACGTCTTTTGATAGCGCAAGGTACCTTACTCGGTCCGAGGGCGCGGGGCCATCAAAACCTTGCTCCAGAATGTATGCGGCTTGAACGTCGCCTGCTTGCACTCCAAGCTGGAGAGCCGATACTGCACCAGCATAGTTGCCATCAACCTTTAAAACGACGCCGAGCGTACTCGCCGCATCGCCATAGCCCTGTTCGGCAGCGCACTGCCACATTTGTCGTGCGATCTGGGGAGCCATGTTGACGGGGTTGAGCTGCGCCGCCACGTACGCCTGCGCTTCAGGATTACCTAGATCCGCCGCCTTCCGAATGTAACGCATTGCGGCTGGCACATCCTGCTCGACGCCATATCCTATCTCGAGGTAGTGACCAACATCGTAATAGCCGCCTGGAATGCCTTCACGCACCGCCTGCATGGCGAGGTCCACAGCTTCTTTTTGTCCTTCCGGCGACACGACAAGGCCCTGCCCGATCAGCAATTGGGCGTTGATATTCGCTTTGTAGTGTCCATACGCCGCTGCTATTCGGTAGTAGCGCATGATGTCGTCGAAATCCGCTGGATCGGATTGCTTCTGAAGATAGCGCGCATACATGAACAGCTTGTCAGCGTCCGCGTTCAATGCCGGCAGGTGCGACGACTCGTGGGTGCAAGAGAACGCCAGGTTCTGCCGCACCTCGTTTTCATTCGGGCGACCAGATGGCAATGGTTCTGACTTCGAGCAGGCGCAAACAAGCGCTGCGACCGGAAGTATCGCGATCAGATTTCGAGTGGCCCACCGCACAGCCGGAAGCAATGCCAACTTCGCTGAGGGCCATCGGGAAAATGGATCGCCCCCTCCGGCGATCACGCCCAGGACTTGGCTTCGCTCAGACATTGTCGGAATACGACACCAACTGCCACACGACGTTTTCCGGCTGCTCGCGCGCACCCATCCAGCGATCGAGGATCGCAATTTGTCTCGGGGCTTGAATGACAACAGGCGGTAGCGTGTCCCCTTTCACAAAGCGTCGTTGTGTGTTTGCTGCTTGTCGGTTGCCAAGGTTCGCGCACCAGACACCGTCCTCGGGGCATTTGTCTCCAGTGAGTGCGACTGTGCCAATCGGCAGGCGGTCTACGTGGCTTGCAACCCCGGCCGGCTGCTGCTCGGTTTCCGATGTCTTTGCCGGTGCATCACTTAAAGGCAAGCCCGTTGCCGGATCGAGGTTCTTGTCCTTTGCCATTCGATTAACGAGGTCGTCGGACGGTTTCTCTGGCGGCTTCGCTGCCGCTTGTTCTTTCTCCCATTGGAACGTCCCGTCCCAGGCCGGCAGCTTTGCAGGCGGCAGCGGAACGATCCTTTCGATATCAGGAACATTAGGGTTGCGCCCGTCGTTGCGCTCGAAGAATTCGCGAATCTTTCTATACCGATCCGAGCGCTCAGGATCATTCGGCAGCCCGATGTAATACAACCTGTCGGAAGGCGGCGGCCCCTTGAAGCCATTTTCCAGCCCGAACGCCGATAGGCTGCTTCCTGCCGCCACACCCCGCTGGTACGCTGTGACGGCCTCAGGAAAGCGTCCCTCAGCTCCCAGAACATTACCCAACGAGTCCGCCGCCTTCGCGTAACCTTGCGCCACCGCACACTGCCACATCTGGACAGCGATCTCGCGAGACTTTTCGTCCGGGAGCAATTTCTCGGCTACGTAGTCCTGCGCCTCGGGATTACCGAGATCCGCGGCTTTGCGGAAATAGCGCAATGCAGCCATGGCGTCTTGCTTGACGCCGTAGCCAATCTCAAGATAGTGACCGATGTCGTAATAGCCGCCTGGAATGCCTTCACGCACCGCCTGCATGGCGAGGTCCACAGCTTCTTTTTGTCCTTCCGGCGACACGACAAGGCCCTGCCCGATCAGCAATTGGGCGTTGATATTCGCTTTGTAGTGTCCATACGCCGCTGCTATTCGGTAGTAGCGCATGATGTCGTCGAAATCCGCTGGATCGGATTGCTTCTGAAGATAGCGCGCATACATGAACAGCTTGTCAGCGTCCGCGTTCAATGCCGGCAGGTGCGACGACTCGTGGGTGCAAGAGAACGCCAGGTTCTGCCGCACCTCGTTTTCATTCGGGCGACCAGATGGCAATGGTTCTGACTTCGAGCAGGCGCAAACAAGCGCTGCGACCGGAAGTATCGCGATCAGATTTCGAGTGGCCCACCGCGCAGCCGGAAGCAATGCCAGCTTCGCTGAGGGCCATCGGGAAAATGGATCACCCCCTCCGGCGATCACGCCCAGGACTTGGCTTCGCTCAGACATTGTCGGAATACGACACCAACTGCCACACGACGTTTTCCGGCTGCTCGCGCGCGCCCATCCAGCGATCGAGAATCGCAATTTGTCTCGGGGCTTGAATGGCAACAGGCGGTAGCGTGTCGCCTTTCACAAAGCGTCGTTGCGTGTTTGCTGTTTGTCGGTTGCCGAGGTTCGCGCACCAGACGCCGTCCTCGGGGCATTTGTCTCCTGTGAGTGCCACTGTGCCAATCGGCAGGCGGTCTACATGACTTGCAACCGTGGCCGGCTGCTGCTCGGTAGCCGATGTTTTTGCGGGTGCATCGCTTAAAGGCAAGCCAGTTGCCGGATCGAGATTCTTGTCCTTTGCCATTCGATTAACGAGGTCGTCGGATGGTTTCTCGGGCGGCTTCGCTGCCGCTTGTTCCTTCTCCCATTGGAACGTCCCGTCCCAGGCCGGCAACGGCGCAGGCGGCAGCGGAACGATCTTGTCGATATCGGGGACCTTCGGGTTTTTACCGTCGTGTCGATCAATAAAGTCGCCGATCAAATGATATCGTCGGGACCTCTCGGGATCGTTGGCAAGCCCGAGATAGTTGAGCTTGTCGGATGGCGGTGGTCCCTTGAAGGCGTACTCCAGGCTGTACGCTGCCTGGGTCTCGCCCGCTTGCACGCCGAGTTGAAACGCGGAAACGGCCTCGGGAAACTGACCAGCAATCGACAAAACGACGCCGAGTTCATTCGCGGCGCTGCCGTCACCTTGTTCTGCTGCGCATCGCCACATTTTTCTAGCGATATCCGGTGCTATGTCAACGGGATTAAGTTTGCTCGCGACATACGCCTGGGCTTCTGGGCTGCCAAGGTCCGCCGCCTTGCGGAAATAACGCATCGCGGCTAACGTATCCTGCTGAACGCCATACCCGGCCTCAATGTAGTGGCCAAGATCATAGTAGCCGCCTGGGACCCCCTGATGCACGAGCTGCATAGCGAGATCAACCGCTTCCTTTTGACCTGTCGGTGATAGCACGAGGTCCTGCGTTATCAGCAATTGCGCATTGTGATTGGCCTTGTAGTGGCCATAGGCGGCCGCAATGCGGTAGTACCGCATGATGTCATCGAAGTCCTTGTCCCCCTCTCTCTTTTGCAGGTATCTCGCGTACAGAAACAGCTTATCGGCATCCGCATCTAGCTTGGGTAGATTCGATGTTTCATGTACACACGTAAATGCTAGGTTTGCGCGCAACGCGCTCAGGTCGGTGGACTGAGACACTGGTGGTTCCTTTTTTGTACAAGCGCAAAGCAAAACAGCCATTGAAAGGATGACGAGTCTACGTTTCATAAGTCAGTCCTTATATGACCGTTGCTTCGACACGCGAAAGAATTCGACTATCGAGCTTATCGGTGCTTGGTTCGCGTCGCGGTGGCGGTTGTTTCGCACAATGATATTGGTCCAGGCCTTGAATGCCTCCGTCGGGCCGTTTTGCCCAGTTGCGCTTACGCTGTCGGTCGCCTGCGACGGTTCCTCGTGAGCAGAATCTCCCGAACCAGACGTCCGCGTATGCAACCCCCATAATTGTTGCCGCAACTCAGTCGCGATCTGCCCGTTCTCGAGGGCGATATTGATCTCACTATCCACGTTCATGCTGCGGAAGTTGATGTTCGCCGAACCGAGCGTCGTGAACGCATCGTCGATGATGCCAAGCTTCGCGTGGACATACACCGGAACCCAGGCGTTCGCCGGTGAATCCGGCGCAACGAGTGTGCAGATAAGCACCTTCAAGATAGGATTCCCGTCGGGCGATACGATCTGTGCGCCCGGATCAATCTTCACAGAAGCGCCCAATTCTTGTTTAAGCTGCGCCAGCTGCTTCTCAACATCCCCGATCTCCCCCGACAACACCCCTTCTTGTCCCCGAAGCTCTCCGATATAGTTGGCCGCTCCTGCCATCTGGCTCCAGTCGTAGCTTTGCGTGCGCATCCTCTGCTCTTCCTGCTGCGCTTTGGCAAGCTCGCTTTCGAGCGAAACCTTTTTCGCCAGCAACGCATCATCCGCCTCCGCATACTTCACGCCGGGCATCCGATCGCTGTAGCCAAGAGAGTCGAGCATCTCATAGGTGGTGAAAGTCCCAGTGCTCACTGCCGCGTCGCTCGAGTTCGTAATCACGAACAGATAGATCGGCCCATGTGTTCCGCCGTCCCGCCCCGCTGTATGCTGTTTGGTCGCTACCTGCTTGATCGTGTCTGCAAACTCGTCCCAGCGAAAGTATTGGTTCTGCACAAATACATACTGCGTAGCGTTGTTAAGCGCCTGTAGATACAGCTTGCTGATGTCCGTCTTGCCGTGTTGCGACTGCGTGCGCAAGACTTGAGCCATCACACCTCGTTCCTGCGTCGACCCCGCCAAACAAAGCGCATGCTTCCCAGCATACTTTTTTCGCGCCTCGGTAAGCTTCTGGCCCGTGGCCTGGTCCCACGCTTGGCAAAAGTTCGCGTTAATGTCCTGCAGGATTGGCCCGGTAACCCTGGATGATATGTCTTGCCATGGGGTGGGCCCACTACGCCCGAGCTTTGGGCTCTTCGGCTTGTAACTGTGCTCATCCGTGTCCCAGTACTGATCGAGCATGTTGTGGCCCATCACATAGCCCACTGCGATGTCCGGATATTCATAGTCGATCAATACGGTCTTCTGATGGTGTGTCGGCTCCCCTCCCATGCCCTGACACATACCACTGATCAACTGATCGCTCCAACCGGCCGCCTTCCCGTGAGCCTTGACCCGGGCAATGATCTCTGTGCGCTCCGACACGTCGAATGATCGCGTCGCAAGCTCGATGTTTTTGAATCCTGCTATGCGATTCCCCAGCAGTCTCGCTACGTCGTCGCGCAACGCGCCTGGCGTGAACTTGGACATCTCGTCCAATATTTTGTCTGGCGCGTTCTTGTGGACCGTGTCCGTCACGTTGTTGAGATTAGCGCGCTCATACCAATACATGTCGAATTCCGCTTCACTCCATGTCTGGTAGTCGGGGCTTGCAAGCGGAACCTTATTGATCCAGGAGTCCGGAAGGTGTTTAAGGGTCGTGACCTTCCGATCAAAACCCGGCATGTTGTTCTCGCCGGCCTCCGCTACATACAACGGATCATGCCAACACAACAACCTCACCTTGACGTTGTCCTTCTCCCCCTTGTGCGCGAGCAATTCCCCGATACGCATCGACTTCCCGCCATCGCGCACGAAGTACATCGACGGCTGAAAGCCCCAGCAAATAATGTCGATCGAATGCTTCGCGTTCAACATGTCCTGATAGATCGATCCGAACGCCCGCTGCCCATTCACCAGGAATCTGACCTCCGCCCAACGCGGATCGTATTCGGTCTTATGCACGAACCAGCGCATCGTGCTCTTCGCAGAGTTCGTCTCATTGAGCGCCATCGGCGTCGTGATCTTGCAATCGAAAGTGGGCGTCGCCATGGCTTATGCGTCCGACGGAGGATTCAACAAATCGTTATAGCGCGAGCGATGTTCGGCGCGATCTCCTGCAGGCGCATCGCCACTCCCCGCTCCCTCGTGAAACTGAAAACCTTGATTGGCGAGCCGGCCGTTGCTCGCATCACCGCGATAGTCCCCCGGCACCGGAATCTCGTGCGTGGTCCCATTGGCCATCTCCAACTTATAGTTTTGCGTCGTCACGTGATGATCGATCGGCAAGTAACCGGTGCGGTCGATCACGCCTTGCTTGACGAGCGCGCCATCGGCAAAGAGCTTGAAAGGCATCCCAGCGGGCACGCTATTGGGCGCATCGGGCGACGCATTGAGCTTGAGCGTGAGCCGCTTCGTCGGCATGTCCTTGAACGCGGGGTTGTTGACGTCCATGCGCGTCGGTCCGTTGAACACGCGCTGCGCCCCTTTGACATCGATCGTGCCGGGCCCATGAATCTCGATGTTGCCGTCTTTGATGCGGATATACGCGCCGCCCGACGTCAACAGGATGCCCTGCTGCGCCGCCACCTTCACCATATCCGTCGCCGCCAGCATTCGAATTTTCGAATTGGCCATCAACTCGATATTGTCGGAATGCGACTGAATCTCGACCTTGCCCTTCCCTGCAAACAACTTCATGCCCGCGTTCTGCACGAACAGGCTGATCTTGTCCGACACGCTCGCAATCAGCGACTTCCCGGCGACGATATGCGTGCTTTGACCGCTGACTATGTTCACATGCGCGTCGGTCGACACATGGGCCGATTGCTGCGTCGACAGCGCCATGCTCTCAGGCGAGGCAAACAGCATGACCGGCTGCGTGAAACCATTCGCGCTACCCGTCCCGCCGCCGGCCGTGCGCCCGCGCGAACCATCGCCGGCGACCGAGTGCTGCGTCGCGTCCGTGAACGCTTTCAACGAATCGTGGCCTTGCTGAAGGCCTTCCGCTTGATGTTGCACGCTGGCTTGCGAGAGCGCGTCCATGACGCTTTCGGCGTTGATGAGCTGCGAAGCGGCGGGGCGTGCGTCGAACGGCTGCTTCGTCGAAGCCGGGTGCGTAGAAACATAAAGCCCCTGCCCGGCGCGAATCGCACCGTAAGCGTCCGACTTCAAATCGAACCCGCTGCCGAGATATTCACCGCGCGCGTTGCCCGTGTGATTGACCAGATACCCCAGATGCAGATGCGAATCGGCGCTCGTCGTTGCAAGATGAATGCGGTTCTGCCCCGTGGCGTCGTCCATCACGAGTTGATTGAAACCGCTGCCGCCGTACTCCTTCGATCGTAATCCCGACAGCAGCCCGTTCGTGTGCCAAACCGGCGGCGTCGCGCCGCCATGCATGCGACCGACGATCACGGGCCGATCGCAATCGCCTCCGATGAAGCCAACGAGCACTTCATCGCCCGCGCGCATCGGGAAATGCCCGCCGCGGGTCGAGCCCGCAGCGGCGAACCCGGCACGCACCCAACATGACGCATTCTCGTTTCGTTCATTGCGACGATTCCACGGAAACCACACCTTCACCCGATTGAGCGAATCGGTATAAATCTCTTCGCCGTCGGGCCCGGCAACGATCGCCGGTTGCAACTGCATGACGGGTTTCTCATGCTCGCGCGGACTGCGAAACGGCGTGCGCCGCCGTTGCGCTTCGACTTCGACCTGAAAGAAGCCTTCGCTGCCGTCAGCATGCCTGACCGCAACGCCGCCCTGCTTTGCCGCGGCAACGCCTGCCAGCTCGCTTCTAAGGCTCTGCGAAAAATCGGCGACGTCCTCCATCCCCGGCAGATTGTTGCGGATCGTCCAGACCGTCGAAAGAATGGCAAACTCGCGATCTTGCGATGCGCCGCGGTCATGCACGGGGTGCCCTACGAGCGTGAACCAATACCCGGGCATGGCCGAGCGCAAGCTGCCGATCCCATGAAAACGCTGCGCCTCCGACGCCCACGCTTGCAGGCGAACCGTGGCTTGGTCGTCCCCGTGCTCGCGCGCGCCCCACGTGTAGCCACCGGTGTAGTCGTAGACTTCGCCCTGCGCCGGCACCTCGTTGTCATGGCGGCTGACATCGCCGCTCACGTGCTTGGTCCAATCGGGGCGCTTGTAGTCGAACGTCCGCGTCGTCAGCGTCGCACTTTGGATCTGCTGGCGCTCGTGCCATTGCGTAAAGCCGTCGACCTCCTCGCGCACACCCGTGCGGACGAAGCGCACGGGTTCCGTGTCGAGCTTCGGCACGAAGTACAGGTCGTCGAGCAGCACGAGCGTGTGCGATTTGCCGTCTTCGGCCTGTTCGAACCGGCCGAACACGCCGGCTTCCTCGAGGCTGCGATGGACGAAGTGCCAGTCGTGCTCCCACTGAACGCGGTAGGAATACGACGGCATCGCCTGCCTCAGATCGAAGCGATAAGCGCCGCCCGCCTGCGGATGCGCATCGAACACATCGGCAATGATTTGCTGGCCGTTTTGCTCCTGCCAATCGCGCATGTCGCGGCGCAATCGCAGGAAATGCATCCAGGAGGAAAAGCGAAGCTGGTAGAACGTCAGATACCCGTCCGACCCAAGACGCGCGCAGGCATGGACGTAACCATGATGCGAACGGTACGTTCCGTCGGCTTGTTGTATCCAAAGCGTGACCGCGACGCCGATCAACGTTTTGATGTCGATCGCATCGCTGCGCGTCGACACGGCATCGACGACAAATTCATAGTCGCGCCCAATACGTGAGACGCCTTTCACATATAACGGCAGTAGTTGGTCGCCGCCGAGCGGCGTGTCCAACTTCAGTAGCCGATTGTGCTGGATGCCCCCGCTGTATGCCGCGTCGAAAAGCTTATTCGAAGCCATGCCGCGCCCCTCTTTTGACAACAGATTCTTCTGAGAAGCGGGGATTTTAATTGAGGCGACAGGAATAATCGATAGCGACAGTCGACAAGCCGCCCGTCCTTGTCGAAAAGTTCTAATTGACGATTTAGAGAAAACGACAACCCGCAAGTAAGCGGAAAATAATTCCGCATTTTGATTTGAGATCTCAAAACGAGATTGTCATTTTTACCGCCAACACTGTTTTCGACCCGACGCCTTCAGCAATGACGTTCGGGCTTATGCTGTGCGCAAGTTTTCATTCCGGCTCGTGACAGCAGACGCAGATCTTATTGCCGTCAAAATCGCGAAAGTATGCGCCGTAGTAATCGGGATGATATTGAGGCCGAAGGCCGGGCGCGCCTTCGCAGGTGGCGCCGTTCGCGAGTGCTGCGGCGTGAGCCTCGTCGACCGACGCACGGGTGGGTGCAAGCAGCCCTACGGTTTGACCGTTCCCGCTTTGCGCTGGCTTGCCATCCAATGGGCGGCCGATGACGAACAGTGGTCGCGGTTTGCCGTTCTCCATCCAACCGGCCCAGGCTCTGTCGGAATCGGAGAATTTCAACTCGAGTCCCAGCGTGTCCATGATGGCGGAGTAGAAGGCGAATGATTGGTTGAAGTCATTCACGCCGATGCAAACGTGCGAGATCATCGTGCTTGCTCCCGAAAAGGAACTGTTGCGAAGTGGTGCGGATGGCGGCGAAGGATTGCCGATGATCGCATCGAGGGTGCCACTTCGCAATTGCCAAGTCGGTCTATGGGCTGCAGTGCCGATCAATCGGTTCCGCGTGATTGCTTCATACGTTGTTTCCACTGTGCCATCAGTGTTCTTCTTTGCGCCTCATACGCTGCATCGAGAAACGTGGCGTCGACAATCCGATCCATCCTGAAGTGACGAAATTCGCGGCGTAATTCGCACCACGCAACGAGGAGCCACAGCATCACCGTAACCGATGCGTAGCGGCCATATTCATCGGGCGTCAGCATGAGAGGCGGCATGTCGTAGTGACGGTTGCCCTTCGAGCGCTTCGCCCTGCGCACACGAATATGCGGCAAAGCAGACGCTTTGACTATTCGTGCCTGAGCGTTTGGAAACCCGCGAATGCGAACGTCGTGAGTTTCGCCGCGGCCGCCGCAGGCGGATCGGCCGATACGTCGGGTAGCGTTAACGTGGACCGGGGGCCGATCAACGACGGATTCGAGCTGCCCCCGCGCGAGCGCCGAGGGCTCGGCGGCGGAACGGTGCCGAACACCGCCTGCGAAGCGGCCCGGATCGCGGAAAGCGAATCCTTCAAATGCTCGCGGCCAACGCCGATGCGGCGTGCGTAGCGGCCTCGCTCGGTATCGCTGTCGTAGCCATCGTCCATGCCGCGAGACTTGTCGGGCGGTTCGATCGCCCCGCTTCCGCCCACCCATGAGGCGCCTGTCAATGAAGCCGAGGCTCTGATCTGATCCGGCGTGGCGGTTCCCTGCAACGCGGTGTGCATCGCCAGAGCACTGGCGACGTAAGGATCGGTCTGCGTAGCGAGGGTCGCCGGAAAATCGTGGAATATCTTGTGCGCGCCGGGCTGACCGGACGTCATTTCAGGCGCGAACTCGCCTGCATGACCGACGACCTCGCCGCCGTGGTCGACGAGAGGCGCAAGCGCAGTGGAAACGCGCGCCGTCGCAGCGACACTGACGGCAACCGGATTGCCTACCAACGCGCCTCGCTGGGACGTCGAAGCAATCTCGTGCCGCCCCCGGCCCATATTGGGCGGCAATTCTGGTGAAGGAAACGTGTCATCCCTAAATTGCTTGGGGGTTGTTTGCGCGCCATGGCCCATTGCGAGCACGGATGACTTGATCGCACCGGTATGATTGAGCGCGGACAACTGTCCGCCACGGCTTGCAACGTCGACAGCGCGAGCTCGTTTTCCCAGGATCGACGCAGCGTCGGGAAATTCCGGGGCCGAAGCGCCGGTACTCTTCTTTCCGGCGGTTTTGGGATCGCCCTGTTTTTTGGCGGATTGCGGCGGCATGAATCGGATCCGATGACGAATCTGGTTGGCTTTGAGGCGCGCGACATCGGCATTTCGAATCAGTACGCCCACGATCCGCAGCGCACCGGTTAGTGCCGTAGATGGGCGGCCGCTCGCGCACTCGCGTCACCGGCAACATACTCCTGCGGCTTCGCCACGCAATGTACGTGCCATACGAATGGTGCCCCGTATTGAATCGGTTCCAGCGCTGGTTGGCCTTGGATGCCGGGTTGATTTTTACCCACCCGCTCCGGCAAACAATCCGCCGGCGAAGCTTTTCGAGTCTTGCACAGCGCTGGAAAATCAGGGAATCGATCGATTGGGCGTTTTTCGACCCAATCTGGGTTTTCGTGCGTACAAGGCGCGATCGTGAACGTTCCGATCGGCAACCGCGTGTTGTGGCGAGCGATTCGAAACGGCGACCGATCAGACGCGCCCATGCCGGAGCGCTAGAGCCGGCGTCTGGCCATCGTATTGCCACGGGGCGTTGCACGACGTGCGAGAGTGCGAGAGTTCGACAGTCAGCGGTCGGAGCAGCCCTGGAACCGATGAGGTTTTTGCCGGGCTGAAGGCCATCTGGTACACGGAGGAATTCGCAGCACTGTCGAGGCCTACTTGCACGCTGGCTGTTGGCATCAAGCGCACCATGGACCTGTTCGGATCAGGGGCCGCGATACCGGGAAGCAATCGCTCGCTCATTCTCGAACGTCATGTGAAAGATTGAGCGCAGCGTGCAGCCTAACGTCGAGCTCCGCTCAACTCCTGATGTAGCGCCACAAACTCGCGCGCGATCTTGTGCGACGGATCGAGGTGAATGACCGGCTTCGCCTGCTGATGTGATTCGCGAATCTTCACCGACGACGACAGCCGCGACGTCAGCACGGGCAAGCCCTCGTCGACGAGTTCGTCGACAAGCTTCTGCGGCAGGCTCGCACGTGGCTGAAACTGGTTGACGACAATGCCTTCGACCGCGAGATCGGCGTTGTGGTCCTGCTGAATTTCCTTCACGTTATCGAGCAGCGCGTAGAGCGCACGACGCGAGAAGTCGTCGCAGTCGAAGGGAATCAGGCAGCGCTCGACCGCGATCAGCGCAGAGCGCGTGTAGAAATTCAGCGCGGGTGGCGTGTCAATGTAGACCGCGTCGTACATATCGAGCTCATTCAGTGCATCCCGCAGCTTGTAGATCTTGTAGCGCGACTCGAGCTTGCCATGCAGCGCGTCGAGATCGGGATGCGCGGGCATGATGTCCAGATTCGCGAAGGGTGTCGGCCGAATGAACGACGTGACGTCGATCGGACGGAAGTTGAACGTGAGCGCGGTTTCGAAGAAGTCTGCGACGTTGGGCTTCACGTCGACCGACGCCGGGCCGAGGAGATACTGAGTCGAATTCGCCTGCGCGTCGAGGTCGATGACCAGCGTACGCCGGCCCTCGCTCGCGCAGATTGCAGCGAGATTACAAACGATCGTGGATTTGCCGACGCCGCCCTTTTGATTGAACACGACACGCCGCATATCATCGTTCTCCTATTCGCGTTTGTCTGGTGATGTGGACGGGGTCCAGCATACCGGAAGCGGAGAGGGGGCGAAGAGATCCTTGCTGCGAAAGACGTGGCGTATTCGTGGTGTTGCTGTTTCGAAAGCGTCGGTGGTGCTGCGATGGGTTAAAAGGACACGGAAGGCAACGTATAGGCAATCTATCCTGACGCCGGGGGGTAGACTGCTGCGACTGTTTGCGCGTCTTAATGCGCGCTCGTGAGTGTGATCCGGAAGCCCGAGTAAGTTCGCCCAAGGGCCGAATGCATCGCCCACAAGCTCGCGGGGATCGCGCACGTCATACCCACGATTACACCAATCGCCGGGTGCCGTCCCCCGCCCAGCGCACCTTCCACGACGCCGACGAGAAGGCCGACAATGAATGCCAGAAAAAAACCTGCGAGCACCGCTCGCCAAGTAAAAGCCCCCCAAACACGAATTGTCGCACCCCATGTCCAATCGCCTTGCCTCACGGTGCCTCTCCAGTCGTCGTTTACACATTGAATAACGGCCGATTCGCGTGTGGCTTTAGATAAAATCGCCTAATCACACTGTTACACTGTTGGCTGTTGCGCGCACCGCGAAAACGGGCCAATGCGGCCGCCTCAATGTCGGCCAAGGCCGAACCTTGCCCCCGAGAAACCAGGTGTGGATGTCTGGGTCACAATGTTGACCGCCCTAGGACGTGCGACCACGCGAGCGTCTGCAATGGGTCGACGCGCGTCGTACACTGGGCACGGTGTTGCGCGACGGCGGGGGCGGTCGGTGGTCCGACAGCCAGTTTCGGTCATTTGCCACCGATGTATAGATCGTCAACAAACTATTCTTGGATCGTCCTCTTCCATGAATCCTGGTCAGGGAGTGCGTGCGCTTTTCGTTTGCATCTCGGCTGCATTACTCTGTACCCACGCAGTTGCGAGTACTCGGGAAAACCGCTGCGGTTGGTTGCAAAACCCGACGCCCGCCAACTGGTGGCTTGACGACAAGGACGGAAGCTGGACCCTTTCCGTTATGGGAGAGAGGCCGGTCCCAGGGTTCGACGATCTCCCTGACATGACTTCGGGCGATTGGGTCGTTACCAATGCGGGCGGACACGGCTACGGATGCGCCTGCATCGATATGGATGTCGACAAAGGCACCGGTAAGGCCGTACGGCTATATTCGGCCAAGGTGCTTCCGTTGAAGCGTTGTAAGACCGATCGCTCTCTGCCCCCGCCGTGAAAGTGCGGTGAGGTCGGGCGCCCGCCATCTGTGTCGGAGGTCCGGCACCGGCCAGCTTGAGACGTTCGTCTGCTTGAGCCCGCGGAAGTTGAAAAGGCTGCTTCACTCAGCAAGCAGTCGTTCAATCCCCTGGTGGGCTACGTCAGATTCGTGGGCCCAAGCGCTCGCTTGCGCGATCATCCTTCAACGGCGGCTAGGGTCTGCATTAGACACATTGCTCTCCCTTTAGTAGCAATCCCACTCGCGAACTTGAGAACCAGATTCAAAAACAACCAAGAGATTCTTGCCCCGGGCGCACCGCGACCTCGCGGCCGGGAGAAGACTGTCCAGCGACGTTCCAATCTTCACTGCCGTGGTCCTTCCTTCAACTGTTTCGCGCCAGCGTGCGCCGTGTGGACGCACGGCACGAACGGTGAGCGAATTTGAGGAGACTTTTTGAATTCCCTGTAAGTATCTACTATCTCGCGCTCTCATTCTTTCAAGAGCTCGGGTCAGCAATGCGTCGAAGCCGATAGCGATCCCGGTTGCATCAATCGTAAACTGGTGGAGATCCGCTTGTGGTGTATCCGCATTCGCAACGTGAGCTGCGCGGTGGCGCCGCTGTGCGGCCATGCGATATGTCTCGTCTAAGGGGAGCGCTGTCAGTCCGAGTCTCGACGAGAGCCGTGACATCTCTCCCCACGGATCGTCAATATGAAAGGATTTCAGTATTAATTTAATCGTCTCATCCTGGACATTGGCTTGATCGAAGGCGAGAGCATGCGGCATTAGCTCATATGCAGCCGACGCGGTGGACGCTATCTTCTGCGCCTGATCCTGCATGTAGGCGATACGATCTTGCTTTGGTCTTATATTCAATTGATAGGACAAAGCCGAGACCGCCTCAAACGTAGTCGCAAATCGAAGACGTTCGGGGAGGTCACGGAATGGCACTCCAGTGCTTCCAACGTCAGACAAGATTTCGGAAGTTCGGCTTTTTATAAAGTCCTCGAGTGCTGCAAAACCCACGACGGCAAGACCATTGCGCAGAAGTCTAGCTACCTCATTGTGTGCACGTTCCGTCAACGCCTTTGGCGTCACTGCTTCGATGCCGAGCGAACGAACGAGCGACGAGATACGACCCAAGAACTGAGAGCGCGCAGCCGACATGGTTAGCCCCGCGCAATATTGCAGAGTGTGTCGTGCATAACACTGATCCGCAGCCGAACCGCCGATGGCGTATTGGTGCCCTGATTTACTGCTTTCGCGAATGCGGTGTTTTCCGTAAACAATAGGCTCGTCGCTTGAACGACAGCACCGGACCTTGCTTTCAGCTCAGCTAATTGCGTGTCATTCAACAGTGCCGTTGACACCATCTGGGCATCATACAAAGGCGAGATCATTTGGTCTCGCCAACCGTTATCGTTTGGCTTTTGAAACGCTCGTCGCCCCCAAATTTCCTCGCAGGCGGACAGGGAGCGAAGGAAGCGGTGCGATAGGACACTGGGCTCCGCATACCGATTCCTTGCCATAAAATCGTCCATTGCTTGGCTCAGTGAATTTCCCACGGACTCCCAACGTTCAAGCAACATAAAGAACCGCAATACGTGTTCTACATCATCCATATTTCTGTATGCAGCAGATTTATCGCTTGTTATCTTTAGCCGATCTTTCAGAAATGGATGATCCGAAAGGGCGACAAGCATGTCATTAAGCGGACCGGAATATGCCACATTCCGGATTTCTTGCGCTTTAAGTGAATCGCCGCCAGTATTTAGGCGAAGAAATACTTCATACTTGAGCGTCGGATCGGACTGTTGTAAGAGAGTCGTTACGCGAATATAAGGGCGCACATATAATGCGTTTTGAAGCGGGGATGGAAGATCGTGGAAACTCGAATTTTCCAGTTCGATGAATCGGTCCAGTCCTTTTAGGCGCAAATCACCTCGCAGAAAGTCGCAAATCGCCGTTATACGCTGCTTTCCATCAATTACACTATAACGCCCATACTCGTCTTCCGACAGAAAGACTGGCGGCACGGGGACATTTAATAAAAACGATTCAATGAGCGCGGACTGCTTCTCTATTGGCCAGCGATCGCGACGTTGATAGTGTGGCGAAACATCAATCGCATCTTTAATCACCATGTCGTAGATTGTAGCAAGCGAAAAATCCGACTGCTGGATGACCAAGCTATTCTGCGCCGTTATGAAACGGTCAACGATTTCCTTCGTTTGCATGTATGCACTCAATGCGAAAAACTTCGTTGAATTGTATAAAACTCATCCGTGGGCAAGACCGATTGCAAGGCCGCCATTTGCTAGACGACTGACGGAATAGCCGACAATCAATAGTTCTGCGTTGCCAAACCCCACGAAGGTTGAGTCTCAGTTATGACTAACGCGACGAATTATACAGGCGATGTTCCGCAGTGTCGAAAATTCAAGTGATGCAGTCCATTGGGAGCGGGAAGGATCAAGTACGCGCGAACGTCGAAAAAAGTTAGTTGACAGCAGTACCTTTAAAAAGATGGGCCTCTCTTAGGAAGCTTTTTCACTCCACTTCGCTACGGGAACGGCATACTGTTAGCTCCTGCTGCCTCGCAGAGGTCGCTGGATGATCGTCGGCATTGGCCGAATAGCGTCAGCGGCCCTTTCGAAAGGCTACGTCCGAAGCCGCCGGCCACTTTCGGCCGCTCAATTCGGTCACTGGGCGGTCACTCGGACGGCTGGTTCATTTCGAAACCTACCCGACGCTCAACGTGCGCATAGCGAACAAGCACTAAGGGAGCTAAAGGAACGCTAAGAAATGCCGTAAACATCCCCGTCGAGAGCAGGTTCTTTCTTGGGCCCACCGGATGAAGACAGCGTTGTTAACCGTACCCGAAAGATCGCTAAAAACAAAATTGAGGTAAAACAAGGATATGACTTTACATGCGGTTGGAGTTAAAAACCTCCGTGCTTTGGTTGATTCGGAGTTCATCGAACTAAAGCCGATCACCTTGCTAGTTGGAAAGAATAGTGTCGGCAAGAGTACCTTCGCGCGTGTTTTCCCGCTGCTTCGGCAAAGTAATGAAGAGAAACGTCGTGCACCAGTACTATGGTGGGGCAAGTACGTCGACTTCGGTTCATTTCGCGACGCGGTACACCGCAATGCAGATGTGAGGGAAGTCTCCTTGTGCTTCGATATTATGCTGGAGCCCGAGTCAGAGCCATTCCTTATGGACCCATGGTGGAGCCAAACGCTGCCCCTCGCCGGCCCTACCCGCTTCCAGTTGGAAGTGGCTTTTGCTTGCGGGTCGGATGACAATACGTATATCAAGCGAACGGAGATACGAGCAGACGGGATGAGTTGCACAGTACACACGTCCCAAAATATGGCTGTCGAAAAAATCATTTGTGGCGACGTGAACTGGACTCCGAGCACCGATGTCTCGGCGCACGGTGCGGCGGGAGAGCTGTTGCCGATGGTTACGTTTTTTCGGCACTTTCGCGCAAAAGATCGTACGTTCCGAAAACCTCAAAATCCGTTCATCGCGGAGTTGAACGATTCGATCCGGAAACTAGCGCACCCAAAAACAAAGGACGAGACAATCGCGCAGATAGTAAATTTGGTACCCCTCGGATCGGGCGCGGAGGTATTAAGTGCACTTCAGGCGGTGAACGGCTCATCGACCTGGAAGAAAAATACAAGCAAGCTGCGCACTACCAGTCCCGAACTCACGCACATTCGCGAGCTCGTATGGCTAGCCCACTTGGAAGAAGTATTTTCGTCGTTGAATTCCGAGATTCGCACGTTTTCTAAGGGTGTGCGGTATTTGGAGCCGTTGCGCGCAACGGCGCAGCGCTACTACCGAGTTCAGGAACTTGCAGTTGATGAAGTGGATTCAAAAGGCGCTAACCTTGCAGTTTTTATTCATAGCATGCAGGCCTTTGATCGTGACAGATTCAATGAATGGTTGAAAACTCATCTTGGCTTTGAAGTTCGCTCTGTTCCGGACGGCGGGCATATTTCGTTGCGGGTAAGATTTGTTGACGACAACGATGATACAAATCTCACCGACACCGGATTTGGGATGTCACAGGTTCTACCGATTGCTACGCAACTCTGGTCTTCCCAAGCTATGAGGCCGCGACGGGGAAGTGACAACGCTCCAACTTGCTTTGTGGTCGAGCAGCCAGAGCTGCATTTGCATCCTGCATTTCAGGAAAAAATCGCGGATTTGTTCGTCGCGTCACTGGAGGCCAGCTCTTCGGCGAAACAAAATCCGATGCGAATTGTGGCCGAGACTCATAGCTCCAGCCTCATTAATCGCCTCGGGGAGCTGGTTGCCGAAGGACGCATCGATCGCGATGATGTTCAAGTCGTCATGTTTGATCAGACTTCTGTATCAGCACCGGTAAAAATTCAAATTTCGCAGTTCGACGAAGAAGGTGTTTTGCAGAACTGGCCCTACGGTTTCTTTGCATCGGGGAAATCTCAATGATAATTGCACTCTCGGATGCTTTCGATAACGTCGATTTCTCCATTGATGCGGTTTCTAGGGCTGCTGTCGATACAATTTGTCAATCCGTGGCTAGGGGTGAGCATTTCCTTCTGGCTAGTAGAAGGCTTGCGATTAAGCTTTCGAACGAAGCCGCGTTGAGCCATACGACACGTGGCGTAATGGAGTGGCTGCGGAGTGAATACACTTACATTAAAGGCCTTTTAAACGGATTTAGATACCGCGTTGAAGTATGTCCGGCCGCGGCGCGTTTCGAACGACAGCCGAATCTCCAGGAGTGGGTTGTTCCGGCAAAGCATGTGGCGGACTTTGGTATTCGCCCGACGATCCTTCTTGCGGAAAATTCGCATGATGGCGACGTATATTGTTTCGCCGCTAAGCACTATATGATCGAGGCGAAACTGCAAGGCGTCCAACTGCGCATCGAGCCGCGAAATGGAAACGGAGCCGGAATCAGTCAGGAGCTGAGTCGTATAGCAAAGGAGAAGATTGAATTCTGCCTATGCATCACCGATAGCGATCGCTTGGCACCGACATGCGAACCGGGGGAAATAGCACGAGCTTGTGCGCGTGTCACGAAGGGATCTCACTCAGTGATTGACCATACCTTTGCGGGAGCACGGGAACTGGAAAATGCCATCCCTCATACGCTTTTTAAGCAAGTCGCCGAGGATTCGCATCCAGATACTTGGGATGAATTCCAAGAGCGCCTGTCGGTGGTGCCGGATGAGGCGGTGCGATTCGCCGATCTGAAAAACGGCGTACTCCTTTGCTCGATCTTTAAATTTGCGAAGACATCACCGCAACGGACCTACTGGTTGAAGGTAGCAACCGAGGTTTTCCCGGGTAGTGACTGCCTTGAACAAGAGCGCTGCGACAATGCGGAAGACTGTAAATGTTCGGTCTTGCCAGGTTTTGGTGAAAATATCGCCAGAGGTGTCCGAGAACGTTTGGGCGGTTGTTCTTCACACGAGAGTTATCGTACCGCAAAGGCCTCTGCAAATATCGACGACTGGATGATGCTTGGTCAAGCGGTGCTTGAGGCGGGCGCAGCTCCACCTCGAATGCGGTTATAACCGGGAGTCGCAACTGAGTGAGGGCTACGAGTCAGTCAAGCGCGGGGGACTCTGTGGGACTGTGAATTTGCCAGCGTGTTAGGTGCCGTTGCTTTCTCCCATGAGCCGGGCTGCTCGGCGACATTGCCGGGCGACCAATTCATTTCCGCCCCCCTCCTCTTGCAAAGGGTTAATGCAAAACAACTTCGACAGCTTTTGGCTCGGAACCTCCGAGAGGTCTTGGCGCGGACATTGGATCCAGTTCGTCTTTGGCGAGCCGCTCGTACGAGAGCAGCTGTGGAGGTCGTCCGACGAAACGGCAGTGACCGAGGTTCTGTTCCGACATGATGGGGTCGGTGGGCCGAACTACCTCGTTAGCTGCCGCTCGAGGTCCCGCCGAGCGACGGGCGGCAATGGGTCGAGGCTGTGTGAAAACGCAGTCATCGCCTAAACTGAATCAACGCATCGACCCCCGGGTGACTCATGAAGCGATTCGTTGAAGGCGATGACCGCAAGCAGGTTTCACTTCTGCCCGAATGCCTCGATGACTATGTTGGGCAGGACAATCCGGTCAGAGTCATAGATGTCTTCGTCGACGAGTTGGGGCTTGAGGATCTCGGTTTCGAGGGGGCCATCGCGGCGCTCACGGGGCGCCCGTCTTATCACCCAGGGGTGATGCTCAAGATTTATATCTACGGGTATCTGAACCGTATTCCGTCCAGCCGGCGCCTTGAGCGTGAATGCCAGCGCAATGTCGAGCTGATGTGGCTGATGGGACGTCTTGCGCCAGACTTCAAGACGATCGCTGCGTATTTCGGACGAACGTGACCGGCCGTTTCGGGATGGTGACCGGCGATTTCGGTAACGTGACCGGGCATTTCGGGAACGTGACCGAGCGGACCGGAAGGCAGGATTGGCGTTGCGCATGACA
>NZ_PNYB01000015.1 GCF_002879855.1 Trinickia soli | reverse complement strand
GGGCCGGGATGGGCAAATCGGGCCGTTGTTCCTGGTCGGCGATCCGAAGCAAGCGATCTACAGCTTCCGTGCAGCCGATTTGCACACCTACCTGGCTGCCCGATACGCAGCGACGGCGCGTTATACGCTGGCGGTCAACCAGCGCTCGACGGGGCCGCTCGTAGAAGCGTGCAATCGCATCTTCAGCGCCAATGCGCATGCGTTCGTGCTCGACGGGCTCGACTACACGCCCGTGCGGGCCGCCGGGCGCGCACGCGCACCGTTCGTCGATCGCGATGATCCCGCGGGCGCGGACGGCGCGTTGCGCGTCTGGATGTTGCCGTCGGGCGAAGCTGTGCTGCTCAAGCGCGATGCGCAGCGGCAGGCCGCCGAAGCCTGCGCGGCCGAGATCGTGCGGTTGCTGCGCGGCGCGCGTGAGGGCGCGGTGAAGCTTGGCGACGCCGCGCTGGCGCCGGCAGATATCGCCGTGCTCGTACGCACGCACAAGCAGGGCAGCCTGATGAAGCGCGTGCTGGCGGCGTGGGGCGTCGGCAGCGTCGAACTCGCGCAGTCCTCGGTGTTCGCGACGCTCGACGCGGAGCAGCTCGAACGCGTGATGGCGGCCGTCGAGGCGCCGGGCGACCTGCGCCGGCTGCGCGCCGCGCTGGCGGCCGATTGGTTCGGTCTGGACGCGCATGCGCTGGCGCGGCTCGCGCAGCTCGCCGATGCACCCGCGCAGGCGCATGCCGACGAGGCGACGGCCTGGGTCGAGCGGTTTTCCCGCTACCGGTCGCTCTGGCTCGACCGCGGTTTCGCGGCGATGTGGCGCGCGATGATGCGCGAACTGGCCATCGGCGAGCGTCTCATCGCGGGGCGCGACGGCGAGCGGCGGCTGACGGACGTCAATCATCTGGCCGAATTGGCCTCGGCGCGTGCCGCCATGCATCCGGGCATCGCGCCGACGCTGCGTTGGCTCGCCGCCGAGCGCGGGCGCGGCGGCGGCGAAGAGGCGCAACTGCGGCTCGAATCGGACCGTGATCTCGTGCAGATCGTCACCGTGCATAAATCGAAGGGGCTCGAGTACGCGGTCGTGTTTTGTCCGTTTCTCGGCGACGGCGCGCGCATGATCGGCACGGGCACCGGCTTGCCCGATGCGCGCGAATACCACGACGACGCCCGCGCGGTGCTCCACTACGGTTGCGAGGGCAGCGAAGCCGAACGGGCCGAACGTGAAGCCGCGCGCGAGGAGGCGGCCGAGCGCGCGCGCCTCGTCTATGTCGCGCTCACGCGCGCGGTCCACCGTTGCTACCTTGTCGCGGGCGTTTATCTGTCGTCGCGCTCGACGAAGGAGTCGCGTCGCAGCGTGCTGAACTGGCTGGTCGCGGGCGACGATCGTCCGTTCGAGGCATGGTTCGACGATCCGCCCGACGACGCGGCGCTCGACGCGGCGTGGACGGCGCTGGCCGACGGGCCGATCACGCTCGCGCCTTTGCCGGCCCCGCAGCGACGTGTCGCCCTCGCGCGCGAGGCGGGATCGGGTCGACGTTTCGTGGCGAGGACCTTGCGGCGCGAGTTGAAGGAAAGCTGGCGCATCGCCAGCTTCAGCTCGCTCGCCGCGGCCGTGCAGCATGCGCACGAGAGCGTCGACGACGAACCGAGGCCCGATCACGACGCGCTGGCCGCGGGCCGGCAGGAGGTGCGCGAGGCCGAGGCGGATTGGGAGCCGGTACCCGTACCGGCGCTGTCGGCGCCCACGCAGACGCAATTGCTGGCCGATCACGATATCCTCGCGTTCCCGCGCGGGGCGGCGGCCGGCGAGTGCCTGCATCGAATGTTCGAGTTGGCCGATTTTTCCGCGCCTGCGACGTGGCCCGCCGCGATCGAGCGGGCGCTCGTCGAACGGCCCGTCGCGGCAGACCCCGACACGGCCGCACGGCTGCCGGCGATGATGATGCGGCTGATGGCGGACGTGACGGCGACGGAACTTGCGCCGGGTTTCACGCTGAGTTCGCTGACTGCCGCGCGTCGTTTGACCGAATGGCCGTTTTTGTTTGCGTCGCCGGCGCTCGATCTACATGCGCTCAGAGCACTGCTGACGCGTCACGGATACCCGGACGTATTGTTCGAGGCGTCGTTTCTCGCCGGCTTCGTCAAAGGCTTCGTCGATATGGTGGTCGAGCACGACGGCCGTTTCTGGATCATCGATTGGAAGTCGAATTACCTTGGCGCAAGTCCGTCCGATTACGGCGCCGCTGCGCTCGAGATTGCGATGGCGCATCATGCCTACCATCTGCAGGCGCTGCTCTATACCGTGGCGCTGCACCGTTATTTGAAAGCGCGCTTGCCGCGCTACCACTACGACACGCACATCGGCGGCTACATGTATCTGTTCGTGCGCGGCGTGCGTCCGGCATGGCGGGACGGGGGGGCGCCGGCAGGCGTCGTCCTGCGTCAGCCTGCGCGCGAATTGATCGAAGCGCTCGACGAGTCGATGCGCGGGGAGCACGCGTCATGATCGCCGTGACCGCCATGCCCCTCACGACCGCCGACAGCGAAGGGAGCGGTCGATGAGTGCAATACCCAGACCCCCTAAGCCGGCCCCGACGGGCGAGCGCGGCGAATTCGGTACGGCGCTCGCCGAAGGGTTCGCGCGCCGCCTCGGCGCGTTGGCGGCACGCCTGGGCGCGAGCCCCGCGGCGGTGCTGTGGGTGCGCCGGTCCGCGTTCGCAGTCAGTCGCGCAACGAGCGCGGGCCATGTTTGCCTCTCGCTCGAACGCCTCGCCAAGCGGTACGGCGAGCCGCTCGATGCGGTAAAGGCTGCGTTGCAGGGCAGCGGCGTGGTCTCGGACGGCCGGCAGGATGCAGCCGGGCTGCGGCCGCTCGTCCTCGATGCCGGCGGCCGGCTCTACCTCGCGCGCTACTACGAAGATGAGCGGCGCCTCGCGGCCGCGGTGGTCGCCCATGCGTCGAGGTGCGGGGCCGCGGGCGCGAACGGCATGCAGGTCGCCGACGACGTCCATCCCGACCCCAGCCCCAGCCCCGGGAACGCGACTGCGCTCGAGAGCGAGACGCTGGCCGCCCGCCTCACGCGTTTTTTCGGGCCGCCCGATCCGAGCGAAGTCGATTGGCAGCGGGCATGCGCGGCATTGTCGTTATCGGGCCGGCTGACGGTTGTGAGCGGCGGACCCGGCACGGGCAAGACGACGACCGTCGTGGGCATGCTCGCCTGTCTGATCGACGCGCAGCCGTCGTTGACCATCGCGCTGGCCGCGCCAACGGGCAAAGCGGCGCAGCGGATGCAGGAGGCGCTGCTTGCCCGCGCTTCGAGCTTGCCCGCGCAGATCGCCGACAGGCTGCCGCGCACGTCGCAGACGCTGCATCGCTTGCTTGGCTTGGGGCACGGCGTGCGGGCGCGGTACGGGCGCGACAATCCGCTGCCGTACGACGTGATCGTGGTCGACGAGGCATCGATGATCGACCTGACCCTGGCCACGCAGCTGTTCGATGCGCTGGCGCCGCAGACGCGACTGGTATTGCTCGGCGACAAGGACCAGCTGGCGGCCGTCGAAGCGGGTGCCGTATTCGCCGAACTCAGTGCACGCCCGGCGTTCAGCGCACAGGGCGTCGCTCGCATTTCCGAGGCGACGGGCGTCGATGAAGCACGTGTGCGCGCTGCGCTGCCGCGCCTGTCACAGGGACAGGCGCAAGAAGACGGGGCGGGGCGTGCCGATGCGCCCGAGTGGGACGTTCTGACGGGCGAAGATGGTCTCGATTTGTTCGAAGCACTCGATGCACTCGACGATGCCTGGGCCTGGACGGGACTTGACGAACCCGATGTCGCTTACGCGGGCGACGGCGTCGAGCCGATGGAAGCGCACAGCCTCGCGGCCGAGGGGCCGGCGCAGTCTGCCGCCGGGCGTGCCGCAGTCCCTGCGGCGCAAGTGGGCGTACATCGACAAGACATCCCGCTCGTCGATTGCGTCGTCTGGCTCGAGCGCAACTATCGCTTCGGCCTCGACTCGGCGATCGGACGGTTATCGGTCGCGATCCGGCGTGGCGATGTGCAGGCGGCGTTCGACTCGTTGGGTGTGCGGCCGAACGCTTCGGCGCAGAGCGACCTGTTCGATGGATCGGACGGCGACGGCGGCGCCGCAGCGTGGCGCGCGATCCCGGCCCGGCTCGACGAAGACGACGGCCCCGTGTTGCGCGCAAGCACGCTGCAGATGTTGGCGCACGGTTTCGCCCCGTATGTCCAAGCGCTGAGCGCCGCGCTGGCTGCTGCGGAGCCCGACTGCGCGCCGCTGTTCGATGCATTGAACGCTTTTCGCATTCTCTGCGCGACGCGGCTCGGCGCGCGCGGCGTGCAGGCGCTCAACGCGCAGATCGCCGACCATGTGCGCCGCGCTGCGCGCACGCCGCTCGCCGTCGGTACGAACTGGTTTGCGGGCCGCGCCGTGATGGTCGCCCGCAACGATTACGCGCTCGGCTTGTTCAACGGTGACATAGGTATCGCATTGCCGACGCGCGAAGGCCCGCTGCGCGTGTACTTCCGCACCGCCGACGGCGGCGTGCGGGCCGTTGCGCCTGCGGCGCTGCCGCCGCACGATACGGCCTTCGCCCTGACGGTTCATAAATCGCAGGGTTCGGAATTCGATCACGCCGCGCTTGTGTTGCCGGCGTCGGGCAGTCGTGTGCTCACGCGCGAGCTCGTTTATACGGCCGTTACGCGGGCGCGCAAGACGGTGCGCGTGATCGGCGCACGCGATGTGCTGGCTCAGGCGATTGCGGCGCCGACGCGCCGCGATTCCGGCCTGGTCGCACGCATGCAGGAGATGCAAACATGACGCTGCGCTATCACGCGTTACCCGAAGAAGTGGAATTGACGGCCGTCCGCGCGCAAGGGGCTGGCGGACAGAACGTCAATAAAGTATCGAGTGCGATTCATCTGCGCTACGACATCCGCGCATCCTCGTTGCCCGATGCGTTGAAAATGCGGCTGCTGGCGCTCGACGATCGGCGCATCACGCGCGAAGGGGTCGTCGTCATCAAGGCGCAGGAATACCGGACGCAGGAAATGAACCGTGCGGCGGCGCTGGCGCGGCTCGACGAACTGATCGCCAGCGTCAGCGTGACACGCCGGCCCCGGATTCCGACGCGGCCCACGCGGGCCTCGACTGCGCGTCGCCTCGATAGCAAGACGCGTCGTTCGACGGTGAAAGCGGGACGCGCCCGTGTGACCGATTGAACTACCGAATCAGGCATGCTGCGCGGTGCCCGGTCGGGCTCCGGTGCGTTCAACGGTCGTCGGGCGAGGACGTTTCCACATTCGCTACGAAGTCGACGCAGAACACCTCGATCTGCCCATTCGTTTCGACCGTGACGGCTGCCGTGTAGCAGTCCTTGCCTTCGGTCAGCGAATAGTGCGGCCCCATGATGGCGACGCGTCCCGGCGAAGCCAACGCCCGTTTGAAGTAGGCGCGCCGCGACCAATTGCTGGCCGTATCGGGAAACAACGGTGCGAGGCGTGCCGGTCCGGAATGAGGCTTCGATGCGATCGACGGTTGCAGTTGATCGCCCTGTCGGCTAACCACGAACACACGTTGCGCCCAGGGTGCGCGAAACGTCAGCTGCGCGGCGGCCGCGAGACCGCCCGTGGACTTATAAGCGCGCGCACCGCTCAGTACCGCCTCCTCGATGCTCGCGAGCTCGACCGGCGTGCCCGGCGCGCTTGGCGCGCGCGCATGAAAGCGCTGCCACATCGATTCGATACGTGCGGGCGCATCGCTGCTCGCCGAAGCGACCGACGAAGCCGGCTTGCCGAGCCAAAACCCCTGAACGAAATCGACGTCGGCTTCCATCAGCGTCATCAGCTCGTCCTCGGACTCGACGCCTTCGCCAAGCACCATCGTGCCGGCGCGGTGCAGCATCGTCACGAGTTGGGTCGCGAACTGATGATCGGCGCCCGGCGCGGCGATACGGGCGACGAGCGAGCGATCGAGCTTGACGATATCGGGCCGCATGCGCCAGACGCGATCGAAGTTCGAAAAGCCGGTGCCGAAATCGTCGATGGCGATGAGCAGATCGCGCTCGCGCAGCGAATCGACGATGCGTTCGAACTGTGGCTCGTCGGTGCTCGCCTGTTCGATCATTTCGAATACGACGCGATGGTGCGGCAGGCCGAAGTAGTCGCACAGTTCGTCGGTGAACGCGCGGTGACTCGCGCCGACGCGCAGCAATTGCGGCAGCGCGTTGACGAACAGCCAACCGGTTTCCACGTTTTGCTCGGCGAAGTTCGCAAAATGGACGCAGCGCGTGAGACGCTCGAGCGCGAGGGCGGGCCCTGTGGCCTTGGCGCGCGCGAACAGCTGATCGGGTGCGATCAGATGGCCGCTCGCGTTGGTGGCTCGCAGCAGCGCTTCGTAGCCGACGACCCGCTTGTGTGTGATCGAGACGACGGGCTGGAATGCGCTGCGCAGCGTCACGCCCTGATAGACGATGCGCCACCCGGCAGCATCGCGCGCCAGATGCGGCAGGATGCCGGCCAGCGTCAGATCGCGGCGAAACGACATGGCAAGCGAAGCGCGGCCGAGCGACGCGGCCGTGCGCCGCGGGCGTCGTGCCAGACGTGGAAAGAGGTCGTGCCGGCTACGCACGGTGAGCCGTTCGGCAGGAAGCGAACGAAAAGACCTGGCATGTCGAACGGTGTCCATAGGGCGGAAGGGCAGTGTAGCAAAGTGTGGGCTGAGGAAACGCGCCCAGCGTAATGCCGTGCCGACACGGGCCAGCGTGCGGTCGCAGACGATCGGAGCGGGGTGGACGGGCGCGCCGCGCGCCGGAGGTGGGGTGCCGTACGTTGGGCGGCGTGTAACGAAAGCGCGGGCGGGTTTTCCCGGGCGAGACAGGCGCCCGGGGAAGAGGGAAAGGGAGCGGGAAAGAGCTGCGGGTGCTTCAGGCGTGCCGCTGCCGCAGGCCGGGAATGCGTTTGATGACGCCGGTGGCCAGCGCCGTCCCGACCAGGACGATCGCGCAACCTTCGATCATGCCGCTGCTCACTTGCTCGTTGAGGAACAGGGCGCCCCAGAGAATGCCGAACACGGGGATCACGAAGGTGACGGTGATCGCGCGCGCAGGACCGGCGACGTTGATGAGGTGAAAGAAGATCAGGTAGGCCACACCGGTGCACGCCACGCCAAGACTCAGCACGGCGCCCCACGCTTGCAGCGAGATCGGGCCCGTCGGCCAGGTGGCGATCGCGAACGGCAGCAACGCAATGCTCCCGCCGATCATGCTGCCGGTGGCGATCGTCAACGAATCGACGCCGGTCAGATGCCGTTTCGTGTAGTTCGCAGCGATGCCGTAGAGCAGCGCGGCGCCGGTCGCGGCCAGCGCCGCGAGCGCCGTGGCCCCGGCGGAAGGCGCAAGGGAGCCGTGCGGCGCGGCGATCTGCCCCCAGACGAGCGAGACGACGCCGCCGAAACCGATGAGCATGCCGAGCGTGCGCAGCGCCGTGAGTCGATCCTTGAGCCAGATGTAGGCGACGAGCGCCCCCCAAAGCGGCGTGGTGGCGTTGATGACGGATGTCAGGCCCGCCGACAGCGTCAGTTCGGCGAACGCGAACAGGCAGAACGGCGCGGCCGAATTGAGCACGCCCACGACGAACAGCGGCACGGCGCGCGAGCGCAGCGTCTCGAACGAAGTACGGGGGGTGCCGCGCAGCGCAAGGATGACGACGAGCACGGCGGCGCCGATCGACACGCGCAAAGCCATGAGCGGAGCGACGCCCAGATCGACCACCCCTACGCGAATGAATAGGAACGATGCGCCCCAGAGGGCGGCGAGCACGAGCAACTGCACGATGTGGCTGGGTTTCATAAACGTCTCGAGGCTTGTTGGATTTATCGTTGCATAACCGAAACGCATGGTATCACCGGGTCTGCCGTCGATATTTCAGCGCGAGATGAAACGGCAAGAATCGACAATCAATAACGAAAAGCGGCGATAAGCGGCGACAACCTCCAACAGGCGACCCACCCCGTCCAATTTCCGAAAAGCAAAAAAGGGCGCAGTCCACGTTCGCTTCGAACGGAACTGCGCCCCTTTGCGATGAGCCGCGGCAGGCGCTTGGCCCTGCGCGGCTATCGTTGGTGCTGCCTACTGACGCTGATAGATCTGCGACCCGCTCTTGACGAATTCGACAGCCTTTTCCTCCATGCCCTTCTTCAGCGCGGTTTCGTCGGACAAGCCCTGCGCGGCGGCGAAATCGCGCACGTCCTGCGTGATCTTCATCGAACAGAAGTGGGGCCCGCACATCGAGCAGAAGTGGGCGACCTTTGCCGAATCCTTGGGCAACGTCTCGTCGTGGAATTCGCGCGCCTTGTCAGGGTCGAGACCGAGATTGAACTGATCCTCCCAACGGAATTCGAAGCGCGCCTTCGACAAGGCGTTGTCGCGCACCTGCGCGCCCGGATGCCCCTTGGCCAGATCGGCCGCGTGCGCCGCGAGCTTGTAGGTGATGATGCCTTCCTTGACGTCATCCTTGTTCGGCAGGCCGAGGTGTTCCTTCGGCGTGACGTAGCAGAGCATGGCCGTGCCGAACCAGCCAATCATCGCCGCGCCGATGCCGGACGTGATGTGGTCGTAGCCCGGCGCGATATCCGTCGTCAGCGGTCCGAGCGTATAGAACGGCGCTTCGTCGCACCATTGCAGCTGTAGATCCATGTTCTCTTTGATGAGCTGCATCGGCACATGGCCCGGGCCTTCGATCATCACCTGCACGTCGTGCTTCCACGCCGTTTGCGTGAGTTCGCCGAGCGTCTTCAATTCGCCGAGCTGCGCTTCGTCATTGGCGTCGTAGATCGAGCCGGGGCGCAAGCCGTCGCCGAGCGAGAAGCTGACGTCGTAGGCCTTCATGATTTCGCAGATTTCCTCGAAGTGTTCGTAGAGGAAGCTCTCCTTGTGATGCGCGAGGCACCACTTGGCCATGATCGAGCCGCCGCGCGAGACGATGCCCGTCATCCGGTTGGCCGTCAGCGGCACGTAGCGCAGCAGCACGCCCGCATGGATCGTGAAGTAGTCGACGCCTTGTTCGGCTTGCTCGATGAGCGTGTCGCGGAAGATTTCCCACGTCAGGTCCTCGGCCTTGCCGTTGACCTTTTCGAGCGCCTGATAGATCGGCACCGTCCCGATCGGCACGGGGCTGTTGCGGATGATCCACTCGCGCGTCTCGTGGATATGCTTGCCCGTCGACAAATCCATGACCGTGTCGCCGCCCCAGCGGATGGCCCACGTCATTTTGTCGACTTCCTCGCCGATCGACGACGTCACGGCCGAGTTGCCGATATTCGCGTTGATCTTCACGAGGAAATTACGGCCGATGATCATCGGCTCGCTTTCGGGGTGATTGATGTTGGCCGGAATGATCGCGCGGCCGCGCGCCACTTCCTCGCGCACGAACTCGGGCGTGATTTCGCGCGCGGCGTTCGCGCCGAATGCGGCCGCCCCGAACGCCTGGCCCGGGTGTTGACGGCCCATCATGTCGGCGAGCTTGGCGCCGTTCGGGCCGCTGGCGCGCAGGCTCTCGAGATATTCGGCGCGGCGCTGATTCTCGCGAATCGCGATGAATTCCATTTCCGGCGTGATGATGCCGCGGCGCGCGTAGTGCATTTGCGTGACGTTCGCGCCAGCCTTGGCACGACGCGGCGTGCGGTGCAGGCCGGGAAAGCGCAAGGAGGCCGTGGCCGCATCGGCCGCACGCTCGCGGCCGTATTGGCTCGTGAGTCCCTCCAGCGCCTGCGTGTCGCCGCGCTCTTCGATCCAGCTTTGACGCAGCGCGGGCAGGCCGGAACGAATGTCGATCGTGGCCTGCGGGTCCGTATAGGGGCCCGACGTATCGTAGACGTAGATGGGCGGATTCTTTTCGCCGCCGAAGCCCGTGGGTGTATCGGCTTGCGTGATTTCGCGCATCGGCACGCGGATATCGGGGCGCGAGCCCGTCACGTAGATCTTCTGTGAATTCGGCAGCGGAGCGACGGCGGCAGCGTCGACGCGTGCTTCGGAGGAAATGAATTTCGGGTTGGCACTCATGCGATTCTCCTGACTTAGGGCGCTAATGCAGGAGACGAGAGGGCGGATGAGAGTGATGCGCAGGGCGGCAAAGCCCCTACGCTTCCCTGCGCTGGCATTATCCAGATCAGGTTCAAAGGGTATTTCTCACCCGCGCGTACCGAGTGCGACGGTACGACGCAGGACCCCCGCGTTAGCATCGCAGAAGATACACGGGCGGCCCGGCTTTGGCAACCGGCTACGCCGCAGCCTTGGAAACGCGCGTCGACGGGGTCTACACCGATGCGCGAGGCGTCAAGGGGATGGCGGCGCGTCCGCGCGCCAAGTGTGGCGTGGCCGTTTCAGCGGCGCTTTACGGGCTGCGCCGTTGCATAATGGCGACGTTCGCATGCCGCTGCGCCTGCGCTCAACTCATTCTCGAAGTTCCGAAGCCTGCCGACATCCATGCCGCTTCGCATCGCCCGTCCCGACCATGCAGCGTTGTGCCACCCGCGTCTCGCGCCGCGCCGCCTTTTTCGCGTGGCCGTGCGCCGGTCCGGACTGCGTCGAGGCGGCGCTTGATGCCGCGCTTGATGCCGCGCGCGCTGCCCGGCCTGCTCACGCGCGTTCGGCCGCCACGTACCCAGGGCGGCCGCGTCGCTCTCGCGCTGGCCGTCGTCTATCTGGCATGGGGTTCGGCCTATCTGGCCGTGCACGTCGCGCTCCAATCGTTTCCGCCCCTGTTGCTGTCGGGTTTGCGCAATCTGATCGCAGGCATCGGCCTGTTTTTCGTCGCCGGCCGACGCGCGAGCGTGTGGCCCACGCTGGTTCAAACGCGCAATGCCGGCATCGTCGGCACGATGCTGGTCGGATTCTCGAGCGGTCTGCTCGCGTTTGGCATGCGTACAGTTGGGACGGGCACGGCGGCCGTGATGGTTGCCACGGTGCCGTTGTTCGCGACGATCATCTCGGCCATCGCAGGTCGGCCGATCGCAAAGGGCGAGTGGGTCGCCGTTGCGCTCGGCCTTGCCGGCATCTTCATCCTCAATCGCGGCGACGCTTCGAGTTCGTCGACGAGCGGCAGCATCGTCATTCTTTGCGCGGCGCTGTTCTGGGCCGGGGGAGCGCACCTTGCAAGCCGGCTCGCGCTGCCCGCCGATCTGTTTTTGTCGACTGCGCTGCAGATCGGGCTGGGCGGCGCGATCTCGACACTGATTGCGGTCGCCGGCGGCGAGCGCGTCGCGGCGCTCGGCTTCGGCCCGTTGTTTGCCTTCGTGTATCTGATGTTGGTGGCGACGATGGCTGCCTATGTCGCCTACGGCTTTTTGATTCGGCATACGAGCCCGATCGTGGCGAGCAGCTGCATGTACGTCAATCCGATCGTAGCCGTTGCGTTGGGTGCCCTGACGCTCGGCGAGCCGGTGACAGGTTCGACGCTCGTCGCAACGGGCGTCATTCTCGTGAGCGTCGCCTTGTCTTTCTGGTTCGATCGACGGCGCGCAGTCTGACGGGCCGGCCGATGCGCTTCACAGCCTCGCTTCACAGCTTCGCCGCCAGTTCCGCCCCTTCTTTGATCGCGCGCTCCGCGTCGAGCTCGCTGGCGAGCGCGGCGCCGCCGATTACATGAAAGCGCGGGCCATGTCCGCCGCCCGCCGCAGGCACGAGATCGCGCAGCGATTCCTGGCCCGCGCACACGACGATCGTTTCGACATCGAGCCATTGTTGCCGGCCGTTGCGCTCGATCTTGAGCCCGCGCGGCCCGATCTCGAGATACGAAACGCCGTCGAGCATCGCAACGCCGTGGCGTGCAAGCGTCGCCCGATGAACCCACCCCGACGTTTTGCCCAAGCCGGCGCCGAGCTTGCCCTTCTTACGCTGAAGCAGCCAGATCTGACGTGCCGGCTCGGGTGTGCGGCGTGCCGGTGCGAGTCCGCCCGGCTCGCTCACATTCAGATCGACGCCCCATTCGGCAAGCCAGGCGTCGCGCGGCTGCGGCAGTGCATCGCCCGCGCGATGCAAGAGAAATTCGCTGACGTCGAAGCCGATGCCACCCGCGCCGATAACGGCGACGGCGCGGCCGACGGGCGCTCCTTGCAATACGTCGACGTAAGAAAGCACGTTCGCGCCGTCGATGCCGGGGATCGACAGCCGGCGCGGCACGATGCCGGTTGCGACGATGATCTCGTCGTAGCCACCCTGGGTAAGCTGCGTGGTGTCGACGCGCGTGCCGAGCCGCACCTCGACGCCGTGCTTGCGCAGTTGCGAATCGAAGTAGCGTAGCGTTTCGGCGAATTCCTCTTTGCCCGGGATGCGCTTGGCCAGATTGAATTGGCCGCCGATCGTCGCGTTCGCGTCGAACAGCGTGACGCGATGTCCGCGCGAGGCCGCCACGCAGGCGGCTGACAGGCCGGCCGGCCCGGCGCCGACAACGGCGAGCGAAAGCGGACGGCCCGTGGGCCGATAGACGAGTTGCGTCTCGCGCGCGGCGCGCGGATTGACGAGGCAACTCGCGCGCTCGTTGCGAAATGTGTGGTCGAGGCAGGCCTGATTGCAGGCGATGCAGGTGTTGATCTCATCGGCACGGCCTTCGCTGGCTTTGACGACGAACTGCGGATCGGCCAAGAGCGGCCGCGCCATCGAGACGAGATCGGCGCTGCCCTCGGCGATCAGCGAATCGGCCAACTCGGGCGTATTGATCCGGTTCGATGCAATCACGGGCACCGTCAGCGCTGCGCGCAATCGGGAAGTCAGCGGCGCGAACGCGGCGCGCGGGACCGACGTCACAATGGTGGGCACGCGCGCTTCGTGCCAGCCGATGCCGGTGTTCATCAATGAGACGCCCGCGGCTTCGAGTGCACGCGCAACCTGTATCGTTTCGTCCCAGGTATTGCCGCCTTCGACGAGATCGATCAGCGATAGTCGGTAGATGACGATGAACCGTTTGCCGCAGGCTTCGCGCACGCCGCGCACGACCTCGAGCGCGAGGCGCATCCTGTTTTCGAGGCTGCCGCCGTAGCGGTCGGTGCGGCGGTTCGTTCGGCTGCAGAGAAACTGATTGAGCAGATAGCCTTCGCTGCCCATGATTTCGACGCCGTCGTAACCGGCGCGTTGCGCGAGCCGCGCGGTCTTCGCGTAGGCGCGCACTGTGCGTGCGATGCCGGCTTCGGTCAGCGCTTTCGGCGTGAACTTCGAAATCGGCGAGCGGACGTTCGACGCCGACACGACGAACGGATGGTAGCCGTAGCGGCCCGCATGCAGAATCTGCATGGCGATCTTGCCACCTTCTTCGTGGACGGCTCGCGTCAGTCGCCGATGATTGTGCAGATCCAGGACGCTGTTGAGCGTGCCGCCGAACGGCAGCAACCAGCCCTCGCGATTGGGTGAAATGCCGCCCGTGATGATCAATCCGACGCCGCCCCTGGCGCGCTCGCGATAGTACTCGGCCAACGCGGGATAGTGCCAGAACCGATCTTCTAGGCCGGTATGCATCGAGCCCATGACGACGCGGTTCTTGAGCTTCGTGAAGCCGAGGTCCAATTCGGAGAGCAGATGTCGGTAGGGCATGACGGCACGTTGTTTTGAAGTGAGCGCGTGCGAACGATAGTGCGGGCGGCATGCGCCGCGCTGGAGGGTTGTCTCTAATCGATCAGAACCAGCGGTGGCCGCGAGCGGTGACTGCCGGCGCTGCGCTGCGATTCGCCGCGCACCGATCGGTCGGCCGTCGCGACGACGGGGGAGCTTCGGCGCTCGCAGCGCTCAATCGATGAGCGTGCCGTCCGTTTCGTAAAACGGATACGGCCCTTCGCCCTCGTCGACATAAGCGTGATGCGTCACGACGCCTGTTGCGCGATCGTATTGATGCAGTGCGAACGCGGGCGGCTCGAGCCGGAACGCGGGAGGCGCATCCCTGCGCAAATCGAGGGCGACCTGATGCGCGGGCGCAGGTACGGCCGATGCGATCGTTCCGCCAAAGCGCGTGAAAATCGGGCGATGCACGTGGCCGCAAATCACGCGCTCCACATTCGGGTACCGGCTGACGATGGCGGCCAGCCGTTGCGCCGACACAGGATCGAGCCGCTGGCGGTCCATATGGTCGATACCTGACACGAACGGCGGATGATGAAGCGCGAGCACGATCGGCTGGCCCTGCGCCGCGGCGAGTTGTGCGTCGACCCAGGCAAGGCGTGTGTCGCACAGCTTTCCGCCGCTTTCCTGCGGCGTTTGCGAATCGAGTGCGACGAGCCGCAACGGGCCGATTTCGACGGCGTAATGAACGAACTCGCCCCCCGTGCGCAAATAAGCGTGTTCATTGAACACCTCGCGCAGCTCCGCGCGATCGTCGTGATTGCCGACGAGCAAATAGAAAGGCATCGTCAATGGCGCGAGCAGCGGCTTGAGCGCCTCGTACTCGACGAGGCTGCCCATGTCGACGAGATCGCCCGTGATGACAACGGCGTCCGGCTTCGGCTCGATCGCATTCAGGCGAGCGACGCAACGCTCCAGATAGGCCGACGTGTCGACGCGCCGATAGGCGAGCGCGCCGGGGCGCTTGATGTGCAGATCGCTGATCTGTGCCAGTAGCATGTGGGGTTCCTCCTGCTTGCTTGTCGTTGTTGTGTTGTCAAGGAAGCGAAATCAATCCCTCGGGCGCAATCTGGATCCCGACCGCCGCGCCGGGCGCCCATTCGGTACGCCCCGCAACATCGATCACCAGGGTATCGGGCGCCGCGCCGGCCACCGTCACGCGCGTGCGCTCGCCGAGAAACGAGACGGTCTCGACGATGCCGCGCAGGCTCGCGCCTTCCGGGCGGACGAGCCGCGCGTCCTCGGGGCGGAAGAACAACTCCGGGCGTTCTGCCGGCGCGAGGCTCGCGGGGGCTTCTATGTCGCCGCCGACTGTCGAAAGTGCGCTGCCGCGCCATTGTCCGGCCACGCGATTGATCGTGCCGACGAACTGGGCGACGGCGCGATTGGCGGGCCGGTAGTAGATGTCGCGCGGCGTGCCGACCTGTTCGATGCGGCCGGCGCTCATCACGACGATGCGATCGCCCAGCTCCATCGCCTCGGCTTGGTCGTGCGTCACGTAGACCGTCGTGATGCCCAGGCCGCGCAGCAACGTGTTCATCTCGCGCCGCAGCGTATCCCGCAAGCGGGCGTCGAGCGCCGTGAGCGGCTCGTCGAGCAGCAGCACACGGGGCTCGCGAGCGAGTGCGCGGGCGAGCGCGACGCGTTGACGCTGGCCACCGGAGAGCTGATGAATCGGCTTATCGGCATGGGCTTCGAGCCGCATCATCGCGAGCAGTTCGTCGACGCGCTTGCGGGCGATCGTCGCTTCGGTTTTCGCAATCCTGAGCCCATAGCCGACATTGCCACGCACGGTCAGGTTCGGAAACAGCGCATAGCTTTGAAACACCATGCCCACTTGCCGCCGCTCGATCGGCAAGCGTGTGACGTCGTCGTCGCCGAAGCGCACCGTGCCGCCCGTATCGGGCGTTTCGAGGCCCGCGACGATGCGCAGGGTCGTCGTCTTGCCGCAACCGGACGGCCCGAGCAGCACGAGCGTCTCGCCGGCGCCGATCGTCAGATCGAGCGGCTCGAGCACGCGCGTGCCATGGAATGTCTTGGCGCACTGCGTGAGTGCGATGGGGACCGGGGTAAATTTCATTGGCGCATCTGAATCGAAAGGGTTATTCGGCGTGATCGTCGCGCTTGCCCGCGTCACGGCCCGCGGCAGGCGCCACGCGCATGACTTCGCCTTGTCCGCCGCCCAGGCGCTGCATCGCGATCAGAAGCGGCATCGTCATCGCGAAAAACAGAATCGTGTACGCGCTGCCCACTTCGATGCGCAGCGACGCATAGGTATCGGCGAGACCGACCGGCAGCGTCTTCGTTTCGGGCGTATGCAGCATCCAGGTCAGGTTGAATTCCCCGACCGACAGCGTGACGACTGCGAGTGCACCGGCGACGATGCCGGGCCGCAGATTGGGCAGCACGACGGTAAAAAAGCGTTGAGCAAACGTCGCGCCGAGGCTCGCCGCGCCTTCTTCGAGCGTGCGCAAATCGGCGCTGGCCGCGACCGCCGCGACCGCGCGCACCATGAACGGCAACGTAAACACGACGTGGCCGACGACGATGAACGCGATGCTCATCCGAAATGCCGTGAAGCCGCCGTAGACGACGATGAGCGCAAGCGCCGACGCGAGTCCCGGCAGGGCGATCGGCAGCACGAGCAACTCTTCGACGAGGCGGGCCCAGCGCGTCTTGCTGCGCGCAAGCGCATAGGCGGCGGGTACGCCGGTGACGAGCGTGACGACGAGCGTGGCCGCGGCCACTTCGAGCGACAGCAGGACGGACCCGTGATACTGGATCCACACCTGCTCGAGCCAGCGCAGCGTGAGGCCGCTCGAGATGCCGCGAAAATAATTGACCGTCAGTCCCGCCAGCACGGACATGACGACGGGCACGACGAGAAACGCGCACAGCGCGAACGTGACGAGCCATTGGCCGAGCGCGAGCAGATTGCGCGGTGCGAAGCGTGCGGCGAGCAGGGGTATCGGGTGGCGATCGGTTGCGGCCGGGCCGGCGAGTTGATTCATGGCAGCCCTCGCTTCATGCAGTCGCCGCGACGGCGGAGCCGGTCGCGCTGCGAGCGAGCGCGAGCACGAGCCAGGTGACGATGCCGAGGATCACCGACAGCCCTGCGGCGGTGATCATGTTCGCGTTCAACGTGAATTCGGTGTAGATCGTCATCGGCAGAACGTCGATATCGGTGGCCAGCGTAAACGCCGTGCCGAACGCGCCCATGGCGGTCGCGAAGCAGATTGCGCCGGCCGCGACGAGTCCTGGCGCGAGCCCGGGCAGAACGACGTCGCGCATGATTTGCCAAGGCGAAGCGCCCAGCGAGCGGGCCGCTTCTTCGAGCGAGCGATCGAGCTTGGAGGCCGAGGCCATCACAGTGACGATCACGCGCGGAATCGAGAAATACAGATACCCGAGGAAGAGACCCGTCATCGAGTAAGCGAATACCCATCTGTCGCCCGTGAGCTTTTGCGTGAGCGCGCCGATGAGCCCTTGGCGGCCGGCCAACATGATCACCATGAAGCCGACGACGACGCCCGGGAACGCGAGCGGAAACGTCAACAGCGCGACGAGCGTGCGCTTGCCTGCGAATTCGCGTCGCGCGAGCAGCAAACCGGAGATAACCGACAACACGAGCGTGGCGAGCGTGACGGCGGCCGAGAGAGCGACCGTTGCGACGAGGCTGTTCATGTAGCGTGCATTGGTCAGCAGCGCGCGGTAAGTGGTAATGGCGTGACCGTCGGCGCTGACGTTGACGAGGACGCCCATCGGCAGTAGCCAAAAGGCGAAGAAGACGGCGAGCGCCGGCGCGATCAAGACGATGCGCCAGCGTAACGGAAAGGTGATGTCGTGCATGATGATGACCGCCCGGAACTGAGAGAAGCGGCCTGCCGGAAGGCAGCGGGCGTACGCGGGAAGCCGCACGCCCGCGCGGCCCGGGGGCTGCCGGCTCAGCTCAGTGCATGACCTGCAAATATTGTTGACCGAACGCTTGCTGCTTCTCCGCCATCCTGGCGAAGTCGACCGGCTTGGCGCGCGCGTAATCGCTGGCCGGCAGGAACTTTGCCGCGGCTTCCTTGCTCATCGCGCTCGCGCGTACGGGCCGCAGATAAGCATTGGCCCAAATCTTCTGACCCTCGTCGGACAGTACGAAATCGAGCACCTTCTTGCCATTTGCCTCATGCGGTGCGCCCTTGACGAGACTCATGACATAGGGAACCGAAATCGTCCCTTCGCTGGGGATCACGAACTCGACGTTCGCATTGTCCTTGTACTTGGCGCGGTAGGCATCGAAGTCGTAGTCGAGCAGGATCGGGATCTCGCCTGACAACACGCGCGCGTAAGCGGTTTGCTTCGGCACGATCGGCTCGTTGGCCTTGAGTTTCCTGAACCAATCGAGGGCGGGCTGGAAGTTGTCGAACGAACCGCCGAGCGCCTGATTGACGGCGACGGCGCCTGCGTAGCCGACGAACGCGCTGGACGGATCGAGGTATCCGATCGTCCCTTTATATTCAGGCTTGAGCAGATCGGCCCACGACTTCGGCACGGGTTTGCCTTCCAATGCGTCCCTGTTGACAAAAAAGCCGAGCGTGCCCGAATGGATCGCGAACCAGTAACCTTGCGGATCTTTCAGCCCTGCCGGAATGTCATTCCAATGCGCGGGCTTATAAGGCTGAATGACGCCTTTGTCTTTCGCCTGGAACGCTGACGATACGCCGAGATAGACGACATCGGCGACCGGGCTTTTCTGCTCCGCGATCAGTTGCGCGATGGCTTGGCCCGAGTTTTTGTTGTCTGACGGCACATGAATGCCGGTTTTGTCTTGAATCGCCTTCAACTCGCTGGCCCAATCGGCCCACTCGGGCGGGCAGTTATAACAAATAGCCGTCTGTTGGGCATGCGCGGCGGGTGCGAAAGGAGCCGCAAATGCGAGAAGCGCGCCGACGGTATAGCTGAGCCGTGCCAAGCGCGCGCGAAGGCGGGATGAGCGACTTATCACTTAAAGGTCTCCTTGCGGACGAAAAAGGGCGTAATCGGGACGACGTGACGAAACGGCGCCGGCCCTTGCGAGGCCGGCGCACGGGAAAGCAGGTCGCGTTGCTTACGCGACCGGATGCGTGGGCGAGGAAGTCGACGCGCTCGAAAGCGTGGCGACTGTCGCCCCTTGGCGCAGCGTGTGAGGCAGGGTGAGGGACAACGACTCGCCGTCGTCGGCGCCATCGATGCGTGCCATGAGGCGCCGCCAGGCCGCGCAGCCGATCTCCCGGTTGGGCGTGCTGATGCTGGCAAGCGGCGGCGACAGCAGCTCGCCAATGGCGAGCCCGTCAAAGCCCAGGATCGACATGTCTTCGGGCACGCTGAAGCGGGCCCGTCGCAAACCGCGCATGACGACCATCGCGAGCAGGTCGTTACTGCAAAAGAGTGCGGTGGGGCGGGCCGCGCCGGACGTCAGATGGGCAAGCACGGAAGGCGCGAGCTCATCGGCGTTGAAATCGACTTCCAGCGCTGGCATAGGCGTGCATCCGGCCTGACGCATCGCTTCGGAATAACCGCGAAAGCGCAGGCGCGCGCGGTCCGACTCGGCCAGCGTGCCGGCCAGCATCATCACGCGTTCGTGCCCGTGCTCGATCAGCATGCGCACGCCGTCGTAGGCCGCGCGGCGGTTGTCGACCGAAACCGACGGACGCCGTACCGTGTCGTTGTGCATGAGCACGTACAGCTTGCCGTCGCGGTCGAGCTCGTCAAGCAGCGGGTGCGTGTCGGCATCGGCCACCGTCAGGATCAGGCCCTCGACGCGCTGCGCCAGCAAGGTTTCGATCGCATGGCGCTCGCGCGCGGCGTCGTACTGCGTCGTCATCAGCATGAGACGATAGCCTTGCGCTGCCGCGAGTTCGTCGATGCCTTGCAGGCAATCGGCGAACACGGGGTTGGCAAGCGTCGGCAAGACAACGCCGATAAGGCGTGTGCGCTCGCCGCGCAACTGCCGCCCGAGCGGACTCGGACTGAATTGCAGCGCCTCGATGGCTTCCCGGATCTTCGCGAGCGTGACGCGATTGACCGTGTGCGGGGCGTTGATCGCGCGAGACACCGTCGCGATGGAAAAGCCGGCGTAGGCGGCCACATCCTTGATCGTGTGTTTCATCTTTCTGTCAGTCCGGTAGTGCTAGGCCTGGAAACGTTTACGTCGCAACGATTATCCGAGTCGATTATGACTGACCTGTGACCTTTTTGCGCGATATTTGGGCGGAAAAAAATGTTTTGTTGGCTTGGCTGGGTCCGCCTCGCCAGGCATAATCGGACCCGAACGGGCGTTGGGTCAGGCACGCAGCGACCGGAATATTCCCCACAACCCGCCTCTTGAAGAAAGAAAGGATCGACGCGTGAGCCTTTTGTTTTTGATTTTTCTAAGCGTCCTACAGGGCGTCACCGAGCTTTTCCCCGTCAGCAGCCTGGGGCACACGCTGCTTGCACCGGCATTGCTCGGTATGCATATCGACAAGCATGCGCCTCAGTTGATCCCATTTTTGGTCGCCCTGCATCTGGGAACGGCGCTCGCGCTGCTCTGGTACTTCCGCAAGCGCTGGATCGAGCTGATCGTGGGTTGGTTCGGCACGCTCGCGGGGCGCCGCAGCGAACAGGGTCATATGATGTGGGCGCTCATTATCGGCACGATTCCGGCAGGGCTCGTCGGTTTGGTGCTCGAAAAACGGCTCGAGCGGATTTTTCATGATTTGCGCATCGTGGCGCTCGCGCTCGTGGTGAACGGTCTGCTGCTCTGGCTCGGCGATCGTCTGCAGCGCGCACGCGCGCATCGGCCGCCCGAAAAGCTGAGTTTCAAACAAGCGTTTTTCGTCGGACTTGCGCAGGTCGGCGCGCTGATCCCGGGCTTTTCGCGCAGCGGCTTGACGATGATCGCCGGCAATGCGGCCGGACTGACGGCGGAGAGCGCTGCCGAATTCGCGTTCCTGCTCGGTACGCCGATCATTTTTGCGGCCGGGTTGTTGGAAGTGCCCAAACTGTTTCATGCCCCGGGGCAACTCGCCGATGCGATCCTCGGCGGCGTGCTGACGGCGATCGCCGCGTACCTGAGCGTTCGGTTCTTGATGCGCTATTTCGAGGGGCGCGGCCGGCTGGCGTCGTTCGGCATTTATTGCGTGTTGGCGGGCGCAGCTTGTTTCGTGTGGTTCATGACGCACGGCCAGCCGGCGTGACGGCGCGCTTCGGCTCGGATAAAACCAGACCGAAGCGGTGATGTTGCCTGAGGGTGCGGCTGCGCGCGCCCATCGGGTATAATTCCGGCCCCCGGCGCTGGTTGGCCATAGCGTCGTACAATCACGCCTTCGCCTCCCCATAGTTCAACGGATAGAACACGGGTCTTCTAAACCTGAAATCGAGGTTCGATTCCTCGTGGGGGGGCCAACTTTGCGCACGGTCCGGCTGCGCGCGCTGCCGCTGCTTCTGTCCCCGCTTCTGTCCCTGCTGCCGTCGTTGCTTCTCTCACTGCTGCCCTCATTGCCGCGGCTGGCGTCGTTTGGTTCGGCGCTGCGCGTCGTTTAGCCGTCCGGTCTATTTCGCCCATCACCTGCATTACCCGATCATGTCTGCACGGGCGTCCCTTCTGCGGGGCCCTGCGCGTGCGGCCAAGAGCGCGCCGTCCGGCAGCCGGGCCGGCCGGGGCGTTTGCCGTGCTTACCCACTATCGATCGAGTGCTCCTATGATGCTCAATGCGCGAGACCTGCGTCGCCCTCAGAAAACTGTCCGATTTCTCTCTTCCCACGAATCCATCCACGCGCCTTCCGGCGATCATGCGTCTTTTCAAGCACGCCTCACCGAGCTAGAGCATATGACAACTGATATCCGCGAGCGCGTGGCGCATGTCGAAACGGGGTTGCTTCATCTGGCAACCAAGCACGACGTCACCACGCTGGAATCGACGCTGCTGAAGTGGTTCATCGGAACCGCGATCGCCCTGACGGGCTTCGTTTTCGCGCAGCCAGGCTGGTCACGTAGTAAAGAGTGGGCTCGCGCATATTCTCCTTCAGTACATGGCAGGCGGGCAGCGCTATGCCGCCCGCCCGATATGCCCTTGAGGCGCGCGATTGATCGCGACAATCAGGGGTAGCGCTTAATTATCGGCACTCCTTCCCATCCATCTTCGGCAATGGCGGGCATTCGCCTGTTCTTTGATTTCTGTTCTGTCGAGGTCATAAATCTGATTGTCAGCGTCAATGCCAATTGATTTTTAGGACGAAGGGAAGGGTATTTCGGTGAGTTCCATTTATTTCTAACAAAATAGAAGAGATAGGATATTGTTGGTCGGATGCCCTTCGGCTAGAATCGTCCGCACCAAGCGGCGGCCATTGTGGTGGTGCGTTGCGGGTGTTGTCGTGATTCATTTTCATTGATCAGAATCAATTAAGATTTTTCTCGGAGGCATATCTCCCGCTTTGTGGTAATTCCCGGTTCTCGAGTATCGGGCAATTCTTCAATCAATTTCGTGCATTATTTCGTCGCCGCGCAATGACGCTTATTACATGAGAGCGGCAGTCCTTCACGTCGCAATGGCAATAGCGAGGATGAAAGCGCATGACCCCCCGGAGAGTTCTATTGTTATCTCGTCCTAGACATCGAATCCGTATCGCAATCCTCGACGATCACCCGATCGTCGCGCTCGGCGTTGCAACGTATCTGCGTGATCACGCCGACTTCGAACTCGTGGCCAGCGTCTCGTCTGTCGATGACTTGTTCGTGGTGATCGAACGCGGCGAGTGCGACGTCGCGCTCGTCGATTTCTACCTTCCGGGGGATCGCTACGACGGCGCTACCTTTGTACGGCGTTTGCGCGTCGAGGCGCCGCCGATTGCGATCGTCGTTTTGTCGGCGGCGCGTGCCGCCGACGCCGAGTGCGTGTGCCACCGCGCCGGCGCCAACGCGTTCGTCGAGAAGACGACCCCTTTGCCACTGATCGCCGAGACCATTCGCAGCGCTGTCGCCGCGCCGCGCAAGTTCTTCGTCGTGCGTGAGCGCAAGGTCGAAGCGCGCGTGCCGCATCCGCGCGAGGACATGTTGTCGGCGTCCGAAATCGAGATATTGCGTCACATCGCGGAGGGGTTGTCGGTCACGCAGACGGCCGCCCGTCTCATGCGCAGCAAAAAGACGGTGAGTACCCATAAGCGAAGCGCGATGCGCAAACTGCGCGTGGCGGACGATCTTGGGCTTGCGCTGTTCCTCAAAGAGAAATTCCGGTATTGAAACGGAGACGACCGGCCATGGGTGCGCAAGCGCAAAGCGGGCGAAAGTCATCGCCGTCTCGCTCGAGGTGGCTGAAACTGGCGCTGCGCATGGTGTCGTTGTTGGCTGCCGCGGATCCGTCCGCTGTGTCCGCCGCTGAACAAGACCTCAGGCCCGCGCTGCGCGTGGGCGCCTATCGCGACGAGACGAGCGCGCTCGATTACGTCGATCAGGCGGGCGTTCGGCAGGGGCTCAATGCGAGCGTTTTGCGCGCGATCGCGGACCACCATCGAATGCAATCCGCCTACCGGGCGTACGCGTCGGTCGCGCAAGCATGGGCCGCACTCGATCGAGGCGAAGTCGATGCCGTGCCCGTCGCATGTGAGGACCCGGCGCCGGGCAACGTCGGCGCGTTGTCGGCGCCTTATGCGACCGTCCCTGTCGGGGCCGTCGTGGCCCATGGTCGGCCGTTGCCTTCCGAACCCGGCGATCTGGCGGGCAAGCGCGTCGTCATCGTCGGCGGCAGCCTCGGCGCGGCGACGCTGAGAGCCTGGCTACCCGGCCTCGCGCTGCGCGAGATGCCCGATCGCCACGCCGCGTTGCAGGCACTCGCGAACCAAGAGGCCGACGCGTTCCTGGGATTGCATCCGCTCAATATCGGCGCCGTCAACGCATCCGCCCTCGGAACGCTGACGGCGGTCGAGTTGCCGCTCTCGGTTTCGCTGTGCCTTGCGTCGCGCCGCGGCGACGCACGCACGGCGGCCATCATTACCGAGGGCCTCGCGGCCATCCCGTCATCCGCGCTCAACGAGATCGCCATTCAACCTTTGCCAGCCGCCATGCGCCACACGCCCGAACCGGGGGCGGCGTTTCGGCTCAGCGACGCAGAGCAGGCGTGGGTCCGTGCGCATCCGGTCGTACGCGTCGGCGTGGAGCGCCTGGGTCGCCCCTACGATTTTCTCGATGGCCATGGCCGGTGGCAGGGGCTCGGCGCCTCACTGCTCAGGCAGTTCGCACAAGCAACGGGGCTGCAATTCGAACCCGTGCAACTCGACGCCGCACAAGAGCCGGACGAGGCATTGCGCAGCGGCGTTGTCGATCTCGTCACGTCGTTTCCTCTCGGCGCGTCCGCGTCCCTGCGCGGCGTTGTTATGACTCGTGCTTACGACAGCTTCCCCTGGTCGTTCGTCCGTGCAGAGCGTGACGAAGCAAGCTCCGGGAGAATCGCAACGGTGCCCTGGCGGCTGGCTCGCCTGGCAAGCAGCCCGAATCTGGACGGCACGGCGCTCGTGGCGCGCACGAATTCGGCTGACGCCCTACGCGCCGTGTTGGCCGGTAACGCGGACGCCGCGCTGGTCAATGTCGTGGCAGCGGAAGAATTGGGCGACCGCTATGCCCGCGGCCGCCTGGTTGCCGATCCAACCGTCGCGGGCGTCGAGCGCATCGGCTTCGCGACAGCTTCGCAACAGTACCTCCTGGCCGGGATGCTGGATCGCTATCTGGCCTCGTACCGTCCGCGAGAGCTCGCGCGGCTCGCGAGTCGCACCCGGCCCATCACGATCGTGCTCGGATATGAGAAAGGCACCGTCCTCGCTCTTGCCTCGGGTGGCGTGGCAGTCGCGCTGGCCGTGATCGCGGCGCTCGCGTGGGCCTATCGGCGAACGCGCGTTGCGCGCGGTGTGGCATTGGCCGCACAAGGTGAAGCGATCGTGGCGCGCGAACAGGCGCTCGCCGCCGATCGCGCGAAATCGGCATTCGTCGCGATGATGAGCCACGAGATCCGCACGCCGATGAACGGTGTCGTCGGCGTACTCGACTTACTCGATACGATGGCGCTGCCGCCCGAGCCGCGGCGCTATCTCGGCGTTGCCCAGCATTCGGCGCGGCTCATGCTGCATGTCGTCGACGACACGCTCGACTATCTCAAGATCGAGCAAGGCGCGTTGACGCTGGCCGCCGAGCCGTTCGACGTCTGTGCGCTCGCGGCGGCAGCGGTAGAACTGCACGCACCGCTTGCAGCGCGCAAGGGCCTGGCCATTTATCTCGCTGCCATGCCTCATTTCGACAAACGGCTCATCGGCGACGAAGCGCGCGTCAATCAGATCGTGACGAACCTGCTCAGCAACGCAATCCGCTTTACCGAGCGCGGGTATGTGCTGCTGGAAGTGCGTCGTAAAGTGGCACGCGGACGGGCTTGGCTCGTGCTGTCGGTGACCGATACCGGTGTCGGCATTTCCGAAGCGTATCGGGCCCGGCTGTTCGCGCCGTTCACGCAGCAAGACAGCACCACCACGCGGCGCTACGGTGGCACAGGGCTCGGATTGTCCATCGTCAAGCGCCTCGTCGATCTCATGGGCGGCACGATCGACGTGGAAAGCCGCGTGGGTTCGGGCACGCGGGTGCGGGTTCGCGTGCCGATCGAGTGGGGTGACGACCTGAACCTGCGGCGCCGCGCGCGGCCCCTCGTCCCGCCCGCCCGCGCGCTGTTGCGCATGCCCGTGCCAGCGATGGCGGTGTGCGTGCGTGCGGCCCTGACGAAGATGGGCGTGCGTTGCGTGACGAACGGCAGACATGCCGACGTCGAGGTAGGGCTCAATGCGATGGGCGCACTCATCGTGACTTCGCGCAACAGTGTGCCGCGCGTCGTCAGGAGCCTGGACGATCTGGCCGACGCCGTTGCCGCGGCGCTTGGCCGCCCTGTAGAACCACGCGCGAGCTTGCCGCACTCGGGCGCGAGCGGCGGGCTCTTCGACGTGCCGCTCGACGCGGCTCGGGGTGCGGCTCCCGGCGCGGCTGCCGGCGCGATGTGCATGGATCATGGCCATGGTGTGGCGACGGATGGCCGCGTGCTCGTCATCGAAGACAACGACATCAATCGCGACATCATCGTGAGGCAACTGCGCGCGCTTGGCGTTAATGCGCACGCAGCTGCCGACGGCATCGAAGGCTACGCCGCATGGCAGTGCACGCGTGCGCGGCTCGTGTTGCTCGATTGCCATATGCCGGGCATGGACGGCTACACGCTCGCGCGCAAGATCCGGCAAACCGAGGGTGACGATCCGATTCGCACGACGATCGTTGCGGTCAGCGCGAACGCGACGCAGGACGACGTGCGCGCATGCCGCGACGCCGGGATGGATGACTATCTGTCCAAGCCCGTGACGCGCATCAAGCTCGCCGCATTACTTGAAAAATGGCAGGAGGTGGCCGATGTCGAGTCTAAACCGGCGCGGTTGTGAACCGCTCGACGCGGTGACGCTCGATTTGTCGGAGCTGCGAGAGGTGTACGGCGAAAGAGATCTGCGCATGCTATTGAACATCGCGCTCGACGAGTTCGATTGCCAACGGCTGCTGTTCGAGGCCGCGTTCGAGAGAAAGCAATGGAATCCAGCGGCTCACGCATTGCACCGGTTGACGGGAACGGTGGCCTTCTTTGTGGGCGACGAGCGGGCATTGGAGCCGCTCAGCCGTCTGGAGCGCGCGCTGCGTCTTCATCAGGTCGCACTGGCCGAGCGCGCCGCCGGGCAGGCGCGGGCAACGCTTGTCGCGTTCAGAGCGGCGTTCGCCGCAGAGCAGAGGGAAGTGTGCAATACAACGGAGGAGATTGATGCGCATCGTGCCGAATGCCGACCTGGGAGCGGCGCTGCGCGTGAACGCGGGTGAGATTGCCGGAAGCCCACAAGAAACCGGGATCGAGGCCGGGCATGATGGGCCCGAGCGCGCCCCGGAGGGCTGTCGCCCGACGGCAGGTGAACCGGCGCAGTCTACGCACGGAGGCGCGCAGGATCAAGCGGTCCTGGCGAGCGGCATCGAGCGCAGACTACGCAGGGCCGCTGCGTTTGCAGGCGCATCGCAGAGCGCGTCGGGCGAGGGCGGCGCGCCAGAAAAGCTGTCGATTCGCTTCGCATCCGGGGCGGCAACGGAAGCGACATTGCCTGCCGCCTCGACCGCTCCTACGCCGTCCGACCTGCTCGCGACCACGGTCGGCGCGGCGCGCAACGCGATAGCCGACACAGCGGTTCTGGAGCGGCTCAATATCTCGCTGACGGAATGGGTCGACCCGGACAAAGCCCGCAACTACGCGGAGCGCCCGGCCGATCTATTGCGCGCTGTGGCCATGCATCGTCACCGCGTCGTACCCGACGAATTCGCCACCTCGCTCGATCCGTCTCTGTTGGTTGACGAGGCTTTGTTGGACGAAGGCGCTGTGTTGTACGACCGGCTCCAACGCCAGCTCCCGGCGACAGGCACGCAACAGACCACGCCAACGCTATCGGCGATGCGGGCTGTCTTCGTTCACGCGCTGCGCGCGGACTATTCGAAGCGCCGCCAGCTTGACGCGCTTTTCGCCCCCAGTGAATCGCTGGGACAGCGTACGCCGTATTTCGACGGCTTTGCGCTGCGTAATGCCGAGGGAAAGTCCTTCGACGATCTTTTGGACGGGAAGGCCCTCTGGGCCGCGCCCGTGTTGACGGATCTGACGCGCGCCGGGCGTCGTGCGCTGCTGACCGAGAAATTCGACGAGATGGCCGAGTCCGTGCGGTTCCCGATCGGCTCGATCCCGCATTCTCTCGCCACCTCGCTGTTGCGCCTGGAACGTTACCGGGGTAAGCCGTTGCCGACGCCCGACGACGAGGCGGCGCTCGCTCGAGCATTCGTGCAGAACGAGGCGTCATGGAATGACGGCGCGGACTATCCCTATCATCCGCGTCTCCTGTTCGCCATGCATCTGGCGAGATCGAGCGGCTTCGAAGTCGATTCGCCCGACCAATTGCGGCTGCTCTATGAAAACCAGATCAGCGACGAGGCTTTGGAGCAACTGGCGAGTGGAAATGCCGCGCCCGCCGAATGGATCGCACAGTATCTTTCAGGCTGGGAGGGGCGCGGCGTGCGTTGGAAGGTGGCCGCGCCCGCGCAGCAGGCCGAGGTTCTACTCGGTCTGTTCGATGCGTTGCGAGCGCAGGCCGATCGAGCTGACCAAGCGGACCAGGCGGGGCCCATCGCCACGTTCGCACGCGCCTTGCGTGCCAAAGGCGTGTTGACGCCGAACCGAATCGTTGGCGTCGATTTCAATGCACGCGCGCAGGCCGTGCTCCAGTACGCCAATGAGCGTCTGCTCGCCGCCTACGGTGAGCCGCCGCGGTTCGATCGGCGCGAAGCAGCGGCCGACATCCTGCGGCGCCACGGCATCGACGAAGACGCGATGACCGACCCGCGTCATTACGTGATCGTCGGCGACAACCCCAACGTGACCAAGACCGCATTCGGCGATCTGATCGATGAATTCCTGGATCGTGCCGACTGGGTGGGCCTGAACGGCGCGTCGATGACGCCTCGCGCGGGCATATCGATAAAGCCGCGGGCCGAACTGCAGCGCGAAGAGGAAGCGTTCAATGCGCGCCTTCGCACCGACCCCTGGGTTGTGGCGATTGCGAAGGAGCGGCTGCGTGAACAAGAGAAGGAAACGACCGTAGACGAGGTTCGACGTGTCGCTGAAGAAATCGCCGGCAATTTTGCGACCGAAACGGAATCGCATCGAGCGCTCGTGCGGGGGCTCGACACCTGGGTCAATACCGTGCCCGTCATCGGGCCGCTCTACAACATCGAGGAGGGCGTCCGTCATAAGGATGCGACGCGCGCCGCGTTCGGACTGCTGTTTCTTGGTGTGGACGGTTTCGACTTGGCCACGGGCGCCGGCGGTGCGCGCTCGGAGGCTGTGCATCCAGTCGTGCCGAAGCTTCGACGCGCGCTCGGCCACATCGACAGTTCGACGAGCAACATGGCTGGCCACGCGGAGATGATCGAAATGCAAGTCGATCCCGTCCGCATTGCGAAACCTGACGCGCAGGTGCCTGACGAGCTACGCGCGTTGACGCGTCAGGCCCGCGAGGGCAAAAGCGTGCGCTGGCGCAATTACGACATCGTGCATCTCGGTGACGAAGACCGGATTGTCCCGGTGCGTCGCGAAGGCGAGGCTTACGTCGAGCTCGATTGGCGCACCGGCCACCGGCTTCGAGATCTGCCCGATATCGAACTCGACGCCCGCGCGGGCAAAGGCTGGCGACAGCACGCGAGCGCCCGCCGGGGGCAGCGGGAACCTGGTGTGCGCGGCGACGAGGTACGCGAGCGGCTCACCGTCGAGCGTGTCGCCGACCTCATCGGACACGCAAACGATCTGAAGCAGCGCGATTTCGACGGGCTATTTGCGGAGGCATTTTCGTTGACGCCGCCCCCCGCCAACAGCTCGCAGTTCGGCGCCCGCGCGTTCTATCGCAAGCTTTACAAGTCGAGCGACACGTTTCGCCGGCTGTTCAATCGCCATGCGCACCTCGATGCGCGGGCACGTAACGGGACCGCCGCAGTATGGAAGAAGTGGGAGTTCGTGATCGGAGAGGGCGGGCCTCTTGGGGCGCCGAACAAGGCGTATACGGACTTCGACCACAAGCGGATCTACATGCCGAGAGACGCCGCGATAGAAGCGATGCCGTACATGTCGGCCGCAGGGCCGCAAACGCTGACGCGCGAACAAGCGTACCTGCATGAAATGATTCACGCGCTGACGGGCGCTCGCGACCCGGAGCGGATGCTGGACATGATGAATCGCGGGCCTGTTGTCTACCTCACCGATAAGATCCTCAGCGAAGCGGGCTATGCGATCCCGGAGCAGATCATGTATCGCCGCGCCAATTCGACGTCCGACATGCCGGTCGATCAAACCGTCGAATACCACGCGGACGCGGCGGCGCGCTCGGCCGCACTCGAGAACCGCTATCTCGACACCCTTGTCGACGCCAAGCGCAGGCCGTTGAGCGCCGATACACTCGTCGAGGGCGTTCCCGTGTCTTCGCGGCGCACGGTGGCGCGCACCCAGGAGGTGTTGAGTGCGATCGAAGACGAGGACGACGAAGTCTTTTTGGCTTGGAGCGACTTCAGGACGAAGTTCGACCAAAACTTCGGCTTTTACGTCCAGGATCGAAACATGACGACGGCGCTCGCGTCCGATGCCATGGTCGTGATTGACTTCTACGGCCGGCTCTACCAACGAAGCGTGACCTTCCGGCGCATGTTCGACAAGATGCCGGTGACCGATGCGACGCGAGCCGATCCATGGAAGTTCGTGCTCGAAGGGGACATTGAATTCGACCTGTTGTCGCCCGGCGGGCGCGCCCATGGCGTGAGCGCGGAGGCGAAGAAGATTTACGTCCTCGATGACGGTTTGCAATATCTATCGGAATACGGGCTGCGCGAGGTGGAGCTCGAGCGTCAGCTCGCCTACCAGATGATTTGTGCGATCACGGGGTTGCCCAAGATGCCTGCGCCCGACGCACTCGCGAATCGCGGGGCGGCCGTGCTGTTGACGGATCGCATTCTGAGGGAGGCCGGCTTTCACTATCCACCCCAACTCGTCGCTGCGCTGGTCGAACCTGGCGATGCGATGGCGCAAGCGCGATTGCTCTCGCATCAAACGCAGGCATTGCGCAGCGCAGCGGCGGAAGATCGCTATCTGCTGCTCGGTTAGAGCCGCTGGACGGGGGGACGCCAGGGCTCATCCACTCTGAGAAATTTCAGGAGGAGGATGCGCGCAAAAGAGCCAACAATCGAGTCGTTGTTCGACGTGCCAGGCATCAGCCATGCGCAGGCGGTCCCGCCATCGCAATGGATGGCCATCGCAAAGGCACTTCGAGTTCCCTTACGAATCAACTCGATATGGCTTTCATCGACGTACCCGCTCTGCTGCAACCGATTCATCCGGATTCGCCTTGCGGTCCCGATCTCGAATACGCGCCGCTCCACCTTGAGGCGGCGCGCGCGGTCGAGGGAAGCCCCGACGCCGAGTACGGGGCCGTGCATGTCGCAGCAGCCGACCCCGATTGGGCGCTGGTGAAGGCGGCAACACTCGATCTGCTTGCACAAAGCCTCGATCTGCGGCTGGCCGTATGGCTGACCCGCGCGCTCGTCGCGTTGCACGGCATCGCTGCGGTTGCCGACGGTTGCGCGCTGATCGAGGGGCTGCTTGCGCAACATTGGGACCACGTTCACCCGCAATTGGATGCCGACGATGGGGGTGATCCGACTGCGCGCCTGAATGCGTTGCTCGCGCTCGATGAAACAACAGGTTTCGTGCGTGAGCTAAGGATGGCGCCGCTCGCGGGTTCCGCGCGCCACGGCCGCGTCAGTTTGCGCGACATCAAATCGACAGAGGGCGAGCAGGGCGCAAGCGATGCGGCCCAGGACCCGGCGGCCGTCGCTACGGTAGCCATCGATAGAGCGGCCGTCGACACGGCGTTCGCCGAATCGAACTTCGATGAGCTTTCACAGTTATGCGATGCGCTCGCGAGTGCGCAGGCGTCGCTCACGCGTATTGATGCGCTGTTGACCGAGCGGCTCGGTCATGGTCGTTCAGTCGCATTGCGTTCGCTCGAACAGGTGCTTGCGCGCATCCACCAAACCGTGCAGCGGCATCTCGCTCAACATCCGCAAGCGGCCTTTGGCGACGGAGCGTTGCCTGGACCGACTGCAGCGAACGTCGGCGGCTCGCGGGGCAATTCGGACGCTGTCACGAGCCGCGAGGATGTCTTGCACTCATTGGATCGACTGTGCGCCTACTACGAGGTCGCGGAACCATCGAGCCCGGTGCCCGTGCTGCTGCAACGCGCCCGCGAACTGGTCGGCATGCGCTTCGTCGATATCGTGTCCGTGCTGACGCCGGCCGGGGTCGAGCAAGCCCGGCATTGGGCGGGCTCCGAGCACGCGTAATCGCTGCCTCACGGCATTTCCGCCTTTGCGCATTTTCGTTTTACCGACGTTGCATGGAGATCGTTTCAATGACCGACGAAAGCAGTCAGAAATTCCTGGGCCGCACGCGTGCGCCCCGCGTGCAGATCGAATATGACGTGGAGGTCTATGGTGCGCAAAAGAAGGTGAGCCTGCCGTTCGTCATGGGCGTCATGGCCGAGCTGTCGGGGCAGTCGGCCGACGCGCCGCCGCCGGTGGCCCAGCGCCAGTTTCTCGAAATCGACAGCGACAACTTCGACGAGCGATTGAAGGCGATGAAGCCGCGCGTGGCGGCGATGGTACCGAACACGTTGACGGGCGAGGGGCAGCTTGGCATCGATTTGACGTTCGAATCGATGGACGACTTTTCTCCGGCTGCCATTGCGCATCGTATCGAACCGCTGCGCCGCCTGCTCGAAGCGCGCAGCCATCTGGCCAATCTGCTGACTTATATGGATGGCAAAGCCGGGGCCGAAGATTTGATCGCGAAGGTCCTTGCCGATCCCGCGCTGATGCGCACGCTCGTGTCGGCGCCCCGGTCGAGCGGCAATGAAGCGGATTCGGCGCAGGCGACGCCGTAGCGGAGGGCGTCGCATGGCCGATCCGATCCGAACCAAAATACTTAGGACACCTGATCATGACCGAGTTGAGCCTGGAGCGCGACACGCCGCGCGCAGCAGAGAGCGTCACTGTTGCGTCCGAAACCGCAGCCGCCGATGATTTCGCGAGTTTATTGAATAAGGCTTTCAGGCCTAAAACCGACAAGGCGCAGGAGGCCGTCGAGCATGCGGTGCGAACGCTCGCGGAACAGGCGCTGCAGGATGCGGATTGCATTTCTTCCGATGTGGTGGGCACCGTCGAAGCGCTCGTTGCCGCAATCGATCGAAAGCTGACCGGACAGATCAACGCGATCCTGCATTGCGCGGAGTTTCGCAATGTCGAAAGCGCGTGGCGCGGACTGCACTATCTGGTCATCAATACTGAAACGGATGAACAGCTCAAGCTGCGCGTCATGAACATCTCGAAGGCCGAACTGTACAAGACGCTGAAGAAGTACAAAGGCGCCGCGTGGGACCAAAGCCCATTGTTCAAAAGGTTGTACGAAGAGGAGTATGGGCAGTTCGGCGGGCATCCGTACGGGGCCATCGTCGCCGACTACTACTTCGACAACAGCGGTCCCGACGTCGATCTGCTCGGCCAGATCGCGAAGATCTGCGCCGCTGCGCACGCGCCGTTCATCGCGGGCGCCTCACCGGCCGTCATGCTGATGGAGTCGTGGCAGGAGCTCGCCAATCCGCGCGATATCGCCAAGCTATTCCAAACGCCCGAACATGCGGCATGGCGCGCGCTGCGCGAATCGGAGGACTCCCGCTACATCGGTCTCGCGCTGCCGCGCTTCCTCGCGCGCGCACCGTACGGCGCGAAAAGCAATCCCGTGGACGAGTTCGCCTTCGAAGAGGATACGGCCGAGGGCGAAAGCGATCGCTACGCATGGGCGAACGCGGCCTATGCGATGGCCGTCAACATCAACCGGTCGTTCAAGGCATACGGCTGGTGCTCGCGGATTCGCGGCGTCGAATCGGGCGGCGCGGTAGAGACGCTGCCGGTGCACGTGTTCCCGACCGACGACGGCGGCGTCGATACGAAATGCCCGACGGAGATCGGCATCAGCGACCGCCGTGAAGCCGAACTGTCGAAGGCCGGTTTTCTGCCGCTCGTCCATATGAAGCACACGGGCATGGCGGCATTCATCGGCGCGCAATCTTTGCACAAGAGCGCCGAATACGATGACCCGGAGGCGACGGCGAACGCCGCGCTTGCGGCGCGCCTGCCTTACCTGTTCGCCTGTAGTCGCTTTGCACACTACTTGAAGTGCATCGCGCGCGACAAGATCGGCTCGTTCAAGCACAAAGACGACATGCAGCGGTGGCTGTACCAATGGGTGATGACCTATGTCGACGGCATGCCGAGCCATTCGTCGGAGACGACCAAGGCAACCAAGCCGCTGGCCGACGCCTCAGTCGTCGTCGAAGAAGTGGAAGGTTGCCCCGGCTATTACACGTCGCGCTTCTATCTCCGGCCTCATTATCAACTCGAAGGTTTGACGGTTTCGCTTCGGCTCGTGAGCAAATTGCCAGCTGTCGCGGGCCAGTAATCGCCGGGTTCTGCACCAGCCTGTTTAACAATTGATAAGGAGTACTGATGAGCTACGACAATATCGTAAAGACGATGAAGATGACGGGCATCGACGGCGAATCGCAAGTCGAAGGCGCAAAGGGCGAGATGGACGTGCTGAGCTTTTCGTTCGACGCGGCGATTCCCATGGAAGGGCGCGGGCCGGGCTTGTCGGGCAGCGGCGCTGCGTACATTTCGCCGTTGAGCGTCAACAAGGTCGTCTGCGGCTCGACGCCGAAGATCGAGGCGCAGTTCTATAGCGGCAAGCCCATCGCCACTGTGACGCTGAAGGACTACAAGGCCGACGGCGAGAAGACGCCGAAGCCGTTTGTCGTCGTCACGCTGACGAACGCGCGCATTCACAGCTATCACGCAGAGGGAACGAACGAGCATATGGAGTTCACGTTCGAGAAGATCGAGCGCGAATACTTTTCGCAAAACACGGCGACCGGCGCACTCGTGTCGAAAGGGAAGACCGGCTTCGATGTGATGAAGAAGCAGGTGTCCTGATGGAAGCGCAAGGCCCGGTGGCGGCATGACGCTACACCGGGCTCATCCGTCCAAAGATCGTCTTCGTTGATACGTTATGGCAGAACTCACGACCCTGGATAGGCTGCAACCCGCGCTGCTCGACCGCTTGTCGGACGATGCGCCCCATGAGCGTACGGAGCCGCGAGCGCATCGCGTGATTTCGATGAAGCAATTGCGGGCGAGCGTCTTGCGCGATGTCTCGAACCTGCTCAACGCCCATGCGCTGTATGGCTGCGCATCCCTTGCTGGACATCCGCTGGCCGAAGCGTCGGTCCTGAACTACGGGCTGCGCGACCTGACGGGCCGGGTGCTGTCGAGCCTCGACGACGTCGCGTTGGCGCGCGAGATCGAGCGCAGCATCGTTCGCTTCGAGTCGCGTATCGCAGCGGCGACGCTGCGCGTGACGCCGTTGCGCGCACAGGGCGTAGCGGCCCGTACGTCCGTCGCGTTTCTCGTCGAAGGCGAACTGTGGGGGCGGCCGTTTCCGGAGCGGCTGTGTTTCAAGACCGAACTCGATCTCGAATCCGGCGAGGCGCGGCTCGTCGACGACGTGTCTCCTGCATCGCGGGCGATTCCGCAATGAACGACACCCTGTTCGCCTACTACGAGGACGAGCTGCGACATCTGCGCGAAGCGGGTGCGCAATTCTCGGCGGAATTTCCGAAGGTCGCGGCGCGCTTGGGGATGGACGGGATGGAGTGCGCCGATCCGTACGTCGAGAGATTGTTGGAGGGTTTCAGTTTTCTGGCCGCACGCGTGCGCATGGAAATCGACGCGCAGTTCCCGCGGTTCACGCAGCATCTGGCTGAAATGCTCTATCCGGGGCTACTGGCGCCGACGCCGTCGATGGCCGTCGTGCAGTTCGAACCGGATGTGACGCATCCCGCGCTCTCGCGCGGCGTGACGGTGCAGCGGGGAACCGCCCTGATGAGCCAGCTTGGCCGCGACGGCACGACACGCTGCGAATATCGGACGGCCCAGACTGTGCAACTGTTGCCGCTTCGTCTCGTGCAAGCACGTTATCGTGCGTTCGATTGCCTGCCGGCCGGCATCGGCGCCAATCTATCGGGTGCGCACAAAGCGACCGTGAGCCTGAGCTTCGAATGGTCGGCCGGCGCGCAAGCCGAGCGGCGCGCGCTCGATCGTTTATCGCTCTTTTTGCGCGGCGCGGAGGGATTGGCGCAGCGGCTCTACCTGCAACTGACCGGGCGCGTCTGCGGCGGCTATGTTCGATTGGGAGAAGGCAAGGGCGTGCGCTACGTGCCTTTGCCCGCGCGCTGCGTGAGGGGGCAGGGCTTTGACGACGCCGAGGCATTGCTGCCTTTGTCGGGGTCCACTTTTCGCGGTTGCCGCCTGCTGCGCGAGTATTTCGCGTTTCCCGAGCGCTTCTCGTTCGTCGAACTGTCGGGCCTGCAACAGGTGCCGTGGGACGGCTCCCGCACATTCGAGATCGTGTTGCTGCTCGATGAGCGGGACGAGACGTTACTGCGATGTGTCGACGAGGCGAACTTCGCGCTGCACTGCACGCCTGCGATCAATCTGTTTGCGCGACGCACCGACCGCATCGCCGTCGACGATCGGAAGTTCGAACATCATGTGGTCGTCGAGCGAACGCGACCGATCGATTTCGAGGTATTCGGCATCGAAGGAGTCGACGGCTATTTGACGGGACGCACGCAGCCTCAGCGTTTCTCGGCGTTCTATCGTGCCCGCGATCCAGGCCGAGCCGACGGCAGCCGCGCCTATTTTCAGGCGCGGCGGTCGCCGCGGCTGCTTTCGGCGTCTGAGCGTGCGCTGGGGGCGCGTTCGCGCTACCTGGGCACCGAAGTCTTCGTCGCACTCGTCGATCCGTCGGAAGCGCCCTATTCGGCGCAATTGCAACAGCTTGGCATCGATACGCTGTGCACGAACCGGCACTTGCCGTTGTCGATGCCGATCGGCACGGGATCGACCGATTTCACGGGGCGCACCGACTTGCCGGCGATCGAGCGGATAAGGTGCGTGGCAGGGCCGAGTGCGCCGCGGCCGGCGCTCGCAGAGGGCTCGCTCTTGTGGCGCTTGCTCGATACGCTATCGACGAGCCGATTGCCCTTGATCGAGCGAGCCGGGGCGCAAGACCGAGGTGGATCGCCCTCATACGACGCGCAGCCGTTGCGACAGTGGCTGTCCGCGCTATGCCCGGCAGGCGAGCACATCGGACAGCATCGGATTGCGCAATTGCGACAGGCGAGTGCGCGCGCGATTACACGACGCCTGCCGCTGCCGGGCCCCGTTTGCTTCGGCCGCGGTCTCGAAATCAGCCTGACCTTCGACGACGCAGCGTGGGCGGGCGCAGGCGCGTCGGTGTTCGGCGCCGTGCTGGCGGTAGCGCTTGCCGAATACATGCCGATCAATCAGTTCGCAGAAACAGTCGTGCGCACGACCGGGCAAGGCGAGGTCATGCGATATGCGGCGAGGGCGGGGCGATGCGAGATGCTTTGACGCTCGCCGCCCGTTTAAGCCGCGAAGCGCGGCAATTCGAGGCCTTTCAATTGCTGCGGCTGATCGAATGTGCGAACCCGGACAAAGCGCGCCTTGGCGTGGCGGCGCGGCCCGCGCAGGAGCCGGTTCGTCTCGGGCAGGATCCCGAGTTGCGGTTTTCGTCGGCGCAAGTGACGTCGTATGCGCCGGCGGACGGTTCGATGCCGGAGCGCGTCGCACTCGATTTCGGATTGCTCGGCCCGCAAGGGCCGATGCCGCTGCACCTGACGGAATATGTCCGCGCGCGGTCGCGTCAGCACGGCGATCGCGCGTTCGAGCGATTTCTCGATCTGTTTCATCACCGCATGTCAGGCGTGCGTTACCGGGCCTGGGCAGCATGCCAACCCGTGATCGGTCTCGGCCGTCGCGACGACGATCGTTTCGCTGGCTATGTCGGCAGTCTATGCGGGCTCGCGCAGGGCCGTGTGTCGGCCGGGAGTCCGATCGACGACGACATGCGCCTCGGTGCGGCCGGGCTGCTCGGCGATCGACGCCGACATGCCGCGGGTCTCGTCGCGCTGCTCGAGCGTGCGTGCGAGGTGCCGGTATCGATCGAACCGTTCATTGGGCAATGGCTGCCGGCGCCGGACGAGGCGGGCGTGCGTTTAGGTGCGCGCGGGCGCGGCAGCCTCGGCGAAGGGTACGTCCTGGGGCGGCGAATCTGGGATCGGCAACAAAAATTTCGCATCGTCTTCGGGCCGCTCGACGCGGTGCAAAGCGAGCGCTTGCTGCCAGGCACGAGGGGCTTTAGCCGCATCGTCGCCTGGGTGGCGCTTTACGTCGGAACCACGCTCGATGTCGAGGTCGAGTTGCGGCTGAAGCCCGCCGCCGCTCCCCCGATGCGGCTGGGTGTGAAGTCGCGCCTCGCACGCAGCACGTGGCTTGGGTCGACGAATAAATCGCATGAGCGCCCCGTGCTTCGCTTTTGCCGGCCGGCGCAGTGTATCGAGGATAACCAGGCAAGGATCGACCTTCATGGCAGAACTGACTCGTGCCGTATTGTTCGGCAAGCTGAGCCCCATCGCCTATAGGGCGATCGAAGGCAGTGTCACGCTTGGCCGGTTGCGCGGCCATGCTCGCGTCGAGCTGGCGCACTGGCTGCATCAAATTTTGCGGCATGACGATTCCGATCTGCATCGAATCGCCTGTCATCTTGGGACCGACGTCAGTCTGCTTGTGCGCGAATCGAGCGACGCATTGGCGCGACTATCGTGTTGCGACGGGCAGCCGATCGATTTGTCGGCTGACGTGCTCGAAGCAGCCGAGCGCGGCTGGACTTACGCGTCGCTGATATATGGCGTGCAGCAGGTGCGAACGGGGCATCTGCTGATCGGCATCGTCGCGGCGCCAGCGCTCAGACGCGCGCTGATTGCCTGCGTGCCGTCGTTGCGGACGGTCGATGAAGCCTTGTGCGCACGTGCCTTTGATGCCATCGCCGTCGAGTCCCCGGAGGGCGGCCCATCGGCGGACCGGCAGCGGCCGGCGCGCGCGCCGGGCGAGGATGAAACGGTCGACTTCGCCAGCGACGCACTCGCACGCTACACAGTCGATCTCACCGCGTTGGCCCGCGAGGGCAAGCTCGATCCGATCGTCGGCCGTCACGGCGAAATTCGTCGGGTCATCGACATTCTGCTCAGGCGGCGCCAAAACAATCCGCTGTTGACCGGTGATGCAGGGGTCGGCAAGACCGCCGTCGTCGAGGGGCTCGCACAGCGTATTGTCGAGGGCAAGGTGCCTGCACCGTTGCGCGACGTTTGCGTGCGCGTGCTCGATATCGGCTTGCTGCAAGCGGGCGCCGCGGCGAAGGGCGAATTCGAGGCGCGGTTGCGTAAGCTTGTCGAGCAAGTGCAGGCGGCGCATCGGCCGGTGATTTTGTTCATCGACGAAGCGCATACGCTCATGGGTGCAGGCGGCGCGGCCGGCACCGGCGATGCCGCGAACCTGCTCAAGCCGGCGCTTGCACGCGGCACATTGCGCACGATTGCCGCGACGACGTGGAGCGAGTACAAGCGGCACGTCGAGAAAGACCCGGCGCTCACACGGCGCTTTCAGACGGTTGCGGTCGACGAGCCCGATCAGGAACGGGCGTTGGCTATGTTGCGCGCAATCGCCCCTACCATGGAAGCCCACCACGGGGTGCAGGTGCTCGATGAAGCGCTGCACGCCGCGGTTGCGCTCAGCCATCGGTACATCAACGACCGTCAATTGCCCGACAAGGCCGTCAGCCTGCTCGATACCGTCTGCGCGCGCGTCGCGGCCAGTCGCCATACGGCACCGCCCGAGCTCGATCGGGCGCAGGAACGGGTCGCGACGCTTGCCGCGCAGCGCACTGCCGCCCTACGCGAGCATGCGATCGGGCGTTGTGAGCCGACGCAGGTCCGGCGCGTCGACGAGACGCTCGCGGGCGCGCGGGCGCATGCGGCGGCCCTTGAAGCGCTTTGGCGCGAGCAGGTGTGTCGAGTCGACGCTGTGCTTACGTTGCGCAATGAAATCTGCGACGACGCCCGATTCAATTGTGAGTCGGCGTCGGCGCAGGCGCAGCGGGGTGACGGCGACGGGCGACGAGCCGAACTTGCGCGGCTGGAGCGCGAATTGAACGATCGGCAAGGCGAAACCCCGTTCGTCGCCGCAAACGTGGACCGCGAGGCGGTGGCTGCCGTGGTGCAGGAATGGACGGGCGTTCCCGTGCGCCGCATGTTGCGCGACGAACTCGAAGGCGTGCTTGGGTTGGCAGGGCGGCTCGACGCCGACATCGTCGGCCAGCCACAGGCGACTCGCCGCATCGCCCGACGCATGCAATCGGCACGCGCGGGGCTGCAACGGCCCGGGCGGCCGCTCGGCGTTTTCTTATTGGCCGGGCCCTCGGGCGTCGGTAAGACCGAAACGGCACGAGCGCTGGCCGACTCGCTGTACGGCGGCGAGCGAAATCTGCTTGTGTTCCACATGAGCGAGTTTCAGGAAGGTCACACCGTGTCGACGCTCAAGGGCGCGCCGCCCGGCTATGTGGGCTACGGCGAGGGCGGTGCATTGACCGAAGCGGTACGTCGCAAGCCCTATTGCGTGCTTTTGCTCGATGAGATCGACAAGGCGCATCGCGACGTTCACGCGCTGTTCTATCAGGTCTTCGACAAGGGTGTGATGGAGGACGGGCAGGGGCGCATGATCGATTTTCGCAATACGGTGGTGCTGCTCACCACGAATGTCGGCTGCGAGTGCGTGACGCAAGCCTGGAACGAGGCGGGCGGTGATGCCGAAGCGGCGTACGAGTTGGCGCGAGCTCCATTGCGAGAAAGACTCCTGACCGTTTTTCCGGCTGCCTTGCTCGCGCGCATGACGACGGTTCCGTATTTTCCGTTATCGAATGCATCGCTACGGTCGATTGTGGAAACGCAACTGGGGCGCACGCGCGATCAGGTGCTGGCGCATCACGCTTCGACGCTCGAATACGACGATGCCGTGATCGCGGCTGTTACCGAGCGGTGCGCGCATGGCGAGGGCGGCGCGCGTCTCGTCGACGCGGTGATCGCCGAGGCGCTGGTGCCTGAAATTGCCTGTGCCGTCTTATCGGAGCCTGACCATCAAACCAACGGCGCGCGAATTGTGCTGCGACTCACTGACGGTGCGTTTCGGTGCCTCATCGAACGCCGGCAGTGAAAGGAGCCCACATCGTGTCGCAACTTGTCGTCGCCGGAGCCCAATTGACCTGCACGTTCGGCGCGGCGCCCGCCACGCTCGTCGTGCTGCCGCAGCAGCGCGTGTTCGTCGAGGGACGGCCCGTCGCGAACATCACGGATCACGCACCGCTCGTCAACATTCCGACGTTCGGCCTGTGCAGTGCGCCTGCGAACCCGGCCGTCGCGGCCGCGACCGCAGCGGCGCTCGGCACGCCCACGCCGGCGCCCTGCGTACCCGCCACGGCTGCCCCGTGGGCGCCCGGAGCACCGACGGTCCTGTCAGGCGGCATGCCCCTCGTGAGCAACCTCTGCATGTGCGCTTGCACCTGGGGCGGCAGCGTGACGGTCGTCATGCCCGGCACGCTCCAAACGAGGGTGCCGTAACGGCAGGAGGAACGATGGCCGATATGACGAACCCGCTCCAGACGCACCGCGCAGCCCGCGTTAAAACGGCTTTGCCGGACGACACGCTCGTGCTCGCGGCGATGGACGGTTTCGAGGCAATTTCGAAACCGTTTGCGTTGCGCCTGACATTGCTTGGAAAGCGTCGAGACCTGGAGGCGAAGGCGTTGCTCGGTACGCGTATGTCGGTGTCGCTCGACACCGGATCGCGCGTGCGTCAGTTCAACGGCGTCGTGGCGAGCTTTACGATTGCGGAGGACAGTTGGGGCGATGAGGGGCACGCGCTGTGTCGTTATGAGGCGATCGTTCGCCCCACGCTTTGGCTGCTCACGCGCGGCGCGCACTGCCGATTTTTCCATGCGCGGACCGCACTGGAAATCGTCGCTGCTGTCCTGGGCGAATACGGTGTCGAGTGGCGTAACGCGTGCGTCGCGCGCTACCCGACGCTCGAACACTGCGCGCAGTACGACGAAACCGACTTCGACTTCGTGAGCCGTCTGCTCGAGCGAGAAGGCATCTACTACTTTTTCGAGCACGTCGACGGGAAAGACCGGCTGGTCCTGGCCGATGCGCCGAGTGCGCTGGCGCATGACGGCGCGATCGACTTCACGCAGTCGTTCGTCGATGGCAGACCGCTTCACGAAGCGATCTATCGCTGGCGCTACACGGAGGAGCTGGCGTCCGATACGGTCGAACTGACGGCGTTCGATTTCAGGAACGCGAAGGGCAGCGCACAACAGCAGTCGCTTGTCGTGCGCGCTGCGGACGGCACGGCAGCGCATCGACTTCGAATGGCCGAATACGCGCCGCACTACGCAACGCAGGAAGAGGGGCGTCGCCTGGCGCAGGCGCGCATTGACGCGCTGCAGGCGTCCGCTGTATTCGCCTCCGGCGCCGCGACCGCGCGGTCGATTCGACCGGGCGGCCTGTTTGCGCTGACGGGGCATCCGCGGGCCGGGCAAAACGGCGACTACCTCGTCGTGCAGGCGCGCTATCGCGTCCGCGTCGGTGACTACTCACCGCAGCGCCATGTCGAGCCGGCCTCCACGCTGCAGCGGGAGCAAACCACGCGGTGCGAGCCGGTATTCGATTGCAGCTTCCGCGCGTTACCGAAACGCCGTCCGTTTCGACCGCCGCGCATCACGCCACGGCCGCATGCCGGGTTGCAGACGGCGCTCGTGGTGGCAGCGTCCGGCGACGAGATGAGTACCGAACGACATGGTTGCGTGAAAGTGCAGTTTCATTGGGAGCAATTCGACCCCCCTGCGGAAAGCGAGCGTATGCGGCGCTGTTGGGTTCGCGTTGCGCAGGGTTGGGCCGGTCGCAATTGGGGCATGGTGTTCATGCCGCGTGCAGGGCAAGAGGTCGTCATTGCTTTTATCGATGGCGATCCCGACCGCCCGCTCGTGATCGGCTCCCTCTACAACAGCGCGAACCCGCCGCCGTACGCGTTGCCCGCGCACGAGGCGATCTCGGCGATCCGCACGGCATCGCTATCGGGCGACGGCGAGCGCAACGAACTGCGTTTCGACGACCAGAAGCCTCAGCTTCTGCTTTATGCAGGCGGGCGCGCCGACAGCTACGTCAAGCGCAGCGCGCTGGCCTGGGTGGGGGAGGACGCGCATGCCATCGTCGAAGGCAGGCAACTCGTCAAGGTCGGCTCGCACGACTTCACGATCGACGGCGGACAACGCGTGAAGGTTGGCGCGAGTGCATCGCTGTCGGCGGGCGTCGACGTGTTGCACGAGGCGCGCGTCAACTATGCGGTCAAGGGAGAGATCGTCCATGTCAAAGGCGGCGCGAGCGTCGTGCTCGAAGCGGGCGCGATGCTGACGCTCAAGTGCGGCGGCAGCTTCGTCACGCTCACGCCAGCGGGCGTGCAAATCAGCGGGCCGCTCGTGGGTCTGAACAGCGGGGGGGCGGCCGGTTCGGCGCCGGGCGCATCGGCGGAAATGCCGGACGCCCCAAAGAAGGCCGACGACGGATCAGGCGCGACGTGAACCATGGAGAGCGTTCGTCAGGAACACAAAGCAAGATGCGTCGCACTACTTTCACAAAGAAATCGATCGTGCCGGTCGCTTCCCGAGGAATGAATGCCGTCGAACAATAGAGTCGTTTGGTCGGAGGGCATGTTGCTGCAACAGCAGCACTTGCAGCAGCACGACCGATACCTGCATCGCCTGATCGATGCGCGCTGTAAAGTGCGGGGCCGCTTCGGATGGGGCTTTTCGAAGCTGGTGATCGACGAGCCGTTGCTCTCGCTCGGCAAGCTCGCGCTTCGCGTCTGCGAGGGCGTGATGCCTGACGGCACGCCGTTCTCTTTGCCGGAGGACGGCCACCTGCCGCTGCCGCTCGATGTACCCGAAAGCCGACGCGACGCTGAGATCGTGCTTGCGCTCGCGCTCGCGAGACCGGGCGAGCCCGAGGTCGAGGCGGTGCAACAGAGCGAGCGCACGGAGTGGCACGAAGGCCGGGGCTGGGGCGACTCGCCACTCGATCGCGTATCGCACGCGCGATATCGCCGTGCCGAATATCTGGTCGACGATAGTCATGCGCGCGGGGGCGACAGCGTGATCGTGGAGGTTGCCCGGCTGCAGATGCGGCTTGCGTTCGCCCACGACGTCGGTAGTGAGTTTTCCACGTTGGGCGTGGCGCGTGTCGTCGAGCGGCGCGCGGATCAACGGCTAATGCTCGACGCGGGTTTTATGCCGCCGTGCATCGACTATCGCGCCGCGCCGCCGCTGTCGGCGTTCGTCGACGAGCTCATCGGCTTGCTCAATCAACGCGCGCAAATGCTGTCAGCGCGGCTTGCCGATCGGAGTATCGGCGCCGCCGACGAACTGAGCGATTTCCTTCTGCTTCAACTGATCAATCGCTGCGTGCCGTTGCTCACGCATTGGTCGATGATCGAGGGCGTGCATCCCGAGACGCTCTATTGTTCGCTATTGCAATGGGTCGCCGAACTCACGGGGTTGCTGCGCGGCGCTGTGCGCCCGCACGTCCAGGCGCCGTACCGACACGATGCACTGGCACGATCGTTCGCCCCGCTGATCGAGCGCATTCGCGAGGCGCTCAGCTATGCGATGACGCCGCAGGCCGTGGCAATCGATCTGGATGTGCGGCCGTTCGGTCTTCACGTGGCGCGCGTCGGCGATTCGACGTTGTTTTCGAGTGCGGGCTTCGTATTGACGGCGAAGGCGGAGATGCCGGGGGACGAACTCGCCGAGGCATTGACGCTGCAGTTGAAGGTCGGCCCGCTCGAGAAAATCGACGATCTCGTCAATCTGCAACTGCCGGGAATCGGTCTGCGCTTGCTGCCTGCGGCGCCGCGGCAATTGCCGTTCCATGCGCAGCGGTGCTATCTCGCGCTCGACGCGAACGATGCGTTGTGGCCGCAATTGGCCTCGTCGGGCGCGATCGCACTGCATGTGGCAGGCACCTTCCCGGGATTGGAGCTTCGGCTATGGGCGATCAGGCAATGACGATGCCGCGAGGCGAGCCGGCAGCGGCGGCCGCGCTGACGTCGAGGCTCCGTCGCAATCCATTGATCGAGGCCGGCCATCCTTTGCTGGCGCTCGCGTGTCGTGTGAAGCTGAATCCATTCGACGAGGAACTGGAGTCGCTGCGCAGCCGGCTTGGCGAGATGGTCAACGCTTTTGACGAGGCTGTGCAGCGCGAAAGGGTCGACGAAGAAACGCGCCTCGCTGCACGCTACTGCATCTGCACCTTCGTCGACGAGGTCGTAGCGGCGACGCCGTCGGGGCGCGGCGGTGCATGGGCCAGGCAAAGCCTGCTGGTCTTGTTTCATGCGCAGGCCTCGGGTGGGGAACGCTTCTTCGGCATTCTGCAGGAGTTCTCGCAAGATGCGAACCAGAATATCGATGCACTCGAGTTGCTCTACGTCATGCTGGCGCTCGGTATGGAGGGGCGCTATCGCCCGCTGGTGGGCGGCAGCGCGCAGCTTCAGGCTGTGCGCGACCAACTGCGTCGGCGCGTGATCGCCGCGCGCGGCGCAGCGCCTGCGTGGCCCGGCACTGCGCTTGGTGAGCGAAACATCGGGCACCGGGGATGGCGGGGCTCGACGGCGATGCTGATCGGCGCTGTCGCGGCATCGCTGACGGCGTTTGTCTGCGTCGCACAAGCTCGCCTTCACGCGCAGGCGCAACCGGTGATCGACATGCTCGCGCGCGTGGGCGTCGCTTCGGAATACGCGCCTGAACCAACGCCGTCGGTGTCCACCGGTTCGCTCGCAGCCAGGTTCGAACGACGGTTGTCGGCCGAACTTGCGGCGCGGCGTTTGACGCTCGTAGACGATCATGGCAAGGCCGTCCTGACGCTCGGCAGTGATGGCTTGTTCGCATCGGGCAGCGCGACCGTCCTGTCGACGCGCGTTGCACTGTTGAAGCAGATTGGGGCGGCGTTGCGCGATCTCGACGTGCGCATTGTCGTGACCGGTCACACCGACGATGAGCCCCCCTCCCCGGGCAGGCCTTCGAACTGGCAACTGTCGCTCGCACGCGCCACATACGTTGTGGGATTGCTCTCGGCAGAGGCGGGGGGCGCCGAGCGTTTTCTCGCGCAAGGGCGCGGCGCCGAGGTGCCGGTCGCACCGAACGATACGCCGGCGGACCGCGCGCGCAACCGGCGAGTCGTCATCACCATCGTTGCAAACGGAGCAGGGCTTTGAGAGTAGCCGAGGTGGCCGTCGATCCGCGTAGCCGAAGGCGCGGGCAATGCTGAGAACACTGATCGATCGCAGACGCGCGCGCAAGCTTGCGCGTGCAAAAACGGCTGGCACCGATGTTCGCGAGCCCGAGGCGCAGGAAGCCGAACATGCCCGCGCGGTACGCGATGCGGTCGTCGCCGCGCAGCGTTGGGTGCGCACGGGCGGCCCCGCATGGCGTTTCGGCAGACACAGCGTCTATCGGGTGCCTTGGTATCTGATGCTCGGCGAGCAAGGGGCCGGGAAGTCGGCCATGCTTCGTGCGTCGGGCCGCCGGCCGGTCCAACGCGCCGATGCGCACGCGAGCGCATCGAAGCACATGCCCGGTCGCTGGTGGTTCGATGAAGGCTCGGTGGTGTTCGAGGCGACGCTGAACGATTCGGCCGATGAGGAAGGCTTACGCGCGCTGATGCTGTCGCTCAAGCGTGCGCGGCGTCGTCGTCCTATCGACGGCGTACTGGTCGCCGTGTCGGCTCGACAGTTGCTGAACGAGGACTATGCAGCGCGCGCGCGCCGCGTCGAGGCAATGCGCGCACAGATCGATTTTGTGTATCGGATCTGCAGGCGGCGCGTGCCCGTCTACGTAACGGTGACGCAGTGCGACGGCATAGCGGGCTTCGAACCTTTCGTGCGCGAATTGGAAGCGTCCGCGCTCGATCGGCCGCTTGGCATCCTCTTCCCTGTGACCCACGTGCCGCTCGGCGAAGCGTGGCTCGATCGCTTTTCGCAATCGTTCGAATCGTTGGTTCGGGACGCGCAGGCTCAATTGATCGTGCGATTGCCGGCCGACGGTGATCCGGGGCACGCCGCACAGGTGTATCAATTCCCTCGATCTTTGAAGGCGCTGTCGCTTCCGCTTGGGCGCTTCTGCCATGATGCGTTCGGCGCATCGCCGGGTCTTTACGAACCGGTGTTGTTGCGCGGCGTGAATCTCTCAGCAGTCCTGAATGAAAGCACCGGGGTCGAGAAACCGCGACATCGAGCGGTGTCGAAGCCAGAGACGCATGCACAGGCGTGCTTCGTTCGAGGTTGGTTGAACGATGTCGTGCCCAACGAGCGCGATCTGGCGCGCTCGCGCGAGACGATCTCGCACGCGCGCAGGGTCCGGCTACGTGCGGCTACCATGCTGTGCGTCGCGTTGGCGGCGTGCATGGGTCTGGCCGCGGCTTCGTCGTATCGACGCGGCGTCGCCGACATTGCGACGACCGCATCCTCGGCCACCGCGCTCATGCGTGTGACACACCAAGCGGTCCGCATCGATGCGCCGCGCACGATGCTGCCCGCGCTCGATGCGGCAAGCGGGTTGGCCTGCGGGCCGGCGTGGCGCGATGCGAACAGATCGTGGTTGAGCGTGCTGATATTGGACCGCGAGACGCGCCTTCAATCGGCCTGTCGGGAGGCCTATCGCGGCGTGCTGCGCGAGACGGTTCGACCGTATTTGCTTGCGCGCTTGTCACAGGTGTTGCGGGACTCCGGCGCTGCGCAGGCCGCTCGCTATGAAGCGCTGCGCGTCTATCTGATGCTCGGTGACAAGGCGCGGTACGATCCCACCGCCGTGTTGGCGTGGCTCGACGCGGACGCCGCGCGCGCCGGGCTCTCGGCCCACGAGCGTTCGACGTGGCACGCCCACGCCGCCGCGTGGGCAGATGCCGCGCGCACCGAGCCGAACGTGTCGACGGACGCTTCGCTCGTTGCGCGCGCGCGTGAGCAGCTTCTGATGCAGCCGGAAGCGCAACGCATTTTCGAAGCGATCACACCGGCGTTGGCCGCTGCGATGCCCGCTCCATTGTCGGTCGCCGAGTTGGCCGGGCCGGGCGCTGCGCTCGTCTTCGATCGCAGAAGCGGGGGGGCACTGAGCGATGGCGTGCCCGGCCCCTACACGCTCGAGGGTATGGCTCGATATCAAGCGTTGCGCAATACCGCTATCGAACAGGCACGGCGCGACGATTGGGTGCTCGGGGCCGCCGGCGCTCGAATGGCGGCGGGCTCGGCTGCTGAGGTGGACCGGCTCTACTTCGCGCGATACACCGAGGCGTGGGACGCAATCATCGGCGATGTCCGTTTGCGGCCTTTACCGCTGTCCGATGACGGAGCCGCTGTCGTCAGGCTGATGGCGGGACCCGAATCGCCCCTGCGCGCGTTGCTGTTACGCGCGGCAAGGGAGACGTCGATCGGCGCGGCTACCGCCGTTCCGGCCGCGCAGCGGGCACAAGGCTGGGCCAATGCCGCCCGACGCGCCATTCGCCGATGGGTGGATGCCTCGAAGCAGCCGACATCGACCGCGACCGGCTCATCGATGCGGTTCGACAATGCAGCAGCCCAGGCCATCGATCGTCATTTCGACGCGCTCCATCGCCTCATAGCGGCTGACGGCGAAGCGGGCGCAAGCGCGCTGGACCGCGTGCAAGCGCAACTGAAAGAGGTAGTCGTCTACCAGCAGGCGGTGGGCGTCGCGCGTGCGAATGGGATGCCGCCGCCCGCCGACGATGTGCTGCAGCGGCTCATTCAAAATGCGGCGTCCTTTCCCGCGCCGCTGGGCGGCATGCTGGAGGGCCTCGGCGAGGCGGGGACGGCCGCGGTGCAAGCGGCCGAACGTGTGCGGATCGAGGCGCATTGGCGCGCCGACGTCGCTCCCTTCTGCCATGCGGCCATCGACGGACGCTACCCGTTCGTGGCCGATGCGGACCGCGATGTAACGTTGGACGATTTCACGCGGCTTTTTGCGCCCGGCGGACTGCTCGATGAATTTTTCGAGGCGAACCTGAGGCCGTATGTGGACACGACTGCAACGCCCTGGAAATGGCGCGCGCAGGCGGAATCTGCCGGTATGTCCACTGGCTCGCTACGCGCGTTTGAACGCGCGGCGCACATTCGCGATGCGTTCTTCCCGAATCGGAACAAAGCATTGACGCTGCGGTTTACGCTGACGCCGCGACGCATGGATCAGGCGTTCAGTTTCGTCTCGATCGCGTTGGGCGATCGAATGCTGAATTTCACCGAACCTGCTGCGCAAGCGATGAAATTCGAATGGCCGGACCACGCTGCCGAGGCGTTCGCGCGAATCGACTACCTGTCGGCGGGGAGCACTGGACCGGGGAGCATCGAGACCCATGGTGCGTGGTCGCTTTTCCGCCTGCTTGACCGAGGCAAACTCGATGCGCTCACGCCCGATCGCTTCGCGTTGACGTTTTCGCTCGACGATCATGACATCGAGCTCGATCTTGCTGCGTCCAGCGTGGTCAACCCGTTCGTCTTGCCGGCGCTGCGCTCGTTTCGGTGTCCCTCGACGATGTAACCGTCGCCCCGGTCCTGCGCACACGCTGTGCCGTTAGCGGAACCGTTGCAGCGTCGGGCGTTACTGAAACGATTCCTTCGTTCTTGACGGCCGACGATGATAGCCGCTTCACCGCTTCGACACCTGGTTGAAACCTTGCGCTCGTGCGCGGGACCTGACGGCCGCCTCGCACGCGGGTTGACGCAGTGTGGCGCGGGAGGCGATGCCGCGGCGGCCGTGCTGATCGCGCTCGTGGTAGCGATGATGAGCCTGCCGCTGCCGACCGTCGTGATCGACGCGTTGATCGGCGTCAATATCGGCGTGGCGGTACTGCTGATTGCGATGGCGCTGTATCTGCCGAGTGCGGCGTCGTTTTCGAGCTTTCCGGTCCTCTTGCTGCTGACTACGCTGTTTCGACTCGGAATCGAGGTCAGTTCGAGCCGCTCGATCCTGCTGCACGCCGACGCCGGCGGCATCGTCGATACGTTTGGCCGCTACGTTGCCGGCGACAACCTGGCGGTGGGGATGATCGTGTTTTCGATCATCGCCATCGTTCAGTTCGTCGTCGTGACAAAGGGCGCGGAGCGCGTGGCCGAGGTGGCCGCGCGATTCACGCTCGATGCGATTCCCGGCCGGCAGATGGCGATCGATGCCGATTTGCGCGCCGGCTTCACACGCCCCGAAACGGCACAGCATCTGCGTTCGGAACTGGCGCGGGAGAGTCGCATGCATGGCGCGATGGACGGCGCGATGCGGTTCGTCAAAGGCGATGCGATTGCGGGACTCGTCATCGTCGTCATCAACCTGACGGCCGGCGTCGCTATCGGCGTCGCTCAACACGACCTCTCGTTCGATGAGGCCGTGCAACGTTATTCGATCCTGACGATCGGCAATGCGCTGGTCGCACAAATTCCCGCGCTGCTGATCGCTATTGCGGCGGCCGTGTTGATCACGCGTGGCGGCGACGGCGCGGGGCGACGATCGACGGTGGGCGCGCAAATCGTCGAGCAGCTGAGCGGCGCGCCGGCTGCCTGGCTCATTGCCGCCACGGTCATGGCGATGTTCGCGATGGCGCCCGGCATGCCCTGGCCCGTCTTTCTGCTGTTGGGCAGTGTCATGGCAGGCGTCGCGATATCGCACCTGCGGCGCGATGCCCGCGAGCAGGTCCGGTCTCAGGCATCGGCCACGGCCAGCGTGCCCGAGGCTGCGCCGGACGACACCGACGTGCGGCAGATCGTACCGATGCGCCCGCTCGTCGTGTCCTTGGCCGCGGCCGAGGCAGGCGCCCAAGCCGAAGAGATAGCCGCGTTGATCCGGACGGTGCGCCGCGTTCGGAACGAGATCGTATTGCGCTACGGCGTCACCGTGCCTGTCGTGGAAATCGATCGGGTCGCGCGGCTCGAGGCCGATCACTACGAAATCTCGATCCATGAGGTGGTCGTGGCGTCGGGACGACTTCATTGGGATCGCCTTTGCCTGCCGGTTACGGGCGCGATCGAACAACTCGCACGCGACCACGGCCTGCCGCAGCCGTTTGCGCTGATCGATGGCGCGGTGTGGATCGAGACGCACCGGTTGCCGTTGCCGCTTCCCGAAGCGACGATCGTGCTCGATGCCACTGCCTATTTTGGGGCGTTGCTGCGTCATTTGCTGCTTCGGCATGCGGGCCGCTTCGTCGGCATTCACGAGGCGCAGCTTGTGTTCAACTGGTTGCAGCGCGAGATGCCGGCTACTGCGAAGGAGCTTTCTCAGGCGCTGACGTTGCCACGGTTTGCCGAGGTGATGAAACTGCTGGCCGCGGAACGCGTGTCGCTGCGCAATGTCCGCGAGATCGCCGAAGCGCTCGTTGCGTGGGCGCCTCGCGAGAAGGACGCGGTTGCATTGGCCGAGCAGGTGCGTGTGGCGCTTGGCGCGCAAATCTGCCAGGAATTCGCGAGCGAGCGCGTGCTATACGCATGGTTGCTCGAGCGGGCGCTGGAGGAGCGGCTCGGCGCAGCGCTGCAGCAGACGCCGCTTGGTGGGGTACTCACGGTCGATCATGACGTCACGCGATCGTTGGCCGAGCGTATTCGCATGCTCGCTGCACAGTGCGCAGATGCACGCGTGGTTCCGATCGTATTGACGACGCAGCCATTGCGCCGGCCGCTGCGGCAATTGTTGGCCGACGAAGCCTTCGATACCCATGTGCTGTCCTACGCCGAGCTCTCGGCGACGCAGCGGGTGCAGGTGCTCGGCACAATCTCGCTCGAGGAACCGTCTGCGGCAACGCAATGACGTCCCGCTGCGCATCACCGCGCGGCGTCGCGGGTGCGACGTGGCTATTCGTCGAAGACGATATCGTCGATGTCGATCGGAGCGCTGGGACGTTCGTCGAGTTGTTCGATCTCCTCGACGATGCGATAGACGATCGCGACGGCCCGATAACAGTCGGGCGGAATCGTCGCCTGCAGTTCGCCGTGGCAATAAAGATGGCGAGCAAGGCGCCGAAAGCGAAAGACCGGTACCCGCTCCAGCAGCGCGCTATTGGCCATCTGCAACGCATCGTCATCTAGCGCCTTGTCGACGACAACGGGGGGCTCGGTGTCGTCGCCGCTGTAATCGAGCAGTACGGCGATGTGCTCAGGGTTGGTGACGAGTGCGCGCTTGCCCGTGCGGTTTCCCGTGCGTTTGCGGCCGGGATCGACGGCAGCCGTGGCCGCTTCGGTTTGCCACGCCCGCTGCTGGGCGCGGATCAGTGGGTCGCCACTCGTCTGCTTCAGTTCGTCCCGCAGTTCGCGGTGCGACATGCGCAACCCCTTGCGATGCTGTCTGATCGCGATGATTGCCGACAGTACGACCGGGCCGATCAAGGCGGCAAAGAGCGTTCGCGCGAACACATGCAGGCCGGCGACGCCGGCGTGTCGATCGAAGGTGGGCGATTGCCACGCGATCATCGCCAGGGCAATGGGAAGCTGTTCGCGCAGGCGCCAATAGGCGGCCGCGCCGACGATCCCTGCTGCAGCCAATGCGAGCACGACGGCCATGAGGTTCGTCGCGCTGAACAGTCCTTTGACGTGCCGGGCGGGATTCAGACGTTTGAGTGATGGCTTGATCGATTTGGGCGCGAACGTTAGCGTCCCGAGGGCCCAGGAAGCTGCGACCGAGGCGATGAGGCAGCACGCGGTGATGGGGACGAGCGTGATGGCGGCGAAGTACGCGACGTGACGGAGCAACGGCAGCCAAGCCCGCATGTCGACCGGGTCGCCGGACTGCAATTGGGCGAACACGGCATCTTGCAGTCGGAGCCAGCGATCGAAACCGGCGTCCGCGCAAAGAAAGCCCACTTCCACCGCGACAAGCGCGACGGCGAACCCTGTCAGGGCGTCGCTTCGTGCGACGTTGCCTTCCGCTCGGGCGTCATGGAGGCGCTTGGGGGTGGGCGGCAGCGGCTTTTCGCTCATGGCTTGCTGTAGGCGGTCAAGGCGGTCAGGAGCCGGATCGATCGCCGGTTGCGCCCGGCTCGCGCGGCAACGCGCCGGTCGCGGTGCCTGTGTGCGGCGTAGTGCGCATCCACTGCCGAACTTCGTCGGCGCGTTGTCCGGTGATTTCCGCAGCCGCATCGAGCAAGCGAGGCATCGTCAGCGCAATGAGCAAAACCAATACGACGCTTTTGAACGGCAGCGCCGCCACATAGGCGGGGAACCTGGCGTGCACGCGAGACAGCAAGGCGAAGCAGACCTCGATCGCGCCCAGCGCGAGCAGATACGGAAAGGCGAGCGTGAGCGCGAACTGCATGGCCGCCACGAGTAAAGAGCCCAATGGTTGCCATCCCATATGGGCGAGCGCCGGCAACGGCGCCAACACCGGCCAGAGGGTATAGCTCGTCCAGACGACGTCGAGCAAAACGGAGAAGCCTCCCGTGTAGATCAGAAAGACGACGAGCGCTTGCTGCAACATGGCGCCGAACATGGAAGCGTCGGCGGATGCCGAAGGGTCGAGCGCTTGCGGATTGCCGCCACGTTGATAGTCGACATAGGTGCCTGCCGCTTCGATTGCCCAGAATGGGGCCGCTATCAGGGTTGCGAGGGTGGCGCCGAGCGCCGCTTCCTTCGCCGCCAACGCGATCCAATCGGCGAGAGGCAGCGCAAGACGGCCGAGCGAGGCCGCAACGCCGGGCACGACCGGCAAAGCCAGTGCGAGTGCGACGACGGTACGGGCAATACTGTTGAGCGCGTGCCCGGCGAAGATGGGCACGAGCATGACCACGGGCACCCATCGCAATGTGCAGAGCCCCAGCGCGGCGATGAACGGCAGTGCCGACTCGATCGGGCTGCTCACGATGGTCGAGACGTCACGTTCGGGCGACGCTTGCCAGCTCGAACACGCGGTCGACGATTCGCATCAGTTCCGCGCCGACCGTGTGGCCAGTGAGCGCGACGGCGAGGCCGACGACGACCAGCTTGACCGCAAACGGCAACGCTTGGTCTTGGATCTGAAACACCGACAGAACGAGCGAAATGGCGATGCCTGCGCACGAGGCGGCTAGCGCGAGTGTAACGGAGACCTTGAAGGCAAACAGCAGTCCGTGCTGAAACAGGGCGAGGGAATCGGGCATGGGCTCAGCCGTGGTAGGAAAGGACGAGCGCATGCAGCAGCTTGCCCCACCCGTCCGCGAGCACGAACAACAACAGTTTGATCGGCAACGCGACGATCATGGGCGGCACCATCTGCATGCCCATGGCAAGCAACACGTTCGACACGAGAATATCGATGATGACGAATGGAATGAACAACAGCAGGCCGATCTCGAATGCAGCCTGCAGTTCCGACACGACGAACGCCGGAACGGCGATGCTCCAATCGTCGGCGCGGGCCGATGCCTGCGCCGTGTCGGGCCAGGTCTTCTTTGCCAGATCGAGGAAGCGCTCACGTTCGCGCTCGCTTCCGTTACGCAGCACGAACTGCTTGAGCGGGGCTGCGACCTGGAGCGCTGCTTCGATTTGCTGCGCGCCCGAACCGGGCGCCGATGTGAGGGCGCGCGCGTTCGCCATGCAGGCCGAGAGCGTCGGCGACATGACGAACAGGGTAGCGACGAGTGCGATCGAGTTCAGGGCGAGCGTAGTGGGCGCCTGCTGCACGCCGAGCGCATTGCGCACGAGCACCAGGACGACCGAAAGCTTGAGATAGGAAGTCGTGGCGATCGCAATGAGCGGCAACAGCGAAAGCAGGCCCAGTAGCGCAATGACAGCGAACGGATGCTGATCGAGGATCATGGTTCGAGCGATCGGGCGTTGCCGCGGGCCCAGTCGGTGATTTCGACGGCGAGTTGCCCGTCCAGATCGACGAGTTCCCCTGTGCCAACCGGCACGCCGTTCGCTGCGATCGTCACGTGCGGCGGCAGACTATGCGCCAATTTCAGCAACGAGCCCGGCCCGAGCGCGGCGAGTTCGCCGACGGTCAGGGCCAACGTACCAAGCGAGAAGGAAAGACGGATGGGGATCGCGGCCAGATCGATGGTGGCGCTCGCGCCTCGCGGTGAACTTTCGTTTTCGTCCTCTTGATGGTCGGAGAATGCGGCTGCATCTGCATCTGCGTCTGCAGCGTGGAGTTCTACCTCGTCCCGCGAATGATCGGCGTCGTGCGACATACCTTGAACCTCGAAGCATCGTTGACCATCGAACCAGCGAAGATGTAAGCGACATGCGCCAACGCACACGACTGTGCAGCCCGCCACGTCAAATGAACTTTCTGCCAGCCGCACTACATCACCGCGCATCAGCGCGTCGCATTCGTGAAGCGGCAGGGTGGTATGACCGGCGAAGAACGGGATCGCCGCATCGATGCGGGCCAACCAAGCCGGGATGGAAAGTGGGAGAGGGGCGCGCTCCCATTCGCCGCTATCGAGCAGTGCGTGCAATCCGTCGACCGTGAGCAGTAGCCGCATGGTCAAACGAATCGACGGCAGGCGGAGCAGCAGGTTGACCGCCACCGTCGGGCCTTCGTGCAGCGCGGTGCCAGCACGGGCATCGGCGACGGTGGGCTCGCCTAGTGCGCGTTGCAGTGTCGACGGCAGCGCTGCAAAGGCGTAGCGCGCCTGCGCCAAGCCTGCGTCCGACCGCACCCGGTCGCCGATATCGATTCCGCCGCAGGCCAGCAGCAGTGGGCCGTAATCGAACGCCAGCACCGGCCCGAAGCGGGTCGACAGCGCCAGCCCTTCGTTCAGCGGAACTGCGGGGCCTTCGTCTCGGCGAAGGAGCCACTGCGCATCGTCACCGCTCGGTAAGCGACGGACGATGCGATACGGCTGCGCGAGGCGATGTCTGGCGTTGGCGAGGGAATCGATGCGCCTCAGCGGCAGGCGTGAAGCGGACGGGGCGGATGCACGATTCATGCGCACCCGCGCAGCGTCACGTCCATGCGCGTAGGACGGCCGAAGGTATGCATGAGTCCGCATTCAAGCTGATGTCGTTGGCGCGAGAGCCAGTCGTAACCAAGCCGCGTGTCGCAATCGACGCGGATATCGAGATGCGATAGCTGGTAGCGGACAGCCATGTGAAAGCGACCGCGATCCGGCAGAAAAAGCGTTGTCCGAAACGTTTCCTCGCCACCGGGCAAAGCCAGGCGAACGGCGGCTTCGGCCGGGAACGCGGGTCCGTTGAGATCTTGCGCGCCTCGCATGCCACGCGCGTTTGAACGGTATTCGAGCGTCCACTGCGGATGCGTCCCGGCTTGCGAGGCCGTTGGCAGTGGATGCGGGCCGAACTCAGTGTCGACGCCGATCATCGCTGACTCACCTCTTCCAAGCGCTCGAGCCACATTCGGAGGCACTCGTGCTTGCGATTCATCTCGCGGCATTGCAGGATGCGACGGGCGTAGATTTGCCGAGCGTGTTCCCATCGTGTTGCGCACGCGCGAACATGCTCCGCGTTGGCTGCGAGTCGGGCCGCGTGTCGCGCTTGCCCCGCATGCAAAGCGAGAATGTCGCGGACCAGCGCTTGACGATTTCGCATGGCGCTGATGGATTCACGTTCGACTGCTTCCGTGCGAGCCGCCAGTGAGGCAAGTTCGATTTCCGCGCCCTGCAATTCGTCGAATGAGCGACGCCGTTCCCGGTCCGCTAACGACAAAAGCCGGGCTGCGCGCTGTCGACGCGTGTCGGACAAGCCAAGCAGCGCTTGCGAGATGTGCGGCGGAATCAGCCTCGAAGCGGACGATTCGTCCTCGATCGCGTGGTTGATACGCACCGCGCGAACCGCGTTAGGGCTCATCGACGGCGGCATGCAGACGTTCAAGCGTGTTCTCCCAAAGAGCGGGTATGCGGGTGTCTTGTCGAAGCAGATCGACGAGGCGCGGGTGCCGCGCGATGGCCTCATCGGCTGCCGCATCCTGTCCGGGCTCGTACTGCCCGAGCGCAAGCAGCCATTCGAGATTGGCGTGACACGACCACAACCTGCGAGCGCGTTCGGCGGCACGCAGATGAGGATCGGTGACGACGTTCGGCATCAGCCGGCTTTGACTCGCGATAATGTCCACCGCGGGAAACTGTCCGCGCTCGGCGAACTTGCGCGAAAGCACGATGTGCGCATCGAGCAGCGATTTCGCTTCGTCGCCGATCGCATCGCTGTGTTCAGTCTCGGTCAAAACGGTGTAGATGCCCGTGATCGAGCCGTCGTTTCGATCGCCCGCCCGCTCGACCAGGCGCGGCAGCATGGCATAGACCGAAGAGGGATAGCCCGATCGGCCGGGCGGTTCGTTCGAGGCCAGGCCGATTTCCCGCTGGGCTCGCGCCAGCCGCGTCAACGAATCGACGAGCAGCAGCACGTGCTTGCCGTCCTCGGAGAGACCCTCCGCGATGGCGGTGGCCGTAAACGCCGCGCGCACGCGCTCCATGGGCGTCGTGTCGGACGTAGCGCAGACCGTTACGGTGCGGCCGGCAAGCTCAGCAGGGAGCTCGCGTTCGAGTAGCGCATTCAGTTCTCGACCGCGCTCGCCGACGAGTGCAAAGACGATGGCGTCAGCGTCGATGCCGCGAGCGAGCGCCGCAAGGAGCGTGGTCTTGCCGCAGCCGGGGCCGGCGAACAGGCCCACGCGCTGGCCCCGTGCAAGCGTCAGCAATGCGTCGACGGCGCGCACGCCCGTTACGAGCCGCTTGTGAGTGGAAGGACGATCGGCGGCGGGCGGGGGCGCCGCAAGCACGCGGCGGAATGTCGAACCGGCAGCGGATGCGGTCGGCCCCGGCCGCATTGGACGACCGAAGCCATCGAGCAGCTGACCGAGCAAGTGCGGCCCGACGCGCACGCTGTGCGGCACGCCCAGTGCGCGGATCGGCATGCGCGGCGCGATGCCTTCTATCGAACCGAGCGGCGCAAGGAGCACGCGTTGGCCGTCGAAGCCGATGACTTCCGCCAGAATCGGGGGCGCGGGCGAATCGGAAGCCTGCAGTTCGCAAAGATGTCCGATCGCGCACCTGGGCAGTATCGCGACGATGAGCGTCGCGCTGACGCTCTCGACGCGGCCGTGGCACGCGACTGCCTGCGCGCGAGCAAGCCGCGCCTGAGCGCGGCAGGCCCATGCCGTAAGACGCTCGTCTGTGTCGCCAGGAGCGGCGCCTGCGGACCACGCGGTGTTCATGGGGCCGATGGGAGCGCGCGTCACCATGTCAACTCCGCGGCGTAGGGGCCCGTAAAGACGGCGCGTCCCGGTTCGATGCGCACGAGCGTGAAGGATTGCCAGCGGCTGCCCGGCATCAGAATGCGATCGTCGTCAGTCACGATAAAGCCGTAAGGCCCGCTGCTTGCACTGCGGATAGCGAACGGGGGGCGTTTGATGGATTGATCGGGATAGACGAGTCCTGTGACCACGCGCTCGCGCTGCGGGTCGGAGGCCTGGCCAACGGACGGCTCTGTCACATGTCGCGCGTCGCCGACCGGTTGCCCGGCCGGTGCGCTCGCCGTGTGGTGCTCGGGATCGGCCGTGGACTGCCCGCCCAGTGCTTGCATGGCGAGCACGGCTGCCAACGCTGCCAGCGCTGTCGCCAAAAGGGCGGCATCGGTCTTCGTCCGCAACGAGAACGGGCGCTTGGCCGATGGTCGCGTGCTCGCGTGAGTGGCAGCGGAAGGCCAGGGCGCGTTTTCCTCATCGCAGCCGATCAACACCGGGCCGGCGAACCATCGCGCACCGGCGGCGACCGTGGTGTGGGCGGCCTCGGCCGATGCGCCGCGCCTGTTGGCGACTGTGAGGGAGCGAAACTGCCATGTCGAATCGCCGGATTGTTCGAGAATCCCCGCATGTTCCGGCATACCCGGATCGAGCAATATCAAATCGTTTTGGCCGCCGCTGCCGATACGCAGTTCGTCGCCGTCGAGCGGAAGCGCGGCGCCGCGGTGTAGACCAGTAAGAATCCGGAGTTCGAGCATGGGTGCTTGCGCGCTAGCGTTGTCTTAGAGCGCCTTGGCGCTGATGAAAATGGCGCGTTGCTCGGCACGTGCAGTCGCAACGGGATAGCTTGCGATCAATCGTGGTTGAGCGCCGTCTTCGAGCGTCACGGAGGTCTCGAATTTGACGCTGCTCGTGTTAGCCCATATTTGCCCGGGCAGCCCCGTCGGCTGAGCCATCAGGAGGTCGACGTCCACGGCGATGGCGGTCGTGCGCTGGCCCTCGCCTGCCGCGGGCACGATGCGGGCGGTCAGGTCGAGGCGGTCACCGCGATGGCCACTGCGCCCGTTGGCCTGCTCGCTGTCGGCCTTGTCCGCGGGCGCGCCGGTATGCGAAGCCTCGGCGCCGATCGCGAGGACCGTGTGCGTGTTCATGCGGCCGACGAGCGTTTGACGATTGAGCACGCGCACGCGCTGCCCGGCAACGGCCTGGGCGATCCGGTTCGCAAACGGCGAAGGATTCGCGACGGATCCTGCCTCGTTGTCTTCGCTCGCGGCGGTGAGTGCCATGACGGTGTTTGAATCCGATTCGATGACGAGGATGTCGATCGAGACAAGCGCCGCGGGACGATCAAGCGCATCGATGAGCCGCTCAATATCGGCTCGCCAACTGCGCTCGGCCCAGACGATGACAGAGTTGGTGGCGTCGTCGGCGACAATTCCCACCGGCGAGATCGCCGATGCGGCCGCTTGATTCGCCTCGCGCGGCCGGGCTGTTGCGGGCACGGACTGGGAGCGGGGCGGTGCGTACCCGGCCCACTGGGTGAGCGAAGGCATCACAGAGGGCAGCGGCGGGACAACCTCCGATTCGGCCGGCAGGATGAAGGCTGGCTGACTAACGGCGGTGCCCGGTGCGAGCAACTCCCGAAGCAGGGCGGCGACGCCTGGCCGACGCGTCGAGCCGGAACCCGTGGGCGGGTCGTCGCCGGCTTTCGCGTACCGCAGCGGGAAAATCATCGCTTCGGGTTCCGTTGCCGCGCGCTGAGCCTTCGCATGCCCCGCGATGAAACGGCGTACAAGCGCCCGATAAGCACCGGGCCCCCCCACCAGAACGGCGTCTTGCCCGTCGAGCTCGCCCCAACCGAACCGGTCTTCGTAGATGCCGACCGCTTTCAGCGCGGCGCGTGCGCTATCGGCGCGCGTGCCACCGAGAGGGATGCGCTCGACGGACGAATCGTGTGCCGAACCGATGTACAACCTTCGATCCGCAGCAAACCATGAAAAGCGATGAGCGCGCGCGAGTTGCTCGAGGAAGGCGCGACCGGTTTCGCCGCGCACCCACCCGTCGAGCCTTGCGGGCCTCCAATCGCGTTGTGCGCCTGGCTCGATGCGCAGCGCCAGACCGTGATCGGCCGCGAAGCGATGCAGAACGTCGCGAATGCGCTGATTCGACGCGTCGAGCGCGTAGGGCGCGGCCAGCGGGTCGCTGCTCTGCGCCATCGCGCTCGCCGTGCCGAGCGGAGCGAACGCGCAAAGACCGGCCAGCAATAGACGGAACAGGAGCATCCGTAGCGACACGACCATCATCGGATTTCGTTGATGATCGTACGCACCAATGCGAATCGCATCTGCAGGTCGGTCGTTGCGCTCCAGTTTGCCAGCGAGACGCCGCGCAAAGACTCGACATACGCTTGCCACCGCGAAGGATCGGCGGGCGACATCGTGCGACGGATGTGTTCGGCATGGCGTAGCGCGTTGAGCAACTGCGTTTCGGCGAGTGGTGGTGTCATCGGGCTGGAGTGGACTGGTTCTGACAAGGACGGGAATGGGGACCCAGGCGCATCACGGGCCGCCTGTCCGCTCGAAGTGCCTATCCAGCTTCGAGCGCAGGCGAGACAGGCGCGAGCGGACGGTGCCGACCGGAATTCCCAGTATCGCCGCCACCTCGACATAGCTGACGTTATCGATGAACAACAGCTCGAGCATTCGCTGCTGCTCGACCGATAGCGACTGTGCGAATTCGAGGAACCGCAGGAACGTTTGCTTGACCGACATGCAGCGATCGGGCGCGCGGGTATCGACCAGTTCGTTTTCGTGATCGTCGAATCGCTCGATTACGAAGCGGTAATCGGACGCACGGCCCACGTGATTGCGAACGACGTTGAGCGCGATGGCGGTCAACCATGTCTTGGGCTGAGCAGTGCCCCGATACGACATGCGATTTTCCCAGGCACCCAGATAGGTGGATTGCAGAATGTCCTCGGCATCTTCGGCGCTGCGCACGCGACGGGCAATGAAACGGTAGATCGCGCGGCCGTGCGCGCGGTACCAGTCATCGAATTCTATGGACCGATCCGCAGCGGCGACCGATGGGACCGCATTCGAGCGCGTCGAAATCATGTTCGGATCGAAACTCTTGGGATGGCGATTCACGCATGATCGGGACATTCGGGCTCACTGAATCGTCATGGGAAAAAAATCAGACGACGTAACGTGTGGAGGGTCCGCGGGCCAGGTTGCTGCGAAGGTCGCATCGTTTTCGGCCGAAGAAACGGAACCGCGGCGAGGTCGCCGTTACTAAGTCGGCAATTCCGGCGTGCGACGTTGAGGCCGCGGAAGAGTGCCAGTTCAAACAGCGGCAAAAAAAGGGAGTCCTCTCATGACCATGGCAGCCGTAGTTCCCGCGATGTACGCGGTGAGTTCGCTTGCAACGCTTGCTTCGTCGGTCGTGTCGGCGCTGTCCGGTTCGTCGGACGCGGCGGCGCCGGACGCGGCAGGCTCGCCCGGCGGCTCGGGAGTCAATCAGATGGAGCGCGTCCTGAAACGGCAGGAGGCGATGCAGTTGAGGGCAATGGAGATGCAGACCGAGGCCAACATCCAAAAGATGATGACCGATACGGCGAACAGCATTGCAAGCGGCCATCTCGATTCGGGAGCCAAAGCTCAGAACGCCAGCATCAAAGCTGCGCAAGGCATTCACTTCTAACGTGTCACCCGCAGGTCAACGGGCGCGACACGATTGCGCCCGTTCGCGAAAGGCAATGAACATGATCGAAAGGCCAGATGGTTTCGCCACGCGCGTGGCGCAGCAGGGGGTTGCGGCGCAGTGGGCGGCGCACGCCGGAATGACATTTGCACAGGAGAAGCGGCACGTGGATGCCGCGTACGCGTTGGCGTTCATTCAGGGGCATGCGAAGAACGAACTCGTCAACGCGCTGCGAAACATCGGACAGCAACTGCGGCCATGATCGAAGGGAGTACTGAAGCGATGTTGCCAACCATCGGGCGAACGAGTGGGGCGCTCTATGGCGCGACATCGGAATCGGATTACCCGGGCGCGACGTTTGCCGTTGCACTGGCCAGTGCGCGGGAGCACGGCCTGCCGCCTTCGTTCGGCGGCAGCGAGGCTTGGGCGATGGGCTCGAGCGGCTCGACGCTCAGTGCGCTCGCACGACAACTCGACGCCGTGGCGCGTCACCGGGTGGAGGCGCAGGCGCGGTCGGAGGACATCGGCGCCGCTTGGGCCGCGCGGCCTGATCTGCCAACCCTCGCGGCGAATATGCATCGCCAGGCGCGCGCGATGGCGTCGTACAACATGAGCGTCATGTGGAGCGCGAAGCTCGTCGGCGTGACGGCTGGCGCGCTGCGGCAGTTGGCCACTGCGGCCTGAATCCTTCGATATGAGACGCAGAGCGGGCGCCGCGCTGAACGGCCTGTTGATGGTTGTCGCAATCGTTGCGTTATCGGGTTGCGAACGGAAAGTGCAGTTGCATCTGGCTTCCGACGTACGCAAAGCCAGCGAAATCGAAGCGGTGCTCGGCAGTCACGGTATCGACGTCGAACGCAAGGCGGAGAAGACCGGCGTCATGCTCTACGTGGCCGATTTCGAAATCCCGCGCGCCATGCGGGCGCTGCACGAGGTCGGGTTGTTGCGACCGGATCGTCCAAGCGTCGACGAGGCGTTGGGAAAGCGCGGCATTGCGCCGACTCCGCTTGAAGAGCGCGCGCGTCGTATCCATTCGATCGAACGCGAACTGGAAGCAACGCTGATGGACATCGATGGCGTCACAGCGGCGCGCGTGCGGGTCGTCCCCTCGGAGCGCCCATCGCCTGGCGCGCCTCTTGCGCCGGCCTCGGCTTCGGTCCTGCTCAAACATCGCGCCGGCGTAGATCTGGCGCCGCTCATGCCGGGCATTGCCCGGCTCGTCAAGAACGGTGCGCCCGGGCTCGCTGGCGAGGACGATCGTCGCATAACGGTCTTACTTGTGCCCGAGCAGCCGGTCGCGCCCGCAGGCGCCGTGGTGCGAAAGGGCGCCGCGAGGCCCACGGCGTGGTGGGTCGCTCTCGTGTGCGCAGCCGTGGCGCTCGGCTACTTCGGTGAGCGACTGCGGCGTCGTGTGTCCCGCCTACGGACAACCGGAGGGAAAACCGCGGCGCCAGGCAACGGCCAAAGCGCAAGGCAAAGCGAAGACGATCCAAAGGGAGATGGCGGAGGCAGGCATGCAAGCGCTGGTTGAGGCAGTTCCCCTGTTTTGGTCGGAGTCATGGCGTTGGGCCGCGCCCGGGTGGCATGATCGATATGGCGCCCCGAGGAGCGACCTCGATCGCTACGCTGCGCGGCTGTTTTACAGCGGGTGGGCTGATTGCTTCAGCCTACCGAAACGGTGGTCGGCACCTTCCGACGAGCGATGGATCACCCTTGTCCATGCGCCTCCTGACATCGTCCACGGCGTGGTGCGAGTGCTGGGGCATCTCGCGTTGCTGCGGAGCGGTGCGGCGGTAACACTCGCATGCGCCGACCCGGCCGATCGATGGTTGAGGCAAGCGCTCCGGTACCGCGACGCCAATTGCTTGCATGCCAGTGTGGTTGCGCCTTCGCGCGATCCATCGCTCTCGCATGCGTGCGGGGTGGCAGTACTGAGTACCATGGCCCGCAACGATTGGCCTCCTGCCGCGGCTCGATTCGCAATGCTGGCGCCGCCCGAGGTGCCCGGCGCGTCGGGTCCTTGGGGCGCAGCAGGCACATCGAACGGGTTGAACGGGGCGACCGAGGCCGGCGACGCGAGGTGTTCGATCCCGTCGAACGCCCACGCCACTGCACATCCGCTCTTGATCGAATCGATCCACACACGCCGATGCCTGTCGATCTGCAGCGCCGTGATAAGACACTGTTGCACCGAGTCGGCCGCCGGCTGCACGAAATGAGCTTCACCGCGAGACGCATTGCGTTGTCGTCCGACGACGACGTAAAACCCACCCGGCTTGTCTACCGATACGACGAGGTCCGGCAGCTGCGTGACGTCGCAGCCGCCGTCGAGCGCGCTCGTCGGGCTGCCGCCGCGATGGTGGCGCATGCGCGACAAACGGCATCATCCATTGATGCCGGCGCGGCAGCGGCCCGGCGCGCTCGCGAGAAAGACGCGGAGCTGGTGTTGATCACGCGGGCCCGGGCGCTCGAGGAATCATATCGGTTCGCGCATGCTTCCCTCACGCGGCATATCGAGGCGACGCTCGATGCTGTGCTGACCGTTGCGCTGACCCGCCTCGGTGCAGCTATCGAGCCCGAAGTGCGGCTACGCATCGTTCGCGATGAGCTTGCGAAAGCGGCAGGCCCACAGCCGGGCGCCAGCCTGCATTTATGCGCCGCCGACGCATCCACGTACTGCTCCGCGCGGCTGACGTCTCCTTGGCCCGTGATGATCGATGATGCGTTGGCGCCGGGGTGCTGTCGTCTCGCGAGCGACCATGGCGAATGGAGCCTCGACTTCGACGCATTGATGGCGTCGCTTTGTTCCCCCGCGCCTATCGGAACATCAGATGCAAACGCTTCGACGGATAAGGCGCTTTGAAATCTGAACATCGGCCAAGGATCGGGCGCCGAAATCGATTGCAAACCTCCACTTTGTTCCACTATTCGAGAATTTTCTTATTCGCCGATCTGCACGACGTCCCTAAAGTTCAACATTGGCCGGCCGTGACTATTATTTCTCGATAAGCGCCGACGTGCCACCTCACCGGGCTGGTCGCGAGGCGAAACCGCAAAGCGCCCGATGTGGCAAAGCGCGACGCAGCAGCCGGCCGTATCGGTGGCTCAATCGGGCCGCCGGCCGATGATAGAGGCATACAACGTCGTGAACAAACCATTGCAGATCATATTGGCGGAGGATCATGGCATTGTCCGCTATGGCATCCGGCTCGCCATCGAGGCCAGCCATGTCGGGCAAGTCATAGCGGAGGCCGCCAACTCCGACGAATTAATCGCCGCCGTACAAACCCAACCATGCGATGTGATCGTTACCGATCTATCGATGCCAGGCACGCGGACGCGTGACGGCATTGCATTGGTTGACCGATTGCAACGAATCCGCCCGGGTGTGCCCATCATTGTCGTCACTGCGCTTCGCAACGCGGCGATTTTGAACAAGCTGATCGCGAAAGGCGTGAAGGCCATCGTCGAAAAGGCGGGCGGCGTCAGTGAATTGCACAGTGCGCTCGTCGCGGCCGGGCAGGGGCGAACTTATGTCAGTCCCGGCGTGGAGGCGTTGCTGGCGCGCATGAACCTCGTCGGCGCACGCGTCGGCAAAGAAGCCGCGTTGACGACCGCCGAAATGGAAGTCATTCGCCTGTTCGCCGCAGATGGTTTGACGGCTGCGCAGATCGCGGAAAGGCTCAATCGCAGCGTCAAGACGATCAGCGCACATAAAGTGCGCGCGCAGCACAAGCTCGGGGTAACGACGAACCAGGAGCTGCTCGAGTATTGGCGAGCGCACGAGCATTGCCCACAGTGAATGCCGCTTTTCTTTCCGGCCTCCTGCGAGCCGGGTGTCGCGCGGCAGTCTGTCTCTTCACGACTGTCGTACTCGTCGCGTGTCCTCACCCCGATCACAGTGATTCGCCGCACCCTTCTCACGACCTGCACCTGCCGCTGACGCAGGCCGACCGCAACTATCTCGCGTCGCTGCCGCCGTTGCGGCTCGGTGTCGACCCGCATTGGGCGCCGATGGCATTCGTCGATCAACAAGGTCGCATTGACGGCATTTCGGCCGATTACCTCGATTTTTTGCAGAACACGCTCGGAATTCGCTTTCGCCTCGTCCCCACGCGCTCGTGGGGCGAAACGATCCGGCTCGCCAACGAAGGCCGCATCGATATCGTCGTTGCGGTGTCGCAGTTCGACGGACTGGCGCCGGGCTTTGCCTTGTCGGTGCCGTACGTGCGCTATCCGCTCGTGATCGTGACGGGAGAGACGGCGCCCTTCATCGGCAGCCTCGAAGATCTGGAAGGCGCCCAGGTGGCGATCGTCGGCGATTTGCAAACGGCGAGCGTCCGCTTTCCCGGTCTGCCCAGCGTCCACGGCGTGTCGGTCGGCTCGGCCGAGGACGGGCTGAAGGCCGTGGCGCAGGGACGCGCTTTTGCGTATATCGGCAATCTCGGCGTGGTCGACCGCATCGTGCGCGAGCGCTACGCGGGCACGCTGCGCGTGGCCGCACCGGCCGATCGCATCCAGGATTTATCGTTCGGGGTCGCGCCTCGCTTTGCGCCGCTGCTGCCGCTGATCAATCGCGTGTTGTCCGGCATCCCCGAGGCGGAGCGCGAGCGCATCCAAAACAGTTGGTTATCGACGCGCTTCACCTTCGGCATCGCGCCGCGCAGGCTCGGATTCGTGCTTGCGCCGATCGCCGTTATCACCGTGGTGTTTCTCGCGCTGTTGACGCTCAACATGCTGCGTCTTCGCAAGGAAGTGCGTCATCGCCGCCGAACCGAACGCGAGCTGGTCTTCGAGACGCGATTCAAAGCGCTGTTGATGGATACCGTGCCGATTCCTGTCTGCGTCAAAGACGCGCAAGGCCGCTACGTCGCGGTCAATCCCGCCTACGAGCAGGCTGTGGGCGTCCGTTCCGAAAATGTCGTCGGAAAGATGCTGCCGCCGCAGGGGCCGGGGCGGGACATGGACGTCGATGTATTCGCGCAGGCGGCGCGCGCCGTGATCGAGACGGGCCGTCCCGCTCAAGGCGAGCTGCGCTATCGCGGCCCCGATGATACGACCCACGAGGCCGTTTATTGGGTGCGGCTTTGCAGTGGCGAAGACGACGACCGTGCCGCGGTGCTATGCGCGTTCGTCGATGTTTCCGACCTGCGCCGCATGGAGCGCAGAGAGCTCGAGCATAAACGCCGTCTCGTCGAATTGACGCAGGCGTTGCCCTCCGTCGTATTCCAGGTGCGGCTTGCGCGCGCGGCACGTCCGCGTTTCGAACTCGTCTTTGTGAACCGTCGCGCCGATGCGCTGGTGCGGTCGCACGAGACGCACGCGGGCGATGCCTTCGCCCAGTTCATGCGCGCGCTTGACCGGAAGCAACGCAGGCGCCTGACCAAGATGTTCCTCAGGTCGGCACGCTCGTTGGAACGCGTGCGAGCCGAGTTCATGCTCGAGATGCCCGACCGTCATCAAGCATGGTTCCACGTCGAGGCCGAACCGCGCATGCGCGAAGGCGGCGGCGTCGAATGGAGCGGTTATCTGCACGATGTCACCGAGGCCAAGGAGTCTCACGCTGCCCTGATCGATGCGAAGCACGAGGCCGAAGAAGCGGCGCGGGCACGCGATTCGTTCATTGCGACGGTCAGCCATGAGCTTCGCACGCCGATGAGCGGCATCATCGGCATCTTGCAACTGCTCGATCACGACGGGCTCGCGAAGGACGATCGTCATCTGGTGGAAATGGCCGGCAATGCCGCCGATCTCTCGCTGAGGATCCTTAACGACATTCTCGATTTCGCCAAGAGCGACAACGGCGAGTTTTCGCTCGAATCGGCGCCGATGAGCATCGTTGAAATCGCGGAGCGGGCCGCGGGTTTCGTGGCGCCCGAAATCATGCGCAAGGGGCTGCGTTTGCTGCGCGATGTTTCGCCGGCCGTCGCGTCACGCCATATCGGCGATCGACAGCGTTTAGGGCAAGTGCTGCTCAACCTGCTGGGCAATGCCGTCAAATTCACGGAGCGAGGCACGGTGTCGCTGGCGATCGATGCGATCGACGAAACGGCTACGCATCAGACGTTATCGATACGGATTGTCGATACGGGGATCGGCATTTCGCCCGACGATCAGGCGCGATTGTTTTCGCCGTTTTCCCAGGCGCGCGGCACCGTGGCGAGCGGTTACGGCGGAACGGGTCTGGGGCTCGCCATTTGCCGACGGCTGATCGAGCGGATGGGCGGCGCGATCGAGCTCGAGAGCGAGCTCGGTCGCGGGACGACAATCACGCTGACTCTGAAGCTGCCACTCGATACCAGTGCGCCGCCCGTCGCGCCGGAAGACGGCATTGAGCAAAAATGCGGTGCGCAGAGAGCGGCCACCTCGGCCGGCGCCGCGCGGCGCATCTTGCTTGTCGAAGACCAGCCCATCAATCGCGAGGTGCTGCGGCGACAACTCGCGAACCTGAACGTGGTCGATTGCGATCTGGCCGAGGACGGCGCACAGGCGCTGAGCGCATACGGGCAGGGCGATTACGCGATGGTGATCACCGATTGCGCGATGCCTGTCCTGGACGGCGTGGCGCTGATCGGGAGCATTCGGCGTCGCGAACGCGAAACGGGCCGGCGTACCGTGCTCATCGCATTGACGGCCGATGCCACTTCGCGCCAGCGCGAAGCGTGTCTCGATGCGGGCGCGGACGAGGTGTACGTGAAGCCGTTGTCGCTCGATCAATTGCGGGCACTGCTCGTTCGGTATCGATTGCTGGATACGGGCGGCGCCGGTTTCGATGACGACGACCTGCGCGACGACCTTTGGCGACAACTGAGCCAGACGCTGGCCGCCGATCTCGAGACGCTTTGGGCGGCGTCGACTGCAGGCAACAGCCAGCGCGTGCGTGAGGTCGCGCATGCGATCGCCGGTACGGCGGCGTGGTTTCAATTGCGAGAGGTGGCCGATGCCGCCGCTCGTTTTCAACAGGCGTTAGACGAGCCTCGCGGGGCACAGGCTCCGCTCCTGGCGCTCAAGCAGGCGATCGAGCGTGCGATCGCCCATGGGAACGCCTCAGCCCAGCCGTGATTGCGCGCTGTGCCCGTGGCCCGGTCGTTGTTTTCAGGCCAGCCGGGGGCCGTTATCATCCGGTAACCAATCCACTACCGGAGGACGACGTGCAAGGGGACGCTACGCGGCGCAGCGGCGCGGTGCGAATCGGGTCAGGGTGGCGTCGATGACCGAGCGGACGGTTTCATGCGGTGTCGTCGTCCTCGATCTACGCGGACAGGTATTGCTCGCCCATGCCACGGAAACATCCCATTGGGACATCCCGAAGGGGCAGCCCGACCCGGGCGAGACGCCGCTGTGCGCCGCCTTGCGCGAGCTGCGCGAAGAAACTGGCATCGAACTCGCGTCCGCGCGCCTCGTCGATCTGGGCCGTTTCGCCTATCGACGCGACAAGGATCTACATCTGTTCGCGGCGCGTGTCGAAGACGGCGAAGTCGATCTCGCGCGCTGCGTCTGCACCTCGATGTTTCCGAGCCGCAGAAACGGCGCGCCGATTCCCGAAATGGACGCCTTCCGCTGGGTCGCGCCGCACGCGGTCAGCCAGTATGCGAGCGGCAGCCTCACGCGGCTTTTCGCCACAGCCCTTTCGCTGGCCGAACTGCACCAGACGTTATAGGGCTGTCGCGCTCACTTGGCCCAGCTGTCGCGCAGGCCGACGATGCGGTTGAACACGGGCCGGCCCGGCTTCGAGTCGTAGCGATCGGCCACGAAGTAGCCGTGGCGCTCGAACTGGCAGCGATCTTCGGGCTGCAACGCTTCGGCGCCCGGCTCCAGGTACGCCTGCACGACGCGCTTGGAATCGGGGTTCAACGCTTCCAGGAAATTGCGTCCGCCCGCATCGGGTTGCGCTTCCTTGAACAAGCGATCATAAAGGCGGACTTCGGCCGGGACGGCGCTTGCCGCGCTGACCCAGTGAATGTTGCCCTTCACCTTGTAGTTGTTTGCGCCTTCCGTACCCGATTTGCTGTCGGGAAAGTAGTTGCAGTGGACCGCGACGATATTGCCTTGGTCGTCCTTCTCTGCGCCCGTGCATTCGATGACATAACCGTAGCGCAGCCGCACCTTGTTGCCGGGGAACAAGCGGAAATAACCTTTCGGCGGCGTTTCGGTGAAGTCGTCGCGCTCGATCCACAGTTCGCGCGTGATCGGGAACGTACGTTGGCCTCGCTCGGCGTGATGCGGATGGACCGGTGCGGTGCAGGGCTCGGACAGATCGGCCGGGAAGTTGTCGATGATCAGTTTGAGCGGATCGAGCACGGCCGCCGTGCGCGGCGCTTTTTCGTCGAGATCGTCGCGCAGCGCGCCTTCGAACACACTCATGTCGATCCATGAATCGACCTTCGTCACGCCGATGCGGTCGCAAAACAGCCTGATCGCTTCGGGCGTGAAGCCGCGCCGACGCACGCCGACGATGGTCGGCATGCGTGGGTCGTCCCAACCGTCCACGTGGCCTTCGGTCACGAGCTGCAGGAGCTTGCGCTTGCTCGTGATCGCATAGGTGAGGTTCAACCGCGAAAATTCGATTTGCTGCGGCAGCGGGCGCGTGAAGACGCCGGCATCGGCCAGTTCGGCCAGCACCCAATCGTACAAGGGGCGGTGATCTTCGAATTCGAGCGTGCAGAGCGAATGCGTGATGTTTTCGATCGCATCCGAAATGCAATGCGCGTAGTCATACATCGGGTAGACGCACCAGGTGTCGCCCGTGCGGTAGTGGTGCGCAAAGCGGATGCGGTAGAGCACCGGGTCGCGCATCGTCATGTTCGGCGAACCCATATCGATCCTAGCCCGCAAGACATGTTCGCCCTCCTTGAACTCGCCGGCCTTCATGCGGCGGAACAAGTCGAGGTTCTCCTCGGGCGTGCGGTCGCGATACGGCGAGTTCTTGCCGGGCTCGGTCAGCGAGCCGCGGTTCGCACGGATGTCGTCGGCCGATTGGCTGTCGACGTAAGCTTTGCCCCGCTCGATCAGCAATTCGGCGTACGCGTAGAGCTTGTCGTAGTAGTCGCTCGCGAAGTATTGATGCGAGGTGCCGTTCTTCTCCCACGTAAAGCCCAGCCAGCGTACGGCGTCGACGATCGAATCGGCGTATTCGATGCTTTCCTTTTCGGGGTTCGTATCGTCGAAGCGCAAGTGGCAGACGCCGTCGTAATCGCGTGCGACACCGAAATTCAAGCAAATGCTCTTCGCATGGCCGATGTGCAGATAACCGTTCGGCTCGGGCGGAAAGCGCGTTTCGACGCGCCCGGCCCATTTGCCCGTGCGATTGTCCTCGTCGATGATGTTGCGAATGAAATTGGACGGCGAAGCCGCCGCAGCGTCGTTGCGTTCGTTGTTCATGCGGAAGTCGGAAATCGGCGGAAAGTACACGGGGTGTGCCCGCGGCAATTCGACCATTCTACCTAAAGCAGGCGCGCCGCTGTCCGAGGCGCTCGTCAGTCGGCGGTTTGCGCCCTCTGTTGCGCGCTGTAACAGGAGGTAAAACGGTTTGCCGGCCGCGGCGGCGCCCTTTTACGATGCGACCCGCATACTGCCGGAACCCTTTCGGCCCCGTCGTTTCCGTTCTCATACGCCTATCGGTCATGAAGATTTCGTCGCTCGCCAAACTTTCCGTCGTCGCCCTGCTGTTGTCGAGCCTCGCAGCCTGCTCGTCGATGACCCGCTCGCAGAAACATGCTGCCATCGGCGCCACTGCAGGCGGCGCGATCGGCTACGTGCTGACCGGCGGGCCGATCGGCACGATCGCCGGCGCCGCCGTCGGCGGCGTCATCGGCGCGGGGCGCTAAAGGCGCGCAAGCGGCATGGGGCGGCCCTCCCCCGAAACGGCCCGGCGCGACTGCGGCTCCGGGCTGCACGGCCGTTGCGCGAGGTTCATCGGAAGGCTCTGCTTTGAGCGAACGGTCGGGCGCTTATACTACGCGCGAACCTTCAAACGGCATGCGTCAGTGCGCATGCGGCTCTTCGTGCAGCGCTCCACTCGATGAATCAGGCTAAAACACTCGTCCTTCCCGGCTACGCAAACTCGGGCCCCGGCCATTGGCAAACGCGATGGGAGGCCCTGGAGGCGTCGTTCGCGCGCGTGGCGATGCCCGACTGGGATCACCCGGTGCGCGCAACGTGGTGTGCAACGCTCGATCGCGCAGTCGCGGACGAGCCGCGCGGGCCGATTTGCCTGGCGGCGCATAGCCTCGGTTGTTTGACGGTGGCGCAGTGGGCGCTGCGCCTCGCGTCATCTGCGCAACTGGGCAAGATCGCCGGGGCGTTGCTGGTCGCGCCGCCCGATCCGGCCGGCCCGGCGTTTCCGCGCGATGCCCACGGCTATGACGAGATCGCGCTCGAACCGCTGCCGTTCCCGTCGATCGTCGTGGCCAGCAGCGACGACCCATATGGCACGCTCGCCTTCGCCGAACGCTGCGCCATGGGCTGGGGCAGCCGCTTCATCGACATCGGGCCGCGCGGCCATATCAACGCCGAGAGCGGCCTCGGCGATTGGGAAGAGGCCCGGCGCTGGCTCGCGTCGCTTGTCGGCTGCATTGCCGGCTGATTAGTGGGCTGATTAGTGGGCTGACGGGTGGGCTGACAAGCGGGCTGATGCGGGCGGTTCATTGCTCGATTCCTCGCCCGCGTCATTGCCCGCTTCGTTACCCGCTTCATTGCCCGAGGAGTTGCCGATCTGTCGGCGGATCAAATCACCGCCTTGCCGCGCAGCCCGGCGATGGTCGCTTCGTCGTAGCCGAGCACGTCGCGCAGCACCGCCTGCGTGTGCTCGCCGAGCGTGGGCGGGGCGCTACGGACTTCGGGCGGCGTCGCACTCATACGGATCGGGTTGCGCACGAGCGGGGCCACCGCGCCGCTCGGATGCGGCGCCTCGACCCGCATGCCGCGTGCGCGCACCTGCTCGTCGTCGAATACCTCGGCGACATCGTTGATCGGTCCGCACGGCACGCCAGCCGCTTCCAACGCCTCGATCCACTCGCGCTTGCCGCGCGTCCTGACCATCTCGGCCACGATCGGCACGAGCACGTCGCGATGGCGCACACGTTCGGGATTCGTGGCGAAGCGCGCATCGTCCGCGAGTTCGGGGCGCCCGCCCACTTCGACGAACTTGCGAAACTGCCCGTCGTTGCCGACGGCGACGATGATCCAGCTGTCGCTCGTCCGGAACGCCTGGTACGGGACGATGTTCTGATGCGCGTTGCCCCAACGCTGCGGCGCCTTGCCGCTGGCGAGGAAGTTCGAGCCGACGTTCGCCAGCATCGCCACCTGCACGTCGAGCAACGCCATGTCGATGGCTTGGCCTTCGCCCGTGCGGTCGCGGTGGGCCAGGGCGGCCAGGACCGCTACCGTCGAATACATGCCCGTCATCAGATCGGCGATCGCCACGCCGGCTTTTTGCGGCCCGCCGCCGGGCAAGGCGTCGCGCTCGCCCGTGATGCTCATGAAGCCGCCCATGCCTTGCACGATGAAGTCGTAGCCGGCGCGCTCGGCGAGCGGGCCCGTCTGCCCGAAGCCCGTCACGGAGCAGTAGACGAGATCGGGCTTGACCGCTTTGAGCGATTCGTAATCGAGGCCGTATTTCTTCAACTGGCCGACCTTGTAGTTTTCGAGAACGACGTCGCTCGTGGCGGCCAGCTCGCGCACGATCTGCTGCCCTTCGGGCGTGGCGATATCGACCGTAACCGAGCGCTTGTTGCGATTGGCGCACAGATAGTAGGCCGCCTCGCGCGTGTCCGCGCCGTCGGGCGTTTTCAGGTACGGCGGCCCCCAGTGGCGCGTGTCGTCGCCGACGCCGGGGCGCTCGATCTTGATCACGTCGGCGCCGAGATCGGCGAGCGTTTGCGCGCACCACGGACCCGCGAGCACGCGGGTCAGGTCGAGCACGCGGATATGGCTGAGCGCTCCCATGTGAACAGTGTCTCCTGGTGTAGTCGGTCGGGCGGCCGGCGGCGCGGGGCCGCGCCGGGCTGCGGGCGTCGGGAGGATGTTACCCGAGCGAGCCGCACCGCTGTACCAGGCCGTTGGGCCAGACTGGCCGTCGCGCCAGATGCACTGCCGCACGTCTGTCCGCCCGCACGCCGTTCGCCCGGTTTTGGCTCGCATGAATCGCTGCATCCTGGGCGAATCGCTCGCTATGGGCGATGCGATTAAACAATCGTCATCGTGCGTTAGGAGGCGTCCCAGACGGGCCGGCAGCGGATAGACTAGCGAGCAATTCTGCGTTTCCCAGCGGCTCGGCACTTCGCGCCCGCCAAGCGCCGTCGGTGCCGGGAAGAATACCCAAAACACATCGGAGAAAGCGCAATGCAACATGGTCTGATCGTCTGGCTGATCATTGGCGCCCTTGCGGGCTGGCTGGCCGGAATCATCATGAAAGGGGGCGGTTTCGGCCTGATCGTCGACATCATCGTCGGCATTGTCGGCGCGTTTGTCGGCGGATGGCTGGCCTCGGTGCTGCACCTTCATATCGGTGGCGGATTTTTCAGCTCGCTGATTGTGGCCGTCATCGGCGCCGTGGTGCTCCTCTTCGTCATTCGACTCGTCAGGCGCGCCGTGTGATCGCGTCAGATCCGGGCCCGGCCTGGCAGGCGGGTCCGTGCGTCGTTGCGCAGCGCAGGGCCGCGCTTGCGGCGCGTGCGTCCGACAATTCCGTATAATGGGCCGTTTAGGGGAAAACGGCCCAGCGCCATGTGCATTGGGGCGCGGCCGGTTTCCAGTCGAGACCGTCCCCCCTCAGTTTTCTATGAAAGCCGCCGAAATCCGCGAGAAATTCCTCAGGTTCTTCGAATCGAAGGGCCATACGATCGTCCGCTCGTCGAGCCTCGTGCCCGGTAACGATCCGACACTGCTCTTCACCAATTCGGGGATGGTGCAGTTCAAAGACGTGTTCCTCGGCGCGGAGTCGCGGCCGTATTCGCGCGCCACGACGGCGCAGCGCAGCGTGCGCGCGGGCGGCAAGCACAACGACCTCGAAAACGTCGGCTACACCGCGCGGCACCACACGTTCTTCGAGATGCTCGGCAACTTCTCGTTCGGCGATTATTTCAAGCGCGACGCCATCCACTACGCGTGGGAATTGCTGACGACCGTCTACCGGCTGCCGAAGGAAAAGCTCTGGGTGACGGTCTATCAGGAAGACGACGAAGCCTACGATATGTGGGCCAAGGAAGTCGGCGTGCCGACCGAGCGCATCATTCGCATCGGCGACAACAAAGGCGCGCGCTACGCATCGGACAACTTCTGGCAGATGGCCGATACGGGGCCGTGCGGTCCGTGCTCGGAAATCTTCTACGATCACGGGCCCGACGTATGGGGTGGCCCCCCGGGCTCGCCGGAGGAAGACGGCGATCGTTACATCGAGATCTGGAATCTCGTGTTCATGCAGTTCAACCGTGATGCCCAGGGCAACATGACGCCGCTGCCCAAGCCGTGCGTCGACACGGGCATGGGTTTGGAGCGGATCGCGGCCGTCCTGCAGCACGTGCATAGCAACTACGAGATCGATCTGTTCCAGGCGCTGATCCAGGCGGCAGCGCGTGAAACGGGGGTGGCCGATCTCTCGAACAATTCGCTGAAGGTGATCGCCGATCACATTCGCGCGTGCTCGTTCCTGATCGTCGACGGCGTCATTCCCGGCAACGAAGGGCGCGGCTATGTGCTGCGCCGGATCGTGCGGCGCGCGATTCGTCACGGCTACAAGCTCGGCTGCAAGCATGCGTTCTTCCATAAGCTCGTGGCCGATCTCGTCGCCCAGATGGGCGGCGCTTATCCCGAGCTCGCCGATGCGCAAGCGCGCGTCACCGACGTGCTGCGCCAGGAAGAAGAGCGTTTCTTCGAGACGATCGAACATGGCATGTCGATTCTCGACGAGGCGCTGGCCGCGCTCGAAAGCAAAGGCGGCAAGATTCTCTCCGGCGATCTCGCGTTCAAGCTGCACGACACGTACGGCTTTCCGCTCGACCTGACGGCCGACGTGTGCCGCGAGCGCGGCATGACGGTGGACGAGCCGGCCTTCGACGAAGCGATGTCGCGCCAGCGCGAACAGGCACGCGCGGCCGGCAAGTTCAAGGCGGCGCAAGGCCTCGAGTATTCCGGCGCGAAGACGACGTTCCACGGCTACGAAGAGGCGATCTTCGACGATGCGAAGATCGTGGCGCTCTATGTCGACGGAACGGCCGTCGATGAAGTGCAGCATGGCCAGCAGGCCGTCGTCGTGCTCGACCACACGCCGTTCTATGCGGAGTCGGGCGGGCAGGTTGGCGATACGGGCGTGCTCGCGAACGCGAGCGTGCGCTTCACCGTGGCCGATACGCTGAAGGTGCAGGCCGACGTGATCGGCCATCACGGTTCGCTCGAACAAGGCAGGCTGAAAGTCGGCGATGTCGTCAAGGCCGAGATCGACGCGATTCGCCGCGCGCGCACGGCGCGCAATCACTCCGCGACGCACTTGATGCACAAGGCGCTGCGCGAAGTGCTCGGCGGCCACGTGCAGCAGAAGGGCTCGCTCGTCGACGACGAGAAGACGCGCTTCGACTTCGCGCATAACGCCCCGCTGTCCGATGAAGAAATTCGTCGCGTCGAAGATATCGTCAATGCGGAGGTGCTCGCCAATGCGCCCGGCATCGTGCGTGTGATGCCTTACGACGAGGCGGTGAAGGGCGGCGCGATGGCGCTGTTCGGCGAGAAGTATGGCGACGAAGTGCGCGTGCTCGATCTGGGTTTCTCGCGCGAGCTCTGCGGCGGCACGCACGTGCACCGCACGGGTGACATCGGTTTGTTCAAGATTGTGGGCGAGACGGGCGTGGCAGCCGGGATTCGTCGCGTCGAAGCGATCACGGGCGATAACGCCGTGCGTTACGTGCAAGGGCTCGAGAGCCGCGTCAACGCAGTAGCGTCCGCGCTGAAGGCGCAGCCCTCGGAATTGACGCAACGGGTGGCGCAGGTGCAAGAGCAGGTCAAGTCGCTCGAGAAGGAGCTGGCGGCGCTCAAGTCGAAGCTCGCATCGAGCCAGGGCGACGAACTCGCCGCGCAGGCTGTAGAGGTGGCCGGCGTGCAGGTGCTCGCGGCGACGCTCGAAGGTGCGGACGTCAAGACGCTGCGCGAGACCGTCGATAAGCTCAAGGACAAGCTCAAGCACGCGGCGATCGTGCTTGCGGCCGTGGACGGCGGCAAGGTCAGCCTCATCGCGGGCGTGACGGCCGACGCGAGCAAGAAGGTGAAGGCGGGCGAACTCGTCAACTTCGTCGCGCAGCAGGTGGGCGGCAAGGGCGGTGGGCGGCCCGACATGGCGCAGGCGGGCGGGACCGAGCCTGCGAAGCTGCCTGCGGCGCTTGCCGGCGTCAAGGAGTGGGTGCAAGGGCAGTTGTAAACCCGGTTTCATCGCTTGATCGAAGGCCGCTTGCAGATTTGCTGCATGCGGCCTTTTTGTATCTGGGCATCCCCGTTTGCTTCGGTCATCACTTCGTCATGAGCGCGCCTCGATAATCACGCTCAACGAAGTAAAGATTCACTACAAAGCAAAATCCGCGTGCGGCAAAGATCGCGCGCGATAGACCACGCATCGGGGATCAGCATGACGATTCGTCATCGCATCACGTTATTGGTGCTGCTCATGTTCGTCGCACTCGCGTCGATCGGCGGCTATGCCACGTATCAAGCGCGTCGCAGCGCCGACCAGGTTCGCGAGGTCACACAAGGTGTCGTGCCGAGTGCGCTTGCGTCGAGCGATCTCGTGGCCGAAGTGAAGGACGTTCAACTTGCCACGATGACGCTTGTCTATGCGCCCGATGCCAACATGGTCTCGCAGGCGCAAGCGCAATTGACGACGAAGCAAGAGCAACTGCGTCGGTCGCTCGAGGTGCAGGCACGGGCCGCGGCGAGCCACGCGCAGAAAGGGCTCGTGACGCAGGCGGACGAGAGCCTCGCCAACTACTTCGCCGCCATCGACGAAACCGAAAAGATGAAAGCCGCGGGCAAGAACGAACTCGCGCAGGCATTCCTGTTCGCGGACGTCGGCGAATACCGGAACGAACTCGAAGGGATCGTCGAGACGATGCGGATCGAGAAGAACCGCCAGAAGGACGATGCGATCGGCGCGCTCAACGGCATGCTCGCCACGACGACGAGCGCGATCGGCGGTGCGACGGCCGTCGCCATCGCCATGCTGATCGGGATCGGCGTGTTGCTCTATCGCCAGATCACGCGGCCGTTGATGCGCATGCAGTCCGAGATGAGCGAGATCGCATCGAAGCAGGATTTCACGCGGCGCGTGCCCGTCGCGCGTATGGACGAAATCGGCCGCTCGATCGCCGCGTTCAACGACATGATCGAAAAGATCGAGCAGAGCTCGCTGCAGTTGAAGCAGAAGACGGCCGACATTCAGGCGATGTTGCAGAATATGCAGCAAGGCATCCTGACGGTCGTCGACGGCGGTATCGTGCATGGCGAATACTCGGCGTATCTCGAGGCGATTTTCGAAAGCGAAGACATTGCGGGCCGCGATGTCATGTCGCTCGTCTTCGGCGACACGAGCCTCGATGCCGATACGCGCTCGCAAGTCGAAGCGGCCATTCATGCCTGTATCGGTGAAGACGCGATCAACTTCGCGTTCAACGAGCATCTGCTCGTCAACGAAGTCGCCAGGGCGATGGCGGACGGGCGCATCAAGACGCTTGATCTGAGCTGGTCCGCCATCACCGACGAGACCGACACCGTCATGCGCCTCATGCTTTGCGTGCGCGACGTGACCGAACTGCGGCGCCTCGCGGCCGAATCGACCGAACAAAAACGACAACTCGAAATGATCGGCGAGATCCTGGCCGTCAGTCAGGACAAGTTTCATCAATTCGTCGAGAGCGCGAAGGGCTTCATCCACGACAACGAACGGATCATCGGCCAGCACGAGCACGCGGACGAGTCGGCGCTGGCCGAGCTGTTCCGCAACATGCATACGATCAAGGGCAACGCGCGCACCTATGGTTTGCGTCATCTGACGAGCATCGTTCACGAGGCCGAGCAACGGTACGACGAGATGCGACGCCTCGGCGCGGGTGAGGCGTGGGACCGTGAAGCCTCGATCGCAGAACTGGCTCGCGTCAAGGCGGCTGTCGAGCATTATGCGACGATCAACGAAGTCAATCTCGGCCGCACGGGCCCCGTCGGCAGCGTGCATCAGCCGCAGAGCGGGCGCTACATGGTCGTCGATCGGTCGCATATCGACGAAAGCCTGCGGCTTGTCGACTCGGTGGGCGAGGACGATCTGCTCGGGCTCGTCGGCATGCGCGACACCGTCAGGCGTACGTTGCGACTGCTCGATACGGAGAGCTTCGCGCAGGCGCTGTCGGGACCGATCGACTCGCTGCCGTCGCTCGCGAGCGAACTCGGCAAAAGCGCGCCGACGGTCACGATCGACGACAACGGTTATCGCTTGCGTCGCCATGCGAGCGGTGCGCTGCGCGATGTTTTCACGCATCTGCTGCGCAATAGCGTCGATCACGGCATCGAATCGGCCGACGAGCGCACGGCCGTCGGCAAGCCCGCAGCGGGCGCGATCGAGGTCGAAGTCGGTGTCGACGCCGGCGCGCTGCAAATCACACTGAGCGACGACGGTCGCGGACTGGCGCTGGCGCGCATTCGCTCGATCGCAGTCGAGCGCGGCTGGATCGAGCCGAATCAGGAAATTGGCGATGAAGCGGTAGCCCGCTTCATTTTCCGTGCCGGTTTCTCGACGGCCAAGGCCGTGACCGAAGTCTCCGGGCGCGGGGTGGGCATGGACGCCGTCAAGGAGATGCTCGAACGCGAGCATGGACGGATCGAGCTGCGTTTCACTGACGAGCGCCGCGGTGCGGAATTCCGGCGGTTCCAGACGATCGTCTACCTGCCGGAGGCGTGGGTGGTCGACAGTCTGGGTGCGCCCGTCGGCCGGGACGCGCCCGTTGCGGCGAGCGTAAAGGCGGCGCGCGGCGACGCACTCGCGTAAGCGGCGAGCGGGCAGAAGCGGAGTGTCCGCGCGAGCGGGCGCGTGGGTCTGAGCGATCGATCAGGAAGGTCTGGCAGGAAGCGTCGGGGAAAGCTGTGGTTCTAACGAATTGGATGTTGGCGATAGCGGTGGCGGTATGTGCGCTCGCCGTGTTGGTGGCGCTCATTGCACATGGGCGCGTGCTCGCGCGCGCGAAGCGTGCCCACGGCGAGGCGCTTGCGCAGCTCAATGCTGCGCATGACGAAGAGCGGGCGCGGGCCGAGGCGGCAGTTGCCGCGCATCAGGCCCGCGTAGGCGAACTCGAAGTCGAAACCGGGCGCCTTGCCGACAAACTGGCGAATGCATCGAACGACGCGTCGATGGCGCGCTCGGCGCTCGGCGAAGCGCTCGCGCGTCATGACGATCTCCTCGCGCACGCGAAGCGCATCGAGGACGAAGCGGCGCGTCTCAAGCAGTTCGCGGCGACGTTCGAGCGCTGGCACGAGCAGATGATTTCGCTGATGGCGCAAAACCAGGACATGCATCGCAAGAATCACGAACTCGCGCGCATCGTCAACCACGTGCTGATGGTCTCGCTCAATGCATCGATCGAAGCGGCGCGCGCGGGTGCAGCGGGGCGCGGCTTCTCGATCGTCGCCGGCGAAGTGCGTGCGCTTGCCACGCGTTCGCAGGAATTGTCGAAGAGCTACCGCGACAGTCTCGATCGCAACGACCTCGTTACGACGGCGACGTTCCAGGACATTCAGGCCGGCGGCAAGATGATCACGGCGGCGCTTGGTAGCGTCGAAGCGCTTGCGGGTCAGTTTCAATCGAAGCTTCAACGGAATCCGACGTGATCAGCCAGGCAGCGAAGGACAGCTTCGAGCGCATCTTTTTTCAGGCGGCGCGCACACGGTTGACCACGGAGCCGACGCATGCCTGCGACATCGTGCCCATCGTCGTACGCAGACACAACGATGACGAGGTGGGCGGCAATCCCGAGCACGGGCACGGGTACGAGCATGGGCCGAGCGCCGAAGTCCATGTGTTGACGATCGCGTCGATCGGCTTTCGCGTGGTGCTTCTACTGCAGTTCGCCGACGATGAGGCGACGCACGCGTACTACGCGAGCCAGGGTCAGGCCACGGATAGAACGTTGCGCGAGGCGGCGATGGAGATCGGCAACCTCTGCTGCGGGGCCGTCAATCAGCAACTCGTCGAGCACTTCCCTCATCTCGGGATGTCGACGCCGTACACGCTGTCGAGCGAGTGCATGAGCTATTTGAGCGAACTCAAACCCAACCATGTCGCCGCGTACGACATCACGGTCGAGTATGCCGCGCGGCTCCGCGCGACGTTATGCGTCTGTGCGCGCGAGCCGCTCGACTTCGCTGCGCAGGTGGCGCAGGTCCATGAGAGCGCCGGCGAGTTGGAGCTGTTTTAGCGGCAGCCGCTTGCGCAACCCTGCTTCGATTGCAGCGCGGCCGCAAACGTCGACGCGGGGATCGAAGCCGGCGACCGAGTGTGCGGCCAACTTTCAACATCAATGCGAGAGTCAGAGATGGCAAAGATTCTGGTGGTGGACGATTCAAGCACCGTCCGTGATGAAGTGGCAGGCTTCCTGCGCAAGAATGGTCTGGACGTCGACACGGCCGTCGACGGCAAAGACGGGCTGGCCAAGATGAAGACGAACCCGGGGGTGCGACTCGTCATCAGCGACGTCAATATGCCCAATATGGACGGGCTGACGATGGTCGAAAAGATCCGCGGCGAATTGGCGAATCCTGCGGTCAACGTCATCATGCTGACGACCGAAAGCAGCCCGGCTATGAAAGAACGCGGCAAAGCGGCCGGCGTCAAGGGCTGGATCGTCAAGCCGTTCAAAGGCGAAGCGGTGCTCGAAACGTTCAGGAAGCTCGCGGGTTGAGCGGGCGAGGCGCTTAGCGTGTCGTCAATGGCGTGCCGGGGCGCTCCTCCCGAAGAAAAGGGGCGAGCGGCTCGGCTGGCGGGTCCTGCGCAGCCGCAGATTCGAGCAGCGCCTCGCGCAACGCATCGAGCGCCGCGCAGTAGTGTCCGTGTCGCCAAATCAACAGCGTGGGCACGATCCCCAGTGCGCCGAGCGGATGAACGGCAACCTCTTGCGCCCCGCCCGGCAGCAACTCCAACACCGACCGCGGCGCGACCGCGACGCCCGCGCCCGCCGCCACGCAAGCCACGATGGCATGGTACGAGCCTAGTTCGAGCACGCGCGCGGGCCTGATGTCGTGCTCGGCATACCAGCGCTCGATGTAACTTCGGTAGGCGCAACCGCGTTCGAACGCAACGAGCGTCGAGAGCGCGACATCGTTGGCGGCACGGATCGCGCGGTGGCCGCGCGGGGTCACCATCACCAGCTCCTCGCTGAAAATCGGTACGCAATCGAACGCATCGGTCAGCGCCGATGCGTCTGGCGGCTTGGCGACAAGCGCCGCGTCGATTTCGAATTCGCGGACGCGATCGATCAGACAGCCCGTCGTACCCGTGCTCAGTTCGAGTTCGACCTCGGGCCATCGCTGGTGATAGGCGGCCAGCACGCGCGGCAGGCGGCTCGCCGCCGCGCTTTCCATCGCACCCAGTGCGAGGCGGCCGCGCGGACGATCCTCGCGCACGGCATGGCGGGCTTCGTCGGCAAGCGCCAGCAAACGTTCCGCGTAGGGCAGCAACGCGCGACCGGCCGGCGTCAGCACGAGGCGCCGGCCGTCGCGCGCGAACAATTCCACGCCAAGCTGCTGTTCCAACTGCTTGATCCGCATCGTCACATTCGACTGCACGCGATTGAGCTTTTGGGCGGCGCGCGTCACGCCGTTTTCGCGCACGACAGCGCGGAAAATCGTCAGCGCGGCCAGATCCATGATTCTCTCCGGGAGATAGATTGAATCCATATTATTCATTTTCCTTGATTCTTGCAGCAAGCTACTATCGGGTGTGGTCGAAGAGCGGATGCTGTTTCAGGTAGGGTTGATGGCATGGTCTGCCGGCGCGGCATTGCGCGTGCTCCGTCGCTTGTCGGCTCACCGGCAATCGTCAGCCCTTAAGGCCTGGCTTGCGCTTCAGCCTCGACTTCGACTTCGACTCGAACTTCAACCGAAAGCAGTGAGGATTTCTCGATGGCCCGCTCCGATTCCATGCATGGCGCCGCTTTTCGCCCGAGTGCGGAGGCCGCCAGCGCCGCACGCGTTGCGATCGCCTGCATGATCGCGTTGGCCGTCGCGCTCGGCGTCGGCCGCTTCGCCTTTACGCCGCTGTTGCCGCTGATGCTGCGCGTCGGGGTGCTCGATTTGCGGGAAGGGGGCCTGCTCGCTTCGGCCAATTACGCCGGGTACTTCATCGGTGCGCTGACCTGCGCGTTTGTGCCGATCGAGCACTCGCGGATGGTGCGTGCCGGGCTCGTCGTCACCGTCGTCCTGACGCTGGCGATGGGACTGACGACCCGTTTTCCTGTGTGGGTGGTCGTTCGCTTCGTCGCGGGCGTCGTCAGTGCGTGGACATTCGTGTTCGCGTCGCAATGGGGGCTTGCGCGGCTGACGCGGCTCGGCGCCCCGGCGTGGGGTGGCGTGATCTATACCGGGCCCGGTATCGGCATTGTTGTCACCGGGCTCATGGTCAGCGCGGCGGCGCGGCAGGGCCCCGCGTTCGGCTGGCTCTTGTTCGGGGCGCTTTGCGCTGTCTCGACGGCCTTCGTCTGGCGTACCTTCGCGCGCGCGAGCGGCGCCGCAAGCGCCGCGGCTGCGGCGCCCAAGGCAGCCGGCGCCCACCCAGCCTCCCGCTCCCCGCAGGTACCGGGCGCAGCGGCCCCGATGAGCGCGGCCGAGCGCCGTCTGCAAGGCATCTGGCTGGTCGTGCTGTACGGTATGCCGGGCTTCGGCTACATCATCACGGCCACGTTTCTGCCCGTCATCGCCCGTCATGCGTTGCCCGGGTCGAGCTGGCCCGATCTCTTTTGGCCGATGTTCGGCGCTGCGCTGATCCCCGGTTCGCTGCTTGCCGCACGCCTGCCCGCGCAGTGGGACAACCGCCTGCTGCTCGCCGGCTGCTACATCGTGCAAGCTGTCGGCATCTCGCTTGGCATCGTCTTCCCGACGGCCGCGGGCTTTGCCGTCGGCAGCGTTTTGATCGGCTTGCCGTTCACGGCCATCACGCTGTTTGCGATGCGCGAGGCGCGGCGGCTGCATGGCGATCACGCCGCCGGCCTGATGGGCTATGCGACGGCTGCATACGGGGTCGGTCAGATTGCCGGACCGCTCGTGGCCGCGCCGATCGCCGCACGCGTCGGTTCGTTCGCGCCGGCGTTGTGGCTCGCAGCGTTCGTGCTCCTCGTGGGGGCGGTGGGGCTCGTCGTGCTGGCGGTCAAGTCGCGCGCGGTCGATGATTGAGCCGGGGCACGGGCCGACGCAAAGCCGCTAGAATTAGCGCGTTTCGGCCATCGGGCGCCGCTTGCCCGCATTCTTTCTGACCCATGAGCGACTACCGATTTTGTCCGCGCTGCGCGAGCGCGCTCGTCGAGCGGGCCGATGCGGCCGCGGAAGGCGGCCGGCTGCGCCGCGTCTGTCCCGACGACGCCTGCGGCTACGTCCATTGGAACAATCCGTTGCCCGTCGTCGCTGCCATCGTCGAATACGAGGGCAAGATTCTGCTCGCGCGCAACGCCGCATGGGCCGAAGGCGTCTTCGCGTTGATCACGGGTTTCCTGGAGCAGGGCGAAACGCCCGAGGCCGGCATCGCGCGCGAAGTGCTCGAGGAGACGTCGCTGTACGTGCGCGAAACCGAACTGGTCGGCGTGTACGATTTCATCCGCAAGAACGAGCTCATCATCGCCTATCACGTCAAGGCAGAAGGCGAGATTTCGCTCTCGCCCGAGCTGCTCGAGTATCGTCTCGTCGAACCGGCCAGGCTGCGGCCCTGGCGCGCGGCTACGGGGCTGGCGCTCGCCGATTGGATGCGCCGCCGGGCGCTGCCGTTCGAGTTCGTCGAGAAGCCGGGACAATGAGCGGGCCAATGAGCGGGACAGCCAGCCGGCCCGGTTCTTCGGATCGAAACGGCGCGCTTCGTTCTGCCACATCGTTCTCACCTTCGTCTTCGGATTGCGCACCATGAGCAAACCCACGCCGGCTTCGCGCGACGCCTATCGTCACTTTCTGCCGATCACGACACGCTGGATGGACAACGACGTGTATGGGCACGTCAACAACGTCGTCTACTACAGTTACTTCGACACGGTAGTCAACGAGTATCTGATTCGTGCAGGCGTGCTCGACTTCGAGCAAGGTGCGACGATCGGGCTCGTGGTCGAGACGCAGTGCAATTACTTTTCGCCGCTCGTGTTTCCCGAGCGCGTGGAAGCGGGGTTGCGCGTGGCCCGGTTGGGTGCATCGAGCGTGCGATACGAAGTCGGGCTGTTCAGGGAAGGCAGCGAGCAAGCCGCGGCACAAGGTCACTTCGTGCATGTCTACGTCGATCGGGCGACGCGCCGTCCCGCCGGACTGCCTCAGCCGTTGCGCCTGGCACTCGCGCCGCTCGTTGCCGCGGCGCAAGAAGGGCGCGATTAACGTGCAGGCATTCGCCGTCGCCACGCTGAATGGCCTCAGCTACGGCTTGCTGCTGTTCATGTTGTCGGCAGGGCTCACGCTCATCTTCAGCATGCTCGGCGTGCTCAACTTCGCGCATGCGAGCTTCTACATGCTCGGCGCCTATCTCGGCTACAGCGTCGCCACGCATGCCGGCTTCGCGGTGGCGCTCGTCTGTGCGCCGGTCGTCGTCGGGGTCATCGGCGCTGCGCTCGAACGCACGTTGTTGCGCCGCGCCCGCGTCAATGGTCCTTTGCACGAGTTGCTGCTCACGTTCGGACTCGCCTATCTGCTCGCCGAAGTCGTCAAGCTCGTGTGGGGCCTCGGCAGCGTCTCGGTCGCGCTGCCGGCGCTGCTCGACGGGCCGCTCGTCAGATGGGGCGAGACGTCGTTCTCGCGCTATCGTGCGTTCATGATGTGCGTATCGCTCGGCACCCTCGCCGCGTTGTATGCGCTGCTGCGCACGTCGCGCACGGGCCTCGTGCTACGTGCGGCGCTGACGCATGCGCGCGCCGTCGAGGCGCTCGGTCACGACGTTGCACGCATCGGCACGCTCGTCTTTGCGGTCGGCACCGCGCTGGCCGCGCTGGCCGGCGTGATCGGCGCGCCGCTCGCCGTTGTCGAGCCGGGCATGGCCGAGGCGGTGGGTTCGATCGTCTTCGTCGTCGTCATCGTGGGCGGCCTGGGCTCGCTCGGCGGTGCGTTTGCGGCGTCGCTGCTGATCGGCTGCGTTCAAACGTGGGCCGTGGGCAGCGCCGCTTCTCTCGGGGCGCTGTTTAAGATGGTGGGCCTGCAACTGCCGCCCGCCTGGGCGACGCTTGCGGTGGCGCAAATCGCGCCGCTGCTTCCGTACGCGCTGCTTGTCGCCATGCTGGCTTGCCGTCCGCGTGGACTCTTCGGACGGCGCGAAGACGATGCTTGACGCGAAGGAAACGAAAGAAGCGCCGATGCGCCACCGCGATGCCCCTGGCCGCCGGCTTGGCGCAAGCGCGCCGTGGATCATCGGCGCGTTGCTGCTCGCGGCGCCTATCGCCATGGTGAATGACAGCTGGATGTTCGCTTATCTCGCGCAAGCTGCGGCCATGATCGTATTCGCGCTTTCTTATAACCTGCTGCTCGGCGAGACGGGGCTGCTGTCATTCGGCCACGCGGCGTATGCGGGGCTCGGCGCATTCGCGGCGGCACACTGCTTCGATCGCGGCGTCGTGGCGTTGCCGTGGTTGCCGTTCGTGGGCGGGGTGGCCGGTGCAGGGTTCGGCGCGCTGTTCGGCGCGATCGCGACGCGCCGCGCCGGCACCGCGTTCGCGATGATCACGCTCGGCATCGGGGAACTGGTCGCAGCTGCCGTTTGGACGTTGCCCGAAGGTTTCGGCGGTGCGGCCGGTGTCGCGATCGATCGCGGCAGCGGGCCGGCGTGGGGTAGCTGGACCTTTGGTTCGTCGCGCGAAGCGTACGTGGTGATTGCGACGTGGACGGCATTGTCGGTTGTGGCAATGTTCGCGCTTACGCGCACACCGCTCGCGCGGCTCGCCAATGCGGTGCGGGACAACGCGATGCGCGTCGACGCGCTCGGCATCGATCCACGTCGCGTTCGTCTGGCGATGTTCGTCTTCGCCGCTTTCTTCGCGGGTATCGCCGGTACGCTGACGCTCATCGACGTCGAATTGGCTTCTTCCGAAAGCGTGGCGATGGCGCGCTCGGGCGCTGTATTGATCGCGACCGTGATTGGCGGCTCGTCGGCGTTTTTCGGGCCAGCGGTCGGGGCGCTCGTGTTGACCGGGCTTAGTGTCGCCATGGCCGGTGTGACGCGTGCATGGCCCATTTATCTCGGGTTGCTGTTCATCGCCGTCGTCTTGCGATCGCCCGATGGCATCGCAGGGTGGTGGCGAGCCCTTCGTTCGCGTTTCGCACACAACGGCGTACGGGTGGCCGGCGTGGCGTATGCGCTGGGCGGCGTCGCGACTGCGAGTTGGCTTGCCGCGCTCGTTGTGGCGGTCGAGTCGCTCTATGCGCGCCGGTTCGCCGCCGATGCCGGCGGCGTTTGGCGCGTGGGCTCCTTCGTCTTCGATTTGAGCGCGGCGATGACATGGTGGATGCTCGGCGCGCTCGTCGCCGTTGGCGGTGCGGCTCGGTTTGCGATGGCGAGGTGGGTGGCCACGTCCATCAGAGCCCGCCAGGGAGCGCCACGATGACGGCCCCCGTTGCGCTCAAACTCGAAGGCGTCGCCCGGCGCTTCGGCGCTGCGCGTGTGCTGGACGGTGTCGATCTGTCGGTCAGGGCGGGCGAGCGTCATGCGCTGATCGGTCCCAACGGTGCGGGGAAGTCGACCTTGTTCAACGTCATCGGCGGCGCGTTGCGGCCCGATCGGGGTACGGTCTGGCTCGATGGCGTCGACGTGACGAGGCGCAGCCCCCATCGCCTCGCCCGCGCGGGACTGGGGCGCAGCTTTCAGACGACGCGCGTCTTTGCGCGCTTGACTGTGCTCGAGAATCTGCGGTGTGCAGCGTGGTGTGGCGTCGTTGCGACGCAGAGCGCGCACGGCGTCCCGGGGCTGCTTTCGAAGTGGGCGCTGTGGTGGCGGCGCTCGCGCGCGATCGAAGACCAAGCCGAGCGCGTGCTCGTCGATCTCGCGCTCGAACCTGCGGCGCATCAGCCGGCCGGGACCCTCGAATACGGCGCCCAGCGCAGGCTCGACCTCGGCGTTGCGCTGGCGGGCGGCGCGCGCGTGCTGCTGCTCGACGAGCCGACAGCCGGAATGAACCGCGACGAGGCTGCGCGTACGATCGAGTGGATGCGTGCCGTGATGGCAGACAAGACGCTGCTCGTCATCGAACACGACATGGACGCCGTATTTGCGCTCGCCGATCGCGTCTCGGTATTGGTTCAAGGCCGCATCGTCGCGACCGGCGCCGCCGCGGAGGTCGCCGCCGACGAACGCGTGCGCGAGGCGTACCTGGGCGTGCCTCCGGGCCCGCCCCGCGATCCTGGCAGGACGGCGCCATGACGGTATTGCTCGAAGTGGGCTCCGTCTGCGCGTGGTACGGCGAGGCGCAGGTGCTGCACGGCGTGGATCTGCGCATCGAGGCGGGCGAGCTGGTCCTGTTGTGCGGGCGCAATGGTTCGGGGCGTTCGACGTTTGCGAAGGCGCTCGTCGGCCTCGTTCGCCGAGCGGGTTCGATCGTTTTCGCCGGCGAAGAAATCGTCGGGCTGCCCACGTTCGAGATTGCGCGCCGCGGAATCGGCTATGTCGCCGAGCAACGCGAAGTGTTTCCAACGCTTTCCGTCGAAGAAAACCTGCGGCTCGGCATCAAGCCGGGACAGCGCGCAACTGGCCGTGCGATGAAGCGCCGGATCGACGAGACATTCGATTGGTTTCCGCTGCTTGCGCAGCGGCGTGCAACGAGCGCCGGCGTCCTCTCGGGCGGTGAGCAGCAAATGCTCGTGCTGGCGCGTGCGCTCTTGGGCGAGCCGCGCCTCGTGGTGGTCGACGAGCCGACCGAAGGGCTTGCGCCGCAGGCTGTCGCGGCTGTCGAGGCATGCTTGCAGTCGCTGTGCGAGCAGGGTGGCGCGGTGCTCCTGATCGAACAACGGCTGACGATGGCGCAGCGCCTGGCCGACCGTATCGCGGTGATGGGGCACGGGCGTATCGTTTTCGACGGTGCGGTCGAGGCGCTCGATGCAACGACCATCGACGAATGGATCGCCATTGGGAGCGGACGGTAAGCCCGTGCGCAGGCGAATCGCCGCTGGCGTGGACAGGTAGGTACGCGCGCTTCGATGCTTGCGATGACGGCAATGCATCTCACAATGTGGGCTGTCCGCCGGCAAACGAACGCGCCCGGCAAGCGCGAGGCCGAACCGGCGCACGCATGGTAGGCAACGGCCGGCGGCGTCGCCTATAGTGCGGCCTATACATGGCAGGGTGCCTGAGCGCGAGCTCATCCAATCGACGGGGGCTGCTTGGCTGCGAGCGAAGAATTAGCGATGTTCGTCCGCGAGGCGCTGCTGCGCGGCGGGTCGCGTGATCAGATTCGCGCGGTCCTGATCAAGGCAGGGTGGAGCGCCGATCGGATCAATGGCGCGTTGGCCGCCTATGCCGACCTCGACTATCCGGTGCCCGTGCCGATGCCCGCGCCGTATCTGTCGGCGCGCGATGCGTTCATGTATCTGCTGCTCTTTACGACGCTCTACGTCAGCGCATTCAATCTCGGCGACCTGATCTTCAAGTTCATCGATCATGCGTTTTCGACTGTGCCGCCCGCTACGGTGATGCATGGTGAAGCAGCGTTCCTTTCTGGCGTTCGATGGTCCGTGGCCTCGCTCATCATCATGCTGCCGGTTTACCTGCTCATTGCGTGGCGGCTGCGCCGCGCGATCGCACGCGACCCAGCCAGGCGCGCCTCGAAGGTGCGCAAGTGGTTGACGTATCTGACGCTATTCATCGCTTCAATGGCCTTGATCGGCGATTGCACGTCTCTCGTCGCCAATTTTCTCGGCGGCGAGGCAACCGTGCGCTTTCTCTTGAAGGTCGCGACGATCGCCGTCATCGCGGGGGCCATTTTCATCTACCACGTGCGCGATCTACGTGGGGAGCAGGTGTCGGGCGAACCGTGAAGGATCGCGCGCATGCGCCGCGGGTCGCGGGTCGCAGGGGGAGACGACTGCTTTGCCGCAGACAGCCGTCGTTGGCGTGGCTTCGCCTCGCTTTAGCGCCCCGCGTAATGGTTGTCCTTGAGCCACCCCTGAAAATAATCGACTTCGTTCTTATCGAGCGTGTATTGACCGTCCTTGTCCATGCTCGGCTGTTCGGCATCCTTCGCAAACGTTGCGATGTCGTCGGCTGCATCCGCGTTCGGGATCTTATTCAGCCATTTGACGAAGTCCTCATCGCTCATCCCTTGCGATCGGGCGTACGCCGTGAGGTACGCCCCGGCATCCCTGCCGCTGAAGAACAGCGTCTTATGCTCGGCAAGCGGCTTGGCCAGGTCCGGCCTGACGCCATCGGCGATGAGGTAATTCGTGAGTTCGGCGTCAGTGGCATGCGCCGTGTCGTGCATGTTGAACGCTAACTGGGTGCCCGCGGCAAGCACGTTCAATCCAAGGCCGACGCCGGTCCACCCGTCGGCGGAGGACTCGGCCAGCAATTGCAGGCCAATCTGCTTGATGCTTCCCTCCGCTGCGTCGGCCGCCATCTGGGTCAACACGTCTTTGCCCGTCACCTTTGCCAGGTTCTCCTCGGCGAGGCTCGTCGCGTCCTTCGCGTTGATACCGATGTCTTCCTTCATGAATTGCTGCACCGTCTCCTGAGCTTCCTGATCGCTGAGACCGGCTTCCTTGAGTTCCTGCTCCCATGCATGAAAGTCCGCTTCGCTGGTACCGTGTTGCGCCATGCGGTCCGTCAGGATTTTCTGCGCCGTCGCCTGAAAATCCTTTTCGCTGATACCGCGATCCGCGAGGAGTTGCGACAGGCTCTTCTCCAGGTTTTGCCTGGTCAGTGCTTCCGCGTCTTTCGCGGCGCTGCTGAGCCCCTGCTTGGCCAACGCTGGAATCAAATCGCCGAACGTCGCCAACGTGAACGCCGTGGCGTGCCCCAGGTCGTCCGGCTTGGTGAGGTAATTGACGGCGCCGGCGGCCGCGACGATCGGACCGAGAACGTCGCTGAAGTTCTGAAAAGTCGCCGAGAGCGCCGATTTATACGCCAGCTTTCTCGCGGCGGGTATATCCATCGCTTCGATTTTCGGCAACAGCCTGTCGAGCATCTTTTGCATCGGCGTGAGCGCCTTGCCATCGGCGTTGGTCTTAAACACCGTCTCTTTCCAATTCGGGAGGGCCGCGTCGAGCGTCATGTTGACCCCGACTCCCGCATAGACGGCAGCGAACCCCGCGAAGTCCATTTGCTCGAATCCCTTGATGCCCCCCAATGCGCTGTATGTGTTGCTCGCGTTGAGCAGGAACATGGGCCCGAGGATGCTCGGGCTGATGGCTGTGGGCAGCAAACCATCCTTGCCGCTCGCCTTGCTGCCCAGAATCGCCGCGGATATCGCCTGCACCGTATCGTTCGAGGTCATCGACGGTACTTTGTTGCCGACGAACTTGAGCGCTTGATTCGCCACGCTCAGGCCGACGCGCGTTTGCCAATAACTCTGCGTGTCCTGGACATTCGCGGCAGCGTCGTGCGCCGCGTGCAAATCCGTGCCCTTTTGCAGATCACCGACCTTTCCCATCAACTGATTGAATTCGAGCAGCGCGGGATTGTCCTGCCCCGAGCCCTTGCCGGGCCCGGCCACCTGCGTGGCGTAATCCTGCAGCGTCCACTGCACCTCGCCCACGTAATGCCGGGCGTCCACGAGCTTGTTGTCGTCCGCAACCGTTTTGTCGCCCGGCAGGCTGCGAATCTTGCCCTTTATCGAATCGAGTTCTGACGCCGTCTTGAGATTGCCGTAGCCCTTGTTGCCCATGTCGAGCACGCCATAGTCGGCCGCGAAGGCTTTGCCGAGCGGAACCAGCGTTTTGTCGTGATAGTCCTGCAGCCCGGTCGAGAGCGCCAGGAAGATCGAATCGCTCGCGTTTTGTTTGGGGGCGGCGAACTGCGCGGTGATCGAAGCCCACATCGCGACGTCGCCCTTTTTTACGCTGTCCAGCACCCATCCATCGGGTTCGCCCGTCATCTCGCTGTTGGCGTCGGAGTTGGACTCGATCGATTGGTACAGATCCTTCGAGACCTGGTCGACGATTTCCTTGCCGTGTCTCTGACCGTTAGCCGTGTCTGAAGGCGGGCCGTCGCTGTCATGCACGGTCTGCAAGGCCGCCGCCAGATCGGTCAGACCTTTCTGCGCCGCGGCGGAATCTTTATGGCCATGAGCCCAGGCATTGCCCACCCCTTGTGCGAGGCCGTCGGTGATGGATTTGATCACCGTTTTGGAGCTTGACGGGTCGACGGACATTTGATTGAGCTTGTCCATGATCGCTTGCGCTTGAGCGGGCGTGATTTTGACGGAATTGTCGCCTCCCTGCGACAGATCCATCAGCTGCTGCAGTTGATGCGCGGCTGCCGCGGCGGCTTGCACCGGGCTTCCCTTTTTCAGCCCCTCGTTGTACGCGTTGACGACGCTTTGCGCCGGCTGCTCCACCGTGACTTGCTGAGTGGCGGTGGCCACCGCTTTTTGCAACTGATCCTTGAATTTCGGATCGAGGTAGCTCGCGTAAACGCCGGAGCGATTGGCGATGGCCGCCATGGCTTCCGTCAGATTGCCCTGCGTGTCTTTGTACGCTTGCTCGCCCACGCAATACAGCTGCGCTTGCAAGTCCCCTTGCAGCTGATCAGTGTTGCCCGAGGCGGCGTCCTGCACCAATTGGCCCAACTGCTCGGGGGTGCGGCCTTGCGCTTTCATGTCTGCGAGGACTTGTTGCTTCGCGGTGGCGAGAGCGGCCTGAAACGTCTTGTCGTTCGGCGAGCCGGCAGCGAGCGGCGCGAGGACCTTGTCGACGTCCGCCGCAGTGACGACGGGCGAGTTGGCGGTGGCGGCCTCCACGGCGTTAGCTGCGGCGTGCGGCACGTTATCGAGCACGAGCGCTTTTGCGCGCGCTACTGCCGATTGAAAGAGGGGATCGTCTGGCGCGCGGGCGGCGATCGGCGCGACGATCTGATCGAGTTGACTGCTGCTGGTCACGCCGTTGCCGGAGGCGTACACGATCTCGTCGACGATCGGATTTACCACGCCCTGGCGAATGTCATCGCGGTCATCGAGTGTGAGCTTTCGACCGGCGGGCGTGCTTAACGTGTGTTCGGCGTCGGCCAGGGCCGATCGTTGCTGTTCCAGGTCGGTGAGACGGTGCGAATCGAGCAGCGTCACCGTGCCGCCGATCGGCATATGGTCCAACGTGCATGGCTTGTTGGCTGGACGGTTGCCGAATGCCTGCTGATCGAGCCATGGGGTTGCGGCCAGGTTCTGTTTCAGCTGAGCATCGTCCGACAACGCGTTCTTGTCGACGACTGACTGGCTCTGCTTGGCGAGCAGGGCCCAGAACGAGTTGCCTTGCTGAAGGGCGAATTGCTGGATGCCCTTTGGCGTGAATGGCGCAGGCGCAGTTCCTTGCGTCGGCGCAGGCTGGTTCGCCGCCGCGACTTGTGCGGCGCTGGCCGTGGGCGCCGATACTGGGGCTGATGCGGAAGATGAGACCGATGAGGCGGGCGTGGCTACCTGCGGCGGTTGCGCTTGGACCGGTTGCAGAGCGTGTGTGTAAAGTACGCCGTCAACGTACAAATCCAGTGCCATAAGCCCTCCGTCGATGTCTTTCACTTAGATAGCGTGGCCGTCGGTTAGGGGTTTGCCGACTCAGATATGCCATGCGCGTAAAAAAGTATCGAACGCGGGGCTTGGCGCAACAATGGGTAGATCCGTAATCGGGCGCCGACTTTTTGTGATGATTCGGCGTGGCGCCTACGGATCGAAGAGAAGCGGCAGGCGGGACCCGATGGCGTGTGACGCCGGCATGCCCGCGATGCCGCTGTGCATCACCGCGCGTCGCGCTGTGCGATCCAGTCGTGCGCGGGATCGTTTTTGAAGTGCCAAACGCGTTGCGGCCCGGCCATCACGTTCAGGTAGTACGACTCGTATCCGTACGGCACGACGACCGGGTGATAGCCGCGTGGCACCATCACGACATCGTGATCTTCGACGGCCATGGATTCGTCGATGTCGCGCGCGTCGGTATAGACGCGTTGAAAGGCAAAGCCTTGCGGCGGATTTAACCGGTGGTAGTAAGTCTCTTCGAGCGCGCTCTCCACCGGGATCTGATCGGCATCGTGCTTATGCGGCGGATAGCTCGACGAATGGCCGCCCGGTGTGCGCACTTCGACGACGAGCAGCGATTCGGCCGGCTCCGTTTGCGGAAGAATGTCGCAGACGTAACGCGTATTGAGCCCCTTGCCGCGCACCGAGCGTTTCATCTGCGACGGCTCGATGAGGCGCGCCGGGTAGCGGCCCTTCGCGGGAGCGGAGGCTACGCCAAGTTCCGCGTCCCGTTCGGCGCGCACGGTCGCACGCACATTCGGCGGCACATAAAGCGCGTATGGAGCCGCATCCTCGAACACGCTGTCGCGCGCACCGACACTCGTATAGCGTTCGCCGTCGACTTCGATCGAGACCGCACCCGACAGCACGACGATGCATGATTCGCGTTCGCTTTCATGCACATAGAACAGCTCATCCTGAGCGAGGCGATACGCGGCGAAGCCGACATAGCGCCAGGCAGCCGTTTCGGGCGTTACGCGCGCGATCGTCATGCCCTCGCGCTGGGCCTTCACAAGCAGACTCATGCTGCCTCCCTCGCTGCGCTCGCCGCATCGACGAGCGCGCGCAGCGTTCGATATCCGAGCTGGGCATAGTCGAAGCTCGGCGCCACGGCGGGATCCTGCTCGGCTTCGACGACGAGCCACCCGCGATAGCCGTGTCGCCTCAAGCCGGCGATGACGGCCGCGAAATCGACCGCACCGTCGCCGGGCACCGTGAAAGCCCCGTTGATAACGGCTTCGAGAAAGCTCCAATCGCGATTGCGCGCGAGCTTGATGACATCGGGGCGCACGTCTTTGCAATGCACGTGGCAGATACGCGCCGCGTAGGCTTCGAGCATGGCGAGCGGATCGCCGCCCGCGAACGTGATGTGGCCGGTATCGAGCAACAAGCCCACGGCGTCGCTCGTGCGTTTCATCAGATTGTCCACGTCGGCCGGCGTTTCGACGTAGGCGCCCATGTGGTGATGGTAGGCCACGCGTACGCCATGCGAAAGCGTGTATTGCGCGAAGCGATCGAGGCGTTCGGCGTAAGCGTCCCACTGGGCCGCGCTGAAAAAGCGCGGCCGCTGATAGAGCGGAATGGGCGAGCCTTGGATGGTCTGCGCGACTTCGCCATAGACCATCACGGTTGCACCGTTTTTCGCGAGCAGTTCCAGATGCGGACCCACTGCCTCGATCTCCTGCTCGGCGCTGCGCTCGGCGAGGCGCCCCGAATACCAGCCCGATACGAGCGCGAGGTCGTATTGCGCGAGTAGCGTTTTGAGTGCGTCGGGCTCGCGCGGGAATTTGTTGCCGAGCTCGAACCCTTCGTAGCCGATTGCGCGCCCTTCGGTAAGGGCGACGGACAACGGCGTCTCGCCGCCGAGCGAGGGCAGGTCGTCGTTCATCCACGACAGCGGATTGACGCCGATGCGCACTTGAAAGTCGGTCATGCTGCGTTCCTTTTGTTCGCGTGAAGTAGCGATGTCGATGTCGGTTGCCGTGTCCGCGACTTCGACATCAGGCGTCGTTGCCGGTGTCGTTGTTGACGTTGCGAGGCGAGAAGCCACCCCGTTCCGCCAGCTTCGTCTCGTAGGCCGCGCGCGCTGCACGCACGGCTTCGCGCGGCGACACTTCGGGCACCGCGACTTCCCACCACCAGCCGCCGTCGTCGGTGGTGCGTGCCGGGTCCGTATCGATGACGACGACCGATGTGCGGTCGGCCGCGCGGGCTCGCACGAGTGCGCCTTCGAGCGCGGCGACGCTGTCCACGTGCTCGCCATATGCGCCGAGCGCGCGCGCGTGCGCGGCGAAATCGATCGCGGGCGCACCGAGCGGGCCCTGCAGGCAGTCGCTCAGCAGGTTGTTGAACGGCGCGCCGCCGCAAGCTTGCTGAAGACGATTGATGCAGCCGTAGCCGCGGTTGTCGAGCACGACGACGATGAGCTTGACGCCGAGCATGACCGAGGTCGCGATCTCGCTGTTCATCATCAGGTAGCTGCCGTCGCCGACGAAGACGATCACTTCGCGATCGGGCCGGGCCAGTTTCGCGCCGAGCCCTCCGGCGATCTCATAGCCCATGCACGAATAGCCGTACTCGACGTGGTAGCCGCCTGGACATCCCGTACGCCAGAGCTTATGCAGTTCGGCCGGCAATGTGCCCGCGGCGCAAACTGCGATATCGCCTTCGGGCGAAGTTGCGCTCGTACGCTGCACGGCGCCGATGACGTGGGCGTCGTACGGTAGCGCGCCCGTCGCCGGTTGTGAGTTCGTGCGTGCGATTACGGTCTCGCGCCAGGCATCGCAGAGCGTGCGGGCGCGCTGCGTCCAAGCCGGATCCGCCTGCCAGTCGGCGAGCCGGCCGCCCAATGCATCGAGCGCGGTGCGCGCATCGCCGACGACGCTCGTTGCCTGATGCTTGAGCGCATCGAACGCATTGGCGTTGATGCCGATGACTTTCGCGTTCGCGAACAACGTATTGGACCCGGTCGTGAAATCCTGCAGTCGGGTGCCGACCGCCATCACGCAATCGGCTTCGTGCGCGAGTGCATTCGCTGCACTGGCGCCTGTGACGCCGACGGCGCCCGCGTTGAGCGGATGACTCCACGGCAACGCACCTTTGCCGGCCTGCGTTTCGGCGACGGGGATGCCGTGCCGCTCGGCGAACGCGCGTAGCGCGTCGGGGCCGCGATGGCTGTAAAGCACGCCACCGCCTGCGACGATCAGAGGCTTCGATGCAGCGCGCAGCACGTCGAGCGCCGCGTCGAGTTCGTCTTCGCCTGGCGTCGGCGCATTGAACCGCACGACGCGCGGTTCGAAGAACGCGGCGGGGTAATCGTAAGCCATCGCTTGCACGTCCTGCGGCAACGCAAGCGTGACGGGCCCGGCCAGCGCAGCATCGGTCAGCACGCGGATGGCGCGAGGCAGCGCGTTCAGCAATTGCGCCGGATGCACGATGCGATCGAAGTAGCGCGACACGGGCTTGAGCGTATCGTTCGCCGAAACACCGCCGTCGTGAAAGTCTTCGACTTGTTGCAGAACGGGGTCCGGCGCGCGCGAGACGAACACATCGCCCGGCAGCAGCAACACGGGCAGGCGATTGACGTGGGCCAGCGCGGCTGCGGTCACGAGGTTCGTTGCGCCGGGTCCGATCGAAGTCGTCACGGCCATCATCCGGCGACGCATGTGCGCTTTCGCGTAAGCGATCGCACTGTGGGCCATGGCTTGTTCGTTATGAGCGCGGTAAGTAGGCAGTGCTTCGCGATGTTGATAAAGCGCTTCGCCCAGGCCCGCCACATTGCCGTGCCCGAAAATGGCGAACACACCGCCGAACAGCGGCGACGTCGAAGCGCCGTCTTCGTCAGTCACACGTTGCGCCGCCAGATAGCGCACGAGTGCCTGCGCCGCCGTCAGCCGGATTGTCGTCGTGGCGGCGGTCGCTTCATCGGCCTTGCCGGTGCGCTCAGCACCGGGGCTCATCGTCGTTTCCTTGATCCGCATGTTCATCACGCCGCCTCCTGCCGCGTCGCATGCGGCCGCGCGGCGTTACTGCCGGCGTCGCCGCGCGCCGAGCGCCAGGCTTTGATCAATGTTTCGAAGGTCGCGCGCACTTGTGCGACGAGCGCATCGTCAGCGATCTCGCCCGCCAGCCACGCGCGGCTCGGCTCGTGAAAGATCGTGCGCCCGACCGTGAAGCCCTTGCACGTTTTCGAGGCGGCCGCGGCGCGAAAACCCTCGCTCAGTGCCTCGACGCCGGCCGACAACCCCAGCAGCACGACGCCGCGGCAGTAAGGATCGCGCTCGGCGATCAGCGCATCGATGGCCTGCCATTGCTCAGCGGCAAGCGGCGCGAGTTTCCACCACTCCGGTTGAATGCCGAGGTTATAAAGCCGCTTGAGCGCGCGAAACACGGTGTCGGGCGCCGAAGGCAGCCCATCGCGTTGCGGCGGGATGACTTCGAGCAGCAACTCGTGTCCGCTCGCTTGCACGGCATCGTAAAGCGCGCGCAGTTGCGCCTCCTGTTCGATGCGCTCGGCGACCGGCGCATCCGGGTGATACTGCACGAGACATTTGACGACATGCTCGTGCGGCCATGAGACGAGGGCGGTGCCGACCGAGCGTCCATGCTGAAACACGAGCGGCAGCGAGCCCGGCAGTTCGACGGGGCGGCCGATCCACCAGCCGCGCCCGGTAGCGGCGTTGAGGGCATCCTGGCCGTAGCGGTCGTCGATCAGCACGCCGATGCGCCCCTGCAAGCCGAGCGCCGTTTCGGTTTGCGCGACGGCGTCGACGAGCAGGCGCTTCAGTGCGGGAATGCGCGCCTCGCTGACGCCCGCTTGCTGCGCGAGCTCGAAGAACTGATTGCGATGGTCGAACGCGAACCCGAGCACTTCGTCATGCGGCGTGCGCTTGACGCTGACCCGATGCAGGCGTGCAAGCCCGGCGTCGAGGTCGGGCCGGCGCATCCGCACCGGATCGCGCTGGACGGCTTCGCGCAGGTAATCGAGTTCGGCCGGCGTCGGCATTGCCGGGGCGCAGCCGTGGCGCGAGACGACCAACGCACCGCACAGGTTGGCTGTTTGCGCGCAGCGCTCGAGCGGCGCATCGCGCAGCCATTCGGAAAGGAAACCGGAAGCGAAAGCATCGCCCGCGCCAAGCACATTGAGCACTTCGACTTCGATGCCGCGTTCGGTCGGTGCTTCGTCGATCGAGGGCGGTACTTTGCCGTCGATGATCGTGCAGCCGAGCGGGCCACGCTTGACGACGAGCGTCGCCGGCGTGACGGCGCGCACCATGGCGAGCGCGTCGAGGAGTTCATGTTTGCCGCCCGCGATGCGAAACTCCTCTTCCGTGCCGATCACGAGATCGAACAGCGGCAAGATGCGTTGCAGATGCGCGGTGACGCTTTCATTGGCGATGAACCTCGTTTCGCCATCGGCCTTGCCGGTGAGACCCCACAGAACGGGACGATAGTCGATGTCCAGCACCGTGCGCACCTGGTTGCGCCGCGCGTATTCGAGCGCGCGCCGGCTCGCCCGATTCACGCGCTCGGTCGAGAAGTGCGTACCCGTGATGAGCAGCGCCTTGCTCGAAGCGATGAACGCTTCGTCGAAGTCGGTTTCGTCGATCGCCATATCGGCGCAGTTCTCACGGTGAAAGACGAGCGGGAACGTGTCGCGATCTTTGATGCCGAGCAAGACGAGCGCGGTGAGCCGCTCGGCGTCGACGCGCGTATGACTGACGTCGCAACCTTCGCGCGCCAACGTTTCGGTCAGAAAACGGCCCATGTGGTCGTTGCCGACGCGTGCGAGCATGGCCGAGGCGAGCCCGAGCCGCGCGCAGCCGAACGCAATGTTGGCCGATGAGCCGCCGAGGTATTTGGCGAAGCTCGTGACGTCTTCGAGCCGCGCGCCGATTTGCTGCGCGTAGAGATCGACCGCGAGGCGGCCGAGGCAAACGATGTCGCGCGTGCGGCCCGGCGCGAAGCGGCCTGTAGCGGTAGCGGAAGTAGAAGGGGCAGCCATGAAGGGGATCCTGATTACACGTCGTATGAAACGGTGAGGGCGTCGGGCGACACGGGACCGCGTCAGATCGTCGCGCCGTCGAGTTCGGCGATCATCTTTTGCATTTCAGCGCCGCCGGCCATCATGTCGAGCACGGCTTCCTTGCTGATCGTTTCCTTCGTGAACGTGCCCATCGAGCGGCCCCGATTGAGCAGCGTGAACGAATCGCCGATCGGATAGGCGTGATGCACGTTGTGCGTGATGAAGATGACCGAGATCCCTCGCTCGCGCGCCTTGTGAATGAGCTTGAGGACATTGAAGCTTTGCTTGACGCCGAGCGCGGCCGTCGGCTCGTCGAGAATCAGCACGCGAGCGCCGAAGTGGATGGCGCGTGCGATGGCCAGGCACTGCCGTTCGCCGCCCGACATCGTGCCGATCGGCTGATTCGCGTCGCGCACATGGATGCCCATTTCAGCGAGCTTGTCGCGCGCCGTCGTGGCTGCGGTTTCGATATCGAGAACATTCAGGAGTCCGAATAATTTACGACTCGGCTCGCGTCCCATGAAGAAGTTGCGTGCAACGGAAAGCAGCGGCACCAGCGCAAGGTCCTGATACACCGTGGCGATGCCGAGGTCGAGCGCTTCCTTGGGCGAGGCGAACTGCACGGGTTTCCCATCGACGAGGTATTGGCCGTCGCTCGGTTGATGCACGCCCGCGAGCGTCTTGATCAGCGTCGACTTGCCTGCGCCGTTATCGCCGAGCAGGCAATGCACTTCGCCGCGCCGCAGCCTCAGCGTGACGTCTTTCAGCGCAATGACGCTGCCGAAGTAGCGGCTGACGTTTTCGAGTGCGAGGATGTAGTCGCCGGATTGTTCTTGTGTCGAAGTAGCGGAAGTCATGGAGTTCTCCGTCGATCAACGCGACGCGGCGACACGGCTGCGCACATAGTGATTGAAGAGCACGGCAAACAGCAGCATCAGGCCGAGGAAAACGCGGAACCAGTCGGAATCGATGTTCGTGTAGGTGATGCCGATTTGCACGACACCGAAAATCAACGAGCCGAAGCAGGCGCCGACGACCGAGCCGTAGCCCCCCGTCAGCAGCGTGCCGCCGATGACGGCTGCGATGATCGCTTCGAATTCCTTTTGCAGACCGCGGTCGGCTGCGGCCGAGCCGATGTCGCACACCTGCAGCACGGCGAACAGGCAGGCGCAAAAGGCGGTCAGCACGAACAGGCGGATCTTGACGCGGCGCACGGGAACGCCGACATTCTTGGCCGCATTGGCGTCGCCGCCGACGGCGAAGATCCAATTGCCGAAGCGTGTCTTGGCGAGCGTGAAGGCACAGACGGCGGCCAGCGCGAGCCACCAGACGATGACTTTCGGCACGCCGGGCACGAGCGGTTCGCCGGAATCGAGCAGCTTGACGAGGCCGATATGTCCGAGCCAGCGAAACAGCCCATGAAACGCGACGCCCTGAAACAACATATGCGCGAGTGCGCTCTTGGCCGCCACGTCGCCCACGCCCGAGATGATCGTGCGATCGGCGAACATGACCGAAAGCGCCAGCGTCAGGCCGCGCAGGATGAACATGAAGGCGAGCGTGACGATGAAAGACGGGAGCCGCGTGCGCATCACGAGATAGCCGTTGAGCGCACCGAGCAGCATCGAGCCGACGAAGGCAAATACGATCGCGAGTTCGATCGGCCAGTGAAAGTACATGGTCGGCAGCGCGACCATCATGCCCGCGAAGCCGATCATCGAACCGATCGACAGATCGAATTCGCCGGCGATCATGAGCAGGCAGGCGCCGACGGCGATCAGGCCCAGATAGGCGGCGACCTGCGACCAGTTCATCACGCCGTCGAGATTGAACATGCCGGAATTGCCGGCGCTCACGGCGAACACGAGGAACACCATGACGGTGCCCGCGAGCGAAGCGAACTCCGGGCGCGAGAGAAGCTGCTTGAACCACGATTCGCGACGCACGCGCTCGTCGGCCGCGCCTGGCGGGTCGGACGAATCATGCTTGCGCAGGTTGGCGTGGAAGTGATCGGCGACGCCCATCGAATGTCTCCTTATGCGCGAGGCGAACCGCCGGATGACCGGTTCGCGCCGCGCCTTCATGCGAAAGTTGGAATCAGCGATACTGGCCTGCGTACTTCACGACCTTGTCGACGTTGGCCTTCGTGATGAAGCCCGGACCGGAGAGGATCGTGTCGGGCTGATAGACGGGGGCGAGGCCGTAGGTTTCGAGCCGGGCTTTGAACTTCGCATTGCCCTGCAGCGCCTTCTCGATCTTCAGGGGGTTGCTCGTATGTTCCTGCTTCGCGATCGCGAGCACGGCCACGGCCAGATAGCCCTGCAGGTACGGCTGTTGATCGATCGCGAACTGGATCGTGCCGTCCTTGATCGCCTTCGCGATGTCGTCGTCGAAGTCGAACGTGGCGAACCAGGTCTTGCCGGCGAGGCCCATGTCCTTCAATGCGCGAATCGTCGGGTCGGCGGAAAGCGGGCCGAGCGCGAGCACGGCTTGCGTGGTCGGATGGTTGCGCAGATAGGCTTCGACCTTCGACTTCACGCCGTTCGGATCCTGGCCTGCATCGAGCGTCGATGATTTGAAATCGACGCCGAGTGCTTCGGCAAAGCCGCGGCAACGCTCGAACGAAGCCGGGTTCGTGGCGTAGTGATTCACGCACAGGAACGACTTGATGCCGGCGGCCTTCGCCTTTTCGCCCGCGGCGTGCCCGGCGACATATTCGGGCTGGCCGATATGCATGATGGCGCCCAGTTGCTTGCTCTGTTGGAGCGTGCCCGAATTGATCGTCACGAGCGGGATCTTCTTATCCGTGATTTTTTTGATCGAACTCTTGAGCACATCGAAATCGGCGATCGTCGTGGCCACGCCGTCGTAGTTATGGGCGGCAGCCTGCTCGATGAGGCGCGCCATGTCCGACAAATCGCCGTTCGGCGGGTTACGGTAGTCGGTCTCGACGTTGAAGTCCTCGTCGGCCTGCTTGATCGCATTCTTGATCGTGTTCCACCAGGAATCGGAGTCGGGCGCGTGGCTGATCAGCACGAATCTGGCATCGGCAGCATGGGCCGACGGCACGGCGAACGGGCCGAACGAAAGTGCGAGCGCGGATGTGAATGCCGCGGCGAACGTCCTCAGTGCGGCCTTGCGGGTGCAAAGTCTCATTTGTCTCCACCTATTCGAAGTTATGTCGTTGGGAGCGACGCAGGGACCGGCACGCACCGCTCACGAAACAGAGTAGGCGAAGTCGATCACGATTGCAAAGAAAATTTCATTGCGATGAAAAATGGAAAATCCATTCCATTTCGGTGCCGACGTGCCTATAATCCGCATCGTCGGGTAGCCTGTACCGTGGACCTCGGGTCGTCCCCGACGGTACGGTGCAATGCCCGCTTAAAAGGACAAGAGCCATGCAGGAAGACACCACCGACGCGCTGCCGAGCGTTGAGGAGTTCATGCAGCGCGTCGCCGATGCCTACGACTCGCTGCCGCGGCAATTGAAAAGCGTGGCGACGTATCTGGAGCAACACCGTTCGAGCGTGATGATGGATCGCACGAGCGATATCGCGGCGGGGTGCGGCGTGCATCCCTCGGCCGTCGTGCGGTTTGCCCAGCGTTTCGGGTTCTCGGGGTTTTCCGATCTGCAGGAAGTGTTCAAGCAGGCCTACGCGGGCCAGAGCCCGTCAGGGCAAACGTACAAGCAGCGCATCCGCAGGTTGATCGACGAAAAGCCGGGGCGCTTGTCGGGCGGCAATGTGGCGCACGAATTCATTGCCGCTTGCCGCAACGGCCTGGACGAACTCGAAGCGACGCTCGACGACGAGCAGTTCGATGCGGCCGTCTCGATGCTGCAGCACGCCGAGAACATTTATGTCATCGGCGTGCGGCGCTCGTTCGCGGTGGCGAGCTACATCGTCTATGCGTTGCAGCATACGGCCAAACGCGTGCATTTGGTCTCGGGTTTTGGCGGCATGTTTCGCGAGCAGATCCGCAGCGTGAAGAAGGGCGATGTCGTCATCGCCATCAGCTTTGAACCGTATGGCCGCGAGACGCAGTACTGCCTGCGCGTCGCGCATCACCACCAGGCGCAAACGCTCATCATTACCGACAGCCGTTTGTCGCCGCTCGCGCGCTACGCGAGCGCGCAGTTGTTTGTCAAGGAAGGCAGCGCGTTTGCATTTCGCGCGCTGACGAGCACGATTTGTCTGTGCCAGGCGCTGTTCGTCGCGCTTGCGTACAGGCTCGAGTTGAACGTAGAAGAATCCAAGGACAACGGAGGATACGATGACTAGCAGGAGCGATGCAATCGACGTGGCGGTGTTCGGCGCGGGGCGTATCGGCCGCATCCATGCGGGCAACCTCGCTCGCCACCCCGGCGCGCGGCTCAAGTATGTCGTGGACGTCGATCGCGTCGCGGCCACCGGGCTGGCCGCGCAATACGGCGCGATGGTCGTCGAGGCCGACGTGGCGCTCGCCGATCCGGCGATCGGCGCCAGCGTCATTTGTTCGAGCACCGATACACACGCCGATCTGATCGAACGCTCGGCGGCGGCGGGCAAACATGTCTTTTGTGAAAAGCCCGTCGACCTCGAGCTTGAACGCGCGCGCGCCTGTGCGCGTGCCGTGCAGGCGGCCGGCGTGGTTTGCATGATCGGCTTTCAGCGCCGCTTCGATCCGACTTTTGCCGCGGTCAAAGCGCGGCTCGATGCCGGCGAGATCGGTACGCCCGAAATGCTCGTGGTGACGAGCCGCGATCCCGGTGCACCGCCCGTCGAATACATCCGGCGCTCCGGCGGCATCTTCAAGGACATGCTCATTCACGACTTCGACATCTTCCGTTGGATTCTCGACGACGAAGCGCTGACGGTCCATGCGAGCGGCAGTTGCCTGACGGACCCGGCGATTCTCGATGCCGGCGACATCGATTCGACGGCCGTCACGATTCGCACGAAGCGCGGACGGCTCTGCCAGATCAACACGACGCGGCGCGCCGCTTACGGTTACGACCAGCGTTTCGAAGTGCTCGGCAGTCAAGGCATGCTGCAAGCGGGCAATGTGCGGCCGACCGAGGTGGTGGCCTATACGGCGGGCGCGGTGTCGAGCGATGTGCCCGAGGCGTTCTTCCTCGAGCGATACCGCGCCGCCTATGCGAACGAGATCGCACATTTCTTCGATGCGGTGACGCAGGGCGCCAGCGTGCGCACGACAATCGCCGACGGCGTCAAGGCGCTGGAGCTTGCCGAGGCCGCCACGCGGTCGTGGCGGGAAGGGCGGGTCGTCGACCTGTCCGAGTAGGCCGGGGATGGCGTGGCGGAGACACATTGCGCAAGGAGCGAGACAGTGACGTTAATGGCAACACGCCGGCCTGTGAAGATCGGCATTGCGGGATTGGGCCGGCTCGGTAAGCAGCACGCGACGAATCTGGCTTACCGCGTACCCGGTGCGGTGTTGGCGGCCGCTTGCAGCCCGGTCGACGAAGAACTCGATTGGGCGCGCGAGACACTGCCCGATCCTCGAATTCATTCGGACTACGAAGCATTACTGGCGGATCGTGAACTCGACGCGCTTTGGCTCGTTACGCCGTCGTCGCTGCATGCCGACCAAATCATCGCGGCGTTACGAGCGGGCAAGCACGTCTTCTGCGAGAAGCCACTTTCACTGGACGTGGCCGAATGCGAGCGCGTGCTCAGCGTGGCGCGCGAATATCCGCATCTGGAAGCGACGATCGGTTTCATGCGTCGGTTCGATCGGAGCTACCGCGACGCATACGAGAAGGCGCGAGCCGGCACGATCGGCAGACCCTTCATGGTGCGCTCGCAGACGACCGATCAAAACGACCCCGACGGTTTTTTCGTTCGCTTTGCGCCGACCTCGGGCGGGATCTTTCTCGATTGCACGGTGCACGACATCGATATTGCGCGCTGGTTTTTCAACGGCGCACGTGCGACGCGGGCATTCGCAACAGGCACCATCGCGCTGCACGAAGGCTTGCGCGAATGCGGGGATGTCGATAACGGCGTGGGAGTGGTCGAATTCGAAGGCGGCAGGCTCGCCGTGTTTTATGCGTCGCGCACGATGGCGCACGGTTGCGATACGCACAGTGAGGTGATCGGGACGGGCGGCGCGCTCGCGATCGGGCACAACCCGCGTTTGAATCGCGTCGAGATCTATGACGCGGGCGGCGTGCGCAGCGAAAGCACGCCGACCTTCTTCGCGCGTTTCGAGGATGCCTTCCTGAACGAGGCGCACGCATTCGTACAGGCCGTGGCCGCGCGCATGGCAGGTATGCCGCCGGTCGCCGCGGGTGGGGCCACGCTTGCCGACGCGCTGGAAGCAACGCGCATTGGGCGAGCGCTACGCGAGGCCTGTAGCACCGGCCTGCCGGTGGATTTACCCGCCTGAACCACGAAACCGCTCTGTTCAAACGCCCTGGCGCTGCTGGCAGCGCCAGGGCGTAAGCGCGCACGCACAGTCGCAAAGATCACGCCCGGCAGCGGTGCAAGGCTGCGGTAAAATCGACTTTTCGCATTTCGTGCCGCGATGCACCGCTAAGCGTCAGGCGGGGTGCGAACGGGGCGCTTTACAAAAAGGTCGGTTGCCGATGGATATTGATAAGGAAGTCGATGCGCGCGGGCTGACTTGCCCGCTGCCGATTTTGCGGGCGAAAAAGGCGCTGGCCGATATGCAAAGCGGCCAGATTCTGAAGGTGCTGGCGACGGACCCTGGCTCGCAACGGGATTTCGCTGCGTTCGCGAAGCAAACGGGCAACGAAATCGTCGAGAGTTCGACGCAGGACAAGACCTTTATCTTTCTGATGCGCCGCCGCTAGCGCGGCTTCAACGCCGAACCTGCACGATCGGTCAGTCGGCGATACGCGTTTGTCATGTGCAAGCGGCATGGCGGCGCGGGTCGATAAAAAAGGCGGCGACGCCGAGCGTCCCGCCTCTTTCCATGCGCAGCAACGCCGATCCGCGTGCCGCTTACGCGCAAGCAACGCTTAGCTGTCCATCACCGGCGAGCGCGTGCGCAGATAGTGGTCGAACTCTTCGGCCACTTCGGGGTGACGCAGCGCGAACTCGACCGTCGCTTTCAAATAGCCGAGCTTGCTGCCGCAATCGAAGCGCGTGCCGTGATACTTGTAGGCCAGCACCTGCTCGTCGCCGAGCAGCGATTGAATCCCGTCGGTCAATTGAATTTCGCCGCCCGCGCCGGGCTTGAGCGCACGCAGATGATCGAAGATGCGCGGCTTGAGCACATAACGGCCGACGACGCCGAGGTTCGAGGGCGCCACCTCGGGCGCCGGCTTTTCGACGATGCCCGACATCTTGATGATCGCGTCTTCCCACTCCTTGCCGTCGACGATCCCGTACGAGCGCGTCTCTTGCGGCGGAATCTCTTCGACCCCGATCACGGAGCTGTGATAGTGGTCGAACACGTCGATCATTTGCTTCATGACGGGCGGCTCGGCGTAGAGCAAATCGTCGGCGAGAATGACGGCGAACGGATTGTCGCCGACGAGCTTCTCGGCGCACAGCACGGCGTGGCCCAGGCCCAATGCTTCCGGTTGACGCACGTAGAAGCAATCGACGTGGCTCGGCTTGATGCTGCGCACGAGTTCGAGCAGCTTGTCCTTGCCGCGTGCTTCGAGTTCCGCTTCGATCTCGTATGATTTGTCGAAGTGGTCTTCGATGGCGCGCTTGCTGCGGCCGGTGACGAAGATCATCTCGGTGATGCCGGCGGCCATCGCTTCTTCGACCGCATATTGGATCAGCGGCTTATCGACGATCGGCAGCATCTCCTTGGGGCTGGCCTTCGTGGCAGGAAGAAAGCGCGTGCCGAGGCCCGCGACGGGAAAGACAGCCTTGGTGACTTTTAGCATGGCGTTACCCTGATTCTCGAGTACTGTTGGGACCACGTGCCCATTGAACGCATTGTCCGGTGCCATCGAACACCGAACTTATGCCGGCAGGCGCGCGAGCTGTGCGCTGAGCTTGGCAATGGTGTCCCGGTATTGTGACAGCCTTTTCTGCTCTTGCTCTACGACGGAAGTCGGTGCTTTTGCGACAAAAGCCTCATTTCCGAGCTTCGCCGAGCACTTGACGATTTCCGCGTCGAGCCGAGCAATTTCCTTGCCCAGCCGCTCACGCTCGGCCGCTACGTCGATTTCGACGAGCAACGCGAGCTTATCGCTGCCGACGATCGCGATTGGCGCGCCCTGAGACTGGGCGTCGAGCGTCGCTTCGTCGGCCATGATGCGCACCTCCGACAGGCGTGCGAGCGCTTGTGCATACGGGGCGAAGGTCTGCCATTGACCAGCGTCGCCGTGTACCAGGAGAGGGACTTTCGTTGCGGGCGATAGGTTCATTTCGCCTCGTAAGTTTCTGCAACCGTCGATCGCGGCTTTCAGATCGGCTGCCCAGCGCTCGGCTTTTTCGTCGATTTTTTTCTGTTCCGTTTGCGGGTACGGTTGCAGCATGATCGACGCCTCACCGCTCGCCATGCCTTGCGGATAGGCGTCCGTCAGCGGCGCGACCTTTTGCCAGAGCGCTTCCGTGATGAACGGGATGATCGGGTGCGCGAGCCGCAGCACCGTTTCCAACACACGCAACAGCGTCCGGCGCGTTGCGCGCTGTTGCTCGGGCGTGCCGTGTTGAATCTGCACTTTCGCGAGTTCGAGGTACCAATCGCAGTACTCGTCCCAGACGAATTTGTAAATCGCATTGGCCACATTGTCGAAGCGATAGTCGGCAAAGCCCTTTTCCACTTCCGCTTCCACGCGCTGCAGCAGCGACACGATCCAGCGGTCCGCTTGCGAAAAATCGGTGTAGCCGCCCGGGCCGCAATCGCCGGGCGCGCAAGCGCCAGGCTTCGAAAAGCCGCAATCGTGCCCTTCGCAATTCATCAGCACGAAACGCGTGGCATTCCACAACTTGTTACAAAAATTGCGATAGCCTTCGCAACGCGCCAGATCGAAATTGACGTTGCGGCCCAGCGTGGCCATCGACGCCATCGTAAAGCGCAAGGCGTCGGTGCCGAACGCGGGAATGCCGTCGGGAAATTCCTTGCGCGTCTTCTTTTCGATCGTGCCGGCCTGCTTCGGATTCATGAGGCCCGTCGTGCGCTTGGCGACGAGCGCTTCGAGGTCGATGCCGTCGACGATATCGATCGGGTCGAGCGTATTGCCCTTGCTTTTCGACATCTTCTGACCTTCGTGGTCGCGCACGAGCCCATGCACGTAGACCGTGTGGAACGGCACCTTGCCCGTGAAGTGCGTCGTCATCATGATCATGCGCGCGACCCAGAAGAAGATGATGTCGAAGCCTGTGACGAGCACGGACGAGGGCAGGAACGCCGCCAGTTCAGGCGTCTCGTTCGGCCAGCCGAGCGACGAGAACGGCACGAGCGCGGACGAGAACCACGTATCGAGCACGTCGTTGTCGCGCTTGAGCGCGCCAGCGTAGCCGCGCGCCGTGGCTTGTTCGCGCGCCTGCGCCTCGGTGCGTGCGACGAACACTTCGCCGTTTTCGCCGTACCAGGCGGGGATCTGATGACCCCACCAGAGCTGACGCGAGATGCACCAGTCTTGAATGTTTTCGAGCCACTGGTAGTACGTCGTCGTCCAGTTTTCGGGGACGAAGCGCACTTCGCCGTTGCGCACGACGTCAAGCGCCGTCTGCGCGATCGACTTGCCCGGATGGTACGTGCCCTCGGGCGCCGGTTTGCTCATGGCGACGAACCATTGATCGGTCAGCATCGGCTCGAGCACGACGCCCGTGCGGTCGCCGCGCGGCACCATCAGCCGGTGGTCTTTGACCGAATCGAGGAGACCTTGCGCGTCGAGATCGGCGACGACGCGCTTGCGTGCCTCGAAGCGATCGAGGCCGCGGTAAGCCTCTGGCGCGTTGTCGTTGATCTTCGCTTCGAGCGTGAGGATCTCGATCTGCGGCAGGTTGTGGCGCAGGCCCACCTGATAGTCGTTGAAATCGTGTGCGGGCGTGACCTTCACGACGCCCGTGCCGAACTCGCGGTCGACGTAATCGTCGGCGATGATCGGAATCTCGCGCCCGGTCAGCGGCAGCGTGACCATTTTGCCGATCAGGTGCGCGTACCGTTCGTCTTCCGGATGAACCATCAGCGCCACGTCGCCGAGCATCGTCTCGGGACGCGTGGTGGCGACCGTCAAATGACCGTTGCCGTCCGCGAGCGGGTAGCGGATGTGCCACAGATGGCCGTTTTCTTCCTCGCTCGCCACTTCGAGGTCGGAGACGGCCGTCATCAAGACCGGGTCCCAATTGACGAGGCGCTTGCCGCGATAGATGAGGCCCTGCTCGTAAAGCCGCACGAACACGTCGCTGACGACTTTCGACATCTTCTCGTCCATCGTGAAGTACTCGCGCGACCAATCGATCGACGCGCCCAGGCGCCGCACCTGGTTCGTGATCGTCGAGCCCGAGTGTTCCTTCCAGGCCCAGACGCGCTCGACGAATTTTTCGCGACCGAGGTCGTGGCGCGAGACGCCTTCCTGGTCGAGCTGGCGTTCGACGACGATCTGCGTGGCGATGCCGGCGTGGTCCGTGCCGGGCAGCCACATCGTGTTTTCGCCGAGCATGCGGTGATAGCGCGTGAGCCCGTCCATGATCGTCTGGTTGAACGCATGCCCCATGTGCAGCGTGCCCGTGACGTTCGGCGGCGGCAGTTGGATCGAGAAGCTGGGTGCGCCCGGCGCGAAGGACGGTTGCGCATACCCGCGTTTTTCCCATTCGGGGCCCCATTGGGCCTCGATCGTCTGGGGCTCGAAACTCTTCGCCAGCGTGGTGTCGGTCATGGTTGGAAATCCGCCGAAAAATGCCTGAAATGAGATGGAGTATTGGTATCGGAACCTGTGGCTGGCCGTGGCCGGCCCGGTTTTTCAGGTTCGAAACCGTCAATTATAAGGGGAGGGCGGCCCGGCCCGGCGCGCCGCCTTATAATGATGGGCTCGCAAAGCGTCGCCGCACGCGGCCACGTCCGCCTCGTCAAGTTGCAGAAAACCGCCTCTTCCATGCCAGAACTGCTCGCCAATCTGAACCCCGAACAACATGCGGCCGTCACGCTGCCGAACGAACCGGCGCTGATCCTGGCCGGCGCGGGCAGCGGCAAGACACGCGTGCTGATCACCCGCATCGCCTGGTTGATTCAGCAAGGCTATGCATCGCCGGCGACGGTGCTTGCCGTCACCTTCACGAACAAGGCTGCGCGCGAAATGCTGAGCCGGCTTTCGGCGTTGTTGCCGATCGACACGCGCGGCATGTGGATCGGCACGTTCCACGGCCTGTGCAACCGCATGCTGCGCGCGCACCATCGCGACGCGGGGCTGCCCGCCACGTTTCAGATCCTCGATACGGCGGACCAGCTCTCGGCGATCAAACGTCTCATGAAGGGCTTGAACGTCGACGACGAGAAATATCCGCCGAAGAACGTGCAGTACTTCATCAACAACGCGAAAGAGCAAGGGCTGCGCCCCGATCAGGTCGATGCGACCGACAGCTTCAATCTGAAGTTCGTCGAGCTGTACCGCGCTTACGACCAGCAATGCCAGCGCGAGGGCGTCGTCGATTTCCCGGAGTTGCTGCTGCGTTGCTATGAGCTGCTCGCGCACAATGCACCGTTGCGTGCCCACTATCAGGCGCGCTTTCGGCACATTCTTGTCGACGAGTTCCAGGACACGAACAAGCTGCAATACGCCTGGCTCAAGTTGCTGGCGGGGCAGACCAATGCGATCTTCGCGGTCGGCGACGACGATCAATCGATCTACGCGTTTCGCGGCGCGAACGTCGGCAACATGCTCGACTTCGAGCGCGAATTCAACGTGCGCCACCTCATCAAGCTCGAGCAGAACTATCGCTCGCACGGCTACATCCTCGATACGGCGAACGCGCTGATCGCGCACAACGCGCGGCGTCTGGGCAAGAACCTGCGCACCGACGCCGGTCACGGCGAGCCCGTGCGCGTGTATGAAGCGGCCACCGATTCGCAGGAAGCCGGTTGGCTGGTCGAGGAAATCCGTGCGCTGATGAACAACAGCGGCCTCGCGCGCAGCGAGATCGCCGTGCTTTATCGCAGCAACGCGCAGTCGCGCACGATCGAACACGCGCTCGTGAACGCGGGCATCGCGTACCGCGTGTACGGCGGCCTGCGCTTTTTCGAGCGGCAGGAAGTCAAGCATGCGCTCGCGTATCTGCGCCTGATCGACAACCCCAATGACGACACGGCGTTCGCGCGCGTCGTCAATTTCCCGACGCGCGGCATCGGCGCACGCTCGATCGAGCAGTTGGCCGACGCGGCCCGCCTCTATGGCTGCTCGATGGCCGCCGCCATTGCGTACGTCACGGGCAAGGCCGGCACGAGTCTCGGTGCGTTCGCGAATCTGATCGCCAGGATGCGCGTCGAAACCGAACGCATGAGTCTGCCCGAGACGGTCGAATACGTCGTGCGCGCCAGCGGCTTGGCCGAGTTCTATCAGAACGAGCGTGAAGGGCAGGACCGTCTCGAGAACCTGCAGGAACTCGTGAACGCCGCGACGGCTTTCGTCAGCGAAGAAGGGTATGGGCTCGATACGCCCGCGCGCTCGGTTCGGCTGGCGCCGGGTGCAACCGCGGCGCCGGAACTGGCTGCGTCGTCGGCCGAGGGCGAAACCGTGGTGCTCGATGCCGCAGGCCTTGGCGACCCGGCGCAAAACCCCGACACGATGACGCCGCTTGCGGGTTTCTTGTCACATGCCTCGCTCGAGGCCGGCGAGAATCAGGCGCAGGCGGGGCAGGATGCCGTGCAATTGATGACGGTCCATGCGGCCAAAGGGCTCGAGTTCACGGCCGTCTTCATCACGGGGCTCGAAGAAGGGCTGTTCCCGCACGAGAACAGCGCGATGGAGGCCGATGGGCTCGAAGAAGAGCGGCGCCTCATGTATGTGGCGATCACGCGTGCGAAGGAGCGCCTCTATCTGTCGTTCTCGCAAAGCCGGATGCTGCACGGACAGACCCGCTACAACGTGCGCTCGCGGTTCTTCGACGAACTGCCCGAGACGACGCTGAAGTGGCTGACGCCGAAGGTCGAGGCCGGTTCGCGCTGGGGCGGCCGGGCGGAAAGTTCAGCGTGGGGCCGCGATTGGTTCGCGCGACCCGATCGCGGCAGCCCCGCCGCGAGCTACGCGTCGGCGCCGCTGCCCGCGTTCGCCAATGAGCAGCGTGCGGCCGATACGGGCTTTCGCGTCGGGCAACAGGTTTTCCATACGAAGTTCGGAGAAGGTGCGATCACGGCGCTCGAAGGCAGCGGGGCTGATGCGCGCGCGCAAGTCCGGTTCAAGCGGCACGGCGAAAAATGGCTCGCGCTTGCCGTCGCCAAATTGCAGATCGTCGAATCATGAGCATCGAATCGCATCCGAACGACAACGCGCGCACGGCTGGCGGTGAGCGTACGGCGGCCCGTCTCGGCGTGCTGGCTGCGCTGCCGCAAGAACTCGGCGATCTCATCGACGCCATGCGTGCCGAAGGCGAAATGCGCACCGTCACGCTAGGTCGACGCGATTACCACATCGGCACCGCGCACGGCGTCCCATGCGTCGTCACGCTCGCGCGCGTCGGCAAAGTTGCGGCGGCAGCGACGGCCAGCGCCCTGATTCACGTCTTCGGCGTGCATTCGATGGTGTTTACGGGCGTGGCGGGCGGGGTGGGCGCCGGGGTCCGAGTCGGTGACATCGTCGTGGCCGATACGCTGCTACAGCACGACATGGACGCCTCGCCGCTGTTCCCGCGTTACGAAGTACCGTTGCTCGAGCGCGCCCATTTTTCCGCCCACGCGCCGCTGTCCGACCGGTTGGCCGCCGCCTGCGAGCGTTTCGTCGCAGAGCAAGGCCCGGTGCTGGCCGAGCGCTTTGCGTTCGAGCACCCTCGCGTGCATCGCGGATTGATCGTCAGCGGCGACCGGTTCGTGTCGAGCGCGGCCGAAGTGCGGGCACTGTCGGGTGCGCTGCCCGAAGCGATGGCGGTTGAAATGGAAGGCGCCGCGATGGCGCAGGTTTGCTACGAGCACGGCGTGCCCTGTGCGATCGTGCGTACGATATCCGACACCGCCGACGACCACGCGACGGCTTCGTTCACGACATTCCTGACCGATATCGCCGGCACCTATTCGTCGGGCGTACTCGCGCTTTTCTTGCGCGAATACGCGGCAGCGGAGCGAGTCGGCGCGTGAATGCAGCGCCGGCGCGCACGCCAGGCGAACCCGCCGCCCGATCAGGCTGATGCCAGCGCCCGCGGTTGCGGGCGTGATTTCGACCGCGATTCCCTCGTCAGGCGGATGGCCCCGTCATCTCACGGTGCCCGCCTCGCGCAGTTGAGCTGGGCATACTCGTTTTCGAGCCGTGTCCGCCGGTCCGCGCCGCTTCCTCCCGGCGGCCCCGACGGGCCGGCTCCGGACCTCCGATCCCAGCCGAACTGCGAATAGGCGGGTGTGCCCTGGCTGCTCCTCGCATCGGTGACGGCCTGATTGATGGCCGCTCGCAGTTCGGCGCATCGCTGTCGTGGTGGGGCCAGCGCATCGGATATGGCACGTTCGACGTTGCGGCTTTGCTCTACGCGCGGCGGTTCGGCTATTGCCCCGGCGTAGACCGGGCCGACTCCGCCCCCGCTCCCGGCCAATGCGGCCAGGAGCGCGGCGGATACAGCAGCGCGGGTTTTCGATGCCGTGCGAACGCGTTGGCATTGCTTCGAAACAGTCATCAGCGACTCCTTGACGGTGACGAGATTAACTCGGACGCCGCAAGGTAATCGTTTCCAGGTCCAGCTCGCGAACAGAGACGATATTTCGGACGGAAGAACCCCGCGCGGCGGGGTTCCCGGCTGTCTGTCAGGCGTGCGCCTGACGCTTTTGCTCGATGTTCGGCAACAGCACCGTGAGAATGCCGATCAGCGGCAGGAACGAGCACACTTTGTAGACGAAGCCGATGCTCGTTGCGTCGGCCAGGTCGCCGAGCACAGCGGCGCCGACGCCACCGAGGCCAAAGGCGAAGCCGAAGAACAGGCCGGCGACCATCCCCACGTTGCCGGGAATCAGCTCCTGGGCATAGACGATGATGGCCGAGAACGCCGAGGCGAGCACGACGCCGATGACGATCGTCAGCACGTCAGTCCAGAACAGATTCGCGTACGGCAGCATGAGCGTGAACGGCGCCACGCCGAGAATCGACACCCAGATCACATACTTGCGGCCGATGCGGTCGCCGATCGGTCCGCCGATGATCGTGCCGGCGGCCACGGCGGCGAGGAACACGAACAGGTGAATCTGCGCGGCCTGCACCGACAAATGAAACTTGTCGATCAGATAGAACGTGAAGTAGCTGTTCAGACTCGCGAGGTAGAAATACTTCGAGAAGACGAGCAATACGAGCACGCCGACGGCAAGCACCACGCGCGACTTCGAGAGCGACGGATGCAGGGCGCGTGCGCCGGCCTTCTTTTTCGTGGCCGGGTGACGGCTGTACCAGCGGCCGATATTGGCGAGCACGACGATCGCGATGAGCGCCGCCACCGAAAACCACGCGATGCTGCGTTGGCCGTGCGGGATCACGATCAGCGCAGCGAACAGCGGCCCCAGCGAAGAACCGGCATTGCCGCCGACCTGAAACAGCGATTGGGCGAGTCCATAGCGCCCGCCCGAGGCCATGCGCGCGACGCGCGACGATTCAGGGTGGAACACCGAGGATCCGCAGCCGACGAGCGCCGCAGCAACGAGCAGCACGCCGAAATGCGACGCCATCGACATCAACAACAGCCCGGACAACGTAAAGCCCATGCCGACCGGCAGCGAATAGGGTTGCGGGCGTTTATCGGTGTAGAGGCCGACGAGCGGCTGCAGCAGCGATGCCGTGATCTGGTAGGTCAGCGTAATCAGGCCGATCTGGGCAAATGAAAGCGAAAAGTTCTCCTTCAGCATCGGGTAGATCGCGAGGATCAACGACTGGATCATGTCGTTCAGCAGATGCGAGAAGCTGATCGCGCCGAGCACCGAATATGCGGTGCGAGAGACGGCGCCGGAAGCGGGGGCGGCAGAGGGAGGCGGCGCTGATATCGCCCCTGCCGTATTGCCGGCGAGACTGTTGTTCTGCGTGCTGGTTTGCATCGTTGGCTCTTTGGGGAAAGGGAGCGTGGCGCCTGTCGGGGCGGGCGACGGGCCGCGCGTGAGTAAATTCGCCTGTTTGTACGGCTTGAGTGTAGATTGTCTTGAAATGAATAATCGGACAAAGTTTGTCGTGAATGAGCCATCGACTGCTCAGATCTTTCCGCGAAAAAGGGATACGGCGCAACGCCATGCCCGTTCGGCGTGCGGGACCGGGGGCAGGCCGCGAGGCCCTGTGCGGGCCGGCTTCGCTGCACTGTCCTTTTTGGCGGGTTATAAAGCGCCGGGCATGCCACCGGGTTTACGTAAGGCTGCCGATATTAAAGAACGACACGCATCCTGCCGTTGACCCGAGAAGGTCAACAAGGATTTCGCCACCCTACCCACGGCGGCGCGGAATAAGAAGGGGGTTTTTATGAAGGCAGTTTCGCTGGGCGGACGTTCCGGTGCACGATTTGTCCCGGACGGCACGGGGGCCGGCGGTCGATCGAACAAACGGGCGGTCAAGGCCAGGCTGAGCGGCTTGTCGGTCAAGGCATCGCTGCGCTTGGCGTTTGCCGTCGTGCTCGTCGGTACCCTCGTGATCGGCGTTTTCTCGCTGATGCAGATCCAGCGCCTGAACGGTTCGACGAAGTCGATCTATGAGCAGGGCCACGTTGCGAGCCGCGCTGTCGAGGAAGTGCGTGCCAACGTGCTGCGTGCGAGCCGCGCCCAAAAGATGTTGCTGACGGCCACGACGGCCAAAGAGCGCGATGAGCTTGGCGTCGATGTCGAAAAGGCGCTGGCGGCCATCAACGGCGAACTCGCGGTGCTCGATAAGTACACCGACGCGTCCGACAGCGCAGGCATTGCCGATCAGAAGAAATTCACGGCGGCGGTCGGCGCCTGGACGGGCCATCTGCGCGATTTCGTCAAGCTCGTGAAAACGCAGTCGCTCGACCTGTCGCAGATGAACTGGCAGGTGGGCATGCAGGACGTGTCGCTGCTCGTCGAAACGGGCAAGCTCGAGAAGCAGGTCGATGAACTCGTGGCCCGACGCGGCGAGGCGGCGAAGGCGACGATCGAAAAGTCGGCGTTCATCTTCAAGTCGTCCTTCATCATGATCGCGGTCATGACGATCGCGTTGATCGCGCTGGCCTTCGTCGTCAGCGAGGCCGTCGTGCGGCGCCTCACGCGTCAACTCGGCGGCGAGCCGGGCTATGCGAAGGAAATCGCGAGCCATATCGCGGCCGGCGACCTGTCGAACCGCATCGCCCTTGCGAAGAAAGACGGCTCCAGCATGCTCTACGCGCTGTCGGAGATGCAAACGGGCCTTGCGGCGACCGTCGGTGAAATCGCCGCAAGCGCCGAGGCGATTTCTTCGGCCGCCGGCGAGATCTCGATGGGCAACCTCGACTTGTCGCAACGCACGGAGTTGCAGGCCGTGTCGCTCGAACGCACGGCGACGAGCATGGAGCAATTGACTTCGACCGTGAAGCAAAACGCCGACAACGCGAAGCAGGCCAGCTCGCTGGCCAACAATGCGTCCGAAATCGCCTCGACCTGCGGCGGCGTCGTTTCGCGCGTCGTCACGACGATGGGTGAAATCAACGACAGCGCGAAGAGCATCGGCGACATCATCGGCGTGATCGACGGCATCGCGTTCCAGACCAACATCCTGGCGCTCAATGCAGCGGTCGAAGCGGCGCGCGCGGGCGAGCAGGGCCGCGGTTTCGCCGTCGTCGCCGGTGAAGTGCGCAGCCTCGCGCAACGCAGCGCGGCTGCCGCCAAGGAAATCAAGACGCTCATCAACACGTCGCTCGAACGCGTGGCGAATGGCTCGAACCTTGCGCAGGACGCGGGCCGGACGATGGACGAAGTGGTCAAGGCGGTCAAGCGCGTGACCGACATCATGGGCGAAATCTCGGCGGCTTCGTCGGAGCAGAGCGCCGGTATCGAGGAAGTGAACCGCGCCGTCACGCAGATGGATTCCGGCACGCAGCAAAACGCCGCGCTCGTCGAAGAGGCAACCGCGGCCGCGCGCTCGCTCGACGATCAAGCGCAGGCGCTCAAGCGCCTCGTCGGCAAGTTCAAGCTGCGCGCAGGGCAGTAAGGTTTTGCTCGGGGCGGGCCGACGCGCGGCCCGCTCACCGTTTCCCCGGCGGCTCAGCCGCGGTGCGACGAGGGCGCCGGCTTGACGACGACCGTGCAGGTCGTCCCGGCTGCGAGCACGAGCCCCTCGGGAATCTTGTCGATGTGGATCCTCACCGGCACACGCTGGGCGAGCCGCACCCAATTGAAGGTCGGATTCACGTCGGCCACCAGTTCCCGGCTTTGCGGGTTGTCGCGGTCGTAAATGCCGCGCGAGATGCTTTCGACGTGTCCTTGCAGCACCCCGCCGCTCATCAGCCGGATGTCCGCCTCGTCGCCGATTCTCACGCGCGGCAGCTTCGTTTCTTCGAAATATCCGTAAACCCAAAACGAGTGACTATCGACGATCGCGAGCTTCGCGGTGCCGGCCGTCGCATAGTCGCCACGAAACACGGACAGGTTCGTGACATAGCCGTCCACGGGCGAGACGACGGTCGTGCGCGCGAGATTCAGTTTGGCGGCGTCGAGCGCGGCCACGGCCTCGCGATAGAGCGCCTCCGCGCTCGCGGCGGCGCTCGTCGCGTTGTCGCGGCTCTCCTTGGAGACGACGAGGCTGTCCATGTCTGCCCGGCGCGCGGCGTCCGCGCGGCGCATCTGCCATTCGGCGCGGCGCGCGGCGACGGCCGCTTGGGCCTGCTCGACTGCCACCGCGTAATGCGCCGGATCGATCCGCATCAGCACCTGACCGCGCTTGACGAACATGTTGTCCGTAATGGGCAGTTCGACGACGGCGCCCGATACATCGGGCGCGACGTTGACGATCTCGGCGCGCACGCGAGCGTCGCGCGTCCAGGGTTCGTCCATGTAATGAACCCAAAGCGAACGGCCGAGCGCCAGCGCAAGCAGGAAGAGCAGCGCCGTTGCTATGAAACCGATGATGTGTCGAAGCGTCATGATGGCAATCGAGGAAAGAAGGCGGGGATCGGCATAGCGGCCCTAGCGGTAGACGGCGAGCCCGAGCAGGCCGCATACGCAAGCGAGCAGGCTGGCGCGAAACAGCGCGGGGTGCCAGACCACGCGGTAGAGTCCGAGGCTTGCGAGCAAGCGATCGACGAGCCATGTGAGCGCCGCGCCGCCGATGAACAGCGGCACGAGTGCGGGAATGAAAGCGCCGAGCACGGCGATCTCGCGGGGCATGGGCGGCTCCTTCATGCATGGGCCGCGCGATCGCGGCTCACCGCGCCGCCCGCGTAGCGCGCGAGCGGCGATTGAGGGTCGATGAGCGCCGTTCGCACGAAGTGCAGGTAGCTCAGGATGCGTTGCAGACGGTGGCGATCTTCGCGCAACGGGGCGAACGCGGCGAGCGCCTGCTGCGTGGCTGCGATGGCGTCGAAGTTCGCCGCCAGCGCGGTGTCCAGGCGCCGGTCGGTCGGGCGCGCGAACAAGGCGATCAGCGCCTTGCCCGACTGCGCGATCGCACGTCGCCACGGCATCGTCGCGGCGTAGCGCGCGTCGCTCGGCAGTGCGCTCAACTCCCGGCGCAGATCGATGACGGCGTGACCGACCTCCAGCACGGCAATCAGCCAGGCGAGCGCGTCGCGCTGTGCAGCCGCGTCGCGTTCCATGAGCGCATGTGCCTGAAAGGCGAGATCGCGCGCACGGCTTTCGAAGCGGGCGCGCACCGGCGCGAGCGGCGCCCGGCAGGCCAGCACGACCTGGCGCCGCAGGTCGGCGAGCAGATGAGCGCGCAGCCAGGGCGTCGAAGGCGGCAATAGCACCGAGTAAGCGAGCGCGCAGGCTGCCATCGAAAGCACAAGCGCGATCGCATCGTTCGCAAAGCCGGCCGGATGGTAGGCGAGGAGGTTGTCGGGGCCGGCGAGTACGCAGAAAAAGATGCAATAACCGGCGCCGTAGCCGACGAGTTTCGGACGCGTCGTCATCCAGATGCCGAGCGCGAGCGGCGGCGTGAGTGCGGCGCACAGGAGCGGGAAACCGTCGATGTGGGGATAGACGCCGAATACCTCGATGAATCCGAAGATCGTTGCCAGGATCGTGCCGACGGCCATCTGATAGGTCATCCGCGTCGGGTGAGCCGACGATGACGCGAGCGCACAGACGGCGGCCGCGTTGAGCACGAGCATCGCACCGTTCGGCCAGGCAGTGGCGATCCAAAAGACGCTGAGCGCGGCCATCACGATCGCGCCGCGCGCACCGGCGATCAACGTCAGCACCGTATTGGTCTTCGGCTCGTAGCGCTCGGGCCAGCGCTCGCGCTCGTGCGTGGTCGTCGCGAGCGAGGCATAGGTCAGCGCGTAGGCATGCATGTCATCGACGAACCGATACAGCAATTCCGCCCCCGTGTCGAAATCGAGCAGGGCAAAGCCGGGTTGCTCGGCGAGCGCGGCACGCGCCTCGCGCACGCGACGCGGCAGCGCAGCCTTGAGCGCTTCCAACTTGCGCGCGGAGCCGGCGGCGTCGGTGGCGCTCAGCACGGGTTCGCCGGGCGTGTGCAACAGCGGCGCGAGTTCCTTGAAATACGGTTCGAGCGCGTTCACGGCCTGCATGGCGCCGGCGCTGCGCAATCGATTCATCAGTTGGTGGAGCGCATGAAAGCGCGTCGAGGCGGTCATGAACTCGCTGTTCAGGCGTGCGAGTCTGCCGCTGCGCGCGCGTGTTTCGGGTCCTTCGAAGACGGCGACGCTGCGCATTGCCTCGAAGCCGACGATTTCCGCGAGAAAGCGCGCGTTGGTGCGCTCGATTTGCTCGCGCTCGACGCGCCCCGAAAGCGCCGCGGCGACGTATTCGACGAAGGCGGAGAAGCGCGCGCGCACTGTCGTGCGCATTTGCAGGCTGGCCTGTTGCGGCAGAACCAACGCGCCGACGAAGCCCGCGCAGAGGACGCCGAGCGTCACTTCGGCCGCGCGCGTGAGCGCCGACAGGAATGCGCCGTCAGGATGTTGCGCCGCTGGAATGCCGATCAGCGCGGCCGTATAACCGGCGAGCAGGAAGCCATACGAACGAAAGTTGCGATTGCGCGCCGCGCCGGCCGTGCAAACGCCGGTCCATATCGCAAGGGCGCCCAGAAACAATTCGCGCTGTGGCGCGAAGACGGCGATCAGAAACAGTGTGGCGACAAGGCCCACGAGCGTGCCGCCGATCCGATAAAAGCTTTTGGCGAGGATGGCACCGCTTTGCGGTTGCATGACGATGAACACAGTCGTCATGGCCGTGCGCGGCTGCGGCAGATCGAGGCGCATCGCGATGCCGAGTGCGAGGAAAGCGGCGGTCAGCGCTTTGAGCAGATAGACCCAGGTCCGGCCATCGGTCCGGGCCCAGTCGATGAAGGCCGCTTGCAGCGCGGAGATCGAGTGCGTGTCGCGAAAGGTGGGATCGGCCATGTCGAACGTCCTATCGCAGTGCGTCGGGCGCGCCGGAAGCCTGGCGCGCAGCGACGCTCGCCCCGCGTTGAGCCGCGCTCAGGCCGGGCGCGCCGCGCTGCGCCGGTTTCAGAGCGGCCGCTTCGGGGCTGTCCGCGGGCGTGGTCAGGCCACCGCCGAGCGCGCCCATCAACGACGCGTAGGCGGCCAGCCGCGCCGCGCGAATCTGCGCGACGCGCTGTTGCGAGCCGAGCCATTGCGTTTCGCCGACGATGACGTTGACATAGTCGTTCAGGCCGCGCTTGAAGCCGATTTGCGCAAGTTGGTAGCTGCGTTGGGCCGCGCTGGCCGAACGCTCTGCGTCGCGTTGCTGAACCGCGAGCGAATCGAGTTGCACGATCTGATCGGCAATCTGCTTGAGCGCGGCGACGACGGCGCCGTTGTAGTGTTCGACGGCTTCGTCGTACCCGGCCGCCGCCGCGCCGAGCCGGCTGCGCAGGGCGCCGCCCTCGAAGATCGGCAACGAGAGCGCGGGCCCGGCGGTCCAGCCGCCGTTGGCTGCGTGCAGAAACTGAAACAGGGGGCCGCCGGCGGCAAAGCCTCCCAACGAGGCCATCAGATTGATGTTGGGATACAAGGCGGCATGGGCGACGTCGATCCCACGCGCGGCGCCTGCTACCGCCCAACGCGCGGCGACGACATCGGGACGATGGCCGATCAATTCGGCCGGCAACGCCGAGGGCAGCGCGACGGGTGCGCTCATCGCCAGCGCGGGCCGCGTCAGTTCGGCCCCTGCGCCCGGCCCCTTGCCCGTCAGTGCGGCCAGCTGGTTGCGCGCGAGGGCGATCGCTTCGTCCAATGCTTCGATTTGACGTTCGTATTCCGGTAACGGCGCTTCGGCTTGGCTCAGTTCGAGCTGCGTGCCGAGGCCGCCGGCCAGCCGCCGCTGCGCAAGGTCCACCAGGTCGCGTTGGCGCGCCAGCGTGTCGGTGGCGATATCGCGCAAAGCGTATTGCTTGGAGAAGTCGATATAGGCCCGCACCAGATTGACTTCGAGTTCCAGTTGCGCGGCGCGCTCGTCGGCCACACGTTGGTGGGCGATGTCGAGCGCTTGCTCGTGCGCATGTTCGTCGCCGCCCCAAAGATCGAGGCGGTAGGAGAATCCCAAAGTGCCGGTGTTGTTCCAGGTGTTTTGATTGGCGAGTTCGCCGGGCCCGTAATACATCGGATTGTCGGGCCAATGCTCGCGCGTGACCGAGAGGTTGCCCGTCAGATGCGGGGCGAGTTCGGCGGCCGCGACGCCGGCGAGCGATTGCGCTTGACGTACGCGCGCACCGACGGCCGCGAGCGTCGGATTGCCGGCGATAGCGGCCGCGACCAGCGAATCGAGCTGCGCGTCGCCGTACGCACGCCACCAATCGGCATCGGGCCACCGGGCGCTGCGCTGGGCAGCGCGCAGGGCATCGCCGGCATCGAGCGCGGCCGGGGCGAGCGGCTGCCGCTGCGGCGCAATGCCGCCCGTGCTTGCACAGCCGGCGATTATTATCGACAGTGCAAGAAAAACGGGGGCCAGGCGCAGTGTGCCGATCGGCAGTCGCAAGATCTTCTCCATTAGCGGCGTTATTCGTACGCAAACGATTATATTTTTGGCGTGATTGTCGAATAAGTCGTAAAGATGTAATGGATCTTTACCCGGGTTGAGACAATCGCCGTTGCGAAACATGCAACAATCGCGTCGCAGACAGAGAAGGGGTGGCAATGGATACGCTTCAAAACATGCGCGTTTTCGTACGCGTGGTCGAATCGGGCAGCTTCACTGCTGCGGCGCAGCACCTGAGCACCACGACGGCCTACGCGTCGCGCGCCGTTTCCGACCTCGAAGCCCATCTGCATACGCGTCTGCTGAACCGCACCACACGGCGAATTGCGTTGACGCAGGCGGGCGAGCGCTACTTGCAGCGCTGTCAACAAATCCTGGCGTACGTGGAGGAGGCTGAGGCCGAGGCCGGCGACGCGCACGCGCGGCCCTCGGGCAAGCTTCGATTGCACGTCATGGCCAGTTTCGGCACGCATTACATCGTGCCGGCCGTGGGGCGCTACCAGCGGCGCTACCCCGACGTCTCGGTCGAGATGACGCTCGCCCAGCGAATTCCGGACCTGCTCGACGAAGGGATCGACGTCTCGATCGTGCTCGGTTACGACCTGCCCGATTCGGGACTGATTTCACAGCGGCTCGGCAGTGTCTTCAGCATCGCCTGCGCGTCGCCGTCGTACCTCGAGCGCCGCGGCGTGCCACGCACGCCGGCCGATCTCGCCACCCATGACTGTCTGCGCATCGTCACGCCCGCGTCGGTGTTCGACAAGTGGAATTTCGACGGCCCGAACGGAACCGAGACGTTCACCGTATCGGCGCCGACCTTCCAGGTGAACGGCGCCGATTCAATGGCGGTGGCCGTGCGCGAGGGCATGGGCGTGGCCGTGCTGCCAACCTACGCGGCAATGCGCTGGCTCAAGAGCGGGGAATTGGTCTGGATTCTGCCCGAATACACGTCCATGCCGCTCAATATCTACGCGCTTTATCCGTCGCGCCAATATCTCGACGCGAAAATCCGCACCTGGGTGGATTTTCTGCATGACGAATTGCCGGCGACGATTGCCGCGGAACAGGCCGCATTGAAGGAATTCGCGCGTACGTGAAGGCACCGCCCGCGGCGACGCCGCGCGGCGGTTGGACGGGCAGCCGTTCAACCCGAAGCCGGCTCCCGCCGGCGTACGCAGGTCAGTGCCTCGTTCGACGCCAGTCGAGCATGTGATGCTGGGCGAGCCAGTGATGGACCATGCCTTCGCCCTGATGCTCTCGCTTGTAGGAGCGCGATTCGAATATCGTCAGCGCAAGCAGCACGAGCAACCCGACTGCGAGCCCGACCAGCCCGGCGATCGATTCAGCGTCCATGGCAGCCTCCTTTCGCGAATGGAGTCGCGCCAATACATACTAGGACATGCGAAGCACAAGCGGCAAAGCGGCCAGCTGTCAGCCGCGCTCCTGCACGCAAACCCATGGCGATACGACGACCGCCCACAGTTCGGGATCGCGCGCGGCGAAATCGGCAGCGGTTTCCGACTGCATCCGTTCGACGAGACCCGACGACAGCCACTGCGCGACCTGCGCCTTGTCGTCCTCCGCGATGGCGGCGGCAACTGTCACGAGGTCGAGGTCGCGGGCGACGCGCAGCAGCACCCCGCGGGCGAAAAACCGTTCGAGTTCGGACCAGCCGATCTTGGCCGTTTCCGCAAGCAGCTTCAGATAGAGCGGCGAATGGGTGGAGTCGGTGGCGTCGGCGGCTGAGCGCTCCGGAGAAGTCATGGCGATCGTGCATCGAGGCGGAGTGGGCCGTCACTATAAACCATAGGCGGGGCAGTTGCGCGCTTGCGTCGGCGCAAGGATCCCTTAAGGTAGCCTGGGCTACAATCGGCCCGATTTATGCGGCTGCGCACTGGTGGCCGGCATCCGAATTCGTCTATCTACGAGGGGCATCATGGCTGAGGCTTTTACTGTGTCCAAATACGATCCGTTCGCACGTCTGCTCCATTGGCTGATCGTGGTGCTGGTCACCGCGCAATACGTTGTTGGATGGACGATGCCCGACATCCATCGCGGCACGCAGCCGGTCGGGCTGATCGACATTCATCTCGAACTGGGCGTGTCCATCATCGCCGTGATGATCGTACGGGCCGTATGGCGTTTCGTGCGCAAGGAACCCGATGTGGTCGACGGCAGCGCATGGGCGCGCGCCGTGGCCTATCTGACTCACGGCCTGCTTTATCTGTTGTTGATCGTGCAGCCGCTGATGGGGTGGGCCAATGCCTCGTCGCGCGGGTGGCGGATCACCGTGTTCGGCGTCGAGTTGCCGTCGCTGGCGCCGACCGGTTCCACGATCGGCCATGCACTTGGCGACGTTCACGGCGTATTGGCCTGGGTCATGCTCGGCCTGATCGGCCTGCATGTCGCCGCCGCGCTGTACCACCATTTCCTGCTGCGCGACGGCGTCTTGCGCCGGATGGCCTGACACGCCGGCGGGGGGCGGCCCCGGCCGACGCTTTCATCCCAACGTGCGCAGTTCCCGCCTCACGATCTTGCCCGTCGCCGTCATCGGCAAACTGTCGACAAATGCGATCGCGCGCGGATATTCGTGCGCGGCCAGCCTCGTTCGGACATGCTCCTGGATTTCACGCACGAGCGCGTCGCCAGGCGCGAACCCTTCGTTCAGGACGATAAACGCCTTGACGATTTCGGTGCGCGTTGCATCGGGCACCCCGACGACAGCGGCCATGCGCACGGCCGGATGGCCCAGCAGGCAATCTTCGATCGGTCCGGGCCCGATGCGATAGCCGGCGCTCGTGATGACATCGTCGTTGCGGCCGACGAAGCGGATGAAGCCGTCGGCATCCATCACGCCGACGTCGCCCGTGACGAGGTAGTCGCCCGCGAATTTTTCGCGCGTGGCCTCGGGGTTGCGCCAATAGCCGAGAAACATGACGGGATCAGGCGCAAGGATGCCGATATTGCCTTCGGCGCCAGTTGGCAGCACGCGACCCGCATCGTCGACGATTTGCACGCGGTGGCCGGGCACGGCCTTGCCGATCGAGCCGATGCGCGGTTCGAACAGCGCGCTGCACGAACTGACGACGACATTGCATTCAGTTTGGCCGTAGAACTCGTTGAGCGTGACGCCCAGTGCCGCGCGGCCCCACTCGATCAGTTCCTCGCCGAGCGATTCGCCGCCGCTTGCGACGGCCACGAGTGACAGCGCATAGCGTTCGCGCGGCCGCTCGACCGTGCGCAGCATCTTGAGAGCGGTGGGCGGCAGAAACGCATGGGTGACGCCGTGGCGCGCGATCAGATCGAACGCTGCCTCGGCGTCGAATTTTTCGAAGCGTCGTGCGAGGACCGGTACGCCGTGGTGCCACGACGGCAACAGCACGTCGAGCAAGCCTCCGATCCAGGCCCAATCGGCCGGCGTCCACATGAGCCGGGCGTTTTCGGGGAAAAACCCTTGCGGCATTTCCACGCCGGGTAGATGCCCGAGCAGCACGCGGTGGGCGTGCAACGCGCCTTTCGGCTTGCCCGTCGTGCCCGATGTGTAGATGATGACGGCCGGATCGTCGGCGCGCGTATCGGCGGGTTCGAGCACGCGCTCTTCCTGCTCGAGCGATGACCAAAACGGAAGCACGCCCGCAGCCTCGAGCGCTTGCGCATCGCCTTCGATGCAGTAGATCGTCTTCAGCTCGGGCAGGTCGGCACGGATCTGCTCGATTTTCTTCAGACCTGCGGCGTCGGTGACGAGCGCCACGGCGCCGCTGTTCGAGAGACGGTACTGCAAGGCTTCGACGCCGAACAGGGCGAACAACGGCACCGCGACCGCCCCGAGCTTGTAAGTGGCGAGATGCGCGAGCGCGGTTTCGGGCGATTGCGGCAAAAAGATGCCGACGCGCTCGCCGCGCGCCACACCGTGCCGCTCGAAGCTATGCGCGAGCTGATTCGACAGCGCCTTCAGTTCGTCGAACGTGTAACGCGCGACCGCGCCGTCGCGCGTTTCATAGACGAGCGCGAGCCGGCCCGTTCCGTCGGCCCACTTGTCGCAGGCGTCGACGCCGATGTTGTAGTGCTCCGGGATGCGCCACTCGAAGCCTTCGACGAGTGCGTCGTAGCTGCTGGTTCGGGTAAGCATGCTGCGTCTCCTCCTTTCCTCTTATCTTCGGTAGGATCGATTAAAGTTTCGATAAAAGCAACGGCTCTCCAAAAATCCTGATCAATTGCAATTCGTCGAATCAAATCTCTCGATTTACGGATAATCCGACTTTGCCGCTCAATTCTTCCAGGTGCCTTTGCTGCCCGCTGTCACCCTTGACTGGCGGGCGAGACGTGGTGCTTTCGCTATTTTCGGCGACGCACTGCACAATGTCCGAGATCCAGCCGCATTTCTAAGACGTTATTCGAAGCTATGTGCTAATTACCGCTTTTCTTTCAATGAACTCATTGTAGGTATATTGCAGATTCATTAAATTGTAAGCGGCGCATGGCGAACCGGTCCTTTGCCTCACTGCGCCAAACCCCCGTTGGCCCGGCTCCAAGCCGGGCCTCTTTTTTGGGGGCTCCACCTTAACGCGCCGGCAGGTAGCGCGACGGATCGATCGAGCGCCCGCCATAGCGCAGCTCGAAGTGCAGCACGACGCGGTCGTAATCGGTGTCGCCCATCTCGGCGATGGTTTCGCCTTGTGCGACGCGCTCCCCTTCTTTGACGAGCAGCTTGCGATTGTGCGCGTAGGCAGTGAGGAAATCGGCGTTGTGCTTGATGATCAGCAGATTGCCGTAGCCGCGCAGGCCGTTGCCGGCATAGACGACGGTACCCGGGGCAGCCGCGAGGACCGGCGTGCCCGCCACATTGGCGATATCGATGCCCTTCGAATTGACGCCGTCGAATCCACGCACGAGCTTGCCCGAGGTGGGCCAAATCAGCGAGATGCCGTTTGCGGGCACGGCGGTGTCGGGCAGCGCGCGTGCGGCCGGTACATCGCCCGCAGATGGCGTGTTCGAAGCGGTGCCCGAGCGCAGTGTCGTTCCCGTTGCCGCATTGGCCCCGGCCGCCCTTGCCGTTCCTGGTGGAGCGACGCGCAGTACTTGTCCGACATCGATTGCATCGGGATTGGTCAGATTGTTCCAGCGGACGATGCTCTGGAGCGATTGGCGATGGCTGCGCGCAATCCTCGAGACCGTATCACCGCGCTCGACGCGGTAGTAGCCGGGCGCGACGGGCGCCGACCCGCAGGCAGCCAGCGCCGCCGCCAGCGGCACGCACGCGAGCCGCATCATCGTTTTTCGCAACATTGAACCTCGCTCTACACCTTCGAAACGCGCCGCCCCTTAAGGGGGCGGCGAACAAAACGTCCGATTGTAACGGGCCTATGTCGACGAATGTGCTTAAAAGGGGGCGGCCGGCCGGGGAGGCGCCCCGCCGGGCGCAACGCTCAGATTCCGCCGATGGCGATGCGCAGCGACGCAGTCTCGCTCGCGCCCGGTTCGACCCAGCGCAAACCGAGCCCGTTATGGATCGCATCGGGCAGCCCGAGCCAGGGTTCGACGCAATAGAAGTCCGAGGTGTCGGCCTCCGTCCAGGTCGTGACGGCGTACCAGGGTATCGAGCCCTCACGATCGAGATTGATCTCGATGCGTCGTCCCAGCGAAGGACAGTCGAGCCGCACGGGCTGCGCGGGAATGCCGGTCAAGCAATGGAAGCGATCGAGGATGAGCGGATCGTCCAGCGAGTAACGCGTGGCGCCGGCTTTCGGTGCGCTGATCGATCCGTCCTCGAGCTGGCGGCGGCGTTCCGTCGGCGGCAAAGCGAGCGTCGCTTCGCCGCGCGCCGTGTGCGGCAACGCGAAGTAGAAGTGATGCCCGGCGTAGTAGGGCAGCGGTGCATCGCCCGGATTGGAGGTGACGAGCGTCACATCGAGCGTTTGCTCGTCGGCGAGCCGGTAAATCGCTTCGAAGCGGAAGGCGAACGGATACTGCGCGCGTGTCGCTTCGCTGTCGGTCAGCGTCATGCTCAGGCCACGCCCGTCGGGATGGAGTTCATGTGCAAACGGGAGGTCGCGTGCGAAACCGTGCATCGGCAGCGGGCGCACGACGCCTTGTCCATCGCGCCACTCGCCGATGCGTCCGTCGACGCGGTGCCGTCCGAGAAACGGGAACAGCAGCGGGTTGCCGCCGCGCACACGCGCGACGTTGCTCCAGTCGGCCGAATCGGGCCAGTAGATGATCGGTCGATCGCCGATATGCCAACTGAGCAGCCGCCCGCCCAATTGCGGGGCGAGCCGCAGGCGCGACGAGCCAAGTGCGATGTCGACGAAAGCCTGCTGCGAGGGAGCGGTCATGGTGGTAGCGCGTCCAAGTGAAGTTGAGGAAAGTCGGAAGTCCAAAAGCAAGCCAAACGCTCCGCGGCCGGCCACGGCTTCGCACCAGCTCGCTGCCGCTGCAAGGCGGGACTTGATGCGGCCTGCGAAGCCGGATGTTGAATCGGGCTGCGAATCGGGCTGTGAAGCGAGATCCCACGCGAGATGCGATTGTGCCTTGCCTTGCGCTCGGGAAAAACCCTGCTGGGGAAATTGCCGCTTCCGGGGGGCGCGGTGGGCACCCCATAATGACGTCACGTGCGGATGTTTTGTCTTTTTGAGCCGAAGTCTGGCCTCGAAGTGTGGTCCCGAGGCTTTGTCGCGGTGTCGGCAACCCGGACTTGCTTTGCCGTCTGCAGTCATCACGTTTCCGCGCACGCGTCAATCGCATCACGTACCGGAGCCAGCATGGATCTCGCCATGGCCATGGGCCTGTCGCTGTTCGGCATCTTCACCGCCAGCACGGTCCTCTTCTTCTACCGCCTGCCGCGCTGAGCGCGCCGCCCGGGCCAGGGTGCCATTCCCCGGCGCCCGTCGTCGGATGCCCGTACCCCTTCTGTTCCGTCGTTTTAACGTTTGCCGGCGACGCGTCACCTTGACTCACGTCAATCTGACACGGCGGGCGATTCTGTATCTTGAGGCGGTTCATCAGCATCGATAAACCGTTCTCACTATGACCGAGCATCCGACGGCGGCGGCCGAAACGTATTTCCTGTCCGAGCGAGACGTCGTCATCTCGCGCACCGATACGGCGGGGCGCATCGTCTACGTCAACGAAGCATTCGTGAAAAGCAGCGGCTATGCGCGCGAGGCGCTGACTGGCAAGCCGCACAGCATCATCCGTGATCCCGACATGCCGCCCGAAGCGTTCCGCGATCTGTGGGCGACGATCGATTCCGATCAACCGTGGACCGGGCTCTTGAAAAACCGGCGCCGGAACGGCCAGCCCTACTGGGTGCTCGCGAACGTGACGCCCGTGTTCGAGCGCGGTCTCAAGGCCGGCTATATGGCCGTGTGCACCAAGCCGAGCGCCGAGCAGATCGCGCGGGCCTCGCGCCTTTACGAATTGCTTGGCAGTCCTGATGGTGCGCGCTTGCATTTGTCGGGCGGAGAACTCGTGCGCACGGGTGTGCGCGGCATCGTCGACCGTGTGCTGAAGTTGCCTGTCGCGCTGCGCCTGTGGGGCGTAATGTCGTGTCTGATGGTGCTGTTCCTGCTGCAAAGCCTGGCGGCGGCCCATGCGTTCGTGCCGGGCATCTCCGCCTTCGCCCTGAGCGCGGCGCTCGGGGGCGTAGGCATCGTGATGGCGTTGGCGACCGGGCTGTACGTCATGCATGAGATTCTGACGCCGCTCAAAGCGCTCAATGAAAGCGCGCTCGACGTGCTGTGCGGCCATATCCAGGCGCTGTTTCCTGAACGTGGCGATGCGCAGGCCCGGCGGCTCGCGCGCATGCTCAATCAGATGAACGCCAAACTCGTCGGGATCCTGATCGACGCAAAGGTGTCGATCGATGTGATCGAGCGCGCCACGCAAGAGTTCGCGAACGGTACCGCGGATCTTGCCAATCGCACCGACGAACAGGCCAGCGCAATCGAAAAAACCACGGCGAGCCTTGCCGAAATCACGCAAACGGCTGAGCGCAATGCGCTGGGCGCCGAACGGGCAAACGCAGCGGGACACCAGACGGCCGAATCGGCGGAGTCGGCTGCGCGCGAGGTGCAACGAACCGTCGAAGTCATGGCGCAGGTGCGGGACCATTCGCGCAAGATCGCCGAGATCACGTCGCTGATCGACGGCATTGCATTCCAGACGAACATCATTGCGCTCAATGCTTCGGTCGAAGCGGCGCGGGCGGGGCAATACGGCCGCGGGTTCGCAGTCGTGGCCACCGAAGTGCGCAACCTGGCGCAACGCGCCGCGGGCGCGGCCCGCGAGATCAAGGATCTGATCGAGAGTTCGCTCGATACCGTCACGACGGCAACGCAGACTGCAAGCCGGGCCGGCGAAACGATGTCGACCGTCGAGCAGTTCGTCACGCGGCTGACCGACACGCTGCAGGAGATCGTGCTCGCCAGCCGCGGGCAAAGCCTGCAGATCGCCCAAATCAACGATGCAGTCGGGCAGGTGTCGGATCTGACGCAACGCAATGCGGCGCTCGTCGAGCAATCGGCGGCGGCTTCGGTCGGATTGCGTCAGCAAACGCAGTCGCTCGAGTCGGCCGTCAGCGTGTTTCATCTCGCAGAGGGCACGGCGCACGCGTCGTAGATCGCCTCGGTGTGCCCGGCCAGCGCCGGATAGAGGAGGCCCGCTACGATGGCGCCGAGCGTCGGGGCGACGCAGAACAGCCAAAGCTGATCGAGCGCGGCTCCGCCTGCCACCAGCGCCGGGCCCAGCGAGCGAGCCGGGTTGACCGACGTGCCGGTAACCGGGATCAAGACAAGATGAATCAGCGTCAGGCACAGCCCGATCGCGACCGGCGCCAGACCCGCCGGCGCGCGCTTGTCGGTGGCCCCTAGAATCACGAACACGAAAAAGCCCGTCATCACCGCTTCGCCGATGAACGCCGCCTGCAGCGTGTAGTGTCCGAGCGAGTGTTCGGCGTAACCGTTGGTTGCGAAACTGCTCGTCGCGAGATTGAACTCGGGATTGCCTTGCATGATTTGCAGCAGGACGAACGCGGCCAAGGTTGCCCCGATCGATTGCGCAACGATATAAGGCACGACATCGCGCACGGGAAAACGACGGCCGACAGTCAAGCCGATTGTGACCGCGGGATTTAAATGACAGCCCGATATATGGCCGACGGCGACAGCCATCGTCAGCACCGTAAGGCCGAAGGCGAATGAGACGCCAACAAAACCGATGCCCATGCCATGCGTCGCCCCTGAGGAGCCGGCCGCAATCAGCGCGCTGCCGCAGCCGCAGAAAACCAGCCAGAAAGTGCCGAAAATTTCGGCGAGCGAGCGTTTCCATATCGACATAATCAGGACTCCAAAGCAAGGCGGGCGGATATCGAGAGCAATCCGTTTTTTGTAGGCCGCATCTTATCCGCGCTGGCGCGATCGAGATCAAAACGATTGTGAAGAGCGTAGCGCAGGGCGACGATCGCTGCGGACCGCTGGCATTACATGCGATTGAAATGTCTTCGAATGTGAGACCCGGGGATGGCGGCGCGTGCCTTCAGGCGTGCAATCGCCCGAATTGGAAGCACACGCCTTGAATTCGGCAAAAATCGTGAGAAATAATTGTCACGGCACTCATTGCAACGAGGTGCACATGACCGACACATTGCGCAAACTCTCGACACATGAAGCGTGGGCTGCGTCGTTGCGTCAATTGCGGGCGCGCGTACCGCAATGGCGGCCGTGGCTTGCAGGGTGGCGGACATCGTGCATCGCCGTGGCGGCGATCGTCGGGGCGTGCTTGTTCGCGTGGGGATTCCTCAGCCTGGTGCTGACCCTCGTTTTCCCGCGCGCCGCCAGCTACTGGCAATGAGCAGTCGGGCGAGGGCACCTCGGCAGCGGCACGTTGATGCCCCCGGGGACGCCGTCACCGAATGCGTGACAAGCCGATGCACGCAATCGAACCGCGCGCCCCGGCCGTCGCGTTTCATCGGCCGCCCGCTCAGTCTCCCATCTTGCCCGGCTGCTGATCGGGCTCCGGTTCCGGTATGCCGACGTCGGGCACGTCGCCCGGGGTGCCCGGGCTCGGAGCATCGGGGATCGTCGGCTGGTCGGGAATCGGTGGGTCGGAAGCATAAACCGGATAGGCGCTCATAGTGGTCTGTGCTCCTCGCCCGGCAATTCGGGAATGTTGCCCGGACGATCTTGCACGAGGAGCTGATCGTCGACGTCTTGCACGCCGTTCATCGCGCTGATCGTTTGCACGAGCGGCGTATGCTCCGCCGCCAGGACGTGGCCGTGCAGGCAGACATGGCCTGCCTGGGCGGATACGTGGATGGCGCCTGGCCGCGTCGACAGCCTGCCCAGTTGCGAGCGAACACGCTCGGCCAATTGCTCGTCGGTAACCGGCGCATGCCCGTTGCCGACCGCGCTCATTTCTCTGATGGCACCGCGTGCCTTATCGGCTGCACGCTTGGCTTGCGAACGCGCGACCCGCGCCGCATTGCGTTGCCCGGAGCGAAGCTTGTCGCGCAGCACGGCGCGGCGCCGGTGGCCCATCGCGGGGTCGAGGTAATACATGGCGACCGCACCCGCTGCGAGCGAGGCGACGCTGTGGAAAAAGCGCTTCATGCGAGGACTCCCGGAGATCGTCCCTTGCCGCGGGAAGCAGCACGAGAACGTCTCCACCAAGCAGCATCGCGCGTGCCGCGCCTCGCAATCGGCTCTGTGAGCGCCCGCGTGGCCCTTATGCGCGGCCCCATCTGATGAATGCACGGCAGCCCCAGGACGCGGCACAATGCCTGCTCGACTTGCGTCAAACGCGCAGGCGAAGCGCAGGGCGAGCAGCCCGCGGATGCGCGCAACGTGTTGCAATGCATTGCAAAACCAGGTGGACAAGCGATGACGGCAGAGAACAGCTATGCGAAGACGGCGCCTACCCGCGCCGAAGTGGAAGCGCTGACGGGCGCGACCGTACTCGAATTCGGCACTGATTGGTGCGGTTATTGCCAGGGCGCGCAGCCCGCGATCGCAGAGGCGCTCGCCCGTGCGCCCGGGTTGCGCCACATCAAAATCGAAGATGGCCCGGGGCGTCCCCTGGGGCGCTCGTTCAAGGTCAAGCTTTGGCCGACGTTGATCTTTCTGCGCGACGGCGTGGAAGTCGCGCGAGTGGTGCGACCCATGGATGCCGGCGCCGTGGATGAAGGCGTGGCGGCGCTGCGCTGACGATATGGGAGCTCGTCGCAATCTTCGTGCCGCCAATTCCGATCGTTTGTCCTTTTGCGCAACATTTTGTCTGGAAACTATGGACGGCAGATCGCCAAAAATAAACCAGAAAGACCTTTATATCTTTATTGACGATCGGCTTACTGCTTTCTAAAAAAACGTATTCGTTCGCAAATAAATCGCAAATAAACCAGTTCCGACGGCGTTTCGTAGTGCGGCCGACGTCGGCGGAAACGCGCGAAAGGGCTTAGCCGCGCTGCGTCTTGACATTGATTTGGAACGCGCATAATTTTCTAACGCCGCCCTCTACGGCATATCTGCAATGTCATCCGAAATTCAGTAAATCGCTCCACAGACGTTTCGCGTCACTCAGTAGTCATTTGTGCGGTTCGATAGCAGGCTCTTGGTCGTAATCGAAAAGAGGGCTGAATGTCGACCGTCGTCGCGTATTACGCGCTGAAAAAAAGGCGTGTGGCGGCGGGCGGTCATCGAGAAACGGCAACTCAACTACCAAGGACAAAAATGAAGAAGCGAGATAGGAGTGGTACCCCGGGCCTCGAGCGTCGCTACGGCGGCGGGCTCTGGCTCACCGCCATCGCGGCGGCGGCGCTTGTGCTTGCCGGATGCGGCGGCGACGACAGCGGTTCGTCGATGGCGACGAGCGCAAACGCGCAGCAGGTTGCGGCTGCGCAATCCGAGGTTGCCAATCAGCAGCAGGCAGCGGCCGATCAACCTTACAGCGATTCCATTGCATACAAGGCGAGCGCGGGCGATAGCCTCGATTCGACACAGGTCAACGAAAACGCGGCCGTCATGCATCACGTGTGGAATGCGGGCGGCAAGGCCATGCACTACACGACGACGACGGGGCATTTGACCGCATCCGACCTCGGCGGCAATGCCGAAGCAACGATGTCGTACGTCGCCTACACGGCGCCGAGCAAGAACGGCAAACCGCGGCCCGTGACGTTCTTCTATAACGGCGGCCCCGGCTCCTCGTCGATTTGGCTTCGGCTCGGCTCGTTTGCGCCGACGCGCGTGGTCACGCCCGACCCGCTGATGACGAACTGGCCGAACTTCCCACTCGCGCAGAACGCCGAGAGTCTGATCGATACGACCGATATGGTCTTCATCGATCCGCCGGGTACGGGGCTGTCCGAAGCGATTGCGCCGAACACGAACCAGAAGTTCTGGGGCAGCGATGCCGATGTCACCGTCATGCGTGACTTCATTCGGCGCTATATCGCGAAGAACAATCGCACGAATTCCCCGCTGTACCTGTACGGCGAATCGTACGGCACACCGCGCACGGACATGCTTGCGCTCTCGCTTGAATCGGCCGGCGTGCATTTGACGGGCATCATGCTGCAGTCGTCGATCCTGAACTATTTCGCCGATGCCATTGAAGCCGTCGCGATCCTGAGCGGCAATACGATCGACATGAATGCGCTCAAGCTCGACACCGATACGCTGAGCGGCTACTACCCCGGCTACGCGGCGGTCGCCTCGTACTTCAAGCAAACGGCGCTGCCGGTGCAGGTCGATCCGGCCTTGTTCGCGTTCCAATCGGAGTTGTTCGCGACGACGCACTATCAGCAGTTCAAGCAGTACGCGCAGTCGTGGGTGCTGAGCCAATTGGGCGTCCCGACGTTCCTGGGCACCCCGGTGTTCCCGAGCGCGCCGACGCTGGCTTCGTGGACTTGGTCGTCAGGGTTGTCGTTCCAGGCGCTCAACGGATACTTCAATATCAACCCGTTCAATAGCGAACTGCTGCCGGGCACCACGATCGGCCGCTATGACGGGCGCGTATCGTTGCCCGATTCCGATCCGCGTCTGCAGGCGGACGGCGACCCGTCGGACATTCTGATCTCGCAGCCGTTTACCAATGCGCTTGCTAAGCAGATGCCGAACTACCTGGGCTACACGGCGCCGAATGCCACCTACATGACGTTGAACGACGCGATCATCTACGCATGGGACTTCTCGCATGACGGCCAGCCGCTGCCCGATACGATCCCCGATCTGTTGGCGGCCATCGAGCTCAATCCTCAGCTGAAGGTGCTTGCGTTGAACGGCTACCACGATCTGGCGACGCCGTTCTTCAACACCGAAAAGCAACTCGCGCGCTTGCAGACGGTGCCCGGCTTGAATCCGAACCTGCAGGTGACGTTCTATCCCGGCGGCCACATGACTTATCTCGACGACAGCGCACGTCCGAAGATGAAATCGGACCTGCGCGACTTCTATGCCGGGCAGCCGGCGCCCGGCGCACTGGGGCTCTGGATGTTGCCGCCGCCGTGGGGCGACGAGAACCCCGCGGGCACGGCGACGCTGGCTGCGCAATCGTCCGCGCAGTAACCGGCGAAAGCGCGTAATTTCGGCTAATTTCCTATAGCGAGCGGATCATGTCACCCATCGATATGCTGCGACGACTTTCTCCCTTCATTGCACTGACCGTGATAGCCGGCGCGGCCCATGCGGCTGCGCTGCAAGCGGTCGCGCCCGCAAACCTGCCCAACCGTGGCGGCGGCGTGGACGGCCCCTATTTTCCGCGCACACGGGCGGCCGCGGTCATGCCGAGCACGGGCAGCGACCTGCAGCAGCAGGCGCAGCAACGCCTGGAGGCACGCCTTGGCGCGAACACGGTGCTCAGCAACGGCGCTGCGATCACGAAGGCGCAGGCGCAAACGAACGGTCTCGGATACATCGCCAAACACTTCGACGAAATCGACACGGCGCATAGTGGCCGCGTGACGATGAGCGACGTCAGGCAGTATCTGCAGCAACGTCAGCGTCAATAGCCAATCACGGCGCATTATCAGCCTCTCGTAGAAGCGTGTCCCGCTGCCCGCATGCCTGTCCGGTGTGCGGGCAGCTTTCGTTTGGGGCGGGCGTCGCGGGCACACACGTTGCGTCACGAAAGGCATCGTCATTCGTTTTATGGAGGCGTCTCATGCCCGAACGAAAAACACTCTCGCGTGCCCGTGCGGACAAGCGGGCAGGCAAGGCCCCGTCGACGCAGGCCGGCGAATTCGTCAAAGAAGAAATCGATCACGTGCGCAGTGGCAAACACGGCGTGCGCTCCACGAAGCAGGCGATCGCAATCGGCCTATCGAAGGCGCGGCGCGCCGGAGTCGATCTGAAACCGCCGAAGAAGGGACAGACGAGCGAAGCCACGCGTAAGAAAGCCGAGAAAGACGCCGCCGCGGGGCAGGGCAAGGCGGGCCGCTCCGCCAGCACGGAGAGCAAAGCGAAGCGCTCGCGCACGACCGAGTCGGTGCTCAAACGCGAAAGCACGCGCGGCGCATCTCACGCGGCCGTGTCGAAGCAGGCGAAGACCGCAGCTGCGAAGCGACCAGCCGCAAGCCGTTCAGCGGCGGCGAAAAAAGCGGCGCAAACGAAGGGCGCCGCTGCGCGCTCGGCTGCAGCAAAGAAGGCTGCGCGAACCCGTGCCGCTCGCGCGCATGGCCATCGCTGATCTGCGCCGGGCAGCGAACCGTCAGATGATTGCATGCGTGCCCATCTGGTGTCGATGCGCGTTTACCTGATCCAAAAGAGCGATGCAAGGCCCTTGCGCAGCCTAAAGAATTGAAAGGGACGGGACGTTAACGTACGCAAGGGCCGTCCGAAAAATCGGCCCACCGCCTCGCTCGTTGGGTAACGCGGACCGAGGGCGACAAAGAATTGAACGGGGAAAGCACTGTGAACCAGCAACGATCGTCCTGGACGCGTACCGCGGCGCCGGGCGAAGTCATCTACGCGGAGGGTTTTGCCGGAGAGCCGGTCCTCTATGTCATCACCGAGGGCAAAGTCGAAATCTCGACCCGTTGCGACGATAAGAAGGTCGTGCTGGCCACGCTCGGCAAGGGCGAATTCTTCGGCGAAGCGGTGCTGCTGCAGGCCGAACCGCGCGCTCACACGGCCAAGGCGCTCGCGTTCTGCCAGCTGACAGTCGTGCATGTGAGCATGGTTGAAGAGGAACTCGAGCGCGCGTCGCCGTTGCTACGGCATATCGTGCGCACGACGATCCGACGCAGCCGCAAGAAGGACGATTTGCTTGCCACCTACACGCATGCCGATTTTCTGCCCGGCATTGTTTCTTACGCCCACGTGCTCGCATTGATGGCCGGCGCAGACGCCGGCGATTCGGTGGATGCGCGCATGCGTCGCGGTCAATCCGATGAAGTGTCCGTGCCGCTGCCCGAAGTGATCAAGAAATGCCGCGCCATCGCGGGACACTCGCGACCCCACGTGATGACGATGCTCGGCCGCATGGAGCGCCTGAACCTCGTTTCGCTGGGGACGGGCCGAGCCGACCATCTCAGCGGCAACACGCGTGCGGGACAGGACCCGGCGACGAGCCGGCAGGTTGTCACATTCGATCCGGCCCGCATCACCGAGCGCGCTCAGCAGGTGGCCGATCAGGAACTCGACATCGCTATCAACAGCGAGCTCGAATTGATAGAACTGTCCGATCTCGAAGCGCTGATCGGCGTCGAGCGCAAGATGATCCTCAACAAGCTTTCGCACGACGAGATCGCCGAAGACCTGTTCGCGTTCCGCAAGACGAAGGTGCTCCGCTACGTGGAAGAGAAGGGCGTCAGCTACTTCACGAAGCGCGCGCGCGGCGGCGAGTTCAAGTCGCTCGAAGACCTTGGCCTCGTCGATCACCGGACGCTGTTCGAAGCGGTCAGCGCAACCGATACCTACGACCTCGCGAAACTCGCCGCTTCGACGGGCGATCAGACGATCGTCGATCAGCTGTTCTCGGTCATGACCGAAGCGCGCAAGAAAGAAGTGTCGTGGGTCATGCGGCGCGATCTGAAGATCGATCAGGCCGAAGTCGATGATATCGAGCAGCGCTTCGTCGAAACGATTCGCTCGGTCAAAGCGGCAAGCGGCCATGCGCCGGTTGCCATGAGCCGCGAAGCGTAACGCCATCGAAGCGCGGGCGTGCCGCTGGGGGCACGCCCGCGCGCGGCAATCGGCCGGCATCGGCCAACGCTTGCCTGGCAAGCCGAATCATTAGGAGTACTCATGGATTTGCTGACCGTTATCGGTGCGCTGTTCGGCGCAGCCGCGATAGGCGTGGGCTTTTGGCTCGAAGGCGGCCATTTCAGCACGCTGCTGCAGGGCGAGGCGTTCGTGATCGTGCTCGGCGGTACGTTGAGCGCCGTCATGATCCAAAACACCTGGGCGCGCTTCTTCGACGGGATCAAGCAACTGCATCTCGCGTTCATGAAGGCGCGTCAGGTCGATCGGGAGAGCTTGTCGATGTTGCTCGAATGGGGCGACCAGGCGAAGCTCAACGGCATGCTCGCATTCGAATCGATCGACGCCACCGGCATCAGCGCATTCGCCAAGCGCGGGTTGGAACTGCTGGCCAACGGCGTGCCGACGGCCGTGATCGAGGACGCGCTGCACCGTGAACTCGCGGCTTACGAGCGCAACCGAATGGCAGCGGCGCGCATCTGGCAGCAGGCGGGCGGCTACGCGCCGACGTTCGGCATTCTTGGCGCCGTGCTCGGCCTGATCCATGTCACGGGTCACGTGCTCGAACCGGCGCAACTGGGCAGCGGCATCGCCACGGCTTTCACGGCGACGTTGTACGGGCTCGCGCTCGCCAACCTCGTGTTCCTGCCACTGTACGGCAAGATCAAGGCGCAAGTGGACAGCGAACTGCGTTTCCGCAAGCTCTATATGGATGGCTTGCTCGCGATTTCCCGCAAGGAGTCGCCGCAAACGATCGAGACGCGCCTCGCGGCCGAAGTGCGCGAACGTGCGGCGGAGTCGCTGGCTTGAGCGGTGACGGGCATCGCATGGCGATATCGCGCTTTCTGCCGGGTCCTTCTATGTTTCTGACGCACTTGTTTGCACGGAGCGAGCGCCAATGAGTACTCTCGCCGATGGAAAACGTCTGGCTGCGAGCGAGATCGGGCATGACGCGCACGATTATGAGCATGAGCACGAGCACGCCGAACGCTGGCTGATCTCGTACGCTGATCTCATCACGACGTTGATGGTGTTTTTTCTTGCGCTCTATGTGCTGGAACTCGCGAAAGACCGCGATTTGCAGACCAGGAAGTTCGAAGCGCAGGCCGCCAGCGCACGGGTGCAGGCCGCGACGAACACGGCGGCCGACGCCCGCAAGGCCGCACGCGCAACGCTTGTCGCGCTGCTCAAACCGCTCAGCGACGAGCACGCGATTACAGTGACCGAATCGACGCAGGGCGTCGAAATCGCGATCAACGCCAAGGTGCTGTTCAACTCGGGCGATGCGCGATTGTTGCCCGACTCGATCGACGTCCTCGATCGCGTTGAACGGGTGCTTGCCGATCATACGGGCAGGAACATCCTGGTCGAAGGACACACCGACAGCGTGCCGATCTCAAACGGCAAATACGCCTCCAATTGGGAGCTCTCGGCTGCGCGTGCAGGTGCGGTTGTACGCTTCTTTGTCGATAAAGGTATCGAGCCCCATCGGCTTGCGGCCGTTGGCCGCGCCGATAACGTGCCGCTCGTGCTGGGCGACGACGTGGCCGCGCGCGCGGCCAATCGTCGTGTGACGATCCTCGTTCAGTACTGAGCGCGGATGGCATGCCAATCGTGGCCGGGTGGCCTCACCGCGGCTCAAGCCGTTTTTGCTTGACTGTTCCGCGTACCTCGGCGCTCATCAGCGCGGCGATGTCGCATTCACTTGATTCCACCGATTGATCGGGAAAGTCCTACTGCTCCGAATCCCTGACGCAAACGTTTGGGAGCCAGAGAACAGTCTTCAATCATCGATCCGGGGCGTCGATATGCACTTGTAGCGCCGCGGCAGTCGCGTCGCCCCGCTCGCGTCTCGCGTAAAGGAGTCTTCTTATGAGTTTCAATCAAATGACGGTCAAGGCAAAGCTTTCGCTCGGCTTTGGCGTTTTCGCGACGCTGGTTATGCTTGTTTCCGGGCTCGCGCTGTATGCGCTGAACGATATCAATGACAGCTTTTCGACATACGTGAATGGCGTCGATGCGCGAGCACGCAGGGCCGCCGAAGTGCGAACAGCGGTCGATCGGCGCGCGATTGCCGCGCGCAATCTGGTGCTCGTGACGAAGCCGGCAGACGTGGAGGCGGAGAAAGCCGCGGTGCAACGTGCCGACAGTGACGTGCAGTCATCGCTCAAAAAGCTCAACGAGCTTGCGACATCCGGGGTCGATACGACGGAAAAAGCCAGGGCGCTGATCGCCGAAATAAATCGTATAGAGCGTCTGTATCGTCCTGTGGCGGCCGACATCGAGAACGATGCGCTCAACGGCAGGCACGATGAAGCAGTGACGAAGATCGACGAGAAATGTCGGCCGCTGCTCGCCGAACTCGTCAAGGCGAGTGATGAATTCGCCAGGTACACGGAGTCGCGTGCGCAGCACAAAGTCGAAGTGACCGGGGAGTCCTATCAGCGTCAACGTGCGTTGCTGCTCGGCATTTGCGTAGCCAGCGTCATAGCGGCGATTCTTGCCGCATGGACCATTACGCGCGGTATTACGCGAGCGCTGGGCGCCGAGCCGGCCGAGCTGTCGGATATCACCCGACGCATCGCGGACGGCGATCTGAGCCCCGTGCCCGGTGCAGAGCAAGCGCCGCGAGGCAGCGTGCTGGTATCGATGTCGGCGATGCAGACCGGCCTCGTGAAGTTGATCGGGCAGGTGCGCGCCACGGCCGACAACATTGCGACCGGTTCGAGCCAGATCGCAGCGGGCAACGTGGACCTTTCGTCGAGAACGGAAGAGCAAGCGGCATCGCTCGAGGAAACTGCATCGAGCATGGAGGAATTGACGTCCACCGTGAAGCAGAACGCCGAAAACGCGCAACAGGCCAGCGCACTGGCGGCCAACGCGTCGGATGTGGCGGCCAAGGGCAGCAACGTCGTCGGCCAGGTCGTGACGACGATGACCGAAATCAGTGAGAGCTCGTCGAAGATCGCCGATATCACTGGACTTATCGAAGGCATCGCTTTTCAAACGAACATCCTTGCGTTAAACGCGGCGGTCGAAGCCGCTCGCGCCGGCGAACAAGGGCGCGGCTTTGCGGTTGTCGCGAGCGAGGTGCGTTCGCTGGCGCAACGCTCGTCGAGCGCGGCAAAAGAGATCAAGGAGTTGATCGGCGCTTCCGTGCAGAAGATCCACGACGGCTCCGCGCTCGCGGGCACGGCGGGTGAGACGATGGCCGAAGTGACGCAAGCGGTGGCACGCGTGACTGACATCATGGGCGAGATCGCGGCTGCTTCGAACGAGCAAAGCCGAGGCATCGAGCAAGTCAACCATGCGATCACGCAAATGGATGAAGTCACGCAACAGAATGCTGCGTTGGTCGAAGAAGCCGCTGCGGCGTCGAAGTCGCTCGAAGACCAAGGTCGCCTGTTGAATGAGTCGATCGCGTTCTTCCAGCTTGGCGAAGCGGCCCGCGTCACGCCGACGACGCGTCCCGTGGCGACGGGTGCGGCGAGGCGCGCGAGCGCCCCGCGGCCGGGCAAACCGTCGCGGCCCGCAGTGGTGAGGCCCGCCAGAACAGCGCCTGCGCTCGATCTGCGCAAAACGGGTGCGCCGATGCCTGCAGTTAGCGGAGCGTCCGACGCCACTTGGCAAACTTTCTGAAGCAAGCACATCGAGGCCGCGACGAGCGCCTGGAAACTGAGGCGCTCATTGACAGATCGCCTGCTGAGGTCCTGGTGCCCTGCGTGCGGTTCTTGGAGGTGTCGCGTTGTCGTGCTCGTCGCGTTCGGCGATTGGTGCAAGCGGCACGGGCGAGTGTGGGTGCAGTAGGGCTCAGCCGTCGGTGACCTTATAGGGTGTCGTCGTATCCGCCGGCGGCAAGCCGCCGTTCCAAACGCTATCGTCTTTCAAGCCGATACCGGTGAGCCGGCGCGTACGCGCAGCTTCGAGCAGATGCACAAGCTTGAATGCAGCGGCGTCATAACTGAGGCCTTCGGGACGCACGTTGGAGATGCAGTTGCGCTCGGCATCGCTGCGTCCGACGCGTGGCCCATACGTCAGGTAAACGCCGAGGCTTGCCGGCGAACTGAGGCCGGGCCGTTCGCCGATCAACACGGCCACGATATCGGCATGCATGAGCTCGCCGATGGGGTCGCCGATCGCGACGCGAGCTTGCGTGGCGACGACGATCGAGCCGACACGCCAGTCATTCAAGCGCGCGATCGTGCGGTCGAGCAAAGGAAGCGCATGCAGCTCGGCCGCTTTTGACGAAAGCCCATCGGCGATGACGAAGACGAGCTCGGGCCGCGCTTGAGCCGACGCGGCGTGCTGCCCCAAAAGAGCTGCACTGTCGGCGTCGAGTATTCGGCCGAGATCGGGCCGACGCAGATATTGCGCGCGGTCTCGCGCCCCGCTGCGCACCTCGATCGAATCGAGCGCTCTGCGCTCGAGTTCGCTCCGGAGCGCGTGCGTATCGAGCCGCGCATGAACGGCATCACGTGCCTGCGCGTGAGCCAATGTGAAGGCGAGCAGCGGGGCCGTGGGCAGGCTTGCGCCTGTACGACCGAGCGCAATGCGCGCATGGGTGAATTGGCGCAATGCGGCCCACGGGTTTTCGGCGACCGTCGGCGTTCGCACACCCGACGCGTCTCTCTCGGTTTCTTTGATGTCTTCTTTCAAGGTGCAATCCAATCGAGGAGCAGCGGATGCCGCGGTGACTCCTGAAGGCGCCCGGCAGGATTCGTAATGCGCATCGATGCGAGCCACGCTTCGAATTCCGGCGCACGCTTCAAATCGAGCAACTGGCGTACGTAAAGCGCATCGTGAAACGATGTGCTCTGATAGTTGAGCATGATGTCGTCCGCGCCCGGAACGCCCATGATGAAATTGACGTGGGCCGCGCCGAGCAACGTCAGCAGCGTATCCATATCGTCCTGATCGGCTTGAGCGTGGTTCGTGTAACAGATATCGCAGCCCATCGGCACGCCGAGGAGCTTGCCGCAGAAATGGTCTTCCAGCCCGGCGCGGATGATTTGCTTGCCGTCGTAAAGATACTCGGGGCCGATAAAGCCGACGACCGTGTTCGTGAGGAACGGATTGAATTTACGGGCAACGGCATACGCTCTGGCTTCGCAAGTCTGTTGATCGACGCCGTGATGCGCATTGGCCGAGAGCGCGCTGCCTTGTCCTGTTTCGAAGTACATCAGATTGTTGCCGACCGTGCCCCGGTTCAGCGAGAGGCCGGCGTCATACGCTTCTTTCAACAGCGAAATCGAAATGCCGAATCCGGCATTCGCTTTTTCCGTGCCTGCGATCGACTGAAAGATCAAATCGACGGGCGCGCCGGCTTCGATTGCCGCGATCGTATTGGTCACGTGCGTCAGGACGCAGGTCTGCGTGGGCACGTCGTACGCGCGGCGGAATTCATCGGTCATCGTCAGCAGCGCCGTGATCGCAGCAAGCGAATCGGACGCCGGATTGATGCCGATCATCGCGTCGCCGCAGCCGTACATGAGACCGTCGATCATCGCTGCCGCAATGCCTTTCACATCGTCGGTCGGATGATTGGGCTGCAGACGCACGGAGAGATGGCCGGGCAGACCCACGGTATTGCGAAAGCGCGTGACGACCGGGCGCTTGCGCGCGGCGAGGATCAGGTCTTGATTGCGCATGAGTTTGGACACCGCGGCAACCATCTCCGGCGTCAGCCCTGGCGCTACGCGAGCGAGTGCCTGACTGTCGGTGGCATCGGCCAGCATCCATTCGCGAAGTTCGCCAACGGTCAGATGCGCGATCGGCGCGAAGGCGTCGGCGCAATGGTCGTCGATGATGAGCCGCGTCACCTCGTCCTCTTCGTATGGGATGACGGCCTCATCGAGGAACGTTCGCAGCGGCACGGCGGCCAGCGCCATCTTCGCCGCCGCGCGTTCTTCTTCGGTGTCGGCGGCGAGCCCGGCCAGTTCGTCGCCGGAACGGAGTGGGCTTGCTTTGGCGAGCAGCGTGGCAAGACTGTCGAAGCGATAGCTGCGTGCGCCGATGGTTTCACGAAAATTCATGCCGTCGACCTCGCTCGCGGATCGTGGAAAGGCAACTATACGCCGTTGCTGCGGACTGTCCGCCGGCTCGTCCGCACTATGCGAATGGATGCAGGGCAGCCTCGGCGGGCGATGGTATAGCGCGCGATGGTGGAGCGCGACCAGTGGTAGAATCGCGTCCGCCCTGCCCGGGTGATGAAATTGGTAAACATAGCGGACTTAAGCAATTGAGTGCCCGGCTGGAAACGGTCGGTGCAGAACCCTTCAAATTCGGTGAACCCCCTGGCGCCTGCGCTTGCGCAAGCAAGACGACATCAAGTGCGCCGAGGCAACGCCGAGCCAAGCCCGAAAACGCGGCCTGAATCGTGGTCCGTTTCGCGGAAGGTGTAGAGACTAGACGGGGGGCGCCTAATGCGTCGCGCACGAGTGCCACGTGTGCGATGCGACGGCGAAGGCATAGTCCAGCGCACGAACGGCGATGTTCGCATCGCCGGCATCGAAAGATGCAGTGTGACGAAAATCCGCCGCCTTACGGCTTGCCGGTTCGAGTCCGGTCCCGGGCACCATGGATATGTTTCGGCTTGTGCCGATGTGTTCCGAAGAACCCCGCCAGATCACGGTCTTGCGGGGTTTTTTGTTTCTTTTCAGACCGACTTGGTCCTTCGGCAGCCAGTGGTACGCGGTGGTATTTGTGGCTGCATCCGGGGCGCTGCGGCGCTTGTCCGGCAGGTTCTCGTGCGCCTTCCCTGTGATTTGCGCGCTCAAACTCGCGCCGATATTATTGGTGCGCCCCGGCGATCTGCGGCAGGCCGAATGGCCGCAGGTCAACCTGGGAAAAGGCGAGTGGCGCTCGTCAGTGAGACGGAAACGGGTAAAGGAACCGGTATCGCGTTCCCATCAGGGCGGTCCTGAGTTGCCCGTCAAAGCGTACCCAGAAAATGCCAATGCTGCAGGCTTGAACACGCTGAACGCTTCAACAAACGTCGGCTTTATCGGCCCGTAAATCAGCGGCATCAGTACATCCTGATTTCCTGGCGCGTCTTCTCTTCGGATTCTGCAGCCGCAGTGAGGTGAACATCTTTCTCAAGGACTGCCGCAGAGAGGTTTCCGGCAAGCCCCGCTGCCACCAGCGCATCGATAAGCTCTTTCTGCTCACTTGAGATTGTTTTCATATTGAACGGTGTTTTTGCCGAAACCTGGTTTCCGACCGATGCGACGTCTCCCTGTGTTGATCACTACTTCCACCGGGAGTTGGGTCGTCCTGCCGGAGTTGTACCGTTCCGCTTGCCTGGATGGGTAAATTTAGTCAGCGCCTGCTCCGCCAGGACTTCCACCGGCTGTGCGTGTTCGAGGTCACACCTTGAAGGATCGCGGCAGAGCCTGTCCGTACTTCCGGAACAGCCGGGCGAGATACGACGGCGAATCGAGCCCGACGACTGCCGCGGCCATAACGACCGTCACCCCGGGTGTTTGCAACAGAAGCGACGCGTGGCGCACACGTTGCATCGATTGATAGTCGACGATGGATTTGCCCGTGACGTCGCGAAACATTCGCGTTAACGTGCGTCGCGAAAGGCCGAATTCATAAGCGATGCGATCGAGGCTGACGGATTGATCGAGTGTCGAATCGAGAAACGTCTGGATTTCTTTCACGAGTTCGCGGCGCGCGTCAAGGGCCGTCAACGGCACATGTTCCGGGGTCAATCCCGCCTCGACGCACGTGGCGGCCACCATCCTTGCCGTCAGATCCTTGCGATAGGCAGCGAGTTCCCCGCCACCGCGAGCACACGTTTCGGTGGCGAGGCGGACTGCATTGAGCAGCGGTAATGGCGCGGACCAGATCGATATTCGCGCGCAAGAGAGCCTTCTCTGCGCCTTGCGCTCGCAGTACGCGACGAAATCGGTCGCCACATAGACGGCAACGTGCTCCTGCTGCGCACGGTAGCTGTGCGTGTCGTGCAGGCGCCGCGGCGGCACCACGACGAACGACATCGGCGCCACACGCAACGGTGCGGCATTCGATTCGACGTTGAGGATCAGTTGGCCCGTGCGCGGTAGCAAAAACATGTACTCGTCATGCTCGTGCGATTGCGTGCGGTAATCGCCGACCGAGACCTGCCGGACATCGGCGACGCGATCTCCTGACAGATGGGTATGTGCGGTCGGATAGTGCTTCACGAAATCAACCTCAGGTTCGCCATAAACGATGCGCTTCTGCCAGCCGCAGCGGCGATGTGCAGGCGGACGCGTCGATGGAAAGCGCAGTATAGCGCCTCAAATCTCCGTGTGGTACGGCACGAGAAACGAGGCATAAGGCCCGGTTCCCAGGGAAAACACGGATGCGCGCGGACACCCGTGTGTTGGGCCAAAACGGCGATTGGCCCGATTGTGTGATTGCGGTGGCCCGACAGGCGGCGAAAGCTCGTTTTTGCTTCGGCATGCTGGCCGCACTTCCACACCGGAGCCCGTTCATGCCTGTTGCAAGAGCCCCATCGTCATTGCCTCATTCCCTTACTGTGCCAACCGCGTTGCGAACTCGTGGGGACCTGCATTTTGTGCGCGTCTTTCCTGAGGGACCATGCGGCGGCAATCCCGCGCCCGTTGCACTAGATGCCGATGCAATGTCCGCCGAGGAGATGAAGGCCATCGCCGCGAGCTACGGCCACGAGAGCGCATTCGTCTGTGCGCCGCGCGATGCGGCCAACACCTATCGTCTGCGCTTCTTCGTCCCCCAGCACGAGATGGAGATGTGCGGTCATGCGACGCTCGGCGCGTTGTGGGTTCTGCGCAGGCTCGGCCGCTGGACGTCCCGCGTCGCGACGCTCGAAACGTTGAGCGGCATTGTCGACGCCCGTTTCAACGAAAGCACGCAATTCATCGAAGTGAGTCAGCCCAAGGGCATCGTGCAACCGGTCGAAGACGAATGGCTGCACGCCGCGATATGCGACGTGCTGCACATCGACGCCGACGATCTGGATTCGCTCGGTATCGTCAACGCGACGACGAGCCGGACGAAGACGCTGATACCGCTTCGCTCGCTGCAGAGCCTTCATGCACTGACGCCTTCGTTCGACGATGTGCAGCCGTTGTGTGACGCGCTCGGTTCGACAGGACTGTATCCATTTGCAGTCGAAGGCATTTGTCCGCTCGATGTGCATGCGCGGCAGTTTCCGCGCTCGTCCGGCTATCCAGAGGATGCCGCGACGGGCATTGCCGCTGCCGCGACGCTGTACGGCGCGTTGCACTACAGATTGCTCGCAGATGGTGCATCGGGCATGACCGTGCATCAAGGCTATGCGATGGGGAAGCCGTCCCGAATCGAGGTCGAAATGCGAGACCTAAACGACCCCGACGCGGGCTGCTGGATCAGTGGCGCGGTGGAAAGCACGACGCTGGAGCCGGTGCAATGAAGATCTTCACCAACGAACAGATCGCAGCACAACTCGACGTGCGCTCGGCTTCGGACGCAGTCCGGGCAGCCTATCTCGATCTGCAGCGCGGCGCAGCCGCGATTCAGCCGCGCGCACGCATTGGATTATCCGACGTGAAGTTCAGCGCAATGAGTGCGATTCTGGGCTCCGCGCAGATCGCGGCGACAAAAATGTACACGACGATCAATGGCCGGTTCCGCTTTTACATCGCGTTGTTTTCGCTAGCCGATGGTGCGCTCGTCGCGTTGCTTGAAGGCGATGCAATCACGGGTATTCGCACGGCCGCGACCACCGCGCTTGCGGCGCGATACCTGGCGCGTCCGGGCAGCCGCCGTTTGGGGCTGTTCGGCAGCGGTGTGCAGGCACGGGCTCATGCCGAGGCCTTCGCCGACCGAACCGGATTGCGCGAAGTGATGATTCACAGTCACGACGCCGCAACCGCGCATCTTCTCGCCGACAGCCTCGAGCGGCGGTTCGACCTCGACGCCCGGGTTGTCGATGCGGATGAGGCCGCCAACGCCGACATCGTCGTGCTTGCAACACGCGCCTCCGAACCGGTAATACGCGGCGAATGGCTTCGGCCGGGAGCATTCGTCGTGAGTATCGGCGCGACGCGTCCAGACCAGCGTGAGATCGACGATACATCGTTGCTCGCGGCGTCGCGCATTGTCGTCGACTGGACGCAGCAGACGCCGTTCGAAACGGGCGATCTGCTGCGCCCGCCGCGAGCGTTGATCGAGAGCCGGCCGATGGAGGATCTGTCGTCGGTCATTAGCGCCGATGAATATCGCGTCGCGGACGCCACCGACATCGTGATCTACAAGGCGGTCGGAATCGCGCTACAGGACGCGGCCGTCGCTTATCTGGCTTACACGCGCCTCCCTTCCTAAAACATCTCGTCAATGTCCTTCGCCACCGACAGATTGGAGTCACCCATGAAATTCCCTCTTACTGCGCGCATTCTTGCAGGGATGCTGCTCGGCATCGCAACGGGCGTCGCCTGTCACGCGACGCTGCCGAGCGCCAACGCCGCCACTCAGGTCGCCGGCTATTTCTCGCTGTTCGCTGAGCTGTTTTTGCGGCTCATCAAGATGATCATTGCGCCGCTGGTGTTCTGCACGCTCGTGATCGGCGTAACCAGAATCGGCGATGTTCACGCTGTCGGCCGCATTGGACTCAGAACGCTGGGATGGTTTCTCGTCGCATCGTTCATCTCGCTCATGTTTGGCGCGCTGATCGCCAACTGGCTTCACCCGGGTAGCGCGCTCGGCCTGCCTTTGCCAGCGGCGAGCGCATCGTCCGGGTTGAATGCGAATGCATTGTCGCTGAAGGAATTCGTTGTGCATCTCGTGCCGAGCAGTATTGTCGGGGCGATGGCAAGCAACGAAATCCTGCAGATCGTGGTATTCGCGGCATTCTTCAGCGTCGGACTCACAACGCTCGGCGAGAAGGCGCAACTCGTCGTGCGTCTGCTCGATCAGGTTTCACAAGTCATGCTGAAAGTGACGGGTTACGTGATGGCGCTCGCACCGTTTGCGGTGTTCGGCGCGATCGCGAATGTCGTGACGACCCGTGGTGTATCGGTGCTCGTCACTTATGGCCGCTTCATGGGCGAGTTCTACGCAAGTCTGATCGCGCTATGGCTTCTGCTGATATTGGCGGGCGGCGCGCTGCTCGGGCGCAGGGTGTTCGCGCTGGTGCGTTTCATGCGCGTGCCGATGCTGATCGGTTTCAGCACCGCGAGCAGCGAGTCCGTGTACCCGAAGACGCTAGAGCAACTTCAGCGTTTCGGGGTTCCGAGACGGATCGCGAGCTTCGTGTTGCCCATCGGCTATTCGTTCAATCTGGATGGCACGATGATGTACTGCACGTTCGCAACACTTTTCATCGCGCAGGCCTATGGCATTCATCTGTCATTCGTGCAGCAGGTCTCGATGCTCGCGATTCTCATGCTGACGAGCAAAGGCATGGCTGCAGTGCCGCGTGCATCACTGGTCGTGATCGCTGCGACGCTGAGCCAGTTCAATATCCCCGAGGGCGGGCTGCTACTGATCATGGGCGTCGATCATTTTCTCGACATGGGACGCACGGCAACCAACGTGCTGGGCAATGCTGTCGCTTCGGCGGCGGTCGCGAAATGGGAAGGCGTGCTTGCACGGTCGTCGACCGAAGGTATTCGTGTTGGCAATACCAGCAGACACCACGGCGATGGATTCCGTTCAGAGGAGGAAGCGGACGTCGCGAACGTGTGACAAGAAAATCGCGCTGCGAGGATTCCAAAAAATTGCGACTTGTCGCTCAAGCACGATGATGTAATCCATATCGCGGACTAAAGAGGCAAGCGTCAGGAGAGTACGGCGGGAGGGCGGTGAGTAAGGGGCGCCTTTGAAGTGGCCTCTATCGCACAGGCATGGTTCGGGTCCGAATACGATCGCGATACTTCCATCGGTCAACAGCCGCTGGACCACTGAGAGCCGTCACTCGAATGCGATGCACGACTGCCCGGTTTGGGTCGACGGACTAAACCGCTCGCGCGGTAGGGGCTACGGTCCGGCGCTGGAGGTCAGGGAGAGGCCGGTCACGCGGCTTTATGTTGGCGAATGAGGCAATCCGCCTCGTTCTTCAACAGGAGCCGAATCATGAC
>NZ_PNYB01000014.1 GCF_002879855.1 Trinickia soli | reverse complement strand
AACAAGTTATGCCTGATGACCACAGCGAGTTGGTACCACCCCTTCCCATCCCGAACAGGACCGTGAAACGACTCCACGCCGATGATAGTGCGGATTCCCGTGTGAAAGTAGGTAATCGTCAGGCTCCTCTAGTAGCACCCAAACCCCCGACAGTCATAGCGCTCTCGGGGGTTTGTGCTTTGGTGGCGCACAAGCCTCGCTATAAGTGAGAGCGTCGACCAGCAAGGCCTGTGCGCAAAGCTTGACAAAGCGTGCCTTGGCCTTCATAATCGTCCGTTCTCTGCGGAGGGGTGCCCGAGTGGCTAAAGGGGGCAGACTGTAAATCTGTTGGCTTACGCCTACGTTGGTTCGAATCCAACCTCCTCCACCAGAATATGCATGCCGTGGTGCGGCAGGGAATCGCGAAGGCCCTAGCGGGTGTAGCTCAATGGTAGAGCAGAAGCCTTCCAAGCTTACGACGAGGGTTCGATTCCCTTCACCCGCTCCATTGCCAAGAAGTACTGCCCATGTGGCTCAGTGGTAGAGCACTCCCTTGGTAAGGGAGAGGTCGGCAGTTCGATCCTGCCCATGGGCACCAGTAGTTGTCATTGATTGTTTGCGTGCGGCGCAACATACTGAAAATCCTCTTAGGAGTCGAAAATGGCCAAGGGTAAGTTTGAGCGGACCAAGCCGCACGTGAACGTCGGCACGATCGGTCACGTGGATCATGGCAAGACGACGCTGACGGCGGCGATCACGACGGTGCTGACGGCGAAGTTCGGCGGCGAGGCGAAGGCGTACGACCAGATCGACGCGGCGCCGGAAGAAAAGGCGCGCGGCATCACGATCAACACGGCGCACGTGGAATACGAAACGGCGAACCGTCACTACGCACACGTTGACTGCCCGGGCCACGCCGACTACGTGAAGAACATGATCACGGGCGCGGCGCAAATGGACGGCGCGATCCTGGTGTGTTCGGCCGCTGACGGCCCGATGCCGCAAACGCGCGAGCACATCCTGTTGGCCCGTCAGGTTGGCGTGCCGTACATCATCGTGTTCCTGAACAAGTGCGACATGGTGGACGACGCCGAGCTGCTCGAGCTCGTGGAAATGGAAGTGCGCGAGCTGCTCTCGAAGTACGACTTCCCGGGCGACGACACGCCGATCATCAAGGGTTCGGCCAAGCTGGCGCTGGAAGGCGACAAGGGCGAGCTCGGTGAAGTGGCGATCATGAACCTGGCCGATGCGCTCGATACGTACATCCCGACGCCGGAGCGCGCGGTGGACGGCGCGTTCCTGATGCCGGTGGAAGACGTGTTCTCGATCTCGGGCCGCGGTACGGTGGTGACGGGTCGTGTCGAGCGTGGCGTGGTCAAGGTTGGCGAGGAAATCGAAATCGTCGGTATCAAGCCGACGGTGAAGACGACCTGCACGGGCGTGGAAATGTTCCGCAAGCTGCTCGATCAAGGTCAAGCGGGCGACAACGTCGGTATCCTGCTGCGCGGCACGAAGCGCGAAGACGTGGAGCGCGGCCAGGTGTTGGCCAAGCCCGGTTCGATCACGCCGCACACGCACTTCACGGCTGAGGTGTACGTGCTGAGCAAGGACGAAGGCGGCCGTCACACGCCGTTCTTCAACAACTACCGTCCGCAGTTCTACTTCCGTACGACGGACGTGACGGGCTCGATCGAGCTGCCGAAGGACAAGGAAATGGTGATGCCGGGCGACAACGTGGCGATCACGGTCAAGCTGATCGCCCCGATCGCCATGGAAGAAGGTCTGCGCTTCGCCATCCGCGAAGGTGGCCGTACCGTCGGCGCAGGTGTCGTTGCGAAGATCATCGAGTAAGCCAGTTAATTCTCGTTGGTCTGTGGTTTCGGGGTTGGCTGCAGGGCCGACCCCAAATGGTTTAGGGGTATAGCTCAACTGGCAGAGCGTCGGTCTCCAAAACCGAAGGTTGGGGGTTCGATTCCCTCTGCCCCTGCCAAAATTCTGCGCCACACAGGCGCGCGTTAAGGTGTTATGGCGAATCCTTCCGTCGAAGCTGTGGATACTTCCAGCGACAAGTTGATGGTTATCGCGGGTGTACTGCTGGTCTTGGCCGGATTCGTGGGTTTCTTCTGGCTGAGTGGCCAGGAGTGGTATGTGCGCGGCGCGGCGCTTGTCGTCGGCATCGCTGCCGGTGTTGTTGTTGGTCTCCTGTCCTCTCCTGGTAAGGGCTTTATTGCTTTCGCCAAGGATTCCTACAAAGAAGTCCGCAAGGTTGTTTGGCCGACTCGCAAGGAAGCAACGCAAACCACGCTCGTCGTCTTCGGCTTCGTGCTCGTGATGGCGGTGCTGCTGTGGATCAGCGATAAGTCCATCGAATGGGTCATTTTCTCGGCGATTCTGGGTTGGAAATGATATGAGCGATACTCCGGCATCTCCGAGCGGTAAGCGTTGGTACGTTGTGCATGCCTACTCCGGCATGGAGAAGAGTGTGCAGCGAGCGCTCCAAGAGCGTATCGAGCGCGCAGGCATGCAAGACAAGTTCGGTCAGATTCTTGTTCCGACCGAAGAAGTTGTGGAAGTGAAGGGCGGTCACAAGTCGGTGACCGAGCGCCGTTTCTTCCCGGGCTATGTTCTCGTCGAGATGGAAATGACGGATGAGACGTGGCACCTCGTCAAGAATACGGCGAAGGTAACCGGTTTCATCGGCGGCACGCGCAACAAGCCGAGCCCGATTTCCCCGCGGGAAGTCGAGAAGATCATGTCGCAAATGCAAGAAGGCGTCGAGAAGCCGCGGCCGAAGACGCTGTTCGAGGTGGGCGAGATGGTCCGCGTCAAGGAGGGTCCGTTCACGGACTTCAATGGCAGCGTCGAAGAAGTGAATTACGAGAAATCGCGCGTGCGCGTGTCGGTCACGATCTTCGGGCGCGCTACGCCTGTCGAATTGGAATTCGGGCAGGTCGAAAAGCTGTAACTCATTCCAGCGGGTCGCCCGGCAGCGGGCGGTCCGCTTTCGCGCTTACGGTCCGCGTCATGACCGTTGAGGAGCGCCAGTAATCGCAAGGTTGATCGCGGTGAACGCGCGCTACTACTCACCGAACGCTCACGCGTTCCAACGAGGTTTTCGACATGGCAAAGAAAATCATCGGCTTTATCAAACTGCAGATCCCTGCAGGTAAAGCCAACCCGTCGCCGCCGGTTGGTCCGGCACTGGGCCAGCGCGGCCTGAACATCATGGAGTTCTGCAAGGCGTTCAACGCGCAGACCCAAGCGATGGAACCGGGCCTGCCCGTTCCCGTCGTGATCACCGCGTTCGCCGACAAGAGCTTCACGTTTGTCCTGAAGACGCCCCCCGCTACCGTCCTCATCAAGAAGGCAGCGAAGATCGACAAGGGCTCGAGCAAGCCGCACACCGACAAGGTCGGCAAGATCACGCGCGCACAAGCCGAAGATATCGCCAAGGCGAAGATGCCTGACCTTACGGCGGCCGACTTGGACGCCGCGGTTCGTACGATCGCCGGCAGCGCCCGCTCGATGGGCATCACCGTGGAGGGCGTGTAAATGGCTAAGGTTTCCAAGCGTCTGCAAGCATTCGCAAACAAGATCGATCGTCAAAAGCTGTACCCGGTCGACGAAGCGCTGTCGCTCGTGAAGGGATGCGCCACGGCAAAGTTCGACGAGTCGATCGACGTCGCCGTTCAGCTCGGTATCGATGCGAAGAAGTCGGATCAGGTCGTTCGCGGCTCGGTCGTGTTGCCCGCCGGTACCGGTAAGTCGGTGCGCGTCGCTGTGTTCGCGCAGGGCGAAAAGGCTGAGCAAGCCCGCGCCGCCGGCGCCGAAATCGTCGGCATGGAAGACCTCGCCGAGCAGATCAAGGGCGGTAACCTGAATTTCGACGTCGTGATCGCTTCCCCGGACACGATGCGTATCGTCGGCACCTTGGGCCAGATCCTCGGCCCGCGCGGCTTGATGCCGAACCCGAAGGTCGGCACGGTCACCCCCGATGTCGCCACGGCCGTCAAGAACGCCAAGGCCGGTCAGGTGCAGTTCCGCGTCGACAAGGCAGGCATCATCCACGCGACGATCGGCCGTGCCTCGTTCGAACCGGCAGCGCTGCGGACGAACTTGTCGGCGCTCGTCGAAGCGTTGCAGAAGGCAAAGCCCGCGACGAGCAAGGGCGTGTATCTGCGCAAGATCGCCCTGTCGAGCACGATGGGCGTGGGCGTGCGTGTCGACCAAGGGTCGCTCGCAGCGCAGTAACAGAATCAATCGCGCCGCGTTCCGATGTCACGGGCCGCGGCGGTATGAAAGGGCTTTGGGCGGTCGCGGGTGGCGTCAAGCTTCACGCGGCCGGTTGTCAAAGACCGTTGGCGGAAGCGCAGCAGTCGGGCGTTTCCTTAATGCGAGCCAACGCAGATGGCGAACCCGAAAAAGTTTTGCAGTCATTGAGTTCATGGGCGTTGCGCAGCGATGCGTGGCGCCGATGGTCGAAATACTCCTAACCCTCGGACGCCGTTGTTGAACGCGGTGTATCGGGCTTAGCCGTTCGATACATCGAATCTGGAGGTTAACCGTGCCACTGAACAAAGAAGATAAGCAGGCCGTCGTGGCTGAGGTTTCCGCGCAAGTCGCGAAGGCCCAGACCATGGTGTTGGCCGAGTATCGTGGGATCACGGTTGGCGATCTGACGAAGCTGCGTGCGAAAGCACGCGAGCAGCAGGTGTACCTGCGCGTGTTGAAAAACACGCTGGCGCGTCGCGCCGTGGAAGGTACGCCGTTCGCTCCGTTGGCTGAGCAGATGACCGGTCCTCTGATCTACGGCATCTCGGAAGATGCCATTGCCGCCGCCAAGGTCGTCAACGACTTCGGCAAAAGCAATGACAAGTTGATCATCAAGGCTGGCTCATACGAAGGCAAGGTGATGGACAAGGCTGGCGTGCAAGCGCTTGCCAACATCCCGAGCCGTGAGGAGCTGCTCTCCAAGCTGTTGTTCGTCATGCAAGCGCCTGTTTCGGGCTTCGCGCGCGCGCTCGCCGCGCTCGCCGAGAAGAAGCAGGGCGAAGCCGCCTAAGCAGGCGGTGCATGGCGCACTCCGGTCGAGCGTAACCGGTCGCTGGCTGTATCCGAATTCAATTTAGGAGTATTTCAAATGGCAATCGCAAAAGAAGACATCCTCGAAGCCGTTGGCGCGATGTCGGTTCTGGAACTGAACGAACTCGTCAAGGCGTTCGAAGAGAAGTTCGGCGTGTCGGCTGCTGCTGTCGCAGTGGCGGGCCCGGCGGGCGCTGGCGGCGGCGCAGCTGCTGCCGAAGAGCAAACGGAATTCACGGTGATCCTGACCGAAACCGGCGCAAACAAGGTTTCCGTCATTAAGGCCGTTCGCGAACTGACGGGTCTCGGCCTGAAGGAAGCGAAGGATCTGGTCGACGGCGCACCGAAGCCCGTGAAGGAAGCGGTGCCCAAGGCTGCTGCTGAAGAAGCGAAGAAGAAGCTGGAAGAAGCCGGCGCGAAGGCTGAAATCAAGTAAAGCCCCTCGCGTTGAGCGCAGGCTGGCGGTTTTCCACCGCCAGCCTTTTTGTGCTTTTGTGGGACTTTGTTTTGGCCCGGCGTCTCGGGGCCCGGAACATGGCCCCAGAGGCCAAAGAAAATTGCCTCTCGTCGCACCCTCGGGTGTCGAACGACCGGCACTTCTCTTTGTCTTCTGAAGCGACTGCAGAAGGCAAGTTTGGTCGGGCAGCGGGCAACACAGGCATCCGCTGCCGTCAGCCAGCGGTTGGTAGCGGCCAACCACCAAGCTTCTAGGCTCGTTCAAGCCTCAGGACGGCCATCGGGTCTCAGTCGGTGAACACTCGGGTTGTCTCATCCTGGCGCCTAGCCTCGACACCATGCCCGCCGTGATTCGGAGATCGTATGCAATATTCCTTCACCGAGAAGAAGCGCATTCGTAAGAGTTTTGCGAAGCGCCCCATCGTTCACCAAGTACCTTTCCTGCTGGCCACCCAGCTTGAATCATTCAGCACGTTTCTGCAAGCTGACGTGCTCGCAAATGCTCGCAAACCCGAGGGTCTGCAGGCTGCGTTCACGTCCGTTTTCCCGATCGTCTCGCACAACGGTTTCGCGCGCCTCGAGTTCGTGAGCTACGCGTTGTCGCCGCCGGCGTTCAACATCAAGGAATGCCAGCAGCGCGGCCTCACCTACTGCTCGGCCTTGCGCGCCAAAGTGCGCCTTGTGCTGCTCGACAAGGAATCGCCGAGCAAGCCCGTCGTCAAGGAAGTGAAGGAGCAGGAAGTCTACATGGGCGAAATTCCGCTCATGACGCCGACCGGCTCGTTTGTCATCAACGGCACCGAACGTGTCATCGTCTCGCAGCTGCACCGCTCGCCTGGCGTGTTCTTCGAACACGACAAGGGCAAGACGCACAGCTCGGGCAAGCTGCTGTTCTCGGCACGGATCATTCCGTACCGCGGCTCGTGGCTCGACTTCGAATTCGATCCGAAGGACATCCTCTACTTCCGCGTCGACCGCCGCCGCAAGATGCCGGTCACGATCCTGCTCAAGGCAATCGGCCTCTCGCCCGAACAGATCCTCGCGAACTTCTTCGTCTTCGACAACTTCACGCTGATGGGTGAAGGCGCGCAGATGGAGTTCGTGCCCGAGCGTCTGCGCGGCGAAGTCGCGCGTTTCGATATCACCGATCGCGACGGCAACGTCATTGTCCAAAAGGACAAGCGGATCAACGCAAAGCACATCCGCGACCTCGAAAACGCCAAGACGAAGTTCATCTCGGTGCCCGAGGACTACCTGCTCGGCCGGGTGCTCGCGAAGAACGTCATCGACGGCGAAACGGGCGAGGTCATCGCGAACGCGAATGACGAGATCACCGAAAGCACGCTCGAAAAGCTGCGCGAGGCCAAGGTCAAGGATATCCAGACGCTCTACACGAACGATCTGGACCAGGGGCCGTACATCTCGTCAACGCTGCGCATCGACGAAACGACCGACAGGATGGCCGCACGCATCGCGATTTACCGCATGATGCGTCCGGGCGAGCCGCCGACCGAAGAAGCGGTCGAGGCTTTGTTCAACCGTCTGTTCTACAGCGAAGACGCGTACGACCTGTCCAAGGTCGGCCGTATGAAGTTCAACCGCCGTGTCGGCCGTGACGAGATCACGGGCCCGATGACGCTGCAGGACGACGACATCCTGGCGACGATCAAGATCCTCGTCGAGCTGCGCAACGGCAAGGGCGAAGTCGACGACATCGATCACCTCGGCAATCGTCGCGTGCGTTGCGTGGGCGAACTCGCGGAAAACCAATTCCGCGCCGGTCTCGTGCGCGTCGAGCGTGCGGTGAAGGAACGCCTCGGCCAAGCCGAAAGCGAAAACCTGATGCCGCACGATCTGATCAACTCGAAGCCGATTTCGTCGGCTATCCGTGAGTTCTTCGGTTCGTCGCAGCTGTCGCAGTTCATGGACCAAACCAACCCGCTGTCGGAAATCACGCACAAGCGTCGCGTGTCCGCACTGGGCCCGGGTGGTCTGACGCGCGAGCGCGCAGGCTTCGAAGTGCGCGACGTGCATCCGACCCACTACGGCCGCGTCTGCCCGATCGAGACGCCGGAAGGCCCGAACATCGGTCTGATCAACTCGCTCGCGCTTTACGCGCACCTGAACGAGTACGGCTTCCTCGAAACGCCGTACCGGAAGGTCGCGGACGGCAAAGTGACCGACCAGATCGACTATCTGTCGGCGATCGAAGAAGGCCGCTACGTGATCGCCCAGGCGAACGCGGCGGTGGCTGACGACGGCACGCTGACCGACGAACTCGTCTCGTCGCGCGAAGCGGGCGAAACGCTGATGGTCACGCCGGACCGCATCCAGTACATGGACGTGGCGCCGTCGCAGATCGTCTCGGTTGCCGCCTCGCTGATCCCGTTCCTCGAGCACGACGACGCGAACCGCGCGTTGATGGGCTCGAACATGCAGCGTCAGGCCGTGCCGTGTCTGCGTCCTGAGAAGCCGGTCGTCGGTACGGGCATCGAGCGTACGGTCGCGGTCGACTCGGGCACCACGGTGCAAGCGCTGCGTGGCGGTGTCGTCGATTACGTCGACGCGGGCCGTATCGTCATTCGCGTGAACGACGACGAAGCCGTGGCCGGTGAAGTCGGTGTCGACATCTACAACCTGATCAAGTACACGCGTTCGAACCAGAACACGAACATCAACCAGCGCCCGATCGTCAAGGTGGGCGACATGGTTGCGCGCGGCGACGTCCTCGCGGACGGCGCTTCGACGGATCTGGGCGAGCTCGCGCTCGGCCAGAACATGCTCGTCGCGTTCATGCCGTGGAACGGCTACAACTTCGAAGACTCGATCCTGATCTCCGAGAAGGTCGTGGCCGACGATCGCTATACGTCGATCCACATCGAAGAGCTCAACGTCGTCGCTCGCGACACGAAGCTCGGACCTGAGGAAATCACGCGCGACATCTCGAATCTGGCGGAAGTCCAGCTTGGCCGTCTCGACGAGTCGGGCATCGTCTACATCGGCGCCGAAGTCGAAGCGGGCGACGTGCTCGTCGGCAAGGTCACGCCGAAGGGCGAAACGCAATTGACGCCTGAAGAGAAGCTGCTGCGCGCGATCTTCGGCGAGAAGGCGTCCGACGTGAAGGACACCTCGCTGCGCGTGCCCTCGGGCATGAGCGGTACGGTCATCGACGTGCAAGTGTTCACGCGCGAAGGCATTCAGCGCGACAAGCGTGCGCAGCAGATCATCGACGATGAACTGAAGCGCTATCGCCTCGACCTGAACGACCAGCTGCGTATCGTTGAAGGCGACGCCTTCCAGCGTCTCGCCCGCATGCTCGAAGGCAAGGTCGCAAACGGCGGTCCGAAGAAGCTCGCGAAGGGCACGAAGATCGACCAGGCGTACCTGTCGGATCTCGACCACTACCACTGGTTCGATATTCGTCTGGCCGACGAGGACGCCGCGGCGCAGCTCGAAGCGATCAAAAACTCGATCGAAGAGAAGCGTCACCAGTTCGACCTCGCTTTCGAAGAAAAGCGCAAGAAGCTCACGCAAGGCGACGAGCTGCCCCCGGGCGTGCTCAAGATGGTCAAGGTGTACCTGGCCGTCAAGCGTCGTCTGCAGCCTGGCGACAAGATGGCCGGCCGTCACGGTAACAAGGGTGTCGTGTCGAAGATCGTTCCGATTGAAGACATGCCCTACATGGCCGATGGCCGTCCTGCCGACGTCGTGCTCAATCCGCTCGGCGTGCCGTCGCGGATGAACGTGGGTCAGGTGCTCGAAGTGCATCTGGGCTGGGCCGCGAAGGGTCTCGGCTGGCGTATCGGCGAAATGCTGCAGCGTCAGGCCAAGGTCGAAGAGCTGCGCGTGTTCCTGACCAAGCTCTATAACGAGTCGGGCCGCCAGGAAGAGCTCGAGAGTTTCTCGGACGACGACATCGTCGAACTCGCGAAGAACCTGCGCGAAGGCGTGCCGTTCGCGACGCCGGTGTTCGACGGTGCGACGGAAGAGGAAATGTCGAAGATGCTCGACCTCGCCTTCCCGGACGAGATCGCCGAGAACCTCGGCATGACGAAGTCGAAGAATCAGGTGCGTCTGTACGACGGCCGCACGGGTGAAGCATTCGAGCGTACGGTCACCGTGGGCTACATGCACTACCTGAAGCTGCACCACTTGGTGGACGACAAGATGCACGCGCGTTCGACGGGCCCGTACTCGCTCGTGACGCAGCAGCCGCTGGGTGGTAAGGCGCAATTCGGTGGTCAGCGCTTCGGTGAAATGGAAGTGTGGGCGCTCGAGGCGTATGGCGCTTCGTATGTGCTGCAGGAAATGTTGACGGTGAAGTCCGATGACGTGACGGGCCGGACGAAGGTGTACGAGAACCTCGTCAAGGGCGACCACGTGATCGACGCGGGCATGCCGGAATCCTTCAACGTGTTGGTGAAGGAAATCCGCTCGCTCGGCATCGACATCGACCTCGACCGCAACTAATCGGACTACGGAGAGAAGGCAATGAAAGCTCTGCTCGATCTATTCAAGCAAGTCCAACAAGAAGAAGTTTTCGACGCGATCAAGATCGGTCTGGCCTCGCCGGACAAGATCCGTTCGTGGTCGTTCGGCGAAGTCAAGAAGCCCGAGACGATCAACTATCGTACGTTCAAGCCCGAGCGGGACGGCTTGTTCTGCGCGAAGATCTTCGGGCCGATCAAAGACTACGAATGCCTGTGCGGCAAGTACAAGCGCCTGAAGCATCGTGGCGTGATCTGCGAGAAGTGCGGCGTCGAAGTGACGCTCGCCAAGGTGCGTCGCGAGCGCATGGGGCACATCGAGCTCGCCTCGCCCGTCGCGCACATCTGGTTCTTGAAGTCGCTGCCGTCGCGTCTGGGCATGGTGCTCGACATGACGTTGCGCGACATCGAGCGCGTGCTGTACTTCGAAGCGTACGTGGTGATCGATCCGGGCATGACGCCGCTCAAGGCGCGTCAGATCATGACCGAAGAGGATTACTACAACAAGGTCGAAGAGTACGGTGACGAATTCCGCGCCGAGATGGGCGCGGAAGGCGTGCGCGAACTGCTGCGCGCGATCAACATCGACGAGCAGGTCGAGACGCTGCGCACCGAGCTCAAGAACACGGGTTCGGAAGCGAAGATCAAGAAGTACGCCAAGCGCCTGAAGGTGCTCGAGGCCTTCCAACGTTCGGGCATCAAGCCCGAATGGATGGTGCTCGAAGTGCTGCCGGTGCTGCCGCCCGAGCTGCGTCCGCTCGTTCCGCTCGATGGCGGTCGTTTCGCCACGTCGGACCTGAACGACCTCTATCGTCGCGTCATCAACCGTAACAACCGGTTGAAGCGTCTGCTCGAGCTCAAGGCACCCGAAATCATCGTCCGCAACGAAAAGCGGATGCTGCAAGAGGCCGTCGATTCGCTGCTCGACAACGGCCGTCGCGGCAAGGCGATGACGGGTGCGAACAAGCGTCCGCTGAAGTCGCTCGCCGACATGATCAAGGGTAAGGGCGGTCGCTTCCGTCAGAACCTGCTCGGTAAGCGCGTCGACTACTCGGGTCGTTCGGTCATCGTGGTGGGTCCGACGCTGAAGCTGCACCAGTGCGGTCTGCCCAAGCTGATGGCGCTCGAGTTGTTCAAGCCGTTCATCTTCAACAAGCTTGAAGTGATGGGCGTCGCGACGACCATCAAGGCGGCGAAGAAGGAAGTCGAGAACCAGACCGCGGTGGTGTGGGACATCCTCGAAGAGGTGATCCGCGAGCATCCGGTGATGCTGAACCGCGCGCCGACGCTGCACCGTCTCGGTATTCAGGCGTTCGAGCCTGTGCTGATCGAAGGCAAGGCGATTCAGCTGCACCCGCTCGTCTGCGCGGCGTTCAACGCCGACTTCGACGGCGACCAGATGGCCGTTCACGTGCCGCTGTCGCTCGAAGCGCAGATGGAAGCGCGTACGCTCATGCTCGCGTCGAACAACATCCTGTTCCCGGCCAACGGCGATCCGTCGATCGTGCCGTCGCAGGATATCGTGCTCGGCCTGTACTACGCGACGCGTGAAGCCGTCAACGGCAAGGGCGAAGGCATGTCCTTCACGGGCGTGTCGGAAGTGCTGCGCGCCTACGAGAACAAGGAAGTCGAACTCGCCTCGCGCGTGAACGTCCGTATCACCGAAATGGTGGCGAACGAGGACACGTCCGAAGGCGCGCCGAAGTTCGTGCCGAAGATCTCGCTCTATGCGACGACGGTCGGCCGCGCGATCCTGTCGGAAATTCTCCCGCCGGGTCTGCCGTTCTCGGTGCTGAACAAGCCGCTGAAGAAGAAGGAAATCTCGCGCCTGATCAACACGGCGTTCCGCAAGTGCGGTCTGCGTGCGACGGTGGTCTTCGCCGATCAGCTGATGCAGTCGGGCTTCCGTTTGGCGACGCGCGCCGGTATCTCCATCTGCGTGGACGACATGCTCGTGCCGCCGCAGAAGGAAGTCATCGTCGGCGACGCCGCGAAGAAGGTGAAGGAGTACGACCGTCAGTACATGTCGGGCCTCGTCACCGCGCAAGAACGCTACAACAACGTCGTCGATATCTGGTCGGCCACGTCGGAAGCGGTCGGCAAGGCGATGATGGAACAGCTCTCGACCGAGCCCGTGATCGATCGCGACGGCAAGGAAGTGCGTCAGGAGTCGTTCAACTCGATCTACATGATGGCCGACTCGGGCGCTCGCGGCTCGGCGGTGCAGATTCGTCAGCTCGCCGGTATGCGGGGCCTGATGGCCAAGCCGGATGGCTCGATCATCGAGACGCCGATTACGGCGAACTTCCGCGAAGGCCTGAACGTGCTGCAGTACTTCATCTCGACGCACGGCGCGCGTAAGGGTCTGGCCGATACGGCGTTGAAGACGGCGAACTCGGGTTACCTGACGCGTCGTCTCGTCGACGTGACGCAGGATCTCGTCGTGACCGAAGAGGATTGCGGCACGAGCAACGGCGTGGCGATGAAGGCGCTCGTGGAAGGCGGTGAAGTCGTCGAAGCGCTGCGCGACCGGATTCTCGGTCGTGTCGCGACGGCCGATGTCGTCAACCCCGAGTCGCAAGAGACGCTTTACGAAGCGGGCACGCTGCTCGATGAAACGGCCGTGGAAGAGATCGAGCGCCTCGGCATCGACGAAGTGCGCGTGCGCACGCCGCTTACCTGCGAAACGCGTTACGGTCTGTGCGCGTCGTGCTACGGCCGCGACCTCGGCCGCGGCTCGCTCGTGAACGTCGGCGAAGCGGTTGGCGTGATCGCGGCGCAGTCGATCGGCGAACCGGGCACGCAGCTCACGATGCGTACGTTCCACATCGGTGGTGCGGCGTCGCGTGCGGCAGTGGCTTCGTCGGTCGAAGCGAAGAGCAACGGTACGGTGCGCTTTACGGCCACGATGCGTTATGTCACGAATGCGAAGGGCGAGCAGATCGTCATCTCGCGTTCGGGCGAAGCGATGATCACCGACGATCACGGTCGCGAGCGCGAGCGTCACAAGGTGCCGTACGGCGCCACGCTGCTGCAGCTCGACGGTGTGACGGTCAAGGCCGGTACGCAACTGGCGACGTGGGATCCGCTCACGCGTCCGATCATCACCGAGTACGGCGGTACGGTGAAGTTCGAGAACGTCGAAGAAGGCGTGACGGTTGCCAAGCAGATCGACGACGTGACGGGGCTTTCGACGCTCGTCGTGATCGACGTGAAGCGCCGCGGTTCGCAAGCCAGCAAGAGCGTTCGTCCGCAGGTGAAGCTGCTCGACGCAAGCGGCGAGGAAGTGAAGATCCCGGGCACCGAGCACTCGGTGCAGATCGGCTTCCAGGTTGGCGCGCTGATTACGGTGAAGGACGGCCAGCAAGTGCAGGTCGGTGAGGTGCTCGCGCGGATTCCGACGGAATCCCAGAAGACGCGTGACATTACCGGTGGTCTGCCGCGCGTGGCCGAGCTGTTCGAAGCGCGTTCGCCGAAGGATGCGGGCATCCTGGCCGAAGTCACGGGTACCGTGTCGTTCGGTAAGGATACGAAGGGCAAGCAGCGTCTCGTCATCACGGATCTCGAGGGCAACCAGCACGAGTTCCTGATCGCGAAGGAAAAGCAGGTGCTGGTCCACGATGGTCAGGTCGTCAACAAGGGCGAAATGATCGTGGACGGTCCGGCCGATCCGCACGACATCCTGCGTCTGCAGGGTATCGAGGCGCTGTCGCGCTACATCGTCGACGAAGTGCAGGACGTGTACCGTCTGCAGGGCGTGAAGATCAACGACAAGCACATCGAAGTGATCGTGCGTCAGATGCTGCGCCGCGTGCAGATCACCGACAACGGTGATACGCGCTTCATCCCGGGCGAACAAGTCGAGCGGTCGGACATGCTCGACGAGAACGATCGGATGGTCGCAGAGGACAAGCGTCCGGCTTCGTACGAGAACGTGTTGCTCGGTATTACGAAGGCGTCGCTGTCGACCGATTCGTTCATCTCGGCGGCATCGTTCCAGGAAACGACGCGCGTGCTGACCGAAGCGGCGATCATGGGCAAGCGCGACGATCTGCGTGGCCTGAAGGAAAACGTGATCGTCGGCCGTTTGATCCCGGCCGGTACGGGCCTGTCGTTCCACAAGGCACGCAAGGCGAAGGAATCGTCGGATCGCGAGCGTTTCGACCAGATCGCCGCGGAAGAGGCGTTCGAGTTCGGTACGCCCGAGGCACCGGCAGCCGAAACGCCGACCGACGAGCCGCATCAACCGCACTCGGCGGAGTAAGGGCGAGCGGCGCTTGCGCCGCTCTCTCTGCGCACCGCTCAGCCTTCACTGGCACAAAAACTGCCCGGTTTCTACCGGGCTTTTTTTTATGTGCGCCTGGCGTGCAAGGCGCCGCTCAATCATTCGGCACCGCTTTCCTCGAAGCGGCGGTTCGCGCGGTACGCGCATTCTTCGGCCGAACGGCCAACGTTGTCCGGCGGGCATCTGGATACGCGGGCTGGTTGGTAGAATTGCGTCCATCTGCCGTTTGCCGTTCCTACTGCCTACATGTCGCGTGCTCTAGAAATTCTCAACGAAGTCTTCGGATATCCCGCCTTCCGGGGGCAGCAGCGCGACATCGTCGAACATGTCGCGGACGGCGGCGATTGCCTCGTGCTGATGCCCACGGGCGGCGGCAAATCGCTTTGCTATCAAATCCCGTCGCTCGTGCGCCGCGAAGCGGGCCTTGGGGCGGGTGTCGTCGTCTCTCCGCTGATCGCGTTGATGCAGGATCAGGTGGCCGCGATGAAGGAACTGGGCGTGCGCGCCGCCTATTTGAATTCGACACTCACGGGCGCAGAAGCAGCGGCCACCGAACGCGCGCTGCGCGACGGTGATCTCGACCTGCTTTATGTCGCGCCCGAGCGTTTGATGACGCCGCGCTTTCTCGAACTGCTCGAGCGTGCGCGCATCGGCTTGTTCGCGATTGACGAAGCGCATTGCGTCTCTCAATGGGGGCACGACTTCCGCCCCGAATACATGCAGCTATCGGTGCTGCACGAACGATTTCCTTCGGTCCCCCGCATCGCACTGACCGCAACGGCCGACGCGATTACGCGCGACGAGATCGTCCATCGCCTTGCGCTCGACGAAGCACGGGTGTTCATATCGAGCTTCGATCGGCCCAACATTCGCTATCGCATCGTCGAAAAGGACAACGCGCGCTCGCAGTTGCTCGACTTCATTCGCGCCGAGCACACGAACGATGACGGCACGACCGATGCCGGCGTCATCTATTGCCTGTCGCGCCGCAAGGTCGAGGAAACGGCGGATTGGCTGAAGACACAAGGTGTTCGTGCGCTGCCTTATCACGCGGGGATGGACTTCGAAACGCGGCAGCGTCACCAGGAAATCTTTCAGCGCGAAGAGGGCGTCGTCATTTGCGCGACGATCGCGTTCGGCATGGGCATCGACAAGCCTGACGTGCGTTTTGTCGCCCACCTCGATTTGCCCAAAAGTGTTGAAGGGTATTACCAGGAGACCGGCCGCGCCGGCCGCGATGGGTTGCCGGCGAATGCCTGGATGGCGTATGGGCTGGGCGACGTGGTTCAACAGCGCAAGATGATCGACGAGTCGGAGGCCGACGAAACGCACAAGCGGGTGCAGACGAGCAAGCTTGACGCGCTGCTTGGGCTGTGTGAGACGGCTGCTTGCCGACGGGTGCGCTTGCTGTCGTATTTCGGCGAAGCGAGCAAGCCATGCGGCAATTGCGACACCTGCCTCGAGCCGCCGGCCACCTGGGACGCCAGCCGCGAAGCACAAATGGCTCTGTCGTGCGTTTTCCGTGCGCGCCGCGCGAGCGGATTCCATTTCGGCGCTGGCCACCTGATCGACATTTTGCGCGGCAACCAAACCGAAAAGGTGCGCGAACGCGGGCATGACACGCTGAGCACGTTCGGCATCGGGGCGGAGTTATCCGAGCCAGAATGGCGCGGGGTCTTCCGGCAGCTCGTCGCATACGGCTATTTGACGGTCGATCACGACGGCTTCGGCGCGTTCATGTTGACCGAATCGAGCAAGCCGGTGCTCAAGGGAGAGCAAAGTGTCACCTTGCGCCGATACGTGAAACCGACGCGTACGCGGCAAGCTTCTTCCCGTGCCAGCGGGCGGGCCGACCCGACGGCAGGTATGGGGCCGCGCGAGCGCGCGCGCTGGGACCGGCTACGCGCATGGCGTACGGATACGGCCAAGAGCGACGGCGTGCCGGCCTACGTGATTTTTCACGATGCCACTCTGGCTGAAATTGCGCGCTCGGCGCCCGATACGATCGACGACCTTCGCCATATCCCCGGTATCGGCGCGCGCAAGCTCGAGCGATTTGGAGACGAGTTGCTGGAGGTGGTGGGAGCGGATTGAGTGCGCCACCGAAGCTGTCTGCATACCGGATTCCTAAACTTTCCTGGCAGCTGTCAAGGCCATCTTTCACCACGGATGGGATGCGACGGCTTGCCGATCAGGCAGCCCGTCAAGCTGGGCGGATTGACGTTACTACTCGCGAGAAGCGTCGTCCAATTCGAAGAAAGAACCTGCGGCACTTCATCGGGCCATGAGGCGAAACTTTCTCATGTCCGAGCATTTGAGAAGCTTTTACATGCTGTCTCGCCACTGCAAAAGGAACGACCATGCGAATCGCCGACGATGCCGGCTGCGCGCCGCTTTCATCCAGTTCACCGTTAGCGCCTTTCCAGCTTCCTCTACATCCCTCGCCATCGCTACCATCGACGCTCGATCAGTTGCCGCCACCGCCGGTACCCTATGCGAATGACGATGCCGGCAAGACGGCTTACCGGCTGAGCATGAGCGCCGAACCCACGTCGCTTGGCAAGCCCATGGCGTCGGAACCGGCCGGGAAGGATAAGCCGTCTCACAAAGCACCGTCCCATCCCGGCATCGCGTCCCAGATCGAGCATCAGGCGCTGGGATTCTTAAAGGGGTTTTTCTGGGACGCTCCTAAGGAGGCGGTCGTCGATACGGGCAAGCTCGCCGTCGACGTGGCGCGGTTCGACCCGATTACGGCGGTACCTCTCGCCATCATCGATCCAAAGGGTACGGCCCGGGCGGCCCAGGAGCTCAAAGCCACCGGGATGGGGCTGCTGAAAATCGGCAAGCTGAGCGTCGACGCCTCGGTGCCAGGCGCCATCCTGTTCAGCGGCCCGAGCGGGGTGCGCGACGATGTAAAAACAGCGAAGTCTTTGGTGCAGCCGGAGATCGACGATTGGACACATGGTGATGAGGGCGAAGCGAGCGGTCGCGGCCTATTCGATCTTGCGAGCCTGTTCATCCCCGGCGGTGCAGGCGATGCCGCGAAAGCGACCGAAGGGGCGGCGCTGGTAGCGAAAAGCGATTTGGCCGCGGCCCATGCGGCGGAGGTGGGGGATCTCGCCGCCCATGCCACTGTGGATAGCGCCAAGGCGGCTGCACACGCGCCGCGTCCATTCGACCTGGATAGTCTTGCCCGCGTGGAGGCCGGCGCCGAGCCGGGAACAGTCATCCTGCGCGGCAAGGAGGGGAGCGCGTTGACCGTACCAGCGGGGGATTTGGGGGGGTATGTCACGCTGCCGCCCGGCAGCCATGAAATATGGGCCGAAATCAGCGGACCGGCCGAGCGGTCGGACTCGGTGCAACTCTTCCAGCTGTCGGATCCGACCGTCTCGGATATGGACAGGATCGCCGAACTCATAGGGTCGGGCAATATCGGCGCCAACACAGACCCAATGGCGGGTGTCCCGCTCGAATGGACCGCGGCCCGCGCAAAGATTCTTCGAGAGGAGGTCGCCCCGACCTGGATGCCAGAAAAGTTCCTGGCAAATCAGACGAACCCGGACTCGTCCTATTGGAGAAAGCTCAGCGTTCCAGATCAAGATGGCCAATGGAGGACCATCGGGGTGGTCGGCGGCGAGATCAACGCGGACGGGGAGCAATGGTACACGACGCTCTATATCGAGGAAGGGATCAAAGCCAGCGGCTTGGCGCAGCGTTTGACGGATGGCTTTCTGAAATGGGCAGATTCGACCAAGCCGATCCATGGGGTCGTTGCACCTCACAACAAGGTCGCGCTCGCGTATCACCTGAGGAGCGGCTTTTACGTCGTTCCCGGGTCGGAGCATATGGCGCTCGACGTCTTGCCGCTGGTCAGGATCCTTCGCGATCCCGTGTCATCCGTAGCGCGCACCGGTCCCCTCCCGTTCGTTCCGGGCATCAGTCCAGGCAGGTTCATTCCGGCCTCGGAAAGTGGGCTCCCGATCGAAACCTGGTTCGCGAAGAAAGATATGCAGCGCACACCCGATGGTTATGCGGAACTGTGGCTGAACCTCGAGGCGCGGGATCCGCACATCCACGCCCGTATTGAATTGAAGCCCGCGGCGGACGGCGGATCGGCCGCCGATGTCACCGATCTTCGTGCCGGCGAGCTGCCGCCCGCTGACATGTTGTCGCTCATGCTCAAGCAGGATCCTCGGACAGCGGGCATTACATCCATTGTCTTTCCCGGCACCAAGGACGCGGATGCTTGGCGGGTCTTCTCGGAAGGCGGTCGGCCTGAGACGACGAGGCTGGCGCAACTGGCCGATTCGGTTGCCGCGTCCCTGGGGCGCACGCCGACCGGCTACGAATTCCAGCTCCATTCCGCCCCCTCCGGAACCGGAGGCGCCTTGGACATCATCGTTCGGCTTGGGCATGCTGTCCGCGATGGATTCGGTCCGCAGGATTAGTGTCTTTGGCGCGAGCGGCGGGGGCGCAATCCGAGCCCCCCGTCGATTCTAGTCCGCCGCCAGCCGCTGCGTAGCCCGATCGAAGTCGAAGCGCTCCCCCCCTGTGTGCCACGTCCTCGCGTTGCGATCAGATTATGTCGCGACGACCTCCTCGAAGGCGAGCCGGTACGGTTGCGCCAGTTCGATCTCGTCGCAATTGGGCTGGAGCCCGCCGCGGTCGATGACGAGGAAATCGGCAACGGCATCGAGCGCAATCAGCGGGTGATGCCAGACGCCGCGCGCATAGTTCACGCCCTCGCGGCCTTCGATCGAGAAGGCGCGCAACTGCCGCTCGTCGAAGGGCCCGGCCGGCGCCACGACGACCAGATACCTGACGATTCCGAGCGGAATGAACGCCTGGCTGCCGAGCGGGTGGCGCTCCATCATTGCAACCTCGAACGGTAGCGTTCGTGGCTGCCCGCGCAAAATGTTGACGAGCGGTCGCCCGCCGGCATCGTTGACATCGATCGTCGCCAGATCGTGAAAGCGTTCGGTCGTACCGCCGTTGATCGGGAAATGGCGTGCGCCGTCGAGGGCGATAACGTCGCCGAACGGCGCGAACGCGTCGCGTGTGAGCGGTTCGATGCGCAGGGTGCGGTTCATCGTTGTGTCCTTACGCCAGATTGCCCCAGAGACGAAGCCGCGACACTCCACCGTCAGGAAAGATATTGAACCGCACGTGCGTGACCGCGCCGATCTCGGCGAGCTCGCGCTCATAGACATGCTGGTGGTCCATCTGCAGCGGTTGTTCGGGGAGCAGGACGGGCCAAAACATCGCTTGCGTGACGAGCGATTCGTCGGTGCCGCCCGCGACAAAGGCCGCCTGTAGAGAACAACGATCGGGGTAGTTACCTTTGAAGAAGGCGGTGTCGACCTCGATCTTGCGGATCACGCCCGGCCGCGCGAGCGCGACGATGGCCCAGTCATTGCCGGGTTCACGCCGGCGGCGCGTTTCCCACCCATCGCCCATGTTCGCGCCGCGGCCCGGCATCAGCATATTGGCGGCCAACCCGAAATGCTGATTGTTCGCGCATACGACGTGCGCACCGTTGACGGCAGCCGCAAGGTCGAACAGGCCGCCCTCGGCGGGCGATGCGGGCGATTGCTCCAGCGCGGGTCTGCCATAGACGCGCAGCCTGGCCACGCCGCCGTCGGGAAACAGTGTGATGCGGATGTGCGTAAACGTTGCGCTATGGTGTACCGGGAGGTAGTGATGCTGGTTGCCGTGTAGGGCGGTCGGCTCAACCAGGGTGTGCCATTGAGCGTCGTCGGGCGGCATCTCTGTCATGCTTGCACAGCCTTCGATTGATGCGGCGGGCGGGAAGTTACCCGTGAAGTGGCTCGTGTCGACATCGACGCCTTCGATCGTGCCACGGCGTGCCAGCTTGACGACGCACCAGTCCTGGCCCGTCGTGCGCTTGCGGCGCGTCTCCCACCCGTCCATCCATTTGCCGTGATCGTCGTACTTCCCGGGAACGAAGACGGCTGGCTCGGGATCGAGCATGCGCTCTTTCGGCGCGAAAAACTCATCGCTGGCGGCAAGCGCTTTTGCGCCGAGGCGCGGATCCGCCAGATTCAGACATCGGCGTGTGAAAGCGGGGGCGTTGGGGTCGAGCGTCGGGATAGCCATGGCGGATTGATCGGTTGTTCAGAGAGAGTCGGGGCGGCTGCACCGCCGTCAAATCGCGGCGGCGCCATGAGCGGGCGTTGCCACTTCCGGCGCTTGCGCGTCCTGCAAGAAGAGCACGTCGGGATCCTGGTTCAGTACGCGATGAGCGCGCGCACGGTCGATGTCGCGCTCCCAGGCCGCGACGACCACAGTCGCCACGCAATTGCCGATCAGGTTGGTGGCGGCGCGTGCAATGCCCGCGAACCAATCCACCGGAAGAATCAGCACGAGGCCCAGTACGGGGATCGCGGGAATCGCGGACAATGTGGCCGCCAAAATGACGATGGCGGAGCCGGGGATGCCATGCGCGCCCTTGGACGTCACAAGCGATATCAGGATCACGACAATCAGGTCGTGCATCGACAGCGGCGTGTTGGTCGCTTGGGCGATGAACAGTACGGCGAGCGTTAAATAGATCGAGAAGCCGTCGAGGTTGAACGAGTAGCCGGTGGGGATCACGAGGCCGACCGTCGAATCCTTGACGCCCATCCATTCGAGCTTGCGCATGACTTGCGGCAGCACCGCGTCGGACGACGCCGTGCCAAGCACGATCACGAGTTCTTCCCGCAGGTAGCGGATCAACTTGAAGACGTTGAACCCGGCCAGCCGCATGACGACACCGAGCACGAGCACGACGAACAGCAGACAGCTCGCATAGAACACGAGCACGAGCAGACCCAGTTGCTGGAGCGAGGCAACGCCATAGGTGCCGGTGGTGAACGCGATGGCGCCTAGCACACCTAGCGGCGCCAGCTTGATGATGAAGCCCATGATGCGGAAGAACACTTGCGCGAGCTCATCGATCAGCGAACTCACGCGCTTGGCTTTGTCACCGAGCAGCGAAAGCGCCGAGCCGAACAGCACGGCGAACACGAGCACTTGCAGGATGTCGCCTTTGGCGAACGCATCGAACGCCGTGCTCGGGATGATTTTCAGCAAAAATGCCGCGACGTCCTTCAAGCTCTTCGCGTGGTCGGTGTAGGTGGTCAACGCTTGCACATCGAGCGCGCGAACGTCGACATTCATTCCGGCGCCGGGCTTGAGCACGAGCGCGAGCGCGGCGCCGATCATCAGCGCGATCGACGTCATGATCTCGAAGTAGACGATGGCTTTGCCGCCCACGCGGCCCACCTTCTTCAGATTGCCCGCGCTGGCGATCCCGCTCACCACCACGCAAAAGACGATCGGCGCGATCACCATCGTGATCAATTTGAGAAAGCCGTCTCCGAACGGCCTGAGCGACTGCGCGAAATGCGGGAACAGCGCGCCGATTGCGACCCCGGCCACGAGCGCGATCATGACGCGGCCGAACAGCGAATTGATGAATCTGAGCACGGCTTTCTCCAGGACGGTTGCGGGCAGAACGTGTCTGGTCTAACTGGTAAGACCGGACAACTTATGGCGAAGATTAGGAAACCGATATAGTCGCGTCAAGCATGGAAAGCGTAGTGGTATACCCGTCGAAGGGAGGGCGGATGAGCGCCGCGCGCAGGCTCTGGCCTGCGGCGCGCTACAATGCTGGTCCGACCAGGCGATTCTTCTGCACGATGAGAAGCACGACACAGACGGTGACCGAAGCCGCGACAGAGACGATCCGCGAGCGCATCGAGCGCGGCGAGTATCCGGTGGGCAGCACGCTGCCCGCGCAACGGCAGCTTTCGGAGGAACTGGACATCAGCCGGGCCGCGTTGCGCGAGGCGCTTTCGACGCTGGAGGCGCTCGGCATGTTGACGATCCGCGCGGGCAAAGGCGTGTATGTGCAAAGCGAGCGGGCTCAAAGCGGCCCGGCGTGGCGTTTCGCGGAGCAATCGTCGCTGCCCGACACCTACCAGGTGCGTTATGCGCTTGAAGGTTTCGCGGCGCGCATGGCGGCGCTGGCGATGACCGACGAGATGATCGACTCGTTGGAGGAGAACATGGTTCGCTTGCACGAGGCGTTGACGGACGGCGACCTCGACACGGCCGCCCGTCTCGATTTTGAGTTTCATATGCGCATCGTGGCGGTGGCCGGCAACGAGGCCATCGAAGCAATCTTGCGCACTAGCAGCGAAATCATGCAGGAGAGCCAGCGCTTGCCGTTTTATCGGCGCGAGCTATTGCAATCGACGTATCGCGAACATCGCGCGATTCTGGACGCGTTGAAGGCACGCGACTCCGAGGCGGCAGGGCGCAGCATCGAGGCGCACATCACGGCTGCTGCACAGCGCGCCGGCGTGCATTTTCCGGCGCCGCCACGGACTGACGGGCGCTGAATCGCGACCCGAAGACCCGCAACCTATTGACGCGCTTGATCTTTTCGCATTATCATGCTGGGTTCCTGTTCTTGGCTTTGTGGCCGAGGGTCCGCCCATGCGTGGGTGAACCTCGCGTCGAGTCAGGCGGGAAGTTTGACACGCATCGCAAGCCGCTTTGCCCGGCTGGTGGTGTGCTGTTTTTGTTCAATTTCGGGAATACACAATGCCAACCATCAATCAACTGGTTCGCAAAGGCCGCGAGTCGGAAACGACGAAGAGCAAGAGCCCGGCCTTGCAGGACTGCCCTCAGCGTCGTGGTGTATGCACGCGTGTGTACACGACGACGCCGAAGAAGCCGAACTCGGCGCTGCGTAAAGTCGCCAAGGTTCGTCTGACGAACGGCTTCGAAGTCATTTCGTATATCGGTGGTGAAGGCCACAACCTGCAGGAACACTCGGTCGTGCTGATTCGCGGCGGTCGTGTGAAGGACTTGCCGGGTGTGCGCTACCACATGGTCCGCGGTTCGCTCGATACGCAGGGCGTCAAGGATCGTAAGCAGGCTCGCTCGAAGTACGGTGCGAAGCGCGCCAAGGCTGGTAAGTAAGCAGGCAGGTCATTCGCCTGTCGAAGTCATTAGGCGGTGGTGCCGGAATTGCCGGTGCTGTCGAGTAAGTGGTCACCCGGCCAAGCTGGTTAGTCGTCAAAGATGGATCGGGTTAGTTGGTGGCCGCGGGGCTCATGACTGAGCTCCAACTGAAAAGTCAAAGGAAGAAACATGCCGCGTCGTCGCGAAGTTCCCAAGCGGGAAGTGTTGCCGGATCCGAAGTTCGGTAACGTTGATGTAGCTAAGTTCATGAACGTGTTGATGCTCTCGGGCAAGAAGTCGGTTGCCGAGCGTATCGTTTATGGCGCTTTCGAACAGATCCAGACCAAGGGTGGCAAGGACCCGCTGGAAGTGTTCACGGTGGCGCTCAACAACGTCAAGCCGGTGGTCGAAGTGAAGAGCCGCCGCGTTGGCGGGGCGAACTACCAGGTTCCGGTCGAAGTGCGTCCGTCGCGTCGTATGGCATTGGCGATGCGTTGGTTGCGTGAGGCCGCGAAGAAGCGCAGTGAGAAGTCGATGGCTCTGCGTCTGGCCGGTGAGTTGCAAGAAGCCGCGGAAGGTCGCGGCGGCGCGATGAAGAAGCGCGACGAAGTCCACCGGATGGCGGAAGCCAACAAGGCGTTCTCGCATTTCCGTTTCTAAGCTTCGGCCCGTTGTAAGACTCGGCTCAAGCAAAGCGGAAAATTTCCGGGCGGGTGCGCTGATCAAGCGCCTCGCCCGTTTGTGTTAGGGCGCGAAGACAGTACAGGCTCTTCGCGCTATCCCAATAGAGGATCAAAGTGGCTCGTAAGACACCTATCGAGCGCTACCGCAACATCGGTATTAGCGCTCACATCGACGCCGGCAAAACGACGACGACCGAGCGCATCTTGTTCTACACCGGCGTGAATCACAAAATCGGTGAAGTTCACGACGGTGCGGCGACGATGGACTGGATGGAGCAAGAGCAAGAGCGCGGCATCACCATCACGTCCGCTGCTACCACTGCCTTCTGGAAGGGCATGGGCGGCAACTATCCGGAACACCGCATCAACATCATCGACACCCCGGGTCACGTCGACTTCACGATTGAAGTCGAGCGCTCGATGCGCGTGCTCGACGGCGCGTGCATGGTCTACTGCGCCGTGGGCGGCGTGCAGCCGCAGTCGGAAACGGTGTGGCGTCAGGCCAATAAGTACAAGGTGCCGCGTCTCGCGTTCGTCAACAAGATGGACCGTACCGGTGCGAACTTCTTCAAGGTCTACGACCAACTGAAGACGCGTCTGAAGGCGAACCCGGTGCCCGTCGTGGTGCCGATCGGCTCGGAAGAAAACTTCAAGGGCGTCGTCGACCTCCTGAAGATGCGCGCGATCATTTGGGACGAAGCGTCGCAAGGCACGAAGTTCGACTACGTCGATATCCCCGCTGAACTCGTCGATACCTGCAACGAGTGGCGCGAGAAGATGATCGAGTCGGCCGCCGAAGCCAGCGAAGAGCTGATGGAAAAGTACCTCGGCGGCGAAGAGCTGTCCGAAGCCGAAATCGTCAAGGCGCTGCGCGACCGTACGATCGCCTGCGAAATCCAGCCGATGCTGTGCGGCACCGCGTTCAAGAACAAGGGCGTGCAGCGCATGCTCGACGCCGTGATCGATTTCCTGCCGTCGCCGGTCGATATCCCGCCGGTCAAGGGCGAACTCGAAAACGGCGATTCGGCCGAGCGTAAGGCTGCCGACGACGAGAAGTTCTCGGCGCTCGCGTTCAAGATCATGACGGACCCGTTCGTCGGTCAGTTGATCTTCTTCCGCGTCTATTCGGGCGTCGTCAACTCGGGCGACACGGTCCTGAACTCGACCAAGGACAAGAAGGAGCGTCTGGGCCGGATTCTGCAGATGCACGCGAACCAGCGCGAGGAAATCAAGGAAGTGCGCGCGGGCGATATCGCTGCGGCGGTGGGCTTGAAGGAAGCAACGACGGGCGACACGCTCTGCGATCCGCAGCACCCGATCGTGCTCGAGCGCATGGTGTTCCCGGAGCCCGTGATCTCGCAGGCCGTCGAGCCGAAGACGAAGGCCGACCAGGAAAAGATGGGCCTCGCCCTCAATCGCCTGGCTCAGGAAGATCCGTCGTTCCGCGTCCAAACGGACGAAGAATCGGGTCAGACGATCATCTCGGGTATGGGCGAGCTGCACCTCGAAATTCTCGTCGACCGTATGAAGCGCGAATTCGGCGTGGAAGCGACCGTTGGCAAGCCGCAGGTGGCGTATCGCGAAACGATCCGCTCGACGGCCGCCGATGTCGAAGGCAAGTTCGTCAAGCAGTCGGGCGGTCGCGGCCAATACGGTCACGCGGTCATCACGCTCGAGCCGAACGAGCAAGGCAAGGGCTACCAGTTCCTCGACGAGATCAAGGGCGGTGTCATTCCTCGCGAATACATCCCGGCGGTCGACAAGGGTATCCAGGACACGCTCAAGAGCGGCGTGCTGGCTGGCTTCCCGGTGGTGGACGTCAAGGTGCATCTGACGTTCGGTTCGTACCACGACGTGGACTCGAACGAAAACGCGTTCCGTATGGCCGGCTCGATGGCCTTCAAGGACGCGATGCGCAAGGCGAGCCCCGTCATCCTCGAACCGATGATGGCAGTGGAAGTCGAAACGCCGGAAGACTACATGGGCAACGTGATGGGCGACTTGTCGGGCCGTCGCGGTATCGTCCAAGGTATGGAAGACATGGTCGGCGGCGGCAAGATCGTCCGCGCCGAAGTGCCGCTGTCGGAAATGTTCGGCTACTCCACTTCGCTGCGCTCGCTTACGCAAGGTCGTGCGACGTACACGATGGAGTTCAAGCATTACTCCGAAGCGCCGCGCAACGTCGCTGAGGCGATCATCAGCGCGAAAGCGAAGTAAGCCACCCGGCTTTTTCATCGACTACTTTTTGAAAGAAGAGAATCATGGCTAAAGGTAAATTCGAACGGACCAAGCCGCACGTGAACGTCGGCACGATCGGTCACGTGGATCATGGCAAGACGACGCTGACGGCGGCGATCACGACGGTGCTGACGGCGAAGTTCGGCGGCGAGGCGAAGGCGTACGACCAGATCGACGCGGCGCCGGAAGAAAAGGCGCGCGGCATCACGATCAACACGGCGCACGTGGAATACGAAACGGCGAACCGTCACTACGCACACGTTGACTGCCCGGGCCACGCCGACTACGTGAAGAACATGATCACGGGCGCGGCGCAAATGGACGGCGCGATCCTGGTGTGTTCGGCCGCTGACGGCCCGATGCCGCAAACGCGCGAGCACATCCTGTTGGCCCGTCAGGTTGGCGTGCCGTACATCATCGTGTTCCTGAACAAGTGCGACATGGTGGACGACGCCGAGCTGCTCGAGCTCGTGGAAATGGAAGTGCGCGAGCTGCTCTCGAAGTACGACTTCCCGGGCGACGACACGCCGATCATCAAGGGTTCGGCCAAGCTGGCGCTGGAAGGCGACAAGGGCGAGCTCGGTGAAGTGGCGATCATGAACCTGGCCGATGCGCTCGATACGTACATCCCGACGCCGGAGCGCGCGGTGGACGGTGCGTTCCTGATGCCGGTGGAAGACGTGTTCTCGATCTCGGGCCGCGGTACGGTGGTGACGGGTCGTGTCGAGCGTGGCGTGGTCAAGGTTGGCGAGGAAATCGAAATCGTCGGTATCAAGCCGACGGTGAAGACGACCTGCACGGGCGTGGAAATGTTCCGCAAGCTGCTCGATCAAGGTCAAGCAGGCGACAACGTCGGTATCCTGCTGCGCGGCACGAAGCGCGAAGACGTGGAGCGCGGCCAGGTGTTGGCCAAGCCCGGTTCGATCACGCCGCACACGCACTTCACGGCTGAGGTGTACGTGCTGAGCAAGGACGAAGGCGGCCGTCACACGCCGTTCTTCAACAACTACCGTCCGCAGTTCTACTTCCGTACGACGGACGTGACGGGCTCGATCGAGCTGCCGAAGGACAAGGAAATGGTGATGCCGGGCGACAACGTGGCGATCACGGTCAAGCTGATCGCCCCGATCGCCATGGAAGAAGGTCTGCGCTTCGCCATCCGCGAAGGTGGCCGTACCGTCGGCGCAGGTGTCGTTGCGAAGATCATCGAGTAAAATCGCTGGCTTGGCATTAAACGCAGCACCGGTTGTACACGCCGTACCGCAGTAAAACGCGCCCGGGCTCGGCCGCGCTCCTCCCGGAGACGACCGAGCCCACGTTCTTTTATTAATTTGGCGGCGCAAAACCGCCTCGCTCTTTCGAAGGAATCGTCATGCAAAAGCAAAAAATCCGCATCCGCCTGAAGGCATTCGACTATCGCCTGATCGATCAATCGGCAGCCGAGATCGTCGATACGGCGAAGCGGACTGGTGCGATCGTCTGCGGCCCGGTGCCCCTGCCTACCCGCATTCAACGCTTCGACATCCTGCGTTCGCCGCACGTCAACAAGACGTCGCGCGACCAGCTCGAAATCCGTACGCACCAACGCCTGATGGACATCGTCGATCCGACGGACAAGACGGTCGACGCATTGATGAAGCTCGATCTGCCGGCCGGTGTCGACGTCGAAATCAAGCTGCAATAAGGTTTGTGCGGCCGCGGCCCGCGGGCGGCGGCGGTAAGTCTTTGATTGCTTGCGGAAAACGGAAAGCCTCGCTATAATGCAAGGCTTTTCGCGCATTCGCGTAAAAAGTCGGTGTCAGTTCGTGCGCGGCGATGCGGCACAAAAGGCAGTGCGGCTCGCGGTTAACGAGCCTGCTGGCGCCGACATTTTGTAAATTAGCCCCGGCCAATCGCAGTCGGGAATGGAGAAAACGATGAGCCTTGGACACGATAGTTCCAAGCGTAAGCTTGGACTCGTAGGTCGCAAGGTTGGCATGACGCGTATCTTCACGGCGGATGGGGACTCGATTCCCGTCACCGTGCTGGATGTGTCTGACAACCGCGTGACGCAGATCAAGACCGTTGAAACGGATGGCTATACGGCCGTTCAAGTGGCATTCGGTACGCGCCGTGCATCACGTGTGACGAAGCCGCTGGCAGGTCACCTCGCCAAAGCCGGCGTACAAGCCGGTGAAATCCTCAAGGAATTCCCCATCGATGCCGCCAAGGCTGCCGAGCTGTCCGCCGGCGCCGTGATCGGTGTGGATATCTTCGAAGTCGGCCAAAAGATCGATGTGCAAGGCGTGTCGATCGGTAAGGGTTATGCCGGCACGATCAAACGCTACAACTTCAGCTCGGGCCGCGCTTCGCACGGTAACTCGCGTTCGCACAACGTGCCGGGTTCGATCGGTATGGCGCAAGATCCGGGTCGCGTGTTCCCCGGCAAGCGCATGACGGGTCACATGGGTGACGACACCGTCACGGTGCAGAACCTCGAAATCGCTCGCATCGACGCCGAGCGGAGCCTGCTGCTCGTCAAGGGTGCGGTTCCGGGCGCGAAGGGTGGCAAAGTGTTCGTGACGCCGGCAGTGAAGGCGCGTGCCGTGAAAGGAGCGAAATAATGGAACTGAAGCTCCTCAATGCTAATGGTCAGGAAGGCGCAGGCGTGAGCGCGTCGGACGTCGTGTTCGGTCGTGATTACAACGAAGCGCTGATTCACCAGGTTGTGGTGGCTTATCAAGCCAATGCCCGTAGCGGCAACCGCGCGCAGAAGGATCGCGAGCAGGTCAAGCACACGACGAAGAAGCCGTGGCGTCAAAAGGGTACGGGCCGTGCTCGTGCCGGTATGTCGTCGAGCCCGTTGTGGCGTGGCGGTGGTCGGATTTTCCCGAACTCGCCCGAAGAGAACTTCTCGCACAAGGTCAACAAGAAGATGCATCGTGCAGGTCTCTGCTCGATCTTCTCGCAGCTCGCTCGCGAAGGCCGCCTGTCGGTCGTCGAGGACATCGTTCTCGAAGCGCCGAAGACGAAGCTGTTGGCCGAAAAATTCAAGGCCATGGGTCTTGAGTCCGTGCTGGTCATTACCGATACGGTTGACGAGAACCTGTACCTCGCGTCGCGCAATCTGGCCCACGTGGCCGTTGTCGAGCCGCGTTACGCCGATCCGCTGTCGCTGATCTACTTCAAGAAAGTGCTGATCACGAAGGCAGCGGTCGCCCAGATCGAGGAGTTGCTGTCATGAGCGAGATTCGCAAGAACGATCATCGTTTGATGCAGGTTCTGCTCGCGCCGGTGATCTCCGAAAAGGCGACGCTGGTGGCTGATAAGAACGAGCAAGTCGTGTTCGAAATCGCCCCCGATGCGACGAAGCAGGAAGTCAAGGCCGCCGTTGAGCTGCTGTTCAAGGTGGAAGTCGATTCCGTCAACGTGCTGAACGTCAAGGGCAAGGCCAAGCGTTTCGGCCGTTTCATGGGCCGTCGTAAGGACGTGCGCAAGGCGTACGTTTGCCTGAAGCCGGGCCAGGAAATCAACTTTGAAGCGGAGGCCAAGTAATCATGGCAATCGTGAAAGTTAAGCCGACTTCGCCGGGTCGCCGCGCGATGGTCAAGGTGGTCAACAAGGATCTGTACAAGGGCAAGCCGCACGCTGCGCTGCTCGAGCCGCAGAGCAAGGCTGCCGGCCGTAACAACAACGGTCACGTGACGACGCGCCATCAAGGCGGCGGTCACAAGCAACACTATCGCGTCATCGATTTCCGTCGCACGAAGGACGGCATTCCGGCGAAGGTCGAGCGTATCGAATACGACCCGAACCGTAGCGCCAACATCGCACTCGTGTTGTATGCAGACGGCGAGCGTCGCTACATCATCGCGTCGAAGGGCATGACGGTCGGTCAACAACTGATGTCGGGCTCGGAAGCGCCGATTCGTGCAGGCAACACGCTGCCGATCCGCAACATCCCGGTCGGTACGACGATCCACTGCATCGAGATGTTGCCGGGCAAGGGCGCGCAAATCGCGCGCTCGGCCGGTACGTCGGCCATGCTGTTGGCACGTGAAGGCACGTACGCGCAGGTTCGCCTGCGTTCGGGCGAAATCCGCCGCGTGCACATCGAGTGCCGCGCAACGATCGGCGAAGTCGGTAACGAAGAGCACAGCCTGCGTCAAATCGGTAAGGCCGGTGCGAACCGCTGGCGTGGCATCCGCCCGACGGTGCGTGGTGTGGCGATGAACCCGGTCGATCACCCGCACGGTGGTGGTGAGGGCCGTACTGCTGCCGGTCGCCATCCGGTGAGCCCGTGGGGCCAGCAGACGAAGGGCTATCGCACCCGTCGCAACAAGCGCACGACGACGATGATCGTCCAGCGCCGTCACAAGCGTTAAGGAGTAGGCAATGGCACGTTCTGTTAAAAAAGGTCCGTTCTGCGACGCCCATTTGCTGAAGAAAGTTGAGGCGGCTGCAGCTTCGCGCGACAAGAAGCCGATCAAGACCTGGTCGCGTCGCTCGACGATCCTCCCGGATTTCATCGGTTTGACGATCGCCGTTCACAACGGCCGTCAACACGTTCCGGTGTACATCTCGGAAAACATGGTCGGCCACAAGCTTGGCGAGTTCGCATTGACCCGGACGTTCAAGGGTCACGCGGCCGACAAGAAGGCCAAGAAATAAGGGGCAATCAAGATGGAAGTGAAAGCAATTCATCGCGGTGCCCGCATCTCGGCGCAGAAAACGCGCCTTGTGGCCGACCAGATCCGCGGTTTGCCGGTCGACAAGGCGCTGAACGTCCTGACGTTCTCGCCGAAGAAAGCGGCTGGCATCGTGAAGAAGGTCGTGCTGTCGGCGATCGCGAATGCGGAGCACAACGAAGGCGCCGACATCGACGAGCTCAAGATCAAGAGCATCTACGTCGACAAGGCTGCCTCGCTGAAGCGGTTCACCGCGCGCGCCAAGGGCCGCGGCAATCGCATCGAGAAGCAATCCTGTCACATCACTGTGACGGTCGGGAATTAAGGGGTCATACGATGGGACAGAAAATTCATCCGACTGGCTTCCGTCTGGCCGTCAAGCGGAATTGGGCTTCGCGTTGGTACGCGAGCAACAACAATTTCGCAGCGATGCTCCAGGAAGACATCGGTGTTCGTGAATACCTGAAGAAGAAGCTGAAGAACGCTTCGGTCGGCCGTATCGTGATCGAGCGTCCGGCGAAGAACGCGCGCATCACGATTTACAGCTCGCGTCCTGGCGTCGTCATCGGCAAGAAGGGCGAAGACATCGAACTTCTGAAGACGGAACTGCAAAAGCGCATGGGCGTGCCCGTTCATGTGAACATCGAGGAAATCCGCAAGCCGGAAACCGATGCGCAGTTGATCGCCGATTCCATCACGCAACAGCTCGAGCGTCGGATCATGTTCCGCCGCGCGATGAAGCGTGCAATGCAAAACGCGATGCGTCTGGGCGCGCAAGGCATCAAGATCATGAGTGCCGGCCGTCTGAACGGTATCGAAATCGCACGTACGGAGTGGTATCGCGAAGGTCGCGTGCCGCTGCACACGCTGCGTGCCGATATCGACTACGCAACGTCGGAAGCGAAGACGACGTACGGCATCATCGGCGTGAAGGTGTGGGTCTACAAGGGCGACACGCTGGGCCGTAACGAAGCGCCGGTCGTCGAAGAAGCGCCGGAAGAGAAGCGTCCGCGCCGTAACGCACGTCCGGGCGATCGCCGTCCCCGCCGTGACGGTGAAGGTGGCGCGCCCGCGGGTGCTCGCCGTGGTGCGCCGCGTCGCGGTGCTGCCGGCGGCAACGCAGGCGGCGACGGCAAGACTGGAGAATAACGATGCTGCAACCGAAACGCAGGAAGTATCGCAAAGAGCAGAAGGGTCGTAACACCGGTATCGCGACGCGCGGCAACGCCGTGTCGTTCGGTGAATTCGGCCTGAAGGCTATCGGTCGCGGCCGTCTGACCGCGCGTCAAATTGAAGCGGCGCGTCGTGCCATGACGCGTCACATCAAGCGCGGCGGCCGCATTTGGATTCGCATTTTCCCGGACAAGCCGATTTCGCAAAAGCCGGCCGAAGTACGGATGGGTAACGGTAAGGGTAACCCTGAGTACTACGTCGCCGAGATTCAGCCGGGCAAGATGCTGTACGAAATGGATGGCGTATCCGAAGAGTTGGCGCGTGAAGCGTTCCGTCTCGCTGCAGCGAAGCTGCCGCTGAAGACGACGTTCATCGTTCGTCAGCTTGGCGCCTAAGGAGCAAACGATGAAGGCTTCCGAACTTCACCAGAAAGACAAGGCCGCGCTCAACAAGGAGCTGTCGGACCTGTTGAAAGCGCAATTCGGCCTGCGCATGCAACTCGCGACGCAGCAGCTCACGAACACGAGCCAGCTGAAGAAGGTTCGTCGCGACATCGCGCGTGTGCGGACCGTCCTGACTGAGAAGGCGAACCAGAAATGAACGATAGCGTTAAAACCTCGCTCAAGCGGACGCTGGTCGGCAAGGTCGTCAGCAACAAGATGGACAAGACGGTCACCGTGCTCGTCGAGCATCGCGTGAAGCACCCGATCTACGGCAAGTACGTCGTGCGCTCGAAGAAGTACCACGCACACGACGACGCGAACACGTACAACGAGGGCGACCTCGTTGAAATCCAGGAAACGCGTCCGATCTCGAAGACGAAAGCCTGGACCGTGTCGCGCTTGGTCGAAGCTGCGCGTGTCATCTGAAGCGGCTGAGTAGCAGGCAGTAGAAGTAGTTGAAGTCGCAGTAGATTTCGCTTGCAAGACCGAGATTGTTTGATATAATCTCGGTCTTCCCTCTTTATGGGATCCGTTGCGGGCGAAGTGGAAGGGAAGCGGAAGGGCAGCAGTCCCGTCCGAATGAATCACTCGATTGCGATGGCGGTTTCGTGTGCCGTCGCTGCTGTTCTAACCCAAGCAGCCGATTGGCTGACGGGACCAAGACTGACCGGCTGAACCATGGTGGTGCAGGCGGATTAAGTTGGGAAAAGTTAATCATGATCCAGACCGAATCTCGGCTTGAAGTGGCCGACAACACGGGTGCGCGTGAAGTCATGTGCATCAAGGTGCTCGGCGGCTCGAAGCGTCGTTACGCCAGCATCGGCGACATCATCAAGGTGAGCGTCAAAGAGGCAACGCCGCGCGGGCGCGTGAAGAAAGGCGAAATCTACAACGCCGTGGTGGTTCGCACCGCCAAGGGTGTGCGTCGCCAGGACGGCTCGCTGATCAAGTTCGACGGCAACGCTGCTGTCTTGTTGAATGCCAAGCTCGAGCCCATCGGCACCCGCATTTTTGGGCCGGTCACGCGTGAGTTGCGTAGCGAACGGTTCATGAAGATCGTTTCGCTGGCCCCCGAAGTGCTGTAAGGAGTCGCGATGAACAAGATTCGCAAGGGTGACGAAGTCGTCGTCATCACCGGTAAAGACAAGGGCAAGCGCGGTGTCGTGCTCGCCGTCGGCGAAGATCGCGTGACGGTGGAAGGTATCAATCTCGTCAAGAAGCACGTCAAGCCGAACCCGATGAAGGGTACGACGGGCGGCGTCGAAGCGAAGACGATGCCGCTGCACATTTCGAACGTCGCGCTCGTTGATGCGAACGGCAAAGCCTCGCGTGTGGGCATCAAGGTCGAGGACGGCGAGAAGGTGCGCTTCCTGAAGACGACCGGTGCCGTGCTGAGCGCCTGACGCTGCGGAGTATAAAAATGGCTCGTTTGCAAGAGTTTTACAAAGAGAAGGTCGTTCCCGGCCTCATCGAGAAGTTCGGCTACAAGTCGATCATGGAAGTGCCGCGTATCACCAAGATCACCCTGAATATGGGTCTTGGCGAAGCCGTCGCTGACAAGAAGATCATCGAAAACGCCGTTGGCGATCTGACGAAGATCGCGGGTCAAAAGCCGGTCGTGACGAAGGCTCGCAAGGCAATCGCGGGCTTCAAGATCCGTCAGGGCTACCCGATCGGCGCGATGGTCACGCTGCGTGGTCAGGCTATGTACGAATTCCTCGATCGTTTCGTTACCGTGGCGCTGCCGCGTGTACGTGACTTCCGTGGTGTGTCGGGTCGTGCGTTCGACGGTCGCGGCAACTACAACATCGGTGTGAAAGAGCAGATCATTTTCCCCGAAATCGACTACGACAAAATCGACGCACTGCGTGGGCTGAATATCAGCATCACCACGACGGCGAAGACCGACGAAGAAGCCAAGGCACTGCTCGCCAGCTTCAAGTTCCCGTTCAGAAACTGAGGTTACCGTGGCTAAACTGGCACTGATCGAACGTGAAAAGAAGCGCGCCCGCCTGGCTGCGAAGTTCGCACCGAAGCGCGAAGCGCTGAAAGCGATCATCGACGACCAATCGAAGTCGGAAGAAGAGCGCTATGCAGCTCGTCTCGAGCTGCAACAACTGCCCCGTAACGCGAACCCGACGCGTAAGCGTAATCGCTGCGCGATCACGGGTCGTCCGCGTGGCACGTTCCGCAAGTTCGGACTTGCGCGTAACAAGATTCGCGAAATCGCATTCCGTGGCGAGATCCCCGGCCTGACCAAGGCGAGCTGGTAATAGGAGAAACATAAATGAGCATGAGTGATCCTATCGCCGATATGCTGACTCGCATCCGCAACGCGCAGATGGTCGAGAAGGTAACGGTCGCGATGCCCTCGTCGAAGGTCAAAGTGGCGATTGCGCAGGTCCTGAAGGACGAAGGCTACATCGACGACTTCGCAGTGAAGTCGGAAGGTGCGAAGTCGGAATTGAACATCGCGTTGAAGTACTACGCCGGCCGTCCGGTCATCGAGCGCCTCGAGCGCGTCTCGAAGCCCGGCCTGCGCGTGTACCGTGGTCGCAACGACATCCCGCAGGTCATGAACGGCCTCGGCGTCGCGATCGTGTCGACGCCCAAGGGTGTGATGACCGACCGCAAGGCCCGCGCCACTGGCGTCGGCGGCGAAGTCATCTGCTACGTCGCTTAACGCCGAAAGAGGAGAAGAAACATGTCTCGAGTAGGTAAAAGCCCGGTCGCGCTCAATGGCGCCGAAGTGAAGGTCGCAGACGGCCTCATTACGGTGAAGGGCGCGCTCGGCACGATTTCGCAGTCGCTGAACAAACTTGTGAACATCGTTGTCGACGGCGCGTTCCTGAAGTTCGAGCCGGCAGACGAAAGCCGCGAAGCGAACGCAATGTCGGGCACGATGCGCGCGATCGTCGCGAACATGGTGCATGGCGCAACGAAGGGCTTCGAGCGCAAGCTCACGCTCGTCGGCGTCGGCTACCGTGCACAAGCGCAAGGCGACAAGCTCAACCTGTCGCTGGGTTTCTCGCACCCTGTGGTGCACCAAATGCCGGAAGGCGTGAAGGCAGAAACCCCATCGCAAACGGAAATCGTGATCAAGGGGATCGACAAGCAGAAAGTCGGCCAAGTCGCTGCCGAAGTGCGCGGCTATCGTCCGCCTGAGCCCTACAAGGGCAAGGGTGTGCGCTATGCCGACGAGGTGGTGATCCTCAAAGAAACGAAGAAGAAGTAAGGGTGCGCAATCATGGATAAGACTCAATCTCGCCTGCGCCGCGCTCGTCAGACGCGTATCAAGATCGCCGAATTGCAGGTCGCGCGCCTTGCCGTGCATCGCACGAACACGCACATTTATGCGCAAGTGTTCTCGCCCTGCGGCACCAAGGTGCTCGCCAGCGCGTCGACGCTCGAAGCTGAAGTGCGTGCGCAGTTGGCCGACAAGACGGGCAAGGGCGGCAACATCGCCGCCGCCACGCTGATCGGCAAGCGGATCGCTGAAAAAGCCAAGGCTGCCGGCGTCGAATCCGTCGCCTTCGATCGCTCGGGCTTTCGCTACCACGGCCGCGTGAAAGCGCTGGCTGATGCGGCGCGCGAAGCCGGGCTCAAGTTCTAAGGAAGGAATTCGTCATGGCAAAGATGCAAGCGAAAGTTCAGGCTGACGAGCGCGACGACGGCCTTCGCGAAAAGATGATCTCGGTCAACCGCGTGACCAAGGTGGTGAAGGGCGGCCGTATTCTCGGCTTCGCCGCACTGACCGTGGTTGGCGACGGTGATGGCCGCGTCGGCATGGGCAAGGGCAAGGCGAAGGAAGTGCCCGTTGCCGTGCAAAAGGCAATGGAGCAGGCTCGCCGCAACATGTTCAAGGTGCCCCTGAAGAACGGCACGCTGCAACATGAAGTGCATGGCAAGCACGGCGCTTCGACCGTCCTCCTCGCCCCGGCGAAGGAAGGTACCGGCGTGATCGCCGGCGGTCCGATGCGCGCAGTGTTCGACGTGATGGGCGTGCGCAACGTCGTCTCGAAGAGCCACGGTTCGACGAACCCGTACAACCTCGTGCGTGCCACGCTCGACGGGCTGCGCAAGCAGTCGACGCCGGCGGACATCGCGGCGAAGCGCGGCAAGTCGGTCGAAGAAATTTTGGGCTAATGCCTAGGTGGTCACCATGTCTGAAAAAACTGTCAAGGTTCAGCTCGTGAAGAGCCTGATTGGGACCCGCGAAACGCACCGTGCCACGGTGCGCGGCCTGGGCCTGCGCCGACTCAACTCGGTCAGCGAATTGCAAGACACGCCCGCCGTGCGCGGCATGATCAACAAGGTCTCGTACCTCGTTAAGGTCATCGGCTAAACGCGGACCAGGGACTCGAGGAGTTGAATATGGAATTGAATAACCTGAAGCCGGCCGCAGGCGCCAAGCACGCCAAGCGTCGCGTCGGCCGCGGTATCGGCTCCGGCCTCGGCAAGACGGCCGGCCGTGGTCACAAGGGTCAGAAATCGCGTTCGGGCGGCTTTCATAAGGTCGGCTTCGAAGGCGGTCAGATGCCGCTGCAACGTCGTCTGCCCAAGCGTGGCTTTACGTCGCTGACGAAGGAATTCGTCGGTGAAGTGCGCCTCGGCGATCTGCAAGCGTTGCCCGTTGACGAAATCGACCTGCTCGCACTGAAGCAAGCCGGCCTCGTCGGTGAACTGACGAAGAGCGCCAAGATCATCGCCACCGGCGAGATCTCGCGCAAGATCGTCGTGAAGGGCCTCGGCGCGACGAAGGGCGCACGCGCCGCGATCGAAGCGGCCGGCGGCTCGTTCGCCGAGTAAGCGGCTTTTCGATCGAGTGAAAGGCCGATTGCCGTCAATGGCATTTGCATCGGAGAAGGTACTTGGCTAACAGCCCGAGTCTCGCAAAAACCGGTCGAAGCACGGCGAAGTTTGGCGACTTGCGCCGGCGGGCAGTGTTCCTGCTGCTGGCGTTGATCGTCTATCGCATCGGCGCGCACATTCCGGTGCCGGGGATCGACCCGGATCAGTTGGCGAAGCTGTTCCAGAGCCAGTCGGGCGGCATCCTGGGCATGTTCAACATGTTCTCGGGTGGCGCGCTGTCGCGATTCACGATTTTCGCGTTGGGGATCATGCCGTACATCTCCTCGTCGATCATCATGCAGTTGCTCGCGATCGTGTCGCCGCAGCTCGAAGCGCTGAAGAAGGAAGGCCAGGCCGGACAGCGCAAGATTACGCAGTACACACGGGTCTTCACGGTGCTGTTGGCGACATTCCAGGCGTTCGGCATTGCCGTCGCGCTCGAGAATCAGCCGGGCCTCGTGATCGATCCAGGCATGGTGTTTCGCCTGACGACGGTGGTGACGCTCGTGACCGGCACGATGTTCCTGATGTGGCTCGGTGAGCAGATCACGGAACGCGGGCTCGGCAACGGGATTTCGATCATCATCTTCGGCGGTATCGCAGCGGGTTTCCCGAATGCGGTCGGCGGGCTCGTCTCGCTGGTGCAGTCGGGTTCGATGCACCCGTTCACGGCGATCGTCGTGGTGGCGTTGATCGGTGCGGTGACGTATCTCGTCGTCTTCATCGAACGCGGCCAACGCAAGATCCTCGTGAACTACGCGAAGCGCCAGGTCGGTAACAAAATTTACGGCGGGCAGTCGTCGCATTTGCCGCTCAAGCTGAACATGTCGGGCGTGATTCCGCCGATCTTCGCATCGTCGATCATCCTGTTCCCGGCAACGATCCTGAATTGGTTCAGCTCGGGCGCGCGCGGCAGCTGGCTCACCGACACGCTGCACAACGTGGCCGAAGCGCTGAAGCCGGGTCAGCCTGTGTACGTGTTGCTGTACGCGTTGGCGATCGTCTTTTTCTGCTTCTTCTACACCGCCTTGGTGTTCAACAGCAGAGAGACGGCGGACAACCTGAAGAAGAGCGGTGCGTTTGTTCCGGGCATCCGCCCCGGTGACCAGACCGCACGTTATATCGACCGCATCCTGACGCGTCTGACGCTGGCCGGTGCGATCTATATCGTGTTCGTCTGCTTGTTGCCCGAATTTTTGGTGCTGCGCTGGAACGTGCCGTTTTATTTTGGCGGGACGTCGCTGTTGATCATTGTCGTCGTCACAATGGACTTCATGGCGCAGGTGCAGTCGTACGTTATGTCGCAACAGTATGAGTCGTTGCTCAAGAAGGCGAACTTCAAGGGCACCAACATCCCGATGCGTTGAAAGGACTTATGGCCAAAGACGATGTAATCCAGATGCAGGGTGAGGTGATCGAGAATCTGCCCAATGCTACCTTCCGCGTGAAGCTGGAAAACGGCCATGTCGTGTTGGGGCATATCTCTGGGAAGATGCGCATGCACTACATCCGCATTCTTCCGGGCGACAAGGTGACGGTTGAGTTGACGCCTTACGATCTGTCGCGTGCACGGATCGTGTTCCGGGCGAAGTGATTTGAAAAAAGGGTAATATCATGAAAGTGATGGCATCGGTTAAGCGCATTTGCCGCAATTGCAAGATCATCAAGCGCAAGGGTGTCGTGCGCGTGATTTGCAGCTCTGATCCGCGCCACAAACAGCGCCAAGGCTGAACGCCGCGCTTTTGCTTGCGCTTTTTGTTTGAGGAAAAACAATGGCTCGTATTGCAGGGGTGAACATCCCGAACCACAAGCACACGAAGATCGGCCTCACGGCCATCTACGGGATCGGCCTTACGCGTTCGCAAAAGATTTGCGAAGCGGCTGGCGTCGAAGTGACCAAGAAGGTCAAAGACCTGACGGACGCGGATCTCGAGAAGCTGCGTGACGAAGTCGGCAAGTTTGTCGTTGAGGGCGATCTGCGCCGCGAAGTGACGATGAACATCAAGCGTCTGATGGATCTCGGCTGCTACCGCGGTGTGCGTCATCGCAAGGGTCTTCCCCTGCGTGGCCAACGTACGCGTACGAACGCGCGTACTCGCAAGGGTCCGCGCCGCGCTGCCCAATCGCTGAAGAAATAAGCGCGACTGACAGTTACAGGAAAACGTAATGGCTAAGGCTTCGAACAACACCGCGGCGCAACGCGTTCGCAAGAAGGTCAAGAAGAACGTCGCCGAGGGCGTGGTTCACGTTCACGCGTCGTTCAACAACACCATCATCACGATCACCGATCGTCAAGGCAACGCGCTTGCCTGGGCAACGTCGGGTGGCCAGGGCTTCAAGGGCTCGCGCAAATCGACGCCGTTCGCGGCGCAGGTTGCAGCTGAGTCGGCCGGTCGCGTGGCGATGGAATACGGCGTGAAGAACCTCGAAGTGCGGATCAAGGGCCCCGGCCCCGGTCGCGAATCGGCGGTGCGCGCATTGCATGGTCTTGGCATCAAGATCACGGCAATCTCCGACGTGACGCCCGTTCCGCACAACGGCTGCCGTCCGCCGAAGCGCCGTCGCATCTAAGACGAGCGCCAGTATGACGCCTGCTGGCGCACCTGTGCGCCAGCAGGCTATTTGCGTATGCAGTTTGTTTGACTAAGCCCACCGTTCGGCCCGCATCGGGCACGGACTAGCGCAGACGCAAGTTTGCGTGATCAAACCTGGAAGGAATGCAAAGTGGCACGCTATACCGGCCCTAAAGCCAAGTTGTCCCGCCGTGAAGGCACCGATCTGTTCCTGAAGAGCGCGCGTCGTTCGCTCGCCGACAAGTGCAAGCTCGACAGCAAGCCGGGCCAGCACGGCCGTACCTCGGGCGCTCGTACGTCCGACTACGGCACGCAGCTTCGCGAAAAGCAAAAAGTGAAGCGTATCTACGGCGTGCTGGAGCGTCAGTTCCGCCGCTATTTCGCGGAAGCCGACCGTCGCAAGGGCAACACGGGTGAAAACCTGCTGCAATTGCTCGAGTCGCGCCTCGATAACGTCGTCTATCGCATGGGCTTCGGCTCCACGCGCGCTGAAGCGCGCCAACTCGTGAGCCACAAGGCGATCACGGTGAACGGCCAGGTTGCGAATATTCCTTCGCTGCAAGTGAAGGCGGGCGACGTCGTGGCCGTGCGCGAGCAAGCCAAGAAGCAAGCGCGCATTCTCGAAGCCTTGTCGCTGGCTGAGCAAAGCGGCATGGCGAGCTGGGTTGCGGTCGATGCGAAGAAGTTCGAAGGCACGTTCAAGCAAATGCCGGAACGTAGCGATATCGCCGGCGACATCAACGAAAGCCTGATCGTCGAATTGTATTCGCGCTAATCGTATTTACGGCCGGGGTACCTCGATTGCATTGCGCAAGGGTGTGCCTCGGCTGTTTATTTTTAGGGTGTTACCGGTCAGCCTTATCGGTGTAACGAGCCGAGGGTATTGAAAAGGAAAACCTATGCAAACCAGTTTGTTGAAGCCCAAAATCATTGCTGTTGAATCGCTGGGCGAGAGCCATGCGAAAGTGGTCATGGAACCGTTCGAACGCGGTTACGGCCACACTTTGGGCAACGCGCTCCGGCGCGTCCTGCTGTCGTCGATGGTCGGTTATGCCCCGACCGAAGTGACGATCGCAGGTGTCGTGCATGAGTACTCCACGATCGACGGCGTGCAGGAAGACGTCGTTAATCTGTTGCTGAACCTGAAGGGCGTCGTATTCAAGCTGCACAACCGTGACGAAGTGACGGTCACGCTGCGCAAGGAAGGCGAAGGCGTCGTGACGGCGCGCGACATCGAGTTGCCGCACGATTGCGAAGTCATCAACCCCGATCACGTCGTGGCGCATCTGTCGAAGGGCGGCAAGCTCGACGTGCAGATCAAGGTCGAGAAGGGTCGCGGCTATGTGCCGGGCAACGTTCGCCGCTATGGCGAGGAAACGGCCAAGATCATCGGTCGGATCGTCCTCGACGCGTCGTTCTCGCCGGTTCGCCGCGTGAGCTATGCAGTCGAAAGCGCACGGGTCGAGCAACGTACCGACCTGGACAAGCTCGTGATGAACATCGAGACCAACGGCGTGATCTCGCCTGAGGAAGCGATTCGTCAATCGGCACGCATCCTCGTCGACCAGCTGGCCGTATTTGCGGCCCTGGAAGGCACGGAAGCCGCCGCTGAGGCCCCGTCGCGCGCGCCGCAGATCGATCCGATCCTGCTGCGTCCGGTGGACGATCTCGAGCTGACGGTGCGCTCGGCCAACTGCCTGAAGGCCGAGAACATCTACTACATCGGCGATCTGATCCAACGCACGGAAAACGAGTTGTTGAAGACGCCGAACCTGGGTCGCAAGTCGCTGAACGAGATCAAAGAAGTGCTCGCTTCGCGCGGTTTGACGCTCGGTATGAAACTCGAGAACTGGCCGCCGGCCGGTCTCGACAAGTAAAGCCGCCGGAGCAGGCGCCCCGACGTCTGGCGAAGACGCGGATTTTCCTTTAAAATCCGCGTCTTGTCTTTTTTTCATACCGGCCCGTGTCCTCGTCGCCGAATCATGTGACGGACGGACGATAGAAGAGCTGGATCAAAACTTCGAATCAAGGAAATTGAAATGCGTCACCGTCATGGTCTGCGGAAACTGAACCGCACGAGCAGCCACCGTCTGGCAATGCTCCGTAACATGTCCAACTCGCTCATCGAGCACGAAGTCATCAAGACGACGCTGCCGAAGGCGAAGGAACTGCGCAAGGTTGTCGAGCCCCTCATCACGCTCGGCAAGAAGCCTTCGCTCGCAAACCGTCGTCTGGCGTTCAACCGCCTGCGCGATCGTGACTCCGTCACGAAGCTGTTCGACGTGCTCGGTCCGCGTTTCGCGAACCGTCCGGGCGGCTACCTCCGTATCCTGAAGTTCGGTTTCCGTGTTGGCGACAACGCGCCCATGGCGCTCGTCGAGTTGCTCGACCGCCCGGAACCGGTGGAAGCCGAAGAAGTGCAAGAAGCTGAATAAGCGGTGCGGCGTGCGTACGCACGCCAGCCGGCTGTTCCGCATAAGGGGTCAAGCGTGAGCTTGGCCCTTTTTGTATTTTGGGATGGCGTGCTTGCATGAGGGGGCAAGACGAATGTGTCACAGGCGGAACGAAACCGTCGCTGGTTTCAGTCGCGCCGCGCCGGCGGCCTGATCACGGTCGGTGATACGATAGCGGCGTACCGAGTCCTGCCGGACTGAATTTCTATCGAGGTGCTGACGCCGTGCTCCCTCCTGTCGTGCTCGTGCTGACCACGCTGCCTGACGCCGATTCGGCGCAAAGGCTTGCAGAGGCGGCGCTCGACGAACGCCTCGCCGCTTGCGTGACCGAGCTTGGCGCAGTGCGCTCGCGCTATCGTTGGAAAGGGCAAATCGAAACAGCAGACGAAATCCAATTGCTGTTCAAAACCAGCGTCGCACGTTCGTACGAGCTCGAACAATTCATTCTCGCCAACCATCCTTACGAGACGCCTGAAGTCCTCTCATGGCAAGCCGCCGGATCGGCCGGTTATGCACAGTGGGTGGAGACCGAAACGCATCGACCGACACATGTTTAAGCCGTTTTCCAAGCTGACGCGCGCGTTTGCGCGGTTGGCGTTATTCATCGTCGCCTTCATCTGCCTCGGCGCAGGGCTCAGTAATCCCGCGCGCGCGGATGACTTCCTCGATCCGTCCGTCGCATTCCGGTTCAGTGCGGATGAACAGCCGCACGAAGTCGACGTCCATTTCAAGATCGCGGATGGGTATTACCTTTATCGCGAACGTTTTCAATTTGCGACGAAGAGCGGAACCGCTACCCTCGGCGCTGCGCAGCTGCCGGCCGGCCATGTCAAGTTTGATCCCACATTTCAAAAGAACGTCGAAACCTATCGCGGCGACTTGACCGTCCGCGTGCCCGTGCAAGCGGCCTCGGGGCCATTCGATTTGGTTGTCACTTCGCAGGGATGCGCGGATGCGGGCATCTGCTATCCGCCCGCAGAGCACGTCTACCACGTCAGCGGCGTGGCGCTGAATGTGGGGGACGGGTCGGCCGGGGCTGCGCAGTCCGCGGCAAACGCGGATCCTCGCGTGTCCTCGTCTTGGTACGAACGGGTCACGAGCGCCGATTATGCGCAGTCGCTGCTACAAGGCGGTAGTTTCGCGGCGACGGTCGGCCTCTACTTTTTGGCCGGACTCGTCCTTAGCCTGCTCCCGTGCTCCTATCCCATGATTCCGATCGTGTCCGCGATCATCATCGGACAGGGTGGCAAAGTGACGCATGGCCGTGGCTTCGCGCTGTCGTTGTCATATGTCATCGGGATGTCGCTCGTCTACACGGTGCTCGGCATTGCGGCCGCACTCGCCGGGCAATCGCTCGGCGCGTGGCTGCAGAACGCATGGGTGTTGGGGACGTTCGCGGTATTGCTGACGGTGTTCGCGATGACGCTGATAGCGGGCTTCGATCTCGTGCTGCCGCAGCGCTGGCAGGATCGCGTATCGCAAGCCTCGAACCGTCGCTCCGGGGGGACGTTCGCGGCGGTGGCGGTAATGGGGGCGCTCTCCGCCTTAGTCGTCGGAGCATGCATGACCGCACCGCTGTTTGCCGTGCTGGCCTTTATCGCCCATACAGGCAACGCTGTTTTGGGCGCGGCCGCACTTTTCTCGATGGGACTCGGGTTGGGCGTGCCGCTGTTGATCATCGGGCTCGGCGCCGGTACCTTGTTGCCGCGTGCCGGTGCGTGGATGGACGGCGTGAAGGTGTTTTTCGGCGTCGTGCTGCTGGCCGCGGCACTCTGGATCGTATGGCCGGTGTTAGCACCGACGGTGCAGATGCTGCTCGCGGCGCTGTGGCTCCTGATTGCGGCAGCGGCGTTGGGTCTATTCACGCCGAACGCGGGCGGCCCCTCTATCTGGCGCAGGTTGGGCCGCGGCGTCGGCGCGGCGCTGACCATCTGGGCGGCCGCGCTGCTCGTCGGCCTTGCGGCCGGGTCGGGCGATCCGGTGCGTCCGTTGGCCGTACTGGCCGCACGTGCGAGCGGCGAGTCGACGGCCCCGAGCGCCGCCAAGCTCGCACAGGAAGCATTTGCTCCCGTTCAGTCTTCGACCAAACTCGACGCATTGCTGAGGACGCAAGGCCGGCCCGCGATGCTCGATTTCTATGCGGATTGGTGCGTGAGCTGCAAGGAGATGGAGCGTTTTACGTTCTCGGATAAGCGAGTGCAAGCGCGTCTTGCGCAGCTTCAACTGCTACGTGCAGACGTCACGGCGAACAATGTCGACGATCGGGCGCTGCTAAAGCGTTTCGATCTGTTCGGCCCACCGGGCATTATCTTCTTCGATCGAGCGGGAAAGGAAGTCCTGCGTGTGGTGGGCTACGAGTCGGCCGATTCGTTCTTACGTAGCCTCGACCGCGTCGCGCCCGCATTGCAGTCGTAGCAGTCGCAGACCACAAATTACAAATTACGCGACGCGCAACGCGGGACATCGCCTTGATGGACTACTTCAAGTCGAACCGTCAATGCCCATCATTCAGATAGTGAATATCGCTTCCGTATTAGATGACAACGGCTGCTTGCCCATCATTCAGGTCTACTATACTGGTCAGGACCCTGCGAGGTATTGGCGGGGCGGAATAGGTTATCCCATTTACAGCACTTCATTAATCGACGAATAATCTCCTTCGTGTGATGGCGGAGCGATTAATGTCACTGCAAAAGGAAGAATCGATGAGACGCCTCGCTCCCGCATTGCTCCTTTCTCTGCTCACGCTCGCTTTTGCCAGCCCAATCGCTTTGGCGCAAACCACGGGTGATACGCCAACCGCGGGCACTGCTTCAGCTACGGGTGATGCTTCAAACACGGGAGACACTTCAACTGCGCCTCATGCACCGACCTCGCGCGATAGGCCAATTTATCACGATATCTACATCACGCTTAAAGACCACAGCCAAATAGCTGTTCAGAAACAATTGCGGCTCGGTAAGGAGTACCTCAGTGTCCATAAGCATCCAGGTGAGCTCTCTTTCACGGCAACCGTCTTGGCGACCGGTCTAAAACGCCACCAGCAGGTGCCATATCTCCATAACGAGACCGACTTCGACGTCGCCTTCCATCTGGTATTCGCCAATGCGCGTGCGCACGACCAATACCAGGTTTCGTACGCGCACGTGCACGAATTTATTCCGAAGAGCAAATCGAACTGGCAGGAACTGCGCGTTTTCGACTCTGTGAAGCGCTGACGTCCGAGCGCTCAGTCACAGGTACGGTTCGGGCGCCACATGCCTACCTGCACGAAATCGAAATGCGGCCCTCGCACACGGTTCGGCCGCCGCGATAAGGCCACATTTCATGCGCGCGCAGACGCTGCACAGGCTACTTCTGTGCGCGCAGCAAGCGCGCCGCATCGAGCGCGAAGTACGTCAGCACGCCATCGGCCCCGGCGCGTTTGAACGCAAGCAGCGATTCCAACATCACCTTGTCGTGATCGAGCCAGCCGTTTTGCGCCGCCGCCTTGAGCATCGCGTATTCGCCGCTGACCTGGTAGACGTAGGTCGGGAATCTGAATTCGTCCTTTACGCGACGCACGATGTCCAAATACGGCATGCCCGGTTTGACCATCACCATGTCGGCGCCTTCGTCAATGTCCATGCGCACTTCGCGTAACGCCTCGTCCGAATTCGCGGGGTCCATCTGGTAGGTCATTTTGTTGCTCTTGCCCAGATTCGTCGCGGACCCGACCGCATCGCGAAACGGGCCGTAAAACGCCGAAGCATATTTCGCCGCGTACGCCATGATGCGCGTGTAGATATGCCCCTCGCTTTCAAGCATCTCGCGCAGTGCGCCGATCCGGCCGTCCATCATGTCGGACGGCGCGACGATGTCGACGCCGGCTTCGGCCTGCGCGCGCGCCTGCTCGACGAGAATTTCCACCGTTTCGTCGTTGAGCACATAGCCGGCTTCATCGAGCACGCCATCTTGCCCGTGACTCGTATAGGGATCGAGCGCTACATCGGTCAGCACACCGAGTTCGGGAAAACGGCGCTTGAGTTCGCGCACCGCCCGCGGAATCAAGCCCTCGGGATTGGCCGCTTCGCGTCCGTCAGGCGTTTTCAGCGACGGCTCGATCGCCGGGAACAATGACAACACCGGGACACCAAGTTCGACGCACTGTTCGCCGACATGCATGAGCAGATCGACCGATACCCGCTCGACGCCGGGCATCGACGTCACGGCCTGACGCACATTCTGGCCCTCGACGATGAACACGGGGTAAATGAGGTCGTTCGTCGTCAACGTGTGCTCGCGCATGAGGCGACGCGAAAAGTCGTCGCGGCGCATGCGACGCGGGCGGTGATGCGGATAGAAGCTCATAGGGTGAATTCGCTATCGAATTGGTGGGAAACGCCGAGAGAGTCGGCGCAAAAACTTTTGCAAACAATGGTATATGATAGCGATCGAGCGAAGCGCGTGCCTCTCGATGAGCGCATGCTGCGGACCTCCCCGCTTCTCCTCCCTGAGCGGGTGCCTGTCGTTTTTTCGATTAGGCTGTTTAACCCGCCGACGTTCGGCGGGTTTTTTTATTTCGATTCTTTGTAATTTTTAGCCACTCGCGCCGCGACGCTGTGCCGCATCGATTCCTGCTGCTCGCGCACATCGTGCCCGCGTCAGGCAAGGCCACGAGGATTGTCCTGCTGGCAGCCGGCGCCGCATCGCGCCGATTTCAGTCCGATGAGCCCTGACTCGTGCCGGCGGCCAACCAACCTTCGATGCGGGCATGCGCTTCGTCGAGTCCGACGCGTTTGAGCGCCGAAAACAGTTGTGCCGTGAGTTCCCCCGCGTAGCCCGCCGCGCGATATTCAGCCAAACCTTTTTCCGTTGCGCGCAGCGCGTTGACGCACTCTTGCCGCGTCAGTTTGTCGCACTTGGTCAGCAGCGTGTGAATCGGCTTGCCCGTCGGCGCAAACCACTCGATCATGCGTCTGTCGAGGTCGGTCAACGGCCTGCGCGAATCCATCATCAGGATCATGCCGCGCAGCTGGGCGCGGCTTTGCAGGTAACTCGCCAGCAGCGCCTCCCAGTGCGCCTTGGCGGCGCCGGGCACTTCGGCATAGCCGTAGCCGGGCAGGTCGACGAGGTAGCCGGCCGGTTCGCGCTCGGGCCCGACGCTGAAGTAATTGATATGCTGCGTGCGGCCTGGCGTCTTACTGGCGAAGGCGAGTCGCTTTTGGTTGCACAGGAGGTTGATGGCCGTCGACTTGCCGGCATTCGATCGGCCGGCGAAGGCGATCTCGGGCTGGACCGTGGCGGGCAGGTCGCGCAAGTGGTTGACGGTCGTGTGAAAGCGGGCTTGATGCAGCAGGAAGGCCATGGCGGGACAGGAAGGAGGGCGTGCGCGAGGCCCAGGTGACGGCGCTGACGAGGCCGGGACATGCCCGACTGGCGTCTTGGCGATTAGCGAGTTATTGTACAATACGACGGTTTACTCAAGGCCGGCCCGGGTGTTTGCCAAGCATGACGGAGCGCTTCGGGCTCATTGCCGCGTGGCTTTTAGCGGCGATAGGTCGCCGTCGTTTTTGCATTGACCTCTCGGGGAACTCGCCTGGCCGCTTGGCGATCCTGCGCGCCTGCAAAGGCGGCGCCCGGACACCGGGCGCTGGAGGGCACTCTATTCTCACAAGACGAAACCGGGTGTGCGAATGAATCGACTGTGCATGTCTTTGAAGGTGCTTCAGGTCGTTGCAGCAGCGGGTTTGTTGAGTTTGGCGGCACAAACGAGAGCGGCGGATGCACCGAAGCCGGACATGAACCGAGGGCAGGCGATTGCGATGCAGGTCTGCGCGTCCTGCCACGGAGCCGACGGCAACAGCGCGAGCGCGTCGTTTCCGAAGCTGGCGGGGCAGCACGAGGCGTATCTCGTCAAGCAACTGAAAGATTTCAAGGTGCAGGCGGGCGCAAAGACGGCCGCTCGCAACAATCCAATCATGGCCGGCATGGCGGGCGCCTTGTCCGACAGCGACATGGTTAACGTCGCCGCGTATTTCGCGTCGCAAACGCCGAAGCCGGGCGTCGCGCACGATGCGGCGACGGTGCCTGAGGGCCAAAAGATTTATCGCGCGGGCATCGCCGACAAGGGCGTGCCGGCCTGCGCGAGCTGTCACGGTCCGACGGGAATGGGCATTCCCGTGCAGTACCCGCGGCTGTCGTGGCAGTGGGCCGATTACACCGTTGCGCAGCTTCATGCCTTCCAGCAAGGCGCCGGGGCACGCAACAACAACGACGCGATGCATGGCATTGCGGCGCGGCTCTCGGACAGCGAGATCAAAGCGGTCGCCGATTACGTCGCCGGCCTGCATTGAGCGCCACCGGGAACGAATAACCCGCCGGGCCTCCCGGCGAGAACAAGAAAAGGGTGGGAGCGCCACCGCCTCGGCGGCTGGCCCTCACCCTTTTTTGCTGTTGTGTATTGCTTTGTATTGCACCGGAGTCACCGCTCTGCATGGGACGAAAGAAAGCGCTAAAGCGCCGGCTTTCGTCGACACGTAAAAGCCTGAACTCTGGTCGACGGGAGTTTGAATGAGCGTCACCACCTCGGGGTATCAAGTGAAGTCGGACCGGCAGGTTCTCAAAAGGACAATCGAGCTGCTCAGTTCGATGCGTTTTGCGATTGCGCTGCTCGTCGTGCTCGCGATCGCAAGCGTCATCGGCACCGTGCTCACACAGGACGACCCCTACCCGAACTACGTCAACCAGTTCGGCCCGTTCTGGGCCGACATCTTCCGCGCGCTGGGCCTGTTCACCGTCTACAGTGCCTGGTGGTTCATGTTGATTCTTGGCTTCCTGATCGTATCGATCTCGCTTTGCGTCATGCGCAACGCGCCGAAACTGATCGCCGACATCAAGAGCTGGAAGGTCAAAGTGCGCGAGGGCAGCTTGCGCGCGTTCCATCACAAGGCCGAGTATGCAGCCGGCCAGTCGCGCGACGAAACGACGAAGCGCTTGTCCGCGCTGGCAGGCAAGCTAGGCTACCGGTATGTCGTACGCGACGTGGACGGCGCGACGCTGATCGCCGCGAAGCGCGGGGCACTGGCCAAGATCGGATACATCTTTGCGCACTTGGCGATCGTCGTCATCTGCATTGGCGGGTTGATGGACAGCAACCTGCCGATCAAATTCCAAATGTGGCTGTTCGGCAAATCGCCGATCTCGACGAGCGCCGTCATCAACGACATCTCGCCCGCGCACCGGCTCTCGACGTCGAACCCGACCTTCCGCGGCTATGCGTGGGTGCCCGAGGGGCAGCACGTTTCGACGGCCATCCTCAATGAGCCGAACGGTTCGCTGATTCAAGACCTGCCGTTTTCGATCGAGCTCAAGAAGTTCATCGTCGATTACTACTCGACGGGCATGCCCAAACTGTTCGCGAGCGACATCGTCGTCGTCGATCACGCAACGGGGCAGCGCATACCGGCTCGTGTGGAAGTGAACAAACCGTTCACGTACGACGGCGTGTCGATCTACCAATCGAGTTTCCAGGACGGCGGTTCGGAAATGTCGATGACGGCATGGCCGATGACGGGCGACTCGGTGAAAACGATGGCGGTCAACGGCGCCATCGGCAGTTCCGCGCCGCTCTCGGCGTCGATGCCCGGTGTGAGTGGTCAAACGGTCGAGTTCGCCGATTTCCGTGCCATCAACGTCGAAAACATCACGAATGGCAGCGGGCAAACCGACGCGCGTGGCGTGGTTGCGCACTCTTCGCTCAAGGAAGTCTTCGACGAGCGGCTCGGTTCGGGCGCCAAATCGTCGAAGCCGCTCGATTTGCACAACGTCGGACCGTCGGTCCAGTACAAGATCCGCGGCACCGATGGGCAGGCGCGCGAGTTCAACAACTACATGCTGCCCGTCGACGTGGACGGCGTGCGGTTCCTCCTCGCGGGCATGCGCACCACGCCGAACGATCCGTTCCGTTATTTGCGCATCCCGGCCGACGAGCAGGGCAGTGTGAAACAGTGGATGCTGCTGCGCGCCGCGCTCGAGAATCCCACGATGCGCGCGCAAGCCGCGCATCGGTTTGCACAACGCTCGATCGCCGATTCGAATCCCGATCTGCGGGCACATCTCGAAGAAAGCGCGGCGCGCGTTTTGTCCCTTTTCGCCGGGGCGGACACGAGCGCCGACGGCGCAGCGCCCGGACAGCCCGCTGGCGGCTTCCAATCGATCGCCACCTTCATCGACCATTCGGTTCCGAAGGGCGAGCAGGAGAAGGCGGCTTCGCTGTTGCTGCGCATGTTGGAGGGCTCGACGTGGGATCTTTGGCAACTCGCGCGCGAGCAGGCCGGGCAGAGCGATGCGCAGCCGAATGCGGACACGAGCCGCTTCGTGCAGAACTCGATCAACGCGCTTTCTGACAGCTTTTTGTATGGATCGCCGGTCTATTTGCAGCTGGATTCGTTCAAGCAGGTGCAAGCTTCGGTGTTCCAGCTCACGCGCGCGCCGGGTAAAAAAGTGGTGTATCTTGGCAGCTTGCTTCTCGTTGCCGGCATCTTTTCGATGTTTTACGTACGCGAGCGGCGGCTTTGGTTCTGGCTGAAGGACTCGGCTGTCGGCACGTCGGTCGTGATGGCGATGTCGACGGCGCGCAAGACGCTCGATTTTGAGAAGGAGTTCGCCAAGGTGCGAGACGCCGCCGGCGCGACGCTCGGCGCCACGGCCCACGACGCCGCCACAGCGCGTGATAGCGCACTCGAGAGGCGCGCGTCGTCCGCCGATCCTGTGCTCGACGCGAAGATCGAGTCGTCCTCCGACTCGCAAGATTGATACTCGGTAATCATCATGGATCTGACACACGCTTCTTCCCCCAGACCAGCGGACGCTTCAAAGGTCGCTTCACAGGCCGCCTCGCAGTTCGGCGCTCTGGACGAGCGCCCGTTCCTGCGCCGTCTCGGGGTGTTCGATTGGCTATTCGCGCTTGCGGTCGTCGGCGGCGCCGGTTTTGGGCTGTCGCGTTACCACGCGTTCATGAACTACTACGACAAGCTCGTGCTCGTCTGCGCGGCGCCGGCGCTCATCGTGCTCGGCTGGCGCTGGAAACCGGTGCGGTTGCTCGCCGTCGCGATCGCGGCGTTCTCGCTGCTGTCATTGCAGCTCTATCACGGCGATTTGTCGCGTGCCGACTCGGTGTTTCTGCTCAAGTACTTCCTGTCGAGCCAGTCCGCCATTCTCTGGATGAGCGCGTTGTTCGTGTTCGCGACGCTGTTCTATTGGATCGGCCTGCTGTCGCGCTCGCCGTCCGGGGGCGCGATCGGATCCAAATTGACGTGGTTCGCCGTCCTGATGGGTTTCACGGGCATGATGGTCCGCTGGTACGAGTCGTATCTGATCGGCGCGGATGTCGGCCATATTCCGATCTCGAACCTCTATGAAGTGTTCGTGCTGTTTTGTTTGATCACGGCGTTGTTCTACCTTTACTACGAGCAGCACTATGCAACGCGCGCGATGGGCGCCTTCGTGTTGCTCGTCATCAGCGCGGCGGTCGGCTTCCTGATGTGGTACTCGGTTGCACGCGACGCACAGCAGATTCAGCCGCTCGTGCCGGCGCTACAGAGCTGGTGGATGAAGATCCATGTGCCCGCGAACTTCATCGGCTACGGTTCGTTCGCCCTTTCAGCGATGGTCGGCGTGGCCTATCTGCTCAGCGAGCGCGGTATTCTGGCCGATCGGCTGCCGCCGCTCGCCGTGCTCGACGACGTCATGTACAAGTCGATTGCCGTCGGCTTCGCGTTTTTCACGGTCGCAACGATTCTCGGCGCATTGTGGGCTGCCCAAGCCTGGGGCGGCTATTGGAGTTGGGATCCGAAAGAAACCTGGGCGTTGATCGTCTGGCTCAACTACGCTGCATGGCTGCACATGCGTCTGATGAAAGGCCTTCGGGGCGCAGCCGCGGCGTGGTGGGCGCTCACGGGTTTGCTCGTGACAACCTTCGCATTCCTTGGCGTCAATATGTTCTTGTCGGGCTTGCATAGCTACGGCAAGCTGTAACGGATGCGCCGGCGTCGATTTCGGTCGCGCTTCCAATCGAGCCAGTCTGAAGAAACCGCCGCATGGTCGCGCCATCGGCGGTTTTTTGTTTCGGCGGTGCATCCGGTTGCCTGCGGTCGTCGTATACCAGGCAAGCGGGCTCCATAGCGTTGAACCGACGCGACGAGCCGAGAGCCCGGGATCATTAAGGAGCAGCATCGTGGGGATCAAACGAGAGCAGCGTGTCTTATTGACCGGCGAAGACATCGCCGCCAGCGAAATTACGCCGCGTGAGGTGTTCGAGAATCGTCGACGCGTCTTGCAGGCTGCCGGCGTAGCGGGGCTGGCGGTGGCCTCGGGCGCGCTCGGGATCAGCCGTGCCGCATTGGGTGCCTATGCGTCACCGGACCCGAAAGCGCAGAAGCTCGGGGCGACGACGAATGCCAAATTCGTCGTCGGCGACAAGGTCACGCCGTACAAGGACGTCACGACCTATAACAACTTCTACGAATTTGGCACGGACAAGAGCGACCCGTCCCATAACGCCGGCACCTTGCGGCCGCATCCCTGGCGCGTAAGCGTCGAGGGCGAAATCAAGAATCCGAAGGTCTATGACATCGACGAGTTGCTCAAGCTCGCGCCGCTCGAAGAGCGCGTGTATCGGCACCGCTGCGTCGAAGGGTGGTCGATGGTCATTCCGTGGGTAGGGTACCCACTTGCGGAACTCATCAAGCGCGCCCAGCCCACAGGCAATGCGAAGTTCGTGCAGTTCATTACGCTTGCCGATCCATCGCAGATGCCGGGCATCGCCGAACCGATCCTCGAGTGGCCATATTCTGAAGGGCTGCGCCTGGACGAGGCGATGAACCCGCTCGCGCTCCTGACCGTCGGCGTCTACGGTCAGGTGTTGCCGAATCAGAACGGCGCGCCGGTTCGCATCGTGGTGCCGTGGAAGTATGGGTTCAAAAGCGCGAAGTCGCTCGTCAAGATTCGCTTCGTCGAAAAGCAACCGCCGACGAGTTGGAACACGTATGCGCCTAACGAATACGGGTTTTATTCGAATGTGAACCCGAACGTCGATCATCCGCGCTGGAGCCAGGCCACCGAGCGGCGCATTGGCGAGGACGGCTTTTTCACGCCCAAGCGGAAAACGTTGATGTTCAACGGCTACGGCAATCTCGTCGCCTCGCTGTACCAGGGCATGGATTTGCGCAAATTCTTTTGAAGTAAGCACCAAGGGGCGCTCTCCATGTCTCTCGATACGCAAACGCTGACGGCTGCAACCGACCGTCGGAACCGACCGGGCGTTCGGCCCGCCCCCCCAGGCCATGGCGGGGCGGTGCGCGCTCGCAGCGGCGTCGACCGCTGGATCCGGCCGGCCAAGATCGGCGTGTTCGTTGCCGCCTTGTACCCGCTCGCGCGCATCGTGCTGTTCGGCTTGACCGATCGTCTCGGCGCGAACCCGATCGAGTTCATCACTCGATCGACGGGACTCTGGACGCTTGTATTCCTCTGTATCACGCTGGCCGTCACGCCGCTTCGCCGCATGACAGGCGTCAATGCCGTGATTCGCTTCCGACGCATGTTGGGGCTCTATGCCTTCTTTTATGCGACGCTGCATTTCACGACGTACATCTGGTTCGACAAGTGGTTCAACGTGGCCGAAGTCCTGAAAGATATCGGCAAGCGTCCGTTCATTACGGTCGGTTTCGCGGCGTTCGTTTTGCTGATTCCGCTCGCGGCGACATCGCCCAAAGCAGCCTTGCGCAAGTTGGGGCGTCGCTGGCAGACCCTGCATCGCGCGGTCTATGCCATCGCTGTGCTCGCGATTTTGCACTTCTGGTGGATGAAGGCCGGCAAGCACGATCTCATCTTGCCGAAGCTCTATGGCGCCATCGTGATTGCCTTGCTGGGCTGGCGCGTGGCCTTCTGGGTGGGCGGCAAGCTTGCCGACCGCCGGCGCATGGCCGTGGTTCGAGACCGAACTACCAGGTGATGAGTCCGTCGCCTGGCGCGGGGCGGGCGGCGGAACAAGCGGTGGCCGGGCAGCCACCGCATTGCTGTGTTGCGTCCGCCGAGGTGAGGCGGGCAGGTCAGGCCGGCAAAATCGACTCGCCGGCGAACAGTTCGCGCACCGTTTCGCGCGCACGGACGACAAAGACATTCTGATCGTCGACCATGACTTCGGCTGCACGCGGCCGCGTGTTGTAGTTCGAACTCATCGCGAACGCGTACGCGCCGGCCGAGCGGATCGCGAGCAAATCGCCGGGCAGGACAGCGAGCGACCGGTCGCGGCCCAGCCAATCGCCGCTTTCGCAGACAGGGCCGACCACGTCATAGAGTCTCGTCGGCATATCGTGCCGTTCCAGGACCGGATCGATCGCGTGATAGGCCTGATACATGGCGGGCCGTGCGAGATCGTTCATCGCGGCGTCGACGATCGCGAAATTCTTTTCGGCACCGGGCTTCAGAAACTCGACGCGGGTCAGCAGAATGCCGGCGTTGCCCGTCACCGAGCGCCCCGGCTCGAAATAGACTTCGCGATGGCCTTGCCCGCGTGCCTCGATGCGCTCGAGCAGGGTGCGGACGAACAAGCCCGTATCGGGCGGCGTTTCCTTCGAATAGGTGATGCCGAGCCCGCCGCCTACGTCGATATGGTGAATCGCAATGCCGTCCGATTCGATTTGTTCGACGAGATCGAGCAACTTCTCCAGTGCATCGAGATACGGCGCGATTTCCGTGATCTGCGAACCGATGTGGCAATCGATGCCGACGACTTCGAGATGCGCGAATGCTGCCGCCGTTCGATAGGCCGCGCGCGCTTCGTCAAATGCAATGCCGAACTTGTTCGCTTTGAGCCCGGTGGAAATGTACGGGTGCGTTTTCGGGTCGACATCGGGATTGACGCGCAGCGAGATTCGCGCCTTCTTGCCGACCTCGGCTGCGACGGCATTGAGGCGGTCGAGTTCGGGAATCGATTCGACGTTGAAGCATTTCACGCCCGCTTCGAGCGCCTCGCGCATTTCCGCCGCGCTCTTGCCGACGCCGGAAAAGACGACGTCCTTTGCTTGGCCGCCCGCGGCGAGGACGCGAGCGAGCTCGCCGCCCGAGACGATGTCGAAGCCCGCGCCGAGCCGTGCGAAAACGTTGAGCACGCCCAGATTGCTGTTGGCTTTGACGGCCACATGAACAGACGCGCGGTGACCGGCGCACGCATGCGCGTACGCTTGATACGCTTCAGTCAGCGCCGCGCGCGAGTAGACGAAAAGCGGTGTGCCGAATTGTTCGGCCAGCGAGACGGCGCTGACGCCTTCGGCGTGCAGCACGCCGTCGACATAGGCGAAGTGAGACATGCGGAAGTCCTGCGTTATTGATCGGATGCCGGGCTGGACGCCGCGTTGGCGGCGGGTGTCGGGCGTTTGGCTCCTGGCGCCGCGCCGAGCGAGTCGGCCGGCGCGAGCGTGAGCGGTGCATTCGCATCGGACGCGCCCTGCGAATGCGCGGATGCATCCGACGCCGACGGTTCTGTCCTGAGCGCCGGTTTTTCAGGCAGTGGAGGAACGGACGGCAGATAGAGCGGCCCGCGTTGACCGCAGCCGGTTAGCGCCACGCTTGTCGCAACGGCCAAAGCCGCTACAATCGCGCTCATCCTGAAAACGACTCGCATGACTGTCTCTTAAAGCTCAAGAGCTGTGATGTGTTTAACCGGCGGAGTTTAGCATGACCGACAGCGACTACCTTGCCCGCGCCGAAGCCATTCTCACGCGTATCGAGCAGGCTGCCGACGACATCGACGCCGACATCGAGATCGAGCGCAGCGGCAACGTGCTGACGCTCGAATTCGAAAACGGTTCGAAGATCATCGTCAACCTGCAGCCGCCGATGCAGGAAATCTGGATCGCCGCAAAAGCGGGCGGCTTTCACTTCCGATTCGACGGTACGCAGTGGCTTGATACGCGCAACGGCCGCGAGTTCTTCGAGGCGTTGTCCGAGTACGCCACCCAGCAAGCCGGCGAGCCGGTTCGTTTCCTGGCTTGACGCGTTCGCGCGGAAGGCGGCGTAACGACCGGCGATGCGTCGGCGCTTGAGCTACGGCGGCATTGGCGCTTGCAGCGGCCGTTGAACCGGCGCGGATGCGCGTCTGACATCCGCGCTCGTTCACCGCTACTGTTCGGCGACAGTGGCCGACGCAGCCGCAGGCTCGCTCACCGCTGCCGGCGTATGCTGATCTGCTGCTTCGGCAACCGGGCCTATGGCATTCTCTTGCGCATGCAACGCGGCTTCGCTGACGCCGACGGCGTGAACGAAGCCCTGTCCCGGCAAGAACGTGTCGAAGTACAGTTCACCGCCTATCGGTATGACATCCGAAGGCATTGGCATTTCATATTCGGGCACCCCTGTCAGCGCTTGCCGCATGTAGTCCATCCAAACCGGCAAAGCGAGCCCGCCGCCCGTTTCGCGATCGCCGAGGCTGCGCGGCGCGTCGTAGCCGATCCACGCAATCGCGGCGAGCGAGTGCTGATAACCCGCGAACCAGGCGTCGCGAGAATCGTTCGTGGTTCCCGTTTTGCCGGCGAGGTCCTTGCGCCCCAACTGATTCGATTTCGCGCCCGTTCCACGTTGGGCGACACTTTGCAGCAGGCTGTTCATCACATAGTCGTTGCGCGCATCGATCGCGCGGGGCGCGTCGCGCTCTGCGACGATCGGTTGCGCGCGTGCGAGCACGACGCCGTCTTGATCGGTCACCTCTGAGATGAGATACGGGTTCACGCGATAGCCGCCGTTGGCGAACACGGAGTAAGCACCGGCCATTTGCAGCGGCGTCACGAGACCCGCGCCGAGCGCCATCGGCAAATAGGCAGGGTGTTTATCTGCGTCGAACCCGAAGCGCGTGATGTATTGCTGCGCGTAATGGGTGCCGATGTGCGCGAGGATCCGGATCGAAACGAGGTTGCGGGACTTCTGCAATGCCGTGCGCATCGTCATCGGGCCATCGAAACGGCCCCCGTAGTTTTTCGGTTCCCACGGCTGGCCGCCCGTTTCGGCCGCACTGAAAAAGAGCGGCGCGTCGTTGATGATCGTCGCCGGCCCGAGGCCTTTGTCGAGCGAAGCCGAATAGATGAATGGCTTGAAGCTCGAACCGGGCTGACGCCACGCCTGTGTGACGTGATTGAATTTGCTCTTGCCGAAGTCGAAGCCGCCCACGAGCGAACGGATGGCTCCATCCTGCGGCACGATCGAAACGAAGGCGCCTTCGACCTGCGGCAATTGGACGATCGACCAGGCCCCCGCATCGTCTTTGACGAGGCGCACGATCGAGCCCGGTCGAATGCCGGCCGCCGCTGGCGCGCGCGGGGAGAGCGAAGCCGCAGCGAAGCGCAATCCGTCGCCGCTGATCTTTGCCGTGACGCCATTGGACAGAACCGCTTGCACTTCGCCCGGGTTCGCGGAAACGACGACGCCTGCGACGATCTCTCCGTTGTCGGGGTGCTTCTCCAGCGCCGCAGCGATTGCGTCGGCGCGTGCACCAGGGGCGGCGGGCAGTGCGAGCTGGCCCTCGGGACCTCGATACCCTCGCCGGCTGTCGTAGGTCATGAGTCCCCTGCGCAGCGCGCGATAGGCTGCATCCTGATCGCCCGAATCGATCGTCGTGACGATGTTCAGGCCGCGGGTATAGGCCTCCTCCCGATACTGCGCGACCATGGCCTGGCGCACCATTTCGGCAACGTACTCCGCATGCACGCTGAACTGCTGCGCCGGCGCGCCAGCCAATACGAGCGGTTCGGCGATCGCGCCGTCATACTGCGCACGCGTAATCTCATGAAGCTCAAGCATGCGCTGCAGGATGTACCGCTGGCGCAATCTCGCGCGCTGGGGATTCACGATCGGGTTGTACGCCGATGGCGCCTTGGGCAAACCGGCGAGCATCGCCGCCTCGGCCAGCGTGATGTGGCGGATGTCTTTGCCGAAGTAGACGCGCGCTGCGGACGCGAAGCCGTACGCGCGCTGCCCGAGATAAATCTGATTCATGTAGACCTCGAGGATCTGATCCTTCGTCAGTTCCCGCTCGATCTTGTACGCAAGCATCATCTCGTAAATCTTGCGTGTGTATGTCTTCTCGCTCGACAAGAAGAAATTCCGCGCCACCTGCATCGTGATCGTGCTCGCGCCCTGCGTCGCTCGCCCGTTCGTCAGCGCCGACATGCCAGCGCGCAGCACGCCCGTGACGTCAACTCCGCCGTGGTCGTAGAAGCGCGCGTCTTCGATGGCGAGAATCGCTTGTCTCAAAAAGACAGGGACAGCTTCAATGCGAACGACGTCGCGGCGTTCCTCGCCGAATTCGCCGATCAGAACGTGATCGGCGGTGTAAATGCGCAGCGGGACTTTGGGTCGATAGTCCGTGAGCGCGCTGAGCGACGGCAGTTGCGGTGCCGCGACGATAAGTGCGTAAAGCAGCACCAGTCCTGCGCAGGCGCACATGGCGGCGAGCGCCCCAGCGAACGAGAGAGCGAGCTTGACCGCCCAGCGCCTGCGGCGCTTCGGTGGCTGCGAGGGAACGGGAGGTGAGGCGTTGGGCGAGGGCAGGCGTGAATCCATAGCGAAGCTGACTTGCGATGGCCGGGATTATAGCGGCGCCTGCCACGCCTTTCGTTTGGCTTAACGGCCAATCCGGACACCGGGACGTCCGCGGCCGCGGCGGCATTAGCCATTCGGTCGAGTACTCGCGCAACGGTTCGATTCGCACAATTTCGTCGCAGCACGCCGTGTTGGCCGCTCATATCGACGGCCCGGCTGCTGCGGGGAAATGCCATGCTGATGAGAAACAAACTGCTGTCTGCCGCGCGCCGCTTCGGGGCCGGCATCGACGTGAGTCCGACCGAAGTGCGGCTCGTCATCGCGAGCCGCAAGGGCAGATCTGATCTGCCCGTTCGCGTCGAGTGGCTCGGCATTGCGCCGCTGGCCCCTGGCTCGGTGTCCGGTGCGCATCTCGTCAATCGGGCGGCGGTGGCCGCGGCCCTGTCTTCGCTTTGCGCCCGATGGCCGCGGCGGCGCGTGATGCGCGCAATGCCCTGTGCGATGGCGGTTCCAGCAAGCGCGCCAGCAACGCAGAGGGAGTCGAGCGCGACGCTTCGCGTGGCGTCACGGCGTCAGTTGGAAGAGCGGGCGGAGGTTGCCGCGGCAGCCGGCATCGCATTGGCCGCGATCGACGGCGAGCCGCTCGCAGCTTTGCGCGGACTTGCGTACGCAGCGGAGCATTCATTGCGACGGGTCGACCGTTACGCCGCGGTGTGGGCTGGGGCCGACGGTGTTTATGGGTGGCGCGTCGCCGAGGGCATGATCGAAGCGAGCATCCGTTTCCCCGGCGGCGGTCAGGCGGATCTCGAATCGGCGCTCCGTGCGCTCGCATCGACCGCGGGGCTCGAGAGGGCGCTGGTGGGCGGCGACTTGGGGTTGCTCGCGCGCGTGGGATTGACACTGCCCGATATCGGCGACTGTCTCGGATGTCTCGTCGAGCCGTTCGGCTGCGCATCGTTCTGTTTCGACGGAGGCAGATTCGCTGCGCCTGCCGATGCCGAACGCGCCGCGAGCTTCGCCGTTGCCTTTGGATTGGCGTTGCATGGGGTGCTCGAATGAACGCCATTGCAGCGGGATGCTTGGACAAAGATGGCCCGGGCGGCGCATCCGGCCGCGAGCCGTTGGCGTGTGGCGTATGGAGCACGCGCCGGCGTCGTCGGCGCAGCTTGATCGAAGGCGCGGCAGCGGTGCTCATGGGTGCATTGGCCGCCGTTGGGTGGGCGATGGTCGGCGCGCTCGACGAACGACGCACGCGGCTCGAGCGGGAGTGGGCGCAGCTCGCGCCCTCGATGGCCGAATACGCGCGGCTCGAGCAAGCGGCGGAAAGCATGCGGGCGCGCGAGCGCGAGGTGCAACAGCGCACGCAGCCTTACGTCGCGCTGCTCTCGCTGCTTGAAGCACTGAGCCGCGAGGCGCACGCGGGCGTGACCGTCAGCCGGCTGCAGCTGCGAACCGACGACATCGAGTTGCACCTGAACGCGGTAGATAGCCTGTCGGCCGCCGCTTGGGCCGAGCGATTGCCCCCGATCGCCGGGGCGAAGCCGGCCGAAATCGGCGATCTCAAATTGATTGCCACGACGAGCGGAGGCGAGGCGCGGCGGCCCGTGGAGGCCGTCGTGCGGTTTCGATGGAGCGATGCCGAACAGTCATCGCCCTTGCGGCGAACGGCTCATGGCCAGCGCGGCCGCGCCCCTCGGGCTGGCGAGAGGAGCGACGGATGAAAGAGGCGCTGCTAAGCGGTCTGGAGCGCATCGGTCGTGTCCCAGCAGGATTTTCGGCGGACCAGCGCTTCGCTCGCGCCGTTGCTTCGCTGCGTGCCCCAGCGCAACGGTGGAACCTGACGCGCCGTCTCATGGCGTGCGTGGCGCTGGCGGCGTTTGCCTTTGCGCTTGCGGCTTACGCTTGCCGCGCACTCGATCTCAATGGCCGCGCGACGAGTACAGCCGCCATCGATGCGCTCGAGCAGCGATTGCGAGAGGGGCGTGCGCGGATCGCGCGATTGCCGCAAATGCGCAGGTCTTTCGATTCAGGCAGGCAGGCGTCGGCCGAGTCCATCGGGCGCACGTCGGGTCGTGAGTGGCGGGCCGTGGCCGATCTTGCAAGCCGTACGGACGTGACGTTGCGCACGCTGGAGCCTGCGCCGGAGGCCGTTATGCCCACGAGCGGGCGAGGCAAAGCCGCGCAACGCGCACTGCGCATGGATGGGCGGGCGGATTTCGTCTCTTTGCATGCTTTTTTGCAGGGACTCTCGACGTTGCCGATGCTTGTCGTCCCGGCGGCGCTCAGCGTCAAGCGCGAATCCGATGCGCTATCGTTCGCCACAACGTTAGACGTCTTCGATGCATTGCCGGCGCATCCCGCGCCTGCGACCTACGGGCAAGTCGCATCTGGCGCAGCGGTCGGCGATAAGCGGCGATCATCGATCGATCCCTTCGGCATTGCGCGGGCGAGTGCGCAAGGAGGTGCATCGACGGCCCGTCTGGCGGGCTTTGTGCTCGACGAGTTGCATTCGCTCGCGCTGTTCGAGGGTGGCGGCGTACCGGCGGCCGTCGTCGAGCCCGGGCAGACGTTGGGCGCAGAGCGAGTCGTTCAAATCGACGTTCACGGCGTGACATTGGCGGGCCGGGACGGCGCTCGCCGCGCCGTGCTGCCGGAGGATGCGCGATGAGCATGCGCCTGCGAGGCCGGAGCGCCATGGGGGCCGTCTGTTATTCGGGCTTTGCGGCTGCGTTGTTTGTATCGACAAGCGCCGTGGGGCAGAATCCGGCGCCGATGCCGCCGTTGCCGCCCGCGTTGCTGGCCGATATCGACGCAGGCCGATCCGGCTCCGCATGGCCCAACGAGGGGGCGCCGCCGCTTCCTGGCGGTGAGGGCGATGCGCAGAGCGGCGGATACGATGAAGATGAAGCTTCGGCTGACGCCAGCGGGCCCATGCCGCCAGTCGTCGGCGCCGGCCCCACCGTTGCGCCTGCCCAGGGCGGGCCGCCTGCCCCCGTGCTCGAGGGGCCGCCGGTGCCGCTGGCGCCCGCGGCTCGCATGAGCGATGGGGTGATGGTCAACACCGGGTGGAGGGGCCAAACCGACGTCGAGCGGCCGATCACGATGCGGTTCAAAAACGCCGAGCTGGCCGATGTGCTGGATGCCTTCGCGCGCTTCACCGGCCTGAACATCGTGGCTGGCGAGCGTGTGCGCGGCCTTGTCTCGCTAAGCCTCAACGGCGTGCCGTGGCGCACTGCATTCGACGCGTTGCTCGATGCGCATGGCTTGGCGATGTCCCGGCGCGGCAATGTGATCTGGGTTGCCCCGCTGGCGGAACTGGCGGCGCGCGAGCGTCAGCGCTTCGAGGCGCATGCGCGCGCGGCGGACCTCGAGCCGCTCGCGAGCCGAACGTTTGCGCTCAGCTACCCACGCGCCGACGAGGTTCAGCGTCTGCTGACGGCGCCTGGCGCGCAGCGTGTGCTGTCCAAGCGCGGGGCTGCGATGGCCGATACGCGCACGAACCTGCTGTTCGTTACCGATTTGGCCGCGCGTCTCGATCAGGTGGCGCAACTGATCGACGCAATCGACAAGCCGAATCGCCAGGTATTGATCGAGGCGCGCATCGTCGAGGGTGAACACGGATTCTCGCGTGAATTGGGCGCGCGCTTGTCGATGCGAACGGCAGGCGTCAAGCCCGATGCCGATCCCCCTTCGGTGGGACTCGGCGGCGGGAAAGAGGGTGTCGTGTACGATGTCTCGGCGCGCGCGATTGCCGGCGTCGAGGCGGCGACGGCCGGCCTGACCCTTTTCGCCGCGGGCGCCACGCGGCTCGTGACGGCGGAATTGTCTGCTTTGGAGGCCCAGGGCCGGGGGCAGATCGTGTCGAGCCCGCGCATCGTCACGGCGGATCGAACGAAGGCGCTCGTCGAGCAGGGCACCGAGCTGCCGTATCAGGCCAAGGTGCGCAACGGCGTGTCGGGCGTGCAGTTTCGCCGCGCCAGTCTGAAGCTCGAAGTCGAACCGCGCATCACGCCCGCGGGGCGCGTGATTCTCGACCTCGATATCTCGAAAGACAGTGTCGGCAAACCGACCGCCGGCGGTCCTGCGATCGACACGAAACACGTGCGCACACGGGTAGAAGTGGAGGATGGCGGTACCTTCTCGATAGGCGGCATTTATGAGAGTCAGGATCGCGACGATGTGACGCGTGTGCCGCTGTTAGGCAAAATACCGCTGCTGGGCGCGTTGTTTCGCCATCGGGCGATGCGCGAGCAGCGCACGGAACTCGCCGTTTTCATCACGGCGCGGATCGTTCCGACCGATTGACCGGCAAGCCTGGCCGGGCCCCCCGGGGAGCCGGCGCACTCGACAAGGCGGCGGCTTTGCCAGTAAGCTGCGCCACGAACCATAGCGGATTGAGCAGAGGATACGTTGCAAGAGCGGGGCGCCAACACCAACATTTTTTTCGTGGGGCTCATGGGGGCAGGTAAGACCACCGTGGGCCGCGCCGTGGCGCGCCGGCTCGGTCGCCCGTTCTTCGACAGCGATCACGAAATCGAAGCCCGCACGGGAGCACGCATTCCCGTCATATTCGAGCTCGAGGGCGAGGCCGGCTTTCGCGAGCGCGAGGCACAGGTGATCGCGGAACTGTCGGCGCGCGAAGCCATTGTGTTGGCGACAGGCGGCGGCGCGGTCTTGCGTCCGGAAAACCGGGCATTTCTGCACGATCGCGGGCTGGTCGTTTATCTTCGCGCCAACCCGCACGATTTATGGTTGCGCACGCGGAAAGACAAGAACCGTCCGCTGCTGCAAACAGAGGATCCCAAGGCGAAGCTCGAAGCCTTGTACAGCGAGCGCGATCCGCTTTATCGCGAATGCGCGCACTTCATCGTCGAAACCGGGCGGCCGTCCGTCAATGGGCTAGTCAACATGGTGCTCATGCAGCTCGAGATGGCCGGCATTACGAAGCAGACACAGTCATGATTACCGTCAACGTCGATCTCGGCGAACGCTCCTACCCGATCCGCATCGGTGCCGACCTGATCGGTCGGACCGACTTGTTTGCGCCGCATATCGCGGGAGCGTCCGTAACGATCGTAACGAACGAAACCGTCGAGCCGCTCTACGGCGAGTCGCTGCGGAACGCGCTGGCGCCTCTCGGCAAGCAGGTGTCGACCGTCGTGCTGCCGGACGGCGAGGCGTTCAAGCACTGGGAGACGCTCAATTGCATCTTCGACGCGCTGCTGTCCGCGCAGGCCGATCGCAAGACCACGCTGATCGCGCTCGGCGGCGGCGTGATCGGCGACATGACCGGCTTCGCCGCCGCCTGCTATATGCGAGGCGTGCCGTTCATCCAGGTGCCGACGACGCTGCTGTCGCAGGTCGATTCGTCCGTGGGCGGCAAGACCGGTATCAACCATCCGCTCGGCAAGAACATGATCGGCGCGTTTTACCAGCCGCAGGCGGTCGTCGCCGATATCGGCGCCCTGCGTACGTTGCCCGAGCGCGAACTTGCGGCGGGCATCGCGGAGATCATCAAGACGGCTGCGATCGCCGACGCCGCGTTTTTCGAGTGGCTCGAAGCGAACATGGACGCACTGAATCGACGCGAGCCGGAAGCGCTTGCCCATGCCGTCAAGCGGTCGTGCGAGCTGAAGGCCTCGGTTGTCGCGGCCGACGAGCGCGAGGGAGGATTGCGTGCAATCCTCAATTTCGGCCACACGTTCGGTCATGCAATCGAGGCGGGGCTTGGCTATGGGCAATGGCTGCACGGTGAGGCGGTCGGGTGCGGCATGGTGATGGCCGCCGATCTGTCGGTGCGCGTCGGTCATCTGGATGAAGCGGTGCGCAAGCGGCTGCTCGCCGTCATCGAAGCCGCCCGATTGCCGACCCGCGCGCCAGCGCTTGGCGAAGACCGTTATATCGAACTCATGAAGGTCGACAAGAAGGCCGAGGCGGGTGCGATCAGGTTCGTGCTGCTCAATCAGCTTGGCGGCACTTTGATCACGGACGTTCCGGAGGATGCACTGCGAGCGACGCTGACCGCGTGCCTCTGAGCCGCGCTGCGTCGCATGCAGCGAGAGCAGACCCGATGCGAGAGGGGAAACGATGAGCGACAAGGCTGACCGAACGCGCGATCCCGCGGAGGCCATATCGGCGAATGGTGACGAGCGCTCGCTGCTGGTCAAGCCGCCGACGCTCGCCATGCTCGAGTCCCATCTCGCGCCGTATGCTGCGCACTCGGCTCAATCGCGCGGCCGCCGCTTCCCCGAAGCGCCGCCCTCGGCGCGCACCGAATTTCAGCGCGACCGCGATCGCATTGTCCATTCCACGGCCTTCCGGCGTCTCGAATACAAGACGCAGGTATTCGTCAATCACGAAGGCGATCTCTTTCGGACGCGGCTCACGCACAGCCTGGAGGTCGCGCAAATCGCGCGCTCTGTCGCGCGCAATCTGCGCGTCAACGAGGATCTCGTCGAAGCGATTTCGCTGGCACACGATCTGGGACACACGCCGTTCGGCCACGCGGGGCAAGACGCGTTGAACGAATGCATGCAGGCGCACGGTGGCTTCGAGCACAATTTGCAGAGCCTTGCCGTCGTGGACGAACTCGAAGAGCACTACGGCGGCTTCAACGGGCTCAATCTCTGCTTCGAAACGCGCGAAGGCATTTTGAAACACTGTTCGCGCGAAAATGCCCTGAGACTGGGCGATCTGGGCGAACGCTTCCTGACCGGCAAGCGTCCATCGCTCGAAGCGCAAATTGCGAACATTGCCGATGAAATCGCCTATAACAATCACGATGTCGACGATGGTTTGCGTTCCGGGCTTCTGACGATCGAGCAACTCTCGCACGTCGAGCTGTGGCAGACGCATTATGAAGATGCGAGGCGCGAGCATCCGCAACTCGACGGGCGTCGCATGGTGCATGAGACGGTGCGTCGCATGATCAATACGCTCATTGTCGATCTCATCGATACGACGCGGCGCAATCTGGCCGACTCCGCGCCGCGGTCGCTCGATGCGGTGCGTGCGGCGCCTGCGCTCGTTGCGCACAGCGGCGCCGTGGCGGCGCAGGCGGCGCAATTGAAGCGCTTCTTGTTCAGGAATCTGTATCGGCATTACCGCGTCATGCGCATGGCGAGCAAGGCGCGCCGCGTGATCCGCGGGTTGTTCGAGGCGTTCAGTGAGGATCCGCGCCTGTTGCCGCCCGCCTACCAGGCTGACGATGAGGCCGCCCAGCCGCGACTCATCGCGCATTACATCGCCGGCATGACGGATCGGTATGCGTTGAAAGAATATCAACGTCTGTTTGTCATCAACGATAGTTAGACTACCGCCCCGGCAGGTACGCGGCATGGTGCCGGATAGAGCCCGATAGTGCGACGCGACACGGCAGTTTCGTCGTCACATGACTTTTAGGAGAACTAAATGAACAGGTGTAAAACGCTGGTTCGTTCGCTGGCGCTCGGGGGCGTGCTCCTCATCGGTGTAAGCCAGGCGGCCCTGGCCGCGACGGAGATTCAGTTCTGGCACGCGATGGAAGCGGCGCTGGGCGAGCGCGTGAACGACATCGCGAACGACTTCAATCGCTCGCAGAGCGATTACAAGATTGTGCCCGTCTTCAAGGGTACTTACGACCAAACGCTCGCAGCAGGCATCGCCGCCTATCGCAGCGGCAATGCGCCGGCGATTCTCCAGGTCTATGAAGTGGGCACGGCCACGATGATGGCGGCGAACAAGGCCGTCGTGCCGGTCACGGAAGTCTTCAAGCAAGCGGGGATGCCGCTCGACCAAAAGGCCTTCGTGCCGACCATTGCGAGCTACTACAGCGACGCCAAGACGGGCGAACTCGTGTCGATGCCGTTCAATAGCTCGACGCCCGTTCTCTACTACAACAAGGAAGCATTCAAGAAGGCCGGGCTCGATCCGAATCAGCCGCCCAAGACATGGGACGAAGTGCGAGCCGACGCCGAAAAGCTGAAAGCAGCGGGCTCGAGCTGCGGCTTCACCACAGGCTGGCAAGGCTGGATTCAACTCGAGAATTACAGTGCGTGGCACGGCCTGCCGTTCGCATCGGAAAACAACGGGTTCGACGGCCTGGACGCAAAGCTCGAATTCAACAAGCCGCAACAAGTCGCCCATATCAGGTTCTTGCAGGAGATGGCGAAGCAAGGCACGTTCACCTATGTGGGCCGCAAGGACGAGGCAGTCTCGAAGTTCTATAGCGGAGACTGCCCGATTCTGACCAATTCGTCGGGCTCGCTCGCCACGATTCGCAAGTACGCGAAGTTCGATTTTGGTACGGGCATGATGCCGTACGACGCGAACGTGAAGGGCGCGCCGCAAAACGCGATCATCGGCGGCGCCAGCCTGTGGGTGCTTGCGGGCAAGGATCCGAACGTCTATAAGGGCGTGGCGAAATTCCTCGCATACCTTTCGTCGCCGGCCGTGGCGGCCAAGTGGCACGAAGATACGGGCTATCTGCCCGTGACGACGGCCGCTTACGATCTCGCGCGCTCACAAGGCTTCTACGCGAAAAACCCTGGGGCCGACACAGCGATCAAGCAGATGCTGAACAAGCCGCCGCTGCCGTACACGAAGGGACTGCGTCTTGGCAACATGCCGCAGATTCGTACCGTGGTGGATGAAGAGCTGGAGCAGGTGTGGGCGCAGAAGAAGACGCCTCAGGCTGCGCTCGATTCGGCCGCGAGCCGCGGCGACGAGCTGTTGCGGCGTTTCCAGCAATCGGCGCAGTAAGCGAGCGATCGATGACGTCCGATGCGTGTTCTGCGCGTCGGGCTCTCACGTCCGTGCGCCGCGCACCGCGCGACGCACACTTTGTCCGGCTCGCCGTCCGCTTGGCTGATTCCGTTTTCCCGGAGCCGAGCGACGGCGCATCGCATTAACGGAAACACCCTTCATGCACGAACGTTCCCGTTTCGCCGCGAGCGCATTGCCTTACCTGTTGATTGCGCCACAGTTGGCCATCACCGGGCTCTTCTTTCTTTGGCCGGCCGGCGTCGCGCTATGGCAATCCACGCAAATGCAGGACGCTTTCGGCACTTCGAGCGAATTCGTCGGGCTCGCCAATTTCGCGCATTTGTTTGCCGATCCGCTTTATCTCGATTCGTTCAAGACGACGCTGGTGTTCAGTGCGCTCGTCACCGTGTCGGGTCTCGTCGTTTCGCTGCTGCTCGCGGCTTGCGCAGATCGCGTCACGCGCGGCGCGAAGCTGTACCGCACGTTGCTGATCTGGCCTTACGCCGTCGCGCCTGCGATCGCCGCCGTGTTGTGGGCGTTCCTGTTCAACCCCAGCATCGGGCTCGTCACCTACGCACTGGCGAAGGGCGGCATCGTCTGGAACCACGCGTTGAACGGCAGCCAGGCGATGACCCTCGTGGTGCTGGCTTCGGTCTGGAAGCAGGTGAGTTACAACTTTTTGTTCTTCTACGCGGGTTTGCAGGCCATTCCGCGTTCGCTGATCGAGGCCGCGGCCATCGACGGCGCCGGGCCGGTACGCCGTTTTTTCGGCATTGCGCTGCCGCTGTTGTCGCCGACCACCTTCTTCTTGTTCGTGGTCAATGTCGTCTATGCGTTCTTCGACACTTTCCCCGTGATCGATGCGGCGACGGGCGGCGGGCCGGCTCAAGCCACGAAGACGCTGATCTATAAAATCTTCGCCGAAGGTTTCCAGGGGCTCGATATCGGCAGTTCCGGGGCGCAGTCGGTCGTGTTGATGGCGATCGTCGTCGGTTTGACGGTGGTCCAGTTCCGCTTCATCGAACGCAAGGTGCAATACGCATGATCGAGAATCGCAAAGGCTTCGATCTGTTTTGCCATGTCGTTTTGATCGCCGGCGTCGTACTCGTCGCGTTTCCCGTTTATGTGGCGTTCTGCGCGGCGACGATGAGCGAACATGAAGTGTTCACCGTGCCGCTTTCGCTCGTGCCGAGCACGCATTTGCTGGAAAACATCGCCAATGTCTGGTCGCATGGAACCGGCAATGCCGCCAGCCCGTTCGGCCGGATGTTGCTCAACAGCCTGGTGATGGCGCTGGCGATTGCCGTCGGCAAGATCGCGGTGTCGATCATCTCGGCTTATGCGATCGTCTTTTTCCGCTTTCCGCTGCGCAACACGGCGTTCTGGCTGATCTTCGTGACACTGATGCTGCCCGTCGAGGTGCGCATTTTCCCGACCGTGCAGGTCGTCTCGTCGATGCACCTGACGAACACGTATGCGGGGCTCACGCTACCGCTCATCGCCTCCGCAACGGCCACGTTCCTTTTTCGCCAGTTCTTCATGACGCTGCCCGACGAACTCATGGATGCGGCGCGCATCGACGGAGCGGGACCGCTGCGCTTCTTTTATGACGTCGTGCTGCCGTTGTCGAAAACGAACATCGCAGCGCTGTTCGTCATCACCTTCATCTACGGCTGGAACCAGTATCTCTGGCCCATTCTGATCACGAACGAACAATCGCTGACGACGGCCGTCGTCGGCATCAAATCGATGATCGCAAGCGGGGACACCGCGACCGCGTGGCATCTCGTGATGGCTGCCACGCTGCTCGCCATGTTGCCGCCGCTCGTCGTCGTCATCGCGATGCAGCGGTGGTTCGTGCGCGGCCTCGTGGATGCGGAAAAATGATCGAAAGGAAACACTCGGCATGTCAGGGTTGACACTACAAGGCGTACGCAAGACGTACGACGGCAAGCAGTTCGTATTGCATGGCATCGATGTCGACGTGGCCGACGGAGAGTTCGTCGTGCTTGTCGGCCCGTCGGGCTGCGGCAAGTCGACGCTGCTGAGGATGGTGGCGGGCCTGGAAAGCGTCTCAGAAGGGGAGATCGCGATCGGCGACCGCGTGGTCAACCGCTTGGAGCCGAAAGATCGCGATATTGCGATGGTGTTCCAGAACTATGCGCTCTATCCGCACATGAGCGTCCAGGAAAACATGTCGTACGGGCTCAAGATTCGCGGAATCGAACGGGACACGATCGCGGCGCGCGTCGCGGCGGCTGCGAAGATTCTCGAGCTCGAGCCTCTATTGGCACGTAAGCCGCGCGAGCTGTCGGGCGGCCAGCGGCAACGCGTTGCAATGGGGCGCGCGATCGTGCGCGAGCCTTCTGTGTTTCTGTTCGACGAACCGCTATCCAACCTCGATGCGAAGCTGCGCGTCCAGATGCGTCTTGAAATCCAGCGTCTGCATGCGCGGCTCGCGACGACGAGCCTCTATGTGACGCACGATCAAATCGAAGCGATGACGCTCGCTCAGCGCGTCATCGTGATGAACCGAGGTCACGCCGAACAGATCGGGGCGCCCACGGAAGTCTACGAGCGCCCCGCCACGGTGTTCGTCGCGGGTTTCATCGGTTCGCCGGCCATGAATTTGTTGTCGGGCAAGCTCAGTGAGGATGGCTCGGCCTTTGAAGTGTCCGGCGGCGGCCCCACGCTGGCGGTCGCGGGTGCGGCCGGTGTGGGCCGCGAGATCGCAGGCGGGCGCGAGTGGATTCTGGGCATTCGCCCAGAACACATGACCCCGCGTGCCGGTGGCCCGCAGGCGTCGCTGATTGTGGATTCATGCGAATTGCTCGGCGCCGATAATCTCGCTCATGGCCGGTGGGGCGCGCACGACGTAACGGTGCGACTTGCGCACGTGAATCGGCCGCAGCGCGGCGAAGCCGTGCCGGCCGCGCTGCCCGCCGAGCATCTGCATTTCTTCGATCCGGCGTCGGGCAAACGTGCGCTTTGAGCGACGCGCCGCCGGCGGCTGCCCGGCGGCGGCGCAGTTCGCGTAAAGCGCAGAAGGAAGCGATGACGATCACCACTCACCACTCACCACGATGACGAGCGCACGGACGATTCCCATGCCTGACTGGCCATACCCACGCATCGTCGCCCATCGCGGCGGCGGCGCGCTCGCCCCCGAAAACACACTGGCCGCGATCGAGACGGGCGCGCGGCTCGGACTCAGGATGATCGAGTTCGACGCGAAGCTGTCGGCCGACGATGTCCCCTTCCTGCTGCACGACGACACGGTCGATCGAACTTCGAACGGGCGTGGCGCGGCAGCGCGTAAGACTTACACGGAACTGGCGGCGCTCGACGCCGGCAGCTGGTTCGATACGCGTTTTCGCGACGAGCGCATGCCTACGCTGGTCCAGGTTCACGAGCGATGTGTTGCGCTGGGACTGGCGGCGAATATCGAGATCAAGCCTTGTCCCGGTCGCGAGGTCGTAACCGGGCGTCTCGTCGCGCAAGAAGCCGCACGCTTGTGGCAAGGCGTCGAACCGCCGCCGCTGTTGTCGTCGTTCTCGTTCGACGCGCTCGCGGCCGCGCGCGACGAGCAGCCGGAGCTGCCGCGCGGCTTGCTGTTCGGTGCGGTGCCCCCGGACTGGCGCGCGCAAACCGACGCGCTGGGCTGCGTGTCCCTTCATGTCGACCATCGTAAGCTCGACGCGGGACTCGTCGCCGGGATCAAAGCGGCAGGTCTCCATCTCCTCGCTTACACGGTCAACGATCCAGCCCGCGCCCTCATGCTTGCGCACTGGGGCGTCGATGCCGTTTGCACCGACCGCATCGATCTGATCGGGGCGGACTTCCTCGCTTAGCCCAGGTACAGCCTGGTCCGTCGGTCAGATCGGGCAATGCGCCCCGGGTGCAAGCCCTCGTACCCGGGGCCGTCGCTAGCGGCTGCGCGCGAGCAGCCACCCCGTCACGAGGGCGAGGCCGCCTACGACGGCCAGCGTCTCCCACGGGTTTTCGCGAATGTAGCCCTGTGCGTCGCTCAGCGTGGCGGCGGCGCGGTCGCGAATCGTTTCGCGCGCGCCGTCAAGGCGTGAACGCGCGGCGTCCAGACGTTTCCTCATCTGTTCGCGTAGCACGGCGGCGTCGGCCTGCGTGCCGTCGGCCAGGGTTTGTTCGAGCTCCGCGAGCAAGTCGCGCATTTCGCTGCCGATGTCCTCGGCGGCGTGCCGGCTGTGGCGCGCCACGCGGCGCGCATGGCGGCCGGCGCTGTTCCAGGAAGTTTCGAGCGCGTCTCGCGTATTCGGTAGTGCGGTCATGGTCGCTCCGTCGACGATGGGTAACGGGAAGAACGTACCCGCGAATCCGATGCGGGAAGAACCCTTTCGACGCAACTTCGATGCCAGTTCCATCCGCTGGGCAAGCGAGCGCGCGCGTGAGTGCCTCAATAACAGGAGTGCGCGCCGTGCGCCCGACGCCCCCCGACGCCAGACCAGCGACGCCGGGCCGCGCGCTGCGGGCCGTCCATGACTGCCCGGGCGCGCCGCCGAAAGAGGACCGCGGGGAGCCGGGCAGGCTTTGCACGAGCGCGCAGACGGCCCGCGTCGAAACGTAATCAGGGCGACCAGGCAAAGGTCGAAATTACAACGCCGCCGCCCGGGGGCGGCGGCAGATAGGCACGCGTCGAAATTCGACCTACGCTTTAGAAGGCGTAGCCGACCTTGGCGAAGGTGACGATCGGGTTGAGCCTGATCTTTGCTTGCGTCTGAACTGTCAAGCCGAAGGGCCCGACGTTCGTCGACGTGAGATTGGCCGTCACGCTCACCGGGATGTACGAGATTGACAAGCCGGCGAACCAATGCTTATTGAACGAATAGTTGAAGCCTGCATTGAACACGGGTGCCCAGGAACGATCCGTCGAGACGGAGGTCGGACCATGCAACACGTTTTGCACGAAGGCGCCGTTCGTGATCTGGGCGTCGGTGAACCAGACGCGTGTGACGCCCAGGCCCACATACGGACGGAACTTGTCCGTGGGGCTCATGAAGTTCCATTTGAACAGCAGTGCAGGCGACCACTGCCTCGCGCTGCCGAGCTTGCCGAATTGACCCAGTTGATCGGCGCCGTCGATGTCGAACTTCGGCGGAATACCGAGTTCAAACTCGGTGGAGATGTGGTCGGTAACGAAGTAACCGATGCTCAGGCCCAGCGTATCGGAGCTGTCGATGCGGGCGCCTGTGTTCGGCTGGTATGCGTTCAAGGTCGTTCCGCCGACGCTCAGCACTTCGAGCGGGTCGCTGGCGCTTTGAGGTGCGAAGTGGAACCACCCCGATGTGACGTAAAAGGTCCCGGCCGTTTGGGCATGAGCCGCCTGTACGCAAGCAAGCGCAGCGACGGCCCCTGTGATGGCCTGTTTTAATTTCATCTATGTGCTCCTCCATGAAAGGCCCGCCTATTATGAGTAGAAGGTTTGAAACAAACCAAGCGCGCACGCTAGAGCATTCTCCCTAAGCGTGGCGCGTGTTCACTCAAAGCCACGTGTGTCGTCGCAGACGCCCGAAGCGACGCATCGTCCCTTGGGGTAACCACCAACGTACTAAACGGAATCCAGCATGGCACGGCTCGCACGTCTCTACGTCCCCAAACAGCCGCAGCACGTCATCCTGCGCGGACTCGATCAGCAGCCCGCCTTTGTCGACGAGCAGGATTACGAGCTTTTCGTCGATTGCCTGAAGGCCGCTTCGCGCGACCATCATCTCGACGTTCACGCCTACGTCCTCATGCCCGGCGCGGTACAACTGCTCGTCACGCCCAGTGACGAGACCAGTCTGCCCAAGGCTATGCAGGCCGTCGGCCGTCGCTACGTTGCGCACTTCAATCGCCGCTATGCCCGGCGCGGCACGCTCTGGGAAGGGCGTTACCGCGCGACCGTCATCGAGGGCGAGCGCTACTTCCTGCTCGCGAGTCGCGTCATCGAGCTATGCCCGGTGCGCGCGCAACTCGTCAGTGCGGCGGAAGACTACCGATGGTCGAGCTACCGGCATCACATCGGGCTCACCGTCGACAGCCTCGTCACTGACCACCCGCTTTATTGGTCGCTCGGCAATACGCCGTTCGAACGGCAACGCGCCTACAAGGATCTGTGCGAGCAACCGCTCGACGAGCGCGAGGCCAACGAGTTGCAGCAGGCGACGCTCAAGGGTTGGGTGCTCGGCGGCGATTCGTATCGCGAGTGGGCGGCACGGGCCGCCAATCGGCGGGTTTCGCCGTTGCCCCGCGGACGGCCCAAGAAGACGCGCGAAACACCTCAGACGCCGCAAACGTCGCAGCAATAATACGACGAAAGGCGTGCCGCCGGGCGCGATGCTGTGCTCGGCGCGCCTCTGGTTTTGCCGGCGCAGCCAGGACGGCTTCGCGTCGAACGCGCTCGCAGCCGAGAGTCCCGATCGAGCTGCCGGAGCGGATCGATGCGATGCCGTTTTTGTTTGCCCCAATTTTATACGGCCCTATTAAATAGGCACCAACTCGATGCATCTGTTTTATTGGGGTCCGATCACCACGTTTTGTTTGCTATTCAGTTGATTCGTCGCGTATATTCCGATTTCCGGCGGGTGCCACGGCCATAAGCCCAACCCGCCCCGCGGCGCCTCACCACCCCTCGGTCACCCGCGACAAGTGCAGTGCGTGAAATGTCGGACCGGTCGATGGTTGCCCGGCGACGACGATCCCTGCGCTCATCCCCATGCGAACGGCCGCAAAGGCCTCTGATAGACGGTGTCCCCTCATGAACGACCACCAACCGATCCGCTCGGTCCCCGCCGCCCAAGGTCTGTACGACCCGAGCAACGAGCATGACGCCTGCGGCGTCGGCTTCGTCGCGCACATTAAGGGCCAGAAGAGCCACGAGATCATCCAGCAAGGTCTGAAGATTCTCGAGAATCTCGATCACCGGGGCGCCGTGGGCGCCGATCCATTGATGGGCGACGGCGCGGGGATCCTGATTCAGATTCCGGACGCGTTTTATCGCGAGGAAATGGCGCGTCAGGGGGTGACGCTGCCGCCGGCCGGGGAGTACGGCGTCGGGATGATTTTCCTGCCGAAGGAGCATGCGTCGCGTCTGGCCTGCGAGCAGGAACTCGAACGGACGGTGAAGGCGGAAGGGCAGGTGGTGCTGGGCTGGCGTGACGTGCCCGTCGACCACGCGATGCCGATCTCCCCGGCCGTGAAGGCGACCGAACCCGTGATCCGCCAGATTTTCATCGGCCGCGGGCGCGACATCATGGTGACCGACGCGCTCGAACGTAAGCTCTACGTCATCCGCAAGACCGCCAGCCACCGTATCCAGGCGCTCAAGCTCAAGCACGGCAAGGAATACTTCGTGCCGTCGATGTCGGCGCGCACCGTCGTCTATAAGGGGCTGCTGCTGGCGGGCCAGGTGGGCGTCTACTATCGCGACTTGCAGGATGAGCGCGTCGTCTCCGCGCTCGCGCTCGTGCATCAACGCTTCTCGACGAACACGTTCCCCGCGTGGGAACTGGCTCACCCGTACCGGATGATCGCCCACAACGGCGAAATCAACACGGTGAAGGGCAACGTCAACTGGCTTAACGCGCGCACGGGCGCCATCGCGAGCGCCGTGCTGGGCGACGATCTGCCCAAGCTCTGGCCGCTTATTTACCCGGGACAATCCGATACGGCGTCGTTCGACAACTGCCTCGAGCTGCTCGTGATGGCCGGGTATCCGCTCGTTCACGCGATGATGATGATGATTCCCGAAGCGTGGGAACAGCACACGCTGATGGACGAGAACCGCCGCGCCTTCTACGAATACCACGCCGCAATGATGGAGCCGTGGGACGGCCCGGCCGCGATCGCTTTCACGGACGGCCGCCAGATCGGCGCGACGCTCGACCGCAACGGCCTGCGTCCGGCGCGCTACATCATCACCGAAGACGATCTCGTCATCATGGCTTCGGAGTCCGGCGTGCTGCCGATCCCCGAATCGAAGATCGTCAAGAAGTGGCGTCTGCAGCCGGGCAAGATGTTCCTGATCGACATGGAGCACGGCCGCATCATCGGCGACAAGGAACTGAAGGACAACCTGGCCAACGCCAAGCCCTACAAGAGCTGGATCGACGCCGTGCGGATCAAGCTCGACGAGATCGAGCCGAACGCCGAAGACGTCGCTACCGAGCGTCGCGAGGCTGCCGCCTTGCTCGACCGTCAGCAGGCGTTCGGCTACACGCAGGAAGATCTGAAGTTCCTGATGGCGCCGATGGCGCAGCAAGGCGAAGAGGCGATCGGCTCGATGGGCAACGATTCGCCGCTCGCGGTCATGTCGAACAAGAACAAGACGCTCTACCACTACTTCAAGCAGCTGTTCGCCCAGGTCACGAACCCGCCGATCGATCCGATCCGCGAAAACATGGTGATGTCGCTCGTCTCGTTCGTCGGGCCGAAGCCGAACCTGCTCGACACGAACAACATCAACCCGCCGATGCGGCTCGAAGTGTCGCAGCCGGTGCTCGACTTCAAGGACATCGCGAAGATCCGCGCGATCGATCAGTACACGGGCGGCAAGTTCAGTTCGTACGAGCTCAATATTTGCTATCCGGTCGCCTGGGGCAAGGAAGGGATCGAGGCGCGGCTGGCCTCGCTGTGCGCCGAAGCGGTCGACGCCGTCAAGTCCGGCTACAACATGCTGATCGTGTCCGACCGCCGCACCGATCGCGACAACGTCGCGATCCCGGCGCTGCTCGCCACGGCCGCCATCCACACGCACCTCGTGTCGCAAGGGCTGCGTACGAGCACGGGCCTCGTCGTCGAGACCGGCTCCGCGCGTGAGGTCCATCACTTCGCACTGCTGGCCGGCTACGGCGCGGAAGCGGTCCATCCGTATCTTGCGATGGAAACGCTCGCGCAGCTGGCGCAAGGGCTCAAGGGCGATCTTTCGCCCGAAAAGGCCGTGTACAACTTCACGAAGGCGATCGGCAAGGGCCTGCACAAGGTCATGTCGAAGATGGGCATTTCGACCTACATGTCGTACACGGGTGCGCAGATTTTCGAAGCGGTCGGGTTGGCGAGCGATCTGGTCGAGAAGTACTTCAAGGGCACGGCCTCCAAGGTGGGCGGCATCGGCCTCTTCGAAGTGGCCGAAGAAGCCATTCGCCTGCATCGCGAAGCATTCGGCGAGAACCCCGTGCTGGCCAACATGCTCGAGGCCGGCGGCGAATACGCGTATCGCGTGCGTGGCGAGGATCACATGTGGACGCCCGATGCGATCGCCAAGCTCCAACATTCGACGCGCAGCAACTCGTACCAGACGTACAAGGAATACGCGCATCTGATCAACGATCAGACGCGTCGTCATATGACGTTCCGCGGCTTGTTCGAGTTCAAGGTGGAACCGAGCAAGGCGATTTCGCTCGACGAAGTCGAGTCCGCCAAGGAAATCGTCAAGCGCTTTGCGACGGGCGCGATGTCGCTCGGCTCGATCAGCACCGAAGCGCATGCCACGCTGGCCGTCGCGATGAACCGCATCGGCGGCAAGTCGAACACAGGCGAGGGCGGCGAGGACGAGAACCGCTACCGCAACGAATTGCGTGGCATTCCGATCAAGAACGGCGATACGCTCGCTTCCGTGATCGGCTCCGAAGTCGTGCGCGACATTCCGTTGAAGGACGGCGATTCGCTGCGCTCGAAGATCAAGCAGGTGGCGTCAGGCCGCTTCGGCGTGACGGCCGAGTATCTTGCGTCGGCCGACCAGATCCAGATCAAGATGGCGCAAGGCGCGAAGCCCGGCGAGGGCGGTCAGCTGCCGGGGCACAAGGTGTCGGAGTACATCGGCAAGCTGCGATACTCGGTGCCGGGCGTCGGCCTCATTTCGCCGCCGCCGCACCACGACATTTATTCGATCGAAGACCTGGCGCAGCTCATCCACGATCTGAAGAACGTCAACCCGGCGTCGAGCATTTCGGTCAAGCTCGTCTCGGAAGTCGGCGTCGGCACGGTGGCCGCCGGCGTGGCGAAGGCGAAGGCCGACCACGTCGTCATCGCGGGCCATGACGGCGGCACGGGCGCATCGCCGTTGTCGTCGATCAAACATGCCGGCACGCCGTGGGAGCTCGGTTTGGCCGAGACGCAACAGACCCTCGTGCTGAACCGTCTGCGCGGCCGTATCCGCGTGCAGGCCGACGGCCAGATGAAGACGGGCCGCGATGTCGTCATCGGTGCGTTGCTCGGTGCCGACGAGTTCGGCTTCGCGACGGCTCCGCTCGTCGTCCAAGGCTGCATCATGATGCGCAAGTGTCATCTGAACACCTGCCCCGTCGGCGTGGCCACGCAGGATCCCGTGCTGCGCGCGAAGTTCCAGGGCCAGCCCGAACATGTCGTCAACTACTTCTTCTTCGTTGCCGAGGAAGTGCGCGAGATCATGGCGCAACTGGGCATCCGCAGGTTCGAGGATCTGATCGGCCGCGCCGATCTGCTCGACATGAAGAAGGGCGTCGAGCACTGGAAGGCGAAGGGGCTCGACTTCACGAACATCTTCTATCAGCCGAAGGTGCCGAGCGACGTGGCCCGCAAGCACGTGGAGGAGCAGGATCACGGCCTCGCGCGTGCGCTCGACCACACGCTGATCGAGAAGGCGCGCGCGGCGATCGAAAGCGGCGAGCACGTGTCGTTCATCCAGCCGGTGCGCAACGTCAATCGCAGCGTCGGCGCGATGCTCTCGGGCGTGATCGCGAAGAAGCACGGCCATGATGGTCTGCCCGACGACTCGATTCACATTCAGTTGAAGGGCACGGCGGGCCAGAGCTTCGGTGCGTTCCTCGCGCGCGGCGTGACGCTCGATCTCGTCGGCGACGGCAACGACTATGTCGGCAAGGGGCTGTCCGGCGGCCGCATCATCATCCGCCCGACGAACGATTTCCGCGGCAAGTCCGAAGAGAACATCATTTGCGGCAATACGGTCATGTACGGGGCGCTCGAGGGTGAAGCCTATCTGCGCGGCGTGGCGGGCGAGCGGTTCTGCGTGCGGAACTCGGGGGCCAGCGCCGTCGTCGAGGGCACGGGCGATCACGGCTGCGAATACATGACGGGCGGCACGGTCGTGGTGCTCGGCGAAACCGGACGCAACTTTGCGGCGGGCATGTCGGGCGGCATCGCGTTCGTCTACGACGCCGACGGCACGTTCGCGGGCAAGTGCAACAAGGCGATGGTCGCGCTCGAGCCGGTGCTGCAGCAAGCCGAGCAAGAGCGGACGGTCGACCGCGGCCTCTGGCATACGGGCGTGACCGACGAAGCGCTGCTCAAGGGTCTCATCGAGAAGCACTTCCAATGCACGGGGTCGCCGCGCGCGAAGGCGCTGCTCGAGAACTGGGACGCGTCGCGGCGTCAGTTCGTCAAGGTCTTCCCGACCGAGTACAAGCGTGCGCTCGGCGAGCTGGCTGCCAAGAAAGCGGCCAAGGAGGCGATGGCTGCGTAAGCGGCCGCCGCACGTGTGGCGCTGCGCTCGAGTGCGCGCGCCCGACCTGACCCGAGCGGCCGGCGAACCCGGCTGCGCGCCTCGATCGAGATCGACTCCGACAGCAACATCGACCCCGATTCGACGCGCGTGGCCCGCCGGCCACCCCGATACCGACGATTTGGAATAGAAGAGCACCCCATGGGCAAGGCAACCGGTTTTCTCGAGTTTGAGCGTCGCCACGAGTCGTACGAGGCCCCGCTCGCTCGCTTGAAGCACTACAAGGAGTTCGTTCTCGCGCTGACCGACGAGGACGCGAAGGTTCAAGGCGCGCGGTGTATGGACTGCGGCATTCCGTTTTGCAACAACGGCTGCCCGGTCAACAACATCATCCCCGACTTCAACGATCTCGTTTATCACCAGGACTGGCAGCGCGCGATCGACGTGCTCCATTCGACGAACAATTTCCCCGAATTCACGGGACGAATCTGCCCGGCGCCCTGCGAGGCGGCCTGCACGTTGGGGATCAACGCCGAGCCCGTCGGCATCAAGTCGATCGAGCACGCGATCATCGACAAGGCATGGGCCGAAGGCTGGGTCGTGCCGCTGCCGCCGAAGAAGAAGACGGGCAAGAAGGTGGCCGTCGTTGGTTCGGGACCGGCCGGGCTGGCCGTGGCGCAACAACTCGCGCGCGCCGGTCACGAGGTGACCGTATTCGAAAAGAACGATCGGATCGGCGGGCTGCTGCGCTATGGCATCCCCGACTTCAAGCTCGAAAAGTGGCTGATCGATCGGCGCATGCGTCAGATGGAAGCCGAGGGCGTCACCTTCCGCACGAACGTGTTCGTCGGCGAAGAATCGCTGCCGGCCTACATCGGCAATACGGCCAAGGAGACGATTTCGCCCGCGGCGCTCAAGGAGCAGTTCGATGCGGTCGTCATCGCGGGCGGCTCCGAGACGCCGCGCGATCTGCCCGTTCCCGGGCGCGAATTGGCCGGCATCCACTATGCGATGGAGTTCCTGCCGCAACAGAACAAGGTCAACGCGGGCGACAAGCTCACTGACCAACTGCTGGCCAAGGGTAAGCACGTCGTCGTGATCGGCGGCGGGGACACGGGTTCCGACTGCGTCGGCACGTCGAATCGCCACGGCGCCAAGAGCGTGACGCAATTCGAATTGCTGCCGCAGCCGCCCGAAGAGGAAAACAAGCCGCTCGTGTGGCCGTACTGGCCGATCAAGCTGCGCACGTCGTCCTCGCACGAGGAAGGCTGCAGCCGCGATTGGTCGGTTGCGACCAAGCGCTTCGAGGGCAAGAACGGCAAGGTCGAGAAGCTGATCGGGGCCCGCGTCGAGTGGAAGGACGGCAAGATGCAGGAAGTGCCGGGCTCCGAGTTCGAAATGAAGGCGGATCTCGTGTTGCTGGCGATGGGCTTCACGCAGCCGGCTTCCCCGGTGCTCGACGCTTTCCGCGTCGATAAGGACGCGCGCGGCAATGTGCGTGCTTCGACCGAGGGCGAGCGGGCGTACTACACGTCAGTCGATAAAGTGTTCACGGCCGGTGACATGCGGCGCGGTCAATCGCTCGTCGTCTGGGCGATTCGCGAAGGCCGCCAATGCGCGCGTGCCGTGGATGCGTTCCTGATGGGCAGCTCGGAGTTGCCGCGCTGATCGTATGACGGGGCGCGAGATCGTCGAAGACGATTGGCATCGCTGCTTCATCGCGCTCGTGCCCGATGTGGCCACGCGCGATGCGCTGGCGGCGATGCCGGTCGGCGCGGCAGCGCGGCGCGTGAGCGTCGATCAGCTGCATATGACGCTCGCGTTTCTCGGCACGGTCCCTCCTGCGACGGGCGCGCGGCTTGCCGCGCAGCTCGCTTCGGTTGTCGCGCCGTTGGCGGAGCAGCGTGCCGAGCCCGTCGAGACCTGGCCGAGCGCTGCGCATCCGCGCCTCGTCGTCGTGCCGTTTTCGGCGGCCGAAGGGCTTGCCGGATTCGAACGGCGCGTGCGCGCGCTCGTGGCGGGGTTTGGGTTGCCGATCGACGATCATCGCCCGTTTCGCCCGCATATCACGCTGGCGCGATATGCGCGTTCCGTTCAACCGGCGCGTGAGCCGGCCCTCGGTCGCCCATGCTCGTCGCCCCCTGCGGCGACGCTCGCAGTCACGCCCCGATTCGACACGTTGACGCTTTATTCGAGCACGCTGGCCCGTCACGGCGCCCGTTACAAAGCGCTTGCCTCGGTTGCCGTGCCGGCCGCGTGAGCGCGGCTTTCGCGACTGCGCTGCAACTGCGTCGTTACGCCACGACCCGCTCGTCGACGCGCTCGATGTCGAGCACATGTTCGTGCAGAGCGAGCAGCGACTCGCGATGGGCGACGCTGAAGATCGCCGTTTTCTGCAGCCGTTCGGCCAGCAAGCGGTACACGTTCGCCTCATTGACGGTATCGAGCGCGCTCGTGGCTTCGTCGAGGAAAAGGAAATCGGGCTTGTGCAGCAGAATGCGCGCGCAGGAGAGGCGCTGCTGCTCGCCCGGCGACAGCACGCGCGTCCAATGCGCGGATTCGGCGAGCCGTTCGGCATACCCTTCGAGCCGGCAAGCGCGCAGCACCTCACGGCAGGCATCGTCGGAGAACGCATCGGCCGCCGAAGGATAGGCGAGCGCGGCTTTGAGCGTGCCGATGGGCAGATAGCCTTGCTGCGGCACGAACATCGTGCGCGCGCCGACGGGCGCGTCGATCGCGCCATCGCCGAATGGCCAGAGCCCGGCGAACGCGCGCAGCAGTGTGCTCTTGCCCGAGCCCGACGGGCCGCGGACGAGCCAACGCGCACCGGGCTCGACGGTGATATCCGCAATCGTGGCGAGCGGTGTGCCGTTGGGCAGGGCGAGTCGGAGGTTCTTGGTTTCGAGCGTCGGCGCATCGACGTAATGCAGGTTGATGCCGCCGTGCTCGGTGGCGGGCGACGCCGCCTCGCGCATATGCGTGCTTTGAATCACCCGGCTGAATTCGCGAAGCCGGTTGACGGTGGCGCGCCAGTCGACGAGTGACGAGTAATTGTTGATGAACCAGGAAAACGAATCGCTGACGGTATTGAAGGCGTTTTGAATCTGCATCAGCACGCCGAACGCGAACGCGCCGGCGAAGTAGCGCGGCGCAGCGAGGACGAGCGGAAAGATCAACGCTGCCTGGCCGTAGAAGTTGGATGCGAAGTTCAGTCGCCGCGTGTACTTCATGATGAGCGACCAGTTGTCGCGAATGCGCGCGAAGATGTTTTGCGCGTTGGCGTTCTCGGTGCGCATGCCATCGTAGAAAGCGATCTGCTCGGCGTTTTCGCGCACGCGGATCAGGCCGAAACGGAAATCGGCCTCGACGCGCTGTTGCTGGTAGGTGATCGACACGAGCGGATGGCCGATTCGATAGATCAGATACGAACCTCCGATCGCATACAGGCACGCGGCCCAGACCATGTAGCCCGGAATCACCCAGTTCGAACCGCCGAGCTTGAGCGTCAGCGGCCCCGCGACAGTCCACAGAATCGTGACGAACGAGAACAGCGTGACGATGTTCGACAGGAACCCCAGCGAAAGCGCGAGCGTATTGGTGGCGAACGATTGGAGGTCGTCCGTGATCCGCTGGTCCGGGTTGTCGGCGAGTCGATCGCGCTCGATCCGATAAAACGCTCGTTCGCCGAGCCACGCACGCAGGAAGCGGTGCGTCAGCCATTGTCGCCAGCGAAATTCGAGCATTTGCCGCAGATAGACGCGGTAGACGGCGAGGGCAACGAACACGAACGCGAGCAGCGTGAACTGCATCAGCAAATGCGTGAACTGCGACATGTCCTTCGTCTGCAACGCATTGTAAAACTTCGCGTACCACTGGTTGAACCAGACATTGAAACCGACAAGGGTCAGATTCATCGCGACGATCGCGATCAGCAACCCCCACGCGAGCTTCCATTCCTCCGATACCCAGTAAGGTTTGATAAGCCCCCAGGCTGTGATCGAACGAATCTCGAGCGGCTTATCGTCGCGGGCGGGTACGGGATTCAGGGACGCTGTCATAGTGTTTTTCGATCGTAAATCGCAAGCGGACGCCGGTGGGTCGCGCAACGATGCGCGCCGCCGTCATGCCGTGTGCTCGTTGCCGCGGATTGTTGGCCGCGGCCCTTAAACCAGTCTTAACTGCGTGCGTTCGAGCAGCGCGTATCGTGCCGACGTTAAATCGTCCTAGCCGGCGATGGGACATTGTGCCAGAGCGCGAGACCTGGGCCGAGCGCGGGCGCATTGCCCCCCAATAATTGACTGCGCGCGCGGCGCTTGCATGCGCTGCGTTTGCGGGCGCGCGGGCTTTTATGGTCTAATGGCCGTCGACGAAACAGGGGTGCTTCGCACGTTGCAGGTGGGTGGTACGGCGCCAAGCCGCACTGCCGCGAGGCTGAGAGAGACCCTTCGCACCCGATCCGGGTAATACCGGCGCGGGAAGTTTCGGGAACGCTTTGCGTGGGACGCTCCGTGTCGGATCGTCCTTCCCCGCCGGGCCTCGTCCGCATCTTTCCGATGCTGCACGCCCGGCCGGCCCCACCGGCCGGTTTCGTCCTTATGTACGCAAGTTTGCCGTTTGCGATCGGCTCCGGCGTACGGAAAGGATCGAACCGATGACCGCTCATTCTTCAGTCGTTTCACCCACGATTCCGTCGACGCCCGATTTTGCCGTCCTGGGCGGGGGCCTTTGCGGCCGGCTCGTCGCATGGCGGCTCGCCGGCGCGGGCCACAGCGTCGCGCTTTACGACCGGGGCGATCCGGCCGGTTCGTCGTCGGCCGCCTGGGTGGCCGCGGCGATGCTCGCGCCGCTTGCCGAAGCGGCCGTTGCCGAACCCCTCATCGTCGGGCTGGGCGCGACTTCGCTCGAAGAATGGCCGACCGTCCTCGCCGCGCTACCCGAGCCCGTCTTTTTTCAGCGCAACGGCACGCTCGTCGTCTGGCACCATGCCGACCGCTCCGAAGCGTCGTTGTTCGAGCGTCGCGTGCGCGCGAATGCGCCGGCGCAACTGCTGGCCGACGGCGGGCTCGTCGGCGTCGACGGCAACACGCTTGCGCTGGCCGAACCCGCGCTTGCGGGCCGCTTCGCCACGGGCTGGTTGCTGCCGCGCGAAGGCCAATTGGACAATCGGCAGGTGCTACGGGCGCTGGCCGCCGGGCTCGCGGCGCGCGGCGTCGCGACGCACTGGAACACGACCATCGACGATGCAGCCCTGCCATCGGCACGCGTGACCATCGACTGTCGCGGGCTGGGCGCGAAGCCCGTGATGCCGGTGCTGCGCGGCATTCGTGGCGAAGTCGCGCGCGTGCAGGCGCCCGGCATTGGTCTCACGCGGCCCGTGCGGCTGCTGCATCCGCGCTATCCGCTCTATGTGGCCCCCAAGCAGGACGATGTCTACGTGATCGGCGCGACTGAAATCGAGGGCGAGGACATGTCGCCGGTGAGCGTGCGCTCCGCGCTGGAATTGCTGAGCGCAGCGTTCGCGGTCCATCCCGGCTTCGGCGAGGCGCGCATCCTCGAACTGAACACCCAGTGTCGCCCGACGCTGCCGGACCATCTCCCCGCCGTTATGTGGGACGGCGTCAACACGCTGCGCGTCAATGGGCTGTACCGTCACGGCTATATGATCGCGCCCGAAGTATCGAAGACGGCTGCCGAGCTGGCGTGTGCGCTGCTGGCGGGGCAGGTGACGGACTTCGACGGGTTTGCGGCGCTGCGCAAGGCGTCGCCGTGGGCGCCGATGCTCCATTGCACTGCGCCGCACGAACTCGCCAGCGCATCGCAGTCATAGTCGAACATGAATCAAGTGTGAGTTGAACCGCGAATCGTATTGCTGATCATGGATATCGAAGTCAATCAAACCCCGTTTTCGCTCCCCGAGCAGGCGACGCTCGCCGATGCGCTTTCGGCTTTCGGCGCGCGTCCGCCTTTCGCCGTCGCCGTAAATGGCGAGTTCGTCGCGCGCGGGCAGCACGCGGCGCGTTTGTTGAGCGCCGGCGACAGAATCGACGTCGTCCACCCCGTTGCGGGCGGATGAGCGCCGCTTGTCTGCGCGTGCCGCGCGCGCAGGGGTGTGCAGGATCGCGTGCGGGTGGTGCGCAGCGGGCCGACGGTTTGCTCGTCGAACGCTTGGCCCGCACGACGTGGCGCAGCGAGTTCGCTTTCGAGTGACGAGTATTCGAGCATTTCAGGACATCCGATGACAACCGCTTCTCAGGCAGTCTCCGGCGGCGCCGACGCCCATTCCGACGCGCTGACGCTTTACGGCGAAACCTTCGCAAGCCGCGTGCTGCTTGGCACGTCGCGGTATCCATCGCTGCAGTCGCTGGCCGATTCGATCGACGCCGCGCGGCCCGGGATGGTGACGGTCGCACTGCGTCGGCAGATGAATGCGCAAACGGCCGAGGCCGGCTTCTTCGAATTGCTCAAGGCGCGCAAGGTACCGCTGCTGCCCAATACGGCCGGATGCCAGAGCGTCGCCGAAGCGGTGACGACGGCGCACATGGCGCGCGAAGTGTTCGACACGGATTGGATCAAGCTCGAGTTGATCGGCGACGACTACACACTGCAACCCGATCCCGTCGGATTGATCGAGGCTGCGACGCGGCTCGTCAAGGACGGCTTCAAAGTCTTGCCGTACTGCACCGAGGATCTCGTCATCGGCCGTCGGTTGCTCGATGCCGGTTGTGAAGCGTTGATGCCGTGGGGGGCGCCGATCGGCACGGGCAAGGGCGTCATCAACCCGTACGGACTGCGCGTGCTGCGCGAGCGGTTGCCCGATGTCCCGTTGATCGTCGACGCGGGGCTTGGCGTGCCGTCGCACGCGTGCCAGGTGATGGAGTGGGGTTTCGACGGCGTGCTGCTCAATACGGCGGTATCCCAGGCGACGCTGCCGTCCGCGATGGCGCGTGCGTTCGGCCAAGCCGTCGAGGCGGGGCGCGCGGCGTACGTGGCGGGCCCGATGGCCGAGCGCGACAGCGCGCACGCGAGCACGCCCGTGGTCGGCATGCCGTTCTGGCACCAGGATCGGCATTGAGCGGCCTGCGTACGCCTTCGCTCGCGCGCGTCGACTTCGACGTCGACGTCGCCGCTGATCTCTTGTGGCGTCGTGCCCGGACGGGTATCGGCGGACGGAGCGCCTTATGAAAACGCTGACCCTGGCCAATCGCGATCTGTTCTGGCCGCCCGCCGACGAGTTGATCGAAGTGGCGGAGCGCATCCGTGCGCGGCTCGGCGATTGGCCGCGCGCGCGCGTCGATTGGCGTATTTGCCTCGCGGCGCCCGATACGGCGCGCTCGGGCGATATCGTCGTCGTCATCGGCGCGCAGGCCGATGCGGGCGACGCGCGAGCGTGGCGGACAGCGGGCGCGAGCCTGATCGTGGCCGATATCGGCGGCGCAGCGCTGACGACTGCCGGTGGAGAGCGCTATGCGTTGGAAGGCAAGCTCCCCGAAGACTGGCTCGCGGCGCTCGCCGCGTTTCTCGATTGCGGTTTCGAACCGCCCGATGCGCTGGTGCTCGCACTGGCTTGGCGCGACGGCGACGAAACGACCGGAGACGATGCCTGGCCGGTCGACCTCGCGCGCTTTCCGCTCGTCGCGGGTCTGCCGGCCGCCCCCGCGCAGCCGTTTCCCCTGTGCGCGCCGCGCCTTGGTCTGTATCCCGTCTTGCCGAGTGCGCAGTGGGTCGAGCGTGTATTGGCGCTCGGCGTCGCCACCGTTCAGTTGCGCGTGAAAGACGCGCCCCCTGACCGTCTTCGCGCCGAAATCGGGCAGGCCGTCGCGGCCGGCCGTCGCCATGGCGCAAGCGTCTTCATCAACGACTACTGGCGAGAAGCGGCCGAAGCCGGTGCCTACGGCGTGCATCTGGGGCAGGAAGACCTCGAAACGGCCGATCTGGCGGCGATTGCGCAGTCGGGGATGCGCCTGGGACTGTCGACGCACGGCTACTTCGAGATGTTGCGGGCGCTTCATTTTCGGCCGAGCTATCTCGCTTTCGGCGCAGTGTTTCCGACAGGGACGAAGACGCTTGCCACGGCGCCGCAGGGCCTCGCTCGGCTTGAACGCTACGTGCGCTTGCTCGGGGAACAGGTGCCGCTCGTGGCGATCGGTGGCATCGATCTGCCTCGCCTGCCCGCGGTCCTGGCGACCGGAGTCGGCAGCGTGGCGGTGGTGAGCGCGGTGACCGGCGCGGCCGATCCGGCGCGGGCCGTGGCCGATCTGCAACGCGTGTTCGACATCTGACAACGCACTGTTGCAACAGCCGTCACCGTGACGTCACGACAGCGTTCTCGCTGAGGCCCTATAATTCCGCTTCCGCGTAAACGCGTACAAGGAAAGCCCCCTTCGTGCCGCCTTCATCTTCCGAGCCCATTCTCGAGCTTCGCAACGTCGATTTCGGCTATGGCGAAGACCGTCTCGTTTTGTCGAACCTGAACATGCGTTTCCCGCGCGGCCAGGTGGTGGCCGTCATGGGTGGCTCCGGCGGCGGCAAGACGACGGTGCTGCGTCTGATCGGCGGCCTCGAGCGCGCTCGGCGCGGCGAAGTGCTGTTCGAAGGCCGGGATGTCGGCAAACAGACGCGCGATGGCCTGTACGCCATTCGCCGCAAGATGGGCATGCTGTTCCAATTCGGTGCGCTGTTCACCGATATGTCGGTGTTCGAGAATGTCGCCTTTGCGCTGCGCGAGCACACCGATCTGCCGGAACCGCTTGTCCGCGACCTCGTTCTGATGAAATTGAACGCCGTGGGGTTGCGCGGTGCGCGCGATCTCCCGCCGTCCCAGATATCCGGGGGCATGGCGCGGCGTGTGGCGCTGGCGCGCGCGATCGCGCTCGATCCGCAGCTGATGATGTACGACGAGCCGTTCGCCGGCCTCGACCCGATTTCTCTCGGCATTACGGCGAACCTGATCCGCACGTTGAACCAGGCGCTCGGCGCCACCTCGATTCTCGTCACGCACGACGTGCCCGAATCGTTCGCCATCGCCGATTACGTCTACTTCCTCGCCAACGGAACGGTGCTGGCGGAAGGCACGCCGGCGCAACTGCGCGAATCGGTCGATCCGACCGTGCGGCAGTTCATCGACGGAGCGCCCGACGGCCCATTCCGCTTCCACTACCCGGCTCAGGCGACGCTCGCGGCCGATTTCGGCTTGGGAGAGCGCACATGATCAGCAGCCTCGGACATTGGGTCCTCAGTCGCATCGTGCGCACGGGTTACGCGGCGCGGCTGTTTCTGCGCATCGTGCTCGAAGGGTTGCGGCTGCTGCGCCGGCCGCGCCTCATCGCGAAACAGATATTCTTCGTCGGCAACTACTCGTTCATCATCATTGCCGTGTCGGGGTTGTTCGTCGGCTTCGTGCTCGGTCTGCAGGGCTACTACACGCTGAACCGCTACGGCTCCGAGCAGGCGCTCGGGCTGCTCGTCGCGCTTTCGCTCGTACGCGAGCTCGGCCCCGTCGTGACGGCGCTCTTGTTCGCGGGGCGCGCCGGTACTTCGCTGACCGCCGAGATCGGCCTCATGAAAGCCGGCGAGCAGTTGACGGCGCTCGAAATGATGGCGGTCGATCCGGTCGCCAACGTACTGGCGCCGCGGATGTGGGCCGGGATCATCTCCATGCCCGTGCTCGCGGCGATTTTCAGTGCGGTGGGTGTGCTCGGGGGCTATGTCGTCGGCGTGGTGCTGATCGGCGTCGATCCGGGCGCGTTCTGGTCGCAGATGCAGGCCGGCGTCGATGTCTGGAGCGACATCGGCAACGGCGTGATCAAGAGCATCGTGTTCGGCTTCGCGGTGACGTTCATCGCACTGTTTCAAGGCTACGAGGCCAAGGCGACGCCCGAAGGGGTATCGCTGGCAACGACGCGCACGGTCGTGTATGCGTCGCTGGCGGTGCTCGGGCTCGATTTCCTGCTGACGGCGCTGATGTTCAGCTGACGCGCCCGGTCTGCGTGAGCGGGGCGCGCTTGCAGCGCCTCGCACGTTCGCCGGATTCGGCAATTTTCTCTTTGTTGTCTTTTGGAATGACGATGAAAAAGACTGTTCTCGACTTTTGGGTCGGCTTATTCGTGTTGCTGGGCTTGGTCGCCGTGCTGTTTCTTGCGCTCAAGGTCGGCAATATGAGTTCGCTGTCGTTCCAGGCGACCTATCCCGTCAAGCTCAAGTTCGACAATATCGGCGGCCTCAAGGTGCGGGCGGCGGTGAAGAGCGCGGGCGTTGTCGTAGGTCGGGTTTCGGCGATCGGTTTCGATACGAATACCTACCAGGCGCTCGTCACGATCGACATCGACAAGCAGTATCCGTTTCCGAAGGATACGTCGGCGAAGATCCTGACCTCGGGGTTGCTGGGAGAGCAGTACATCGGGCTCGAACCGGGGGGCGACACTGACATGCTCAAGGCCGGCGACACCATTTCGATGACCCAATCGGCCATCGTGCTCGAAAACCTGATCGGGCAATTCCTTTACAGCAAAGCTGCCGATGCCGGCGGCGCGAAGGCCGCACCGGCACCCGCACCTGGCTCACCGGCGCCGAGCGCGCCCGCGGCCAGCGCGCCGATCGCGGCGAGCGCAGGCGGCTGATCGTGTCACAGATAAAGAGAGTCAACGGAGAACAATAATGCGAACCACGCGCGCCACACACGCGACGCTCGTTCTGGCCATGGCGGCACTGGCCGGCTGTGCGTCGGTTCAAACGCCTACGCCGGGCGATCCGCTCGAAGGCGTCAACCGAACGGTCTTCAAGTTCAACGACACGGTCGACACCTACGCGCTCAAGCCTGTCGCCAAGGGGTATGCCTGGGCGGTCCCACAGCCCGTGCGATCGAGTGTGACGAACTTCTTCTCGAACGTCGGCGATGTCTACATTGCCGCGAACGAACTGCTGCAGCTCAAGATTGCGGACGGAGTAGGCGACGTCATGCGCGTCGTCATCAATACGGTGTTCGGCGTTGGCGGCCTGTTCGACGTAGCGACGCTCGCGAAGCTGCCGAAACACTCGTCCGACTTCGGCGTGACGCTCGGCCATTACGGCGTGCCGTCCGGGCCGTATCTCGTCTTGCCGCTGCTCGGGCCGAGCACGGTGCGCGATACGGCCGGGCTTGCCGTCGACTATTACGGGAACCCGCTCAGCTACGTGCATCCGTCGAGCGTCAGCTGGGCACTCTATGGCGTGAACCTGGTCAACACGCGTGCGAACCTGCTGACGACGGTCGATGTCCTCTCGGCCGCCGCGATCGACAAGTATTCGTTCATCCGCAATGCCTATCTGCAGCGTCGCCGCTTCCTGATCTCGGGTGCGGACGGTTCCGACGGCGTGCCGAACTACGACGATTCGCTGCCGAAGTACGATGACGGTTCCGCGCCGGCCGCGCCTGCGGGCGCTTCCGGTTCGCAAGCGGCACCGGCGCCGGCCGCCGCTTCGGGCGCTCAGCCTTCGAACGCGTCCGCTGCGCCGGCGGCGCCTGCGAGCGGCGCTTCCGCGCCCGATGGCGGGGGCGAGAGTCAGACGGTTCCCGGCCAGCAGTACGTACCGCCGCCGCGCGGTGGCTTCCCGGCGCTTCACCTGCCGCACTGAGCGGGGGACGATGCCAACCAGAACGGGCAGCAGTAACGATTCGAAACGACTGTTGCCGCGCTGCGCTGGACCGGCCTCGAACTTGCATGGCATGGTGTGCTCGAACTCCGGTTCCTCGAAACATAAGGATCGATATGATGATGAAGAAATTTTTCTGGGTAGCGCTGTTCTCCGCTTTGTTTTCGTTCAGTAGCAGCGGTTTCGCACAAGCCGTCGATACGAATTCGCCCGACGGCATGATCAAGACCGTGACCGGACAGGTGCTCGATCAGATCAAAAGCGATTCGAGCATCAAGAGCGGCGACATCAACAAGATCACGCAGGTCGTGAACCAGAAGATCCTGCCGTACACCGATTTCCGCCGCACGACGCAGCTGGCGATGGGCCGCGCCTGGCGTACGGCCACGCCGCAGCAGCAGGATCAGATGGTCGAGCAGTTCAAGATGCTGTTGATCCGCACCTATTCGGGGGCGCTCTCGCAAGTGCGCGACCAGACGGTGCAATTCAAGCCGTTCCGGGCCGACCCCGGTGCGACCGACGTCGTGGTCCGCTCGACGGTCATGAACAACGGCCAGCCCGTCGAACTCGACTATCGTCTGTACAAGACTGCGCAAGGCTGGCGGGTCTATGACCTGAACGTTGCCGGTGCGTGGCTCATCCAGGCGTATCAGCAGCAGTTCACGGAAAAGATCAACCAGGGCGGCGTCGATGGCCTGCTGCAGTTCCTGACGCAGCGCAACGAGCAGCTCGCCGCAGGCAAGCAGCCGTCATGAGCACGGACACGAGCCGTTTCGCCACGGGCGCAACGCTCACGCACGCGAGCGCGACCCCCGCGCTCGCGGCCGGTTTGGCTCGGATCGAGGCCGGGGCGACGGTGATCGATTGCGCCGAGCTGAAGCAGTTCGATTCGTCTGCGCTCGCTGTATTGCTGGCATGGCGTCGCGCTGGCGAGGCGCGCGGCGTCACGCTTCGCATCGAGAACGTGCCGGCCGGCCTTGCGAGCCTCGCGCAGGTCTATGGCATCGACGCCCTGTTCGCGGCGCCGCATTCCTCCCCAGCTGCGGCGGTCGCGCCGCTCTGAGCCCTCCCGCCGGCGGCTCGGGTGAGCCGCTGCGCCGCTCCGGCCCGCCGCTCGCGGCGCAGGGTGGAGAAGTCCGACTTAGCCTATAATCAACCGTTTTTCCGGGCGGCCGGCATACGGGTTTTGCCGTCGGTGCGTGTGGCGAGTCCACAGCGGGGTCAATAGCGGCGCCCCACAGCGGTGCCGCCGCGCTGCCGCAGTCGCGCCCAAGCCCTCCCGTGTCCGAGGCGGACGCGAATCACGTCTAAACAAAGGCGCGCCGTCGTGAAGGCCGCGCACACTCATGTCAGCGATAGAGATCCGCAACGTCAAGAAGCGCTATAAGGCGCTACAAGCGCTCAAAGGCGTCAGCTTGACAGTCGAGGAAGGTGAATTTTTCGGTCTGCTCGGCCCCAATGGCGCCGGCAAGACCACTCTCATCAGCATTCTTGCGGGGCTTGCGCGCGCCGATGAAGGCAGCGTATCGGTCCTCGGGCACGATGTCGTCGCCGATTTCCGGCAGGCGCGGCGCGCGCTGGGCGTCGTGCCGCAAGAGCTCGTATTCGATCCCTTCTTCACCGTGCGCGAAACGCTGCGCATCCAGTCGGGCTATTACGGGCTCCATCACAACGACGATTGGATCGACGAAGTGATGGCAAACCTCGATCTGACCGAAAAGGCCGATGCGAACATGCGCGCGCTGTCGGGCGGGATGAAGCGGCGCGTGCTCGTGGCGCAGGCGCTCGTGCATCGCCCTCCCGTGATCGTGCTCGACGAGCCGACGGCCGGCGTGGATGTGGAGTTGCGTCAAACGCTGTGGAAATTCATCTCCCGACTGAACCGTGAAGGCCACACGATCGTGCTGACCACACACTACCTCGAAGAAGCCGAATCGCTCTGCGACCGGATTGCGATGCTCCGACGCGGGGAGGTGGTCGCGCTCGATCGGACGAGTGCGTTGCTGCAACGCTTCTCCGGTATGCAACTCTTTGTGCGTCTGGCCGAGGGCGTGCTGCCCACGGAGCTGCGGGCGCTCGAAATCGATCCGGCTGCGCCCGGCTCGCGTCAGCATCTGTTGCGTTTGGCGAGCTATGACGACGTCGAGCGGATTTTGTCGCAATGCCGGGCGGCGGGTTGCACGTTCGACGAAATCGACGTGCGCAAGGCTGACCTGGAAGACGTCTTCGTCCAATTGATGAATGCGCCCGAACTCGTCGAGGGGCTGGCATGACGGGCTTTCGCACGCTGTTCTACAAAGAGATCCTGCGCTTTTGGAAGGTGGCGTTCCAAACGGTGCTCGCGCCTGTCATCACGGCGCTCCTTTATTTGACGATTTTCGGGCACGCGCTGCGCGGGCACGTCGAAGTCTATCCAGGCGTCGAGTACACGAGCTTCCTCATTCCGGGGCTCGTGATGATGAGCGTGCTGCAAAACGCGTTTGCGAACAGCTCGTCCTCGCTGATCCAGTCGAAGATCACGGGCAATCTCGTGTTCGTCCTGCTGCCGCCGCTCACGTACTGGGAAATGTACGGCGCCTACGTGCTCGCGGCAGTCGTGCGAGGGCTCGCCGTCGGCGCCGGCGTGTTGATCGTGACGATCTGGTTCATTCCGCTCGGGTTCGCCGCACCGCTTTACATCATCGTGTTCGCGGTACTGGGCTCCGCCATTCTGGGCACGCTCGGGCTCATCGCGGGCATCTGGGCCGAGAAGTTCGATCAACTCGCGGCATTTCAGAATTTCCTGATCATGCCGCTCACGTTCCTCTCGGGCGTGTTCTATTCGACGCATACGCTGCCTGACGTCTGGCGTAATGTGTCGCGGCTTAACCCGTTTTTCTACATGATCGACGGCTTTCGCTACGGGTTTTTCGGCGTGTCCGATATCAACCCGCTCGCAAGTCTCGTTGTCGTCGGCGGATTTTTCGCGCTGATCGCCGCGCTCGCGATGCGTTTGCTCGCGTCCGGCTACAAGTTGCGTTATTGAATCGGAAGAAGGAGCGTTCACCATGTTGCCGACCCCCGACCAGGTCAAGCAATACATCGAAGCCGGTCTTGCCTGCCGGCATCTCGAAGTCGAAGGCGACGGCCAGCATTTTTTTGCGACGATCGTTTCCGATGCCTTCGAAGGCAAGCGCCTGATCCAGCGGCATCAGCTCGTCTATGCGGCGCTCGGCGAGCGTATGCGCCAGGAAATCCACGCGCTGAGCATGAAGACGCTCACGCCGTCGGAATGGCAGACGAACGGATAATTCGAGATTCTCAGAGTGCGCATTACACAAGATTCACGCGACGCCGGCAGCGGCGTCGTTACGGAGGCCCGCACGGGGCAAATCAGCATGGACAAGCTCGTGATCGAAGGCGGCCGGCCGCTTGCCGGCGATGTCCGCATCTCGGGCGCGAAGAACGCGGCGCTGCCGATTCTTTGCGCCAGCCTGTTGACGGCCGATCCGCTCCATCTCGACAACGTGCCCGATCTTCAGGACGTGCGCACGACGCTCAAGCTGCTCGCGCAGATGGGCGTGCGTGAAGCGCGCGGCGCAGCACAGCTGACGCTCGATGCGGGGGCCGTCGACAATCCGGTCGCACCGTACGAGCTCGTGAAGACGATGCGTGCGTCGATTCTCGTGCTCGGCCCGCTCGTCGCCCGTTTCGGGCATGCGAAGGTGTCGTTGCCGGGCGGCTGCGCGATCGGCGCGCGCCCCGTCGATCAGCACATCAAGGGGCTGCAGGCGATGGGCGCCGAGATCAGCATCGAGCACGGCTACATCGAAGCGCGCGCGAAGCGCCTGAAGGGCGCGCGCATCATGACGGACATGATCACCGTCACGGGCACCGAAAATCTGTTGATGGCGGCCGTGCTGGCCGACGGCGAGACGGTGCTCGAAAACGCGGCGCGCGAGCCCGAAGTCGGCGATCTCGCGCAGTTGCTCGTGCGCATGGGCGCCAGGATCGAAGGCATCGGCACGGATCGGCTCGTGATTCAAGGCGTCGACAAGCTGCACGGCGCGCACTATGAGGTCATCCCGGACCGCATCGAAGCGGGTACCTTCCTCTGCGCAGTGGCTGCGGCGGGCGGCGACGTGACGCTGCGCAAGGTGCGGCCGATCACGCTCGAAGCCGTCACGATGAAGCTGCGCGAGGCGGGTGTGACGATCGAAGAGGGCGACGACTGGATCCGCGTGCGAATGGCGCGGCGTCCGACGGCCGTTTCATTCCGCACGTCTGAATATCCTGCGTTCCCTACCGACATGCAGGCGCAGTTCATGGCGTTGAACGCGATCGCCGAAGGCACCTCGCAAGTGGTCGAGACGATCTTCGAAAACCGCTTCATGCATGTCCAGGAGCTCAATCGGCTCGGCGCGAACGTCACGATCGACGGCAACACGGCGCTCGTGACGGGCGTGCCTCGCTTGTCGGGCGCGACGGTGATGGCCACCGATCTGCGCGCCTCGGCGAGTCTCGTTATCGCTGGCCTGACGGCCGAGGGCGAGACGCTCGTCGACCGGATTTATCATCTCGATCGCGGCTACGACCGCATGGAAGAAAAGTTGACGGCGATCGGCGCCCGCGTGCGCCGCGTGTCGGAGAAACGCGCATGAGCACGACCAGTACGAACCTCGCGACGCCTTTGACGCTCGCCCTCTCGAAAGGCCGGATTTTCGAGGAAACGATGCCGCTGCTCGCGGCGGCCGGCGTGCATGTTTCGGAAGATCCCGAAACGTCGCGCAAGCTGATTCTGCCCACGAGCGCGCCGAACCTGCGCGTCATCATCGTGCGCGCGACCGATGTTCCGACGTACGTGGAATACGGCGCGGCCGATTTCGGCGTCGCCGGCAAGGATGTGTTGCTCGAACATGGCGGCTCCGGGCTGTATCAACCGATCGATCTGGACATTGCGCGCTGCCGGATGTCGGTGGCCGTGAAGGCCGGCTTCGATTACGCCAACGCCGTGCGTCAAGGCGCCCGGCTGCGCGTGGCGACCAAATACGTGCAGACTGCGCGCGAGCACTTCGCGGCCAAGGGCGTGCATGTCGACCTGATCAAGTTGTACGGCTCGATGGAGTTGGCGCCGCTCGTCGGCTTGGCCGATGCGATCGTCGATCTCGTCAGCTCGGGCGGCACGCTGCGCGCGAACAACCTCGTCGAGGTCGAGGAGATCATGCAGATCTCGTCGCGCCTCGTGGTGAACCAAGCGGCGCTCAAGCTCAAGCGCGCGGCGCTCAAACCGCTGCTCGACGCATTCGAGCAGGCCTCGCGGCGGACGGCGGGCAGCGTCTGAGGCGCGCGCGACGCGCATTACCGAAACGGATACCAGCATGGCACTTACGATTCGCAAATTCGATTCGAGCGACGCCGGCTTCGCCGCGGCGCTCGCCGGCGTGCTCGCCTTCGAGGCGAGCGAGGATGAAGCGATCGAGCGCGCGGTGGCGCAGATTCTGGCCGACGTGAAAGCGCGCGGCGACGCGGCCGTCCTCGAATACACGAACCGCTTCGACCGCCTGTCGGCCGACAGCGTGGCTGCGCTCGAGTTGCCGACGAGCGAGCTCGAAGCCGCATTGGAAGGGCTCGAGCCGAAGCGCCGCGCCGCGCTCGAAGCGGCGGCTGCGCGCGTGCGCGCTTATCACGAGAAGCAAAAGATCGAATGCGGCAGCCATAGCTGGCAATACACGGAAGCCGACGGCACGGTGCTCGGCCAGAAAGTGACGCCGCTCGATCGCGCCGGCATCTACGTGCCGGGCGGCAAGGCGGCGTATCCGTCGTCCGTGCTGATGAACGCCATTCCCGCGCGGGTGGCGGGCGTGCGCGAGATCGTGATGGTCGTGCCGACGCCGGACGGCGTGCGTAACCCGCTCGTGCTCGCGGCGGCGCTGCTCGGCGGCGTCGATCGCGTGTTCACGATCGGCGGCGCGCAGGCGGTGGCCGCGCTGGCCTACGGCACGCAAACCCTGCCGGCCGTCGACAAGATTTGCGGCCCCGGCAACGCCTACGTGGCGGCGGCCAAGCGGCGCGTGTTCGGCACCGTCGGCATCGACATGATCGCCGGGCCGTCCGAGATCCTCGTGCTCTGCGACGGTACGACCGACCCGCGCTGGGTCGCGATGGACCTGTTCTCGCAGGCCGAGCACGACGAGCTGGCCCAATCGATTCTGCTGTGCCCCGATCAGGCCTTTATCACGCGTGTCGAAGAGGCGATCGCCGAATTGTTGCCGACGATGCCGCGCCGCGACGTGATCGAACGCTCGCTCGTCGACCGGGGCGCGCTCATCAAAGTGCGCGATATGAGCGAGGCCTGCGCGATCGCGAATCAGATCGCGCCCGAGCACCTCGAAATTTCGGCGCTCGATCCGCATCAGTGGGCGAAGGAAATCCGCCATGCGGGCGCGATCTTCCTGGGCCGCTACACGAGCGAGAGCCTCGGCGACTACTGCGCCGGGCCCAACCACGTGTTGCCGACCTCCCGCACGGCGCGGTTCTCGTCGCCGCTGGGCGTGTACGATTTCTTCAAGCGTTCGAGCGTGATCGAAGTCAGCGCCGAGGGCGCGCAAACGCTCGGCGAGATCGCGGCCGAACTCGCCTACGGCGAAGGCCTCCCGGCGCACGCGCGCAGCGCCGAATACCGGATGAAGCAAGGCGGTTGACCATGACGACGACCCGACCCGAAGACATCATTCGTCCCGACGTGCTGTCGATGACGACCTACGCCGTAGCCGACGCAAAGGGCTTCGTGAAGCTCGATGCGATGGAGAACCCGTTCCCGCTGCCCGCGGCGCTTGCTGCCGAGCTGGGCGAGGTATTGGCCGGCGTTGCGTTGAACCGTTACCCCGAGCCGCGGCCCGCTGTGCTCGTGGACAAGCTCAAGCAGGTGATGGGCGTGCCGGCGGGCGCCGAGTTGCTGCTCGGCAACGGCTCCGACGAGATCATCAGCATGATCGCCATCGCGTGTGCGAAGCCGGGCGCGAAGCTGCTTGCGCCGGTGCCGGGCTTCGTCATGTACCAGATGTCGGCGAAGCTCGCCCAACTCGCGTTCGTCGGCGTGCCGCACCGCGCGGATCTGACGCTCGACGTCGATGCCATGTTGGCCGCGATCGCTGAACACAAGCCGGCCGTCATCTACCTGGCCTACCCGAACAATCCGACGGGCACGCTGTACCCCGATGCCGACATCGAACGCATCATCGCGGGCGCGAAGGGCAGCTTGGTCGTCATCGACGAAGCCTATCAGCCGTTCGCGCAAAAGAGCTGGATCGGCCGCGTGCTCGACTACGACAACGTCGTCGTCATGCGGACGGTATCGAAGCTGGGCCTCGCCGGAATCCGGCTCGGCTACCTGGCCGGGCCGCCCGTCTGGCTCAAGGAATTCGACAAAGTGCGTCCGCCCTACAACGTCAATGTACTGACGCAGGCGGCGGCCGAATTCATGCTCGATCACGTCGACGTGCTCGAAGCGCAGGCCGCGGAACTGCGTGCGGAGCGCGGGAAATTATCGGCTGCGCTGGCCGCGCTGCCGGGCGCGACGGTGTTTCCGAGCGCAGCCAATTTCCTGCTCGTTCGGGTGCCGGACGCCGATGCCGCGTTCGATGCGCTGCTGAATGCGAAGGTTTTGGTCAAAAACGTGGGTAAAATGCACCCATTGTTGGCCAATTGTTTGCGTTTGACGGTGGGTGCGCCCATTGAAAACGCACAAATGCTGGCGGCGCTAGAGCGCGCGCTGAAATAAAGTGACTTCGAGGTTTTCCATGCGCGTAGCGGAAGTGTTTCGCGATACCAGCGAAACGAAGATCCGTGTGAAGATCAATCTGGACGGCACGGGCAAGCAGACGCTGGCCACCGGCGTGCCGTTTCTCGACCACATGCTCGATCAGATCGCCCGTCATGGCCTGATCGACCTGGACATCGAGGCGCAAGGCGACCTCCATATCGACGACCACCATACGGTCGAGGATACGGGCATCACACTCGGGATGGCCGTGGCCAAGGCTATCGGCGACAAGAAGGGCATCCGCCGTTACGGTCACGCCTATGTACCGCTCGACGAGGCGCTTTCGCGCGTCGTCATCGATTTCTCGGGGCGGCCGGGGCTCGAATTTCACGTGCCGTTTACGCGGGCGCGGATCGGCACGTTCGATGTCGATCTGTCGATCGAGTTTTTCCGTGGCTTCGTCAACCATGCAGGCGTGACGCTGCATGTCGACAACCTGCGCGGGTTGAACGCGCACCATCAGCTGGAAACGGTGTTCAAGGCATTCGGCCGTGCGCTGCGCATGGCAGTAGAGCTCGACGAACGTGCGGCGGGGCAGATTCCGTCGACCAAGGGCAGTCTCTGACCAAGGCTCTGACCTACCTGTCAGCAGGTTTGGACCTCGACCGACGGACCGGCTGCTCCCCGTGAGCGCCGGCTAGCGATGGATCTTCTTAAATCGTTCATTTCACTGCTGGCGCTGATCAATCCGGTCGGCGCGGTGCCGTTCTTCTTGAGCCTCACGACGGAGCAATCCGACGCGGAGCGGCATCGCACGATCCGCATCGCTTCGATCTCGGTGTTCTGCGTGATCGCGATCACGACGTTGCTCGGTCAGCAGATCATCAGCTTTTTCGGCATTTCGGTCGGTTCGCTCGAAGTGGGCGGCGGCATCATCATGCTGCTGATGGCTGTGAATATGCTCAATGCACAGATCGGCAACACGCGCGCGACGCCCGAGGAGCGCGACGAAGCCGAGTCGAAGAACAGCATTGCGGTCGTGCCGCTCGCGATCCCGCTGTTGACGGGGCCGGGCACGATCAGCACGGTGATCGTCTATTCGGCGAGCGTCGCGCACTGGTACGATCGGATCGGCCTCGTCGCGATCGGCCTCGTGATCGCGATCATCTGCTTCGGGGCGCTGCGGCTTGCGGGGCCGATCGCCCGCTGGGTCGGGCAGACGGGGATCAATATCGGCACGCGGCTCATGGGTTTGATGTTGTCGGCGCTGGCGGTGGAGTTCATCGTCGACGGATTGAAGGCGTTATTGCCTAACTTGCGCTGAGAAGCGCTGCATGCGATGAAAAAGATTGCGATTGTGGATTACGGGATGGGCAACCTGCGCTCGGTGTACCAGGCGCTGAAGAAGGCCGCACCCGAAGTGGACGTGGCGATCGTCGACCGCCCCGACGGCATTCGTGCGGCCGATCGGGTCGTCTTGCCCGGTCAGGGGGCGATGCCAGACTGCATGCGCTGCCTCGGCGAATCGGGCCTGCAGGAAGCCGTGCTCGAAGCGTCGCGCGCCAAGCCGCTCATGGGCGTGTGCGTCGGCGAGCAAATGCTGTTCGACTGGAGCGAAGAAGGCTCGACGCCGGGCCTCGGGCTCATGCCGGGCAAAGTCGTCCGCTTTGCGCTCGAAGGCCGGCTGCAGGACGACGGCTCGCGTTTCAAGGTGCCGCAAATGGGCTGGAACCGCGTGCGGCAGACGCGCGCGCACCCGCTTTGGGCCGGCGTCCCGGACGGCGCGTTCTTCTACTTCGTCCACAGCTATTATGTGGTTCCCGAAAACCCGCTGCATACGGTCGGCGAAACCGATTACGGCGCGATCTTCACCTCTGCCGTGGCGCGCGAAAACCTGTTTGCGACGCAGTTCCACCCCGAAAAAAGCGCTGCGTCGGGGCTGCGCGTGTATCGCAATTTCGTCGACTGGAACCCATGAACATGGGGCGGCTGCCTGCACGCTTCGTCCGAACCCGACGGCGAGCAAGCGGAGCCCTCGAAGAGTTGTACTACACTAAGCGACACGGCTCATCCACGTCGGGCATGCTTGCGCCCAAGTGGGGGGGGCCGCCGACATCCAACCTCCCAGATTTCACGCGATTGCTATGCTGCTGATTCCCGCCATCGACCTCAAAGACGGTCAGTGTGTGCGCCTCAAACAAGGCGATATGGACCAGGCGACGATATTTTCAGAGAATCCCGCGGCGATGGCCCGGCATTGGGTCGACCGCGGCGCCCGGCGGCTGCACCTCGTCGATTTGAACGGCGCCTTTGCGGGTAAGCCGAGGAACGAAGAGGCGATTCGCGCCATCATCGACGAAGTCGGCACCGAAATTCCCGTGCAGCTCGGCGGCGGTATCCGCGATCTGGAAACGATCGAGCGCTACCTCGACGATGGCTTGTCGTACGTCATCATCGGCACGGCCGCCGTGAAGAATCCGGGTTTCCTGCAAGACGCCTGCACGGCGTTCGGCGGCCACATCATCGTCGGCCTCGACGCCAAGGACGGGAAGGTCGCCACGGACGGGTGGAGCAAGCTCACGGGCCACGAGGTCGTCGATCTGGCCCAAAAGTTCGAGGATTATGGCTGCGAGTCGATCATTTACACCGACATCGGCCGTGACGGCATGCTTCAGGGCATCAATATCGAAGCGACGGTGCGGCTTGCGCGCGCCGTGAAGATCCCCGTGATCGCAAGCGGCGGGCTGTCCAATCTGGCCGATATCGACGCGCTCTGCGAAGTCGAAGACGAAGGCATCGAGGGCGTGATTTGCGGGCGCGCGATCTACTCGGGCGACCTCGATTTCGCGGCCGCGCAGAAGCGGGCCGATATGCTGCGCGAATCGGACGACGCCTGACCTCCGCCACGGCGAAGGCGCGCCCGGTGTACCGGGCCGCGGTCAGGTTGGGCCGCATTCGGCCCGCTCGCGCATACGGCGTCGGCCGTGCGGCCAGCGGGCCGGTATCCGTCACGGCTTCACGCCGTCTGCGCAGTCGCAGGCGGCTTACTTAGCGGCAATTGCACCATCATGGCTCTAGCTAAACGCATCATCCCCTGTCTGGACGTGACCGCTGGCCGCGTCGTCAAGGGCGTCAACTTCGTCGAGCTGCGCGATGCCGGCGATCCGGTCGAGATCGCGCGTCGATACGACGAGCAAGGCGCCGACGAACTGACCTTCCTCGACATCACCGCCACGTCCGATCAACGCGATCTGATTCTGCCTATCATTGAAGCGGTCGCGGCGCAGGTATTCATTCCGTTGACGGTGGGCGGCGGCGTGCGCACGGTCGACGACGTACGGCGGCTGCTGAACGCGGGCGCCGACAAGATCAGCATGAATTCGTCGGCGGTCGCCCGCCCCGAACTGGTGCGGGAGGCCGCGCTGAAATACGGCTCGCAGTGCATCGTCGTCGCAATCGATGCAAAGCGCGTATCCGGCGAGGGCGAGCCGGCGCGCTGGGAAGTGTTTACGCACGGCGGGCGCAAGGCGACGGGGCTTGACGCCGTAGCGTGGGCCAGGCAAATGGCCGAATACGGCGCCGGCGAAATCCTGTTGACGAGCATGGATCGCGACGGCACGAAGAGCGGCTTCGACCTTGCGCTGACGCGAGCGGTGTCCGATGCCGTGCCGGTGCCCGTCATTGCGTCGGGCGGTGTCGGCTCGCTGAAGGATCTGGCCGACGGCATCGTGGAGGGCCACGCGGACGCCGTGCTCGCCGCGAGCATTTTCCACTACGGCGAGCATACGGTCGGCGAGGCCAAGCGCTTCATGGCCGAGCGCGGCATTTCGGTGAGGCAATGATGACGGCTCCCGCCGAAAGAGTATGGCTCGATAAAGTCCAATGGGACGCGAACGGTCTCGTGCCTGTCATTGCGCAGGAAGCGACGACGGGCGACGTGCTGATGTTTGCGTGGATGAACCGCGAGGCGCTCGCCAAGACGATCGAAACGGGGCGCGCCGTCTATTTCTCGCGTTCGCGCCAGCGTCTGTGGTTCAAGGGCGAAGAGTCCGGCCACGTGCAGCGCGTCCATGAAGTGCGGCTCGATTGTGACGAAGATGTCGTCCTGCTCAAGGTCGAGCAGGTGTCGGGCATCGCCTGTCATACCGGGCGCCATTCCTGCTTTTTCCAGAAATTCGAAGGTACGGCGGACGAAGGCGACTGGGTGGCCGTCGATCCCGTGCTGAAAGACCCTGAACAGATCTACCGATGATGCAAACCACGCCAGCGGGCGCCGCCGCGCCCACCACCGAAGACACATTGCTGCGGCTCGCCGCCGTCATCGACAGCCGCAAGGGCGGCGACCCCGAGGTGTCCTACGTCTCGCGCCTGTTCCACAAGGGCGACGATGCCGTCCTGAAGAAGATCGGCGAAGAAGCCACCGAAGTCGTGCTCGCCGCGAAGGACGTGCGCCAGGGCGGCGCACCCTCGGCGCTCGTCGGCGAAGTGGCCGATCTCTGGTTTCACTGCCTGGTCATGCTGTCGCACTACGATCTGAGCCCCGCGGACGTCATCGCCGAGCTCGAACGGCGCGAAGGACTGTCCGGCATCGAGGAAAAGGCGCTGAGAAAGCGGCGCGAGCGCGAAGAAAACGGCGGTTGAGCCGGCGCGAGATACACCCCGACGCGAACGGTCGGGTATTGCGCTTAACGCGAGCAGGAGAACGACAATGGAACAGCGACCGGGTACGCCCACGCCTTACACCGGCTCCGAGATCGGCCGCGAGCGCGACCTGCGCACGCTCACGCACATCCTCTATGGGCTCTATGCGCTGCATTGGTTCACGGGTGGCATCTCGATCATCGTGGCCGTCATCATCGCTTATCTGAAGCGCGGCGATGCCGCCGGCACGCCGTCGGAGCCGCACCTGGAATGGCTGATCCGCACGTTTTGGATGGGGCTCGTCGGCTATATCATCGGCGCGGTGCTGGTATTCGTCGTCATCGGCTTCGCCGTTCTGACGGTCGTATCGATTTGGATGCTGTACCGTATCGTCAAGGGCTGGCTGTACCTCTACGACAACAAGCCGCTCGATCCGCGCGCGTGGTTCTGATCTGACCGCGCGGCGGGCCTTCGTTTCGCAACCAGGAACACCATGAGTCACGACAACTGCCTCTTTTGCAAAATTGCCGCCGGCGAGATTCCGAGCACGAAAGTTCACGAAGACGACGATTTCGTCGCCTTCAAGGACATCCATCCGGCGGCCGACACGCACGTTCTCGTGATTCCCCGAAAACACGTGGAAACGCTGTCCAATTGCACCGAAGGCGATGCTCCTCTGCTTGGTAAAATGATGATTCTGGTGGCGCGCTTGGCCGAGCAGCTCGGTTGCGCATACACGGGCGGCGATACGGGGTTTCGCACGGTCATCAATACGGGGCCGGGTGGAGGCCAGGAGGTCTATCACTTGCATGCGCACATACTTGCCGGTCCGCGGCCGTGGAAGCGGATGGGTTGAAGGCGCGGCGAACCTTGTTCGCATCGGTCCACAGCGGAGCGCACGCGTTCCACATTACGGCCGCAAGGCCGGTATTCTTTGCCGCCGCGGCAGTGCGGTCGGAAAGCTCGGGAGGTTCTCATGGGTTCATTCAGCATTTGGCACTGGTTGATCGTGCTTTTGATCGTCGCGCTCGTGTTCGGCACAAAGCGTCTGCGCAGCATGGGCAGCGATTTGGGCAGTGCGGTGAAAGGCTTCAAGGAAGGCATGAAGGATGCCGATACGCCGTCTTCGTCGACGCCCGCTGACACCGAGCGGCGCGAATTGCCGCGCTCCGGCGCGATCGATGTCGAAGCGAAGGAAAAGACACGCTCGAACGATTACCGCTGAGCGCCCCGCGCGCCCGCCGGCACGGCGCGGCACGCAGGCGCAGCGAAACGGTGGAAGGATATCAACGCACAACCGACAACAGACGCTTAGGCCACTTACATGCTCGATCTCGGACTGACGAAGATGGCGCTGATCGGCGTAGTCGCGCTCGTCGTACTGGGGCCGGAGCGGCTGCCGCGCGTCGCACGCACGGCAGGTGCGCTGTTCGGGCGCGCGCAACGCTACATCAACGACGTGAAGGCGGAAGTCACGCGTGAAATCGAACTCGACGAGCTGCGCCGGATGAAGACCGAATTCGAGTCGGCCGCGCGCAACGTCGAAAACACGATTCACGACAATATTCGCAAGCACGAGTCCGAACTCAACGACGCATTCCGCTCGGCTACATCGGTCTCGCCGAGTATCGGCGCAGCCGCTGCCGCAGCCGAAGACGCGGCCGCTGGGGGCGCGGGCACAAGCGCTGCCACGGCGGCGGATTACGCTTGGCGCAGAGCGTCGGCGGGGGTCGCCGTCAAGCGCGTCAGTTGGCGTGTCAAGCGGACGGCGGCGCCGGTCTGGTACAAGCGGGCCACGGGCCGACGCACGCGGGTGCAATCGGGCGCCGCGCGTGTCGCGCGGCATACGCCCCCGAGCCTGCGCAAGCAGCGGCGGTTTCTTTGATCCGAGCCATGCGCGTCATTGACGCTCCCCATCTTCCGATTTCTCGGCGCGCCGCGCGTCGATCTTCTTCTTAAGAGGGCCGGCGTGAGCGACCCGCAGCACAAGTCAAGCGAAAGCAAAGAAGAGTCGTTTATCTCGCATCTCGTCGAGTTGCGCGACCGCATCATCAAAGCCGGGATCGCCGTCATCGTCGTGTTTCTCTCGCTCGTCTACTGGGCGACGGACATTTTCAAGGTGCTGGCGCGGCCGTTGATGGAAAACCTGCCCAAAGGCGGGCGCATGATCGTGACCGACGTCACGGGCTCGTTCTTCGTGCCCGTCAAGGTGACCATGCTGGTGGCGCTCGTCATAGCGCTGCCGATCGTGCTGTATCAGATCTGGGCGTTCGTGGCGCCGGGGCTGTATCAGCACGAGAAGAAGCTCGTTGCACCGCTCGTCGGCAGCAGCTACCTGCTGTTTCTATGCGGGATGGCGTTCGCGTACTTCGTCGTGTTTCCGACCATCTTTCGCGTCATGGCGCACTACAACGCGCCGCTCGATGTGCAGATGTCGACCGACATCGACAATTATCTGAGTTTCGTTTTATCGATGTTTCTTGCGTTCGGCGTGACGTTCGAAGTGCCGATCATCGTCGTGCTGCTCGTGCGGATGAACGTGCTGACGCTCAAAAAGCTGCGCAGCATTCGGCCCTATGTGGTCGTGGGCGCGTTCATCGTGGCGGCCGTCGTCACGCCGCCCGATGTCTTTTCGCAATTGATTCTGGCGTTGCCGCTCATCATCCTTTACGAAGCCGGAATCATCGCGGCGCGCTTGATCGTCGGGAAGGACCGCCCGGTAGTGGACGAAGAGGGCGCGGTCGGCTGAGGATCGCCGCTCGCGCTTTCCGCCGTCACTCTTCCTGCTGCGAGTCGCTATTGCCGTCTTCGTTGGCCGCCTGCTTGGGCGGCGGCGGGCGTCGGCCAATCGTGACGACGACATCCATCTCTTTCTTCTTACGCATCAGTTTGACCTTGGCCTGCGTGCCGGGCTTGATTTGCGCGATGACGTTCAACAGCCGCGTCGTGTCGGTGATTTCCTGCCCGTTCACGTCCAGCAGGACGTCGCCCGGTTTGATGCCGGCTTTATCGGCCGGGCCGCCCTGCAGGACGCCCGCGACGATCGTGCCCCGCTGCTCGAGCCCGAAGGATTCGGCGATCGCCGGCGTGACATCCTGCGGCTCGACGCCGATCCACCCGCGCGTGACCGAACCCGTCGTGATGATGCTTTCGAGCACGCTGCGCGCCGTCGACACGGGAATGGCGAAGCCGATGCCGAGCGAGCCGCCCGAGCGCGAGTAGATCGCCGTATTGATCCCAAGCAGATTGCCGTTGACGTCGACGAGCGCGCCGCCCGAGTTGCCGGGATTGATCGGCGCATCGGTTTGAATGAAGTTCTCGAACGTGTTGATGCCGAGGTGATTGCGCCCCAGCGCGCTGATGATGCCCATGGTGACCGTCTGGCCCACGCCGAACGGGTTGCCGATCGCCAGCACGACATCACCCACGTGCGCCTGGTCGATCCGGCCCAGCGTGATCGTCGGCAGGTTCGTCATGGCGATCTTGAGCACGGCGAGATCCGTTTCGGGATCGACGCCGATCACTTTCGCGTTGGTACGGCGGCCGTCGGGCAGCGCCACCTCGATCTCGTCCGCCCCATCCACGACATGTTCGTTCGTTAGAATGTAGCCTTCCGAGCTGACGATGACGCCCGAGCCCAGGTTCGTCGCGGCTTCGTCTCGCGGCGGCTGTTGCTGCTGTTGCTGCGGGTTCTTGGGGTTGCCGAAGAAATAGCGGAACAGCGGATCCTTCGCGTGCGGATTGGGCGGCGTCGCGCCACCCTTGCCCGAGAATACGTTGACGACGGCCGGCATCGCTTTTTGGGCGGCCTCGGCATAGGAGGCGGTCGCCGGTCCGGAGCCCGAACCCGGCGCGACTTCACGCAGTGCGACGATCGGGGAGGCGAGCTGCTTCCCGAATTGCCCTTGCCGCTGCAGCCATTGGGGCTTGAGCGTGACCACGATGAACAGTAATGCGAGCAGCACCGTCACCGCTTGGGCGAAAAGCAGCCAGAAGCGTCTAAGCATTTGAAGAATCGAGGTTTCTATGGATCGGATCGAACTTGAATTGTACTTGAACGACATGCTCGACATCGGTCGTTTCAAGGACTACAGCCCGAACGGCCTGCAAGTTGAGGGCCGTCGGCGCATTGACAAGATCGCGACGGGCGTCACGGCTTCGCTCGCGTTCCTGGAGGCGGCCACCGAATGGGGCGCCGATGCGGTCCTCGTCCATCACGGCTATTTCTGGCGCAACGAGACGCCGCAGGTGACAGGCCGCAAGTATCGGCGGCTCAAGCAGCTCATCGCCAACGACATCAACCTGTTCGCTTATCACCTGCCGCTCGACGATCATCCCGAACTGGGGAACAACGCGCAGCTTGGCGCGCGGCTCGGCCTCATCGGCGAATCGCGCTTCGGGGCCGACGGGCTCGGTTGGATGACGACACTGCCGATGCCCGTCACGCTCGCGCATTTCGCCGCTCAGGTCGAACAGACGCTCGGCCGTACCCCGCTTCTGCTTGGCGACGCCGACTCCGAACTGCGCCGGATCGCGTGGTGTACGGGCGGCGCGCAGCACTACTTCGAGGCTGCCATCGAGGCGGGCGCCGATGTCTACCTGACCGGCGAGATCTCGGAGCAGACGACCCATATCTCGGCCGAAAGCGGCGTCGCCTTTCTTGCTGCGGGGCACCATGCGACGGAACGCTACGGCGTTCAGGCGCTGGGCGCACATCTGTCGGAGCGCTTCGACGTCGAGCATCTGTTTATCGATATCCATAATCCCGTCTGATGCGGTGCCGCAATTTTGTGCTGCATTATTCGCTGATGTCCGTGCTTGAAATGATGCGAATCAATTCGCCGTGCGGCGGGTATGCCGAAAAACGAAATACGGAGGAAACACTTAACGAGGAATGAGGGCGAAAGGCTGTCCGCGGGCTGCGGGGAAACCCTTAAGAATCAGCGCTTCGCACGGTTTTTGACTGACGGCTCTTGTAAATGCCGACTCCATTCGCGCAAACTAGCGGCGGCAACAAAAGCGGTGACGGAAAATCCAACTCGGAAGTGGGGCGTGTGATGCGAGATAAAGAAGAGCAACGCGTCGACAGCAGCCGCCGTACCTGGCTGATTGCGACGTCCGTAATGGGCGGCTTTGGAGGCGTAGCCGCCGTAGTGCCTTTCGTGGACTCCTTAGAGCCATCGGCAAAAGCAAAAGCGGGCGGCGCGCCCGTTGAAGTGGATATCAGCGGTCTGAAGCCGGGCGAGATGATGACCGTCTCGTGGCGCGGCAAACCCGTGTGGATTCTGAACCGAACGGACGACATGCTCGCCGAGGTCAAAAAGGCCGACCCCGAAGTTGCCGATCCGCAGTCGAAGAACCCATTCACGATGCCGCTGCCCGAGTACTGCAACAACGAGTACCGGTCGCGGGCCGATCACAAGAACATCCTCATCGTCGTCGCCGTCTGCACGCATCTGGGCTGCTCGCCGACAGCGCGCTTTACGCCGGGCCCGCAGCCGAACCTGCCCGACAACTGGCCCGGCGGCTTCCTGTGCCCGTGTCACGGCTCCACCTACGATCTGGACGGCCGCGTCTTCAAGAACAAGCCTGCGCCGCAGAACCTCGACGTTCCCCCCTACATGTTCACGAACGGCGGCAAGACAGTCGTGATCGGTAAAGACGAACACGGAGAAGCGTAAATGGCCACAACGGAAAACCAGGTGGAATCGACCGGGCTGGTCGGCTGGATCGACCGGCGCTTCCCGATGACCTCGACGTGGAAGGCGCATTTATCCGAGTACTACGCGCCGAAGAACTTCAACTTCTGGTACTTCTTCGGCTCGCTCGCGCTGCTCGTGCTCGTGAACCAGATCGTCACGGGTATCTTCCTGACGATGAACTACAAGCCCGATTCGCAGCTTGCGTTCGCGTCGGTCGAGTACATCATGCGCGAGGTGCCGTGGGGCTGGCTGATCCGCTACATGCATTCGACGGGCGCCTCGATGTTCTTCGTCGTCGTTTATCTGCACATGTTCCGCGGCCTCATGTACGGGTCGTACCGCAAGCCGCGCGAACTCGTATGGATCTTCGGCTGCGCGATCTTCCTGTGTCTCATGGCCGAAGCGTTCTTCGGCTACCTGCTGCCGTGGGGACAGATGTCCTACTGGGGCGCACAGGTGATCGTCAACCTGTTCTCGGCGATTCCGTTCGTCGGTCCCGACCTCTCGCTCTGGATTCGTGGCGACTACGTTGTCTCCGACATCACGCTGAACCGCTTCTTCGCGTTTCACGTCATCGCCATTCCGCTTGTGCTGCTCGGGCTGGTGTTCGTCCATATCGTTGCGTTGCACGAAGTGGGGTCGAACAATCCTGACGGCATCGAGATCAAGGCGAAGAAAGATCCGGCCGGCAAGCCGCTCGACGGCATCCCGTTCCATCCCTTCTATTCGGTGCATGACTTCTTCGGCGTTTGCGTGTTCCTGATCGTCTTTGCGGCGATCATCTTCTTCGCGCCGGAGATGGGCGGATACTTCCTCGAAGCGAACAACTTCATCCCCGCCAACCCGCTGCAAACGCCGCCCGAAATCGCGCCGGTCTGGTACTTCACGGCCTTCTACGCGATGCTGCGCGCGACGACCGACCCGTTCAAGATCGTGCTGATGATCATCGTCGGCCTGCTCGGGCTGCTTGCCCTCGCGCGGGCGCGCGGCAAATGGCGCATTGGCTTGCCGGTGCTGGCCGCGCTCCTGATCGTGTTCATGGCGGTGACCGAGGCGAAGTTCTGGGGTGTGGTCGTGATGGGCTCGGCCGTGATTTCGCTGTTCTTCCTGCCGTGGCTCGATCGCAGCCCGGTCAAGTCGATTCGTTATCGGCCGTTCTTCCACAAGGTCTTCTATGGGATCTTCGTGCTGGCGTTCCTGACGCTGGCGTTTTTGGGGACGAAGCCGCCTTCGCCGGCGGCGACGTTGATCGCCCAGATCTGCGCGCTGATCTATTTCGCGTTCTTCCTGGGCATGCCGTTCTGGACCCGGCTTGGCACGTTCAAGCAGCCGCCGGAGCGGGTTCGCTTCAAGCCCCATTAATCGCGAGCGAGGACACTACGATATGAAGAACTGGCTGAGCAAGCTCGCGCGTATCGGCGGGGCGAGCCTTTTGACGTTGGCGGCGGCGCTGGGATCGGCGCATGCGGAGGAAGGTTTTCCGCTGGATCGTGCGCCTGACAACATGCACAACATCGCGTCGTTGCAGCACGGGGCGCAATTGTTTGTAAACTATTGCCTGAACTGCCACAGTGCGAACCTGATGCGGTACAGCGCGCTGGAGCAGATCGGGATTTCCCAGAAGGAGATCGAGCAGAACCTGCTCTTTACGAGCGATAAAGTCGGCAGCACGATGTCGGTGGCGATGCGTCCCGACGACGCGAAGGCCTGGTTCGGCGTTGCGCCGCCCGATTTGTCCGTGGAGGCGCGTGCGCGGGGCAGCGACTGGCTTTATACGTATTTGCGCAGCTTCTATCGCGACGATACGCGGCCGACGGGCTGGAACAACATGGTGTTCAACAACGTCGGCATGCCTAACGTGCTGTGGCAATTGCAGGGTGTGCGTACGGCGAAGTTCGAGGAGGTGAAGGATGCGGAAACGGGAGAGACGACGCATCAGTTCACGGGCTTCCAAGTGGTAAAACCTGGGACGATGTCCCGGGTAGATTATGATTCTGCCGTGGCCGACCTGGTCGCGTACTTGACTTGGATGTCCGAGCCGAGCCAGCAGACGCGCCGACAGCTTGGCGTGTGGGTGCTGATCTTCCTGGGCGTACTGTCGTTTTTCGCCTGGCGGCTCAACGCGGCGTACTGGAAAGACGTCAAATAAACACGCCGTGACACGGTGTGGGGCCGGCGCAGGGGGGAGCTCGGAGTGGGCTCTTTTACGCGTCGGCCCTTCAGCTTTTTGAGGAAACTTTAGACATGATGGTTTTGTATTCCGGCACAACTTGCCCGTTTTCCCAGCGTTGCCGGCTGGTGTTGTTCGAAAAGGGCATGGACTTCGAGATCCGCGACGTCGACTTGTTCAACAAGCCGGAAGACATCGCCGTGATGAATCCGTACGGGCAGGTGCCGATTCTCGTCGAGCGCGATTTGATCCTGTACGAATCGAACATCATCAACGAGTACATCGACGAGCGCTTTCCGCATCCGCAGCTGATGCCGGCCGATCCGGTGCAGCGTGCGCGCGCGCGCCTGTTCCTGCTGAACTTCGAGAAGGAGTTGTTCGTTCACGTCGGCACGCTCGAGAACGAGAAGGGCAAAGCGGCTGAGAAGAATCATGAGAAGGCGCGTCTTGCGATTCGCGATCGGTTGACGCAACTGGCGCCGATCTTCCTGAAGAACAAGTACATGCTCGGCGAAGAGTTCTCGATGCTCGACGTGGCGATCGCGCCGCTGTTGTGGCGTCTTGACCATTACGGCATCGAGTTGTCGAAGAATGCGGCGCCGCTGATGAAGTACGCTGAGCGTATCTTCAGCCGTCCGGCTTACATCGAGGCGCTGACGCCCTCGGAAAAGGTGATGCGCCGGTAAATCGGTTTCGGGTGCGCGCCCGGGCCTTCGCGGGTGGCGGGCGACGCGCCGGATTCTGTATGAGGACAGTTGATGCAAGAGATTTCGACTAAGCCTTATTTGCTGCGTGCGTTGTACGAGTGGTGTACGGACAATGGCTATACGCCGCACATCGCCGTGCGGGTGGATAACCAGACGCGCGTTCCGCGTCAGTTCGTGCACAACGACGAGATCGTGCTGAACATCAGCTTCGAGGCGACGAGTCAGCTGCAAATGGGCAACGAGTGGATCGAGTTCAGTGCTCGCTTCTCGGGCAAGGTGCACAAGATCGAAGTGCAGGTGGCGAACGTGCTGGCGATCTATGCGCGCGAGAACGGGCAGGGGATGGCGTTTCCTGTCGAGCCTGCGACCGGCGCTGCGCAAAGCGGCGGGCCGGTGGCCAGCAGCGAAGTGGAGGATCTGCCGGTTGCGGAATCCGAGGTTTCGTCTGAGGCGGGAGATGGGGCGCCTGCGGCGAAGAGCGATGCGGGGCGGCCTTCGCGTCCTTCCCGCGCTGCCCGGCCTTCCCAGCCTTCCCAGCCCTCGCGTCCCGATGACGATGGCGGTAAAGGCGGCGGCGGGAAAGGCCACCTCAAAGTCGTGAAATGAAGTAGAATCGCGGACTCACGCCGGCTTAGCTCATCTGGTAGAGCAGTTGATTTGTAATCATCAGGTGGCGGGTTCGAGTCCTGCAGCCGGCACCAAATAACGAACGGGCTACGCGAATGCGTAGCCCGTTTGGTTTTTGGGGCGAACCGGTGCACGCCGAATCGTTCTGCGTCAATCGTTCCGATTCGCGGTTGCCTCAATTTCCGCGGTATCCCACTGCCCACGGCGCATCGCCGCCGCCAACATTCCCAGCGTCAACGGTACCAGCGCCGGCTGGCGAACCCGTTTGGAAAATAGGCCTAGGAACGACGAGAGCAACTGCTGCCCTTCCGGGGCAAAGTAGCGCCTGTACGGGAAATCTTGCGCCCGCACGTTGAAAGTTGCCGCCCACTTTTCGATAAATCCGACGGCGTCGAGTCCTGTCAGGCCCAGGTCCTCCTCGAGGCGCGACGATGGCTGCAGGTTGAGTCGACCGCCGAACAAGGGGCGACCAAGCTCTTCTCGGGCGAACGCCTCCAGCCTTTCCCACGTCGCATCTTTCATAGGGGCACTCGATCGTCCGGGTTCGCGAGGCGGTTATAAGTCGTGACTGTATTGCGCATGATCATGAACGCGTCGCGCGCCAAAAACACCTCTCCGATGACCGGAATCGCCCTGCCAACGAACGCGCCCAGGTTGCGCGTAAAAGCGACTCGAACTCCGCCGAGTCTCACTTTCGTGATCATCGGTAAGGGCACTCGCAAGTGGTGGGCCGTCAGCTTTCCGCTCGCCGCGTCGGCCATTTGCGCGTTGCGCTACGCCGGCGCGAACCCCGGACCCTTCACCAACAGCGTCGGCGTGTTGCTGCTCGGCATCGCCAGCATCGCCATCGTCGGGCTCTTCGTGCGCACGCTGAAAGGCGTGTTGGCCGGCGAACTTCGTGCGCTCAGTAGCTAGTCAGGCCGTACAGCTTCGCTATTGCGCCGATGCGTTCGATGATCGAAATGCGCAATGGCTCAGGCGCTATCACTTCGACTTCGGGCGCGAGCCGCAACAACTGCCCGGTCGCATGCTCGATCGATTCAATCGGAATGCGCACCTTGCTTCGCCCGTCTTCGCCTGGTGCTCGCGATGATGCCGCCACGGCGCGCGCTACCGCGCTGCTGACATAGCTCAGGCTCTTGAGTCCGGCCGGCGTCGCCAGCAACGTCGCTTCCGATCGATACAACTCGCGCTCGAAGCGCTCGATCGACGCACGCCAGTACGTGGCGAGATCGAATTTCTGCGGACGACGGACGGTCTCCGGCAGCATTTCAGCGGCCATGATATTGGAGATGCGGAACGTGCGGGGTTCGTTTTTCACCACGCCCACGAGGTACCAGATGCCGGCTTTCAGCACCAGACCGAGGGGTTCGACGATGCGCGCCGCCGTAGTCTTCCAGCTCTCATAACAGATCGCGAGCTGCTGCTCGCGCCATACCGCCTCGGCAATCGTCGCCAGTTGCGGCACCGGCTCGGCATCGCGGTACCAGTCGACCGGGTCGAGGTGCAGCCGCGAACTGACGCGCTGCGCGTCGTCGCGTGCGCCAGCCGGCAGCGCTGCCAGCAGTTTGAGCCGCGCCGATTCGACCTCGTCTTTGAGCCCGAGCTGCGCCGCAGGAATCGCCAGCCCACTGAGAAACACGGCCTGCGATTCGGCCGCGGTGAGGCCCGTGAGGGTCGTCTTCCAACCATCGAGCAACTTGAAGCCGCCCTCGCGCCCGCGGTCTGCCACGACCGGCACGCCCGCCGCAGCGAGTTGATCGATGTCGCGATGCAGCGTTCGCACCGACACCTCGAGTTCCTTGGCAAGCTCGCGCGCACTCATGCGGCCGCGCGTTTGCAAGAGCATCTGGATCGAAAGCAAACGACTCGCGCGCATACGGGCTCTCATCTAAACATGACACTCGATGGCATATATTATGACCCAGACTGGCGGCACGAGAAAACGACGAACGAGAGACCGATGAACGACCAATCGATGAACGACCAATCCGGTCTGCACGACTTCGATTTCCTGATCGGCGATTGGACCGTGGCGCATCAACGACTGAAGCAGCGCCTCGCCGGATGCACCGAGTGGGAGGCATTCGGCGGCACGATGAAGCTGTGGTCGCTTGTCGGTAGCCAGGTCAATATCGACGACAACGTGATTGAGTTGCCGTCGGGCGCCTACCGCGCCGCGTCGTTGCGCAGTTTCGATCTGACGACGGGGCAGTGGGCCATCCGATGGATCGACAGTCGCCATCCGCATCAAGTCGATCCCGCCGTGGTGGGGCGCTTCCAGGACGGAATAGGGACATTCCTCGGCACCGATATTTTCGAAGGCCGGCCCATCAAGATCCGCTTCGTCTGGTCCGACATCGCTCCCGATAGTGCAACGTGGCAGCAGGCGTTTTCAGATGACGGTGGGGCGACCTGGGAAACCAACTGGGTGATGAAGTTTCAACGGGCGTGAGTGGTCTCGATACCGCACGGCCGCTGCGACGCTCGCCGCTCTACCAGGCGCTGAGCGAGCGTCACACGTGCTTCGGCAGCAAGATGGGATGGGTGCATGCGAACTTCTTCGCATCGCCTGGCGTGCCCCCGAGCGAGGAACGAATCGCGACTAAAGCGACCGAGCCGATGACACCGATCCGGACGCCGATCCTGACCCCGCTCCGGCCGAAGGCGCGACCTGCCATCGCAATTCCGGGAACGTGGCGCCGGCCGGCATCGCCCATGCACCGTTTGCGCTGAAGTCCCATCCGACGAAGCTGGCCGGGTTGCCCATTTGCGCGGTGGTCAATCCGTTTTGCGCGGGGGCGCCGCCGCCATCAGTCTGCATGCCCGACGTTTGCGCGTTCCAGTAGTCGTCGCTGCCGCCGCCGCTGCCTGCGCCGATCAGCCCGCCCGCTCCGCCTCCCGGGCCAAACCAGTAAGAACCGCCGCCGCCCGAAACCGAGCCGGTCGAGAACGATTGCGTGATCGTCCCGCTGCTGCGCCCGGCGAGCCCGCCGACGAACGCCCAGCCGCCGCCGCTCACGCCCCCTGTCGCATACGACTGCGTGATGAGCCCGCTATTGTCGGCGACGAGGCCGCCCAGATCGCCGGAGCCCGGCCCCCCCGAAAAGTCGGGCATCCCGCTGACGCCGGCGCCGCTCCATGATTGGGCGATCGTGCCGTTGTTCAGTCCCACGAGGCCGCCGACGGAGTAGGTCGAGCCGGGGCCGAAATCGTTGAATGACAGATATCCGGTGGAGTAGGCGCGCGCGATCAGGCCGTCGTTTTCCTGAGTGAGCAAGCCGGTCGTGCAAGCGTCGGCATAGCAATGGCCGAAGGAAATGCTGCCGTTCGTGACACCGAGGTTGCGCACGACACCGCTGCTGCCGATTCGAAAGAAGACGCCGGCCGTGCTCGTGGACGCGCCGTCGATCACATGGCCAAGCCCATCGAACTGCCCCGTCAACGCTGTGCCGGTCGCGCCGCCCAGCGTATTCATGCTGCCGTTGACTTCGATGTCGCGCCCGAGCGCATAGTTACCGGCCAGGTTCTGCGAGACATTCTGCAAATCGTTGACCGTGTTGACGAGCCGATAGGCCGTGATCTGCGAGACGATGCCCGTTTCGCGGCCCGGCATGATCCAAGCTGCATTGCCGAGCAGTGTTCCCGGTACGAAGGTGCCGTTCATGTCCGAATACAAGCCGACGATACCGGTGCTCTTGGACCAATCGATCGTGCCGACACTGAGCACGCCGCCACCGTTATCGATACCTGTCGCGTCGGCACGTAGCGTCAGATTGCCTCCGCCTGTGTTGGCGATCGTCTTGCCGCTTCCGATCGTGACGGCGCGCAGCGCATTGAGCGCAAGCGATGCATTGCCGCTCCAGGCGAGGTTCGCGGCGACGTTGATGTCGCCCTCGGCGCCTCCCGCTCCCGTGGTCTGCACGTTGATTGAAGTGCCGGCGCTGAGGCTGCGCGAGAACGCGGCGGCGGCGGTGTCGGCGATCTTGTAGCTCGGCATGGTGATGTTCCAGCTACCGGCTGTTACCGTCGGCGTGCAATTGCAAAACGTCAATGTGCCGGCCACGGTATCGACCGTGCCGCCCGATCCGTCGGCGTTCGTCGCCGTGATGGCTTGCGGCAGTTCGACGGTGCCCGTATCCGCGACGAGCCAGACGTGACCGCCGCGCGTGGCCGTGCCGGTCGCGCGAATCGCGTCGTGATTCCCCGAAAGGGCATAGACGTTGCCGTCCGCCGCTTGCAGGCTCACTTGCGCGGCGGCAATCGTGCCGCTATCGAGCACGGTTCCCTTGCTGCCGGTCTGCACGAAGACCTGTCTGCCCGTGGATGAGTCCTGCAGCAGAATCTGACGGCCCGCCGCAAGTTCTGCCGTGCCTTGCGGGGCGCTGATGCTGCCCGCATTCCGGACTTCCCCGGCCGCGATGAGAAAGACGTCGCCTTGCGTCGAGCCGATTTTGCCGAGATTGACGACGTTGTTGTTCGATGTACCTGTCAGCGTCAACGCGCCGCCATTCATGAACGCCGTATTGTCGACGTCGAGCGTCGAGGCGACGAAGCGGCCGCCCGTGCTGACGACGCCGCTCGAGCCGATGACCACGCCTTGCGGGTTGATGACATAAAGGCTACCCGTGGCCGAAAGCGAACCCAGTATTGAAGAGGCATTTGCGCCTGTGACGCGGTTCAGCGTGGCGCCCGTGCCATTATCGAACGTCACCTGATTACCGCTACCGATCGAAAAGCTATTCCAATCGATAACGCCGCGCGCCGTGCTTTGTGTGACGGTGAGTGCGGATCCGTTGGTCGAGATCGAGCCGGTGCCGGCCACGAACTGTCCGCCTTGCGGAAGCGTTCCGGCATTCGCAGCGTGCAGCGTTGCGAGCCACAGGGTGACGACTGCGCACGCCTGCGATATCGCCGTTTGCGCGACTGGCGTCGAGCGTGCGCGTGTTCTGCGTTGCATGCTGCCTCCTCATGTTAAATGGCTTGAACCCCGAATCGATTCCTTTCTCGCTTCGCTGTCGCAGCGATTAACGCAGTTTGAGCGCTCTTTCAGCTTTTATCGCCTGTATGTTTTTAGAGCCGAGTGAGTAAGGCGGAGAATCGCGTAGCGTGGAATTATTGAATCAAATCGCTGTTTTAGAGCCGTCCGATTCGGACGATGATTCGTGCTTTTGAGCCAGGGCGCGATCCGGCAGCATTCCACGTCGCGCTTTCTTCACTTAGTGGGTGGCTCGGGGTGGACCGAAGCCTCACCGCAGGCAGCCAATCCCGACCAACGTCGCCTCAACCGCCGAATCGAGCGGTGTATGCGGTTCTTCGCCGAGCACCGTCTGAAGCTGCGCGTTGCTCATTTGCACGCGAACCTGCCACAGGTAACGCATTTCCATGAGTTCGCGCAGCATCGGCACGAACGGCGACGTCAGTCGCACGAGCCACCAGGGGAAGCGCTTCAAGCTCGCGCGCACGCCCTGGCGCGCCATGACCCTGCGGATCGCCTCCGCCATCTGCGTCCCATCTTCGTCCCAGTGGCCGGCCATGTGAAACGTCGCGAATGGCGCGAGCGTGGCGCGACGTTCGATCAGCGCCATCATCGTGCGTGCGACGTCGGGCACGTACGACCAGAGGTGCCCCACGCCGCGCCGGCCCGGCAGACGCACGACCGAGGCAAGCCGGCCCGCCTTGACGAGGCCCTGCGAGAACCAGCTGTTGCCAATCCGCGGGCCGAAGAAGTCGCCGGCACGCACGACAATCGTGCGCACGCCCTGCTGGGTCGCGTCCTGCAGCCGGCGTTCCAGCTCCACGCGGATCTTCCCTTTGCGCGTCGACGGCTGCTGCGGCGAATCCTCCCGCAACAACGGAAACGCCTGCTCGCCGTAGTTGTAGATCGTGCCCGGCAAGACAACCGTTGCGCCGGCCGCCGCCGCCGCGGCGATCGTGTTGTCGATCATCGGCAACACGAGTTCGGACCAGCGCAGATAGCCGGGCGGGTTGACGGCGTGGACGATCACGTTGCACCCGCGCGCCGCGTTCACGACGGCTTCCCGGTCCATGGCGTCGCCGCGCACCCAGACCATGCCGTCGCGCTCGATGCACGCGGCTTCGAGTCCGCGCGTCAGTGCAACAACCGTCCAGCCGCCGTCGCGCAACTGACGCGCCAGTTCGCCGCCGATGCCGCCCGTCGCGCCGAGCACCAGCGCCCGTGGGGTGTGTGTCGCTTGCCTGTCGTTCATCGCTGCTCTCCTGGTAGGTTCAGTCTCGATGAAGGGCATTCTCCGACGCCAGGAGATAGAAAGGAATTGGCGAACATCGCCGGTCGGCTATACATTTATGTATGGATGCCGATCTGAGTTGGGAACTGTACCGAACGTTTCTCGCCGTGCTGACGGAGGGTTCGCTATCGGGCGCGGCCCGCGCGCTTGGGATAACGCAGCCGACGGTGGGACGTCATGTCGCGGCCCTCGAAAGCGCATTCGGCCAGACGCTGTTTACGCGTTCGCAATCGGGGCTCTTGCCCACCGAGGCTGCGCTTGCGTTGCGCGGTTATGCCGAGGCGCTGAACAGCACCGTGGCGGCGCTCGAGCGGGCCGCAGCCAGTCACGGTGCGGGTGTGAAAGGTGTGGTGCGCATCTCGGCGAGCGATGTCATCGGCGTCGAAGTCCTGCCGCCCGTCATCGCCGCGTTGCGGCGGGTCCATCCCGAACTCGTCGTCGAACTGGTGCCGACCAATCGCATACAGGATGTCCTGCAACGCGAAGTCGATATTGCCGTGCGCATGGCGGCACCGACGCAGGACGCGCTCATCGCCCGCAAAGTCGGCGACGTCGAACTGGGTCTGTACGCGCGTGCAGCGTATGTGGACGAGCGAGGCGCACCGACCACGGTGTCCGACCTCGCGCGGCATGCGCTCATCGGCTTCGATCGAATGACGCCCTTTCTGCGCGAAGCCGGCAAGGCGTTCCCGGTCTGGCGGCCCGAGGCGTTCGCCGTACGCACCGACAGCGATCTGGCGCAGCTTGCGTTGGTTCGCGCGGGCTGCGGCATCGGGTTCTGCCAGGTGGGCATTGCACGGCGCGATGCGCTTGTGCGCCTGCTGCCCGATGCCGTCGCCCTGAAGCTGCAGACCTGGGTGGTCATGCATGAAGATTTGCGCATGAGCCCGCGCTGCACGGCCACGTTCGATGCGCTGGTGCGCGGGTTGCGGGCTTATATCGACGGTGCTTAGGCCGCACGAGCGCTCTGATTCCCACCGAGCCTTTCGGCGAGGAAGTCGACGAATACGCGGGGCCTCGGCAGCATGTGCCGATTGGTCGGCCACAGCGCACGGAAGACGCCCTCCGACGTTTGCGACGAATCCAATGCGGTGCGCAGCCGGCCTTCTGTCAGTGCGTCGCGTGCGACGAAGTCCGGCACATAGGCAATGCCCAACCCCTGAATAGCGGCCGACAGGACGGCCTCCGCATTGTTGAACACGAGCGGAGCCGCCGCGCCCCCGGCCTGAAGCGGCGATTCGCCGTCGATGAGCCACTCCTGGAGCTTGCCGCTCGATCGATATTTGACGCCTTCCCCGGGTTCACTGCCGTCGGGTACATCGCCCGGCAATCACCAGCTATCCTTCAGGAACGCCCACATGTCCGCGTGCAATTGCTCCATGTGCGTGTATAACAGCCCATGCGGTGCGCCCGGATACACCCTCAACGTGCAATCGGCAATCAGTTCCGCGGAAGCGAGGCCGCCCACTTCGAGCGACACCGAGCGATCGCGGTCGCCGTGGACGATCAACGTCGGTACATCGATATCGCGCATCTCGGCCCGAAAATCGGCTTCGACAAGCTCGCGACTGCAGGCGAGCGCGACGTAGACGGGCGCTTGCAGGATCGTCGCGCCCCAACGCATCATCGCAGGCGACGTCTCGGGGACGAAGAACGGTGGCAGCGCACTGGCCACCCAACTCGGATAATCGCGACGCCAAAGCGCCCATAGCGCCTCGAATTGCTCGCGCGCAATGCCGCCGGGGTTGTCTTCCGTTTGCAACAACATCGGCGTGGTCGGGGCGAGCAAGATGACGCGCGCGATGCGCTTGCTGCCATGCCGGCTCAGGTAACGCACGATCTCGCCGCTGCCCATCGAATGCGAGACGAGCGTCACGTCCTTCAAATCCAGCGTGTCGATGAAGGTCGCGAGATCGTCGGCGAACGTGTCGAAATCGTACCCTTGCGCGCTCTGATCCGAGCGGCCGTGGCCGCGCCTGTCGAGGCTCAGGCAGCGCATGCCGCGAGCGCCGAATTCGGTGAATTGGTAATCCCACATCGATCCCCCGCAGCCGAGCGCGCTGACGAACAGCATCGGGGCGCCCGAGCCCCAGTCGCGCCAGTACAGTTGCGTCCCATCGTTCGCGGTGATGAATGGCATGTCGTTTCTCCTTCGTTTATCGATGCGTTGAAGGTCATCGTAGAGATAACGAAGCGCCAGATCGATTACCTCCGGAGTAACGCTGCCGCTCGAATACGGCTCATGCGCATTCGCCGGGCAACGGGCGCAGGCAGGGGTCCTCGCTGGGTCATGTGCGGCCGGCAGTGGTGCATGAGCTGACGCGGCTCGCGCGCGCGTATGTCCGTCGGCATCATGCGCAGCCCGATCAGGTCGCACCGGAGGCGGTGCTCGTCCAGATCTTCGTGAATACGGCCGATATGATCGCCGCAATTTTGCGCAGCTATCAGTCGGCCGTCGAAATCGGCGAAGCGTTCGCCGCGTTTTGGCGCTACCAGTTGGCTGGCCTGCAAGCGTTGCTTGCCGCGGGCTAGCGTGACCGCTTTAGTGCTTTAGTGCTTCAGTGCTTCAGTGCAATTCAGCGGCGTTCGGCGTTTTGGCTTTCTTGCCTGCGCGCGAGGGCGGCTGGCACATGACGCACGCTTTAGCGCGGGGCAGGTCGTGCTTGTAGGAAACGAACCGGCCTTTGCAGCGGCAGCATTGGTGCATCTCGAGGATGCCGCCGTTGAAGAAGCGCACGAGCGTCCATGCGCGCGTGAGATCCAGATGCACTTCCAGGCCGGCGTTCGTGCAGTGCTCGCGATAGAGTCGGTAGCCTTTGGTCAGCGAGTCCACATGCGAGCAACGCGCTTGCTCTTTCAGGAACGAGTACGTGTGATAGAAGAGCGAGGCGTGGATATTGGCCTGCCACGTCATGTACCAGTCGGCCGATGAGGGCAACATGCCCTTCGGGGGCGATTCCGATTTGACCTCGCGATAGAGGCGGATCAGGCGTTCGCGCGAGAGCGACAGTTCCGACTCCAGCACCTGCATGCGGGCACCAAGTTCGATCAATGCGACGGCGCGCGAAACTTCGTGTGCTTCCTCGATCAGGCTCGTCTTCGGCATGGCTGGCTCCTCTTAGGCGAATTGCCTGGCAGGCTGGGCGGCGAGCAGAATTGCCGCATGCGTGGCGGTGGCGTCGAGCCCCTTTTCGGTCGAGGTCAGCGCCGTCAGCATCGCGGCGTCGTCGAACCGGAAATCGCAAACGAGGTCGTCCGCTTGCGCGAGCCTGATCGTTTGGGCAGGCGTCAACGTGTGCAGGATGTCGGCCAATTGCGCCGAGATGCCGAGCTTGAACAAGCCCTCTGCGTAATCCTCGTTGAGCATGTGTTTCGCAAGCAGCAGATACGAGAGGTTGATGTCCCGAATCGTCTCGAGCACTTCGCGATTGTCCACCGTCAGCCTCCGCAGCAAATTGGGGTGCATGCCGTTCGATTCAGGAGCCTCGCAAGTCGCGCGGCGTGGTGCATGCGTCTGATGAAAGTATTGTTCAGATCGTTGCCGGCACCAATCAGCGTCGTCGGAAGATGGTGTCGTCCCGTCTGCTCCATATGTCAGCGTTTTCCTACGTGCCCTGGCACGCGGTCCCGGCTGCGACATAGCGGTGCGGCCGTTGTCCATTTGAAAGGATGCCGAACGGGCGTTTGAAGGCAGGACGCGGCGCCCCGATGTCGGCCCACGCGCCGCCATTGGACGAGGCAGCGGCAATTGGCAATAATGACGTGCTCCCATTCGCCCGCGTGTCATCTATCGCCACCTCGATGAACAAGCCCGTCCTCGCGCTGACCTACGATCAGATCGATCAATGGATCGCCTCGCTGCAACCGGACTTGGCGGGCGAGCGGTTCGCGTGTGCGATCGGCGTGCTGCGCGGCGGCGGGCCGCTTGCTTTAATGGTGTCGCATGGGATCGGCGTGCCGGCCGCCTTTTTGCGGTACGAGCGCAGTACGCGCATCGTGACCTGGGATTCGTCGATACCGATTCCGCCCCCAGGCAGCAAAGTGCTCGTCTGCGAAGACATCGCCGGAGCGGGCAATACGCTCGACGATTGCATCGCTTTCCTGCGGCGCCATGGGCTCGAACTGAAGACGCTCGTGGCCGGCTTCGACGATCTGAGCCGGATCCGGCCCGATTACGGCATCGATGCACGAGGGTACTTCGTGCTGTTCCCGTGGGAGCGCCATGCTTACACCGACGCCTACCGCGACGCATGGCGGCAGACGAGCGCCGGCACCGACGGCGCGATCGCCGAAGACCACGAATTCGCCACCTACGCGATCGATCTTGACGGCATCCTGCTGCCCGACGTGCCTTCTTCGCGCTATGAAGCCGACCTGGCGGCCGCTTTGGCCGAGCGCGACGCGCTGTTGCCGTTCGAGCGCCTGCCGGGCATCGATTTCGAACGCGCCAAGGCCATCGTGACGGGGCGTCCCGAGATGGACCGCGCGCGGACGGCGGCCTGGCTCGCGCGCCATGGTTTCGACGCGCCGCGCCTCGTCATGCGCGACCCTTCGCGCCATGGGGACGCGCCCCATCAAGTCGCGGCGCATAAAGCGCAGGCGGCGTTGGCGCTGTCATGCACCCATTTCGTCGAAAGCGACCCGGTCCAGGCCATTCACATTGCCCGCTTCGCGCCGCTCATGCGCGTAATCTGGTGGAACGCCGACGATGGCGCGGGCCACCTCGTGTCCTCGCATCGGTGGGGCGTGGGCGCGATGGCGGCGCAATAACGACGCGATCGCGTCGCTGATGCCGCGTATGGGATTTCGCCTTACCTGGGTCGCCGATTCGCAACTATGCTTGGGTCGGCAGGAACGCTTCTTCGATCGGCTCCCATGCGATCGATGCCTCTGAACCTTTGATTTGAGAGAACTCACGATGCAAACGAAATCCGTACTGGGTCAGGCCGAAGCCGACACCATCGTCGAAGCCGCGCGTGCCGAGGCAAGCAAGCACGGCTGGGCGGTCGCGATCGCGCTCGTCGACGACGGCGGTCATCCGCTTGCGCTGGCGCGTCTCGATGGCGCTTCGCCCGTGAGCGCGTACATCGCGATCGAGAAGGCGCGCACGTCGGCGCTTGGCAGGCGCGAGTCGAAGGCTTACGAGGACATGATCAACGGCGGGCGCACGGCTTTCCTCAGTGCACCGCTGGCCGGCACGCTCGAAGGCGGCGTACCGATCTTCGTCGACGGTCAGGTCGTCGGCGCCGTCGGCGTCTCGGGCGTCAAGTCGGAACAGGATGCCCAGGTCGCCCGAGCTGGTGTTCAAAGCGTCGCCGCGTAAGCCCCGCGTCGAATTTCAACGAAACGACACAAGCACCATGAACATGACCGACCACCACGGATTGAGCGTCGATGCGGCGCTCAGCGAATTCATCGAACGCGAAGCGCTGCCGCAGACGGGTATCGACGTTCAGGCTTTCTGGCAGGGCTTCGCCGCGCTCGTGCATGATCTTGCTCCGAAGAACCGTGCGCTGCTGGCCGAACGCGATCGGCTGCAGACGGCGCTCGACGAATGGCATCGCGCGCATCCGGGTCCGGTGCGCGACGTGCGCGCCTACCGCGCGTTTCTCGAAGAAATCGGCTACCTCGTGCCGGCGCCGACGGGCGTGAAAGCGGCCACGACCGGCGTCGACAGCGAGATCGCCGAACAAGCGGGCCCGCAACTCGTCGTGCCGCTCTCGAACGCGCGTTATGCGCTCAATGCGGCGAATGCGCGCTGGGGCAGCCTGTACGACGCGCTGTACGGCACCGACGCGCTACCCGAGGACGGCGGCGCCACGCGCAGCGCCGGCTACAACGCGGTGCGCGGCGCGCGCGTGATCGAGTACGCGCGCGCGTTCCTCGATCGGGCCGCACCGCTCGCGGGTGCATCGCATCGCGATGCAACGCGTTATGCCGTGCGCGATGGGCGCCTCGTCGTCAGCACGAAGGATGGCGAAGCGGGCCTCGTGACGGCGGCGCAGTTCGTCGGCTATCAAGGCGAGGCCGATGCGCCATCGGCCATTCTGCTCAAGCACAATGGCCTGCACATCGAAATCCAGATCGACGCGCAGGCGCTGATCGGCAAGACCGATGGGGCGCATGTCAACGATGTCGTGCTCGAAGCGGCGGTGACGACGATCATCGACTGCGAGGACTCGGTCGCCGCCGTCGACGCGGCCGACAAGGTTGTGCTTTACCGCAATTGGCTCGGCCTCATGCAAGGCACGCTCGCCGAACAGGTCGAGAAGAACGGCAAGACGTTCACGCGGCGCCTGAACGACGATCGCACCTATCGCGCGGCGGACGGCGGCGCGTTGACGCTGCACGGCCGTTCGCTGCTGTTCGTGCGCAACGTCGGCCACCTGATGACGACGGGGGCGGTGCTCGATCGCGATGGCCGCGAAATTCCGGAAGGCATCCTCGATGCGGTCGTGACGACGTTATGCGCGCTGCACGATCGGAACAACCGCCGCAACTCGCGCACGGGCGCGATCTACATCGTCAAGCCGAAGATGCACGGGCCGGCCGAGGTCGCGTTCGCCGACGAGCTGTTCGGTCGCGTCGAAGCGCTTTACGGCCTGCAGGCGCATACGATCAAGATCGGCATCATGGACGAAGAGCGCCGCACGAGCCTGAATCTCGCCGCCTCGATCGCAGCGGCGGCCTCGCGCGTGGCCTTCATCAATACAGGCTTTCTCGATCGCACCGGCGACGAAATGCATTCGGCGATGGAAGCCGGCCCGATGCTGCGCAAAGGCGACATGAAGAGCTCGACGTGGATCGCCGCCTACGAGCGCAACAACGTGCTTGTCGGGCTGGCCTGCGGGCTGCGCGGGCGGGCGCAGATCGGCAAGGGCATGTGGGCGATGCCTGACCTCATGCGCGCCATGCTCGATCAGAAAGGTGCTCAATTGCGTGCGGGGGCGAACACGGCCTGGGTGCCCTCGCCCACAGCGGCGACATTGCATGCGTTGCATTATCACGAGGTGGATGTGCAAGCGGTGCAGCAGACGCTCGAGCAGGTCGATTACGCCGCCGAACGCGATGCGCTGCTCGACGGGCTGTTGACGGTGCCCGTGGTGGCGCGTGCGCAATGGCCGCAGGAGGACATTCGACGCGAAGTCGAAAACAACACGCAAGGCATTCTCGGCTATGTCGTGCGTTGGATCGATCAAGGCGTCGGCTGCTCGAAGGTGCCCGATATCGACAACGTCGGCTTGATGGAGGATCGCGCGACGCTGCGCATCTCGAGCCAGCACATCGCGAATTGGCTGCATCATGGCGTCGTCACGCCCGAATTCGTCAAGGAGACGTTCGAGCGCATGGCCGTGGTCGTCGACAAGCAGAACGCCGGCGATCCAAATTACCGGCCGATGGCGCCGGACTATGCCGCGTCGATCGCGTTCAAGGCCGCCTGCGCGCTCGCCTTCGAAGGCCGTGCGCAACCGAGCGGGTACACGGAACCGCTGCTGCATCGGTTCCGGCTCGAACTGAAGCGGCGCGAGCAGGGCAGCTAAGGGCAACAGCCCGGCGCGCCGTCTCGGGGCGGCGGCGCACCGGCTGCGTCGCATCGGCAGGCGCGGCGCGAATGAGGGTAGTGTGGCCCCTGCGACGGAGCGACGGCGATCGGCGCCCGTCTGACAACTACTATCAAAAGGAGACGAAAAATGAATCCAACCGTGGCGCTCCCGCCCGGAACGGTGTTCGCGCAGCCGCTGACGCCCGTGGGGAATTCGCTGTTTCTGTCGTTCGTTGTCGCCGCACTGCCGATCCTCGTCGCGCTCATCATGCTCGGCGTGCTACGCCGCCCCGCCTGGCAAGCCTCGCTGGCCGGCCTGATCTCGGGGCTCATCATCGCGATCGCAGTCTGGGGGATGCCCGCCGGCCTCGCCTTCGATGCAGTCGGCGCGGGGATGGCGCTCGCGCTCGTGCCCGTCATGTGGATCGTCTTCAACGCGCTGCTGCTCTACAACATCGCCGTGAAGACGGGGCGGTTCGATCAATTCCGGCAGTGGATGCTTGATCACCTGCCCGACGATCGACGGCTCGTTCTGCTCGTCGTCGCGTTCTCGTTCGGGTGTTTGCTCGAAGGGATCTCCGGATTCGGCACGCCGGTCGCGATCACGAGCGCGCTATTGATCGCACTCGGTTTTCCCGCGCTCGAGGCGCTCACCTTCACGCTGATCTTCAACACGGCCCCCGTGGCATTCGGCGCGCTCGGCGTGCCGATCACGGTGCTCGGCGCCGTGACGTCGCTGCCGCCTGTGACGCTCGGCGCAATGGTCGGCCGCCAATTGCCGTTCTTCGCGCTGCTGCTGCCGTTTTATGTCGTTGGCGTCTATAGCGGCTTTCGTTCGATCGGCAAGCTTTGGCCGGCACTCCTCGTCTCCGGCGGCAGCTTTGCGCTTGCGCAGTTCGTCACGTCCAACTACCTCAGCTACCAGCTCACCGACGTGCTGTCGTCGCTGACTTCGCTGATCGTGACGATCGGTTTCCTCAAGATATGGCGGCCCGTGGTGGATCCGCAGTATGCGATCGCGCGCCGCGACGATGCGATGGCAGGGGTCGGGGCCGCGCGATCGCGCGGGGGATTCTGGGGCGGCTGGCTGCCGTGGCTCGTCGTGTCGGTCGTCGTGATCGTTTGGGTGCATGCCGGCATCGCGATGATCGGCGATGTGAAGATCAAATGGCCCGGGCTGCACAACGCGGTGTTCGTCTCGTTCTACAAGAAACCGTATGCGGCGATCTGGGACTTCCAGCCGCTGGGCACCGGCACCGCGATCCTGCTCGCCGCAATCATCACGGCGGTCTTGTCGCGCTGTAGCGTTGCCGCTTTCTTTTCCTGCGTCGCATCCACCTGGCGACAAACGCGCATTGCGATCGTCACCGTGATGATGATCGTCGGCCTTGCCTACCTGCTCAATTACTCGGGGATGAGCTATACGCTCGGCGTCGGCGTGGCGTCGACCGGCGCGCTGTTCCCGCTCGTTTCGGCCACGCTCGGCTGGATCGCCGTGTTCCTGTCGGGCAGCGATACGTCGGGCAATGCATTGTTCGGCAATCTGCAGGTCGTCGCGGCGCGTCAGCTCGGATTCGACCCGGTGCTGATGGCGGCGACGAACTCGTCAGGCGGCGTGATGGGCAAGATGATTTCGCCGCAGAACATCGCGACGGGCGTCTCGACGACGGACCTCAAGGGGCAGGAGGGCGTCGTCTTCGCGCGCACGTTCTGGCATAGCGTGTTCCTGACGCTGTTGCTGGGCGTGCTCGTATTCCTGCAGCAGCATGTGTTCCCGTGGATGATCCCGGCGCTGCCGCAGTGATCGGGCCGACTACGCTTCGGGGTCGCCGTTGGCTACCGGGATACTGCGCACCGGACGCACGCGGCCCTTGACGTGCTTGAACAGCGATGGCGTATCGACTTCGCCGAAGTTTCGGCCGTACGCCATCGTCTCGGATTCCTCCGTGCTCGACCAGTACCAGTCGGTCGGATCGAACGTGTCGCGGATCGTGACGAACGCGACGTCGAGCTCCCGTTTCGACGGCAGGTAGAAGTCGCGGCGCCCGTCTTTTTCGTATTCGGCGGCGAAATGAGCGGCGTCATGAACATGGGGGGCGCGTTCGCACTCGACGAGATCGCGGGTGTTGACGGCTCCGTTATAGGGATGGTCCGCGCCTTGCTCGACCGCGGCAAAGCCCCCCCAGGGCAGGTCGACGGCTTCGTCGGTTGCGAAAATCAAGAAGCGCGGCTCGCGACCGACATAGTCGGGGATGATGCCGGCGTAGATGCCGCCCTGGCCCCGCCAGTACGTGCCCACGGGCGGCGCATCGGCCAGCGCCATCGGCTTGGCGATCGTCGCCATCATCGTTTCTCGTGCCTGTGACATACGTCCGATAGTGGTGCTCATCCTGTTTTCCCTTCCTTGTTCATGAGCCCGTGCCGAGCCCGGGCGGTTGATCGGCGATGGCGTGCACCTGCGTTCCCCGACGCCGACCACGCGCGAATTTTGCTGAGGATTCGACGAAGTGCACTCGTGCGCGGGGGCGAGGCGGATGATGCCGCGTCCCGCGCGCGGCCGTTCTTTTTGTCTAAACTTTTAGGACGAGCGGCCGTTACTATGACAATTGCATCGTTTCCGATGTGCTGTGGCGCACCCAAAGCGCTCGTGCGCTCCAACAATTTCATATGCCGAATGAGCCGACACGGTTGACAGCCAGACCCAGCGCAAATCGCGCGGAACCGCCACGCATTGGTGCCGGGTTCGTGCGGCGCATCTATCTGCTGCGGCTTTTCGGCTTTGCGATCGGCTTCTTCCCGCTTCTCGTTTTGCTGCAAGAGCAGCATGCGTCCCTCTGGACCCTGGCGCCCGTCGCGATTGCGTGCTTCGGTTGGCCTCATCTGGCCTTTCTGAGCGTTCGCCATGCACCGCAGCCGCTCGCGCGCGAGCGCTGGAACTTCATCGTCGATTCGATCCTCGGCGGCTGGTTCGTCACTGCCGTCCACTTTGCACCGGCGGCCACTGTCGTCGTCTTTTTGATGTTCGCGATCGACAACATGGCCGCCGGCGGGTGGCGGCTGTTCGGCTGTGGCCTGATTGCGATGGCCTTGGGCGTCGGCGCGGGCACGCTCGTGTTCGGCGCGCACGTCGTCTCCGTAATGAGCACCGAGGCCGCTGTCGCGTGGGTGCCCGTGATACTCGGCTATCCGCTCGTGCTGGCGAAAACCACTTACGACGTCTACATGAAGCTCAGCGAGCGCTCGAGCCGGCTGCGCGAGCTCAGCGAGCGCGACAGCCTGACGCGGCTGTCGAACCGCATGACGATCGCAGCGAAATTGCAGGCGGAGATGGCCCGCGCGCCGGGCATCGACGTGTTGTTCATCGATCTCGATGCATTCAAGACCGTCAACGATGCGCTCGGACATAACATTGGGGATCAACTGCTCGTCGAAGTGGCGACGCGGCTCAGGGCCTGCGCCGGGCGTGACGATCTCGTCGCGCGCTACGGCGGCGACGAGTTCGTTATCGTCAGCGAAACGCAGGGCGGCAGCGATGGTCACCATCGGCTTGCCGACGCGGTGCTGGCCGCGCTCGGTTCGCCGATCGTTGTCGGTGAGCACGAACTCGTCGTCGGTGCGAGCATCGGCATCAGCGTGTTTCCTGATGACGGGGCCGATGCCGAATCGCTGATTCGCGCTGCGGACATGGCGATGTACACCGCCAAGAGCCGCGGCCGCAATTGCTACGAGTTCTATCGTCGACGCATGCGCAACGAAGCCGACGCGCGTTTGAGGTTGTCGGGCCGCTTGCGAAAGGCGCTCGAGAGCGGCGGCCTGCATTTGAACTATCAGCCGCAGGTGGACATGCGCACGGGCGAGGTGCGCGGCTTCGAGGCGTTGGCGCGCTGGCACGACGCCCGGTACGGGTTCGTGAGCCCCGTCGATTTCGTCGCGGTCGCGGAGGCGTCGGGCCTCGTTTCCCAATTGGGCGAGTGGGTGTTGCGTGCGGCTTGCGAGCAGTTTTCGGTATGGCGCGAGTTGCAGGTGAAGCCGGTGCCGATTTCCGTCAACGTATCGCCTTTGCAACTGCAGCGGGCCGATATCGTGAAGACCTTTCAGCGCATCATCGACGAAACGGGGATGAATCCGGCATTGCTCGAGCTCGAAGTGACGGAGACGGCGCTGATGAAGAACCCGCAGGCATCGGCGCGCCGCCTCGCCGAGTTCCGCCGTATCGGCATGCGCGTGGCCGTCGACGATTTCGGCATGGGTTATTCGAGTCTCGACCAGCTGCGCACGCTGCCGGTCGATCGAATCAAGATCGATCGCGCGTTCGTGCGAGGGATCGGTTCGGGCGATTCGGGCGCCATTGCGACGGCCGTCGTGACGTTGGCGAATGCGTTCGAGCTCGCCGTCATCGCGGAGGGTGTCGAGACGCATGCGCAGCGAGCCTTTTTGCTCGAACTGGGCTGCCACGATGCGCAAGGATTCCTGTTCAGCAAGCCGCTCGATGCCGATGCGACGACGCGTCTGTTGCTGCAGGGCGCGACGCTACCCGTCCCCCCGAACGCCGAACTGAGCGGGTCGCGCGCGAGGGTCATGGTCTGAGTTCGATCACGCGAAACGAGCGGCTCGGACTTAAAGCGCGGTATCGTGTCGGTTTGCGCGGCTGACCACCGTGAGGCACGCGTAGTACTTTTTTCAATTTCGTCTCGTGACTTCTTCTTCCCCGTTCCCCCTCATCGTTTGGAGCGACGCCTCGGGCGAGCATACGGCCCGCTGGCGCTCCGAAGCCGGCGTGCCGCCGCCGCGCCGCGTCGTGATCGCCGATGATCGCATCAGCGCCGACGCCGCGTATCGCCAGGCCTGCGAGGGCACTGCGCTGCTCTGGCGGGGCGATTTTCAAAACGCGCGTCAGTTGCTGCAGGCCATGTCCCGGCGGATCGATCGCAAGCCGCGCAAGCAGAGCGCTTCGCCGCTCGACGCGTTCAACGCCCATCGGCAAGCGCAGGCGCAGCGCGCACGCACGCTCGGCATGCTTCTGATTACGCTCGAAGCCGACTATTCGATCGCGCTGCGGCGTGCGCCCGATGTGAAGGCGGCGTGCGAGGAGGCGTACGGGCAAGCCGATGTCGATGCGGGCGAATCCGCGTCCTCGGTCGTTTCGTTGCGCGAATTGCTCGGCCTGATCGGCGCGCACGAGTGGCGCAAGAAAGGCGTCGAAATCGCCGCGCTCGGCGCGCGTATTCATCCGCACTACGGCGTTTTTTCGCCGGTGCGCGGCGAATATGTCGAACTCGTTGCGCGCGCGCCGCTGCCAGCTGGCACGCTCGCGTTCGACATCGGCGCGGGTACGGGGGTGCTCGCGGCCGTGCTGGCCCGGCGTGGGGTCGAGCGTGTGATCGCGACTGACACCGATGCGCGGGCGCTCGCCTGCGCGCGTGAGAACATCGCGCGTCTGGGCCTGGACGGGCAGGTCGAACTGCTCGAAGCCGATTTGTTCCCACCTGGGCGCGCGCCGCTGATCGTCTGCAATCCGCCTTGGCTGCCGGCGCGGCCGGCTTCGCTGATCGAGCGCGCCGTCTACGATCCCGAGAGCCGCATGCTGCGCGGCTTTCTCGACGGTCTCGCGGCGCATCTGGAACCGGGTGGGCAAGGGTGGCTGATCTTGTCCGATCTGGCCGAGCATCTGGGCTTGCGTTCTCGCGACGCATTGCTCGCAATGATCGATGCGGCGGGCTTGCGGGTGATTGCGAAGGATGATGTTCGGCCTGTTCATCCCAAGGCGACGGATCCTTCCGATCCGCTCTACCGCGCGCGTGCGGCGGAGCTGACTTCGTTGTGGCGGCTGGGTATGAAGTGATGATTGCCTGGCTGGCGTGCGTGACTGCCGCGAGGGAAAGGGATAGCGTGTCGCTCCATCGAAGCGCACAGGTTGGCCGGGCGCAGGGGCGTGTGCCCCCGCGCTCAGCCAGGATAGGCTTCGTCCACCTTCAGGCCGGCCAGCTTGAAGATCACGCGCAGCGTTTGCGGCCGGATCTCGCGCCGCGAAGCGAGCGTCGTCAGAATGAAATCCATCACCTTCGCGTACTTGAGCAGGGTCAGCAGCGCTTCGAGGCCGGGGTCCGAGTCGCGCATCGCTTCGGCCAGCCGCAGCATTTCCACGGAAATGTCGCGGGCCATCTCGAGCTCCAACTGCTGTTTCTCGGACCAACCCGAAGGCGGCGTCAGGAGATTGGCGAGCATCGCTTGAAACTTTTGCTCGGCATCGTTGCTGGGTATCGTAGCCATGGCTGTCGTCCTTGTCCTTTCGTCGACTCTCCGTTGCATGCCGGCCGGGCGCCGCCCGCGACGTAACGTTACGTAACGCGTTGACGGCGCGTCGGCCGACGCTCGATCATGGGCGTCGCGCGAAGGCTTGTCGGACGCGGCGTTATCGCCGGTATTCGTCGTCGGTCCCGGTCGCGGAACAATCGCGTCCGCGCGTGCATGCATAAACCATTCCTGCGCCGTCTCCGGCGTCTTTGCGCTTTTCGGTAAACTGACGCGATTGCTTTTATGCTTCTGTAGGCTGTCGCACGTTGGAGGCGACTTGCCTGTGAGCTGTCCCACTATGTCCACCAAGACTTACGAAATCCGCCCAGAACAATCGGTCGAGCTGCTCAAGGAGCTTCATATCCTGACGCGCGACGGCAAAATGAATCAGGACAGCCGCCGCAAGCTCAAGCAGGTCTACCATCTGTACCAATTCATCGAGCCGCTGCTCGAGGATGTGCTGCACGATCGAGGCGCGGTGACGCTCGTCGATCACGGCGCAGGCAAGTCGTACCTCGGTTTTATCCTCTACGATCTTTTTTTCAAGGCATTACCGGCCGGTAGCGGTTCGCACATCTTCGGAATTGAAACGCGCGCCGAACTTGTCGAGAAATCGACGGCGCTCGCCAAGCGCCTCGGCTTCGAGGCGATGTCGTTTTTAAACGTCTCGGCGGCCGATTCCATCGCCTCGTCGCGCTTGCCCGAGACGGTCGATATCGTGACGGCGCTGCACGCCTGCGACACCGCGACCGACGACGCAATCCGTTTCGCCCTCGAAAAGCGCGCGCGCCACATCGTGCTGGTGCCGTGTTGCCAGGCCGAGGTGGCCGGCGTCCTGCGACGCAACAAGGGCAAATCCCTCGGCAACGCGCTGACGGAAATCTATCGCCATCCGCTGCATACGCGCGAATTCGGCAGCCAGATCACGAACGTTCTACGCTGCCTGCAGCTCGAGGCGCACGGTTATCAGGTATCGGTAACGGAACTCGTCGGCTGGGAGCATTCGATGAAGAATGAGCTCATCGTCGCGCAGTACAAGGATTTGCCGCGCAAGCGGCCGGCCGAGCGTTTGGCGCAGGTGCTCGATACCTTCGGACTCGATTCGCTGCGTGAGCGGTTTCTTACGCCGGCTTAGTGCGAGGCTGCGGGGATCGAGTGCGGGTCGAACGGGAATCCGGAAGGAATGCAGCGTCGACGTGCTGCGTACGACGCGAACAGCCCGGCGGCTGCGCCCCCCGCTGCTTCGACCGACTGTCAGGTAGCGAGCCGCGCCTGCTCTTGCTCCTGCATCCATCGACGCCAGCCTTCGTGTCCGAGGCGGCGTAGCGTTTCCTGATTGCGCTCGTAAATATCGGCGGCGTCGGGAAAGGCCTGCGTCGCGCGCTCCACACTGGCTTCGCGCAGCAGGTGCAAGATCGGGTAGGGCGCCCGGTTCGTATAGTTCTCGATGTCCTCGGGCTGCGTATCGGCGAATTGATAGCGCGGATGAAAGCTCGCGATCTGCAGTTCGCCTTCAAGGCGCATCTGCGTCAATAGACGTTCCGCAAAGAACAGCGCGTCGTTGAATTCGAGAAAATCGGCGAACGCGTGCGGCAGGATCAAGAGTGTCGTGTCGATGCGGTCCGGGTCCGCATCGGTGAGCGCGCGCAGTTCCGTTTCCAGCGCGTCCAACATGCCCTCGACGTCGGAAGCCTCGCTCACGACGTAGCGGATCTGCCCCTTGGTATGAACGTTCTTTGCAAACGGGCAGAGATTGAGACCGATGACCGCGCGCACGAGCCAATGGCGCGTCGCGGCGACGATCGCGTCGTTATCGTTGGCTGGCCGCGGGTCCACGGTGAGATCCATCATGTCGACTGTGAAACGGTGCAAAAAGGAGGCGCCGCCATTTTACCCGCCCGCGTGCTGCGGGCATGCAGCAGCAACCAGCTGCGCGGCCACGCGCGCGGCCGACCGGACCGGCCCGCATCCGGGGCCGTACGTCTGACTCGCGGCATAGACGCCTTCGAGCAATAGGGCGAGCGCATCTGCGAGGGCGACCGGATCGTCGGCCCCGGCCGCCGTCGTCAACGCCGTCAGCCGTTCGATCAATTGCGCCTTGTTGCGGGCAACGATCTGACGCGCCGGGTGCGACGGGTCGGGAAACTCGGCCGCCACATTGACGAACGGGCAGCCACGATAGCCCTCGCGCGATGCCCGGTGCTGCAAGTCTTCGAAATACTGGGTGATCTGACGCACCGGGTCGCCCGGATGTTGATCGATGCTCTTGTCGAAGTAGCTGAAAAAGCAGTCGTTCGCTTGCTCCAGATACGCGACGATGAGTTCGTCCTTTGACGAAAACTGTCGGTACAGGCTCATTTTGTTGACGCCGGCCCGCTCGACGACGGCGTCCACGCCCACCGCGCGCACCCCTTCCTGGTAAAAAAGCTCGCCGGCCGCGCGCAGCAGCAGTTGCTGCGCCGTGGCCCCGGCGGTATGAGGGCGTGCCCGCTCGGCGGCCGTTCTGGCCGCCGAGGGATGGCGGGAGCGGTGTTCGGCGCTTCTGGTCGTCATGGTGAAGGTGAGGTGTCCGGTTTGAACTGCGATGATCGGCGCTCGACATCCGATCGCACAAGCCTACGAATCTCGATAACTTGACATGTTACCGATCGGTAACTAGCATGGCAACTCGCATTTGTGACAGGTCTGTCACACCGGACGACCCGACGTCTCGCCGAATCGACCTCGGACGCACCGATAAGAACGAAAACGCCCAACCAAGCGCGCGGCGCCGGCAAGCGCCGCCCGCGCGCAAACAGGAGTGCAGATGAACTGGATTGCAGGAAAAATAAGCGGACGCGCGCATTACGGGTGGGTCGTCGCGGCGGTGGTGTTTCTGGTGCTGCTGGCCGCAGCCGGCACGCGTGCGACGCCGAGCGTCATGATGGTTCCGCTCGAACATCAGTTCGGGTGGAGTCGGGCCACCATCTCGCTCGCGATTTCCGTCAATATCGCCTTGTACGGGCTCACCGGTCCGTTCGCGGCCGCGTCGATGCAACGCTTCGGCGTGCGGCCCACGCTCATGACGGCGCTGGCCGTGATGGGCGGCGGCGTCGCGCTTTCGTCGATGATGACGGCCCCGTGGGAAATGATCCTGATCTGGGGCGTCATGGTGGGCGGCGCGACCGGCGTCGCGGCGCTGACGCTGTCGGCCACGGTCGTCAACCGCTGGTTCACGCAGCGTCGCGGGCTCGTCATGGGTATCCTGACCGCCAGCTCGGCGACGGGACAACTCGTGTTCCTGCCGATGCTCGCCGCCGTGGCCGAGCATCACGGATGGCGGCCCGTCGTATTCATCGTCGCGATTGCGGCCGCGCTCGTGCTGCCGCTCGTCGCCTTCCTGCTGCCCGAGCGACCGGCCAGCGTCGGCCTGCGCGCCTATGGCGAGGCGCACGACGCGCCGCGCGCCGACACGAACGCCGCGCAGAATCCGCTCGCGATCGCGTTCGGCACGCTTGCGATGGCAAGCAAAAAGCGCGACTTCTGGCTGCTTTTCTTCAGCTTTTTCATCTGCGGCGCGAGCACGAACGGTTATGTCGGCACGCACCTGATCGCCATGTGCGGCGATTACGGCATGAGCGAAGTGCAGGGCGCGTCATTGCTCGCGGCGATGGGCATCTTCGATTTGTTCGGCACGACGATGTCGGGCTGGCTGTCGGATCGGTTCAACAGCCGCGTGCTGCTCTTTTGGTACTACGGGCTGCGCGGGCTCTCGTTGATCTATCTGCCGTATGCGTTCGGCCTCGACTTTTTCGGGTTGCCGCTGTTTGCCGTGTTCTACGGGTTCGATTGGATCGCGACCGTGCCGCCGACCGTGCGCTTGACGACCGACGTCTTCGGCAAGGAATCGGCGCCTGTCGTGTTCGGCTGGGTCGTGGCGGGCCATCAGCTCGGCGCGGCGTTCGCTGCCTACGGCGCGGGTCTGCTGCGCTCGAGCCTCGGTACCTACACGGTGGCCTCGATGATTTCGGGCGGGCTGTGTCTGATCGGCGCGGTGCTGGTTTTGCGGATTCACCGTAGCGGCGCCCGGCGCGCGGTGGCGGCGTCGGCTGCCTGAGGGTGCCTGAGGGTGCCTGAGGGTGCCTGCGCCTGAGCGCGCCCGACGCTGTTTGGCGTCACGGGTGCGAAGGGGGCTCCGGTGACGGGCAAGGGCAGGACGCTCCTCTTTACATCGGCCGCGCCCTCAAGGCTCGTCGTGCACGGCCGAAAGCGGTGCGGCGACCTGTTCCAGCGGCTTGCGCTCGGCGTCGACGCCCCAGATCGCGGCGATCGCCGCGGCGGCCACCATCAATGCCGAGCCGACGAGATAGCCCTCGAATACGGCGCCGCGTTGCTGCGTATCGATGAGGCGGCCGAACAGCGCCGGCCCCGCGATGCCTCCGAGCGCGGTGCCGAACGCGTAAAAGACGGCGATCGCCAGGGCGCGGATTTCGAGCGGAAACGATTCGCTGACGGTCAGATACGCGGAACTCGCGGCCGCCGATGCGAAGAAGAAGATCACCATCCAGGCGATCGTCTGCTGCTCGACCGTCAGCATCCCGCGTGCGAACAGATACCCGCTGGCTGCCAGCAGGATGCCTGACAGCGCATAGGTGCTGGCGATCATCGTGCGTCGCCCGATCGCGTCGAAGGCGTGCCCGAGCACAATCGGTCCGAGAAAGTTGCCCAGCGCGAATGGCAGCAGATACCGGCCGACTTCCCCGCCGGGCACGTGGTAGAAATCGGTCAGCACGAGTGCGTAAGTGAAAAAGATCGCGTTGTAAAAGAACGCCTGCGCCGTCATGAGCGCGAGACCGACGAACGATCTGCGGCGATGCGTCACGAACAGCGCCATGAAGACCTCCCTGAGTGGTGTCGTCTCGCGTCGTCGGAAGCGAAGTCTCTGCAGTGGCATCGACAGCGGTGCGCGCCCGGCGCGATGAAAACGCGCCTCGATTGCCTCGACGATGCTGTGCGCTTCGCGAGGTTCGTTGTGCGTGAGCAGCCAGCGCGGGCTCTCGGGCACCCAAAAGCGCATGAAGACGATGACGAATGCGAGCACCGCGCCGATGAAAAAGCAGGCGCGCCAGCCTAGGTCTCCCGGCATCACGTGCGGGTCGAGCAGCACGAGCGAGCCACCCGCTCCCAGCGCCGCGCCCACCCAAAAAGTGCCGTTGATGCCGAGATCGGTCCAGCCGCGCAGCCGTGCCGATGTGAATTCCTGGATCGTCGAATTGATGGCAGCGTACTCGCCACCGATCCCCGCGCCTGTCAGGAAACGCAGCGCGGCAAAGCTCGCAAAATTCCACGACAGCGCGGTGGCCGCCGTTGCGACGAGGTAGAGCCCCAACGTGGCGAAGAACAGCTTGCGCCGCCCGAGCCGGTCGGTGAGCCAGCCGAACCCGACTGCGCCGAGCACGGCGCCGGCAATGTAGGCGCTGCCGGCAAACCCGATATCGGCGTCGGTCAGACGCAGGACAGGGCTTGCCTTCAACGCCCCCGCCACGGCGCCGGCCAGCGTGACCTCCAGCCCGTCGAGCAGCCACGTGATGCCCAGCGCGATGACAATCAGTGTATGAAAGCGCCCCCACGGCAGACGATCGAGCCGGGACGGCAAGTCGGTTTCGATGATGTCTTCGCGCGCGCGCAGGAGCGCCGCCGCCGGCGCTGCGTCCTGGGACGGGTCCGCGCGCCCCCGCAGCGTACCGACGGCACGCTCGGACTGCAGCCGCTCGGGCTGACGCAGCGATGTTTTCATTGGATGGCAATCTCCTGATGAAAGCCGGCTTGCGAAGGCGCAACGCCGGGCTTGGCAAGCGGTGGATCGTCGGCAAGCGGCGCAAAAATCGCGCCCAGACCTTCCGCACGCCAATGAAGTGCGGGCGCCCATGGGTGTACCGATTGCTAGTGTTGGTCAGTTCGTGTTAAAAAGCGCTCCCTTCTGTTGGCATAAAGCGAGTTGCGATGCAAGCGAAGCCCTATTGCGCGATCGACTTCGGCACGTCCAACTCGGCCGTGGCGTTGCCGCGTGGCGAGGCGATGATCCTGGCCCCTGTCGAAGGTGCGCATACGACGTTGCCTACGGCAGTCTTCTTCAACACCGACGAACACACGCGCGTCTACGGCCGTGCGGCGCTGGCCGAATACATCGACGGATTCGACGGACGCCTGATGCGTTCGCTCAAAAGCATCCTCGGTTCGTCGCTGGCGGAGACCGCGACCGATCTCGGTGATGGCAGCGCCATCAAGTACACCGAAGTGATCGCTATTTTCGTGGCGTTCCTGAAGCGCCAGGCCGAAGCCTGTGCGGGGGTGGCGATCGAACGCGCCGTGCTGGGGCGCCCGGTGTTTTTCGTCGACGACGATGCGCATGCCGACGCACTCGCCGAGCGCCAATTGGCCGCTGCGGCGCAGGCGGCAGGTTTGAAGGAGATCCATTTCCAGTACGAGCCGATCGCCGCCGCATTCGATTACGAGTCGCGGCTAAGCGCTGAAGCGCTCGTCCTGGTGGCCGACATCGGCGGCGGCACCTCGGACTTTTCGCTCGTCCGGGTCGGGCCCGAGCGAATGCGCCGCATCGAGCGCAAGGATGACGTGCTGGCCCATCACGGCGTGCATGTGGCCGGCACCGATTTCGACCGGCGCGTGGAACTCGACGCGATCCTGCCCGAACTGGGCTACCGCTCGCTGGACCCCGAGGGCCGCGAGGTGCCGAACCGGATTTACTTCGATCTGGCGACCTGGCACCTGATCAACACGGTCTACAGCGGCAAACGCGTCGGCGAGCTTGCGCTGATGCGGCACCTTTATCGCGATGTCCGGCATCACGAACGGCTCATGCGCGTCGTCGAGCGCCGGCTCGGTCACGCGTTGGCGGCGCGAGCGGAAGAGGCCAAGATCGGCGTGGCTGCGGGCGGCGAGACCTCGATCGATCTCGATGACGTGGAAGCGGATTTGCGCGTTGCGTTCGATGACGCGCAACTGATCGAAACGGGCGCGGAGGAAACGCGGCGCATCGCCGAAGCGGCACGCGAGACGGTGAGGGTGGCGGGCGTCGCCCCGAGCTCGGTCGATGCGCTCTACTTCACGGGCGGCTCGACCGGGCTGCACTTTTTGACGAACGCGCTACGTGAGGCGTTTCCCGAGGCCCGGCCCGTATTCGGCGATCGATTGGCCAGCGTCGCGGCGGGCCTGGGCATCCACGCTCAGCGGCTGTTCGCATAGCGGGCGCACAAAACAAAAACCCCGCATACATGCGGGGTTTTGCAGTCGCGCAACGCGATGCGCCGGCGATCAACTGCTGTAACGCGGCCTTTCGGCCATGCTGCGATGCGATGAACGCCTCGCAGCAATCAGCGCCTTACAGCGGCTTGATGTTCGCTGCTTGCTTGCCCTTGGGGCCCGTCTTCACTTCGAACGACACCTTCTGGTTTTCTTGCAACGTCTTGAAGCCTTCAACGCGAATTTCCGAGAAATGCGCGAAGAGATCTTCGCCGCCGCCATCGGGGGTGATGAAGCCAAAGCCCTTTGCGTCGTTGAACCACTTGACGGTACCGGTTTCCATATTACTGATTCCTAAACTGAATGAAAAAGGCCGAAGCCCGGGAGCGCACGAAAATCAAGGAAGGGTAATAGGACAACCGGAGTACCTGATGGGGGCGAACTACGAAAGACCAATCCACACTCGCCACTTGAAATCCTGCGCTTGCAGTTATACGGCGAATTCCCGTTGCGGTCAACAGAATTTCGCTGCGCAAAAATTGCGCCCAAACGCCTCGATCGGGGATTCTTCTTACAAATCTTTCGCTTACGAGGTTTTTTTCTTGGTGACGGATCATTTCGCACCAATTAAGTGAATTCAGCCGCTAAACTACGCGCCGCGCCGTGCGGTTGCGCCTGGTTGCGGCTCCCCCAAGCCGCGGCACCCGCGCCGGTTGCACGCTTCTTGCAGAACCGGTGCGTGGCCCCACCCGCGCGCCATTCGTACATCCCCCCCAAGGAGAGGTTGTGAAAAGTTCTATTCAACGGAACATCGGGCCGTTTGCGCTGATGCTGACCGGCTTGGGTTCCATCATCGGGTCCGGCTGGCTGTTCGGCGCCTGGAAGGCCGCTAAGATCGCCGGGCCGGCCGCGGTGTGCGCCTGGATCATCGGCGCCGTCGTCATCCTCGCGATCGCCCTCACGTATGCGGAACTCGGCGCCATGTTCCCCGAATCGGGCGGCATGGTGCGCTACGCGCGCTATTCGCATGGTGCGCTCGTCGGTTTCATCAGTGCATGGGCGAACTGGATCGCCATTGTCTCGGTGATCCCGATCGAAGCCGAAGCCTCGATCCAGTACATGAGCACCTGGCCCTATCAGTGGGCGCATGATTTATTTGTCAACGGATCGCTGACGCCGCTGGGCCTCGTCCTGTCGGCGTTGCTCGTCATCGTCTACTTCATGCTCAACTACTGGGGCGTGAAGGTATTCGCACGCGCGAACACGGCCATCACGGTGTTCAAGTTCATCATCCCGGGCCTGACGATTCTCGGCCTGCTGATGTCGGGCTTTCACAGCGAAAACTTCGGCACTTCCACCCAGTTCGCGCCTTACGGCTGGTCGGCGGTGTTTACGGCCGTCGCGACGAGCGGCATCGTCTTCAGCTTCAACGGTTTTCAAAGCCCCGTGAATCTGGCCGGCGAGGCGCGCAATCCGTCCAAGAGCGTTCCGTTCGCCGTGATCGGCTCGATCCTGCTCGCGCTCGTGATCTACGTCCTGCTGCAGGTCGCTTACATCGGCGCCGTCAATCCGGCCGACGTCGCGAAGGGCTGGAGCCACTTCAACTTCGCTTCGCCGTTCGCCGAACTCGCGATTGCGCTGAACCTGAACTGGCTCGCGATCATGCTCTATGTCGACGCGTTCGTGAGCCCGAGCGGCACCGGCACGACCTACATGGCCACGACCACGCGCATGATCTACGCGATGGAGCGCAACAACACGCTGCCGAAGATGTTCGGCAACGTCCATCCGTTCTACGGCGTGCCGCGCAACGCGATGTGGTTCAATCTGGGCGTCTCGTTCGTCTTCCTGTTCTTCTTCCGCGGTTGGAGCTCGCTGGCCGCCGTCATCTCGGTCGCGACCGTCATCTCGTATCTGACGGGCCCGATCAGCCTGATGGCATTGCGCCGCACGGCGACGCACGTCGAACGTCCGCTGCGCCTGCCGCTGATGAACGTCATCGCGCCGTTTGCGTTCGTCTGCGCCTCGCTCGTCCTCTACTGGGCGAAGTGGCCGCTGACGGGCGAGATCATCCTGCTGATGGTCGTCGCGCTGCCGATCTACTTCTACTACCAAGGCAAGTCGGGCTGGGACGGTTGGGGCGACGATCTGAAGGCGGCTTGGTGGCTGGTCGCCTATCTGCCGACGATGGCGGTCCTCTCGGTCCTCGGCAGCAAGCAGTTCGGCGGCCTGAACATCCTGCCGTACGGCTGGGACATGCTCGTCGTGGCCGTGTTCGCGCTGATCTTCTACTTCTGGGGTATCAACACGGGATATCGGACGCGCTACCTCGACGAGCGTGAACCCGAGGAAGACATTCTGGAAGGCGTGGGAGTCTAAAACCGGCTCGCTGCCCGCGGTGCGGTTCGCGGGCAATCGAAGCTGCGTATCGAGCAAGAAGAAGGCGAAAGGCCCGTCCGACGCAGAGTCGGACGGGCCTTCGTCTATGGGGCGCCGGAGGGCGAGGGTTTGCCTGGACGCTTGTCCGGCGGCTCGTCGGTGCGGCCGTGGGTCGTCGCACCGCGCCTCCGAAGCCCGTTCAGCCGCCGAACACGTAGTTCGTCATCGCGAGTGCGCGCTGATAGGTGCCGAGCGATTGGATATCGAGCGAATAATCGTCGTCGGCTGCGCCGAGCGCGGCGAATACGGGCAGCAAATGCTCGTCGGTCGGATGCATCAGCACGGCGTGGGGCGCGCGGCGCCGGTAGTCCAATAGCGCCTCGATCTCCCGGTCAGCGAGTTGCGACTCGAACCAGGCGGTGAACTCGGCCACACGCGGATCGGCATCGCCGGGCCGTGCGCCGAAGTCGGCCGCTCGCAGATTGTGCGTGATCTGCCCCGAGCCGACGATCAGCACGCCGTCTTGCGCCAAAGGGCGCAGCGCGCGTCCGACTGCATAGTGATGCGCGGGATCGCGGTGCGGTTGAATCGACAATTGCGCAACGGGGATGTCCGCCTGCGGATACATGAGCAGCAGCGGCACCCAGGCGCCGTGGTCGAGCCCGTGCGGCTGCGTTTGCGTCGGAATCTGCGCGTCGCTCAGCAGCGTGGCCGCCGTGCGCGCCAGATCCGGGGCGCCAGGCGCCCGGTAGCTCAGTTCGTACAGTTCGCGCGGAAAACCGTAGAAATCGTGGATCGTTTCGGGGGCTTCGGCCGTACTGACGACCGGCATGTCGGTCGTCCAATGAGCCGAGAGCATCAGGATTGCGCGGGGGCGCGGCAGGCGGGCGGCGAGCGCAGCAAATTCGCCCGACGGCATGGAAGGATCGATCGGCAGCGTCGGGGCGCCGTGCGACAGGAAAAGCGAGGGTAAACGTGCCATGGTGTGAGAGCGCGAGCCTCCATCGGTAACGACGATCAGCATAGGCCGATCCGCCAGTTCGATAAACGGGCTTTCAGGAAACGGATCGTGTCACAGGAGTGGTGAATCGCGGGTGAGCACGCCGCCCGCGCGACGCTGCCAGGGCGCCTAAGCCTCGCCGCGCAATCCCGGCCAGGCCGCCGCCAGCGCGGGGCCCAGCGCGAACATGTCGAGTACGCGTGCGACGGTATCGTTGACGATGTCGTCGATCGACGTCGGCCGATGATAGAAAGCGGGAAGCGGAGGAAATATGACGCCGCCCATCTCGGTGACGGCCGTCATGTTGCGCAGGTGGGCGAGGTTCAGCGGCGTCTCGCGTACCAGCAATACCAAGCGCCGGCGCTCTTTGAGCGTGACGTCGGCGGCGCGCGCTATCAGATTGTCGGACAAACCATGCGCGATGCTTGCGAGCGTCTTCATCGAACACGGGGCCACGATCATGCCGTCCGTGGCGAACGAGCCCGAGGCAATGCTCGCGCCGACATTGCGCACGCTATGGACGACGTCGGCCATCGGGTGAAGGTCGTCCTTTGTCAGCCCGAGTTCGTGCTGGAGGTTGAGCCAGCCGGCGCTCGACACGACGACGTGGGTCTCGAGCGCGTCGATGCGCCGCATCGCATCGAGCAGGCGGACGCCATAGATCGCCCCCGTCGCGCCCGTGATCGCGACGATCAGCCGGCGCGGCGGCGCACTGACGGCGGACATGGCGGTGTCGTGGAGGCGGGGGCGGGCAGCGACGGAGCCGGCACAGCGCGGCTCCTTTCGCTTGTTGCGCTCAAGCCGCGGCGAACAGGTTCTGCAGTTCGCCCGACTGGTACATCTCCATCATGATGTCCGAGCCGCCGACGAATTCGCCTTTCACATAAAGCTGCGGAATGGTCGGCCAGTTCGAGAATTCCTTGATGCCCTGGCGAATTTCTTCGTCTTCGAGCACGTTGACCGTCTTGAACTGATCGACCCCGCATGCCTTCAGAATCTGCACGGCGCGGCCCGAAAAGCCGCACATCGGAAATTGTGCGTTGCCCTTCATGAAAAGGACGACGGCGTTTTCGTCGACGATTTGCTTGATGCGTTGTTGCGTATCCATGTCTGACCTTGTGTTTTCGCTTCAGGCGCGAAACGGGGAAAAGATAGAGCGAAATGATAGCGGATTTCATCGACGCGAGCCGATGCCCCTATCGTGCCGCCCCCGGCGCATCCGCCAATATCCGGCTCAGCTTGTCGGCCAGCTCCACATAGGTGAACGGCTTGGACAGCAGATTGATGCCGGGGTCGAGCCGACCGTGATGGACGATCGCATTGCGCGCATAGCCGGTTGTGAACAAAACAGGCAATTCCGGCCGGCTGGCACGCGCGGCTTCGGCCAACTGACGACCATTCATGCCGCCCGGCAGACCCACGTCCGTAAACAGCAGCCGGATTTCGGGGCGCTCGCCGATGAGACGCAGTGCGCTCGCGCCGTCCTCCGCCGTTACCACGCGATAGCCGAGTTCGCGCAGCATGTCGCTCGCCGCTGTGCGCACGCTCTCGTCATCCTCGACGACGAGAATCGTCTCGCCGCCACGACTGGCTGCAACGGGCCTGTGCTCGGCCGGCTCGTCGTGGACGGCGTCGCTCGCGAGGCGAGGCAGAAAGAGCTTCACGGTCGTGCCTTCGCCGACTTCGCTGTACACGCGCACGTGGCCGCCCGACTGCCTGACGAAGCCATAAACCTGGCTCAGGCCGAGGCCCGTGCCGTGCCCGACTTCCTTCGTCGTAAAGAACGGTTCGAAGGCGCGCTCGATGACGTCGGCCGACATGCCCACGCCCGTGTCGCTCACGGCGATCACGACGAACTGCCCCGGCTCGAGTCCGTCGAACTGCGAGGTGTACTTTTCGTCGAGCCCTGTGTTGGCCGTTTCGATCGTCAATTTGCCGCCGGACGGCATGGCGTCGCGCGCGTTGACGGCCAGGTTCAGCAGTGCGCTTTCGAGCTGATTGGCGTCGACCGATACGCGCCAGAGATCGTCGGCGTTGACGCTTGCGATGGAGATCGCCTCGCCAAGCGTGCGCCGCAGCAGGTCGGACAAGCCGGTGACGAGCTTGCCGACGTCGGTCGGCTTCGCGTCGAGCGTTTGGCGCCGTGAAAACGCGAGCAGGCGCCCGGTCAGGTTGGCGGCGCGGTTGGCGCCGCGCAGCGCGTTGTCGATGAAACGCTGCATGTCGGCGCCTCGCGGCGAGCCCAACAGAGCCCCGGCACGGCGCTGGAGCCCCTCGAGGCTGCCGATCACGACTTGCAGCAGGTTGTTGAAATCGTGCGCAATGCCGCCCGTCAATTGGCCGATCGCCTCCATCTTTTGCGACTGGCGCAACTGCGCTTCGATATTGCGTTTTTCGGTCAGATCGCGCGTGACCTTGGCGAAGCCGATGACCTCGCCGTCCGGACCCTTGATGGCGTCGACGAGGACGTTGGCCCAAAACCGCGAGCCGTCCTTGCGCACGCGCCATCCTTCGCCCTCGAACTTGCCCGAGCGCGCGGCGGTTTGCAAAACGCGCTTCGGCACGCCGTTGCGCTGGTCTTCTTCCGAGTAGAAGCGCGAGAAGTGCTGGCCGACGATCTCGTCGGCGCCGTAGCCCTTGATCCGTTGCGCACCGGCGTTCCAACTCGTGACATAGCCGTCGACGTCGAGCATGAAGATGGCGTAATCGACAACGCTTTCGACGAGCAGCCGAAACCGCTGTTCGGTCTGCTGCAACTGAGCCGACGCGGCATGGCCGCGATCGGCTTGCGCTTCGGCTTCGGCTTGCGCTTGCGCTTTGCCGGCATGCAGCGCCGCCTCGTTGCGACGCTGTTGCGTGGCTTCGCGCGCTTCGAACAGCACGAACGTGATCGTGCCGGCGTCGTCGCGGACGGGGCGCAGCGTCGATTCGACAATGACGGGCGCGGCGCCCGGATGAGCTTGCGGCGAGAGCGCGTCGAACCGCACGGTTTCGCCGGCGGCTGCGCGGGCCAACGCGTGCTGCAGCAACGCGTGGCTGTCGCGCTGCGAGGCTGACGCCCAAAACGTTTCGGCGAGTGGACGGCCGAGCATTTCAGCCGGCAGGGGCACGGATTTGCCGAGCGCGCCGCGATTGCACTCGAGCACTGTCCCATCGCAACCGAGCAGAGCGATGAATGTGGAAGCCTCGTCGAATGCGATGCGCGCGAGCTTGCGATGGGCAACTTCGGGCGAATCGTCCGCGTGAAGCTCTGTACCGCGGACCGTCAAACGTTTGCCTGGGTTGGGCAGGACGCGCTTCACTGTGTGCTCCGCTTCAGGTTCGATGGGGGGCGTGCGCCAAGTCCGCCCCGAGCGCGGGCGAGCTTGGATCATATCAGTACTCCCGGGGCATCAATTCATGTTAGACGCCGTTCGGACCTGGAGAAATGACTATTGCGGGGCTGCAATGCCGCCCGTTGCCCGCTCGATTCCTGCCAGATCGGGCAGCGAGGCCACCTGTACGAAGCCGGCCGCAGTCAGAATGGCGCGCACGCGGGACGCTTGATCGTAGCCGTGCTCGATCCACAGATGGCCGCGCGGCGCTAAAAACGGACCAGATCCCGCGACGATTGCGCGAATCGCCGAGAGCCCGTCGGCTTCGTCGGTCAGCGCGCCGCGAGGCTCGAAGCGCAAATCGCCCGCATCGAGATGGGGATCGCCGGCGGCGATGTAGGGCGGGTTGCTGACGATGACGTCGAACGTCGACGAAGGCGCGAGCGCCGCGTACCAATCGCTTTGCAGCCATTGCAACGCGCCGCCGGGGCGCGCCCGATCAAGCAGCCGCCCGGCGTTGCGCGCAGCGACGGCCAAGGCCTCTGGCGAACGATCGACGGCCTGAACGCGCGCATCGGGCCGCACCGACGCGATGGCGATCGCGATCGCGCCGCTGCCCGTGCCGAGATCGAGCACGCGGGCGTACGGAATCGGCTCGATTGCGGCCAGCACCGTTTCGACGAGCAGCTCTGTTTCCGGGCGCGGAATCAGCACCTGCGGCGTGACCTCGAACGTCAAGCCGTAGAACTCGCGGGCGCCGACGATTTGCGCAATCGGCTCACCGGCGGCACGGCGTGCTTCGAGCGCGCGATAGTTGGCCACCGCGGCCGCGCCAAGGGGCTCGTCCCCGCGCGTGATGAGCTCGGTGCGCCGCCATCCGAGCACGTGCGCGAGCAAGACGCGCGCTTCGAGCGCCGGCAGCGGCGAGGCGCGCAGCAAGCCGCTCGCAGTGGCGGCCGGCGTGGCGGAGTCGGAGGTCATGGGGTACAAGCGGTGCTCTTGCGCTCAGTCGGCGTCGCCGAGCGAGGCCAACAGTTCGGCCTGGTGCTCGCTGACAAGGGCCGCGATCAATTCGTCGAGGTCGCCGTCCATGATCGAATCGAGCTTGTAGAGCGTCAGGTTGATCCGGTGATCGGTGAGACGCCCCTGCGGAAAGTTATAGGTGCGGATGCGTTCAGAGCGATCGCCCGAGCCGATCAGGCTCTTGCGCGTGGCCGCTTCCTTTGCGTGCTGTTCGTGGTACTGCTTGTCCTTGATCCGCGCAGCGAGCACCTTCAGCGCGCGATCCTTGTTCTTATGCTGCGAGCGATCGTCCTGGCACTCGACGACGATCCCCGTGGGCAGGTGCGTGACGCGCACCGCGGAATCGGTCTTGTTGATGTGCTGGCCGCCCGCACCCGACGCGCGGAACGTGTCGATCCGCAAGTCGGCCGGGTTGATCTCTACTTCACCGATCTCGTCGGCTTCGGGCATCACCGCCACGGTACAGGCCGAGGTGTGGATGCGGCCCTGCGTCTCGGTGGCCGGTACGCGCTGCACGCGGTGTCCGCCCGACTCGAACTTGAGCCTCGAGTAGGCGCCCTGGCCCGCGATGCGGACGATGACTTCCTTGTAGCCGCCCAGATCGGACGCGCTTTCCGACATCATCTCGACCTGCCAGCGCTGACGCTCGGCATAGCGCAGATACATGCGCAGCAAGTCGCCGGCGAACAGCGCCGATTCATCGCCGCCGGTGCCCGCACGGATTTCGAGGAAGATGTTGCGATCGTCGTTGGGATCCTTCGGCAGCAGCATTTTGCGCAGATCGTCTTCAAGCTGCGCCATTTTGTCGCGCGATGCCCGGACTTCCTCTTCGGCGAACTCGCGCATCGACGCGTCGGCAAGCAGGTCCTGCGCCGTCGCGGCGTCGGTGCGGGCTTGGCGCCAGAACGCGTAGTGCTCGACGACGGGACCGATTTCAGCATGCTCGCGCGTGAGTTTGCGGTACTGATCCATATTGGACGTGACATCGGCGCGGGCGAGGAGATCGTTCAGTTCGGCCAGCCGTGTCGTCAGCTGGTCGAGCTTCTGTTGCATGCTCGTTTTCATGTGCGGAGCGGGGCTCCCCGGAAAGAAGGTGTAAAAAGCGGGCAGGAGGGAACGCGGCGGGCGCGTCGGCGCAGGCGAGCGCCGCTAATGGTCGGACGGGTCGGACGGCTCGGCCGGTTTGGCGTGTCCGTAGAAACCGCCGAGGATGTCGATGAGCTTGGCCCGTTCGTCGCTGCCCGCGCGGTTGAGCGCGTGCGTCGGACCGTGAATCAGCTTGTTCGTCAGCGCTTGCGACATCGCTTCGAGGACGGCAGCGGGATCGTCGCCACGCCCGAGCATTTTCATCGCCCGCTCGAGCTCCGCGCGACGCAGCAGATCGGCCTGCGTATGCATATGACGAATCACGGGCACCACGCTGCGGGCCTCGAGCCATTGCATGAACCCCTGCACGCGCGATTCGATGATCGTCTCTGCCTGCGCCACGGCGGCTTGGCGCGAAGCGTTGCCTTCGCGCACGATCGCCCCGAGATCGTCGACCGTGTAGAGGAAGACATCCTGCAGCGCGGCCACTTCGGGTTCGATGTCGCGCGGCACTGCCAGATCGACCATGAAGATCGGCCGGCGGCGGCGTGCCTTGACAGCGCGCTCGACGGCGCCGAGCCCGATGATCGGCAACGTCGAAGCCGTGCAGGAGACGATGATGTCGAACTCGTGCATGCGCGCGGGCAGATCGGACAGCGGCATTGCGTGGCCGTTGAAGCGTCCGGCCAGCTTGGCGCCGCGCTCGGTCGTGCGGTTCGCGATGACGAGCTCGCGCGGGTTCTGCGCCGCGAAATGCGTCGCGCACAGCTCGATCATCTCGCCCGCGCCGATGAACAGCACGCGCTGGTTCGAAATCTTGTCGAAGATGCGCTGCGCAAGCCGCACGGCTGCGGCCGCCATCGACACCGACTGAGCGCCGACCGCCGTCGTGCCGCGCACTTCCTTGGCCACGGCGAACGTGCGTTGGAACAGCTGGTTCAGATAGGTGCCCAGCGCGCCAGCCTCGGAGGCCGAGCGCACCGCCGTTTTCATTTGTCCGAGGATCTGCGTTTCGCCAAGGACCATCGAATCGAGCCCGGAGGCGACGCGGAACGCGTGCCGGACCGCTTCGGACTGCGGCAACGCGTACACGTGCGGCGCGAGTTCGTCGATCGACAATCCGTGGTAGCTCGACAGCCATTGCAGCGCGGCCTCGCGCGCAGCGCGGTCGTCCGTGGCGCAGTAGAGTTCGGTGCGATTGCAGGTGGAGAGAATCGCCGCTTCCGGCGCGCTCAGCGCCGCACGCTCCCGCCAAATGTCCTGGAAGGCGTCGAGCGCCGGCTTCAATTGCTCGAGCGGAAACGACACGCGCTCGCGCAAGGCGACGGGCGCAGTGTGGTGATTGATTCCGATCGTGAGCAGTTGCATACGTGGGGGCGAAGGCCGCTCCTGTGGCGGACGACGGCGGACGGCTCTGATATTTCAGCCGGTTATTATAGCGGTTTCGCCCCGTGGTTCGCTGAGCGCGCGCCCCTTAAGGCCCGCCCGCGCGGGGGGCAAGGTCTTCTGATAGAGAAAATAAGAGAGCGATCATGCGATTTGGTGGTTCCCTTCGCGCGCTGGCGTCCGGCGGCGAAGCAAAATGTAGTCGGGGCGGGCGCTGATGGGCTGGTCGGGCATCGTCGTTCTGGGCCTTGCGGTCGGACTCGCCGGATGGTGGTTTCATCCGCTGCGCCGTTCGAGCCGCGTCGGCCTCTCCATTGCCTTGCTAGCTGGCGTCGTTGCTGCCGTAGCCTCCAAAATGGCCGGCAACGTCTCCGGCCTGTTCCACGACGGCGAAACGCTCGAATGGCCCGTCTGTACGGGCCTTGCGCTCATCGCCGTCGCCGTGACGGTCGGCCTTGCCTCCCGCCGCTGAATCCAGGTGCCCTCATGAATGATCGTTTCGCTCAACCCGCCGCCCAGAGCGGTCCCGCATCCCCGATCGGCGAGCGCCTCGCACGCCTGCGCGAGGCCATGGCGCGCGCGGGGCTTGCCGCCTATATCGTCCCTTCGTCCGATCCCCATCTGTCCGAATACCTGCCTGAGCGTTGGCAAGCGCGGCGATGGCTGTCGGGCTTCACGGGCTCGGTCGGCACGCTCGTCGTCACGGCCGATCGCGCCGGCGTCTGGGTCGACAGCCGGTATTGGGTTCAGGCGCAGGCGCAGTTGGCGGGCACGGGCATCGACCTCATGAAAATGGCGGGCGGCCCGCAAGCGCAGGCGCATGTCGACTGGCTCGCGCAGCGCCTCGCGGCCGGCGAGCGGGTCGGTGTCGACGGCGCGGTGCTGGGTCTCGCGGCCGCACGCACGTTGCAGGACGCGCTGACGCCGCACCGGATCGGCCTTGTGACGGAACCCGATTTGCTCGAATCGGTCTGGAACGATCGTCCGCCGCTGCCGGCGGGCGCCGTCTACGAGCATGCGGCGGCCGATGCCTGCGTGGCGCGCGCCGACAAACTCGCACTTGTTCGCGCGGCAATGCGCGAGCGCGATGCGCAGTGGCACTTCATTTCGACGCTCGACGACATCGCGTGGCTCACGAACCTGCGCGGCGACGATGTCAGCTTCAATCCCGTGTTTGTGGCGCACATGCTCGTCGGGCTCGACGAGGCGGTGCTGTTCGTCGGCGCGGGCAAAGTGTCGGCCGAGATCGCCGCGGCGCTGGCGCGCGACGGCATTCGCGTGGCGGCCTATGAAGCGGCCCGTGCCGCGCTCGGCGGGCTTGCCGACGGCGCGACGCTCCTCATCGACCCGCGTCGGGTGACATGGGGCATGCGCGAGTCGGTGCCGGCGCACGTGCGCGTCGTCGAAGCGATCAATCCGTCGACGTTCGCCAAATCGCGCAAGACGCCCGAGCAGGCCGAGCGCGTGCGCAGCACCATGGAGCAGGACGGTGCGGCGCTCGCCGAATTCTTCGCCTGGTTCGAGGCGGCGTTGGGCCGAGAAACGATCACCGAACTCACGATCGACGAGCGGCTGACGGCAGCGCGCGCGCGCCGCCCCGGTTTCATTTCACCGAGCTTCGCGACCATCGCGGGTTTCAATGCGAACGGCGCGATGCCGCACTATCGCGCGACGGCCGCCTCGCACGCCACGATCGAAGGGGATGGGCTGCTCTTGATCGACTCCGGTGGCCAATACGTGACGGGCACGACCGACATCACGCGCGTCGTGCCGGTCGGCGCCGTGGGCGAGGCGCAAAAGCGCGATTTCACGGTCGTGCTCAAAGGCATGATCGCGTTGTCGCGCGCGCGGTTTCCGCGCGGCATCCGCTCTCCGATGCTCGATGCGATCGCGCGCGCGCCGATCTGGGAAGCGGGCTGCGACTACGGCCACGGCACGGGCCATGGCGTCGGCTACTTCCTGAACGTCCATGAAGGCCCGCAGGTGATTTCCCACTACGCGCAGCCCGACCCGCACACGGCGCTCGAAGAAGGCATGATTACGTCGGTCGAGCCGGGCGTTTATCGGCCCGATCAATGGGGCGTGCGCATCGAGAATCTGGTCCTGAGCCGCGCCGACGGCGAAACCGGCTTCGGCTCGTTTCTCGCCTTCGAGACGCTGACGCTGTGCCCGATCGATACGCGCTGCGTATTGACCTCGTTGCTGCGCGAGGACGAACGCGCGTGGTTGAACGCCTATCACGAAAGCGTGCGCGAGCGCGTCGGGCGCCATGTTTCGGGCGACGCCAGGCGCTGGCTCGAGGCCCGCACCCAACCGATTTAACGAACCAGGACGTGCATATGCAACCGAAGGTCGTCGTCTTCGATTTCGGCGGGGTGCTCATCGATTGGAACCCCGACTACCTCTATCGCAAGCTGATCGCCGATCCGCACGAGCGCCGTCGGTTTCTGACCGAGGTCTGTTCGATGGAGTGGGTGATCAGGCAGGACGGCGGCCAGTCGCTTGCATCGGGCACCGAGGAACTCGTTGCGCGCTTCCCGCACGAAGAAGCGCGCATTCGTGCGTTTTACGATCGTTGGGAAGAGATGATCGGCGGCGTCATCGCCGAAGGTGTGCAACTCGTCGACAAGTTGGAGGCCGCCGGTGTGCCGTTATTCGGGCTCACGAATTGGTCGAACGAAACATTCCCCTATGCTTGGGAGCATTTCGCCGTGCTGCGGCGCTTTCGCGACGTCGTCGTGTCGGGCCGCGTGAAGCTCGTGAAACCCGATCCGCGCATCTACGCGGAGACGTTCTCGCGTATCGAACGGCATCTGCCCGGAACTGCGCCGGGCGAGATCGTTTTTATCGACGATAACCCCAAGAACGCCGCGGCCGCGGCGGCGGCGGGCTGGCACGGCCTGCATCACACGAGCGCCGAGGCGACCGAGACGAAACTGCGCGCACTCGGTTTGCCGCTTGGGGATTGAGGGGGAGGGAGCCGGTGTGCTCGAGGGCGATCGGGCCGGATCACCCTCGAGCAACGACCCGGAGGCCGACGCGCTGCTGCGCGTCGATCAGCGCGTGATCGGCTTGTAGCGCAGACGCTTGGGCTTCGCGCCTTCCTCGCCGAGGCGCTTGCGCTTGTCGGCTTCGTACTCCTGGTAGTTGCCGTCGAAGAATACGACTTGCGAGTCGCCCTCGAACGCCATGATGTGCGTGGCGATCCGGTCGAGGAACCAGCGATCGTGCGAAATCACCATCACAGAGCCGGCGAACTCGAGTAGCGCATCTTCGAGCGCGCGCAGCGTTTCGACGTCCAGATCGTTCGACGGCTCGTCGAGCAGCAGGACGTTGCCGCCCGCGATCAACGTCTTGGCCAGATGCAGACGGCCGCGTTCGCCGCCCGACAGATTGCCGACGTTCTTCTGCTGATCGGCGCCCTTGAAGTTGAAGCGGCCGATGTAGGCGCGCGACGGTGTTTCATACTTGCCGACCGTCAGAATGTCGGCGCCGCCCGAGATCTCCTCGAACACGGTCTTGCTGCCGTCGAGTGCGTCGCGGCTCTGGTCGACATAAGCGAGCTTGACCGTCGGTCCCATGACGATCTCGCCCGCATCGGGCGTTTCGCGGCCCGTCAGCATGCGGAACAGCGTCGATTTGCCGGCGCCGTTCGGCCCGATGATGCCGACGATCGCGCCTGCGGGCATCTTGAAGCTGAGGTTGTCGATGAGCAGGCGATCGCCATAAGCCTTGCTGACGTTCTTGAATTCGATGACTTCGTTGCCGAGCCGATCGCCGACGGGAATGAAGATTTCCTGCGTCTCGTTGCGCTTTTGGTAATCCTGGCTCGAGAGCTCCTCGAAGCGGGCGATACGGGCCTTCGATTTCGCCTGGCGCCCCTTCGGGTTTTGACGCACCCACTCCAGTTCTTTCTTGATCGCCTTTTGGCGCGCCGATTCGGACGCTTCTTCCTGCTTCAGGCGATCTTCCTTTTGGTCGAGCCAGCTGCTGTAGTTGCCCTTCCATGGAATGCCATGGCCGCGGTCGAGTTCGAGAATCCACTCGGCGGCGTTGTCGAGGAAGTAGCGATCGTGGGTGACGGCGACGACCGTTCCCGGGAAGCGCGTGAGGAACTGCTCGAGCCATTCGACCGATTCGGCGTCGAGGTGGTTGGTCGGCTCGTCGAGCAGCAGCATGTCGGGCTTCTCGAGCAGCAGCTTGCACAGTGCGACGCGGCGCTTCTCGCCGCCCGACAGGTTCGCAATCTTCGCGTCCCACGGCGGCAGGCGCAGTGCATCGGCGGCCACTTCGAGCTGCTGCTCGGGGCTGCCGCCGTCGCTGGCCGCGAGAATCGCCTCGTACTTCGCCTGTTCGGCAGCGAGCGCGTCGAAATCGGCGTCGGGCTCGGCGTAGGCCGCGTAGATCTCGTCGAGCTTCTTCTGCGCCTGGAAGACGTCGCCGAGTCCATCCTCGACCGCTTCGCGCACGGTCTTCTCGGGATCGAGTTGCGGCTCTTGCGGCAGATAGCCGATGTTCAGATTAGGCATCGGCGTGGCTTCGCCTTCGATGTCGCGATCGACGCCGGCCATGATGCGAATGAGCGTCGACTTGCCCGAGCCGTTCAGGCCGAGCACGCCGATCTTCGCACCGGGGAAGAAGGACAACGAGATGTCCTTCAGGATTTGACGCTTGGGCGGCACTATTTTGCCGACCCGGTTCATGGTGAAGACGTATTGGGCCATGTGCGGAAAGGAGCGAACGTGGGCGCCGCCGTAGCTGGCGAGGCGGCATGCCGGTGAATGAAGGTGAAACGGAGGAAGCGAGATCGATCGCCTGCTGGGCGTCATTTTAGCAACCGCGCCACCTGCGTGCGTGCCGGCACGCGCATGCATCGCGGAAAACGCGCAACGCGGCCCGCCTCGTCCCAGCTTGGCTTGGGTTGGTTGCGATCAGTGCGTGCCGGCGCTCGCGCGCTTGGCATGCACGGCGTGCTTCTCGGCTTGCTTCCCGGCGGGCTTCCCCGCGCCCTCCATGAAGAGCGTCACCATCTGCCCGAATTCCTCGCGCAACGCGAGCGTCGGCTCGATCAACCAGCGCATCAACGTACCGAGATAGAGGTGGTGAAACCACGTGGTCAGTTGCATCGGCGAAAAGCGGTCGGTGATTTCCCCGGCTGCCTGAGCGTCGACGATCAGCGCGTGCCAAAGGTGCGCGATGTCGCCGCGGTTGGACGAAGGCGCTTGCGGTTTCGGCGGCGCGTCGCCCATCGCGAGAAATCGGTGACGCAGATAAGCGGCCAGATGCGCAGGGTGCCTTTGACACCAGTCGGCCGATGCGTCGAGCTCGACCGACACGCGCTGCGCGAAGCCGCGCCGGCTGTTGAGTTCGGGCAGCAGCCGTTCGAGATCGTGCTTGAGCTCGACTTCGAGCCAATGCGCGAGCAGCGCTTCCTTCGTCGGGAAATGGTTGTAGAGCGTGCGCTTCGCGACATCGGCCTCGAGGGCGATCTGCTCCATCGTCACGCTTTCATAGGGCTGCGTCTCGAACAGGCGTCCGGCGACGCCGACCAGATGGGCGACCATCTGTAAACGCTTGCGCTCGCGGCGGCCCGGATCCTCGACAGTTGTCATCCGTGATGTTCTCTGAAAAAATGCACGATGTGCATTAATATACGTCGTATTGTTTAATGTGACAGGAGCGGCCCGCGATGAGCAGCGCCGATGCCGAACCATGAAATTTACCGTAGCCACGTACGGGACAGAAGGTGATACGCGTCCGTTGGCAGCGCTTTGCCGCGCGCTGATCGACGCAGGCCATGAGGCGCAGTTGCTGGCCGATCGTTCGACGCTGCACGCGGCCGCGGCGCTGGGCGTGCCGTGCGCGCCGCTTGCGGGCGACATCAAGCGGGCGCTCGATCCGGGCGAAGCGCTGGGTGCAATCGTCGGGAAACGCAGCGGCGCGCAAGCGACGGCGAAGGCGCTTGCGGCCATCGCGAACGCCCATACGCATGACTGGATGGTTCAAATCAAAGCCGCGGCCGAGGATAGCGACGCGCTCATCGTTTCGGCGTTGGCGTCGTTCGTTGGGTTGTCGGTGGCTGAGCACCTGCGGATCCCGGCGATCGGTGCATCGATGATTCCGATCACGCCAACGCGCGAGTTTGCCACGCCATTTCTGCCGCCGGGGCTTGTGCCCGGGTTCCTCAATCGAGCGAGTCACCGGTTCGTCAACGACATGATCTGGCGCGCGTTTCGTCAGGCGACGAACGCCGCGCGCGTCGAGGTTTGCGGCCTCGCACCGCGCAAGAGGAATTGGACCGACCATCCCATTCTGTACGGTGTTTCGCGCGCGTTGTTGCCGCGGCCCGCCGATTGGTCGGAGTACGCGCGGGTGTGCGGTCAGTGGACGATGCCGGCTTCCGCGGGGCGGCTTTCGGGTTTCGGCTCGGGTGCGGGCGCGGGCGCGGGTTCCGGTGCAGACTGGACGCCGCCGGAGTCGTTGGCGGCGTTTCTCGATGCGGGCGAGCCGCCGATCTACGTCGGCTTCGGCAGCATGGCCGGCTTCGATCGCGAGCCGATGGTGCGTGCATTGGTCGAAGCGGTCGGCGGACGTCGGGCGCTGTTTTATCCGGGCTGGAGCGGCGTTGAGGCTTCTGCGTTACCGTCGAACTTCTGCGTAATCGGCGATACGCCGCATGCATGGCTGTTTCCGCGCGTCGCGGTTGCAATCCATCACGGTGGCGCGGGGACGACGCATTCGGCTACGCGGGCGCGCGTCCCTTCGGTCGTCGTGCCGTTTGCTGGAGATCAGTTCTTTTGGGCGCAGCGACTTTATCGGCTTGGCGCAGCGGCAGCGCCCGTGGATGGAAAGAGTGTCGATGCGAAGGCTCTCGCGCGCGCAATCGACTTCGCGTTGCGGCCGGCGACACGAGCGCGCGCTGCGGAACTCGGCGCGGCGATGCAGGAAGAGGAGGGATTGCGCGAGGCCGTTGCGGCGATAGAACGTTGGACGGAAGAGGGGCGCGAGCTCCGAGGCGTGGGGATCTGTCCGGTCAACGCGGGGGCATAGTGCAGTTTGCGACTGAATGGGATTTGTCATCGACCGCCGAGCCGAAGGGCGGCATCCAAAGCGATCTCCGCGCCCTTGCCTGGAGACATCGCCTGAGCGCCTATGCGTTTGTTTCTCTCGTGCTGCTGGTGGCGTCGGGCTATGCATTGGCCGAGCAAACGCCAGCCGACGAGATCGCGGCTCGCAGCGGATTGCCGGCGAGCGAGGTCAATGCGTTACTTGCCCAATGCGACTCGGACCAAACCAGCATGAACTTCTGTGCGTGGCGCGACCAACTCGTCGCCGAGCGCGAGTTGCGACAGCAAGTGGAGCGGCAGGAACACGAGCACCCGGAGCGAAAAAAAGCACTGGACGCGCGTATCGCCAAATGGAAGAAGGCGCGCGACGTTTCGTGCGAGAAGGCGGCGCGCGACGAGTGGGACGGCGGCTCCATGAAACCCGCAGCACAGGCGATCTGTGTCACCGCTGCCACAAAGGAAATGACAAGAAACCTGATGGCGGCTGCCGCTCGTAAGTCGCCCTGACGCATACACATCGGCTCGAATCAGGGAAGCCCCGCCCCAACCCGGGCTTCCTTGATATGTTGCAACGTGGGTCAGCGGAACGTCGACCGGGCTTACGCGCCCACTCACCCACTCACCCACTCACCCACTCACCCACTCACCCACTCACCCACGACAGCTCAGGCGTCGTACCTGTTATGGAACTTCGTGCCTTCCTCGGGCCGTGCACTGGGCAGGCGCAGGATATTGGCCGACGGAACGACCGTGTAATCGTCGTAGGTCGCAACGTGACCTTCCGTGACCACATGGACGTCCGTATGCAGGTAGCGTTTGTGGTTGTAGTATTGCGCGTCCTGAAGCTTTCCCCAGTCGTCTTTCATTTGACGATGCAACTTGCGCATCGTCCTTAGATAGACGTCTTTCAGCCGCTCGACATCGAAGCCCGCTGTCGCGTCGTTCTCGACGATCAGGATGGCGTTCATCGTCGGCATTCGCAACAACTGGGCGGCGCCGACGACCCCGGCGGCAGATTGGGCGGCCGTTCGAACGTTGTTTTTGACGTTGGTCGGCAAGCCCTGCACCGTGTCGGACAGTGCGTTCTCACGCCGGTAGTCATACACCGAATCGCCAACGCGGTAGTTGCAACCCTTGTCGAAATTCTTGAATCCGATATCGCTGCGGCGCTCGTCGGCCGCCGACAGCATTGCGTATTCGACGTAACGCTCGGTCATTTCGTAAAGCTTGTTCCGTCGCGCGGGAAAATCGTATGAGCTGACGTTGATCTTTTCCCCGGTCAGGTTGATTGCGACGCTGAGAAGAAAGAAGTGCTCGAAGTACGGGACGGTGGCATGAAAATTCCGCGGGTTGAGAATATGCGGCGTGAACACGGACAGCCGCTCCGACATGGCGCCGATTCGACGGCCGAAATCCGTCGCTTCGCTTTGCAGCCTTCCTGCCTGGAAGCTCGCGTCGTGTTCTTTGAGCAGCAAGTCCAGCTCGTAATCGAACCCGTTCAATGAATTTCGGATATAGCGCGCATTCTCCGCATCGAGATTCGCTTTGATCAATCCTTTCATCTTTTCTTCGAATTCGACCCACGGGTCCGGACGGCCGTCGAGCCAGCGCAGCAAAAGTCCGGTAGCCGGTTTGAGCACGCTCCCGACAACGGGCACCATGCCGACGAGGCCGGTGGTCATCGCCGAAAAAACGTCGTATCCCTCGACTGCGCGCCGTTTCGTTCGCGATCGGACACGGGGCGAATTCTCGCGGCCCAGCGAGCGGGCGTGCTCGGTGACGAGCCGCTCGTACCATTCGCCGCATCCGGTAAGCGCCTCGTCGATATCGGCGCGAAGTGCGGCCTGCGCCGTTTGCCAAGATTCGCGCGGCGCCATCAGCTGATCCTGCTTGATCGGCGAATCGGCCGACACGGTCACCCCGTCATGCGCATGCTCGAGAATCACAATGCCGTCCTCGAGCGAGAGCTCGCGAATGTACCGATTCGCCGCCTCGTAACGGAGCGCCGCCATCACCTGATGCAGATGGCTTTGCTCTTCACCATGCGCGGAAACTTCAGAGGTCAGCGCCATGCCAAGCCGGTTGTCTCGCACGTAAACCTTGTCATCATCCGCACCCGTGATCGCGATGCCGATCTGGCTCATGCGTTCGCCGCACGCCGATTGGCAGGCGCGCTCGAGAAATTCGCGGCCGGCCTTCCAAACGCCGATGCCTTGCAAATGCGCGGTGTGTTCGTCGTCGCCCTGATGAAACGCGAATGCGGCAAGGTGCAACGTTATCCAACGTGCGAAGAACGGGTAGATTGCGTGAGCGTGCGTGCGATGTCGGCAGATCTGTTCCTGTGCATTGTCGAGCAATTCGTGCAGTACGCGGCCGGCTGCTGCTGCGCTGCCTGAATCCGAGACCGATAGCGACGTGAGCAACTGGTTGAATTGGCCTTCTGCCCGAGTGAGCACCGTGTCGATCTCTTCCTGTTCCTGCGCGGTGAGAAGGTGATGATTAGCGGCCGCGAGACGCGCTATGTAATCAGCCCAGTGCTCGCGTTGCGGCCAATGAGAGAGAACCGGCTTTTCTGCATCGAGCGGACCCAGCCCGCTGATTCCGATTGTCTGCAACATCGCAGATAGGGATTGCAGAGGCCATGAGAACTGGATATGTGGTGCTTTGCTCATATTCGTCATTCCTACAAAGTGTTCTCTGAATTCAGGTTCTTATCCCGTGATGGGAACGGCAACCTGAATCCCATGCTAATTGGCGCTTTTGGCCGCACGCATGAGAAACTTCCTCGTTGTGACGAATGGGGAGTGGTGGCGTTTCGCCGCAGTCTCAGTGCCGATCAGCGCCTTGCGAGCGCGCATGAAAAAGCCCGCTCATGTGGGTGCATAAGCGGGCTTATCGACAACCCGGCTGGCTGCGCGGCCGGGCTTCTGGTCGGTTCGGCTTAGACGTTGAACAAGAAGTTCATCACATCGCCGTCGTGGACGACATATTCCTTCCCTTCGGCGCGCATCTTGCCCGCTTCCTTCGCACCTTGCTCTCCCTTGTACGCGATGAAATCGTCGAACGCGATCGTCTGCGCACGAATGAAGCCGCGTTCGAAATCGGTATGGATGACGCCAGCTGCCTGCGGCGCCGTGTCGCCGATATGGATCGTCCAGGCGCGCACTTCCTTCACGCCCGCCGTGAAGTAGGTCTGCAGCCCGAGCAGCTTGAACCCTGCGCGGATCACGCGGTTCAAACCGGGCTCGTCCATGCCCATGTCGGCCAGGAATACTTCCTTGTCCTCGTCGGCCAGATCGGCGATCTCGGCTTCGATCGCAGCACAGACAGCCACGACCGGCGACTTCTCGGCTTCGGCGTATTTGCGCACGGCGTCGAGGTGAGGATTGTTTTCGAAGCCGTCGTCCTTGACGTTGGCCACGTACATCGTCGGCTTCGCCGTGATGAGGCAGAACGGCTTGAGCAGCGCCGCTTCTTCGTCGCTGAGGTCGAGCGCGCGAATCGGCTTGGCGGCGTCGAGCTGCACGCGCGCTTTTTCGAGCACGGCCGCGAGCTTGACGGCTTCCTTGTCGTTCCCCGATTTCGCGGCCTTCGCGTAGCGCGTCAGCGACTTCTCGACAGTCGCCAAATCGGCCAGCGCGAGTTCGGTGTTGATGACTTCGATGTCCGAGAGCGGATCGACCTTGCCGGCCACGTGGATCACGTTTTCATCTTCGAAGCAACGGACCACATGCGTGATCGCATCCGTCTCGCGGATGTTCGCGAGGAACTGATTGCCGAGCCCCTCACCCTTACTCGCGCCCGCGACGAGACCGGCGATATCGACGAACTCGACGACGGCCGGGACGATGCGCTCGGGTTTGACGATCGCGGCCAGCGCGTTCAACCGCGCATCAGGCACTTCGACCACGCCGACGTTCGGCTCGATCGTGCAGAACGGATAATTCTCGGCGGCGATGCCCGCCTTCGTCAGCGCGTTGAACAGGGTGGACTTGCCGACGTTGGGCAAGCCGACGATGCCGCATTTGAGGCTCATGGGAAACCTTTCTTTCTCAAGCTTTTGCGGCCGATTGGCTCAGGGCGACGTCTGCCCGCAGGCAGGACGACTGTAGCCGCAAGGTGAACTCCGGGAGCGCCAAAACAGTACGATTCGGGGCGTTGGCTCAACGCGAGTTCGTACCGGTGTTGTGCGCGAAAAAGGCAATTGTAACCCGTCGAAAGTCTTTTCATGGTCCGACCCAGGGAGGAGCGCCTTCGCGGCGTCGCGGTCGGCTTGGGTCCGCCCCGATTTGCAGGTCTACGAGCGGCCCTTGGCCTCGCCGTCGAGCGCCGTGACCGGCTCGACGAGCGATGCCGTATCCGGCCAGGGGGATGGGGTCGGGCGTGCTTCCGTACGGGGGCGGGTATTGCGCGCCGACAGGCTTCCTTATTCTTCAAACATGAAGGGGTCGATCAAACCGGCGGCGTGGAACAAAGTGCCGCCGGGGCGGACGAGGCTGGCCAAATCTCCGGACTGTTTGAGGTAGGCAGCTTTCTGCGCATCGCCGTCTGGGAGCGCGTCGATCTTCGGGCTGCTGATGCCACCCGTCGGCGTTCGAATACCGATCTGCCGATCGATTTCGATGTAAAGCGCCGACACCTGTGCGCGGTCCGGTCCGGCCAATTCGGCCTTGGCCGCATCCTTGTCGGCCTGGGTTGGGCCGCTCTGGCTCGTTTTGGAATCGCTCTCGATCTTGCTATCGAGTGCCCGGACCTGATCCATGAACGATGACGTGTCCGACAAAGGGATGACGTCGGGCGTGTTTCCCTGCGCGAGGGCGCGCTGAAGATGGGTGTCGTCTATCGCGCGGGCAAAAGCCGCCTGGGTCAACGAACTGCCAGAGCCCGCGCCGTCGAGTGCGCCGGCCTGATCCTGCCAGAGGCGGCCATTCAATTGCCTTCCCACGCTTTGCGCTTGTGCCAGCAGAGTGGGGGAGACTTGTCCGCGTTCGTTCGCGGCGGCGATGTCGAACAAATGTTTCGTTATATCGTCTTCCAGGCGAGTCTGCTGCTTGATCAGCGCCTGCTTGTCGGACTTATTCGAAAACATGTCGAACATGCCAAACCATCCGTGCGTTGCATTGGCATCTTTATAGTCGTTTTGCGTCACCGTTAGCTGGTTCAGCTTGTCCATATCCGATTGCGCCTGCGTGAAATCCGCACCGCCTGGTTCATAAGGGGAGGGTGAATATCCACCGTCGACTGAGACAAGAGGCATGATGATGTTCCTTACAAGAGAGATGAAGCGGCGACGGCGTTCGTGCCCGCCGCAGCGTCGCTGCTACCAATCCCCTTGCCACTCACTACCCAACACACCGCCAAGCAGTTCGTTGTCGTTGGTCAACGTGCCGTTGCGACCCAGCAGTGCAGCCAGGTCATCGTGCTGCTTGAGGTACGCGGTCTTCTGCGCATCGCCATCCGGTAGTGCGTCGATCTTCGGACCGCTGATGCCGCCCTTGAGCGACCCGAAGCCGATTTGCTGATTGATCTTGCTGTAGAGATCAAGCACCTGCGTATAGTCCGGCCCTACCAGTTGCGCTTTGGCGGCGTCGCACGCGTCCTGGGTCATGCCGAAGTGGTACGCATCGACGTCGCTCCTGATCTTGCTATCGAGCGCATTGACCTGACCGATGATCGTTGACGTGTTCGACAAAGCGATGACGTCGGGCGTGTTTGCAAACGCCAGGGCGTCCTGAAGGTGGTAGGCATCGCTCGCACGATCATAAGCAGCGCTGCTCAACGAACTGCCAATGGCGGCACCGCCGAAGGCGTTGTTCTCGTCCTGCCAAAGGCGGCTATCCAACTGGCGTCCGATCGCTTGCGCTTGCGCCAGCAGGGCAGGAGAGACTTGTCCGTATTCGCTCGCCGCGGCGATGTTGTGCAAATGTTTCGAAATGTTGTCTTCCAATTGGGTCTGCTGACCGATCAGATGCTGCTTGTCAGATTTATTCGACAGCGTGTCGAATATGCCAAACCATCCGTGCGTTGCATCGGCATCTTTATAATCGCTTTTCGTTACCTTTAGCTGGCTTAGTTTTTCCATATCGGCTTGCGCTTGGATAAAATCCGAACTGCCTGGCTCATAAGGTGAGGGCGCGTAGTCGTTAATTGGGGCGATGGACATATGGCGGTGCTCGGAGGGGAGGGATGGAAATCGATCGAAAAACAGTGCCGATATGGGCGTATTCTATGTGGTGATGATGCCGGTGCTAATCGGGATTTTCGTAGTAATCGTTAAAGAATTTTCCGCGAAACACCGGATTTACGGTAACCGGAAATCCGAAAATTCAGCAGGTGGCGAAGCCGCGCTTGGAGGCCCGTATCCGCCGGCGCCTACGGATGCAAGAGACATGATGATGTTCCTGATGAGGGAAGTACGAGGGAAGGAAATACGCTCGTTCAACGCGAGCCAGGCAACTGGCGCCCCTTGTGCGCCCCGCTATAACCAGCGGTTATCCCGGGCAAACGAATTGCATTGGACGCGATGGATCCGACACGCAACAATCGAAGCCCATATAACTTACGCGGAAGCCGGCAGCCGTGCGGCCCCGGCAAGGTAGCGCCCCATGAGACTGATTTCTGACGAGCAAGTCCGTAGTGTCCTGACATTGAGCGAAAGCAGCGCAGTCGTGCGCGATGCATTCATTGCCGATGCGCGAGGCCGCGCGGCCTCGCTGCAGCGGACACGAAAGCAATTGAACGACATTACGTTGAGCGTCATGGGCGGGGTGATCGAGGACGCCCAGGTATGCGGCGCCAAGGTCTACTCGACGCTGGCCGGGAAATTCGATTTCGTGGTCGTGCTGTTCGATACGAAGGACGGCCGCTACCTCGCCAGCATTCAAGGCAACGCGCTGACGGAATTTCGCACCGCGGCAACCACGCGCGTGGCCGTCGAGACGCATCTTCCGCAGAATGCGACCACGCTGACGGTCTTTGGCGCCGGCGTGCAGGCCAAGGCGCACATCGCCGCGCTGCTGGAACTCGGTGTCTTTAAACGCGTCTTCATCAACAGCAAAGGCGATGCGCAGCAACTGGCCACGACGTTGCGAACCAGCCACCCGGAGGTGGAGTTCCTGACCGACGATGTCGCTGCCGCTGTTGCGCAGGCGGACGTGCTGGTCACTTGTACGCGCAGTGCCAACGCGCTGTTCGACGGCGCGCTGCTCAAACCCGATGTGTTCGTGGCCGCTATCGGTTCGAGCAAGCCGCAAACACGCGAACTCGACGACGTCACGCTCGAACGGGCGGAACGCATCATCGTGGAAGATGTAGAGCAAGCCCGGAAGGAAGCCGGCGACTTGCTGATGGCCAAAGAGGGCATCGTCGATTGGAGCCGCGTGCAGGAACTCGGCCCGGTGTTGGCTGCGAACGCACCGGCCGGGCTCGCCAAAGGCATCACGGTCTATAAATCGGTCGGCGTCGGCCTCGTGGACGTGGCGCTTTCGGCGCTGGTCTATCGCAAGCTGGCCATGTAAGACGCAGATGCGCTCGCAGGCGTGGCGCCGCCGATGAGCGTATCGATGAAATGTCGTCGGGGCAGCGGCGGCGCGGCCGCGGGGTAGACTTCGGTCTGTTTCCATTTATCCCGGCTGCGACTCGAACCTGACTCGAACGCCAGCGTTGTGGCCCGTGAGTTCCTTGGTCAATGAAATGGACGGTTTCATAGCAAAGGACCTGGCGGGGCAGGGCAC
>NZ_PNYB01000013.1 GCF_002879855.1 Trinickia soli | reverse complement strand
ATACGAGCGAGAAAGCGGTCATCGCCATGAACGACATCGGCCGCGTGGCGTTGACGCTGCAAAAGCCGATCGTTTGCGATACCTACGACGCGCATGCGGCGACGGGTGCGTTCGTGTTGATCGATGAGGCTACGCACCATACGGTAGCAGCCGGCATGATTCGTGCATATTCTGCGTGACTGAGGATTGACTCGTCGAGGCGGCGCCAGTGGGGCCGCCTTCACACGCGAAAGGACGAAAGGGCCATGGGCAAGGTGTATTTGATCGGTGCAGGACCGGGGGCGGCGGATCTCATCACGGTGCGCGGTGCCCGTTTATTGGGCACGGCCGACGTCGTGCTGCATGATGCGCTCGTTGAGCCGGCGATGCTCGACTATGCGCCGCACGCCCGCAAAGTTGCTGTCGGCAAGCGCTGCGGCCAGCGCTCGACGGCCCAGCAGTTCATCAACAAACAGATCGTCGACGCCGCGCTTGCACATGATGTCGTCGTGCGCCTGAAGGGCGGCGATCCGATGTTGTTCGGCCGTGCCGACGAGGAAATGCGCGCGCTCGAAGAAGCGGGCATCGAGTACGAAGTCGTGCCCGGCATCACGGCGGCATTGGCCGCGGCTGCTTCGGTCAAACGCTCACTGACATTGCGCGGTGTCTCGCGCAGCGTCGCGTTGGCCACCAGAAGCCGCGCACCCGACACCGAAGCAATACGGGAAGCTGTCAATGCCGATTCGCTGGTCTTCTACATGGGCCGCGACAGCGCACCCGAGATCGCACAGCAACTGATCGATGCGGGCCGCCCGAGTGCAACGCCCGTAGCGATTGTCGAAGCCTGCAGCACGTCGCGCGAAAGGACGTTGACGCTCACGCTCGAAGAATTGGCAATGGGTGAGGCGCAGCAATGGCTCGATCCCGCGCAGCCGAGCTTGCTGATGATCGGTCAGGCGTTTGCCGAACGCGCGTCGATGAAGTCGGCGAGCGGGAGCGGGCAGCCCGCTTCGACAGGTTCAGCAGCACCCGCTGACGCCCGCGACGCGTTTGCACACGCGGCCTGACCGGCAGCGACGCGCGCGCATTTCTCCTTTCTTTTTTGCATTCATGCAGACGCGATTTCGCCGGGCGGGTCATCGGCTCGGCGATGATCGCGCGCAACTGCCGCTTACTTCAGCCCAGAGAATAGAGCTGACGCAGGCAGTACGCAGCCAGCGCATCGAGCACGGCATCGTCTTCGCCGACAGGCGTCGCTTGACGGATCTCGACGCCGGGATGGGCGCTGCGACACGCATCGATGATGAGCGGCAAGTCGCGCCTGACATGGCCGCCTTGCCCGAAAAACACCGGCACCACGGTGATCGACCTGCAGCCCGCGGCGACTTGCGCAGCCACTGCGGACGGCAGATCGGGCGTCATCAATTCGAGGAACGCGAGCGACACTTCGGTATTGGCGTCGGCGAGCGAGCGTAATTTGCCGGCGAGCCGCTCGAACGGCTCGGCCCAGCGCGCGTCGCGTGCGCCATGCGCGAACAATACGATGCCGCGAGAGAAAGCCGCTGCGTTCATCGCTCCTCCGCTGCCGGCCTCAGTGCCGGTCGACCCACTTGAGCCCGCCGAGCCCGAGCACGAGATAAATGAGGCCTGGCAACGCGGCCGTGACGGGCGCGGGCCAGGTGTTGAGCATGCCGATGTGCGAGAACAGCGTATTGATCAGCTGGAAACTCATACCGAGCATGATGCCGCCGAACACCTTGACGCCGACGACGCCCGCACGCGTGTGCAGATAGGCGAACGGCAGCGACAACACAAGCATGACGAGCACGGCGAACGGATAAAGCAGCTTCTTCCACAGCGCGATCTCATAGCGCTGCGTGTCCTGACGATTTTCAACCAGATGCTGGATGTAGCGAAACAGATTGAACATCGACATCCGATCGGGCGAGACGAGCAGCACCGACAGAATCTGCGGTGTCAGCTCGGAGCGCAGCGAATACTCGGGCAGCGTCACCTGCGTTGCGCGATAGACGGGGGACAACGCATCGGCGGGCGTATTGGCCGGGGGCGGCAGGCTCGTGAGCATCGTGTCGGTCACGCCCGTCAACAGCCAGTGGCCCTTGCCCTCGTAGCGCCCCGTCTTGGCCGTGCGGACGTTCGTGAGCTTGAAGGTGGGATCGAATTCGTAGATGCGCACATCGCTGATCGACGCATCGGGCATGAGTTCGCCGACATTGACGAAGCGTGTCACCTGTTCGCCGTCTTCCCGCGCCGTCAGCGTGTCCTTGACCCAGACGCCCGAAGCAAAGTTCGATGAAACGGCCGAGCCGAGCGCCTCGAGGCGCACGCGCTCGGACAATTGATCGGAGTAGGGGCCGACGACTTCGCCGATGAAGTACGTGAGCGCCACGAGCGGGATCCCGATCTTCAGCAGCGACCGCAGCGCCTGGCTCGTCGATAAGCCCGATACGCGAAAGATCGTGTATTCGGAGTTCGCCGCCATCTGCGCAAACACGTAGATCGTGCTGATGAGCGCGGCGACGGGGATGATTTCGTAGAAGCGCGACGGCGTTTGCAGCGCCACGCGCAGCACGGCGTAGCCGAACTTGTAATTGCCGTGCCCGACCGTGTTCAGTTCGTTGATCAGATCGAAAAAGAAGAACAGGCCCGAGAACGCGAACAGGATGAAGATGAACGCGAGATAGACCTGGCGGGCGAAGTATCGTTCGTAGATGCGCATGACGATCAGGCTCCTCCCGTCCGCGCGAACCACGTGCGCGGGATCAACGGGCGATTGCGCACGCGCAGCCAGAACACGACGACGACGAGCGCTGCTGCGACGACATGCAAGCCGATGAGCCCGGCGACGAACGACATCTTGCCTTGCTCGAGCCACGACTGGACCACGTTGAGCAGGTTCGAATAGGTCAAAAAGATCAGCACGGCCATGACGAGGTTGATCGTGCGCCCGCGCCGCGGGTTTTGATAGGCCAGTGGGATGCCAAGCAGCATCAGATTGACGGCCATCAGCGGCAGCCCCGTGCGCCAGGCGAATTCAGCCAGGTTATCGCGCGTCGGATGGCGCAGCAAGGCGGCGGTGGACATGCCCGTCGTCGGCGTCGGATTGACGACCGGCTGATGGGACATTTTCACGCCGTACCGTTCGAACTCCATGATGCGAAAGTCGGGCTTGCCGGGTTCGCCGTCGTAACGGCGCCCGTTCTCCAACACCACGAAGCGGGAACCGTCCTTCATCGTTTCCGTATGACCGTTTTGCGAGACGACGACGCTGACTTTCCCATGCTCGGTGCTCGTCACGAAGACGTTCTGCACGTGCGTCTGGTCGGGCGTCATTTTTTCGATGAAGAACACACGGTTCGTGGCCGGCGATTCGCGGAACTGGCCCGGCGCGAGCATCGACACTTCATCGCGTTGCTGGAAGCGTGAGCGAATGAGCTTGCTTTGCGCATTCGACCAGGGCCAGCCCACATAGGCGAAAAACGCGATCAGCAGGATGAGCGGCGCGGCAAATTTCGCGATCGGCTTGATGAACCGCGTAAGGCTCACGCCCGAGGCGAGCCAGACGACCATTTCCGAATCGCGGTACCAGCGCGTGAGCACGAACAAAATCGAGACGAACATCGTCACGACGAGCATCACGGCGATATAGCCGACGACAGTCAGACCGATCAGGACGACGACGTCCTTCGGATCGATTTCGCCGGACGCGGCGTAGCCGACGATGCGGATCATCATCGTCGTGAGAAAGATCGTGAGCAGCACCATGAATACGGCGCCGGCGGTATAGGATAGCTCGCGCTGGAGGGAGCGTTCGAAAATCATCGTCGGTGCGAGAGGGCGGGGGACGCGCGCATCGAGCGCAGCGCATTCCGACGCCTGAGAAAAAATAGCGGATAATTGCGGCTTCGTTTACAACGAAGTAAGCCGATTTTATCCGAGGACAAGCGCGATGGACTTTAGCATAAAAGCCTGTGACTGGACGAAGGGCACGACGGGTGGTTTCCTGACGGGGAAATCCGATTGCATCGTGATCGGCGTGTTCGAGGGGCAATCCCTCTCGGGCGCGGCACTGGAAATCGACGTGGCGACGAAGGGGTTGCTCACGCGCATCGTCAAAGCAGGAGACATGCAGGGCAAGAGCGGCACGACGCTGTTTCTGCACGAAGTGGAAGGTATCGGCGCTTCGCGCGTGCTGCTGGTCGGGCTCGGCAAGCAGGACGCATTCGGACAAAAGGCTTACAGCGACGCAGCGCGTGCGGCGTGGCGTGCGATCCTCGGCACGAAGATCGTGCAGGTCACGTTTACGCTCGCGCAACTGCCCATCAAGGAACGGTCGGCCGATTGGGCCGTGCGCGCCGCGGTGCTCGCCCTGCGTGGCGAGACCTATCAGTTCACGCAACTCAAGAGCAAGCCGGAGCCGGCCAAATATGCACTCAAGCGCATCGTCGCGACCGTCGATCCGGCCGACGAAAAGCTGGCGAAGGCCGCCGTCAGGCAAGGCCTCGCGGTGGCCAGCGGCATGGAGCTCGCGCGCGATCTCGGCAACCTGCCTGGCAACGTCTGCACGCCGGGCTATCTCGCCGAAACCGCCAGGAAGCTCGGCAAGGAATTCAAGTTCAAGGTCGAAGTGCTGGGCGAAAAGCAGCTCGAAGCACTGAAGATGGGGTCGCTGCTGTCGGTGACGCGCGGCTCCGACGAGCCTCCCCAATTCATCGTCATGCACTACCAGGGCGGCGGCGCCAAGGCCGCGCCGATCGTGCTCGTGGGCAAGGGCGTGACGTTCGACAGCGGCGGCATCTCGCTGAAGCCGGGCGAAGCCATGGACGAGATGAAGTACGACATGTGCGGCGCGGCGTCGGTGTTCGGCACGCTGCGCGCCGTGGCCGAGCTCGGGTTGAAACTGAACGTCGTCGGCATCGTTCCCGCAGTCGAGAACATGCCGAGCGGCAAGGCCACGAAGCCGGGCGACATCGTCACGAGCATGTCGGGGCTCACCATCGAAGTGTTGAATACCGACGCCGAAGGGCGCTTGATCCTGTGCGATGCGCTGACCTACGCCGCGCGCTTCAAGCCGGCGGCCGTCGTCGACATCGCCACGCTCACGGGCGCGTGCGTCATCGCGCTTGGCCATCACAATTCGGGGTTGTTCTCGAAGGACGACGCGCTGGCCGGAGAACTGCTCGACGCCTCGCGAGAAGCGGTCGACCCGGCCTGGCGTATGCCGCTCGACGATGAATATCAGGAGCAGCTGAAGTCGAACTTCGCCGACCTGGCCAACATCGGTGGCCGTCCCGGCGGCAGCGTGACGGCGGCCTGCTTCCTGTCGCGCTTTACCGAAGCCTACCCGTGGGCGCACCTCGACATCGCCGGCACGGCGTGGAAGGGCGGTGCCGCGAAGGGAGCCACGGGGCGCCCCGTGCCGCTGCTGACGCAGTTTTTGATCGACCGCGCCGGACAGTGACAGTGATGGCGCTTGGCTGGACCCTTTGCGAGGCAGTGCAATGACGCGCGTCGACTTTCATACGAACGTCGGCGATGCGTTGCTCTATGCCTGCCGGCTCGCGCGCAAGGCGTATCAGGCCGGCCAACCGCTCGTCGTCGTGGCCGACCATGCCAGGTTGCGCGCGTTCGACGAGCGGCTCTGGACATTCTCGCCGCTCGATTTCCTGCCGCACTGCATGGCCGAGAGCGAACTCGCCGCGCGCACGCCGATCGTGCTTGCAACGGATGTCGAGCAGGCGCCGCATCACCAGGTTCTGCTCAATCTTGCGCCGGTTGTGCCGGCGCAGTTCGCACGCTTCGAGCGCCTGCTCGAAGTCGTCGGCAACAGCGACGATGAACTCGCGGCCGGCCGCGAGCGCTATCGGTTCTATCGCGATCGCGGTTATCCGCTCAACAATTACAAGCAAGGCGCGTGAGGAAGGTGTTGCGGGCATGCTCGCTGCACGTCAAGCGCATATCGCATCATTAGGGAGGCAAGCATGAGCGATCCCAACGATTTTCACGATCCGCACGGTCCCCACGATCCGGGTTCCATTCCGATGTTGACGGACGTCATCGTACCGGGCCGTCCGCCGATCGGTCGCCCCGGCGAAGCGCATGGCGATGCGCCAACGGCTCCTTCCCCGGCGCATGCTTTGGAGCAACGACAGCCTGCTGCCGTGCCGGAGCCTGCGGCCGCCATGCCGTCGGAGTCGGCACGCGCGCACTATGGCCCATCGGCGCCGACATCGGTGCCCACGTCGGGCGCGGCATTCGATGCGCGCGATGTCGAATTCATCGCCGAGCGTTTGCGCGGACGCTTTTCAACCTACCTGCGCGGGGACGCGCGCCACGTGATCGAAGAGCGATGCCGCGGCGCCATCGAAGAGCACACGAACTGGCTCGTGCGGCAAGTTACGCGTGAAGTCGTCGCGGCGCTCGAAGCCGAGGTGGCGGGCTGGGTGCGCGATGCCGTATCCGAGGAATTGACGCGGCATACTTCGCAGCGATAGGCGCATCGCGGCGTCGCGTCCGCGGCGGCGAGCGCAGCGTGGGGCGCTTCGCCGCGGCAAACGGTGCGCACGCCGCACGGCCATCGGTCAATCTGTCACCGCCCCCTTGTTCGCGGGCCGCACGAGCGCCGCGAATTTGGCGAGGACGCCTCGCGTATAGCGCGGCGCCGGTGCTTTCCATGCCGCTCGCCTGCGTTCCAACTCCGCATCTTCCACATTCAGCTGCAACAGCAGCTTGTGCGCATCGATCGTGATCGAATCGCCTTCCTGCACGAGCGCGATCGTGCCGCCTACGAACGCTTCGGGGGCGACATGCCCGACCACCATGCCCCACGTCCCGCCCGAAAACCGCCCGTCGGTGATGAGCCCGACCGATTCTCCGAGTCCCTTGCCGATCAGCGCCGAAGTAGGCGCGAGCATTTCGGGCATGCCGGGGCCGCCTTGAGGGCCGAGGTAGCGCAGCACGAGCACGTCGCCCGCGCGAATGCGATCGTCGAGAATCGCAGCGAGCGCGCTCTGCTCATCGTCGAACACACGGGCAGGCCCCGTGATGACGGGATTCTTCAAACCTGTAATTTTCGCGACGGCCCCTTCCGTTGCCAGATTGCCTTTCAGGATCGCGAGATGCCCTTCGTCGTATAGCGCCTTCTCGAGCGGGAAGATGACCTGCTGATCGGCGCGCGGCGTACCCGGAACATCTTTGAGCTCCTCCGCCATCGTCCTGCCCGTGATCGTCATGCAGTCGCCATGCAGCAAGCCCGCATCGAGCAGAATCTTCAACACTTGCGGAATGCCGCCCGCGCGATGCAGATCGGTCGCGACGTATTCGCCCGATGGCTTCAAATTGCAGATGACGGGCACGCGTTTGCGCACGCGTTCGAAGTCGTCGATCGACCATTCGACTTCGGCCGCGTGTGCAATGGCGAGGTAATGGAGCACCGCATTGGTCGAGCCGCCCGTGGCCATGATCAGCGCTACGGCGTTTTCGATCGACTTGCGCGTGATGATGTCGCGCGGCTTCAAATCGTTCTTCACTGCTTCGACGAGGACACGAGCCGATTCGGCGCTCGATGCGACCTTCTCGTCATCGGGGTTCGCCATCGTCGACGAATAGAGCAATGACATACCGAGCGCCTCGAACGACGAGCTCATCGTGTTGGCCGTGTACATGCCGCCGCAAGAGCCCGTGGAGGGGCAGGCGTTTTGCTCGATGCCGTCGAAGTCTTCCTGCGACATGCGGCCGGCCGTGAATTCGCCGACGGCCTCGAACGATGAGACGATCGTCAAGTCCTTGCCTTTCCAGTGGCCGGGGCGAATCGTGCCGCCGTACACATAGATGCCCGGCACGTTCATGCGGGCGAGTGCGATCATGCCGCCCGGCATGTTCTTGTCGCAGCCGCCGATCACGACCACGCCGTCCATCCATTGCCCTTGCACGCAGGTCTCGATGCAGTCGGCGATCACTTCGCGCGAAACGAGCGAGTATTTCATCCCTTCGGTGCCCATCGACATGCCGTCGGAGATCGTCGGCGTGCCGAACGTCTGAGCATTCGCGCCTGCGTCTTGGATAGCGGCGGCGGCCGCGTCCGCGAGCTTCTGCAGGCCCGCGTTGCAAGGCGTGATCGTCGAGTGCCCGTTGGCGATCCCGATCATCGGCTTGTCGAAGTCTTCTTTCTTGTAGCCCAGGGCGTAGAACATCGAGCGGTTCGGGGCGCGCGCGACACCTTGCGTGATGTGCTGAGAGCGGCGGTTGTAAGCCATGTGCAGAGCTCCGGTTCGTTTGTGGGGAAACGGGTGCGGCAGCCGCCGGCGCAAAGGTGGGGCGGGGCGGGTGTCCAGAGGCTGGAGCCGGTGACCGACGCGTGAAGCTCGGGCCAGCATGCCGCGACTTCTATCGCGAGTCCAATATATTATTCACGGTTGATTAGGTCGATACGAATATGAATTGTGCTCACCGGAACGCGCCGCCATGACTCCCGATCTGCGCCAACTGCGCTATTTCGTTGCTGTCGCCGAGGAACGCCACTTCGGTCGCGCGGCTCGCAAACTGTCGATGACGCAGCCGCCGTTGTCGCAGGCGATTCGCGCGCTGGAGGAAACACTCGGCGTCGAGCTGTTCGCGCGCACCAAGCGCACGGTCGACCTGACGGCCGTCGGCGCCGATCTGTTGCCCGAGGTGCGCAAGCTGCTCGCCCAGGCCGACGCGCTGCGCCCGCTCGCGCAAAGTCTGGCGCGCGGCGAAGCCGGCGCGCTCTCGCTCGCGTTCGTTTCGACGGCCGATTACGGCTTGCTGCCGCAACTGCTTCGCGAGTTCGCCGTGCGCCATCCGCGCGTGCGCTTGAATCTCGCCGAAGCGACGAGCGACGTGCAAATCGAAGAACTTGCCGCGGGCAGGATCGATGCGGGCCTGATCATCCCGCCGCTGCCGCCGCGCCACGCGGCGACGCTTTCGTACCTGCCCGTCATGCGTGAGCCGCTCGTGGCGGCCCTGCCCGCGTCGAGCGTGCCTCACCGGGGCCGGGGCGAGCCGCCCGATTGGCTCGACACCCCGGTTTCGCTGGCCGAAGTGGCCCAACTGCCGCTCGTGATATTTCCGCGTCGTTTGGCGCCGGGCTTTTATGACATCATTACGGCCTGCTATGGCGCGGCTGGCCTCACGCCCCGCATCGGACAGGAGGCCATTCAAATGCAGACGATCGTAAGCCTCGTTTCGGCGGGCATGGGCGCGGCACTGGTGCCGCAATCATTACGCAATCTGCGGCGCACCGGTGTCGTCTACCGGCCGCTTGCCGAGCGTACGCCGCTCGTCGAGACGGGGCTCGTATGGCGCACGGCCGAGGTCAGCCCGGTGCTTGCCGGGTTCATCGAAATCGTGCGCGCCCACGCAAAAACCCACTCCTAAATGCCCAAAGCCTTACGATGCTGATTCATCCTGATTTCGATCCCGTTGCAATTCATTTCGGCCCGCTTGCGGTGCGCTGGTACGGGCTCATGTATCTCGTCGGTTTCATCCTGGCGGTCGTCATCGGCCGGCTGAGGCTGCGCCTGCCGCACGTCGCGGCGCAAGGCTGGACCGCGCGGGATATCGACGACATCCTGTTCTACGGCGTGCTCGGCACGATTCTCGGCGGCCGGCTCGGCTATGTGCTGTTCTATAAGGCCGATTACTACTTCGCGCATCCGCTCGACATTTTCAAAGTGTGGCAGGGCGGCATGTCGTTTCACGGCGGTTTGCTCGGCGTGACGCTCGCGATGGTGTTGTTCGCCTATCAACGCAAACGTTCATGGCTGCAGGTGACCGACTTCGTTGCTCCGATGGTGCCGACGGGGCTTGCGGCGGGGCGTCTCGGCAATTTCATCAACGGCGAGCTGTGGGGGCGCGTGACCGATCCGCAAGCGCCGTGGGCCATGTTGTTTCAGAACTCGTCGAACGATGACGCCATTTGGCTGGCCACGCATCCGCAGCTTGCGCAGAAGTGGAATCTTGCACAGGTGTTTGCGCAATATCACATGCTGCCGCGCCATCCGTCTGAGCTCTACGAAATCGCGCTCGAAGGCGTCACCCTGTTTTTCGTGATGTTCTTCTTCACGCGCAAGCCGCGTCCCGTGGGGGCAGCCTCGGGCGTGTTCCTGATCGGCTATGGGCTGGCCCGTTTCATCGTCGAATTCGCACGCGAGCCCGACGATTTCCTCGGCTTGCTGGCGCTGGGCATGTCGATGGGGCAATGGCTTTCGCTGCCGATGATCGTCATCGGCAGCCTGTTGCTCGTCTGGTCGTATCGGCGTGCGCCTAGCGTGTCATCTGCACCGAGCCCGAGACCGTAACGGTGACGGTGGCCTTGCCGCCTTCCACAGGCAGCGGGGCCGGTGCGGCCGCGGCCATTGCCCGCATCGCGAACATCGGGCGCGGCGGTGGCGTGACGTTGTTGCTGCCCACGTTGACCTGGCGAATCGTATAGCCGCTGTAGCCGAAGGCATGGGCGGACGAGTCGGCCTCGTCCCTGAACTTTTTGATAGCGTCGGCCGTCAGCTTGTCGGCCGCTTTGCGCTGCGCCTCGGGCGATAGCGAGAACGCGACGCCGGCGATCTGCATCGTCGAATTGATCTGCCCTGCAAGTTTCGTGGCAGCGGCAAAATCGCGCGATTCGAGGACGACCTCCGTACGGCCGCGCCAGCCCGAGATGCGGCCGTTGTTGTCGGTCGTCGGATAGACCGTGAACGCACCCGTATGGGCCGTGACATCCGATACACCGCGGGCTTGCTTGAGCGCGGTGTCGGCGTGCTGGTTCAATGCATCGGTGAGCGAGGCCGCATCGTGTGCGTCCTGCTCATAGAACAGCGTGATCTGGACCACGTCTTGCTGCACGTCGGTGCTGGCTTGAGCCGACAGCGACAGCACGCCCGACGGCTCGAACTGCGGCGTCAGGACGGTGTCGGCATGCGCGGGCAGCGCAGCGGCGGCAAGCGGCGCTGCCGCGGCGGCGAGAACCAGGATGGCGGTTGTTCTTCTCATTTTCATGTGTGCTCCGTGATGGCTCCGTTCCTACACGTTGGGATCATGCGGACCCGGCGAGTACGTCGCATCGACACGCTTTGCGTCTTACGCTGGCTCTACGTCAGCTGCTTCGTGATGAAACGCCACTCGTCTTCGGTCACGGGCGTGATCGAAAGCCGGTTGCCTTTGGCCAACACGCGCATCTGTGCGAGCTCGGGATGCGCACGCAACCGCGCCAGCGGAACAAGCGGCGTCTTCTTCACGAAGCGCACGTCGACCAGCATCCAGCGCGGCGTTTCCCGTGTCGATTTCGCATCGTAGTAAGGACTCTTGGGGTCGAATTGTGTCGGATCGGGATACGGACCCGACACGACTTCGGCAATGCCGGCAATGCCAGGTTCCGGACAACTCGAATGATAGAAGAGCACGCCGTCGCCAATTCCCATCATGTCGCGCATGAAATTGCGAGCCTGATAATTGCGCACGCCCGTCCAGGGCAGGGTGCGCTTCGGCGCGGCGGCGAGGTGGTCGATGCTTGCTTCGTCCGGTTCGGACTTCATGAGCCAGTAGCGCATAGAGGCAGACCGCAAATGAAAACGGCATCGGGAGTACCGATGCCGTTGAATAAAGTCCCCGCCTTAGCCGCTAGGCCGGCATCCTGAACCTGAGGTTCAGAATTGGTCGCAGTTAGCAGCACTTCGGGTACATCAGACAGAGTGACGCGCACGCCCGTGCTACAAATTTCCGCAACCATGCACATGGCATTGGTTCAAGGAATCTATGACCTTGGCGAACCAGGCAGGGAAGCCGTAAAACCTGTTATTTGAGAACCGCCGCCCGTTACAGTGCTTCGTGTTGATCCAGCACCGCACCGAGCTTTTCGTTCATTTGGCGCATTGTACGCCTGATTTCTTCCGCAGGGAAAGCCTCACCGTGACGCACGCTATATTGCAGCTTCAGCAATTCCGAAGCGAGCGAGAGCGCCGCCATCACGGCAATGCGATCGGTGCCGCGCACGTTGCTCATCGAGCGGATTTTCGTCATCTCGGCATCGACGCGCGCCACCGCTTCGAGCAGCGCGGCTTCGGTATCCGGCGAGCAGGCGAGGCGATAGCTTTGGCCGAGAATCGTGGCTTCGATCTGTTTCGTCGTCATGCATCTTCTCCATGCTGCGCGCCAGCCGCGCTTGTGTCGCTCTGTCCCTGCTGCGTCGCGAGCAGATCGAGCTGGCTGTCGGCATCGTACGGGCCCTTCGCGCGCGGCAGTTTTTCGAGGATCGCATTCAGACGCACTTGCGCGTCGTCGATCTTGGCAACGAGCGCATCGCGTTCGGCCTGCAGTGCATTGCGCGCTTCGCGCACCAGCGCGAGTTCGGCATGGACTGCCTCGTTTTCTTGACGCAATTGCGCGAGTTGCTCTTCGAGCGCATGGCGTGCCTGCTGCTGGCGCTCGTTGATCGCGATCAGCCGGCCGATATTTTGTGAGAGGGTTTCGAGTTCGTTGAGCATCTGCTGCGTCCTCTAAAGACCCCGCATTTTAGCGCTAAATGTGTCCGCCTCCGCTCGCTGTCTCGTATCGAGACGTAACCGTTGTAGGCTTTTTTTGCAGAACGCGTGATTTCGCACGGGGTTTGCAAGCATTTCGGGCATTCTTGACGCCCCTTGCCCCCGCTCCTACACTGGCGGCACTTTGGTGCTCGCGCGCCGGGCTGTCCTTGCGCGCGGTTAAACGGGAAACAGGGAGCGAAGTCCGCTCGGACCAGCCAACCTGTGCTGCCCCCGCCAACGGTAAGCGACACGCGCGGCGCTCAAAACCGGCCGCGCGACACCCATCCAACGCCACTGCGCCATCCACGTGGGAAGGCGGATGCGGTTCGTCGTCAGCCCGGATACCGGCCAGAGGGGGAGTGCGGCCGCACTCGCGCCGCGCATCGCACATCATGGCGTCGCGTCGCATGTGCGGCATCGCTCGATGACAAAGCAGTCTGCGGGGAGCAGGCTGCGTGCCGATCCCACAGGAAAACCACACGATGTCCACGCCTTCCGTCCGTGCGGCGCTGCTTGCGCTCGCCGGTCTGCCGCTCATTGCGTTCGCACAGAGCAACCCGAACAACCACGCCGCTTCACCCGCCGATGTTGCGCCAGCCGATGCCGCTGCGGCCGTGCCCGCACCCGCGCAATCCGTTGCTGCCGACGCCTCCACCGCCAACGGCGGCGCGCTCGAGCCGATTGTCGTTACCGCCCAGCGCGGGCCGCAGCCGCTCGCCGAAGCCATTCCGCAAACGACACGCTTCTCGCGTCAGGATATCGCCGATTCCACGGCCACGGATCTGCCTGGCCTGCTCGCACAGGCTCCGGGTGCGCAAATCATCCGCAACGGCCCGCCCGGCTCGAACGCGACGCTGTTTCTGCGCGGCGGCTCGGCCACGCAGTCGCTTGTGTTGATCGACGGCGTGCGCGTCGACTCGGTCAGTCTGGGCCAGGCTCAAATCGGGCAGATTCCGCTGTCCGACGTCGATCATGTCGAAATCGTCAACGGCGATGTCTCGGCGCTCTACGGCTCGGGTGCGATGGGCGGGGTCGTGCAGGTGTTCACGAAGGACGGCGGCAATCATCCGCCGCGTTTCAATTTCTCGGTCGGCTACGGCAGCTATCACACGCAAACGCAACAGGCCGGCGTCAACGGCGCGCTCGACAAGGACGGCAAGACGACGTTCAGCTTCAGCGTTTCTCGTTCCAAGGACGATGGGTTCTCGGCGATCGATCCTGCGCTCGCGCCGAGCGCGAACCCGGGCGCCGACGGGTATTTGAACGAAACGGTGTCGGCCATGGTGCGCCACAAGTTCGACGAGCACTGGGACGCGGGCGTCCGTTATTTCCAATCGAACGGGAAAGACAGCTTCGACAGTGCGTTCGGCGCGCCGACCGATGTCAACTATCTTTATAGCAAAGTGCGCGAGGCATCAGTTTTCGCCAACGGCAAGCTCACCGACTGGTGGACGACGCACCTGACCGCGGCGCTCGGCGACGATCGCGCGGTCGACAAGACGAACGGGGTCTACAACGAACGTTTCGATACCGACAATCGTCAGTTCACATGGCAGAACGACTTCAAGCTCGCCGCGCAACAGAAGCTGCAGCTCGGCTATGAGCGGCTCGATCAAAGTCTCGATTCCGATCAGTTCGCGGCGCCCGACCGTCATGTGAACTCGGTGTTCGCCGGCTACACGGCGCGCTTCGGTGCAAGCCAGATTCAGGCCAACGTGCGGCGCGATCAATATTCGGACTTCGGCGGTGCGAACACCTACTATCTGGGCTATGGGTTCGACTTCACCGAGCATTGGAAGGCGACGGCAAGCTATTCGAGCGCATTTCGCGCGCCGAGCTTCGACGATCTGTACTTCCCCGGCAGCGGCAATCCGTCGATCCGCCCCGAGCGCAGCCATTCGGTCGAGGCGGCGCTGCAGTATGCATCCGATGAACTCGGCGTGTTGCGGCTCACGGCGTTTCAAACGCGCTACAGCGATCTGATCAATTACGTTCCGACACAAGGCGGCTTGTTCTATATCGCCGAAAACGTCGGGCGGGCGAAAGTCCAGGGGCTCGAGGGCTCGTGGAGCGGCAGCGTCGGCAAGACCCGTGTGCGCGCGGCGTTTACACTGCAAAATCCCGTCGACGAAGATGCCGGCGTCGACTTGCCGCGACGCGCGCGGCATTTTGCGTCGTTTTCGGCGAATCGCTCGTTCGGCGGCTGGCGCGTCGGCGGCGAGTGGATCGTCAGCGGAGTGCGCAATGACAGCGGCGTGAATCTCGCGGGGTTCGGCCTCGTCAATTTGTCGGCACGCTATGACATCACGAAGGCCTGGTACGTGAGCGCCCACATCGACAACCTGTTCGACAAGAACTATGAGCTCGCTTATACCTACAACACGCCGCGCCGCAGCGCGTTCATCACGATAGGGTGGCAGCAGCAATGAGCGCACGGCGCGCCGCGGGGGTCTGGATCGCGCTCGCGTTGGTCGGGTTCGTCGTCTTCGCGGCCGCGCTTGCGCTGGGCAGCGTGGCGATTTCGCCGTGGCAAGCCGTGCTTGCGCTCGTGCATGGGCCTTCGCACGTCGTAGGGATCGGGCAGCCGGGCGATGTCGCCGGGGAAATCGTGCGGACGCTGCGCTTGCCGCGCGCACTGGCCGGTTTCAGTTGCGGGGCATTGCTCGCGCTCGCCGGCGCGTTGCTGCAGGTGCTGTTGCGCAATCCGTTGGCCGAGCCTTATGTATTAGGCGTATCGGGCGGCGCGGCCGCGTTTGCGGTGGCCGCGCTGTTCTTCGGATGCGCGTGGTGGCTCGTCGATCTGGCCTCGTTCGGCGGCGCGCTGTTATCGATCGCGCTCGTGCTTGGCCTCGCGCGGCGCGAATTCCGGCGCGGCGAACGGCAGGAGGCGTCACCGCGCTTGCTGCTGACCGGTGTCGTCGTCGCGACGGGATGGGGCGCGCTCATCACGCTCATCATCGCGCTCGCGCCCGACGACCGGTTGCGCGGCATCGTGTTCTGGCTCACCGGCGATTTGAACGGCGCGGGCAATCCGTGGCCTGCGCTCGCCGCGCTCGCGATCGCGCTCGCAGCGTCGGTGCCGGTCGCGCCGCAATTGAACGTCTTGCTGCGCGGCGACGCATTGGCTTCGTCACTCGGCGTGCCCGCGGCACGGTTGAGACTGCGTATTTACATCGTTGCCTCGCTTGCCGCCGCGGCAAGCGTGACGACGGCCGGCACGATCGGCTTCGTCGGTCTCGTCGTGCCGCACGCGCTGCGGCTCGTGCTCGGCAACGACCAACGCATGCTCGTGCCGGCCAGCGCGCTCGCCGGCGGTATTGCCGTGATGAGCGCGGACCTCGTCGCGCGCACGGCGATTGCGCCGGCGCAACTGCCGGTCGGCGTCGTGACCGCACTCGTCGGCGTGCCGGTCTTTCTTTGGATGTTGCTCCGGAGCCGCCGATGAAGTCGCTTTCGGGCATCGACGCAGGCACGCGTCCCGCGTCCCTATCGGCTCTGCATCTGACGCTGCGGGCAGGCGAGCGTTTGCTGCTCGAAGACTTCACGCATACGTTCTATCCGGGCGAAATCTGGTGCGTGGCAGGCCCGAACGGTGCGGGCAAGACGACGCTCATGACGACACTGGCCGGCCTCGCGCGGCCTGCCGGCGGACATGTCGAAGTCGACGGCGAGCGCATCGATGCGTGGCCGGGCGCGGCGCTCGCACGACGGCGGGCGCTGATGCCGCAACACTCGCACGATGCATTCGGCGCGAGCGTGCTCGATATCGTGTTGCTCAATCGCTTTCCGCATTTGACCGGCTGGGGGTGGGAGCGTCCGGCGGACCGCGCGGCCGCCCAGGTGGCGCTCGACACGCTCGGTCTTGCGGCCCTGGCATCGCGTGATGTGTTGTCGCTCTCGGGCGGCGAACGGCAGCGCGTCGCATTGGCCGCCGCGCTCTGCCAGGACGCGCCGTTGCTATTGCTCGACGAGCCGCTGGCATTCCTCGACTGGCACCATCAGATCGATTGTTTGACGGCGCTCGTGCAATGGACGCATGCGTTGCCGCGCACGATCGTATTTTCATGCCACGACCTCAATCTGGCCCGACGCTTCGCGACGCACGCGCTGCTGCTCGAAGGCAACGGCGTTGCGCACGCGGGCGCGGCACGCGATGTGCTCTCGCCGGCGCTCGCAAGCCGCGCATTCGGGTATCCCCTGGTACTGATCGAACAGGGCGGCCACGAGGCGCTCGTGCCGGCGCTGCCGGGTGCGTCGCGCTGAAAGCGTTCACCGTGCGGGGCGTCGGCCATTTCAGATAGTGATGACCCTGACGTCTGCCCGGCCGGACAATGCGGTTTTACCGAATTGAATGCAGTCCGTGCATGCGAGTATCGTGTCGGCTTGACGAAGCGCGCCCGGTCAACCTTGGCACGACCGCTCGCGCCTCGCTGGCTACCACATCGAATTGAGTATGAACGCACCTCTTCCGTTGCCCGTCGTCGAACCGCTCGATCGTTCGCTGCGAGACGACCTGTCGCGCACCATCGACGCCAAGACGAAGCCGCAAGGCAGCCTCGGCATGCTCGAAGTGCTCGCGCGCCAGATGGGCATGATTCAGCGAACCCTTCGTCCCACGATCGAGCGTCCGACGATGATCGTGTTCGCGGCCGATCACGGGATCGCCCAAGAGGGCGTGAGCCCTTACCCCCAGGCCGTGACCGCGCAAATGGTGGCGAACTTCCTGTCGGGAGGAGCGGCCATCAACGCCATCAGCCGCGTCTCGGGCTTGACGCTTGAAGTGGTCAATGCGGGTGTCGCGACACCACTCGCGCCGTTGCACGGCCTTGTCGATGTGCCGATCGGACCCGGCACGCGCAATTTCGCCCGCGAGCGCGCCATGACCGTGGAGCAGGCGTGGGCAGCGTTGCGAGCGGGCGCTGCCCGCGTCCGCCACCATGCGGGGCTCGGCACGAACGTGATCGGCTTGGGCGAGATGGGGATCGGCAATACGTCGTCGGCCGCCTGCCTCATGAGCCGCTTGTGCGCGGTGCCGATCGACGACTGCGTCGGTCGCGGCACCGGTCTCGACAATGCGGGGCTCGCGCGCAAGCGCAATGTGCTCGCGTCGGCGCTCGCGTTGCATCGCGATGCAATCGAACCGATCGACGTGCTGGCTACGTTCGGCGGCTTTGAAATCGCAATGATGGTGGGCGCGTACCTGGCCGCGGCCGAGGCGAAGATGACGATCCTTGTCGACGGCTTCATCGCAACGGCGGCGCTCGTCGTGGCCGACGCGATTGCGCCGGCCGTGCGTGACTACTGTGTATTCGCGCATGTATCGAACGAAGCCGGCCATCGACGCATGCTCGACCACTTCGGCGCCAAGCCGTTGCTCGCGCTCGACATGCGGCTCGGCGAAGGGACGGGCGCCGCGCTCGCTGTGCCCCTGCTGCACGCCGCGGTCGCGTTCCTCAATGAGATGGCGAGCTTCGAGTCGGCCGGCGTCGCCGGGCGCGAGGCGAGATGACCGACGCGCACGGGCCGCGCCGTGACACCGCCCGCCCCACGCGGTTCGGCCAGGCAGGCGCGGCGCGGGAGACCGGGCTCGAGGCGCGGCGCGTGCGGTCGCGCGCACAGGCTGCGACCGCCGCGCGGCGAGCCGCGTTGCGCATCGAGCTCCGCTACGTGATCGCCGCGTTCGGCTATTTCACGCGCGTGCCGATCCCCGGTGCGATCGCGCTCGATTCGGGCAGTCTGGCAGGGGCGGCGCGTTATTTCTCGCTGGTCGGCGCACTCGTCGGCGCGGTGGGTGCGCTCGTCTACCTCGCGGCGCTACTCGTGTTTCCCGCGAGCGTCGCCGTATTGCTTTCGATGGCCGCCACCTTGCTGTTGACGGGAGCGTTGCACGAAGACGGCCTCGCCGATTGTTGCGACGGACTCGGCGGCGCCATGACGCGCGACGATGCGCTGCGCATCATGCGCGATCCGCGCCTGGGTGCATTCGGCGCCATCGGCCTCGTCATGACGCTCGCGCTCAAATGGCAGGCGCTCGCCGCGCTGCCCGCGGAGACGGCCGCTTGGACGATGGTGGGCGCGCATGCGGCCAGTCGCGCGCTCGCCGCAAGCTATATGGCGACGCACGATTACGCGCGCGAAGAGGGCAAAGCAAAAAGCGTGGCGCGGCGTATGTCGAAGCGCTCGCTGGTTGTCGTGCTGGCGCTCGGGTTGCCGTGGCTGTTGGTGCCCGACTGGCGCGCGGCCGTGTTCGGGCTGGCCGTGGCCATTGCTTTGCGGTTCGTTCTCGGCCGTTACTTCACGCGCAGGCTGGGCGGCTATACGGGCGATTGCCTCGGGTTCGCTCAGCAGATCTTCGAACTGACGCTCTACTTGTGCTCGCTCGCGTGGATCTCGTTCTAATCCGCCATCCGCCGCCCGCGATCGACGCCAGCATCTGCTACGGCCGCACCGACGTGCCGCTGGCCGTCGATGCCGACGAATCGGCAAGCGCGATTGCGGGGCGACTCGCGGCGCTCGGCGTCCCGTCGCCGCAGCAATTGACGACAAGTCCGTTGCAACGGTGCGCGCATCTGGCGGGCGGGCTCGCGCGGCATTTCGATTGCCTCGTCGGCGTCGACGCGCGGCTGCAGGAAATCGACTTCGGCGCCTGGGAAGGGCAACGCTGGGATGCGATCGATCGTGCCGCGCTCGACGCCTGGGCCGCCGATCTGCGTCACGCAAGGATGCATGGCGGCGAGAGCGTCGAGCAATTCGAGGCTCGCGTCGGCGGCTGGCTCGAACTGTGGCGAGCGACGACGACTGCACCGACGTCGCATGTTCACGCGGTGACGCACGCCGGCGTCATGCGCATGATTGCGTCTCTCGCGCTCGGCAAGCCGTTGGAAGAGACGCTGAAATGGCCGTTGGAAATGGGCGCCGTGGTATGGCTGCGCCGCGACCCGGGTGGCCAGGGGTGGCGCCTGTTGCATTGGAACGTTTGAGCGTGGCGCGGCTGCACGGCGCGCGCTTCAGCGCTTCAGCGCGTGAGCGCTGCACCGGTGTGCGGCCGATGTTCGCGCGCGGCTTCCAACGCACGGCAGAGTTGCTCGGCGCCTTGCGCGATACGTGGGCCGGGCCGGTTGATGAGATCGCCGTCGATGGCGAACAGGTTGCCGTGCGCCACGGCTGTCATGCGCGGCCAGGCGCGCCACAGCGCGAGGCTCGGCAGCGGCGCGTCGGCGCGCGTGGCCCCCTGGCTCGTCGTGACGATCGCTTCGGGATTGGCGGCGACGACGGCTTCCGTCGATACGGTCGGCACGAGCGGCGCGAGCCCTGCGAACACGTTGCGGCCGGCGCACATCTCGATGATGTCGCTGACGATATGCGTGCCGTTCAGTGTCATGAGCGGATCGTCCCACACCTGGTAGAACACGCTGACGGGCGAGCGCCCCGTATATTGCGCGCGCAGTGCGGCGATTTTCGCGCGAAAGTCGGCGGCCGCCGCATTCGCTCGTTGCGTCGTGCCGAGCAGTGCGCCCAGTGCGACGAGGTCGGTCGCGACATCGTCGAGCTTGCGCGGTTCGCTGTGATAAAGCGCGATGCCGAGTGCGCGCAGCCGATCGAGTTGCCGTTCGTCGTTGCCGTGACGCCAGACGATCACGAGATCCGGCTTGAGTGCGACGATGCGTTCGAGATCGAGTGCGTTGTTGTCGCCCACGCGTGGCAAGGTTTTGGCGATGCTCGGGTAGTCGCTGTAAGACACGGCGCCGACGAGCATCGCGCCGCCGCCCGCTGCATAGACGAGTTCCACCGCGTGCGGCGACAGGGCGACGACGCGGCGCGCTGGCGCAGGCAGCGTCACGCGTTCGCCCGCGTCGTCGGTGACGGCAACCGAGGCGCCGGCGGGCGGCGCGACACCCAGCGTCAAGCCGCATGCAAGCGCGAGCAGGATGGCGAGGCGCGCAGCCAGGCGGCTCATCGTGCCCGCTCCCCTTTGACCGTCATCGCCAGTCCGGCCACCATCAGCGTGACCTCGCGCGCGAGCGACGCGACACGTTGATTGAGCCGCCCGAGTTCGTCGACATAGCGACGGGTGAGGGCTCCAAGCGGCACGACCCCCATCCCGATTTCGTTGCTGACGACGATGATCGGGCCGCTTGCTTGCGCGAGTGCGGCTTCCAGGGCGTCGAGATAGTTGGCGAAGCCGTCGCACGGCGGTGCGTCCGGCTCACCGCTCGCGGGGCAAAGCAGATTGGCGAGCCATAGCGTCAGGCAGTCGACGAGGATGCAGCGATGGCCATCGTCGGCTGCCGAGATTGCGCTGGCAAGATCGAGATCGGCTTCGACCACGCGCCAATCGGCCGGCCTTCGGTCGCGGTGATGCGCAATGCGCGCGGCAAACTCGGCGTCGTCGGATGCACGCGCCGTCGCGACGTAGGTCACGGGGCGCGCGGTGGCCGCGGCAAGGCGTTCGGCGTGGCTGCTCTTGCCGGAGCGCGCGCCGCCGAGGATGAAAGTCAGATCGGGCTGGGTCATCGCGCGATTTTAGCCAGATGTCGCCAGATGCAGAGAAACCGCGCGGCGCCGTTCGTTCGATCGCTCGCTCGACGCGCAGGGCCTCAATTCAAAATCATCTGCGTGCAACGGAACAGGGCGATCGTATGGCCGTCGGGATCGAATACGGAGGCATCCCAAACATGCGTGCTGCGCCCCAGGTGAACGGCGCTTGCGACTGCGCGCACGGTGCCGGCGCGGCAGGTGCCGAGAAAGTTGCTCTTGAGCTCGATCGTCGTGAAGCCGCGCGCATGTTCGGGCAGATGCGCCATGCAGGCGTACCCGCAGCAGGTGTCGGCGAGGCCGATCACGGTCGCCGCATGGAGGAATCCGTTCGGCGCCAGCAATTGCGGCCGCACGGCGAGCTTGCCGGTCAGCGTGCCTTGTGCGAGCGCGACGATGCGCACGCCAAGCAGTTCGGGCAGTGTCCCCTCCTGGTGCTCGTGGATGGTCTCGATCGTGTAGTCGGAGCGTAGGGTCGACATAGGAGGTGCCTCTTCGAGATAGGGACGGTAGCCCGATTTGCCGATATTATCGGGAGTCGCGATGCATTTTGACAGCGTAACGCGTTGAACGGCCTGCCTGACGAGACCGGCCCGGAGGCGCAACCGGCCAACCGGCCGCTCGGGAAGCGGTCTTCTACTCGGGAGTGTTCATGACGGTGATCGTGGTAGCGAACCCCAAAGGCGGCGTGGGCAAGAGCACACTGTCGACGAACCTGGCCGGCGCCTTCGCGGCGAGCGGCGAATGGGTGGCGCTGGCCGACCTCGATCGGCAGCAGTCGTCGCACGGATGGCTCGCCTTGCGGCCCGAGGGGCTGCCCCCCATCGAAACCTGGCGCGTCGACCCCGACGCACCGGCGAAACCGCCGAGGGGGCTCGAGCGCGCCGTCGTCGACACGCCGGCCGGGCTGCATGGCGCCCGGCTCTCCGCGGCGCTCGAATTGGCCGATAAAGTGGTGGTGCCGTTGCAACCGTCGATGTTCGATATCCTGGCGACGCAGCACTTCCTCGAACGGCTCGCCAAAGAAAAGGCCGTGCGCAAGGGGGCGATCGAAGTGGGCGTGGTCGGCATGCGAGTCGACGCGCGTACGCGCTCGGCCGAGCAACTGCATCGCTTCGTCGAAAGCCTCGAATTGCCCGTGCTCGGCTTTCTGCGTGACACCCAGAATTACGTGCAATTGGCCGCGCATGGCCTCACGCTGTGGGACGTGCCGCAAAGCCGCGTCGAGAAAGATCTGGAACAGTGGGAGCCGATCACGGCGTGGGCGTCGAAATGAGCTCGAGCGCCATGTGAATCTGGCGCGGGCGCCGTAGCGCCCGGGTTTGGCCTGCGCCGCGCCCGCGGCCGTGCGGCGGCGCCGGGATGGGCCGCGCGAGGCGGCCGCGCCGCTCAGGTCCAGCTTTGCACGGGCACGTGCGCGCGGCTGCCCTTGATCTTGTTTTGATCGTCGACGAAGACGAGCTTCGGTTCCCAGCCGGCCTTCAGCTCGGCGTCGTCGACCATCGCGAATGCCGCAATGATGACGAGATCGCCCAGCTGCGCACGGCGGGCGGCTGAGCCGTTCAGCGAGATCATGCCGCTGCCGCGTTCGCCGCGGATTGCGTAAGTCGAAAAGCGTTCGCCGTTGTTGACGTTCCAAATGTCGATGCGCTCGTTTTCGACGATACCCGAGGCGTCGAGCAAATCTTCGTCGATCGCGCACGAGCCTTCGTAATGGAGCTCGCAGTGCGTGACCACGGCGCGGTGGATCTTCGATTTCAGCATGTGTCGTTGCATGGTCTTCCCTTCCTTCGTGCAGACGATTGCCCCGCTTGCGGCGAGCGTCAGATTTCGAGGTTGTCGATGAGGCGCGTCGCCCCGAGCTTGGCCGCGGCCAGAATGACGAGCGGCGCATCGAGGTCGTCCGCGCCCGGCGCGAGCAGGTCGGCGCGCTTGCGCACGGCGATGTAGTCCGGCGTCCAGCCGCGCGCCGCGAGGCTGTCCATCGCTTCGCGTTCGAGGGCGACGAAATCGCGCCGGCCACCGAGGACGCTTTCGCGCACGCGCGCGAGCGTAGCGGCGAGCATCGGCGCTTCGGCGCGCTCGGTTTCGGTCAGATAGCGATTGCGCGAGCTCAGGGCCAGCCCATCGGTGTCGCGCACGGTTTCGGCTGCGATGATGTCGGTCGGCAGCGCGAACTGCTGGCACATCTGCCGCACGATCATGAGCTGCTGATAATCCTTCTTACCGAATACCGCCACGCGCGGTTGCACGCATGACATCAGTTTCATGACGACGGTGCAGACGCCCGTGAAAAACCCGGGGCGAAACTCGCCTTCGAGGATATCGCCCAGGCCGTGCGGCGGGTGAACGCGGTACTCCTGCGGCTGCGGATACATATCGCGCTCGGTCGGCGCGAACAGCACGTAGACGTTTTCCTTCTGAAGCTTTTCGATATCGGCTTCGAGCGTGCGCGGGTATTGGTCGAAATCCTCGTTCGGCCCAAACTGCAGACGATTGACGAAGATGCTCGCAACGACCGGGTCGCCGTGCTGGCGCGCCAGGCGCATCAGCGATAGGTGACCTTCATGCAGGTTGCCCATCGTCGGGACGAAGGCCGTTCGGTTTTGGCCGCGCAACTGGTCGCGCAATTCCTGGATCGAGCTGATGACTTTCATGACGGACGAGTAAGGCGCGCGCGACGCCGGCAGATTGAAGGCGCGCCGATTGTAAGTGGATTTGACGGCCCCTGACATCGAGCGGTAGCTCGGGGAACAGGAGCGGGCGGCGCTGTGCGTCGGCCCGTTATGCGGGCAGGTACGCGAGGCGCACGTAAATCGGTGCAAAGGGCTCGGGTTGGGTAATTTCGATCAGCGATTCCCGCGCCAATTCGAGCATGGCGATGAAATTGACGATGACGACGGGCACGCCGCGAGCGACCTCGAACAGTTCGGAGAACTCGACGAAGCGCGCGTTCTGCAGCCGCCGCAGAATCAGGCTCATGTGCTCGCGGACCGACAGCTCCTCGCGCGAGATCTTGTGATGCTGCACGAGCTTGGCGCGCTTGAGCACGTCCGCCCAGGCCGCGCGCAGATCGTCGATCGCCACGTCGGGAAACCGCGGCGCTATGCTCTGCTCGATGTAGACCTCGGCGCGCAGAAAATCGCGCCCGAGCTGCGGCAACTGGTCGAGCCGCTGCGCCGCAAGCTTCATGCGCTCGTATTCGAGCAGGCGCCGCACGAGTTCGGCGCGCGGATCTTCGGCCTCTTCGCCCGTATCGGCCTTCTTCACGGGCAGCAGCATGCGCGACTTGATCTCGATCAGCATCGCGGCCATCAACAGGTATTCCGACGCCAGTTCGAGATTGGTCTTGCGCAGTTGCTCGACGTAGCCCAGATACTGTGCGGTCACATCCGCCATCGGGATGTCGAGCACGTTGAAGTTCTGCTTGCGGATCAGGTACAGCAACAGATCGAGCGGACCCTCGAACGTCTCGAGAAACACCTCGAGCGCATCGGGCGGGATATACAGATCCTGCGGCAGCTTGAACAGCGGCTCGCCGTACAGGCGTGCGAAAGCGATGCCGTCGACGGTGTCGGGCGTCGTGTCGGTCGCGGGCGCAGTCAGCGCCGCATTCCCGCGCTGCCCCTCGTCGGCGGCGTTCACGTTCAGAAGTTCTGGTAGTAGACGTACGGCGTCTGCTTCACGCCCGCTTGCTGCTGCGTCGAGCGCTCTTCGAGATCGATCGGCTGCTTGTCCCACAGCAGCGAGCGGCCGCGGCGCTGTTCGTCTTCGAGCGCCGGCTTCTGCTGCTTGAGTTGGTTGATGAACTGCGTGATGTCCGATTGGTACAACATGATTCAATCATCCTGAAAATGGGGACAAAGCGACGGGCGTGCCACTTCGAGCAAGCTGCGATTTTAACGCATGCCGCCCGCAGGGAACACCGGAGCCGGGCGGGCGTCGAAAGCGGGCGCGCAGTCGGTACGGCGCAGCTCGGCGCGACGCGGTTGAAGTGGCACTGTTGGAGCGCGTCCGGCACGCGGTCGGCTCGCCTCGGCGCGCTGGCCGCGCGCCCGAAGGGGTGGGTGGCTCGATGCACGGTCGTTATGGTCAAATGGTCGCCTTCGTCGGCGCAGTCGCGTCACGGGTCGCTTGAGTCCGCTTGAGTCGCTTGACGGCGCGCCACGGAGGGCGAAGCAAACGGGGCAACGCGGCCTGCCGAAGCGAGGCGATCGGACGGACGGACGGGCGCCGCTGCGACCCGGCTGCGTACCGTTGATTACCGGCTGTGCCCGCGCCGGATACCGTTAAACCTTGGGAGATCCTATTTGCGGGAAGTCGCGATCGATTCGTCTCGCACGGGGCGAGGCGCGTGCGCCGAGGCGCCGGCTGGGCGGCGTGGGCGGCCCGTGTGGCCCGTGCGGTCCGTGTGGTCCGTGTGGCGGCGGCTCGCGCTCAGTGCGTTGCTCGCATTGCTGTCGGCGCCGGCGGCCGCGAAATACGACATCACGATCGATGCGCCGCGCCCCATGCGCAAGCTGCTGGAGAAGCATCTCGATCTGGCGCGCTTCGCGTCGCGCGACGACGTCACCGACGACCAATTCGACTTTCTCGTGACGGCCACGCCGCAGCAGGTGCGCGATCTGGCCGCGACCGACGGCTACTTCTCGCCTGTCGTGCGCACGGACGTGCGTCCAGGCGGCAAAGGCCGGAAGGACGTCACGGTCCACGTCGATCCGGGGCCGCGGACGCTCGTGTCATCGGTCGACCTGACGTTCGACGGGCCGATCCGAAACGAAGACCCGAAGCGCGAGAACGCGGCACGCTTTGCGTTCTCGCTCCATGCCGGCGATCCTTTCACGCAGTCGGGCTGGACCGACGCCAAGGAGGCGGCGCTGAAGGCGCTGCAGGCGCGCCGCTATCTGGGCGCGAAGATCGCTCGCTCGCAAGCGCGCATCGATCCCCGGAGCCGCCAGGCGGCGCTGTCAGTCGCGTTCGAGAGCGGGCCGACCTTCACGCTGGGCCCGCTCGATGTATCCGGTGTGCGTCGCTACCCGGAGCGCATCGTGACGAACGTCAATCCGCTCTCGCTCGGGGAGGTCTACGATGCCGACCGCATCGCCGAATTGCAGCGGCAACTGCAGAACACCCCGTACTATGCGAGCGTCGCGATCGACGTCGATAGCGACACGACCAAGCCGAACGACACGCCGATCCATGTGAAGGTGAGCGAGTACCCGTACAACAGCGTGCGCGGGGGCGTCGGCTATGCAACCGATACGGGCGCACACGTCCAAGGCGCTTACACGTACCTCGACACGTTCGGCGCCGCCTGGCCGTTTTCGGTTCAAGGCCGGATCGATCAGATTCAACAATACGGGCAGGTCCAACTGGCGATGCCGCCCGGCCAGCGCGGCTGGACCAACGCCGCGCTCGCGTCGTACACGAACACCCAGGTCTCCGGCACGCGTATCTTCAGTGCGCGCGCCGGGGTGCAGCGCACCCGCACTGCGCAATTCATCGATTACGCTTACTCGCTGCAGTACTACGCCGACCGCCTGGACCAGAATGTGGCGGCCCCGACCACGAGCCATGCGCTCGTGCCGCAATGGTCATGGACGCGGCGCAACGTCGACGATCCGTTGTTTCCGCGCAAGGGCAATCTGTTGCATGTCGAAGCCGGCTTTGCCATCAAGGGCTTCGCCACGGATCAAACCTTCACGCGCGGCTATGCGCGCGGCGTGCAGTATGTGCCGCTGTTCAAGCGTGACCTGTTCCTCGTGCGCGCCGAGCTCGGCGGCGTATTTACGAGCGGCGGCTCGACCGGGGTGCCGGCGTCGCTGCTGTTCCGAGCGGGCGGCTCGAATTCGGTGCGCGGCTACGGTTTTCAGAGCATCGGCAACAATGTCGGCGGCTCCGTGCTGCCGACGAAATACCTCGTGACGGCCACGGCCGAATATCAACACTGGTTCTCGCACGATTGGGGCGCGGCCGTTTTCTACGACATCGGTGCAGCGACGGACACGTGGGGCGAGCGCGTCTTCTATCCCGGGGCCGGCATCGGCGCGCGCTGGCGCAGCCCGGTTGGCCCGATCAACGTCGATGTGGCGTATGGCCTGCGCAACCGCAGCGTGCGGCCGTACCTGACGCTCGGCATCGCTTTCTGAAATCGCATACGGACGCCCTCGCATGACGCACGATTCTCCGCCGCCCCCGCACGACGAAGCTCCAGACTCGGCCAGAGCCGGGGCCGGGGCTGACGCGGGCGGCGCCGGAGCGCCGGGTGCGCCTCAGGAGCCGGAGCCCCGTGCATCGCGGCGCAGGCATCGCGCCCGACGTGCGCTCGCATGGGCTGCGTTCGGCGTGGCACTCTTCGTGGTCTTCATCGGTGCGGCGCTCTACGGTGCGCTCGCGACCGAGCCCGGCACGCGAACGCTCTGGCGCTCGGCTGTTGCGCTCACTGGCGGCCGGCTCACGGGGGTATTCGAAGGCGGCACGCTTGCGCGCGGCGTGACGCTGGCCGATGTGCGCTGGCGCGAGCGCGCGGGCCCGGCCGGCGCACCGCCCACCGATATTCGCATCGATCGCCTGTCGGGCCGGTGGGAGCTGACGCGTTCGCCCTGGCGGCTGACCGTGGAGTCGCTGCATATCGGGACGATCGACGCGCACTTCGCACCCTCGGCGAGCAGCGCGCCGATGCAATTGCCGCGCGATCTGCGCTCGCCGATCGAGCTCGACCTGCGCGCGGTCACCGTCGACAAGCTGCTCGTGCGCGGCGCCGCGTCGACAACCGAGATCGATCGCTTGCGCATTCGAGGCCGCAGCGACGGCCGCCATCACGCGCTGTCGATCGACGGCCTCGATACCGCGTACGGCACGCTCTCGGCGCAGCTCGCACTCGACGGCCTGCGACCGTTTCCGTTGACCGGCGGCTTGTCGGCCTCGGGCATGCTCGCCGGCGCGCCGGCGCAGGTGCAGGCCAAGCTATCCGGTTCGCTCGAAGCGTTGACGTCCGATGTCGTCGCCAACGGCATGAAATTGACGGGCCGCGCCCATGTGGAGGCCATGCCGTTCGCGGCCGTGCCGCTCAAGCGCGCCACGATCGCGTTCGACCACGTCGATCCGCGCGTCCTCAGCGCCGGTGCGCCGCAAGGCGATCTTTCGCTCAATGCGGTCCTGGCGCCGGTCCCCGGCGCCGGGCCGCTCGTCGTGACCGGTCCCGTCTCGATCGTCAACGCAGCGCCGGGCCCTTTGAGCGAGCATCGTTTGCCGCTTGTGGAGGCGCGCGCCGATGTCTACCTCGATGCGCGCGCGCAACGGCTCGACAACTTGCGCCTGCGCCTCATTCACGATGCCACGCTGACGGGGAGCGGCAGATTTTCGCAGGGTCACGGACGCTTCGATCTCACGGCGAACGGCGTCGACGTGGCGACGTTCACGCCATACCTGCGGCCGACATCGTTCTCGGGGCCGATCGCCCTCACGTTGGACCGGGCGACGCAATCCATTTCGCTCGACCTGACCGATGCACGAGCAGGCTTGCGCGCCAGAGCACATGTCGCGTTGGAGCGTGCGCGCATTGCGTTCGAACAGGTGCGCATCGACGCGGGGGACGGGCGTTTGGAACTGAAGGGTGCCTTGGGGCGGGATGAGCGGCGCCGCTACGACCTGAGCGCGACCCTCACGAATTTCGACCCGCGGCTCGTCGTCGCGCAAGACCTGCCCACGGTGCGCGCTCCAGCCGCAAAAGCGAAATCGACGGGCCCGGGTGCGGCAACGGCCACCGCCACCGCAAGAGCGAAACAGGCGCGAGCACGCGCTGTGAACGCCGGCCATCCCGTTCAAGCGCGTGTGACGGGCCGATTCAGCGCGGCAGGCGCACTCGCGCCGTCGCTCTCAACCAAATTGCGTTTCGAACTTGGCGACAGCATGTACGACGGCTTCCCTTTGACGGGCGGCGGCACGATCGAGCTGGCCGGGACGAGGCTGCTGCCGAGCAACGCGACGCTGTCGATCGCGGGCAACGACGTCGAACTGCACGGCAGCTTTGGCGGGGCCGGCGACCGGCTGCGCTTTCATGTCGACGCGCCGCGGCTCGATCGGCTGGGCCTCGGCGTCGCAGGCGCCGTCCTGGCGGACGGTGATTTGACGGGCTCGCTCACACATCCCGAGGTGACGCTGAGCTACAACGCTCACGACGTCGTGATCGGCACCACCCGTATCGGCGCTGCGACGGGCAACGCGCGCATTCGCGACGGTGCGGCGGGCGCACTCGAATTGTCGACCGCGGCGCGAGACGTGCAAGCCGGTCCCGTTGCGCTATCGACTTTGACGGCGCATGTCTCAGGTACGCGCGCCAAACACGCGTTCGATGCGCAGGCGAGAGGCGCGGTGAACGGGCGCGCCGTGGACATGGCCCTCGCCGGCACGGGCGGCGTGACCGAAACGCGCGACGGTCTGCGTTGGGATGGCTCGCTTGCGCGCCTGTCCAACCGCGGCCTGCCGGCGCTCGAGTTGCAGGCGCCGCTCGCGCTGTCGGCCGCCCGGGAGCGCGTGACGCTCGGCCCGACGCGCGTGGTGATCGAAGGCGCGACGCTCGATCTGAAGTCGTTCGTCTACGACCATGGCGCCGTGAGTTCGGCCGGCAGCGCATCGAACGTCTCGGTGGCGCGCGCAATCGCGATCCGACAGACGCTGACGGGCACGCCGTCGAAGCTGTCGAGCGATCTCATCTTGGGCGCGGATTGGAACTTTTCGCTGGGGCGGACCGCGAGCGGCTACGCGCGTATCGAGCGCGTGAGCGGCGATGCGACGCTGTCGACGGGCTACGGCGCATCGGCATTGGGCATTACCGCACTATCGGCGCGGGCCGATTTCGAAGGCGGACGGCGCTTGACCGTCAGCGCGCACGCGGCGGCCAGTCGCATCGGCACGTTCGATGCGAATGTCGGCGCGGCGCTGAGCGCCGCTCCCGAGCGCGCGGGCCTGCTGGGTCTCGCGCCCGATGCGCCGCTTGCGGGCAAGCTCGCGTTCGATGTGCCGCAGTTGAAAACGACGGGTGGGTTGTTCGGCCCGAGCTACGTGCTTGACGGCCACCTCGCGCTGAACCTGGTGCTGGCCGGCACGCGGGCCAAGCCGACGGTATCGGGCGCACTCGTCGGCGATGGCTTATCGGTCACGCTCGTCGATCAGGGCGTGCAGCTGAAGGAGGGCATCGTGCGCGTTGCGTTGACCGAGAATCTCGTCGACTTGCAGCGCGTCGAGTTCCACGGCGGCGACGGCACGCTGCGCGCGACGGGACGGATCCGCCTCGACCGGGCCGAGCCCGATCTGACGGCGCGCATCGTGGCCGACAAGCTTCAGTTGCTGGCTGCGCCGGACCGGCACCTCTCGCTCTCGGGCAGCGCGACGATGGCCAATGGGGGACCGGACGGCGGCCTCGACATCGATGGCAGATTCCGGGTCGATCACGCGCTGTTCGATTTGCCCGAGCAGCCGGCGCCGCGCTTATCCGACGATGTCGTGATCGTGCGCGATCACTCGATCGTGCGCGGTGCGCCGCCTCGGCCCACCGAATCGACGAACAAGCCTGTCGGCCCCTTCGCGCCGCGTGCGAGCGTCGACATCGATCTCGGCAACGATTTCCGCTTCCGCGGGCAGGGCGCCGATCTCGGCCTGCGCGGCACCGTGACGGCGCTGTCCGCACCGAATCAACCGCTGCGGGCGATCGGCAACGTTGGCGTGACCGAGGGCTCCACTTACACGAGCTTCGGGCGCAAGCTCGCGATCGAAAACGGCTATTTCACGTTCAACGGACCGGTGGCGAACCCGGGCATCAACATTCTGGCGATGCGCCGCAATCAGGAGGTGGAGGCGGGCGTGCAGGTGACGGGCACGGTGCGCGCACCGGTCGTCAAGCTCGTCTCGCAACCGAACGTCGCCGACAACGAAAAGCTCTCGTGGCTGCTGTTCGGCCACGGCACCGACCAGGGCAACAACCTCGGTCAGCAGAGCTCGATGACGACGGCCCTGGCGCTGCTGGGCAGCGCAACGGGCAAGCGCGTCGCGCAGACGATCGGGCTTGATGAGTTTTCGGTGGGACGCAGCGAAGTCGGTCTGACCGACTCGCAGGTCGTGATGTTGTCGAAGGCGATCAACGAGCGGCTCGTGCTCGGTTACGAGCAGGGATTGCAATCGGCCAGCAATGCGTTCAAGGCGACGGTGAACCTGTCACGGTTCTGGTCCATCGCGCTTTACACGGGCACCTTCCAAGGGGTGGACATCAACTTCACGCGGCGCTTCGACGGCTGGCACGGACGGCACTGACTGCCCCGCGCCCGAGCCGCCCGAGCGCCGTCCCGGCCGTTCGTTCAGCGCACGCGCATGCCGGGCTTCGCGCCGCTGTGCGGCTCGAGGATATAGAGACCCGGCTCGGCCTTTTCGTCGGCGCTCGACGCGGCCAGCACCATCCCTTCGGACAGGCCGAACTTCATCTTGCGCGGAGCGAGGTTGGCGACCATCACCGTCAGCTTGCCGACCAGGTCCTCGGGGCGGTAAGCCGACTTGATGCCCGAAAAGACGTTGCGCGTCTCGGCCTCGCCGACATCGAGCGTCAGCTGCAACAGCTTCTCCGACCCTTCGACGGCTTTGCAATCGACGATGAGCGCGACGCGCAGGTCGACCTTGGCGAAGTCGTCAATCGAGATCGTTTCGCTTTTGGCCGCCTCGGCGGACGGTGCGGCCGACTGTTTGGCCTTGCCCGCCGCCGCCGCTGCGGCCGCGCCCGTCTCGGTCGGTTGCAGCGACGTGCGATTGGCCGCAATCAGCGCCTCGATCTGCTTCGGGTCGATCCGCGTCATCAGGTGCTGGTAGGCGTTGATGGGCTGAGCCGACGACAGCGGCACGTCGGCGTCGGCCCACGTAAGCGGGGCGATGCCGAGGAACGTCTCGACCTTGGCGGCAAGCGCCGGCAGAACGGGCTTGAGCGCGATCGTGAGCAGCCGGAACGCTTCCAGGCTGACGCTGACCGTTTCGTGCAGCAAAGCGGCGTTGGCCGGATCCTTCGCTTGATCCCACGGCTTGGCCGTATCGACGTAACCGTTCACGGCGTCGGCGAGCTCCATCGTCTGTCGCACGGCGCGGCTATACTCGCGCGCCTCGTAGTGGGCGGCGATTGCCGGGATCGCGGCGCGCAGCGTGCCGAGCAGCGGATGCTGCATCGCGCTGTCCTGCACGCGCCCCTCGAAGCGCTTGATGAGAAAGCCCGCCGCGCGGCTGGCGATATTGACGTATTTGCCTACCACGTCGCTATTCACCCGCGCCTGGAAATCGTCGAGATTCAGGTCGAGATCTTCCATCGTCGCGTTCAGCTTCGCGGCGAAGTAATAGCGCAGCCATTCCGGGTTCAGCCCCGTCTCGATAAAGCTGTTGGCCGTGATGAAGGTGCCGCGCGACTTCGACATCTTGGCGCCGTCGACTGTCAGGAAGCCGTGCGCGAACACGTTCGTCGGCGTGCGGTAACCCGCGAACTCGAGCATGGCCGGCCAGAACAGCGTATGGAAATACAAGATGTCCTTGCCGATGAAATGGTATTGCTCGGCCGTCGAGCCGGGCTTGATCCAGTCCTCGAAGTCCAGCCCGCGCTGATCGGCCAGATTCTTGAAACTCGCGTAGTACCCGACTGGCGCGTCGAGCCAGACGTAGAAGTACTTGCCCGGCGCCCCGGGGATTTCGAAGCCGAAGTACGGCGCATCGCGCGAAATATCCCAATCACCGAGCTTGGCCTCGCCCGCCTCGCCGAGCCACTCGCGCATTTTGTTCGTGGCTTCCGGCTGCGCGAGGCCGCTGACCCATTCGCGCAAGAAGTTCTCGCAGCGCGTATCCGAGAGCCGGAAGAAGTAGTGCGTCGACTTGCGGCGCACCGGCGTCGCGCCGGAGATGGCCGAGTACGGGTTGACGAGGTCGGTCGGCTGATAGGTCGAACCGCAGACTTCGCAGCTGTCGCCATATTGGTCTTTCGCGCCGCACTTCGGGCATTCGCCTTTGATGAAACGATCCGGCAGGAACATTTCCTTGACGGGGTCGTACGCCTGCTCGATCTCGCGCGCATCGATGAGTCCGGCTTCGGCGAGCCGGCTGTAGATCGTTGCGCAGAGTTCGCGATTTTCTTCCGAATCGGTCGTGTAGTAGTTGTCGAACGAGACGAGGAAGCTCGTGAGGTCGCGCGTGTGCTCGCGCCATACGCGGTCGATCAGCTGCTTCGGCGTGATGCCTTCCTTTTCGGCACTGAGCATGATCGGCGTGCCGTGCGTGTCGTCGGCGCCGACGTAATAAATCTCATGACCGTGCATTCGCATTGCGCGCACCCAGATGTCGGTCTGGATGTACTCGACCATGTGACCGAGGTGGATCTGTCCGTTCGCGTACGGCAGGGCGGACGTGACGAGAATGCGGCGGCCGGCGATCCGGCGGCCGGCGCTCCGGCTGCCGGCGCTCGGGCGGGCGGCGCCCGGGCCGGCTTGCGCGGCTGAATGAGGGGCGGATACGGTCATGTGCGTATAGAAGGAGGAACGGCTTGAGGGAAAGCGACGATTTTAGCAGGCACGCGGTGTGCCCATGGCGCTGCGGCGTGGGCCGGACGGCTGGGCTGCGGGCCAGGCCGGACCGACGCTCGGCGAGGGGGTGTAAGGGAAGCGAGGTTGCCAAAAAAAACCGGGGCGTTCGGCCCCGGAGCAACAACGACAAGAGGAGAATGGTGACGCAGCGGCGTTGGCCAGCCACGTACCGTATGTAAAGACCAACGAAACGCTGCCGAGTTCGAAAAATTTTTCGACTCGTTTACCGCCGCCTTCCCGACTGCTTCCGTCACCGTTTCCGGTGGTGCGGCCCGCACCCGTCGCCCGGGCCGGCCGACCCATCGCGGCGGCCGGGCGGACCGCCCGGGGGCGGGCTCAGCCTGCCGGCTGCGACGTCGCGCGCAGATAGATCTCGACGCGGCGGTTTTGTGCCCGACCGGTCTCGGTGCCGTTATCGGCCACCGGATTGTTGGGGCCGTAGCCCGTAGCCATGAGACGGTTCGGCGACACGCCATGCTGGCTCAGATAGCTAGCCACGCTCTGCGCGCGGTTTTGCGACAGCGTCTGGTTCAACGAGGCGCTGCCGGTGCTATCCGTATAGCCGCGCACGTCGGCCACGAGCTCCGGGTGCTGCTGCATCTGCGACGACAGTTCGTTGAGCGTCGGATAAAGCGCCGGGTTGATCTGGTAGCTGTTCGTCGCGAACGTCACGTTGCTGGGAATGTTCAGCTTGAGCGAGCCGTCCGGCTGTTCGGTCACCTGCGTGCCGGTGCCCTTCGATGCGCCCGACAGCTTGTTGCGGATTGCCTGCCAGTTGTAGCCCGTGACGCCGCCGGCCAGCGCGCCGACACCCGCGCCGATGGCCGCGCCCTTACCACCGCCGGCCAGCGCCCCGATGCCGGCGCCTACCGCGGCGCCGATGCCCGTGCCCGCGGCCGTGTTGGTACCCTGCTGCGTGGCGCACCCGGCAAGCAATGCGCCTGCAACGGTGAAAACGGTGAGACGAGTGGCGATTTTTGCGTTCATGTTCATGTCCTCTGTGGAAACAGTCCCTCACGCGGCGAGCGCGACACGGCCGCACCGAGGCAAGGCAGGGTGATCCGACGCAGCAGTCGCGCTGCGGCGTGACGCACCGGCAGCCCCGGAACGGATGTCCCTGGGGTTGGGATAAGGCCCCTTTCCGCGCTTGCCGCTGCGCGAAGTTGCCCTGCCTCTCCTATTTTGGCAATGGAGCGCAACAATTGCTTTCAATTTTTCGAGGCAAGGCACGCCCGCCGCACACATGCCGACGACCTCGACGGCGCGGCCGGCGTCCGCCTGGGGCGAGTTGACCACCAAGCAGGGACCGGGCCTGATGCGGCTATCGGCCGCGCGAGGCGACCGTGCGGAAAACGCCCGTCGGCGCGAAGCGGCTCGGCTGGCGATTCCCGCGCGTCGTAAAGGCCCGGCCCGCGCCCGGCCGCCAGCCACTACAATAGTGGCTGTGGCCGCCGATGCAGCCCTTTTGCCGCTCGGCGGCTGCGCGGCAGAATCCGGCAGCCCACCTATTGGCAATCGAAGGCTGTATCGGCTTTGGCGCTATGGTTTTGCAGCCACATGTCCGGCGCGTCGCGCACCTGCGCGGCGGTTGCGCCGCGCGCATCATCCCCCTCGGAGTCGAATCGATGAGTATTGATCGGGCCCAGGTCGACGCCGCACTGGCGGCCGTCACCGATCCCAACACGGGCCGGCCGGTCGCAACCGGCAAGGGCATCAAGAACGTGAGCATCGACGGCGCGACTGTCGGCGTCGAGGTCGTGCTCGGCTATCCGGCCAGGAGCCAGTTCGACGCGATGCGCAGCATCGTCGAGCAGGCGCTTTTGAAAGTACCGGGCGTTGAGCGGGCCAACGTCACGGTGTCGCAGTCAATCGTCGCGCACACCGTGCAGCCGGGCGTGAAGCTGTTGCCGAAGGTGAAGAACATCGTGGCTGTGGCGTCGGGCAAGGGCGGCGTCGGCAAGAGCACGACGGCCGTCAACCTCGCGTTGGCGTTGGCGAGCGAGGGCGCGGCCGTCGGCATTCTCGACGCCGACATTTACGGGCCGTCGTTGCCGATGATGCTTGGCATCGAAGGGCGTCCCGAATCGCCCGACGGCCAATCAATGAATCCGATGCAAGGCCACGGCATCGAGGCCAATTCGATCGGCTTTCTCGTCGATCAGGACAATCCGATGGTCTGGCGCGGCCCGATGGCCACATCGGCGCTCGAACAACTGTTGCGGCAGACGAATTGGGGCGAGCTCGATTACCTCATCGTCGATATGCCGCCCGGCACGGGTGATATTCAGCTCACGCTGTCGCAGCGCGTGCCGTTGACCGGCGCCGTTATCGTCACGACGCCGCAGGACATTGCGCTCATCGATGCGAAGAAGGGGCTCAAGATGTTCGAGAAGGTCGGCGTGCCGATCCTTGGCCTCGTCGAGAACATGAGCATCCACGTCTGCTCGAATTGCGGCCACGCCGAACACATTTTCGGGACGGGCGGGGCCGAGCGCATGGCCAGGGAATACGGCGTCGAGATGCTTGGCAGCCTGCCGCTCGACATCGGCATTCGCGAGCAGGCGGACAGCGGGCGCCCGACCGTCGTGGCCGATCCGCAAGGCCTCATCGCACAGACCTATCGCACGATCGCGCGCAAGGTGGCGATCCGCATCGCCGAGCGCGCGCGCGACATGAGTGCGAAGTTCCCGACCATTGTTGTCCAGGACACGTGACGAACGCGTTCGCCGCGCGGTGGGGGCTTGCCCGCGCCAAGCGCGGCGCAAGGCCCCGTTTGTGCTTGCCTTGCGCAGGTCGCGGTATCATGTCGCCTTCGCTTGAGTCCGGCTCGGCGGTGCAAGGGCGCCGCGTCCCGGCATGAGGATCGCATGAGAGAACGTACCGGTGGGCGGCGTCCCCACCGCCCGAACGTTGCCGCCGCCGGCCTGTTGCTGGCTGCGAGCGTGACGCTCGGCGGCTGCGCCGCCTTCTTCGGCCCCCACGAAAAACGCGCGGACGCGCAGGCGTTGCCCACGGTCGGCAACACGGCGCGCGGTTCCGTCACGTTCATCGAGCGCTCGGACGGCGTACAAGTCACGTACAACCTGGTCGGTTTGCCGCCCAACAGCGATCACGCGTTGCAGGTTCACGAGCGCGGCGATTGCAACGCGGCCGACGGCTCCAGCGCGGGCGGCGTGTTTGCGCCCGCGGCCGACCGCCTCAAAACGGGCGTGCGGCGCGCAGGCGATCTCGGCAACATTCATGCGGACGCAACGGGCGTGGCGGCGGGTTTCATCGTCGCGCCCGACGTGGCGCTCGACGGCGTGCGTTCCGTCGTCGGCCGCGCGGTGATCGTCGCGCGCGATCCCGGCGATCCGGCGTTTCCCGACCGCAACGTGGGCCCCGCGCTCGCGTGCGGCGCGATCCGGCGGTAAATCCGCTTTTTTAGCGTCTTCCTATGACCATCAAATCCGACAAGTGGATTCGGCGCATGGCCGAACAGCACAACATGATCGAGCCGTTCGTGCCCGACCAGGTGCGTGCGTCCGAAGACGGCCGCAGGATCGTCAGCTACGGCACCTCGAGCTACGGCTACGACATCCGCTGCGCCGATGAATTCAAGATCTTCACGAACATCAATTCGACGATCGTCGACCCGAAGAACTTCGACGAAAAATCGTTCGTCGATTTCAAGGGCGAGGTCTGCATCATTCCGCCGAATTCGTTCGCGCTCGCGCGCACGGTCGAGTACTTCCGCATTCCGCGCAACGTGTTGACAGTGTGTCTGGGGAAATCGACCTACGCGCGCTGCGGCATCATCGTCAACGTGACGCCGTTCGAGCCCGAGTGGGAGGGCTACGTCACGCTCGAATTTTCGAACACGACGCCGTTGCCCGCGAAGATCTATGCCAACGAGGGCGTGGCGCAGGTGCTGTTTTTCGAAAGCGACGAAGTGTGCGAGGTGTCGTACGCCGATCGCGGAGGCAAGTATCAGGGGCAGCACGGCGTCACGCTGCCCAAGACGTAGTGATTTGATTCGTTGCCGTCATACAACGGACGCGTAGCGCGTAGAGACTAGGAGTTTCGACGGCCGCTGGCACGTGGGATGCACCATCCCCGGGCCCGCGGTCGTAGTGTTTTGGAGAATCGTCCATGAAGTTTCGTTTCCCCGTCGTCATCATCGACGAAGATTTTCGCTCCGAGAACATTTCGGGATCGGGTATCCGTGCGCTCGCGGAAGCGATCGAAGGGGAGGGCGTGGAAGTGCTCGGACTGACGAGCTATGGCGACCTGACTTCGTTTGCGCAACAGTCGAGCCGCGCCTCGTGCTTCATCCTGTCGCTCGACGACGATGAGCTCATGCTCGGGGAAACGGGACCGGACGGCGAACTTCCCGAACTGGCCACGGCCATTCTCGAACTGCGCGCGTTCGTGACCGAAGTGCGCCGCCGCAACGCCGACATTCCGATCTTTCTCTACGGCGAGACGCGCACCTCTCGCCATCTGCCGAACGACATTCTGCGCGAGTTGCACGGCTTCATTCACATGTTCGAGGACACGCCCGAGTTCGTCGCGCGCCATATCGTGCGCGAAGCGAAGGTCTATCTCGACTCGCTCTCGCCGCCGTTCTTCAAGGAACTCGTCAAGTACGCCGACGAAGGCTCGTACTCGTGGCACTGCCCCGGCCATTCGGGCGGCGTCGCTTTCTTGAAAAGCCCGCTGGGCCAGATGTTCCATCAGTTCTTCGGCGAAAACATGCTGCGCGCCGACGTGTGCAACGCTGTCGACGAACTTGGCCAACTGCTCGACCACATCGGCCCGGTAGCGGCATCCGAGCGCAACGCCGCGCGCATCTTCAGCGCCGATCATCTGTTCTTCGTCACGAACGGTACCTCGACCTCGAACAAGATCGTCTGGCACGCGACGGTGGCGCCGGGCGATATCGTCGTTGTCGATCGCAACTGCCACAAATCGATCCTGCACGCGATCACGATGACGGGCGCGATCCCTGTCTTTCTGACGCCGACGCGCAACAACTTCGGCATCATCGGGCCGATTCCGCGCGACGAGTTCAAGCCCGAGAACATTCGCAAGAAGATCCTCGCGAACCCGTTCGCACGCGAGGCGCTGGAGAAGAATCCCGATCTGAAGCCGCGCATTCTGACGATCACGCAGAGCACGTACGACGGGGTCGTCTACAACGTCGAAATGATCAAGGAATTGCTCGGCGATTTCCTCGATACGCTGCACTTCGACGAAGCATGGCTGCCGCACGCCGAATTCCATCCGTTCTATCAGGACATGCATGCGATCGGCGCGGGGCGCCCGCGCACGGGCGCGCTCGTGTTCGCGACGCACTCCACGCACAAGCTGCTCGCCGGGATCTCGCAGGCGTCGCAGATCGTCGTGCAGGACTCCGAGCATGGCGTGTTCGACCGTCATCGTTTCAACGAGGCGTATCTGATGCATACGTCGACGAGCCCGCAATACGCGATCATCGCGTCGTGCGACGTCGCGGCCGCGATGATGGAGCCGCCCGGCGGCACGGCGCTCGTCGAAGAATCGATTGCCGAGGCGCTCGACTTCCGCCGCGCGATGCGCAAGGTCGACGCCGAGTACGGCGACGACTGGTTCTTCCAGGTGTGGGGCCCGGAGGCCCTGGCCGACGAGGGCATCGGCTCGCGCGAGGATTGGATCCTGCACGCGCAGGATCAATGGCACGGCTTCGGTCCGCTTGCGGACGGCTTCAATATGCTCGACCCGATCAAGGCGACGATCGTCACGCCGGGGCTCGACATGGCCGGTGACTTCGGCGAAACGGGCATCCCGGCCGCGATCGTGACGAAGTACCTGGCCGAGCACGGCATCATCGTCGAAAAAACGGGCCTCTACTCGTTCTTCATCATGTTCACGATCGGCATCACGAAGGGCCGCTGGAACTCGATGGTCACCGAACTGCAGCAGTTCAAGGACGACTACGATTCGAACCAGCCGCTGTGGCGCGTGCTGCCCGAGTTCGTCGCGCAGCATCCGGCCTACGAGCGGATGGGTTTGCGCGATCTGTGCCAAGCCATTCACAGCGTTTATCGCGCGAACGACATCGCGCGATTGACGACGGAGATGTACCTGTCGAACATGGAACCCGCGATGAAGCCGTCGGAGGCGTTCGCCAAGCTCGCGCACCGCGAAATCGACCGCGTGCCGATCGACGAGCTCGAAGGACGTGTCACGAGCATTCTGCTCACACCGTACCCGCCTGGGATTCCGCTGTTGATTCCTGGCGAACGTTTCAACAAGACGATCGTGAACTACCTGCGCTTTGCGCGTGAGTTCAACGAACGCTTTCCGGGTTTTTCGACGGATATTCACGGGCTCGTGGCGGAAACGGCAGGCGGGCGTACGGAATATTTCGTCGACTGCGTGCGCGCTTGACGATGTCGGACACTACTTACCTCCTTGGTGTGCGCGCTGCGTCCGCGGTGCGCGCGGTTGCGATAGCGGCGGCCCTTGCGGCCGCTCCGCTGGTGGCGCAGGCCGAAGCCGCGCGGGCCGACCCGATCGATACGACGATGCAGAACTGCTTCGCGCGCGCGGACCGCTCGACGACGGCCGGCCAAGTGCAATGCATCGATGCAGCCCGTGAGGCGTGGGAAGCGGCCATCGACGCGTCGATGCGATCGATTGCGGCCAATGCGCCCGATAGCGACCGGCGCGGCTGGGATGAAAGCCAGCGCCGCTGGCTCGCCTGGCGCAAGGACGAGGCGGTCCTCGTCCACGCCGTGTTCGAGACCACGCGCGGCAGCAGCTATTCGATCACGCAAGCGAATGTGTTGCTGCAGTCGGTGCGCGACCGGGCGCTGGCAGTGCGGCATGCGGCCGCGCGGTTTGCACCGCCGGCGCCGACTGCGGTTTCGGCTTCGGGTGTGGTTGCAGCGGGTTCCGGGGCTGCGGCGGGCGCTGCACCGTCGCTCGCTGCGACGGTAAGCGGAGCGTCGGCAGGGGGCGCGGTTACGGGGGCTACGGTCGGTCCCGCGGCTTCGGGCGGTTCGGGCGGGCGCGCGCAAAGCGAAGACGCGCGTGCGCACAACGAGCGGATGCGCCCGTGTTCGGCCGATGCGACCTGCGAGCATGCGCAGTTCGATTTGCGGCGCTATACCCGGGCATTGCGCGATAAGCTGCCGCCCCATTCGAGATCGGCGTTGGTCCGCGCGCAACGCGCATGGGCGGCATACTTCGACGCCACCTCGCCGCTCGGCACCGAAGCCGAGCGCGCCGATTTGATCGGAGAGCGCGTGGCGACGGTCAAGCGTTTGTCGGAGACCGTCGGAAACGATTGAGGGGAGCGGGGGCGAAGGCCCCCGATCGTCGCGGGTCCGGGCCGCGGATGGCCGGCCCGCTCATGCAGCTACAGCTACAGCTACAGCGTCTTACGCAGCGCGGCCACCGCCGCGCGCACCTGCTCCGGTGCAGTGCCGCCCGGATGATTGCGGCTTGCCACCGAGCCTTCCAACGTCAGATAGTCGAACACGTCTTCGCCGATCAAATGCGCGACGTTCGGCAATTCGCCCCGCATTTCGTCGAGCGTGAGATCGGCCAGATCGCAACCGCGGTCCACGCAGATGCGGACTGCATGCGCGACTGCCTCATGCGCATCGCGAAACGGCAGCCCGCGCTTGACGAGGTAGTCGGCGAGATCCGTGGCCGTCGAGAAGCCCTGCAGCGCAGCGGCGCGCATCGCCTCGGGTTTCACCGTGATGCCGGCCACCATTTCGGCGAAGATGCGCAGCGTGTCGGCCACCGTATCGACCGTGTCGAACAGCGGCTCTTTATCTTCCTGATTGTCCTTGTTGTAGGCGAGCGGCTGGCCTTTCATCAGCGTCAGCAGCGCCATCAGATGGCCATTGACGCGACCCGTCTTGCCGCGCGCGAGTTCGGGCACGTCCGGGTTTTTCTTCTGCGGCATGATCGACGAGCCCGTGCAGAAGCGATCGGCCAAATCGATGAAACCGACGCGCGGGCTCATCCACAGCACGAGTTCTTCCGAGAGACGCGACACGTGCGTCATCACGAGCGCCGCAGCGGCCGTAAATTCGATCGCGAAATCGCGGTCTGACACGGCGTCGAGCGAGTTCGCGCAGATGCCGTCGAAACCCAGCGTTTTCGCCACCGCGTGGCGGTCGATCGGATAAGTCGTGCCTGCGAGCGCGGCCGCACCGAGCGGCAAACGGTTCACGCGCGCACGGCAGTCGCGCATGCGCTCGGCATCGCGACCGAACATCTCGACGTAGGCGAGCAGATGATGGCCGAACGTGACCGGCTGCGCGACCTGCAGGTGCGTGAAACCGGGCATGATCGTTTCGGCATGTTGCTCGGCCATATCGACGAGCGCGGTACGCAGATCCTTGATGAGCCCGCCGATGCGGTCGATTTCGCCGCGCAGCCAAAGGCGGATATCGGTGGCAACCTGGTCGTTGCGCGAGCGGCCCGTATGCAGACGCTTGCCGGCGTCGCCGATCAGCGCCGTCAGGCGCGCTTCGATATTGAGGTGGACATCTTCGAGGTCGAGCTGCCACTCGAATTCGCCCCGCTCGATCTCGCCCTTGATTTGCGCCATGCCGCGTTCGATCGCAGCCAGGTCATCGGCGCTGATGATCTTTTGTGCGGCCAGCATCTTTGCGTGCGCGAGCGAGCCCTCGATATCGACGAACGCCATACGCTTGTCGAAGAACACCGACGACGTGTAGCGCTTGACGAGCTCCGACATCGGCTCCGAGAAGCGAGCCGACCAGGCTTCGCCTTTTTTGTGCAGTTGAGACGTCATGATGATCAGCTAAAAGAGGGGGGCGCCGATGCGGCGGGAAGCCGTGGATTTTATCACTGCTCTCCGTGCGCTCCGGTACGGCGGGCAAAGCGCGCCGGCGCGGGTCGCGTTCGGGCAGCCCCGGCCTCGGGTGGTAGGGTGCCGTCGAAATAAAGCGGGCATTGGCCGCTGCTTGCGGGGTCAGGCCGTCGCCATCAACGAACCTTCGCAGACGACCGGGCCGCTCGGGCCGTCCGCGCGCGTCGAGCCGCCCATCGGCTCGACGGAAATGGCGAGCTTCGCGTAGACGTTCATGCCATGCAGCTTCATGTCGACCACCGCACCGGCGGGCAGCATGCCGAGGGAGACCATCCGCCCGTCGCGCATCACGCCCCACAGCTGCTCGCTCTTGCCCGGCGGCGGCGCGTCGCCCCCGCTCATGCGGTGCACGCTCGCCATTGCATTCTTGTCGTCCCACATCACGAATGCCATCGTCGGGCTCTTGGGCTGATCAGGCGGGACCAGTGCAGCGACATAGGCGACACGCTCGATTTTCCCGGCGCCCGGCCGCGCCGTTTGTGTCGTTTGTGCCGTTTGTATCGTTTGCCCGGCCGGCGCACCGCTTTCGGGTGCGAACGGGCGCAGTGTCACCGCCAACGCGACGGCCGCGGCCAGCGCGACCCCCGTTGCGGCGAACGACCAGTTGCGCCAGAACGCGAGCGATTCGAACCAGCGCGCGCGCACCTCACCGAGCGTCTTGCGCGCGTTGAACGGCTGCGCCGTCGCGCCGGTCCGCGCGTGTGCCGCGGCAAAGCCGAGCCTGCGCTCGACGCCTGCCCAAGCGGTCTGCGGCGGTGCGACGCTTGGCGCGAGTTCGGCCATCGCACCGATGCGGGCCTGCCAGCCTTCGATCGCCTCGCGCACGCGCTGGTCTTCGCGTGCAAGCTGTTCCAAGCGCTTGCGCGCGCCGCCGCGCAGTACGCCGAGCGCGTATTCGCCAGCCAGGCGATCGACGAGATCGGGGTAGCGGTGTAGGTTCATCTCAGTCTCCCTGCGCGGCCGCCGGAAGGCGGTCCGAAGCCCGCTCGGGGCCGGTGAGCGCAGTAAACGTGGGGATCGTCATACGCCCCCCATGCAAATCTTCAGCTTTTCGAGCCCGCGTCGCACCCAGGACTTGACGGTGCCAAGCGGCACCGACAGTTGCTCAGCGATCTCGCTGTGGCTCTGGTCGCGCAAATAGGCCAGCGCGACCGCTTGGCGCTGGCTCGCTTCGAGCCGCGCCAGGCAGATCGCCAGTTGTTTTGCCTGCTCGGACACCAGCGCCGAATCGGCCGGGTCGCGCTCGTCGCCGGCAATGACTTCGTCGAGCGTCTCGCTCCATTCGGTGGTCAGCCCAGAGCCGTCGGCAACGGCGGCTTTTTGCCGCCGCAGGCAGTCCAGCGCGCGGTTGCGCACGATCGCGGCCATCCAGGTAAACGGGGCCGCCAGCGCCTCGCGGTAGTCGCCCGCGTAGCGCCAGATGTTGACGAACGATTCTTGCAAGGCTTCCTCCGCCCACTCGCGCTTCACCAATATACGCAGCGCAACGCCAAACAGTTTCGCGCTCGTGAGGTCGTACAGCGTGCGCAGCGCATTGGCATCTTCGGCCGCGACTCGCGCAAGCAGGGCCGCCAAGACGGGCGGCGTGGGTTCGGTCGGCATTGTGGTCATGGGGCGGCTTATGGGGGCCGTCGTTCGCGTTGGGCGCTATCTTACCGCCTCGCGCGCTTCCTGGCGGGTGTTCGCGAAGCGATGCCGGTTGCGCAGAAACGAGCGCGTTCTTCTGCGAGGCAAGCGCTCAAACGCGCACGAGCACGACCAGCAACAGGTCTTCGCGATGGGCTGGCCGCAGCGTGATCTGGTCGTAAATCACGCGTCCGAGCCGCGGATGTTCGAATGCGCGGGCACCGCCTTCGCGCTCGCCGACGTCTTGCGACGCCCAGAATCGGCCGAACGCTTCGCTTTCGGCGCCGAGCGCATCGATGAGCGCGCGGGTGGGGCCGTCATTCAGATGACGAATCGAATTCGCGCGAAATTCCGCGACGAGACGGCGGGCGCGTGTCTCCCAATCGACGATCAGCGTTCGGGCCGCCGGTTCGGTGAACGTGAAGCGCAGCAGGTTGCGCTCGCGCATGGGGTCGGCCGGCCCGTCGAGCCAGCCCACGAACAGTTCGGCCGCATGCGTGTTCCACGCCAGCGCGTTCCACTGGCGATCGAGCACGTAGGCGGGCGCATCGACGAGACCGACCGTCGCGAGGAGGGCGGCAGGCGCATCGCTCGAGGTCGGTGTCGGTTCGGCAGGATCGCGCTCGCCCGCCAGTTCGAACAGATAGGCACGTTCGGCCCGTGAAAGCTGCAGGGCCACGGCGATCCGCGCCAACGCGTCGGCCGACGCGGACACCGGCCGGCCCTGCTCGATCCAGGTGTACCAGGTCGGACTCACGCCGCAAAGCTGAGCCACCTCCTCACGACGCAGCCCCGGTGTGCGGCGCCGCGGGCCGGGTGGCAACCCTACCGCCTGCGGCGACAGACGCTCGCGATGGGCTCGGACGAACTCGCCGAGCGCGCGGGCGGGGCTCGCTTCGAGCGGCATTCCCGCGCTTGCGGCCGGGGAGCCCGGCTCGGCAGCAGTCGAAGAAGGCGCGCTCGCGCGCGGACGGGACGATTCGGCGGTGGTCATGGTAGATGCTGTTGCAGCGACAAGCCGGGTAGAGCCAATACCGGAATAACCGGTTGGCTTGTACCGGTACCCGGGTGGCCATATTGTAGCGGCACGCGTGCTCGACGCGACCGCCACGCGGGCCACGGGCACAAATTTTTCCGGCCCGCCCCTTTGTCTACTTGCTACCCAAGGAACGCACCGATGAAACATCACGATCAAGTCGCCGACGCGTTCGGCTCGACCGCCGCCGCTTATCTGACAAGCCCCAGCCACGCGAGCGGCGCGGACCTGGAAACGCTGGCGGCCGAGATCGCCTCGACGCCGAACGCCGACGTGCTCGATCTCGGCTGCGGCGCCGGCCACGCGAGTTTTGCGGCCGCGCGCCATGCCCGCTCTGTCGTCGCCTACGACATTGCCGAGCCGATGCTGGCGGTCGTGGCCGCGGCGGCGCGCGAGCGGGGCCTCGACAACGTCCGCACCGAGCAGGGAGCGGCCGAGCGGCTGCCGTTCGCCGATGCATCGTTCGACTGGGTCGTGAGCCGCTTCAGCGCCCACCATTGGCACGATCTGCCGGACGCGCTCGTAGAGGTGCGCCGCGTGCTCAAGCCCGGTGGCCGCGTGTTGTTCATCGATGGCGCCGGCCCCGATCATCCGCTGCTCGATACGCATTTGCAGGCGATCGAGGTGTTGCGCGACGGTTCGCACGTTCGCAACTACCGCGCCGACGAATGGGTGGCCTTCTTTGCGAAGGCCGGATTCGAGGCGAGCGTGCGCGAGCGGTGGCGTTTGCCGCTCGAATTCAAATCGTGGATTGCACGCATGCGCACGCCCGACGATCGGGCGCAGGCGATTCGCTCGCTGTGGAGCAATGCGCCCGACGAGGTCCGCCAGTATTACGGCGTCAAAGACGACGGTTCGTTCATGCTCGACGTGTTGATGATCGAGGCGGGCTGAAAGGCGCCCGAGGCGGGGCAAAGCCGTGCGCGCCATTTTGCAGGCGCGCACGGCCAAGGCGAGCCGTTAGCAGGCCTTTAGAGCACCATTAGCGCGCCATGGCTGCGTATTTGGCGGCCCATGTTCGCGCCCATTGCGGGAGCGCATCGCCAAGCATCGGCGGCCCGACGAAGTTGCCTTGCGCCACCTCGCACGACATCGCGCGCAGCACGTTCCAATCCTCTGGATCGTCGATGCCTTGCGCAATCGTGCGCATGTTCAATTGGCGCGCCAATAGAAGGCTCGCTTTCACGATCGCATTGAGCGACGCGTCGCGGCTCGCGCCGTGGACGAAGCCGCCGTCGAGCTTCAATTCGTCGAACGGTATATCGCGCAGATGGGCGAGCGACGATTGTCCGGTGCCGAAATCGTCGATCAGGAGGCTGATGCGCTTGAGCCGCAGCCGTGTGAGCACATCGAGCGAGATGAGGCGATCGCGCGTCATGCGCGTTTCGTTGATTTCGAGCACGAGCCGCGACAGGGGAAAGCGGGCGCGTGCGGCCGCATCGACGATGAAGTCCGGGAAGTCGAGCGCGGCCAGGTCATCCATCGAAAGATTGACGCCGACGCGAAAATCGTCGCCCAGATGCTGCCATTGCGCGGCCTGCTCCAGTGCAGTCGGCAGCAACGTGCGGGTCAAATCGTTCAGGACTCCGTAATATTCGACGCCGCCGAGCATCGGTTCGACCGTTACGAGCCCGTCGCGAGGATGCATCCAGCCGATCTTCGCTTCCACGCCCGTCACTTCGCCGGTGGCGAACGCCACCTGAGGTTGATAGCACGTGATGAGTTGTCCGGCCGCGATCGCCGTGCGCAGCGCGTCAGGCGGGTAGCTGCCCGGTTGCTCGCCGTCGGGCTCCGCCAGTGCGTCGCCGCGCAAGCTCTGTTGTAACTGCTCGCGCGTCGCGGGCTTTGCGAGCGAGCCAAGCACGCGCAGCCCGCGCGAATAGGCCAGCTTCTCCGCGCTTTTCAAAATGCGCGCATCCTCGCCGCTGACGAGCACGACTTCTCCGTCGTAGCCGCGCTGCACGAGTTGGCGCAGGAATTCCACGCCGTCCATGCCGGGCATTTGCAAATCGGTGAAGACGACATCAACCTGATGATCGTCGCGCTGCAATACTTCGAGCGCATCCTGCGCGTGCTCGTAGGAGAGCACTTCCTGGTAGCCCAACTGGCTCAGCTGACGCACGAGGACTTTGAGGACGAAAGGCTCGTCGTCGACGACGAGGATTCGACGAGGGCGGGTTGGCTGCTCCATCTTCTTACATCACTTGGTGCGGGTTGAGCGTGCTGCGTGCCGGTTCCATGGCGAAACGCGCTTACGAAACGGCCAATGCCGGCAGGAATTGACGCAGCTTTTCATGCAGCGTGTTCTTGTCGAATGGCTTGACCAGGAAATCGGCGGCGCCGGCTTTCAGGCTGTCGACGACGATGTTGCGCTCGCTGTGGCCCGTCACCATCAGAATCGGCACGTGCCCGAACTGCCCGATCGATTTGATCTTGCGCGTCGCTTCGACGCCGCTCGTATCGGGCAGGCCGACATCCATCAGCACGAGGTCCGGCTTGTGTTCCCACATCTGGTCGAGCGCTTGCGCGCCGCTGCCGGCGAACAGCACGTCGATGTCGAGGCCATTCATCAAGCGACCGATCAGCTTCTGCTGAAACTCGTCGTCCTCCACGATCAGCACCGCCAATCGCTGCGGCACGGTCGTTTGTTGGGCGCCGGCTTGCTGCGCACGGGCGGCGGAGAGTGCCGCTGCCTGCGCATCTTTTGCCGTCGCGCCGAGCACGACCGTGTCCGTATCGGCTTCGACACGCGCGGCGGGCGCGGGCCTCGGCGCGCTCACGCCGGCCGGCGCCGCGCGCGGGGCCACATCGCCGGCTTCGGCCTTGGCCGCCATGATCCGCAGCGCCTGATGCACGGACATGCGGATGCGCGGCGCGTCGTTGGTCGCCGGCCAAAACAACACGTAGTCGTCGAAGTGCCCTTTGCTGCAGAGGTCGTAGACGTTCCAGACGTCGTGCTTGTTGCAAAGCACGACGACGCGGTGGCGCGTCTCATGCACGACCGAGCTCAGCCGATACAGCCCGATGTAGTAACGCTGCGCGGCTTCGAGCGAATCGAAGGCGAGCACGAGCACGGTGGGGCGCTGGGCTTCGAAGTCCTCGACGGCGAATTCAGGCCGGGTCGACAGCTTCACGTTGTGGAATTCGTCCTGCAACAGCTTGCCCACGAGTTCGGCATCGGCCACCGATTCGCTCGCAACGAGCACCGCTGCGCGCTTGGGAGTCAGATCGATATCTTCCATCATGACGATTGATCCGAAGGAGTCCTAACTATTTGATTTCCGCTGCGAGCAAATGCTCGAGCGCGTCCTCGACGGCGGCAAGCGCCGCGTCGAACTGCTTCGCCCAATTCGCAAGCAGGGCGAGATCGCCGGCCTTGCCGGCGTTTTCCAATTCGGCGCACAGATCGCCGAGCATCAAAGCACCGACCGAGCGCGACGACGATTTGAGCTTGTGCGCAATCGCCCCCGCCTCGCGGCCGCGGCCCGCGTCGCAGTGCGAGCGCAGCTCCGCCGCCAGACGCCCCACGGACTGCTGATAATCGGAAAGCAGCTCGCGCACGATTTCGGGATCGTCGCCGACGATCCCTTTGAGCACGTCGATGTCCACGGCCTGCTCGTGTTGCGGCGGCGCCGGTGCGGCCGGTGCAGGGGTCGATGCCGCGGCCGCGTCGTGCGCGGGAAAATGCGAATCGAGCACCGCTTGCAGACGGGCGAGTTGTAGCGGCTTCGTCAGATAACCATCCATGCCGACGGCCTTCGCGCGCGCGGCTTCGCCTTGCACGGCGTTGGCCGTCAATGCGACGATCGGCAGGCGCACGCCGGGCGCTTCTTCGCGGCGGATCGTCTCGACGAGCTCGTAGCCGTCCATTTCCGGCATATGCAGGTCCGTCAGCAGCAACGCGTAGCGATTGGCGCGCCATAGCGCGAGCGCTTCGCGCCCATCGCCTGCGATTTCCGCCACATGCCCCAGCAAGCCCAATTGACGCAGGATCACCTTCTGATTGATCGCGTCGTCCTCGGCCACGAGAATGAGGCGTCCCAACTCGCGCGCCTGCGCGACCGACAGGGCGGGGCCGGCGGAGCCCGAACCGATCCGTTGGGCGCCGTTCGCGCCGGCGGTCGCATGCCCATGCGCACGACCCACTTCGGCGACGCTCTCGCCAATTTCCAACGGCAGGCTGACCGTGAACGTCGAGCCTTCCCCTTGTACGCTCTGCGCCGATACGTCACCGCCCATCAACTCGCACAGCCTCCGGCAGATGGCGAGACCGAGGCCGGTGCCGCCGAAGCGGCGCGTCGTCGAGGCTTCGGCCTGCGTGAACGGCTTGAACAGTTTGGGCAGCGTGTCGGCCGACATGCCGATGCCGTTGTCGATGACCTTGAAGCTCACGTGGGCTCGCTTCTGATCCGACGGGTCTGGCCGGCAATCGACGACAACGCTGACAGCGCCAGGCTTGCCAGGCCGCCCGCCCGAGAATTTGATCGCATTGCCGACGAGGTTGTAGAGCACCTGGCGCAACCGCGTGTCGTCGGATAGCACCACCTGTGGCACGTCGGGCGAGACCGACTTCTGCAGCCTGACTCCCGCGCGCTCGGCCACGGTCTTCAGCGAATGGCAGACGCCGTCGACGAGGTGGGCGATCGACAGCGGGACGCGTTCAATATGAAGCCGGCCCGCTTCGATCTTGGAAAAGTCGAGGATGTCGTCGATCAGCGTGAGCAACGCGTTGGCCGACTCGCGGACCGTCGTGACCATATCGCCCTGGTCGCCCGAAAGCGGTGTCTGCGACAGCACTTCGATCATGCCGATGACGCCGTTCATCGGCGTGCGGATCTCGTGGCTCATCGTCGCGAGGAAGGCGCTCTTGGCACGCGAAGCCGCCTCGGCGTCGGCGCGCGCCTGTTCGAGCTGCTGCGTCGCGCGCCGGCTTTCGGTCACGTCGCGCGCCGTCGCATAGATGAGTCCTTCGAGCTGAATCGCCTTCCACGACAGCCAGCGCGTCCCGCCATCCTTGCAGAGATAGCGGTTCTCGAACTGATCGATCGGCTCACCGGGGCGGCGGCCTTCGATTTTATGCACCGTGCTCGCGCGGTCTTCCGGGTGCACGAAATCGATGAACGGGCGTGAGAGCAGTTCCTCGGCCGACCAGCCGAGCACTTTCGTAAATGCCGGATTGACGCGCTTGAAGCGGCCGGCGGGATCGGCGAGACAGGTCAGATCGAGCGACAGATCGAACAGGCGATCGCGCTGCGTTTCAGCCTCTTTGCGGCCCGTCACGTCTTGCAGCATGACGAGTGCGCCGCGGACGCCGTCGAGCTCGTACGGGACCGCCGTCATTTCGCCGATGAAGGCGTTGCCGTCGAGCCGCAGGCATTTGACCTCGCGCGCGGGTGCGGCCGTGTAGCGCAACAGGAGCCGGCCGATACGCTCTTCCACGACCTCGCGGTGTTCGGCATGCACGAACTCGATGATCGAGAGCCCGCGAATCTGTGCGGCCGAATACGCGCCGAGCATTTCAAGCGCTTTAGGATTGGCGAACGCGATCGTGAATTCCTGAATCAGGAACACCGCATAAGGCGAGAGTTCGATCAGTTGCCGGTAGCGCGCCTCGCTGTGCATGAGCGCCTGCTCGCTCAGATGCTCGCGACTCACGTCGCGGATCAGGGCAACGACGCCGTTCGAATTCGCTCCGCGTCGTTCGACGCGCATTTCATAGACGCAGGGATACGGCGTTTCGAGGTGGAACACCTCGCTGGCCGAATGTTCGAGGTCGATCCCACGCAGCATCTGCGCGAAGTGCGCGGATTTTTCGTCGCGATCGGCGCTGCGGTCGTCGCGGAAGAACGCGCGCGCGACCTGTTCGGGCGTACTCGATCCGATCTCGTCGCCGTGCCAGCCGAGCAGCTCGATCAGGCGCGGATTGTGGCCGTCGATCTGGCCGTCGGCGGAAAGGCCAAGCGCGGCATCCGGAATGGCTGTGAAGAGCGCGTCGGCCCGCGTCGCTTCGTCCGTGGTGCGGGCGAGCGCTTCGCGTTCGCGCTCCGACGCGGCTTGCAGGCGACGGAACAGCCGCCCCTGGTTCGCTTCTGCTGCGACGATCAGGGCAGTCAGAATGACGCCGGCGAGCAACAGCGCAAGCATGCGCATGCGGAACGCCGCAAGATAATCGGCGTTCGAAAAGCCCACTTCGACGACGAGCGGGTCATCGGGCAATGTCTTATAGCTGACGGTGCGCTGGACGCCGTCGATCGGGCTGGTCTCATCGAAATGGCCGCGGGGAGCGTGTGCCAGGGCGCTGCGCAGTGCTGCGTTGGCGGGCAGACGCTGCCAGTCGAGGTTTTCGCGATCGCCGCTGCGGCGCGCGCGAATCCCGAAGTCTCGGGTGCCGATCACGCTGACGAGGCCGTCGTGGCCGATCTGCAGCGCGTCGTAGAGTTCGGTCAGATAGGCGGGCGGCATCGAGACGACGACGACGCCGACAAAACGTCCCTGTGCATCGTTGATACGCCGCGAAAGTTGAATCGAGACCTGTCCGCTTACCCGCCCGATGACGGGGCGGCCGACGAACAGGCGCGTGTTCGCGTCGTCGATATGAACGCGAAAGTGCTCGCGATCCGACAAGTCGATCGGCCTGAAATCCGGCATGGTAGAGGCGCGCAAGATGCCGTGTTTATCGATGACGGCAACCTGGATGAACACGTCCATGTCGAGCAGTCCCGAATGAACGTAGTCCTGCAGCGGGAGTCCGACGCCGTCGCGCCGCACCAGCCACGCCACCACGGAGGACACCTGAGCGGCTTCACGTAGCACGCGCGACGTATGCGCGGCGAGCGCATCGGCCAGCGTGTCGGTCTGCACCCGCTCGCTGTGGAGTTCCGTTCTGGCGTCCCAGGTCGCGAAGGCGCCCAACGCAATCCAGAGCGCCAAAATCAATCCGAGCGCCGTTGCGTGGTTGACACGGAACGCGCGGGAAGGATGAGCCAGTAATCGGGGGAGTCGCGCCACGTTAATCATCTGCTGCAAGCGTTTTTACCGGTTCATGTCCCTGGTTTTTCGCGCGGTTGCACGCGCCCGCGGGGATTTCACTCGCCTCGACCTTCATCGAATAGCGAAAAAAGCGACATATCGAAAATCAGGAAACCGGATTCTTCAGGTTTTTTATCGACCAAAACGAGCTAAAACTTGAGCCGGGCAGATCGGTGTAAACGCTTAATGCTTATCCCACCCCCGAAGACGAATAAGCAAATAAAAAGGGCTGTCGCATTCGCGAACAGCCCTTTTTTACCGCACCGCCGCGCGGCGGTGCGCCTTAGCCCGTATTGCGCAGGCCGGCGGCGATACCGTTGATCGTCAAATGAATGCCGCGCCGCAACCGCGCGTGCGTATTGCCGGCGCGGTGGCGCTTGAGCAATTCGACCTGCAGGTGGTTAAGCGGGTCGAGATACGGGAAGCGGTTTTTGATCGAGCGCGCGAGCAACGGATTGTCGGCCAGCCGCTCGTTCTTACCGGTGATTTCCGACAATGCGTGCGAGGTGCGTTCCCATTCGGCGACGATGCGTTCGAACACGAGCTTGCGCAGCTTTTTGTCTTGCACGAGTTGCGCGTAGCGCGATGCCACAGCCAGATCGGTCTTGGCCAGCACCATGTCCATGTTCGACAGCAGCGTCGTGAAGAACGGCCAGCTCTTGTACATCTTGCGCAACGTCGAAAGCCGGCGCGCGCGTTCGGCTTCGCTGGCGGCGCCTTCCAGATGCGCAGCCACGGCGCTGCCGAAACCGTACCAGCCCGTCAGCAAAAGGCGGCATTGCCCCCACGAGAAGCCCCACGGAATGGCGCGCAAGTCTTCGATGCGGCGATGCTTCGGGTCCTGCAGCTTGCGCGAAGCCGGCCGGCTGCCGATATTGAGCTCGGCGATTTCGGAAATCGGCGTCGATTCAAAGAAATAATCGGTGAAGCCCGGCGTTTCGTACACAAGCGCGCGATAGGCGGCCATTGCGGCGTCCGAGAGCGACTGCATCGTCTCCTCGAACGCCGACAGATTGGCCGGTGCATTGCCTTGCGGCAGCAACGTCGCTTCGAGCGTGGCCGCGATGACGGTTTCCAGGTTGCGCCGCCCGATCTCGGGGTTGCCGAACTTGCTCGCGATGACTTCGCCTTGCTCGGTCAGACGGATTTGACCCTGGACCGTGCCCGGCGGCTGCGACAAGATGGCCTGGTAGGTCGGGCCGCCGCCGCGACCGACCGTGCCGCCGCGGCCGTGGAAGAGCCGCAGCGTGATGTCGCGCTCGCGAAACAGCGCGACGAGGGCGAGTTCGGCGCGATAGAGCTCCCAGTTCGACGTCAGGAAGCCGCCGTCCTTGTTGCTGTCGGAGTAGCCGAGCATGACCTCCTGCTCGCCGCCCTGATGCGCGACCAAAGCGTCGACGCCCGGCAGCGCGAAGAACTCGCGCATGATGACGGGCGCGTTGCGCAAGTCGGCAATCGTCTCGAACAACGGGATCACCATCAGCGCATTCTTCGCCCCGGCGCCGCGTGCGTTGCTGCCCAGCGTGCCTTCGAGCAAGCCCGCTTCCTTTTGCAGCAGCAGGACTTCGACGAGGTCGCTGACGGTTTCCGTATGCGAAATGATGTAGTTGCGAACGGAACGCGCACCGAACCGTTCGCGCGTGGCGCGCGCCGTTTCGAGCACGCGCATTTCGCTTTGCACGAGCGGCGAATAGGCGAGATACGGCGAGCGCAGCAACCGCGGCTGTTCGAGTTCGGCCAGCAGCACGCGCAGTTTGTCGGCTTCGGACAGCGACGCGTAATCGTCCTCGACGCCGGCGCGCGCGAGCAGTTCGGCGATCACGGCCTCATGCACGTCGGAACTCTGGCGCAGATCGATCGATGCGAGGTGAAAGCCGAACACCTGCGCGGCGCGCGCGAGCGGCGCCAGCCGCGGCGTGGCCAGCGAGGCGCCGTGATGCGCAGCGAGCGAATCGACGAGCACTGTCAGATCGGCCGCGAAGGCTTGCGCGTCGGCGTAGGGCGCCGCGTCGGGGGCAACCCCGCTGCGCGTATGCACGACACCTTCGCCAAGCAGCGCGCGCGCCGTTGCGGCCAGACGCGCGTACACGCCGATCAGCGCGCGCCGATACGGCTCGTCGACGCGGTGCGGCGATTGGTCGGGCGACGCGGCGGCGAGTGCTTTCAACGCTTCGCTCGAACCGGCGAGCAGATTCGAAACCGACAGTTCGGCGCCGAGTGCGTGGACCTCTTCGAGATAGTGTTCGAGGATGACGGTGGCTTGGCGCGTGATCGCATGCTCGAGCGTGTCTGCCGTCACGTTCGGATTGCCGTCGCGGTCGCCGCCGATCCAGCTGCCCATTTGAAAGAACGCGGGGACATGCGCCGGCGTGCCCGTGTGTTCGGCGAGCGCCGTTTCGATATCGTCGTAAAGCGCGGGAATCTCGTTGAGGAACGTGGTGCGGTAGTACGACAGCGCGTTTTCGATTTCATCGGCGACGGTCAGGCGCGAGTCGCGCAACATGCGCGTTTGCCAGAGCGTCGTCACGCGTGCGCGCAGCATCGCTTCGTTGCCCGCGCGCTCGCGCTCGGTCAGCGGCTGGTCGCGCTCGGCCAGCAGGCGCGCGATGTCGTGCTGCGCGTCGAGAATGCTCTTGCGCTGCACTTCGGTGGGGTGGGCCGTCAGCACGGGCACGATCAGTGCGTCATCGAAGAACCGGGCCAGCGCAGCGGCGTCGGGATTGCCGTTCAGCGCGAGGTGGCCGAGCGCGTACGCGATCGTGCCCGCTTGCGGAGCCGAGCCCGCGAGCGCGTGAATGCGGCGACGCCGGTTGTGGTGGCGGTCTTCGGCGATATTGGCCAGATGCGAGAAGAAGCTGAACGCGCGCACGACGCTGACTGTCTGCCCGGGTTCGAGCGCGCGCAGTTGCTTTTCGAGCGACTGCGCGGCGCTGATGTCCTCCTCGCGCCGGAATTTGACGGCGCTTTGCCGAATCGTTTCGACGACGTCGAACACGGCGTCGCCTTCCTGCTCGCGCACCACGTCGCCGAGCAGGCGGCCGAGATAGCGGATGTCCTGGAACAGCGGCTGATCTTTGTCTTCGCGGCCGCGACCGGCCGGTTTGGAGGGAGCAGGGCGGGCCGCGCCGTTGGTGCGGGCGCCGGTGGCAGCGGGTGCGGCGGCGCGCACAGCGGCTGACGCGGCGGCCTTTGCGGATGAACGGGGCGATGCATCGTTGCGGCGGGCGGTGCGCGCCGATCCGGAAGACGTCACGGTGAATTCCTCAGTGAAGCCAGGGTGAAAGGGGCTACAACAGGCAGATACGCAAAACTGACGAAACGACTGCAAACTGCGGATGGGCGCTCAGGTCCTGTTTCCGTTCCTCACGGCGCGGCGTTCGTGGCGACGCACCCGGACGCCGGCGGCGCGCTGATAGAGCGCGCCTGTTCACCGGCAAGCGCGAAAAATGGGGCAGGGCGTGCGTGCTACCATTTCCCGATGTTCGATCCCGTCATTCGAAGTGTTGACTCATGAATTCCGAGACGCTTTCAGCCGCACCGCCTGCCAAACTCGTGATTGCTTCGCGAGAGAGTCGTCTCGCGATGTGGCAGGCCGAGTTCGTCCGCGATGCGCTGCGGAAATTATATCCATCTTGCGACGTGCAAATTCTGGGAATGACGACACGCGGCGATCAGATTCTCGATCGCACCCTGTCGAAGGTCGGTGGTAAGGGCCTGTTCGTCAAAGAGTTGGAAAACGCGTTGGCCGACGGCAGGGCCGATCTGGCCGTGCATTCGCTCAAGGATGTGCCGATGGCGCTGCCCGAAGGCTTCCTGCTGGCGGCCGTGATGGAGCGCGAAGATCCGCGCGACGCGTTCGTCTCGAACGATTTCGACTCGCTCGACGCCTTGCCGGCCGGCAGCGTCGTCGGCACGGCCAGTTTGCGCCGCGAGGCGATGTTGCGCGCGCGCTACCCCGACCTCGTCGTCGCGCCGCTGCGCGGCAATCTCGATACGCGTCTGTCCAAGCTCGATCGCGGCGATTTCGCGGCCATCATTCTGGCGAGCGCCGGGCTGATACGGCTCGGGCTGGCGGCGCGAATTCGTGCCTCGCTCGATGTCGAAGACAGCCTGCCGGCTGCCGGACAAGGTGCGCTCGGCATCGAAATCCTCGCCGGGCGCCCCGATCTGCAGGCTTGGCTTGCCCCGCTGAAGCACGAGCCGACGCGGTTGGCCGTCGAAGCGGAGCGGGCCGTCTCACGCGCGCTCGGCGGCAGTTGCGATGTGCCGTTGGCCGCCCATGCAAGCTGGCAGGGCGAGCGCATGCATCTGGCAAGTAGCGTCTCGATGCCTGACGGCAGTCGCGCGGCGTTCGCGCAAGCGTCGGCGCCGGTGGCCAGCGACGTCGATGCGCTTGCGCTGGGCGACGCCGTTGCGCGTTCGCTCGTGGCGCAAGGGGCGCGCGCCGTCGTCGACGAGCTCGCGGCCGCGCGCGGCGCCGAGCCGGCCGCCTAGGGCGCTGCACCGATCGTGACGAGCGTCGAGCCCGGCCGCGGCGAGTCCAGCGTGAACGCTGGCGCTGCGCGCTTCACCGTTGTGCTGACGCGCCCAGCCGGGCAATCGGCCGCGCTTGCCGCCGCGCTCGAACGCGAGGGCATCGCCGCCTTCGATTTCCCATTGATCGAGATCGCGCCTGCCGAAGACCTGGCGCCGTTGCGCGAACGATTGGCTTCGCTGGAACGGTTCGCGCTCGTGGTCTTCGTCTCGCCGAACGCGATCGAGCGTGCGTTGGAGCTTGCGACCCGGCTCACGCCCGGCTTTGTTTGGCCGCGCTCCGTCCCCATCGGCGTCGTCGGGCCCGGCAGCGTCGCCGCGTTGGCCCGGCACGGCATCGTCGCGCCGGCCTACGAAGTCATCGCACCGGCGGGGGCGCAGGCGCCCGATGAGGGCGTCACATTTCGTGCGGGCGCCACGCACGGCTATGCTGATGCACCGGGTGCACCGGGCCAGGCGCAAGCCCCGTCCGCCGTGGCTTGCGCGAATGACGAAAGCAACGGCGACGCCGACTCCGGCGCCCGTTTCGATTCCGAGGCGCTGCTGGCCGCGCTGTCGCAGCGCTTGGGGCTGTCCTCTCTCGACGCCCATTCCGTGCTGATCGTGCGCGGCGACGGCGGCCGCGAGTGGCTGGCCGAGCGACTGCGCGAGGCGGGCGCGCATGTGCAAGCCGTGTGCGCCTACCGGCGTGTCGTCCCCGCTGTCTCCGACGCGACCTGGACGCGCGTGCGCGCCCTTTTGGGTGGCGCGCCGCATGCCTGGCTGCTCACGAGTTCGGAGGCAGTGCGCAATCTCGACGCGATGGCGCGCACGGCGCTCACCGATGCCGAACACGAGGCGCTGCTGCATGCTCCGCTCGTCGCGCCGCACCCGCGCATCGCCGAAACGGCGAGGGCGTTGGGTTTTGATACGATTACGGCATCCGGCCCCGGCGATGCTCGCATCCTCGGGGCGTTGCGCGCCTTATCCGCATCGTCTCGCGCCTTCCTCGAACAACCGGCTCAGGCCTTCTCCTCGACCCATTCGCGCATGACTGATACGAACCAAGAACCGTCTCCCGCGTCGTTTCCGCCGGCTGCGCCGCCGCCTTTTCCGCCTTTGACGCCGCCTGTCTACGAGGCGCCGCCCCGGCGCCGCAACGGCCTCGTCTGGCTCGTCGTGCTCCTGCTCGCGATCGCGACGGGCGTCGCCGCGTTCGCCTTCAACCGTAAGCTCGACCGGCTCGATGCGCGGCTCGCCGCGCGCCAGCAGGCGCTCGACGCTCAAACCGCGGAGCTGCGCGCCAAAACCGATCAAGCCGTGGCGACGGCGCATCAGGCCGACGCCGCGCTTTCGCAGTTGCAAGGCAAGCTCTCCGACGCGCAGACGGCCCAGCAGGCGCTGCAGCAGCAGTACCAGGACCTCGCGCGGAACCGTGACGATTGGACGCTCGCCGAAGTCGAGCAGATGCTGTCCAGCGCCAGCGAGCAGTTGCAACTCACGGGCAATACGCAGCTCGCGTTGTTCGCGCTGCAAAGCGCCGATACGCGGCTCGCTGCCTCGGCGAGCCCGCAGGCCCTCGTCGTGCGTCGCGCGATCGCCGCAGACATCGACAAGTTGAAGGCCGCGCCGTCTACCGATCTGACAGGGCTCGCGATCAAGCTCGACGATGCGATCGGGCAGATCGACGCGCTGCCGTTGCTGGGCGAAGCACCGGCCCCGCACACCGCATCGGCATCGGCTGCGTCGGCTCCGGTTGCGGCGAGCGGCGCCGCCCCCGGCGAGTCGCGCGTGGCCCATTGGTGGCGCGTGTTCTCGCAAGCGGCCGGCGACGAACTCAAAAACCTTGTCCAAGTGCGCCGGCTCGATAACGCCGATGCGATGCTCAACACGCCGGAGCAGGGCGAATTCATCCGCGAGAACGTGAAGCTGCGTTTGCTCTCGGCGCGCCTCGGGCTGCTTTCCCGCAACGAGGCGACGCTGAAGTCCGATCTGCAAGCCGCCGATGCCGCGCTCGCACGCTACTTCGACGGTGCCTCGAAACGCACGCAAACGGTCCGCGCGCTGGTCCAGGACGTCGCCCAGGGCGCGGCGACGGTTGAAGTGCCGAACCTGAACTCGAGCCTGCAGGCGGTTCACAACTATAAGAGCCGAGGCTGACGATGGCGCTCAGAGGACTCGTGTGGCTCGCCTTGTTGTTCGTGCTCGCCGTCGTGCTGGCCACGGTCGGCCATTTCGACGCCGGGCAGGTGCTGCTCGTCTATCCGCCGTATCGCATCGACGTGTCGCTCAATCTCGTCGTCGTCGGCGTGATCGCGCTGTTCATCGTGCTCTATGCGCTGATCCGCATCGGCCGTAACGTCTGGACGATGCCGCAGCGCGTGGCCGCCTACCGCGTGCGCGCCAAGGAAGCGAAGGCCCATGCGGCGTTGCGCGAGGCGATCGGCAACCTCTACGCCGGGCGTTTTTCACGCGCGGAAAAGGCGGCTCGCGAAGCGCTTTCGTCGCCGGCGAATAAAGGCGCGGCCGGGCTGATCGCCGCCGTGGCTGCGCATCGCATGCGCGAGTACGTGCGCCGCGACGAATGGCTTGCGGCGATCGATGCCCCCGATTGGCAGGATGCCCGTCTGATGGCCAGCGCCGATATGCGCGCCGACGGCCGCGACCCCGACGGCGCGCTTGCGGCGCTGACGGAAATGCAGGCGCAAGGCACGCGCCGCATCCATGCGCAGCAAATCGCGCTGCGCGCGCAGCAGCAATTGAAGAATTGGGCCGAAGTGCTCAAGCTCGTCAAGACGCTCGAAAAGCGCGAGGCGCTGCATCCGGCCGTTGCCGTGCGGTTGCGTCAGCAGGCGGCCGAGAATCTGCTGCGCGATCGACGCCATGACCCCGAGGCACTGCTCGCGCTCTGGCATTCGCTTGCGCCGGTCGAGCGGCAATCGCCGCGGCTTGCCGATCTGGCCGCCGAGCTGCTGATCGCCCTGAACCGGCACCCGGAGGCGCGCAAGATCGTCGAAGAGGCGCTCGCGCACAACTGGGATGCGCGCCTGTTGCGTCGCTACCCCGAAACAGCGCAACCCGACGACGCGCTGCCGCTGATTCAAAAGGCGGAAGCGTGGCGCAAGGAGCGTCCCGAGGATCCCGATCTGCTGTTCGCGCTGGGTCGGTTGTGCCTGCACCAGCAGCTGTGGGGCAAGGCGCAGTCGTTCCTCGAATCGGCGCTCAGGCTCGCCGACGACAACGACGCGCTCGTGATCCGCACGCATCGCTCGCTTGCGCGACTGTTCGAGCAGCTTGGCGATACCGCGCGTGCGAGCGAACACTACCGCGCCAGTTCGTTGGCGATGAAGATCGTCTAAGCGAAGCCGGCAACGATCGCGACAACATCGGCGCCCCATCGATCGAAGCGGCCGGTTCGGCCGATTCGACGTCCGGCGGGTGGTTCCCTTACTTGTTGACGAGCCGCGCCGGCACGCTGAGTGCGAGCAGCGCGCCAAGCACCATGAACGCGGCCAGCATGTACATCCCTGAGTCGTTCGCTCCGGTGGCCTGCTTGAGCCAGCCCACGGCATAAGGACTCAAAAAGCCGGCGAGATTGCCGATCGAGTTGACCATGGCGATGCCGGCTGCGGCGCCCGTGCCGGCCAGAAACGCCGTTGGCAGGCTCCAGAACAGCGGCAGCGACGTGATGATGCCGGCGGTGGCGAGCGTGAGCGCGGCCATCGCCAGCGTCGTGTCATGCGCCCATACCACCGATAGCACGAGCCCGAGCGCGCCCGCGATGCCCGGCAACGCGACGTGCCAGCGGCGCTCGCGACGCTTGTCGGCGCTGCGCGCGACGAAAATCATGGCAACGACGGCCACGGCGAACGGAATCGCAGAGAGCGAGCCGATCATGAATGCGTCGGTTACGCCCGTCGCCTTGATGATCGTCGGCAGCCAGAAGCTGACGCCGTAAAGGCCCATCACGAACGACAGGTAGATGAGGCTCATGAGCCAGACGCGGCCGCTTGCCAGCACGGCCATGAGCGGCATCTCCTCCTTGCCCGCATCTTCGGCGCCGATGTTGCGTTCGAGCAGTTGCTTCTCTTGCGGGTCAAGCCAGCCTGCATCGGCGATGCGGTCGTCGAGCAGGAAGAAGACGAACACGCCGGCGATCACCGACGGCAGCCCTTCGAGCAGGAACAGCCACTGCCAGCCCTGCCACCCGTGCGCGCCGTCGAACGTCTTGAGGATGTAGCCGGAGACGGGGCCGCCGATGACGCCCGAGAGCGCGACGGCCGTCATGAACCATGTCGTCATGCGCCCGCGCCGATGAGCGGGATACCAGTAGGTCAGATAAAGAATGATGCCGGGGAAGAAACCGGCTTCGGCGAGCCCGAGCAGAAAGCGCATCGCGTAGAACATCGCGGGCGTCGTGACGAACATCGTAAGCGCTGAAATGATGCCCCACGAAACCATGATGCGGGCGATCCAGAGCCGCGCGCCGACGCGATGCAGGATCAGGTTGCTCGGAATCTCGAAGAGAAAGTAGCCGAGGAAGAAGATGCCGGCGCCGAGGCCGTAGACGGCGTCGCTCAGGTGCAGGGCGGACGCCATCTGCAACTTGGCGAAACCGACATTGACACGGTCGAGATAGGCGACGAGATAGCAGACGAGCAGCAACGGCAAAAGCCGCCACGAGACCTTGCGGTAGGTGGCTTCTTCGAAGCTCGACGACGGTGCGCCGGCACCGGGCATCGCGAGCGGGTCGACGGGGTTGGGGCTGGCCATACGGACTGTCTCCTCTTCGTTATGTGATCGGTCGTGAGGTGAAACGGTACATCGGTGAAATCCGGCAACTCAGGTAAAGCGGCTACACGCAGCGCCCGCCGTCGACTTCGAGGCTGACGCCCGTAATGAACGCCGCCTCGTCGGACGCCAGATAGAGCGCGGCGTTGGCCACATCCTGCGGCGTTGAAAATCGGCCGAGCGGGATGCCGGCCAGAAAGCGCTGACGGTTCTCGGGCGTGTCCTCGCAGCCCATGAACTGCGCCAGCAGGCCCGTTTCGCCGATGACGGGGTTCACGCAATTCACGCGAATGCGGTCGGGGCCGAGTTCGGCGGCGAGCGCCTTGCTGGCGACGATCACGGCGCCCTTGCTGCCGTTGTACCAGACGAGCCCCGGACGCGGACGCACGGCGGCCGTCGACGCGATGTTGACGAACACGCCGGCGCCTTGCTCGCGGAAATACGGCACGAAGGCCTGCACGCTCCAGTAGATGCTTTTGACGTTGACGGCATAGACGCGATCGAATTCCGCTTCGGTCACTTCCATGACAGGCTTGTTTCGGTGCGTTGTGCCGGCGTTGTTGACGACGATCTGCACGCTGCCGAAATCGTCGATCGCCGCGGTGCGCAGCGCATGCCAGTCGTCGATCCGGGTGACGTCGCCTTCGGCGAAAATCGCGCGCCCGCCTGCGAGTGCGATCTCGCTTGCGACGCGCTGCGCAGCCGAGCCGTTCAAGTCGTTGACGACGACGTTGGCGCCCTCGCGGGCGAACGTCTTCGCGATGCCTTCACCGAATCCGGAACCCGCGCCTGTGACGACGGCCGTCTTGCCCTGCAATCGCATGATGTCTTCCTCCTGGCCTGATCGGCCCTGCCCATTGTTGTATCTCGTCCCGGCGAGCGCCTGCAGCCCGACCGTACGCGTCCGGTCGCACCTGCGTGAATGGACCGCTGCGGTCCACCGCAGCGACCGCGCCCGACGCGCTAACCGTGCCGAATGGCAATCGTCTTGAGCGTCGTGAAACCGTAAAGCGCTTCGAATCCTTTCTCGCGCCCGTGCCCCGATTGGCCCGTGCCGCCGAATGGCAATTCGACGCCGCCGCCGGCACCGTAGTTGTTGACGAACACCTGCCCTGCGCGAATCCGTCTGGCGAGCCGCAGCTGGCGCGCGCCGTCGCGCGTCCAGACGCCTGCGACCAGCCCGTAGCGCGTGCCGTTGGCGAGCGCCAACGCTTGCGCTTCGTCGTCGAACGGCATGGCCGCGAGCACAGGCCCGAAGATCTCTTCCTGGGCAATGCGGTGTTGGGGGGCGACGTCGATGAAGAGCGTCGGCGCCTGGTAGAAGCCGCCGCGGGGCGCTTCGGCGACGATTTTGCCTTGGGCCGCGAGCCGCACGCCGTCGCGCTCGGCATCCGCGATAAATTGCGCGACGCGCCGATGCTGCCGGGCATTGATGAGCGGGCCGCAGTCGGGATCGAGCGCGCTCGGCCCGACGCGCAGCGCGTCGAACGCGGCCGAGAGACGCTCGACGAGGGGGGCGTAGATCGCGCGCTCGATCAGCACGCGGCTGCCGGCCGAGCAGGTTTGCCCGGCGTTTTGGACGATCGCCGCCAGGAGCGTGGGCAATGCGGCGTCGAGGTCGGCATCGGCGAAGACGATCTGCGGCGATTTGCCGCCCAGTTCCAGCGTGACGGGCGCATGGTGCTCGGCGGCCAACTGCGCGACGAGCGTGCCGACGCCGGGCGATCCCGTGAACGAAATATGATCGACGCCCGGGTGGCGTGCGAGCGCCGCGCCGGCCTGCGTGCCGTAGCCCGTCACGATGTTCAATGCGCCGTCGGGCAGCCCGGCCTCGGCTGCGAGCGCCGCCACGCGCAGCAGCGAAAGACACGCGTCTTCGGAGGGTTTGACGACGCAGGCGTTTCCGGCGGCCAGTGCTGCGCCGACGCTTCGCCCGAAGATCTGCAACGGATAGTTCCACGGCACGATATGGCCCGTCACGCCATGCGGCTCGCGTACGGTCATGACCGTGTAGCCCGCCTGATAGGGGAGCGTTTCGCCGTGGAGCTTGTCGCACGCGCCCGCATAGAACTCGAAGTAGCGGGCGAGCGCGGCGGCGTCGGCGCGCGCTTCGCGCAGCGGCTTGCCCGTATCGCGCGCTTCGAGGCGCGCGAGTTCGTCGCCGCAGGCAGCGATCAGCAGCGAAAGCCGCGACAGAATGCGGCCGCGCTCGGCGGCGCTCGTTTGCCCCCAGGCATCGTCGTAGGCCGCACGAGCCGCGCGCACCGCCGCATCCACGTCGGCGGCATCGCCACGCGCGATGCGGGCGAAGACCTCGCCGTCGGACGGATCGATCACGTCGATCGACTCGCCGCTCGCGGGGGCCGTGGCGCGACCGCCGATGAAGTGTTTCGCTTCTTCCATCATCCAAAGCTCCTCGTGGTCGCACGGATCGGATCAGAACTGTCAGTCGAAACGTCACTCGGAGGGCATTATGGCCCGATCCGCGCGCAAAGTGCGCATGCCTGCTCGGCTATAATGGCGCGCAACGCCCGTCGCGCGCTCCGGCGCGCCTTCGGGGCGCGCCTGCATCAGCCGCCGCTGCCGTGTCTGGCGGCGCGAGCCCTACGTTTTCCCATTTCCATTTCCTGAAGAGAACGCCATGAGCTTCAATCACGTCCCCGCTGGTAAGGATCTGCCGCAAGACTTCAACGTCGTCATCGAAATCCCGGCGCAAAGCGATCCGGTCAAGTACGAGGCGGACAAGGAACTGGGCCTGCTCGTCGTCGACCGCTTCATCGGCACGGGCATGCGCTACCCGGTCAACTACGGCTACATTCCGCAAACGCTGTCGGGCGACGGCGATCCCGTCGACGTGCTCGTCATCACGCCGTTCCCGCTGATCCCGGGCTGCGTCGTGCGCTCGCGCGCCCTCGGCATGTTGCAGATGACCGACGAATCGGGTGTCGACGCGAAGCTCGTCGCCGTGCCGCACGACAAGCTGTGCCCGATGACGGCGCACATGAAGTCGATCGACGACGTTCCCGGCTACCTGAAGGACCAGATCAAACACTTCTTCGAGCAATACAAGGCGCTCGAAAAGGGCAAGTGGGTCAAGGTGGAAGGCTGGGCCGGCATCGACGCCGCGCACAAGGAAATCAGCGAAGGCGTCGCGAACTTCAAGAAGTAACGAGTTCGGGCATGACCGACTCCAACGTGCGCTCGCCGGCCGCGAGCGCACGCTTATCGGCAGCGCAAAGCTGCTTGACGCGGTATTCGGCGCGCAACGCGCTCGAACGGTCGGCCAACTCGAACGAAGCCAGCAGCGCGACAGGTTTGCGCGCACGCGTATAGCGGGCTCCCTTTCCGGCCGCATGCTTGTCGTAGCGCGCTTGTACATCCGTGGCGATGCCGGTATAGACGCTGCCGTCCGCGCATTCGATCAGGTAGAGAAACCAAGCCATCGTCGCGTGATCCGTGGGTGTGCCGGGCTATCCGTGCTTCTTGAACGGATCATGTTCGCGCAGTTCGTCGAAGTGCGCGTGAATGAGGTTCGATTCGTTTTCCAAGAAACGCGCGACGGCGTCCGAATAAGCCGGATGCGCGAGCCAATGCGCCGAATGCGTGACGGTCGGCATAAAGCCGCGCGCCATCTTATGCTCCCCTTGCGCACCGCCTTCGAACACGCCCAGCTTTTCCTCGATGCAAAACTCGAGCGGCTGGTAATAAGCCGTCTCAAAGTGCAAGCACGGGACATGCTCAACGGCGCCCCAATAGCGCCCGTATAACGCCCCTCCTGTTTGCGCATCTCGCTGATAAACGATCAGCGAACTCGCAATGGGCCGGCCTTCGCGCTCGGCGATCACGAGCAGCAGATTCTCGGGCATGCTCTGCCCGATCATGCGAAAGAATTCCAGATTCAAATACGGCGACGAGAAATGCTCGCGATACGTCTGCCGATAACATCGATTGAAAAACCGCCAGTCGGCATCGGACGCATCCTCGCCGCGCACGCGCCTGAAGGTGACGCCCGCCTCACGCACCTTGCGGCGCTCGGCGCGAATGTTCTTGCGCTTCTTCTGTTCGAGCGTCGACAGGAAATCTTCGAAATCCCGATAGCCGTCGTTGATCCAGTGAAACTGGATGCCCTCGCGCCGCATCATGCCCAGTGCTTCGAGCGTGTCCGCCTCGTACTCCGTGGGAAACAGCACGTGCAGCGATGACACGTCCGATTGCTCGGCCAGCGCCACGAGCGTAGCGGCAAGCCGGCTGCGCGCGTGCTCGTCGGTGGCGATGAGCCGTGTGCCCTGCACGGGCGTGAACGGCACGGCGCAGACGAGCTTCGGGTAGTAGGCGAGCCCGTTGCGCTGATAGGCGTCGGCCCAGGCCCAATCGAACACGTACTCGCCATACGAATGCTGCTTGACGTAGAGCGGCGCCGCGGCCGTGAGCGCGCCCGTTTGCGCATCGACGAGCGTGACGAAGCGCGGCGCCCAGCCCGTTTGCCCGGTGGCGCAATTCGTGGTCGTCAACGCGCTCAGAAATTCATGCCGCAAAAATGGCGTCGGCTGCGGCTGGCGTGCAACGAGCGCGTTCCACTCGCGCGCGTCCACCTCGAGCGGCGAGTCTAGAAGCCCCATGCGATAATCGATGCGTTCCTGTTTCAACTGTCGTCCGACCGTGTTCTTCGGGACGGTGCGATGCCTGTGCGTCGCACACCGCGCCCGTCGTTTATTTCGCCGAGTCGTCCGGCCGCAACGGCCGCTTGCCGCTCACTGCCATGAAAACCCGTATTGCTCTAGCACAAATCAACGCTACCGTCGGCGATTTCGCCGGCAATATCGCCAAAATCGTCGACGTCGCGCAGGCGGCGCATCGCGACGGCGTGAAACTGGTCATTACGCCGGAGCTTTCGCTGTCCGGTTATCCGCCGGAGGATCTGCTGCTGCGCCCGGCGTTCTATGCCGCGTGCGCCGCGGCCTTGCGCGAGCTGGCCGCGAAACTGGCGCCGCTTGCCGGGCTGCACGTCATCGTCGGCCATCCGCACCGTGCTGCCGATGCTGCGGCGGCGAGCGGTCATGGTAATGCAAACGCGCCGATCCAGCGCGGCGCAGCTCCCGTCGACACCTACAACGCGGCGTCGTTGATCGTCGACGGCCGGATTGTCGGCACCTACCTGAAGCAGGATCTGCCCAACACGGAAGTTTTCGACGAGAAGCGCTACTTCGCCTCCGACACGACTCCGTTCGTGTTCGAGCTCGATGGCGTCAAATACGGCGTCATCATTTGCGAAGACGCATGGCACGCATCGGCGGCGCAACTCGCGAAGGCGGCGGGTGCGCAGGTGCTGTTGATTCCGAACGGCTCGCCGTTCCACCTGAACAAGGACGCGACGCGCGTCGACATTGTCCGCGCGCGAGTGGTCGAAACGGGCCTGCCCGTCGTCTATGTCAATCTCGTCGGCGGACAGGACGAACTGATCTTCGACGGTGGTTCGTTCGTGCTCGATGGGCAAGGCGAGATGGTCGCGCGCATGGCTCAATTCGTCGAGGGCCACGCGATCGTCGAATTCGAAGGCGCACGGCCGCTGGGCGGTGAAATCGCCGCCGCGGAGTCGCTCGAAGCGCAGGCGTATGCGGCGCTCGTACTCGGCGTGCGTGATTACATCGGCAAGAATGGCTTCCCGGGCGCGATCATCGGCCTTTCGGGCGGGGTCGATTCGGCGCTCGTGCTCGCGGTTGCGTGCGACGCGCTGGGTGCCGATCGTGTGCGAGCCGTGATGATGCCTTCGCGCTACACGGCCGACATCTCGACCTCCGATGCGGCCGAAATGGCGCGGCGCGTCGGGGTGCGCTACGACGAAATCGCGATTGCGCCGATGATGGAAGCGTTCCGCGGCGCGCTCGCGCCCGAATTCGAAGGCCTACCCGAGGATGCGACGGAAGAGAACATCCAGGCGCGCATTCGCGGCACCTTGCTGATGGCGTTGTCGAACAAGTTCGGCTCGCTCGTGCTGACCACAGGCAACAAAAGCGAAATGGCCGTTGGCTACTGCACGCTGTATGGCGACATGGCCGGTGGTTTCGCCGTGATCAAGGACATCGCGAAAACGCTCGTCTACCGTCTCTGCCGCTATCGCAACAGCGCGACGCGGTTCGCGAGCCGCGACGTGATCCCCGAGCGGATTCTCACGCGCGCGCCGTCGGCAGAACTGCGCGAGCACCAAACGGATCAGGACAGCTTGCCACCGTACGACGTGCTCGACGCGATCATGCGCATGTACATGGAAGAGGACAAGTCGCTCGCCGACATCGTCGCGGCCGGCTATGCGCGCGCGGATGTCGCCCGCGTGACGCGCCTCATCAAGCTCAACGAATACAAGCGCCGGCAGGCGCCGATCGGCATCCGCGTGACTCATCGTGCATTTGGGCGCGACTGGCGCTATCCGATCACCTCGCGTTATACCGAGCCGATCCAGTCATAGCGCTGTCACGCCGTTGCGCTGGCCGGACGCGGGCGGCCGCGGCGTAGAATCGCTGGATCGGGTCGTCCATTTGTCCGTTTTAAGTTCGTTGATCTTACGAGGCACGCCATGAAACGCATTACCGCCATCATCAAACCGTTCAAACTCGACGAAGTGCGCGAAGCGCTGGCCGAAGTGGGCCTCACAGGCCTGACGGTGACAGAAGTGAAGGGCTTTGGACGCCAGAAGGGGCACACGGAGCTGTACCGTGGTGCCGAATACGTCGTCGATTTCCTGCCGAAGGTGAAAATCGAAGTGGTGGTTGCGGCCTTGCAGTGCGACCAGGTCATCGACGCGATCATCGGCGCGGCTCGCACGGGCAAGATCGGCGACGGCAAGATCTTCGTGACCGAAGTCGAACGCGTGATTCGCATTCGGACGGGCGAAGAGAACGAAGCGGCAGTCTGATTCGCTTCGATCGACGAAATGATCGGCCGGGGCGCTCGCCGTTGCAACGGGCACGGGCGCATTGGTTTGTTCAGTTTGTTCGGTCTTTTCGCTTCTTTCGGTCTGCGGATGCGAGCGCGAGCCATCGCCCTTGCACGGATAGCGCCGATCTGAACACACAAAAAAAAAGGTGCGATGCCCTGACGGGACACCGCACCGATACGCGCCTCTCGCAGCAGCGTGAAACTTAAAACTCGTATAAAACTCGTGGAACACCCGGGCAAAGCCCGGGTGAAACCCGATTAAGACTTTTTTTGTAGGCTACGCCGTTCGTTTAGAACGAGTGCTGAATGCCAGCGTAGACGCCCGATTGGCTGTGGCCGGGCAGAGGGTTGTCCGCATTGCCGACGCCGTTCGCTTCCAGGCTGAAGTTGGCATTCTTGCTGTTGCGTACCGTTGCGATCTGGATGTCGAGCAGCGTGCGCTTGGACAGGTTGTACGTGCCGCCGATCGTGTAAATCGTCGCATTGCCCGCACCGTTGTTGCCGTTCACGTGATAAACGGCGGCGATAGCGGCTGCGGCCGGCGTGGCTTGCCACGTCACACCACCCCATTCGTGATCAAGCGTCGAGGGCACGCCAGCGACTTGCGCGTTGATACCCGAGGTGCGGATAGCCTGGTAAGCACCTTGAAGTTTGAACTGGCCAAGGAACACGTTCACTGCAGCCGTGTACTCGCGCGAGTAGTTGTACGCGCCAGTGTTCGCCGGGTTCCCGCCGGCAGCGACGGTGCCGTTGAGCTGGCCATTTGCCGGGTCGCGGATTTCGTCATAGATGCCTCGCACCTGGAACAGCGAGTTCGTGTACGTCAGTTGCAGACCGGCTTCGCGGCCTTGGCCGTTCGCGTTATTGCCGTTCCAGTTCGTCGCATTCGACAGCGCGTATTGGCCGTAGATGTCGAAACCGTTCCACTTCGGCGATTGGTACGCGATGTTGTTGCTCGACTGCGGCCAGTTGCGGCCACGCACGAGCGATGCCGACGACCAGCTCGATTGACCGAACGGATCGAAGTCCCACACGCCGTTCGCGATGTAGAGCATGCGGCCCATCGTCAACGTACCGTAGTTGGCATTGGACAGGCCGACCGTCGCCCAACGATTGAAGAGACTGCTTTGGAGCTGGCCGTTCATCAGGTTGAAGCCGTTCTCCAACTTGAACACAGCCTGATTGCCGCCGCCCAGGTCCTCAACACCCTTCAAACCCCACAGGCTCGTGCCCCAGTCACCGCTCTCTGCGCGGAAACGCGAGCTCGAACCGCCGCCAGCTGCATTGGGGATGCCCGTCATGTACTCGATACCTGCGTCGACGCGACCGTACAGCGTCACGCTGCTTTGAGCGTGGGCGATGACGCCAGCCGACATGAGCGCTGCGGCGAGCAAAGCTTTCTTCATCTTCTCCTCCATTACCCTGTCAAAAGTGAAGCCACTACTGCGAATAGCGCTCGGGCGAGAGCATCGCCCGAGCGGGAATTTTTCTAGGGAGATCCATCGGAACGCGCGAGGGTCAGCCGCGGGCCTGGTGAGCCGTTCGCGCTGCGCTCGGGTTCGAGACCGCTCGTGGGGGCGGTGTCTCCTCGTTTGAAGTAAAACTACATTTGTAGAACTTTGTTTTGCTACTTTGGTTACTAATTTAGCAAAAATACATCCCGGTCGCCAAGCAAATCGTAGTCTTGCTAGCCGGTGTCTCTAAATTGCCATATTCAGATGGTGGGATATCGAGTCGGGGCGCCCCGCCGCGCCTTGCGGGATGTAGTGCAGCAATACACTCACATGTTGTGCAGGACTGTGGTCGAGGATTTTCGGTATTGACGTCAAATATTGGTTGGGGTAGTCGAATTTATCCGGTGTGAGCGTCTTTGTTCGTCGATTGTGCGAGCGGTAGTGCAGGCCGTTGACAAGCGCCGTGTATCCGCGCCGCCCGACGCCTTACCGCGGTTTCCTCAGCCTTGAGAGGGTCTCTTTCCCTTCCTGCGTCGATCGTGCCCGGCCGGAACCAAGCGAGTGCGGGCGCCCACCCTCGAAATCTTCCGAATTGGCCGATAACGCATTGATCGTGCGTCCTCTCGCGTATTCGTGGCCGCATCGATTAAAATCAACGCCCAATAAAAACGCAAAGATGTCTGAGAGGGCCGATCTCCATGGGATCTCAATTGCTGTCCGACACCGCATTCGCGGGAGGCGGGCAAGCCGGTCGTTTGCTTCGACTCGACACGCCATTGGGCGCGGATTGGTTGCTGCCATTGCATGCTAAGGGCACATCCAGGTTGGGCCGGGATTACGAGTTCGTCGTCGACGCCGCATCGACGAAAGGTCGTGAAATCGAATTGAAGGCTTTGATTGGGCAGCCGGTAACCTTGTGGCTGCAGCAAGCCGATCGCTCGTATTTGCCACATCACGGGTATGTCAAATCGTTCTGCAGGCTAGGCAGCGATGGCTATCTGACGTTCTATCAGTTGCGCTTTTCCTCCTGGATGTGCTTTTTGCCGCTGCGCCGCGATATGCGCGATTGGCAGGAGCAAACGGGCGAGCAGATTGTTGCCGATGTGTTCGACCAACATCCGCAGGCGCAGGGCGCATATCGCTTCGATCTTCGGCAAGCCATGCCGCAGTATTCGAACCGCGTGCAATGGGAAGACGACTGGAATTTCGTGCATCGCAGTTTGGAAGAGGCCGGCGTATTCGGTCGCTTCGAGCAGGCTGAGGATGGCAAGTCGCATGCGCTGGTGTTGATGGACGATTTGTATTTCGTGCCGCGGCTCGCGGATAAGACAGTGCGGTTTGTCCGCACGGGTCTACGCGAAGAAAGCGAGGGATTTACGCAGTGGAAAGAGCAACAGCTGATCCAAAGCGCGAAGCTGACGACGCGAACCTTCGATTACAAGCGGCCTGATCTGCATAAAGAGGTGCGCAGCGCGATCAGCCCGCGTGACGATATCCCGGCGCAAGGCGAGGTGTACGACTATACGGGCGCGTATTCGTGGGGTGTGCGCGATCGAGGCGAGCATCAAAACGCCATGTGTGTGGAGGCGTGGGAATCGCTGATGAAGCGGTTTCATGGGATCGGCAGCTTGCGCTCGGCGCGGCCCGGGTATTGGTTCACGTTGGAAGGGCATCCGATCCACGAAAAGGAGCCTGAGGAAGATCGCGAGTTCGCGATCTTGGAGACGACCTGGACCATTCGCAACAACCTGCCCGGTATGGATGGCGTGGCCGATTTCGCGGACAGTTTGCAATCGGAAGTGTCAGCGGCCGCGCGGGCGAATGCGGGCGGGGTGAAGGTTCGTCATCCCGATGGCAGCGAAGGCTATTTTCAAGTCGAAATTGAAGCGCAACGGCGGCGCTTGCCGTTTCGCAGTCGGTTCGAGCATCGCAAGCCCGTTCTCGAATTGCAGACCGGGATCGTTGCCGGGCCCGATAGCGAGGAGATTTATACCGATTCGCTCAACCGGGTGAAGGTGTGGTTTCCGTGGAATCGGCGCAATGAAGGCGATGAAAAGGCGTCGGTATGGGTGCGGGCTGCGTTTGCCGATGCCGGGCATCAGCGCGGGGGGCATTTTCCGCTGCGCAAGGGCGATGAGGTGGTCGTCGGCTTTATGGGCGGTGATTGCGATCGGCCAGTGATTGTCGGCCGTATGCATGGTGGGCCGACGCCGCCGGTTTGGCACACGAACGGGTTGCTGTCGGGGTATCGGTCGAAGGAGTATGGCGGCAGCGGATTCAATCAACTCGTTATGGATGATGCGACGGGGCAGAACCGCGTCCATCTATATTCGACGAGCGCGGATTCGCATCTGCATCTCGGCTACCTGATCGATCACAACGGCAACACGCGGGGCGGGTATCTCGGCTCGGGCTTTGATCTGAAGTCGAATGCGTATGGTGCGATTCGGGCGGGGCAGGGGTTGTATGTGTCCAGCCATCCGGCTTCGGTCAAGCAACCGATGGATGTGGGGCCGGCCAGTAAGCAGCTCGTCAATGCTGAGAGCGTGGTTGAGGCGTTGTCGGATGCGAGCGCGGGGCATCAGGCGGAGAGTCTGAAGGACGGGCACGACTCGCTGAAGGCGTTCACGGATGCGACACAGAGCAGCGTGTCCGGCGATGCATCGAGCGGCGGCAGGACAGCGGGTGGAGGGACCGGCAACGCGAATGGCTTCGCAGAGCCGATCATGCTGATGGCGAGTCCATCGGGTATCGGGCTGTCGACCCAGCAATCGACGAATATCGCTGCGGACAAGCACGTGAGCGTCGTCAGCGGCGCGAGCACTCATATCGCTAGCGGGAAGTCGCTCATCGCTTCGATAGGCGAGAAGCTGAGCCTTTTCGTGCAGAACGCGGGGATGAAGTTGTTTGCGGGGAAAGGGAAGATCGAGGTTCAGGCGCACTCTGACGGAATCGACCTGAGCGCGCATAAAGGTGTGAAGGTGATTTCGATCACCGATGTCATTGAAATGGCCGGTAAGCGCGAGGTCCTGCTGACTTCAGGCGGCGCATATATCCGCATCAAAGACGGCAACATCGAAGTACACGCCCCGGGGTCCATCGATGTGAAGGGCGCGAAGCGCGTGTTTGCCGGGCCCACGGAGATGCCGTATCCCATGCCTCAACTACCGCAGCAAATCTGCGTGGAGTGCATGATTCGGGCGGCACAAACCAAGATGCCTTTCGCGATCAGCAACTGAAGATGAACGACGAAGAATTGCTTAACGGGTTGCGATCGGTTGGCGCCGTGCAAGGCGAGGGGCTTACCCTCTACGCGTTGCTCGATAGCGCAATCTATGCCGGCGCGACGATGGATGAGACGGGCAAGAAGTTCGGCAACCTTGCATCGGTGCTGGTCGACGCGCAGCTGGAGTCGCTTTTTGTCTATGCGTTCGACGACGAGCGCACAGACGCGTCGCCGTTGCTCGTGTCGCTTAGTGATCTGAATGGTGGACTCGCCGCCAGGATCGCAACGCTGGCGCGCGAATACCATCTGACGAGTTGGATCTGGTCGCCGCTGCCGTCCAATGAGCTTGCTCGTCATCTGGCTGCATTCATTCGTGCGAAATTCGGAGATGCCGCTGCGATGCTTCGACCATACGATCCGCGCGTGATGGAAGACATCATTGCGTGTTTTGATCCGGGAAGGCAGGCGGCCTTGTGGGGGCCGATTTGCGCTTGGGCGTATGTCGATGAGGACGGTGTGCTGAAGCAATTGTCGCGTTCGCGGGTGCAGCCGGCGTCACGGGTTGTCACACCGCTAGTGCTTGACGAGGACGAGCAACGACGGTTCGAGGCGCTGGCAAGTCGGATTGCGCTCCAAACATACGTCGAGACACACGCGCCGTCGATCATGACGCCCTTGACGCCCACTCAGCGGAAAGCGTTCAGTGCGCTGCAAATCGAAATCGGCAACCGGCTGAACGTTGAATCGATGGGAGATTTGTTGATCGTTGCGGCGCTGTCCGGCGCTTACGGGGCTGAATGGATCGACGAAGACGCGATTGCACCGTTGGTGCGGTCTGTCTCTTCTGGCTCGACGTCGCTGGCAATGGTGGCGACGGAGATCAGCCACCGGTTGGAACAGCGATCGTGATCGTGATCGCGAGTGCCCTATGGGAACTGCGGTTCGTTTGGCGTCGGGTGCCGTGGCTGTGCCGTTATTGGGCGCTGACGTTGGTGAATGACGCTAACAACATCGATAAACAATCAATTCCGCTGGCAACATAAATTCGTTATGCGAACCTTAGACCGAATTGCGCTCGCGTCAGCGTTGCTGTGTGCACTTAATGGATGCTCGCGTGCGAAGCCGATTGGACTCGCCGTGGAAGGGTACAACTACACGAACCGGTACGTCGCGAGTTTCACGGTGACGGACGAAAGCGGAAACGGGGCATGGGGCGGGAACGTCGAACTGAGCACACCGACGGCTGGGGGGGGTAAGTCCACCTGCTGTGTAATGCTTGATCCGAATGTCAGTCGGCCCGTTCGACTGCGCGTCGACTGGACGTTGGACGAGGTAGACGATGCGATGGGACATGTAATTGCGCCTGAAATGAAGAGGCAGGCATGGGTGACAGTAGATCCTCCCTTTCCCAGTGATCCTCAAAATCTCGAAGTACATTTTTATCCCGATGGTCACGTAGAAGCTGTTGTGACGCACTGGTCGTCGCCGCCTCGCATTTTGCTGCCGGAAGGACGGAGGCCGACACCATGAGTGATGCCGCGCTTCTTCCTGATGCGGAACTGATCGCCAGACCGTCCCCGACAAACGTGGTGCGGCGAGCAGCACAAATGGCGTCGGCCGCGATCGACCGCCCTCATACAACAGCATCCTGTATCGCCGACGTATGGTTCACCGCCTTCTTTGACGGGACCAGCAACAGCATGTACGACGAGGATTCGCGTCCGCCGGAACAGCAGGCTTATACCAATGTCGCGAGGTTGTTCTTGGCGCATGAGTCGCAAGACGATTCAAAAGGAATATATGCGCAATACCTGCAAGGAGTCGGGACGAAGTTCCCCGAAATAGGGGATGGAGGTGGTGTCCAAGGAGCAGCCACAGGCTTCATGGGAATGGAGCGGATCGACTTTGCCGAAAAGCGTCTCGGAATCGCTGTCAACACCCAGAAGTCGCGCGGTTTCAAGATCGACACGGTGCATGTGGCGGTGTTCGGCTTCTCTCGCGGTGCTACTTTGGCGCGCTCGTTTGTCAACCGGCTCGCTAACCAGTCTAAGCGGCAAGGGGCACATTGGGTACGCGATGGTGCCCGGTTCCGCATCTACTTTGTTGGAATTTTCGATACTGTGGCGTCGGTCGGATTGCCCCGCGATCACAATACGTACGCCAAGGAGCTTGGCATACCGCCAATGGTTGAACGGTGCGTACATATGGTCGCCGGGCATGAACTCAGATTTGCGTTCCCACTTGATTCGGTGCGGCGTGATGGTCGGTATCCGACGAATACTGTTGAGTACGTATACCCGGGAGTCCATTCCGACGTTGGAGGCGGTTATGCGGTAAACGAACAGGGGCGGTCTAACGCGTATGCAAGGCTGCCCCTGCACATGATGTATCGGCAGGCGTATATGGCGGGGGTGCCGCTCAATCCAGCAGAGAGGTGGCAGCCACATGTCCAAAAGCAATTCACGGTTTCCGATGACCTGCCCGTGGCCTTCCGCGCCTACATGACTGCCCTGGAAACCAGCGGCGAATCCCTCGAAGAGCAGGCCTTCGGCCATCTGAAACTCTATTGGCGTTGGCGCAAACTTCGCTTGAATGACGAAAACGCGCCCATCCCCCAGCGACTCGAAACGCTCTCGCAGCAGGCGAAGCAGGAAAACAAATCGCTGTTCCAGCGATTGAGGTTGCTACGGGACGACGATACGCGATTCCTCTTGTTCAAAGCTCAGGGCGGCATCCTTACCAAAAACCAATCCGCGCAGCTGAGGAGCAACGCTACGCAAGAGGCTGCACTCGGCAAAGCAATATCAACGAACAACCAGTTCGGAACCGACACCGCGCAAGCGGAGGAATCCGACCGCACCCTGCAAGGCGAAGCGCGCGCACTTGACCGCATCGTGGCGGGCGGCCGCGCATCGGTCTGGGAGAAAGCCGTCTGGGAGGCATGGAACGATCCACGTCCTTTGCCTCAGGCAGTCGCTGCGTTCTTCGACAATTACATTCACGACAGCCAGGCCGCGTGGAATCATGCAACGGACGCAGCGGCAGTCGCGTTAAATCAAGTCGGCGCTGCGCAAACCTGCGGTCGCTACTTCAACGTGATCGCGGCGAAATACTGTGCAGAGGTCGAGGACGAGAATAGAGCCGGCACGGTCAAATATTTACGACCGCGCACGCTCTTCTTTGGCCCGAAGGAGGCGGTTTTCGCCGCGTCGGACACAAACCTTTAGGGTGACGAAGGCCGATCGACGACCATTGAGGTAACCGGCAACACAAAAATTCTGACACCCCCTGCGCGTCGGAGCACGAACTGGAGTCCAACCTTGTGTGCGACCGCCCAATGAGAATTGTATTTGATGTCTGGCCTCGCTGTGAGAACACCTATTCGTATTGTTTTTGTTGCCTCTTTGATGACTGCGCTGATTGGATGCTCGCGAGCCAAGCCAATCGGGCTGTCCATCGAGGGTTATAACTACACGAACCGGTTCATTGTCGATCTCACAGTTACAGATGAAAGCGGTAATAGTGCTTGGGGTGGAGACGTGCTACTCAGCACGCCCACTGCAGGCGGGGGGAAAGATGCTTGCTGCGTAATGCTTGATCCAAATAACAAAAGGCCGGTTCGCCTTCGTGTCGCCTGGATGTTCGATCGGGTAGATGATGTGAATGGGCATACGATCGCAGCGGCAGTAAAAAAAGCGGCGTGGGTAACGGTTAATCCACCTTACCCCAGCGATCCTCGAAATTTCGAGATTCATTTTTATCCGGACGGTCACGTGGAGGCTGCGGTGACCCACTGGTCCTCGCCGCCACGCATTTTGTTGCCCAAGGACCGGAGGCCAACGTCATAAGTGACCTTGCAATTCGCTTTGGAAGCCGTCTGCGGCACAGATTGTGACGCTAGCGGCTCATTGATTTGATAAGCGAAGTGAAAAAAATTAAGAGAAAATGATGAAATCAGCATTTCACATGCTTCTGACGTTGAGTATTTACTTGGGGATGAATTGCGCCGCTTATGCGTCAGACGTCGATGCGGTTGGGGGTGTTTAATTTATCTCGCCATTCTTTGTGACGATAAACCATGAGAGCATTTCGGCGCGCCTTTGCAACAATCACGTGTGTCCTGGCATTGATTCCGTGCCACGCTTTCAGCGCGCCGCCGTTCCATAAAGCAGTCGCAGTCTTGCACATTGACGATGGTGGCGTTTACACGACCGATTGGACTGTCTACCCACTTCGAGTGGAACGAATCGACATGACCAATCAGAAGCCTGAAGAGATGATTTTAGCGCTGTTCGAGGATGGAAAAGAGGGTGGATTTACAGGGGTTGTCAAAATTTACTGTGATCAACCGGTCGCCTCTTACGTTTCGACCGGCAACAGCGGAATGCAACAGTTCAACGATGTCTCGTTGAAAGACATGATGAAGAGTGAAGCGTTTCCTCGCAAACTCGTTGAAAACGTATTTAAATTATTTTGCGAAAATGTTTCGCTAAAGGCCGCGGATCTCAACATGAGCCGGAATTGACAAACTATAGCCGGCAACAAGGGACCCCGCCAACCGCGGACGCGGTCACTCGCAGTGACTGTCGCGCCCTACTTCAAACTCCCCGCCAAAAACTGCTTCAGCCGCTCGCTCTTCGTATTGGCAAAAACCTCATCAGGCTTGCCTTCTTCCTCGACGCGCCCCTGATGCAAAAACATCACGTGATTCGAAACGTTGCGCGCGAAACCCATCTCGTGCGTCACGACAATCATCGTACGGCCTTCCTCGGCCAACTTCTGCATCACCTTCAGCACTTCGCCCACCAGTTCGGGATCCAGCGCCGAAGTAGGCTCATCGAACAACATCACATCGGGGTTCATCGCCAACGCCCGCGCGATCGCCACGCGCTGCTGCTGCCCACCGGACAAGTGCGACGGATACTGCTTCTCAAGCCGCGGCGCGAGCCCGACCTTCTCCAGATACATCCGCCCACGCTCTTCGGCTTCGCGCCGCGCGAGCCCCAACACATGCATCGGCGCTTCGATCACATTCTCGAGCACATCCATATGCGCCCACAGATTGAAGTGTTGAAACACCATCGACAGCTTGGTGCGAATGCGCTGCAACTGTTTCTGATCGGACACGCGTAGCGCACCGGTCTTATCCTTGTTCGTCCGCACCTCTTCCCCATCGACGTAAATCCGCCCAGCGCTAGGCTGTTCGAGGAAGTTGATGCAGCGAAGCATCGTGCTCTTGCCTGAGCCCGATGAGCCGATGACGCTGATCACATCACCGGCATTCGCTTTGAGGGAGACGCCCTTGAGGACTTCGTTGTTGCCGTAGTGCTTGTGCAGATCGTCGATGAAAAGCTTATGCATGAGTTACTTGCCTTGCGGGCGCAGATAGGCGAGCCAGCGCCTTTCGGCGCGGCGAAACAGCGCGACGAGCGCGAACGAGATGCCCAGATAGAGCAGCGCCGCGATACCGAACGCCTGGAACGACATATAGGTGGCCGAATTCGCGTCGCGCGCGATCTTCAGAATATCGGGCACGGTGGCCGTGAATGCGACCGTCGTCGCATGCAACATCAGAATCACTTCGTTACTGTAAAGCGGCAACGCACGCCGCAATGCCGAAGGCAGAATCACGCGCCGATAAAGCGTGAACGTCGACATGCCGTACGCGCGCGCCGCTTCGATCTCGCCGTAGGCCGTCGCCTTGATCGAGCCGGCGAAGATCTCCGTCGTATAGGCACATGTGTTCAGCGTGAACGCCAGAAGCGTGCAGTTCATGCCGTCGCGAAAGAACGCGTTCAGCAATTCATGGTTGCGTACGACTTCAAGGCTGTAAAGCCCCGTATAGCAAAGCAGCAGCTGCACATAAAGCGGCGTGCCGCGAAAGATGTACGTGTACAGCCAAACAGCGCTCGACAGCACCTTATTGCGCGAGACGCGCGCCACCGCCAGCGGCACCGACAAACAAAAGCCGATGCCGATCGAGACGACGAGCAGCCACATCGTGATGGCGAGGCCCGTGATGCGATAGCCGTCGGTGAACAGGTAGTTGCGCCAGTAGTCGTGAATCAGCTCGATCATGGTGTTGTGTGACAGACCTTATAGCTCGGCCTTGCGTACGCCGATCGAGTAACGCTTCTCGAGCCACAACAGCACGAGATTCGATATCGTCGTGATCGCGAGATAGATCGCACCCGCGATCAGCGTGAAGAAGAAAAACCGCAACGTGCCTTTCCCGGCGTCTTGCGTCGCCTTGACGACATCGGCCAGCCCGATGATCGACACCAGCGCGGTCGCCTTGACCATCACCTGCCAGTTGTTGCCGATGCCGGGCAGCGCGAAACGCATCATCTGCGGAAACATGATGCGCGAGAACGTCTGCCAGCTTGTCATGCCGTACGCCGCGCCCGCTTCGAGCTGCCCGCGCGGCACCGAAAGAAACGCGCCGCGGAATGTTTCCGTGAAGTAGGCCCCGTAGATGAAGCCCAGCACGATGACGCCGGCGATGAACGGGTCGATATCGATCTCGTCCCAGCCGACGAAGTCGGTGAAATTGTTCAGCCAGATCTGGATGCTGTAAAACAGCAGCAGCATCAGCACGAGGTCGGGCACGCCGCGCACGAGCGTCGTGTAGACCGTGCCGGCGCCGCGCGCCAGTCCGTTCTTCGAGAGTTTCGCCGCTGCGCCGATGAGGCCCAGCACGAAGGCGAGCGCAAGCGAGAGCAGCGACAGCTTGACGGTCTGCCAGGTGCCGGCGAGGATCAGCGGGCCGTAGCCTTGTAGAAGCATGGTAGGAAGTGCGGTCCTTGACGGCGCGCGCATGGTGCGCGCCGCGAAATTCTAGGCGGACAAAAAAAGCGTGCCCTGATGTCAGTGAACCCGCCGCCGGCGAATCCGCCTGCGGCTGGCTGCGAGCGCAACAGAAGCGGGCGGGGCCGTCAACTCACGGGCCACATCCCTCTCGTCGCGCCCGGGCGGCGCCGTCTTACCGGTTGCCCGCGCCCGGTCGAGGCCGTCCGAGGGCAAAAAGCGCGGTATTTTAACCGAACGCGCGGTCGGTGCCAGTGCGGTGAACCCGAGGAGTGCCACCGGCCGGTGCGATCGGCCGTGCCGGAACCGTGCGCGGGCGGGGCGGTTCCAGGGGCGAACCTGCTACGCCGCGCGTGCCTTGAGCGCGTACCGCACGCCCCTGCAGCGGGCATCAAGCGCCACACGGTCACACAGTCATCCGGTCACCAGCCACATCGCCGACGTAAAAGACGTAAACGACGAACGCCGCGGCCGAGAGGCGCGCGGCGTCTGTGGTGCCTGGCGCGCCCCGCCCATGCGGGCGAGGCGATCATCCGGCTTAGGCGCAGGCGGTTATTGATTCGCCGGCGCAGCCTCCGACGCAGCGCCCTGCCGCTGCTCCCAGCGCTTGTGCATATGTTCCCGTATCGATTCCATCCTCGAGAAACGTTGCTTGAACATATCGCTGACCATCGTCTTTTGTTGGTCGTCGAGCGCGTTGTAGGCGGCCAGCCAAGCCGTCGCCGTCTCCTCGCGCAGGCGCGCGCCGTCTTGCTGGGTCTGCATATGGGCCGCGTGCAGCGCGTTCATGTCGAGGATCGGCTGCTGCATCATCGTTTTGAGCTGCGCTTGGATTTTCTCGCGGTCGACCCGCGCGGCGGCACGGTCGCGTTTCATCGTATCGAGGGCGCTTTGCCAGAGTTTGTCCTGGTCGCGCGTGAGCTTCAGGCGCGTGTGCAGATCGGCAAGCTGCTTTTCCATCATGAAGCCGCCATGGTGATGCCAACCCGCGGCGGGGCCGGCGTCCGGGCCTGGCCCGCTCTGCGTGCCGGCCGCGTAGGCGCCCAGCGAGAGGGCCAGCGCCGCAGCGGCTGCCGTGACGAAGCGTAAAGGGCTGCGAGTGGTGGGAGAGAGGGCATTCATCGAATTGACTCCGTGGTTCGAAATCGACGGTGAGCGGCGTGGATGCGCTCTTTGTCGGTTCGACCAAGGTAGTCGCCGTGCCGATCGGCCGTGTTACGCGCCCGGTGCGCGCAATTACGGCGCATTACGGATTGCTTTCGCCGTAACGTCTGGTAACCCTTCGGGCAACCCTGGGCATCGTCTCGCCGGCGGCAGGCGTTAAACTTCGCTCCATGGCTACACAAATCCTGGTCGTCGACGACGACGCCGAACTGCGCGACCTCCTGCGCGACTATCTCGTCCGTCAAGGCATCGAGGTGTCGGTGCTGCACGATGCCGCCTCGCTGGAACGCCGGCTCGAACGCGAGCGGCCCGATCTCATCGTGCTCGACCTCATGATGCCGGGCGTCGATGGGCTCACGGCCCTGCGCAAGCTGCGCGCGACGGGCGACGACATCCCGGTCATCATGCTCACGGCGCGCGCCGACGACGTCGACCGCATCGTCGGCCTCGAGTTGGGCGCCGACGATTACCTGGGCAAGCCGTTCAATCCGCGCGAACTGCTCGCACGCGTGCAAGCCGTACTGCGCCGGCGCCGCACGATTCCGTCGGCGGCGCCCGAGCAGCGCGAGCCCTTTGCGTTCGGCCGTTTCCAGCTCGACTTCCAGTCGCGTACGCTGAACCAGGAAGGCCGGCCGCTGACCTTGTCGGGTAGCGAGTTCGCGCTCCTGAAGATTTTTGTCAATCACCCGATGCGCACGCTCACGCGCGAGCGGCTGCTCGAACTTCTGCACGGGCCGGAATACGACGGAACCGACCGCGGTATCGATGTGCAGGTCTGGCGTCTGCGGCGCATCCTCGAAACGGACCCGTCGGCCCCCCGGTTCATCCAAACCGTGCGAGGCCGCGGTTACGTCTTCGTCCCCAACGGCGACTCCGATGCGGCGCCCAATTGATTCGCTGTTCGGTAGGCTTGCGCTACTTGTCGTCGCTGTCCTGCTGATCTCGCACTTCGCCTGGTTCGTGCTGATACGCGTCGAGCGCAGCCAGTCGCAGGCGCGGTACGCGGTCGAGGAAGCCGCCTTTCTGATCGACGCCGTGCGGCAGCACGTGGCCCGCACGCCGTCGGTGCCGCTGCCCTCGCGTGTGCGGCTCGTCGATCCGGCCAGCCCCGAAGTGCCTGCGGCCGATCAGGAGCTACCGCCCGCGCTGAAACGTTTCGTCGAGGATGTGCGCGAGCGCTTGCCGCCGGGCTCGCTCGTGCGCGTCGGTGCGCCGGGGCGTCCGCCGATCCTCTGGGTTCACGAGGCGGCCGACCGTGATTGGATCGTCGTGCCGATGCTGGCGCTGCACCCGCCGCGCCCGCGCGACAAGATGCTCGCGTGGCTCGGCACCATTTTTTCGGTGGCGGTGATGTGTGCGCTGTTCGTCGCGTGGCGCTTGCAGCAACCGCTGGCTGCGCTTGCCGGCGCGGTCGTGCGTTTCGGCCGCGGTCAAAGCGTGCCGCCGCTCGCCGAACGCGGTCCCCGCGAGTTGCGCGAACTCACGCGCGGCTTCAACCAAATGGTGCGGGAAGTGTCACGCACAGAGCAGGATCGCGCGGTCATGCTCGCCGGTGTGGCGCACGATTTGAAGACGCCGCTTGCGCGGCTGCGGCTGCGTGCCGAGATGATGGAGGAGGCCAAGCTGCGCGATGGCGTGGTGCGCGACGTCGATTCGCTGGCCCACATCGTCGATCAATTCCTCGTATTCGCCCACGACGCAACGGACCGTAGCGAACCCGTCGTGGTCGACGAACAGTGCGAGCGCATCGCGCGCAGTTATCGCGCGGTGGCTCCAGGCAGCCCCGCGGTGCGCACAGAACTCGCCGCCGGGCCAGACTTTCGCCTGCCGGCCGCCACGCTCGAGCGCATTATCTCCAATCTGCTCGACAACGCACATGCGTACGGCGCACCGCCCGTGATCGTGGCGACGGCGCGCAGGACCACGGGCTGGGAACTGTCGGTCAGCGATCATGGTCGCGGCATCTCGCCGCAAGATCTGGTCAATGCGAGCCGGCCGTTCGTGCGGCTCGATCCCGCGCGCGGCGGCAACGGCCACAGCGGCCTGGGCCTCGCCATCGTCGAGCGGCTCGTGCGACGGCTGGGCGGCGTTTGCGAAATCGGTAACGCGCAAGATCGCGGCCTGCGCGTGGCCATGACGTTCCCGTTCACGACCGCGACGCGCGCAGCGCCGCATTCCGAGAGCGCCTGGTAAAGCCGGCCGCCCCGGGGCGGCCGATCGCTGTTGCGCTCCTACTATCCGGCTGCGATTCGGCTGCTATGCGGCCGTCACCGAACCGTCATTCGGCGAAGAGCGAATCGAGCGCGGCGGCGGCCTCGCCGTCGACCGTGTTGTAGGTCACGCTGTTCGCTTCGAAGATGTAATGCGTGGTGTATTTGCCCAGCCGCGCCAGAATCTCGTCCTGGATGTCCTCGGGCGCGCTGTCGAGCTTCACGTACCACGCGGTGGAGGACAGCCTCGTTTGAAACGCGCCGTATTCGGCCATGAGTTCGTCGAAGGCGGTCGCGTCCTGGTCGCGACAAACGATGACCAGATTTCCTTTCATTCGGCATCTCCCGGTAGATCGGTGGGGCATTCGCCACGAGAGACCGATCATACGCGTTCTCGGCGGCGTGCCGTTTGTTCGCCGTTTTTGCATGGACGGCGGTCTGCCTTTGCCGGCCGCGTGGGTTCCCCGCGGACCGGCTTCACGGCATAATTTCATGTTTGCAGGCTTGCTTTCGGGTTATTTTTGCGTCCACGCGCGCGCCAGGGCATGGCCCTGGCGGAAGAACGCCACGTGCATGCACATTTCATTCACACACGCCGCGCTGGGCGGCGGCCAGGCGCGCCATCCAGCCCCCGAAGGCATTTTATGGCTATTGCGGTTGTGCCTGAAACACAGGTTGTAGTAGTGTCGTGCCGTCAAAAAGAAAGGCGACGAAGGCCGCCAGTAAGATCGACGGCTCGGCAACCCAACGATTCGCGCTCAACGCATCACCGCAACCCTACGCTCGTCATGCTCGTATTTCGTGTCACGGATCGTGTCAGTGTCCCGCACTCGCCCGGCTGCGCCCGTTTAGCGGCCGTACACAGCGCCGCCACGGGCGGCCCCGTGGCGGCCATTCACCGTTCGCCACCCGGCGCGAAGGGGGCTTGATGGAATTCGGCTTCAACCTGAATCGCACGGCGAATGCGTCGGCATGGCGCCTCGCGCCAAACCGTTGGGATTTCGTCGCGTTCCCGCTCATCATCTGCGCCATCGCCATGGCCGCGATCGGCTTTCACCAGACGATGGCGCCCATTTCGACGCTCAAGACGCAGGTCATCTCGCTCGATCCCGCGATGTTGCCCGAGTACGCCCTGCGCACGACGTTGCGCATGCTGGCGGCCATGGTCGCGTCGCTCACGTTCACGCTCGGCTACGGCACCCTGGCGGCCAAGAGCCGCCGTGCGGGCATGGTGCTCGTGCCGGTCCTCGATATCCTGCAGTCGGTGCCCGTGTTGGGCTACATCTCGTTTACGGTCACGTTCTTCCTTGCGCTCTTTCCCGCCCGTGTCCTCGGCGCGGAACTCGCGGCGATCTTCGCCATCTTCACGAGCCAAGCTTGGAACATGACGTTCAGCTTCTACCAGTCGTTGCGTACGGTGCCGCGCGATCTCGATGAAGTTTCCCGCGGTTTTCACCTGACGGCCTGGCAACGCTTTTGGAAGCTCGAAGTGCCGTTCTCGATGCCCGGCCTGATCTGGAACATGATGATGTCGATGTCGGGCGGCTGGTTCTTCGTCGTCGCCTCCGAAGCGATCACCGTAGGCAACAATACGATCACGCTGCCCGGCATCGGCGCGTATCTGGCGCAGGCCATTGCGGCGAAGAACCTGGCGGCCATCGGCTGGGTGATCGTCGCGATGTCGGTCGTCATTCTCGCTTACGATCAGCTGATGTTCCGCCCGCTGGTGGCCTGGGCCGACAAGTTCCGCATGGAAACGACGAGCTCCGGCGACGCGCCCGAATCATGGCTGCTCGACCTCGTGCGCCGCACCCGGCTGATTCATCTGCTGCTCGTGCCGGCGGGTTGGTTGTTCGCCAAGCTCGCGCGCCTGCCGCTGCGCCTGCCGCGCGTCGATGCCGCTCCGTTCACGCGGCTTGCCCGCCTGGAGAAGCGCTCGCTCGTGGGCGACATCGTCTGGGGGCTGCTCGTGCTGGTCGCGATGGTGTACGTGGTTTGGCGCGTCGTCGCCTACGTGCGCACCGGTGTGACAGGGGCGGAAGTCGGCCACGTCTTCGTGCTCGGGTTCATCACGCTTGCCCGCGTCGTGATTCTGATCGCGATTTCGTCGCTGATCTGGGTTCCCGTCGGCGTGAAGATCGGGCTCAAGCCTGCGCTCGCCGAGAAAGCCCAGCCGATCGCGCAGTTTCTGGCCGCCTTTCCGGCGAACCTGCTGTTCCCTGTATTCGTGATCGTCATCGTGCGCTTTCACCTGAACGCCGATGTGTGGCTGTCCCCGCTGATCGTGCTCGGCACGCAGTGGTATATCCTGTTCAACGTCATTGCCGGCACGATGGCGTACCCGAACGACTACCGCGAAGCCGCGACAAACTTTCGCATCCGTGGCTGGCAATGGTGGCGTCAGGCAATGCTGCCGGGCATTTTTCCGTATTACGTGACAGGGGCCATCACGGCGTCGGGCGGCGCGTGGAACGCGAGCATCGTGTCCGAATTCGTGCAGTGGGGCGATACGAAGGTCGCCGCGCACGGGCTCGGCGCATATATCGCCGAATATACGGCCGCGGGCGACTTCCCGAAGATCATATTGGGGATCGCGGTGATGTCGTTGTTCGTGACGCTGTTCAACCGCCTGCTGTGGCGTCCGCTCTATGCGTACGCCGAAGCGAAGCTGCGGCTCGATTGATCGGGATCGATCGGAACTCGCCTGAAGGCGCGCCGGGCAGGCGCGTCTACCGAAAGCTCAATTCAAGAGTGAAGCGCAATGCAAAACCCCAAAGCTGACCTAAGCGCCGCCCCGTTCGCCAACGCTGCGCCAGCCGCGCCGCGGCTGGGCGAAGAAGTTCTCGACGTCAAAGGCGTGCGCCGCGGATTTTCTAAAGCGCAGGGCGAGCTGCTCGTGCTCGACGACGTCAATCTCACGCTGCGTGCAGGCGAAATCGTCGGCCTGCTCGGTCGTTCTGGCTCGGGCAAGTCCACACTCTTGCGCATCATCGCAGGTCTGATCGAACCGACCGCCGGCGAAGTGCGCTACCTCGGCGAGCCGCTTTCCGGTCCGGCCGAAGGCGTGGCGATGGTGTTTCAGACGTTCGCGCTGTTCCCCTGGCTCACGGTGTTGCAAAACGTGGAAGCGGGGCTCGAGGCGCAAGGCGTGGCCGCGCGCGAGCGACGCGAGCGTGCGTTGGCCGCGATCGACCTGATCGGCCTCGATGGTTTCGAAAACGCGTATCCGCGCGAGCTTTCGGGCGGTATGCGTCAGCGCGTGGGCTTTGCGCGCGCGCTCGTCGTCGATCCGACCTTGTTGCTGATGGACGAGCCGTTTTCCGCACTCGACGTGCTGACCGCCGAGACGCTGCGTACCGACCTGCTCGATCTGTGGACCCAGCGGCGCATGCCGATCAAGTCGGTGCTGATCGTCACGCACAACATCGAAGAAGCGGTGTTCATGTGCGATCGCATCCTCGTGTTGGCGTCCAATCCCGGGCGCGTGCTGGCGGAGATCAAGGTGCCGTTCGCGCATCCGCGCAACCGGCTCGATCCGGCCTTCCGGCGGCTCGTCGACGAGATCTACGCAAAGATGACGGCTCGCCGCACCGACGAGGCTACCAAGAAGGGCCTTGAACTCGGCAGCTGGTTGCCGAGTGTGTCGACGAACCTGATGGCCGGTCTGATCGAGACGCTGGCTGCGCCGCCGTACCACGGCCGTGCCGACATGCCGGAAATCGCGCGTTCGTTGCACCTCGAAGTGGATGATCTGTTTCCGATCGCCGAAGTGCTGCAATACCTCGGTTTCGCCGATGTGCGCGAGGGCGATATCTTCCTGACCCCGCCCGCGCGCGTGTTCGCCGAGTTCGGTACGCAAGAGCGCAAGATGATGTTCTCCGAACACCTCCTGCGGCACGTGCCGCTGGCCGCGCGAATCAAGAAGGTGCTCAACGAGCGTCCCGGCCATCGCGCGCCGCGTGTGCGCTTCGAGCAGGAGCTCGAGGATTTTCTGTCCGACAGCGCCGCAGAAGAAACGCTCGACGCCGTCATCAACTGGGGCCGTTACGGCGAGATCTTTTCGTACAACGATCAAACCGAAATCTTCAGCCTCGAAGACGTCGAGTCGTGAGCCGGGTCTTAAGCCTGAGTACGCCGGGCGTCGATCGAACCACCCGCGCCATCTGATGAATGCGCCGCATCGCGCCGAAGGCGGGCGCGATGCGGCGCGTTTGCCGTTATGCCTCCGGCGCGCTGGCGCCGTCGTCTTCTTCCTCGTAAGCGCCGAGCCGGTTGTACAGCGTCTTCAGGCTGACGCCGAGCGCCTTCGCCGCGCGACGTTTGTCGCCGCCGCAGTGCTTGAGCGTTCCGAGGATGATCTGCCGCTGCGCTTCCGCGAGCGGCGTGCCGACCCATATGCTCATCGCGTCGCCTTGCGTGACAGCCTTCTTCGAGCGCGCGGCCAGCCGCGGATGCTCGATCTCGACAGTCTTCTCGGCGAGGATGAACGCCCGATAGACGCTGTTCTTGAGTTCACGTACGTTGCCGGGCCAGGAGTAGGTGCGCAGCGTTTCCCTCGCGCGTTTGCTGAAGACCTTGTTCGTGCCTTCCTGCGCGTTCAGCTCGGCCAGAAAGTGCTGCGCGAGCAACTCGCGATCGCCTTCGCGTTCGCGTAGAGGCGGTGCGCGCAGCGGAAAAACGGCGAGCCGATACATCAGGTCTTCGCGCAGGCCGTTTTCCTTGACGGCCACGAGTGGATCCCGGTTCGTCGCTGCGATGACGCGCACGTCGCTGTGCAAGAGCTCGGTGCCGCCGACGCGGTAGAACGTGCCGGTTTCGAGCGCGCGCAGCAGCTTGACCTGACGCACGGGCATCATCTCGGTGACTTCGTCGAGGAAAAGCGTGCCGCCGTTCGCATGCTCGAAATAGCCTGCACGGCCTTGCACGGCGCCGGTAAAGCTGCCGCGCTCATGGCCGAACAGCTCGGCCTCGAGCAGGCTGTCGGGAATCGCGCCGCAGTTGACGGCGACGAACGGGCCGTCCTTGCGCGAACTGCGATCGTGAATCGTGCGGGCGACGAGTTCCTTGCCGGTGCCCGATTCGCCGACGACGAGCACCGTTGCGTCCGTCGCTGCAACGCGGTCGATTTGCTCATACAACTCGATCATCGACGGCGAAGAACCGTATAGCAGACCATACGATTGGAGCCCCGCCGCATCGCGTACGAGGTTTTTGGCGAACCGCGCTGCCGCACGTTGCTCCGGCGAGGCAGGCGCAGTTTCGATATCGGTTAGCTCGGCCATGTGATTGCTGTCCATAGAGCGCTCGCGCGCCGAAAAAAGAGAGTGATGCTCTCCTTTTGGCGCCGCTGCGCGTGGCGGGTTCCCAAACAACTATTTAACCACGCAACGTAGGCCCTACGTAACGGCGAGCGATGCGTGGTGCTGGCACGAAACATGCGACATGTGGAACTCGGCGGTCAGCGGAACTTGGCGTCGTCCGATCGATCCCATCTGGATGCGAGCGGCGCGCGGGCGATTGCTCGGCCCCGCACTCGTCAATGAACCGGGCAATGCGAGGGGGATACGATGGCTCGTCCCAGAATCGGCATATTTGGCGCGCTGGTCGCGGTCGGCGGCATGATCGCGTGGCGCTGGGCGCAAAAGCACCGTGCATCGCGAGCGCGGCTCGCGGCCGAGCTGAGCCGGTGGGAAGGCGAAGGCGGCGCGGTCGTGGCGCAAGGGGCGGCCCCCGGTGCCGCGCCGCAATTGTCGGCCGGCGGTCAGGGGCGCGATGTCGCGCCTAACGGCGCGGGCCACGGTGCCTTCGGGCACGTAGGCAGCACGCCCGACGCGTGGATTTTCCCGCACGGGCATGGCTGACCCAGCAGCGCGCGCCAGCGCCGCAGCGTAAAGCGCCGCCGTTCAGGCGGCGCTTGTTTCACCCGAGTGTGCTGAATCGCTCGCTTCCATCGTCGCGTCTAGGCAGAATAAGGTGCGACGTGCGATCCGGGCAGGGGTCGTTCGCGCCGGGCGTCGGCCCCTCTTCTTCAACCTTTATACAAAACTGATCCAGCTAACTCCGATATGCCACATGTGCTGATCGTCGACGACGACCCCGAAACCCGCGAAGCCCTCGTATCGATCATCGCCGCAGACGGCTTGACGACAGCGACTGCCGGCGATTTGCGCGAGGCTCGCATTCAGCTCGGGCGACAGACGCCCGATGTCGTCTTCACGGACTTGCAACTGCCCGACGGCAGCGGCGTCGATTTGTTCGAAGATCTCGACCCGCGTTCGGGCGTCGAAATCATCGTGATCACAGGCCATGCGACGGTGGAGTCGGCCGTCACGGCGCTCAAGATGGGCGCCACTGACTACCTCGTCAAACCGATCAACATGCAGCGCGTGAAGGCGGTGCTCGATCGCCTGCCGCGCGCCGGGGATCTGAAAGCGCAGATCGGCACGCTGCGTGGCGAATTGCGGCGAATGGGGCGCTTCGGCCTCATGCTCGGCAGTTCGCCCGCCATGCAATCGGTCTACGACCAGATCGGCCGGGTGGCGCCCACCGCCGCGTCGGTCCTGCTCGTCGGCGAGTCGGGTACCGGCAAGGAAGTCGCGGCGCAGACGATTCATGAGTTGAGCCTGCGTCGCAAGCATGCGTTCCTCGCCGTCAATTGCGGGGCGATTTCGCCGAATCTGATCGAATCGGAAATGTTCGGCCACGAGCGTGGCTCGTTCACGGGCGCCGACCGCCAGCACAAAGGGTATTTCGAACGGGCCAGCGGCGGCACGATCTTTCTCGATGAAATCACCGAGATGCCGGCCGAGTTGCAGGTCAAGTTTCTGCGCGTGCTCGAAACCGGCATGTTCATGCGCGTGGGCACGACCAAAGAGATCGAGACCGATGTCCGCGTGATCGCGGCGACGAACCGCGACCCTGAAGAAGCGGTGCTCGAAGGCAAGCTGCGCCTCGATCTTTACCATCGGCTCAACGTGTTCCCGATCAGCCTGCCGCCGCTACGCGAGCGCGGCAACGACGTGTGGCTGCTGGCGCAAGCGTTTCTCGAAGAATTCAACGAGCGTCACGGCACGCGCAAGCAGTTCCCGCCCGCCGTACGCGACATGATGTTGTCGTATCCGTGGCCCGGCAATGTGCGCGAATTGAAGAACTACGTGCAGCGCGCTTTCATCATGGCGGGCCCCGACGCCGACAGCACGGCAGCCGTGCCGTTGCAAATCTCGCTGTCGAAGCCTTCGGCTGGCACGGCCGTGACGATCCCGTTCGGCACCTCGCTGGCGACGGCCGATCGCCAACTCATTCTTGCGACATTGGAGCAGTGCGGTGGCGTCAAAACGCGTGCGGCCGAGATCCTCGGCATCAGCCTGAAGACGCTCTACAACCGTCTCGTCGAGTACGGCGAAGATGCGAAATCGGCCAGCGAAAGCGATGCGGCCGGAGAAACCGGCGAGGCTACCGCCGGCAAGTAAGCGTGCGTGCCGCGTGCCGCGGTCGTCGGCCAGGGGCCGGCGCCGCGCTGCACGCCGCCTCGGAGATCTCGAAAGGGCGGCCCCTCGTCGCCGCCCCACGTCATGTGCTATCGGCGTGCAGCTACGCTGGCGCGCTTACCCTTTCCTTCTGGCAGAAGACTTGCTCGCTTGAACACCTGACCCAGGTTGCTCAGCGAGGTACGCCGTGACATCAGCATTGCAGAGCGGGCCGTTGCAGTTGCATACGCCCGAGCCGGAGCCGTCGGTACCGCCGCCGGAGGAGCCGCCCACTCCGGGGCCGATCCCCGAGCGCGATCCTCCCGAACCACCTCAACCTCCGATCGGCGATCCACCGCCCACGCCGTCCGATATGCCCCCAATGCGCTGAGCAATCCCCTGACGAATTCGATGACGAATTCCACGAGAACCCGAGTGTATCGGTTACAAATCTGACGCAATTGTTACCGCGCGAAGGGTCGCCCGGCATCCTAGACTTAATTGCTTGTCGGCCATTCGCTCAGCTCCTGGAGACCGTTCCATGAGACATCCCGCGTTGCGGCGTTCGCCGCGCCATGCGCTCAAGCGCGAAGCGAAGAACGGCGGCGCTTTTGCCGCCCGGTCGTCGCCATCGTCGCAAGACCCGTCCGCTCAGAATCGCTCCGCGCCCGACGCGCCCGCCGACGGCGAGCATAACCAGGGCGGCGCTCGCGCAGAAGGGCTCGACTATCAACGCGACCTGGGCTCCGAACAGGACGCCTGAGCGTCGTTCCTCGAACGGGCGCACGGTTGGCGCCTGCGGATCCAGGCATCGGCTTCGGTCGATGAGGGCGTGCGCGCTGACATTTCATCGAAGGCGCGACTTCGACATTGTCGAATGCCGTGCATAGCGACCCGCAGCACCGAAGTGCTTTGTTCAGACGTATATCACGGCACGCACCTTGCATACCCGATATTTCAGCGACGGCGAGACGGTTCGCCGCGCAAGAATGCCAACCGAAGAGGTGGAGCCGCCAATGAGCAGATTAATCGTGGTGTCAAACCGCGTCGCGCCGACGCAGGAGGGCCGCCCCGCGGCAGGGGGGCTCGCGATCGGCGTGCTGGACGCCCTGAAGGAAACGGGAGGCGTTTGGTTCGGATGGAGCGGAGAAATCGTCGGTGAGCCGCAGGCCCCGTCGATCGACACGCAAGGGAAGGTCACGTACGCGACCGTCGGTCTCACACGGCGCGATTACGATCAGTACTACAGAGGGTTTTCGAACGCGACCTTGTGGCCGGCGTTTCACTATCGCACCGACCTGTCCCGCTACGATCGCCAGGAGTACGCCGGGTACCTGCGGGTGAACGCAACGTTGGCCAAGCAGTTGAAGGCCATGCTCCAACCCGACGACATCATCTGGGTACACGACTACCACCTTCTGCCGTTCGCGCGGGCGTTGCGCGATATCGGCGTGCACAACCCGATCGGCTTCTTCCTGCATATCCCGTTTCCCGTGCCGGAGATGCTGCGCACCGTGCCGCCGCACGAGGAACTCGTCAAGGCGATGTGTAGTTACGACGTGCTCGGCTTCCAAACCCAGGCCGATCGACAGTCGTTCGTCGATTACATCGAACGCGGCGGGTTCGGCACGGCGAGCGACGACGGCATGATCCACGCCTTCGGGCGCGTGCTGAAGGTCGGCGCCTATCCGATCGGCATCTATCCCGATGCCATCGCCAAAGCCGCACAACAGTTCGGCGACCGCAAGCAGGTGGGTACGTTGCGCGAGGCGATGCGCGGCCGCAGGCTCATCATGAGCGTCGATCGTCTCGACTACTCGAAGGGGCTTGTCGAGCGGTTCCAGGCGTTCGAGCGGTTGTTGCTCAGCGCGCCGCATTGGCATGGACGTGTGTCCCTGGTGCAGGTCGCTCCGCCGACGCGCTCCGACGTGCAGACCTATCAACGCATTCGGCAAACGCTCGAAGGCGAGGCGGGTCGCATCAACGGCCGTTTCGCGCAGCTTGACTGGACGCCGATTCAGTACCTGAACCGCAAGTACGAGCGCAACATCCTGATGGCGCTGTTCCGTCTATCGCAAGTGGGCTACGTCACCCCGTTGCGCGATGGGATGAATCTAGTAGCGAAAGAGTATGTTGCCGCGCAGGACCCTGAAGATCCGGGCGTGCTGGTGCTGTCGCAGTTCGCGGGCGCAGCCGAGCAATTGCCTGGAGCGCTGGTCGTCAATCCGTTCGATCTGACGCAGATGGCAGAAGCGCTCGAGCGGGCGCTGTCGATGCCGCTCGAAGACCGCAAAGCGCGGCATGCCGACATGATGGCGCGTTTGCGCGCGAACGATCTGTCGACATGGCGCGATGCGTTCCTTGCCGATCTGCGCAATGTCACGACCGCGGCGTCGGTCACGCGCAAGGCCGTCAAGCTTGCCGATATCGCGGCCTGAGTAGCAAGCGCTGCTGCTTGCGCGGCAGCGCTCCCCATCACGAGAAAGGGCCGGCGTAGCGCCGGCCCTTTCTCGTTTCCGCTCCCGAACGGGCGATCAACCAGCGATCGCCCGTTCGCGGACCATCACCACGATGCGCTAAGCCTGACGCCGCAGTTGCGCGGGCGGCACCTTCAGCAGATTGCGATACTTCGCTACCGTGCGACGCGCGACGATCATGCCTTCCTGCGAGAGCATCTTCGCCAACGCGACATCGGACAGCGGATTGCGCGCGTCTTCCTGATCGATCATCTCTTTGATCAGCGCCCGCACGGCCGCCGCAGAACAGCGCCCGCCCGTCTCGGTCGCAAGTTCGCGCGGGAAGAAGTGGCGGAACTCGAAGATGCCGCGGGGCGTGGCCATGTACTTGTTGCTCGATGCGCGCGACACCGTCGATTCGTGCAGGCCCAGTTCTTCGGCAAGCTTGCTGAGCACGAGCGGCTTCAGTGCGATTTCGCCGTAGTCGAAGAACGCCTTTTGATAAGAGACGATGCACTGCGCGACGCGTTGGATCGTGGTGAAGCGTTGTTCGGCATTGCGCAGCAGCCAACGCGCTTCTTGCAGTTGCTGACCGAGCGGCGAGCCGGCTCCGCCCGACTGTGCGAACAGCTCGGCGTAGACGCGATGAATTCGCGCTCGCGGCAGCACGGCCGGGTTGATTGTGGCTACCCAACGTCCTTTGACGCGACGCACGATGACATCGGGGATCACGTAGTTGTCGTCGGCCCGCGAGTAGAACTGGCCCGGTTTCGGATCGAGCCGACGCACGAGCGCGCATGCCTTGCGCAACTCTTCGGCCGAGCACCCGAGCTGCCTTTGCAGTTCGGCATGTTCGCGTCGCGCCAGTCGTTCGAGATGATGTTCAACGACTTCGCAAGCGATATCGCGTGCCGGCGTTTCCGCCGGCATGACGTCCAATTGCAGCTTCAGGCATTCGGACAGCGAGCGTGCGCCGACGCCGGGACGGTCGAGCGTCTGCACGAGCCGCAGTGCGACCCGCAATTCCTCTTCGCCGAGCGGCGGATCGGCTTCGAAAGAGGCGGCCAACTCGTCGAGCGGTTCGCGCAGGTAGCCGTCGTCGTCAAGCGCTTCGATAACGATCTGAGCGGCTGCCCGATCGCGCTCGCTGAGCGGATACAGATGCAAGAGGCTGTGCAGATGCTCGTGCATCGTAGGTTGGGCGTGTGCCCAGGCGCCGGGATCGACGTCGTCCGAATCGCCGTTGTTGCGCGAGGCGCTACGCGTCGTCCAATCCTGACCGAAATCGCCGGTGGGATCGTCCGCGGGCGAACTGCTCACGGTATCGACACCGACGCCGTCATACGAGTCGGCTGAATCGGCTGACTCGGCGGTCGGCGCTGCGTCGGTCGCGACGCCGGCTTCCAATGTGCTGCCATCGCGCTCGTGCGTGCCGTTCGGACCCGTTTCGGTTTCCTCGACGATAGGGTCGTCGTATTCGAGAAATGGGTTGTTGTCGAGCGCCTGACGCAGTTCGTGCTGAAACTCGAGCGACGACAACTGCAGCAGACGCACCGATTGTTGCAGACGCGGAGTCAGCGCGACGTGTTGTTTGCTGCGCAGTTCGAGAGTGGGCGGCATAACGAAATGTCCAGTGGAATAGTCCTAGCTTTTAAGCAATGGCCGTACCAAGCGTTGCCCCGCGCGGTGTTGGCCCGATTCATTCCTGCCAGGAATGTGCCTGGCGAGCGCGGCGGCGGCAGCTTTTACAGGGCGCAGTGCAAAAAGCGAGGCGCGCTTTGCTGCGCCTGCGTCCGACCCTTTTGCTGCGAGGGCATCTCGCGGCGATGTAAAGGGGGCACGACTATTGCGGTGGGTCGGGGGCGGGCCTGCGGCCGGTAGGTATCTCTTTCCGATCCAGTTGCGCATCGTTGCGCATCCGCTATCCGTGCTTCGGCAATCCCTTCCATCTTTGAGCAGGAGAAATCGTGAAGACGCTCCCAGTTCTCAAAATCGCCACGATCGTTGTGTCCCTCGCATTCGCCGGTGGCGTGACGGCCCAGACCACGGAATCGTCGGCGGCCTCGGCGCCGTCCGGCAGTTCCGAGTCGCTCGGCCAGCACATCAGCGACGGCACGATCACCACGAAGGCCAAAGCCGCGTTGATGGCGGCCAAGGACGTCAAATCGACGCGTATCCACGTCAAGACGCGACGCGGCACCGTCTGGCTGACCGGTTCGGTACCGACCAGCGATGAGAAGTCGCGTGCTCAGGAGGTGGTCGAGGGCATCGACGGCGTGCATCAGGTGAAGAATCGCCTGAAGGTGCGCGCGGCTGGGACGAAGGAATAGCGCCTTGCGCGGAGACGGCCGGCGCGTCGAAGCTGTCGCGCCGCGCCCGATCTCGCGCGGATAAGCATCAGTCGATGCGACTGGGCGTGCGTAGGCGCATCAGGCTGACGATCGACGCGACGCCGGCGACACCCGCCGCGGTGACGAGCGCGAGTATGGGGCCGCGTTCGGCCGACACGCCGAAGATCAGCGCGACGAGCGCTGCGCCGATCGTTTGCCCGGTCAGCCGTGCGGTGCCGAGCATCCCGCTCGCACCGCCGCTGCGCTCGCGTGGCGCAGCCGACAGCATCTGCCGGTTATTGGGCGATTGGAAGATACCGAAGCCCGCGCCGCACAGCGCCATCCGCCAGGTGATGGCGAACGCGCTCGGGTGCGGCCCCAGCGTGGCGAGCAGCGCGAGGCCGAGCGTCAGGGCGAGCAGCCCGATGCCGCCCAACGCACCGGCCGAGTACCGATCCGACAACACGCCCGAGAGCGGTGCGGCAAAGATAATCGCGAAAGGCCAGGGCGTGATGAGCAAGCCCGTCTGGACCTGGTCGAAGCCGAAGACGTTCTGAAACAAAAACGGCAGCGACACGTAGGCCAGCATCTGCGCGCAGAACGAACAGACGGAAGTCGCGATCGACAACGCGAAAACGGGGATCTTGAGCAGATCGATCGGCAGCAGCGGCGCAGCCTGCGTCAGTTGGCGCCGAACGAACACGTAGCCGACGACCAACAGAACGAGCGCCTGGACGACGAGCCAGCCCGCTGCCTCCGCATGGCCCAGCCCGTCGATCGTAAAGATCAGCAGGCCGAATACGACCGCGTTCATTGCCGCACTCAAGAAATCGTAGGGCGCTTGGTGTCCTTGATTGGTGGGCAGCGCGCGCATCGCGCCGACGACCGCAGCGATGCCGATCGGCACATTGATCGCGAAGAGCCACGGCCAGCTCGCGACCGACAGGATGGCCGAAGCGACGGTCGGCCCGACGGCCGACGACACGGCGACGACCATCGCGTTGATCGCGACGCCGCGGCCAAGCTGGGTGGGCGGGTAGATCGTGCGGACCAACGCTGTGTTGACGCTCATGATGCCGGCTGCGCCGAAGCCCTGCACGACGCGCACCGCCGCGAGCACGGGCAACGAGGTCGCGAGCGCACAGCCGAGCGAGGCGATCGTGAATAAAGCGAGCCCCGCCGTATAAATGCGTCGATAGCCGATCCGATCGCCGAGCGAGGCGAGCGGCAACAACGAGATCGTGATCGAAAGCTGGTAGGCGTTGACGATCCAGATCGACGAGGAGGGGCTGGCCCGCAGGTCGCGCGCGATCGTCGGCAGGGCGACGTTGGCAATGGCGCCGTCGAGAACCGCCAGCGTGATGCCGAGCGCGATGACCACAATCGCCCAATAGCGTTGAGGGAGGGGGAGGCCTTGTTCTACTTCCATCGGGAGCGACTCGGGTGGCAGCGGGGACAAACCCTCGCATTCTATGCGCGAATCCCTCGATGCGCTGGCGGGCGAGCTGCGGCGGGGGGAGCCGGCGTCGTTGTGCGCGCAACGAGCGTACCGCCGGCCCCGGCGGTCCTTGGCGACGACGCGGGGAGTGCCCCGCATCGCCCGGTGGCATGCGCTTACTTCAGCTCGTAGAGGCCCGTATAAGTGGTCGAATCGATCTCGTTCAAATGCGTCATGAAGCGGGCAACCGCATTGGTCGTCTCGGGCGTGATCGGCAGATGATCGACCTTCAGCGCATGCAAGCGAAAGATATAGCGATGCGGCTTGTCACCGCGCGGCGGCGCTGCGCCGCCGAATCCCTGCGTGCCGTAATCGTTGCGAACCTGAATCGCGCCGGCGGGCAGCAGGCTACCGTCGGCCTTGCCCGCGCCGAGCGGCAACGAGCGCGTATCGGCCGGAATATTGACGACGACCCAGTGCCAAAAACCGCTGCCGGTCGGGGCGTCGGGATCGTACACGGTCAGCGCGAGACTTTTCGTTTCCTCGGGCGGCGCTTCCCATTGCAGTGCCGGCGACTGATTGCCGCCGGTGCCGTCGACGCCGAATGCCTTGTCGTTGCATTCCTGAGCCTTCGGCATGAAGCCGTTGATGGGAAAGTCGTCTGACCAGATTCTGAATTCAGCCATCGGATGCCTCCTTGTTCTTGACGGGGTCAACGGTGCAGCGCGATGCGCCGCGGTGCGGCATGCGAGCCGAGTGTATCACCGCGGTTCGATCGTCTCGGCGCCACAAAGCGGGGTGTCGCGTCACTGGCGTTCGCGCAGTTTGCGCAGCCGCCAGATCAGGCTGGACGTATCGAAGCGATTGCCGCCGAGCGCCTGCACGTCGCTGTAGTACTGATCGATCAGCGCCGTGACCGGCAGCGGAGCGCCGTTGCGGTTGGCTTCTTCGAGGCAGAAGCCGAGATCCTTGCGCATCCAGTCGACGGCGAAACCGAAATCGTACCGGTCTTCGATCATGGTCCGGCCGCGATTGTCCATTTGCCAACTGGCGGCCGCGCCTTTGCCGATGACGTCGAGCACGCGCGGCATGTCGAGTCCGGCGCGCTCGCCGAAGTAGATCGCTTCGGACAGGCCCTGCATGAGGCCGGCGATGCAGATCTGGTTGACCATCTTCGTCAATTGGCCGGCGCCGGCCGGGCCCAGATGCGTGACGGCGACCGCATAGTGGTTCAGAACGGTGGCGGCGCGTTCGAACGCCGCTGCGTCGTCGCTGCCGCACATGATCGTCAGCTTGCCGTTTTGCGCGCCGGCTTGCCCGCCCGAGACGGGCGCGTCGATGAACGCGATGCCTAGGGCGCCGGCAGCCTGGGCCAGCTCCCGTGCGACGCCGGCCGAAGCCGTGGTGTGATCGGCGAATAACGCGCCGCGCGCCATGCCCGCGAACGCACCGTCCGGCCCTAACGCGATGCTGCGCAGGTCGTCGTCGTTGCCCACGCACGCGAGCACGAGTTCGGCGCCGTCGGCAGCTTCGCGGGGCGTGCGGGCGGCGCGGCCGCCGTGCTCGGCGACCCATGCTTCGGCTTTCGCAGAGGTGCGGTTGTAGACGGTGACGTCGAACCCGGCTTTGGCCAGATGGCCGGCCATCGGATAGCCCATGACGCCGAGGCCGATAAAGGCGACGCGGCGAATTGCGTTGGCGGAAGAGGAAGTCGGCGCGCTCACAGCGGCTCCTTGTGGTGAATCGGTGGGAGGGGGTTCTGATTATCGCAGGCGCGATGCATTTCGTGCGGCGGCGCACATTCGCGAACGGCGCGAGCGCGCCTAGAATGGGACTATCGAGACGATCGCGGAGACCATCATGTTCGATTCATCGATCGGTTTGATACTTGTGCTGGCGCTGTTCGCCTGCGCCGCGCTCGCCTTGTCGACGCGTTACCGCACCGATCATCCTCTGGCCGATCTGATGCGCTGGATGCAGGCGCATCATTGGCTCGATCGGGTTCATCACCGACACTAGCCGTGCTGTCGCCGCGCCCGCGGCGGCGGCTCAGTGAGCGCGTCCCGTTCGTGTGGTTGCCGGTGGCAGGCGTGTCAGCCTTCCAGATCGAGATTGCCTAGCAAGACGACAGGTTCGGCTTGCGAGCGCGTGCCCAAGTCGAAATCGCGTGCGAGCTGCCATGCGCGCAGTTTGCGCGGCAGGGCGTCCAGATAGTGAGCGAATCGCTGCGGGCCGTGTTGCGCCATCAGCGAGGCGATTTCGCATTCATCCCAGGTCAAATGCAGATTGAGCGGATGGCGCGTGCCGCGCACGCGCTCGGAGCTCGGCGCCGTGATTTTCAGTGTGGTCGGACGGCCGGGGCCGCCGTAAGGCTGGAGTTGCACATCGGCGTTGGGGCCGACGACGGCTTTGACTGCCTGCGCAATGTGCGGCGCGAATTCCTCGTCGAATCGATGAGCTGTAATCGGGTTCATAACGCGCTTTCGTGACTGGGGAATGCTAGCACGGTGCGGTTTGTCCGGTTTTTGAGGTGGACAGCGTTGTCCGGTGGGCAATGGTCGAATACAAGCGCGGAACACGGCGTTGCTCCGACCCGGCGACGGCTGGAACTTTGTCCGCCTCTGCGTTTGTATTGCGAATCAAATGTGTGGCGCTGCCATTTCAAATTCGTCGTCGGCTGGCTGAATCGGTCAATCGAAGCCTGTTCGTCCGTTTCGATCAAACGGCGGGCGATGAGGCGGCCGATGAGACGCCCCTTCGCGAATGGCTGTGCGGCCAGCAAGGCGAGCTTGCGATGGTCCCCCCGACAGGAATCGAACCTGTATCTAGCGCTTAGGAGGCACTTGTTCTATCCATTGAACTACGGGGAGGATGGCTCGTCGGGCGAGGAGCCCGAATGCACCGGCGCGCGCAGAGTATAGCAAAGGCGACGCGCTTACCGGTGCGCTCATGCGCGCAAAATTGCGTCGGCGCTCAGCGATCGGCGCCCAGCGATCCGATCAGCCGGCCGTTCAGAACTCGACCACCGCGAAGTCGCCCTTGCCGACGTCGCATAGCGGGCAGCGCCAATCGTCGGGAATATCGGCGAAGCGTGTACCGGGCGCGATGCCTTCGTCAGGCAGCCCCTCTTCTTCGTTGTAGATCCAGCCGCAAATCAGGCAAACCCAGCTCTTGTATTCGATCACTTCGCTCACAGCGTCCCACCCCGCTTACTAACCAAGTTCCAACCCAAAAAACGCTGCATTGTACCGAACGGACGGCGTGAGCCGGCAATCGCAGCGCGGCCGGTACAATGGACGTTTCGTTTATTGCAGGCGCGCTCTTTCATGTCGCTTTACTCAATCGTCGACGCGCAGCTCGCGTTCGGCCACGTCGCGCTGCTCGATCACACCGACTTTTCGCTCGAAGCCGGCGAACGCGTCGGCCTGATCGGCCGTAACGGGGCGGGCAAGTCTTCCCTGCTCAAGATCGTCGCCGCGCTCATGCAGCCCGATGACGGACTCGTCACGCGTCAGCAGGATTTGTCCACCGTCTACGTGCCGCAAGAACCGGAGTTCGACGCGCAGGCTTCGGTGTTCGATGCCGTCGCCGGCGGTCTCGCACCCGTGCGCGCCTCGCTCGAAGAATACGACGCCGTGGCCCATGCGCTCGCGGCCACACCGGAAGGACCCGAGCACGACGCGCTGCTCGCGCGCATGAACACGCTGCAATCGTCGCTCGACGCAACCGACGCCTGGAATTGGCGTACGCGCGTCGCTACGACGATCGCGCAATTGAATCTCGACGGCGACGCCCGCGTTGGCGCGCTGTCGGGCGGCATGCAAAAGCGCGTCGCATTGGCGCAGGCGCTCGTCGTCGATCCCGATGTGCTGCTGCTCGACGAACCCACGAACCACCTCGATTTCGACGGCATTCGCTGGCTGGAAGACCTGCTCGTCGGCTCGCGCGCCGGTCTGCTGTTCATTACGCACGATCGCGCTTTTCTCGATCGCGTCGCCACGCGCATCGTCGAACTCGATCGCGGCCGGCTGCTCTCGTATCCCGGCAATTTCTCGGCCTATCAGACCCGGAAGGCGCAACAGCTCGAAGTCGAGCGCGTCGAGAACGAGAAATTCGACAAACTGCTCGCGCAAGAGGAAGTGTGGATCCGCAAGGGCGTCGAAGCACGCCGCACGCGCAGTGTCGGTCGCATCGCGCGGCTCGTCGAAATGCGGCGTCAGCGCGAGGAGCGCCGCAACGTGCAAGGCAATGTGAAGCTCGACGTGGGGCAGGGCGAGCGTTCGGGCAAGATCGTCGCCGAACTCGTCGACGTGACGAAGCGGTTTGGCGAGCGCACGGTCGTCGATCGCTTCACCACGACGGTCATGCGCGGCGACAAGATCGGCTTCATCGGTCCGAACGGCGCGGGCAAGACGACCTTGCTCAAGCTGATCCTCGGCCAGATCGCGCCCGACGAAGGCACCGTCCGCGTCGGCACGAATCTGCAGGTGGCCTACTTCGATCAGATGCGCGCGCAGCTCGACCCGGAAAAGAGCCTTGCCGATACGATCAGTCCCGGCAGCGATTGGATCGAGGTCAACGGCACGCGCAAGCACGTGATGAGCTATCTCGGCGATTTCCTGTTCGCGCCCGAGCGTGCGCGCTCGCCCGTGAAGTCGCTCTCGGGCGGCGAGCGCAATCGGCTTTTGCTCGCGCGTCTGTTTGCGCGGCCCGCCAATGTGCTTGTGCTCGACGAACCCACGAACGACCTCGACATTCCCACGCTGGAGTTGCTCGAGGAACTGCTGTCCGAGTATGACGGCACGGTGCTCCTCGTCAGCCACGATCGCGCGTTTCTCGACAACGTCGTGACCTCCGTGATCGCCTCGGAAGGTGCCGGACAATGGCGCGAGTACGTCGGCGGTTTCACCGACTGGCAGACGCAGAGCGCGCGCGCCGAACGTCTGGCGCAGGAAGCGGCGGCCAGGAACGCCCCGAAGGCCGCGCCGCGCGAGTCGGCGCCCAAGGAAAGCGCCGCGGGGCGCAATGCCCAGCGTACCGTCAAGCTCTCGTTCAAGGAGCAGCGCGAGTTGGAGGCGCTGCCCGATGCGATCGCGGCGCTCGAAGCCGAGCAGAAAGCCATCGGTGCGCAGCTCGAAGATGGGTCGATCTTCGCGCGCGACGCGAAGGAAGGGGCGCGTTTGACCGAGCGCTTTGCCGCGATCGACGATGAACTGCTCGCCGCGCTGGAGCGGTGGGAGGCGCTTGAAGCGAAGCGCAAATGACGCGAGCGCGCGGGCAGGCCCGCCGATGAGACGGCCTGCCCGAGGGACGGCCGGAGGTTGGGTCGCCCCCGGCAAAGAGGCCGCCGCAGGGGCCGCCGAACCGGGAGGATAGGCCGCTCGGAGGATCGGCCGCCTCACCGATAGGCCGGGCAACCGAATTGCCGCATCAAACGAAACCAGTAAAATACGCCGCGACCAGGACGGACGAGCATCCAGAGCCGCCGGCCGCGCCCGCTTCGCGGGCACGCCAGCCGCTTTCATTGTTTCGATTCGCTTTTTTTGACCTTTCAACGCTTTGTCCACGCGGATATCCACACGCGCTGTGGACAACGACCAACACGAGGCCAGGCGCCCCCAACCATGTCCACGAAAAAGCCAAGCACCGCCTATAGCGAGGCGTCGATCAAGGTGCTCAAAGGGCTCGAGCCGGTCAAGCAGCGGCCGGGCATGTACACGCGCACCGAAAATCCGCTGCACATCATCCAGGAAGTGATCGACAACGCCTCGGATGAAGCGCTCGGCGGCCACGGCCGGCAGATCACCGTTACGCTGCATGCCGATCAATCGGTCTCCGTCGACGACGACGGGCGCGGGATTCCGTTCGGCATGCATCCCGAGGAAGGCGTGCCCGTCGTCGAGATCGTCTTCACGCGTCTGCATGCGGGCGGCAAGTTCGACAAGGCGGCGGGCGGCGCCTATACGTTCTCGGGCGGCCTGCACGGCGTCGGCGTATCGGTCACGAACGCATTGTCGTCGCGGCTCGATGTGACGGTTTGGCGTGAGGGCAAAGTCGCGCACGTCGGCTTTGCGCACGGCGACGTCAAAGCGCCGCTCACCGTGCGGCCGGCCGAACGCGGCGAGAAGCGCTCGGGTACACGCGTCACCGCGCTGCCCGATCCGAAGTACTTCGATTCCGCGAATCTGCCGCTTGGCGAACTGCAGCGGCTGTTGCGCTCGAAAGCCGTGTTGTTGCCGGGCGTCGAGGTCGTGCTCGTCAACGAGAAGACGGGCGAGCGCCAAAGCTGGAAATACGAGGATGGCCTGCGCGGCTATTTGCTGGAAGGCATGGCGGGCAGCGAACTCCTGATTCCGCTGTTCGAGGGCGAGCGCTACGCCGACAGCGCGCGTGCGAACGAAGATGCGTTCGCCGAAGGCGAAGGCGCTGCCTGGGTCGTCGCCTGGAGCGAGGAAGGCCCGCTGCAGCGCGAGTCGTACGTGAACCTCATTCCCACCCCGGCAGGGGGCACGCACGAATCGGGTCTGCGCGACGGGCTGTTCCAGGCGGTCAAGAGTTTCGTCGAGCTGCACAACCTGCAGCCCAAAGGCGTGAAGCTGCTGGCGGAGGACGTCTTCGCGCGCGTGTCGTTCGTGCTGTCTGCCAAGGTGCTCGATCCGCAGTTCCAAGGCCAGATCAAGGAGCGCCTGAACAGCCGCGACGCGGTCAAGCTCGTTTCGTCGTTCGCCCGTCCCGCGCTCGAATTGTGGCTCAATCAGCATGTCGAGCACGGCAAGAAGCTCGCCGAACTCGTCATCAAGCAGGCGCAGGCGCGTACGCGCGCCGGACAAAAGGTCGAAAAGCGCAAGAGTTCGGGCGTGGCTGTGCTGCCCGGCAAGCTGACCGATTGCGAATCGACCGACATCTCGCGCAACGAGCTGTTTCTCGTCGAAGGCGATTCGGCCGGCGGCTCGGCCAAGATGGGCCGAGACAAGGAATTCCAGGCGATTCTGCCGTTGCGCGGCAAGGTCCTCAACACGTGGGAGACGGAGCGCGACCGGCTGTTTGCGAACAACGAAGTGCACGACATCTCGGTGGCGATCGGCGTCGATCCGCATAACCCCGACGACAATGTCGATCTATCGAATCTGCGGTACGGCAAGATCTGCATCCTGTCCGACGCGGACGTCGACGGCGCGCATATCCAGGTGTTGCTGCTGACGTTGTTCTTCAAGCATTTCCCGCAGTTGATCGAACGCGGGCACGTCCACGTCGCGCGGCCGCCGCTGTTTCGCGTCGATGCGCCTGCGCGCGGCAAGAAGCCCGCGCAAAAGCTCTACGCGCTGGATGAAGGCGAGCTCGAAGCCACGCTCGACAAGCTGCGCAAGGACGGCGTGCGCGAAACGCAATGGTCGATCAGCCGCTTCAAAGGGCTCGGCGAAATGAGTGCCGAGCAACTGTGGGATACGACGATGAACCCCGACACGCGGCGGCTCATGCCGATCGCACTCGGCGAGCTCGAATACGACGGCACGGTTTCGCGCATGACGATGCTGATGGGCAAGGGCGAAGCGGCGGCGCGGCGCAGCTGGCTCGAAGAGAAAGGCAACGAAGTCGAAGCCGACATTTGAGGCAGGCACCGCCAGGGTCGTGCGCGAGGCGAGCGGCGTGCATCGCCGCCATGCCAGTGTTCGAAGGTCGCATCGGCCCTAAACCAGGCGCTTCTCCTTTGGTCTTCTGAATACGGACAACATTTTCGATGGATCAACAAGACGATCTGTTCGCACCGGCCGCCGCGCCCGATGGCGAGTCTCTGACACTCGGCCACTACGCCGAGCGCGCTTATCTCGACTACGCCGTGAGCGTCGTCAAAGGCCGGGCGCTGCCCGACGTCTGCGATGGCCAAAAGCCCGTGCAGCGCCGCATTCTGTTCGCGATGAACGAAATGGGGCTCGGCGCCGAGGCCAAGCCGGTAAAGTCGGCCCGCGTCGTCGGCGACGTGCTCGGCAAATATCACCCGCACGGCGATCAATCGGCCTATGACGCGCTCGTGCGTCTCGCGCAGGGTTTTTCGATGCGCTATCCGCTGATCGACGGCCAGGGCAACTTCGGCTCGCGCGACGGCGACGGCGCGGCGGCCATGCGCTACACCGAAGCCAGGCTGACGCCGATCGCGAAGCTGCTGCTCGATGAGATCGACGAAGGGACGGTCGATTTCTCGCCGAACTACGACGGCTCGTTTCAAGAGCCGAAGCTGTTGCCCGCGCGGCTGCCGTTCCTGCTGCTCAACGGCGCATCGGGCATTGCCGTTGGCCTCGCGACCGAGATCCCTTCGCACAATCTGCGCGAGGTCGCGCAAGCCGCCGTGGCGATGATTCGTCATCCGAAGATGACGCACGCCGAGCTGATGGAGATCGTGCCCGGGCCCGATTTCCCCGGTGGCGGGCAGATCATTTCGAGCGCGGCCGAGATCGCCGCCGCTTACGAAGCCGGTCGCGGCAGCCTCAAAGTACGGGCGCGCTGGAAGATCGAAGAGCTTGCGCGTGGTCAGTGGCAGCTCGTCGTCAATGAGTTGCCGCCGAGCACGTCTTGCCAGAAAGTGCTCGAGGAAATCGAGGAGCTCACGAATCCGAAGCTCAAGCTCGGTAAGAAATCGCTGACGCCGGAACAACTGCAGACGAAGCAGGCGATGCTGGGGCTGCTCGACGCCGTGCGCGACGAGTCGGGCAAGGATGCGCCCGTACGAATCGTGTTCGAACCGAAGTCGAGTCGCATCGATCAAACCGAGTTCGTCCATTCCCTGCTCGCGCATACGAGCCTCGAATCGAACGCCGCGTTGAACCTCGTCATGATCGGCGCGGACGGGCGGCCGCGACAGAAGGGCCTGCTCGAAATCCTGCAAGAGTGGATCGGCTTCCGCTTTACGACGGTGACGCGCCGCACGCGCCATCGGCTCGCGAAGGTCGACGACCGCATCCACATCCTCGAAGGGCGGATGATCGTCTTCCTCAATATCGACGAGGTCATCCACATCATTCGCGAATCGGAAGAACCGAAGGCAGCGCTCATGAGCGCGTTCGGTTTGAGCGAACGGCAAGCCGACGACATCCTGGAAATCCGGCTGCGTCAACTTGCCCGGCTTGAGAAGATCAAGATCGAGAAGGAGCTTGAAGCGCTGCGTGAGGAGAAGTCCAGGCTCGAGGACCTGCTCGCGAACGAATCGGCGATGAAGCGCCAGATCATCAAGGAGATCGAAGCCGATGCGAAGCAGTACGGCGACGAACGTCGCACGCTGATCCAGCAGGAAAAGCGTGCGACGTTCGAAGCCCGCGTGGTCGACGAGCCCGTAACCGTCGTGGTCTCGCAGCGCGGCTGGGTGCGTGCGCTCAAGGGCCATGGGCTCGACGTGGCCGGCTTCACGTTCAAGGATGGCGACAGTCTCTACGCCGCGTTCCAATGTCGCACGCCCGACGTGCTGATCGCATGGGGCAGCAAGGGGCGCGTTTATTCGGTGCCTGTCACGCTGTTGCCGGGCGGGCGCGGCGACGGCGTTCCGGTCACTTCGCTGATCGAGCTCGAAGCGGGCACGCATCTGATGCACTACTACGCCGCCCACGCGGAGCAACAACTGTTGCTCGCGTCGAGCAACGGCTACGGCTTTATCGCGCGCGTCGGCGATATGGTCAGCCGGGTCAAGGCCGGCAAGTCGTTTATGACGATCGACGAGGGTGCGCAGCCGCTTGCGCCGATGCCTGTGTTGCCGCAAGCGACGCAGGTTGCGTGTCTATCGGGGTCGTCGCGTCTCGCGGTGTTCGGCCTCGATGAGATGAAGCAGCTCAGCGCGGGTGGCCGCGGCATCATCCTCATGGGGCTCGACGACGGCGAAAAGCTCGTACAGGCGCTGGCGATCGGGCCGGCCGGCGTTGTTCTGCTCGGCACGGGCCGCGGCGGCAAACCGCAAGAAGAAAAGTTCGGGGCTGCGCAACTTGCGCCGCACATTGGCAAACGCGCACGGCGCGGACGCACGCCCGATACGCGCTTGAAGATCGCCTCACTGCGCCCTGCGCTCGATTGAGGCTGGGCAGAACCGGCGGCGCGCGCGGGCGTCTGGCGCGTGCCGTTCGCCGGATGAGCCGCCGCAGCGGCCAAGCAACGACGAAGCATAAACAAAGCAACAACCGAACAACAACCGAACAACAACTGTTAACACAGCCCGCCTTTGGAGAGTCCTATGTCCCCCGTGTCGATCGCGATCGACGTTGCATTGTTTCTGCATCTGGCCTTCGTTGCCGTGTGGGTGGGCGGCATGGTGTTCGCCCATTTCTGTCTGCGCCCTGCGCTTGGGGATGTCTCCCCGCAGCTTCGCCTGCCGTTGATCGAGGCCGTGTTCTCACGGTTCTTCAACTGGATCGGTGCGGCGGTGATTGCGATCCTGATTTCGGGTGGTTTCCTGATGTCGCGCTTCGGCGGCGCCCGGGCGCCGTGGCAGATCCATGCAATGGCGGCGGCCGGCGTCGTCATGATGCTGATCTTCGGCCACGTTCGATTCGCCGTGTTTCCGCGCATCCGCCGTGCCGTGCAGGCGCAGCGCTGGCCCGACGGGGCGCGCGCCGTCGATACGATGCGCCGGCTCGTACTGCTCAATCTCGTGCTCGGCGTTGTCGCGATCGCACTGGCGGTGCTCTCGCGCGGGTTCTGATCGAAGGTAACCGGGGCGGCAACCCCGGCCGAACGCGGCGCGGCAACCAGCCGAAGGATCGTTGCGAATGCAACGATTACCGTTCGTTGCATTAATGGTGCTTGCAGGGCCACTTGCGCGATACTGCAGGCTTTACGGGCAATCAGACGATGAACCCCCGCGACTCTTCCGCCGCCGCGCCCCCCGAGGTGCGCCGCTCGGCGCGCGTTTCGGCGTCGGAGCTGTTTCGTACATTTGCCGAGATGAGCATCTACGGCTTCGGCGGCGTCATGCCCTGGGCCCGCCGGATGCTCGTCGATCGCAGGCGCTGGCTCGACGATCGCGAGTTCGCCGAGTTGCTCGCCGTCGGTCAAATCCTTCCCGGACCCAATATCTGCAATATCGCCGTGATCGTCGGCTATCGACATTGCGGCTTGCGCGGCGCGCTCGCCGCGGCAATGGGTTTGCTGCTCGCGCCGTTTTTCATCGTGCTCGCACTGGGCGCGCTCTATCACCGCTTCGGCGCGCTCGCCACGGTTCAAGGCGCGTTGCGCGGCATGATGGCGGTGGCTGCAGGGCTCGTGCTGATGACGGGCGTAAAGCTCGCTCAGAGCCAACCGCGCACCGTGCGTGGGCTGGTTTTCGGCCTCCTGTCGTTGACGACCGTCGGCATCCTCCATCTGCCGCTCGGCTGGGTCATGCTTGTGCTGATTCCTGCCGCGCTCGTCGTTGAATGGAGGGCGCAGCGATGATTCTGATCGAACTCGCCTGGCGCTTCGCGCTCGTGTCGGCCATCGCGTTCGGCGGAGCGACGGCGGTCATCCCGGAGATGCATCGATTTCTCGTCGAACAGAATCACTGGATCGACGATACGACATTCGCGGCGTTGTTCGCCATCTCGCAGGCGTCGCCAGGGCCGAACGTGTTGTTCGTCGCGCTGTTCGGCTGGCAGGTGGCGGGGTTCGCGGGCGCGCTCGTATCGACGTTGGCGATGTGCGGTCCGTCCTCGCTCTGTGCGCTCGCATTCGAACACTATACGGGCGCGCACCGCGATGCTCGTTGGATGACGATCATTCGCCGGGCGCTGGCGCCGGTGACGATCGGTCTGCTGATGGCAACGGGCGCGACGCTCGCGCAGGGCGCCGATCATTCGATCGCTACGGTCGCGTTGACGATCGCAACGGTTGCAGTAGGGCTGAGCACGCGGCTCAACCCGCTCTGGCTGATCGCCGCCGGCGCGGCCATCGGCGTGCTCGGCTACGCGTAGTCAGGCTGCGCGCTCTGTCTGCCGCCGTTCATCGAAATCCAAGCAGATGCGCCGCGCCGAACACGACGGCGACGATCGCATAGACCGCGTACACGGGCATCTTGAAGCGGGCAAGGCATACCAGCGCGAAAGCCGCCGTGACGAGATAGGCCGCCTCATGCGGGGTGTGCTCGCCGATCCGTACCACGGCAGTCAGCAAGAACGCCGTGGTGGCGGCACGCAGCATGCGCATGCCGTGCTCGAAGCGCTGGTGCGTTTCGAGCAGACGGTGCGTATGACGCCGTGCGAACACAATCAGTATCCCGGACGGGATGAACAGCGCGCAGGTCGCTTCAACGGCACCGGGCCATCCTTGCACGAGATAACCGAGAAACGGCACGACGTTCAACAGCGGCCCCGGCGAAACGGGTGAAAGCGTGAACGCCAGCGTGAACTCGCGCGCGCTGACCCCGAGCCCTGGCGCCTCGAACAGCGCTTTCAGAACGGGCAGCGCGGAGAACCCGCCGCCGAATAACGTCACCCCGGCACCGGCGAGCCGCGGCCAGATCAGGCGAGTGGCATAGTAGGGCGACAGCGGCGTGGCAAATAGCACGATCAGCGCGATGAGCGCCAGCACGACGAGCTTATCGGCGAATGAAAGCGAGACTTTCAATTTGCCGCCGCGCGCCGGACTCGCGATCCATCCTGCGGCGAACGAGCCGGCCAGCAGCAGGACGAATGCGGCCGTGCCATGGACTGTCAACAGCACCAGGCACGCTATAGTGGCCGAAGCCCATTCGAGCGGTTCATGCACGAGCGCGCGCGTTTGCCGGTACCAGGTAAGGCCGATCAGCGCGGCGAGCACGATCGCAAATTGGTCGATCAGCCCCGGCGTTGCGAGGGCGCGTATGAATGGCGCCTGATAGAAGGTGGCGAACGCCGTCATCGTGCAGAAGAACGGCAGCACGGAGGCGAAGCCGGCTACCCATGCGCCGATGCTTCCGCGCAGCGCGTAGCCGACTTGCACGGCGACGTTACAGCCGACGGCGCCCGGCGTCATCCATGCCAGCGCGACCAAATCGGAGTACTCCACCGGGGTGAAGCGGCGCTCGCGTTCGACGTAATGCAACTCGAGCTGCGCCATCAGCGCGAGCCCGCCCCACGAAAGCGCCGATAACGCGAAGATGACGCGAAACAGCGTCCATAACGATTCGGGTCCGCTTTGACGCGCCGTGGATCCGTGCGACCGCTCCTCCACGGTTGCAGCGGTGCTGGCGGTGCGCGCAGAAGGCCTTCGTTTCGTGCTGGCATCGCTCATCTGAGCTGTCCTTCGTTGTCTCCGTGCTCCGTTGGTGGCCGGCGCGCGTCGTTACGCCGACTGTTTGCTTGTATTCTTCTTGCTCTTTCCGTGCGCGCCGAAAGGCTCGCGCGTGTCGCAGACGCCGAAGCGCTCGAGCAGCGCGGCGATGCCGTCCGCGGGGACGGGGCGCGAGAAAAGGAAGCCTTGCGCTTGAATGCTGCCAAGGGCCGAGAGCCACGCGATCTGTTCTTCGGTCTCCGTGCCTTCGACGACAACGGTCAACCCCAGCGAGCGCGCGAGGTTGACGATCGCCGAGACCATCACGCAGACGCTACGGTCAGCCGGGATCGCCTGCACGAACGATCGATCGACCTTGAGCGTATCGACGGAGAACCGGTTCAGGTACGACAAGGACGAATAACCGGTGCCGAAATCATCGAGCGCGATGCTGACGCCCAGTCGCTTCAACGCTACGATCTTCTCCGAAACGAGTTCCGGGTACTCCATCATCGCGGTCTCGGTGATCTCGAGCTCGAGCCTGTGAGCCGGGATGCCCGTCTCCTCGATCGCGCGTGAGATCGTCTCGTAGAGATCGCCGCGCCAGAACTGCACGGCCGAGACGTTGACGGCGAGCGAAAGCGACTCGTAGCCGTCGCGTTGCCACTCGGCGAGTTGCCGGCAAGCCGTTTGAATCACGAACTCGCCGATCGGTACGATGAGGCCCGTCGACTCGGCCACCGGAATGAATTCGCTTGCCGAGATGACGCCCTGCTGCGGATGATTCCAGCGTGCGAGCGCCTCGAAGCCGGTGATGCAGCGCCGGGCGAGATCGATTTTCGGTTGATAGACGAGGAACAGCTGATTTTCGCCAAGCGCGACGCGCAGTTGCTGTTCCCATTGCATCAGGTGATCGGCACGATGCGACAGATGCGGCGAATAGAACTGATAGCAATTCTTGCCAGCGTCCTTCGCGCTGTACATGGCGAGGTCGGCCTTTTTGAGCAGATCGATTTCGCTTTCGCTGCCGACCGAGTAGAGGGCGATGCCGATGCTGGCGTGCAAGACGAACGACGTGCCGCGCACATCGAACGGATGCTCGAACGTCTCGCGCACGCTTTCGGCCAGCTGCACGGCCTGTCGCTCGACGTCGCCGCCTTTCAGCACGACCACGAACTCGTCGCCGCCGATGCGCGAGAGCACACCGGCGGCGCCGACGGCGTCGGACAGCCGCGAAGCCGTCATCTGCAGCACGATGTCGCCGGCATTGTGACCGAGCGTATCGTTGACGGTTTTGAAGTTGTCGAGATCGATGAAGAGGATGGCGAGGCGCCCGACGTTGGTGGGATCGCCGACGTCGCGCCGCAAGCCCTGCAGCGTCGCGTAGCGATTGCGCAGGCCCGTGAGCAGATCGTATTCGACGAGGTGCGTCATCTCGCGCTCGCGGCCTAGCAGTTTGCCGATCAAGCCCGTGGCGACGGCGAAAAAGGCCAGCATGGCAAGCGAGATGAAGCTCGCCATCAACAGATAGACGTTGCGCGTGTGGTTATAGTCGGCAAATTCCTCCGCTTCCGACAACCCGACGAGCACGCCCATCGGATAGCCGTCGATGTGCCGATAGGAAACGATGCGCTTGATGTGATCGATGGGATCGACCATCGTCCCCGAAACGTGCTCGGAGATCGGATAGGTGCCGCTGGCCGAGAATGCGCCAGCCGGGGTGCGCGCCAAGCCGGTGCGGCGCGCGAGCACGGCGCCGTTGTCGGCGATCACGGCGATGACGCCGTCCTTGCCGATCGCTGCGTTGTTGTAGAAGTCGCTCGTGAAGTAGCTCGGATCCTCCGACACCACCACGACACCGGCGAACGAGCCATCGGCATGATTCAACCGACGCGTCATCTGCAGCGTCCACTGATGCGAGACGCGCCCGAGCACGGGCTTGCTGATGTACAACTGGTCGTCGTTCTCGTGCTCGTGAACCTTGAAGTGCTCGCGATCGGACAGATCGATCGGCGCGGGGTTCGATTCGGCCGTGCTGGCGACGAGGATCCCGCGCTCGTCGATGATGGCGACCTGCACGAGCGTATCGCTTTGCACGACGCCTTTTTCGACCGTGCTGGTGAGGTCGAAATGCTCAGGGCTCTTTTCGAACTCGTACTTGACGAAACGCGTGATCTGATCGACCTGGTGGATCGCCTTGACCGTGTGTTGCTCGAGCGCGGACGAAAGAATCGCCGCAGAAGCCGTCGCTTCACGGTAAGTCGAGTCCCGCTCCACCGACAGGCGCGCGGAAATGACCGTCCACAGCAGCGCGAGCACAAGCACGCCCAGCACCGGGATCGCGATCAGGGCGCGACGGCGCGAGCCCGCGGCATCGGGCTTGCTGCGGGGGTCTCTCGTCGAGTGGAGCCGGGCGAAGTTCATCGTTGACTGGTTTAGGGCGGGCCGCTTCGGTCGCGGACGCTCCTCATCGAGGATATTACTGAATGGATAAAAATTAAGATAGCGCCGGTTTAGGGGGTAAACGTTTGTCGCGACGGGCACGCTTTCGGCAATGATATTCGCGTTTCGTTGCTTCGGTAGCGGCGAAACCCCCGCGGCGCGGCGCAGACAGAGGGAAAAGGCGAGCGAGACCGGTAGCGGGACGCTGCAAGCATTGATCCTGCGAGGTCTCGATAGGCTGAATGTCTATTCCGACGGCGCTCGAAAAGCGCCGATAGATGGGAACGTGAAGAAGGATGCGCGCTTGCCCGCGCCATGAAACCGCCTCGTGCGGACTGAAACGATTCCGGCTTAGCCGAGCCGGACAGTGCCGTCGACGATCGTCACCGAGCGGCCGCCTACCCAGATCTTGCCGTCTTCGCCGTAATGGACGGTGACGCGTCCGTCGCGCCCGATGGCCGTGCCCTGCCGCACCGAGTAACTTGCACCGGGCCGCTGGTTCCGCGCTGCCAGCAGGCAGGCAATCCCTGCGTTGGCGCTACCGGTGACCGGATCTTCGTAGAGATCGAACGGGCCGTCTACGACAATGCAGCGCACTTCGAGGGTCGCCGGGCCGTCCGGCGCGTGTGCTGCATAAAAAGCGAGTCCGGACATGCCCGTTTTTTGCATGATTTGCCACGTGAGGGCGGGATCGGGCTGAATGGCGAGGCAGGCCTGCGGCGAATCGACACCGATCGTCAGCCAGGTCGCACCGTTGTCCATACGGCACGGCGGACGGGTTATGAAACCGATGCCATCGCATCGCAACGCGCACTTGAGCAACTGCAATTCGTCGGCGTCGAGCGGTGCGATGCGGGCTGGCGGCGCGACGAACGCCAACGAGCCGTCTTCGTGCACGGCGAGCTCGACGAGCCCGACCCCGCATTGCTGGACGAGCCGTCCGGCGCGACGCGGCACGTAACCGCTTTCGAGCAACGCGTGCGCGGTGCCCAGCGTCGGATGGCCCGCGAAAGGCATCTCGTAGACGGGCGTGAAGATCCGCACGAGATAGTCCGCCTCGGGATCGGTCGGGCGGCAGATGAACGTCGTTTCGGACAGGTTGGTCCAGCGGGCGATCGTTTGCATGTCCTGCCCGCTCAAGCCGTCCGCATCGAAGACGACGGCCAGCGGGTTGCCCTTGAAGGGCGTGTGACCAAACACATCGACCTGCTTGAAGCGAACCTGACGCGCGTTCATCGGCAAGCTCCGCTTGACTTAGGCGACTTCCGCAATCAGTTCGATTTCGACGCACGAACCGGTCGGAATCTGGGCGACGCCGAATGCCGAACGCGCGTGCTTGCCGGCGTCACCGAACACCTCGAAGAACAATTCGGACGCGCCGTTCGTGACGAGATGCTGCTCGGTAAATTCGAGCGTCGAGTTCACGAGGCTCATCACCTTGACGATGCGCTTGACGCGGTTCAGATCGCCGAGCTGCGCATGCAGCGTTGCGATGAGATCGACAGCCACCGAACGCGCTGCGACCTTGCCTTCCTCGGTCGTCATGTTCGCGCCCAGCTTGCCGACCCACGGCTTGCCGTCCTTCTTTGCCGTATGGCCCGACAAGAAGACAGTGTTGCCCGTTTGCACGGACATGACGTAGGCCGCGGCCGGCGTGGCGGCGTTGGGCAGCTCGATGCCGAGTGCCTTGAGTTTGTCGTAGACGTTGGGAGTTGCCATGTCAGTCAGTTCCTTGAACGTTGAAGTTAGGGTGTGGCTTGGTGACTCGTCAGGGTTCGCTTGGGAGTCGCGTAGTGCTTGCTCTGTCACCCGCGTGCAATGGCGTTCAGCTTCGCGGGTGCCCGGGTGCTTACAGACGTTCGCGAATGAGCTTGGCCAGACGCGCGACGCCTTCATCGATGCGCGCCGGCGGCACGGTGACGAACGAAAGGCGCAGCGTGCTGAGATCGGGCTCGTGCGCGTAGAAGGGGCCGCCTGGCACGAACGCGACGTTGTCGGCCACGGCGGCTTCGAGCAGCTTCATCGTGTCGACGTGTTTGGGCAGGTTGACCCAGACGAACATGCCGCCTTCAGGGCGATTCCACTTGACGCCCTCGGGCATATGACGCTCGAGCGAAGAGAGCATCGCGGCGCATTGGTCGCGATAGAGTGCGCGGATCGACGGGACGTGCTCGTCGAGGAAACCGTCCTTGACGACCTCGTGGACGATGCGCTGGGTAAAGCTCGGCGTGTGCAGATCGGTGGCTTGCTTCGCTTGCACGAGTTTGAAATGGAGTTCCTCGGGCGCAATGATGTAGCCGATGCGCAGGCCCGGCGCGAGCACTTTCGAAAACGAACCGCAATGAACGACGTGGTCGGGCGCCATCGACAGCAGCGTCGGCAACGGCGCGCCGGCATAGTCGAGCGCGCCATAGGGATCGTCTTCGATCACCGGGAAGGGGCTCGTGCGCGCGAATGCGGCCAGCGCGCGGCGGCGTTCGAGCGGCAGGCGGCGCCCCGTCGGGTTTTGAAAATTCGGCTGCGCGTAAAGCAGACGCGCGCCCGCGGTCAATTCGGGCGTCAGGCCCTCGGGGATGAGACCGTTCTCATCGGTGGGGACCTGCACGTAATCCGCTTCGTACATCGAGAACGATTGCAGCGCGCCCAGGTACGTCGGTGTTTCGACGAGCACCGGGCTGCCCGCGTCGATCAGGACCTTGCCGAGCAGATCGAGCGCCTGCTGCGAGCCCGTGACGATGAGCACCTGGCTCGGGCGAATCGTGACGCCGTCTTTCGAATAGCGCGCCGCGACCCATTCCCGCAGCGGCATATAGCCTTCGGTCGCGCTGTACTGAAGCGCGGCGGCCGGCGAGTCGCGCAACACGCGCTCCGACGCCTCGCGCATGCGTTCGGCAGGGAACGTTGCCGGCGAGGGCAGGCCGCCCGCAAACGAGATGACTTCAGGCCTTTCGGTGACTTTCAGGATCTCGCGGATGGCGGAGCTCGTAAGTTTGCGCGCGCGCTCGGAAATGCGCCAATTCATATGCGGCAGATCGCTGTGATCCATGAAATGTCTCCTTAGTCCTCGATGGTGGTTGAGTCGGTTTTCGTCGTCGGTACCGAAACACCGGTAAATGTTTCGCGGCGAGAAGCGCGATTATCGCGCGAGTCGGTCCGTTGCGGGCGCCGGCGTTGCGTAGGTGCGAACGGCCGCCTTGCGGCCGAGCACGACCGTGGCGATGACGGCGGCGGCGAACATCCATGTGGAAGGCGCGACAGTTTCGCCGAAAAACAGTGCGGCGAACGCGATCGTGAAGAATATCTGCAACAGCTGGACTTGTCCCACGCGAGCGGTGCCGCCCATGGCGAGTCCCGCATACCAGGCGAAAAAGCCGATGAATTGGGAAAACAGCGAGACGTAGCCGAACGCGAGCCACGTGCGCAGCGCCACCGGCTCCGGGTGCTGCAGGTGCTGCTGCCAGCCGAGCCAGGCAACGGGCACGACGAGGACGGGCGCTGCCAGCACGAGCGCCCAGCAGATCACCTGCCAGCCGCCGAGATCGCGTGCGAGACGCGCGCCTTCGGCATAGCCGAGCGCGCCGACCGCGACGGCCGCCAGCATCAGCAGGTCGCCCGCTTGCAGTGAGCCGCCACCGGCGTGCAGCGCATAGGCGACGACGAGCGCGCTACCGAGCGCCGCGCTGGCCCAGAATGCGGGCGAGGGCCGCTCGCGCGAGAGCCAGGCGGCGTAGATGGCCACGAACAACGGCTGCAGGCCATTGACGAGGGCGCCGTGGGAGGCGGGCACCGTTTTCATCGCCCATGCAGAAAACACGGGGAAGGCCACGATCACGCCAAGCGCCGTCACGGCCAGGCCTTTCAACTGGGCGCGGTTGGGCAGGCGCTCGCGGCGCCAGGCGAGCAGGATCGCGGCAGGGACGGAGGCCGCGAGCGCGCGCCCCAGGCCATTCAGCAATGGGTGAAATTGCTCGACGACGATGCGCGTCATCGGCAACGTCAGGCTGAAGATGATGACGCCGATAAGCCCGAGCAGCATGCCTTGCGTTTCACGCGACTTCGTCACGAAGCGACTCCTTCCGATCAATGGTTCAGCAATGGATGACTGTTGCGCGGGCGCCGCTTATGCGAGCGTGCGCACGCCCGACGGCGTCTCGATTTCGGCGACGAGCGCAGGTCCGCTGTCTTGGGCGTCCGCAGTGTCGTCGAACTCCACCAAATGGGCCGCGCCGAGCCATTCGAGCTGTGCGCGGACTGCGTCAGCGCGCGGGTGGCGCGCCAGGAGGCGCTTGACCGCCAAACCCGTCGCGGGCAGCCGCGAGCTGGGGTGTGCGGCCGTGTCCCATTGAATCAGGGTTGGCAGGATGCCTTGGCCGGCGCCGTCCCAGCTTGGAAACGCGCCGTCGTCCGGCACGGTCAGCCGCCAGGTCAACTCGCCGCGCGCCATGCGGATCACGCTCGGGATGCGCGACGGATATTGGGTCTGCCAGCGGCCGAGATCTTTCGGCCGGGGGACGCGGGCGGCCCAATGCGCGAGGTAGGGCCCGCGCGCGAGCCGCTCCTGCATGGCCGGGTCGTCGAGCGAGAACCAGCGCGGACGCGCCCGGGCCAGGGTGCCGTCCGTGCCGGCGCGCTCGCTGCCCGCCTGCGGATCGATCGCGATTACTTCGAGATAAGCGCCGCCCCACAAGCCGAGCAGCCGGTTGTGCGTCCCCATGGCGACATGGGCGCCGCCCTCGACGGGTTCGACGCCGAGCGTATCGGCGATAAAGCGTGAGCCCTCTTCGAGCGTGCGGGCGGCGACGACGAGATGGTCGAGTTCGAGCGCAAAGGCGTGGTTCATCGGTGTCAGATCAAAGGCAGGTACGGTACTGGCGCGCGCCGCGCGGATCGAACGACGGCGGCGGCACGGGAGATCGAGCCAGGATCCAACTTTAATCGTCTGGGCCGGCACAGTAACGGTACAATCGCCGCGATACTATTCGGTACAGTTCGGATCCCCCATGTCGACTGCCCTCGATCTCATTCCCGCGCCGCACGGCGCTTCACAGCTGACGCTCGTCGAGCAGCTCGTGCAATGGGCGCGGCGCCGGATCGAGGAGCGCGTTTTTCGGCCCGGCATGAGAATGCCGTCGATCCGCAAGCTCGCGCAAGACAAGGGGGTCTCGCGATTCACCGTCGTCGAGGCCTACGAGCGGCTCGTGGCGCAGGGTTATCTGGATTCCCGGCGCGGCTCCGGGTTTTATGTGCGCGAGCGCGCCGGCGCGGTGCCGGGCGAGCGCGGGGCCGCAGGCGCGGCGGTGCAGGGTGAGCGGCCGTCGCAACGGCCGATCGACGTCGTCTGGCTGCTGCGCAACACGCTTCATACGGGCGCGCCAGAGAAAGGCCCGGGGCTCGGCTACCTGCCGAGCCGCTGGCTCGACGGTGAGCTGGTCGCCGGCGCATTGCGTACGCTGGGCCGGCAAAGCGGCGGCCAATGGTTGGGAAGCGGCACGGCGCAGGGATTTCTGCCGTTGCGCCAGCAGTTGCAGACGCGGCTCGAGGAGTTCGAGATCGGCGCGGCCCCCGAGCAGATCGTGCTTGTCTCGGGCATCACGCAGGCGATCGATCTGATCGCCCGGCTCTACGTGCAGGCCGGCGATGCCGTGATCGTGGGCGATCCCGCCTGGTTTCAGATGTTCGGCCGTTTTGCCGCGCAAGGCGCGCAACTTCTCGGTTTGCCCTATACGCCGAACGGCCCCGACCTCGATGCGTTGGAGTCGCTTGTCAAAACCTGGCGGCCGAAAATGCTGGTCATCAATTCCGTGCTGCAGAATCCGACGGGCACCTCGCTGTCGCCGGCCCAGGCGTTTCGCATCTTGCGTTTGGCCGAAGAACACGACTTCATCGTGGTGGAAGACGACGTTTATTGCGATTTATGCCCACCGAGCTACCCGGCGACGCGGCTGGCGAGCCTCGACCAACTGGGCCGCGTGATCTACCTCGGCAGTTTTTCGAAGACGCTGACTGCCAATCTCCGGGTCGGCTTTGTGGCCTGCGCGCCGCAGATCGCGCAGGCGATCGCAGATCAAAAGGTGCTGATCGGCATGACCACGCCCGAGCTCAACGAGCGCGTGCTCTACAAGATCCTGACCGAAGGGCACTATCGACGCCATGTCGAGCGCCTGCGTGCGCGGCTCGACGGCGTGCGCGACAAATGTGGGCGCATGCTCGAACATGCGGGATTTTCGCTCTTCTCGATGCCCGCCGCGGGCATGTTCCTGTGGGCCGACGCCGGCGTGGATGCCGACGCGTTCGCCGCTGCCGGCCAGGAGGCCGGTTTCTTGCTCGCTCCGGGCAGTTTGTTTTCTCCGCAGCAGTCGCCGACCACCTGGATGCGCTTTAACGTCGCCAATTGCGGCGATCCGGAGCTGCCGGCGTTTCTTGGCGGGTATCTCGAGTCAGTTGCACGGCGCTTGGCGGGCTGATCCTTTGATGCCATGTCTGCAATCGCCTCGCGAAGGCGACCCGTTAGGCCAGCCGGGGCGGGCTCGCCTAACGGGTGCGAAGGCGCTTGCAGATGCGCCACGCCGTGAACGTGCAAAGGGATACCAAGAGGAAGGAGGCCCCTAGCGTGTAGTAGATATCGACCAAGCCTGAAGCCTCGGCATCGTATGCAGCAAATAGATTGTCCAGCCAGAGAGAGAATGCGATTGGTGGTGGGGCAATTGCATCAGGATGCCTGCCCCACACATAGGCCAGCGCGAACGTCGCAGAGTTCTTCCGGTGGTGGACAATCCAGAATTGCACGGCGTCAATGCTTGGATGGGAATCAGATGGTTCTGATTTTTGTGCAGCCCTTGAATTTTCGACAGCCGCCCCAAATTGGGAGCACGATTCACGTCGCGCGCCATTTGCAAGCCCACTGGGCGGAGTCTGCCGGCCTGCACAGCAGCGGTGCGCGACGCGTCAGAGACATCCCATCCACGAACGAGGTAACGCCGACCATGGCACAAGAGACCATGAGCTTTCAAGCGGAAGTCAAACAGCTTCTGCAATTGATGATTCATTCGCTCTACAGCAACAAGGAGATCTTCCTGCGCGAGCTGATCTCGAACGCCTCGGATGCCGCGGACAAGCTGCGCTTCGAAGCGATCGCCAAGAGCGAGCTCTACGAGAACGATTCGAACCTGCGTATCCGCGTGTCGTTCGACAAGGCCGCGCGTACGATCACGATCGACGACAACGGCATCGGCATGAGCCGCGATGAAGCCGTTTCGCATCTCGGGACGATCGCGCGTTCGGGCACCAAGGAGTTTTTCTCGCAGCTGTCGGGCGATCAGCAGAAAGACGCGGCATTGATCGGCCAATTCGGCGTGGGTTTCTATTCGGGCTTCATCGTCGCCGACAAGATCACGGTCGAGACGCGTCGCGCGGGCCTGCCGGCAGCCGAAGGCGTGCGCTGGGTCAGCGCGGGCGAGGGCGATTTCTCGGTCGAGGCGATCGAGCGCGCGCAGCGCGGCACGACCATCACGCTGCATCTGCGTCCTGACGAAGACGAGCTGTTGTCGTCGTACCGGCTCAAGTCGATCATCCGCAAGTATTCGGATCATGTCGCATTGCCGATCCTCATGAAGCATGAGGAGTGGGACGCCGAGAAAGGCGAGATGGTCGAGAAGGACGAAGACGAAACCGTCAATCAGGCGAGCGCGCTGTGGACGCGGCCGAAGAACGATATCGAAGACGAGCAGTACAAGCAGTTCTACCACCATCTTGCTCACGACGAACAGGACCCGCTTGCATGGACGCATAACCGCGTCGAGGGCCGCAGCGAGTACACGCAGCTGCTCTACGTGCCGGCGCGCGCGCCGTTCGACATGTGGAATCGGGACCATCGCGGGGGCCTGAAGCTCTACGTGAAGCGCGTGTTCATCATGGATGACGCCGAGCAATTGTTGCCCTCGTATTTGCGCTTTGTGAAGGGTGTGGTCGATTCGGCGGACCTGCCGCTCAATGTCTCGCGCGAAATCCTGCAGGAGAGCCGCGACGTCAAGGCGATCCGCGAGGGGGTGACCAAGCGCGTGTTGTCGATGCTCGAAGAGATAGCAGGCGCGGAAACCGAGGAGGGCAAAGCCAGGTACGCGACGTTCTGGAAAGAGTTCGGCCAGGTGTTCAAGGAAGGGCTGGGCGAAGACTTCTCGAACCGCGAGCGTATCGGCAAGCTCGTGCGCTTCGCGTCGACGCATACGGATTCGGCCGAGCAGACTGTCTCGTTGGCCGACTACGTTGCACGGATGAAGCCCGAGCAGACCAAGATCTACTACGTCACGGCGGATACCTGGCAGGCTGCGAAGCATAGCCCGCATCTGGAGGTGTTCCGCAAGAAGGGCATCGAAGTGCTGCTGCTGACCGATCGTGTCGACGAATGGGCGCTCGCATACTTCACCGAGTTCGACGGCAAGCCGCTCGCAAGCGTGGCGCGCGGCGATCTTGACCTCGACGCGTTCAACGACGAAGAGAAGAAAGCGCACGAGGCGATCGGCGAAACGATGAAGCCGCTCGTCGAGAAGATGAAAGAGGTGCTCAAGGATAAAGCGAAGGATGTGCGTCTGACGTTCCGGCTCACCGATTCGCCGTCGTGTCTCGTTGCCGATGAAGGCGAGATGACGGGCTACTTGCAGCGTATGTTGAAGGCCGCGGGGCAGAAGACGCCCGACTTCCATCCGATCCTCGAAATCAATCCGGAGCATGCGCTCGTGAAGGCGCTTGCGCCGGAGCAGGGCAACTTCGACGACTGGTGCCACTTGCTGTTCGACCAGGCGATGTTGGCTGAAGGTGGTGCGCTCGAAGATCCCGCAAGCTTCGTCAAGCGCACGAATACGCTGCTGCTCGCACGGTGATGCGGGCTGCGCGGCTCCAATACGATGCGGCGGGCCGCGCCTGGCGCGCGGCCCAGCGACCCGGGTCGACTTTCGATCAGAAGGATTGGCTCACGCGCGGCGGTTCGTTGACCGCGCATTTGCGCAAGCTCGGCGATGTGCGGGTGCGTGTGACGCGCGAGGCTGTCGATCGCGCGTGGCCCGACGAGTGTGCGGCATTGCATATCGGGCCGCGTACGCGCGTGTGGGTGCGGGAGGTGGTGCTCGAGGTGGATGGCGTGCCGTTCGTCGTGGCGCATAGCATTGCGCCGCTGCCGGCGAGCCGTGGCGTCTGGCAGGCGATGCGGCGGCTGTCCACGCGCCCGCTTGCAGAATTGCTCTATGCGGACAGCACCGTGGCGCGGTCGGTGCTCGTCAGCACGCGGCTCGCGCCGCGGCACCCGCTAGCCGTGCTGGCCCGGCGGCAGATCGCGGGGCGTGTACCTCATGCGTTGCTTGCGCGCCGGTCCGTGTTCGTGCGGCACGGCGCGCCGCTCATGGTGACCGAGTGCATGCTGCCGGCGCTGTGGTCTCATCTCGATGCGCGCTCGCGTGCCCCAGCGCGGGGCGATGCGCATTCTTATGTCCTTCCGCACGATCGCGGCGGTCGGCCCGCGCGGCCTTCGCATGCGGGGCATGGACCTTCGCGCACGACGGAGCGAGCGGCGCTCACCCGACGACGACCGCCGCCGTCATCATCGTCATCGTCGTGACCTTCAAGCATTCGTTTGCGCCGGTTGTGAATGAGCATACGCGCGTGCTTGTGCTCGGCAGCCTGCCCGGCGAAGCGTCGCTCGCGCAGAGTCGGTATTACGCACATCCGCAGAACCGGTTTTGGCATTTGATCGGGGATGTGATCGGCGAGGATTTGCCGGGGATGGATTACGAAGCGCGGCTGCAAGCGCTGCTCGATCATCGGGTGGGGCTGTGGGATGTGATTGCGAAGGCGAAAAGGGAAGGCAGCCTCGATAGCCGCATTCGTGACCATGCGACGAACGATCTGGCGGCGCTTGCGGCTGCGTTGCCGAATCTTGCGGCGGTCGCGTTCAACGGGGGGGCGGCTGCGAAGATCGGGATGCAGGCGTTGGCGGAAAGCCGTGTGTCGCTCGATCTCATCAAGCTACCGTCGAGTAGTCCTGCTTATGCGGCCGTGCCTTATTCCGAGAAGTTGAAGGCTTGGGAGGCGTTGCGAAAGTGGCTGGCGGTCTAGTGTCGTCCGTATCCAGTCTCCGCAACGCCATCTCGGATCTTCCCCGGCGCCCCGGCGTTCTTATCCAAGGCTCTTCAAGCGATGGCACGGTTGTCGACGCTGCTTCAACTGTGCCGCGCATACGCTATTTTTTCAATTCGGCAGCGTCTGCCAGCGCCGACTGCAGTTTTGTTACTGCGTCAGCGGTCGCAAGCTGCCCAGCAAGGCTCAGGTTGTGCTTGAATTGGCTGAACTCCGCGTGGCCGGTGCCGGTCACGTCCTCGGTGACGACGGTTTGACCGGTCGGGTCCGCGACGGTACAGGCGAGCGTGACCGAGAAGTCCGTCGGCGGCCACGTGAGGAGGCTCGGGGACGAGGATGTGGTCTTGATCGTCGGCGTGATCACATAGTCGAGATGCTTGGCCTGGATCGTCGCTGCGTCGGGTGCGGTCTTGAGCTTCGTCACGTTCTTGAATACATGACCGAGCCCTACGTATATCGGCAATTCAAGGTCGTGGTACGGGTGATAGCTCACTTTGTCACCGCCGCCCCCGGGAGTAATCACCTCCTTCGACAGTTGATCGTCCGTGATGACAAGACCCACTGTCTTGTCGAGCGGCGCGGTCGAAAGCGTCGGGATTTTGCTTGCGTCTCCAGTCAGCGAAATTTCGTGAGCACAGCCTGCCAATGCGGCGATCATGCTTCCTGCCGCGATCATTCGAATCAATGCCATTGTATGGGGTCTCCCGTGGTGTGGCCGGTAATGTTATTGAATCGCCTCGACGAAGGCGGGGTCTGCGTATAGCTCGCCGAGTAACTTCTGTACGGCGAGAGGATATTCTTCACGCGCTTTCGGTACGGCAATCATTGCCGCGAACGCGGAATCCCATTGCGTGTGCGCGGTCTTGACCTGGTCGTAACGTACCGTTCCACCTCGCGTCACGATGAAGCGTGCCGCCAGTGTCGCGGTGCCGGTTGCAACACCGGTATCGATGTCGTTTTCCAAGAGCGTTGCCTTGATTTCGACGTCGCTTTGAGGGGAAAGCTTGCCGGCCATCAGCAATTCCTTCGTCATTGCGTCGGCCAGGTATGCGCCGAATGAGTTCCCAACCGGGGACTTCATTACGTTCGCGCGCAAGGGGACCGGGTACGGGTTTTTTGCACCCGAGTGGGATTCGAATGTCCCGATTTTCGCGTGAGCGGTGGCGACGTTCTTGAGCGACTGGATATTGTCGACATCGGGGGAGTACGGCGGAGCGACTAGCGAGCATGCCGTCAATAGAGCAATCGGCGCAGTCAGGCCGACTACACGGACAACGTTGAACATATTCGAGTTACCTTGTGATTATTGGAGTTGACATACACAGGAACCTTGGCTGCAAGCGCCGGCCGGCTGACGTTTGGCCGGCGTAAGTTCTTGCCTGGTTGCTCGGATTGGCCCCCTCTCGTGGATATCGGCACGGAGCCGCAAACCTTGAATCGTTCGGATTGAAGCACCGCATTTGACGCGGGCTGGACGCCCGAGGTGGTTTCGGCTTGATGTCAAATTGGCCAAGACGCCAACCGGTTTTGGCATTTGATCGGGGATGTGATCGGCGAGGATTTGCCGGGGATGGATTACGAAGCGCGGCTGCAAGCGCTGCTTGATCATCGCGTAGGGTTGTGGGACGTGATTGCCAAGGCGAGACGCGAGGGCAGTCTCGATAGCCGCATTCGTGACCATGCGACGAACGATCTGGCGGCGCTTGTGTCCGGGCTGCCGAATCTCGCTGCGGTTGCTTTCAATGGCGGTACGGCCGCGAAGATCGGTATGCAGGCGTTGGCCGAGAGCCGCATTTCACTCGATCTCATCAAGCTGCCGTCGAGCAGTCCAGCGTATGCGGCCGTGCCTTATGCTGAGAAGCTGAGGGCCTGGGAGGCGTTGCGCAAATGGCTGTCTGTGTGATCCCCGCTATCGGACATGGCGAAGACGAGGCCAGCCAGTAACAAGTCGTAGCAACGGCTGAAGCGAACCTGCAAGAACGGCGCCGAAACCCGCGGAATAGGCAGCAGCAGGCGACGTTTGGCGACTGACATTATTCGAAGGACATCTCCAACTCCACGCCAGAATAGTTGACGCGTGGCGCGACTTCTCGGCCCTCGCCTTCTTCGAAGTGAACGAGCCCATATCGCTCCATGGTCCGAAGCGTTCGCGAGAGATTAGATTTCGCGCGGCCGGAGCGTTCGGCCAATTCACTGAGCGACGCCGGTTTCGTCTCAGCGATCAGAGCGAGCAACGACCGGTTTCGGTCGGACAGCACCTGCGCCAGCGTTTCAAGTGATTGGAACCAAACTTTCGGCTCACCGGGGCTGGGCACATATTCACCCCGCGCGATCGCCATCGTCCGAGCCTTGTATTGCTCGAGTGATGCAATTCCGACCTTCAAGACGTTGGTTGTGCTCATATTGGCTGCTCCTTCTTTCGAGAATCAGTTCGACTTCGATCCAGAAGTCCGCCAGTAACGTCGCGGCGTCCTCGTAGACATAAAAACGGACGTGGGGGCCACGATGTTTGTGGTCATATTCAATGCGCGTACGTGCGCCCGGTCCGGAGCCCTCGCGGATGGGGTGCGCGTTATCGAAACCCAGCAGGCGAGAGCCCGTCTCGTCATGGAGCGTGAGCGAATACCGAAGCCCCTGAGGTCGCTCCGCCGTCATGGCACACTGCTTCACCTCAAACTTCACCCAACATTTGCCACCGGAATCCACGACGAACGTTTCACCATCGAGGTAGAGCAGCGCGTCAAGGCCTGGATCGTGCACATTCGCTTCCATGTATGTTATCACCGGATCATAACTTTGTCGATCGACTCGCTCTGGGAATCTCCGCGCAGAACCGTTGCCGCACTGATTTCGGCTGTCATCCGTCGGCCTACGGTGCCATACGCGCATGCGCGGGTCCGCGAGTTGCCGAATGTTAATGAGGGCGAGCCGCCGTTTCGGCACATGCCCTTGTTTCTAAGACCAGATGCCGGTTGGACGCCATTCGATCCTGCACTGGGCGGCCTGCCGATGGCTTCGTCGCGAGACGTTTGGCAGTGATATGAACGATGAGCGGGATGTCAAATTGACCAAAACATCAATCGGTTTTGGCATTTGATCGGGGATGTGATCGGCGAGGATTTGCCGGGGATGGATTACACCCGTCGGGTGGAAACGCTGCTGGCCCATCGCATCGGCTTATGGGACGTCATTGCTCAGGCGCGGCGAGAAGGTAGCCTCGACAGCCGGATTCGCGATCATGCGACGAACGATGTCGCAGCGCTCGTGGCTGCGCTGCCGAATCTCGCGGCCGTTGCCTTCAACGGCGGCACAGCCGCGAAGATCGGGATGCTGGCATTGGCGCAAAGCCATGCGTCGCTCGATCTCGTCAAGCTACCGTCGAGCAGTCCGGCCTATGCGGCTGTGCCTTATGCCGAGAAACTGCGTGCGTGGGAAGCGTTGCGCAAGTGGTTGCCGGCGTAGCTTCCCCGAAATTCCGAACCGGCGATTCGGAAATCCTGCTCATTCGACGCGAGCCGGTGGTGTTTCCTTTGCTACGGGTTTTCAGACGAATTCGGTGGTAGGCTCGTGCGTAGAGCGCGCGTACCGGGGAAACCCTCGCCAAGCCGCACCGGTACGTGCAATTGTGAGCGGTGCGGCAGGTGCGGGCAAGCCGCCGTGCGCGCCTTGTGACGACATACAGGATCAACAGTGACCGAGCCCAAACAGGAATCCACCCTCTTCTCTGCCGAAGAGTATGTGCAACGCGTTGAGACTTTCCTGATTGAAGCGAGGCGTTGGTGTGAAAGCCATGGTCTGGCCGTCGAAAGAGGTGTTGTGACGCTTAGGGAAGAGCGAATGGCGCAATATGATGCGCCAAGCCTCGCGATTTCGAAGGGCGGTATGCCAGTCGCGAAGATCTTGCCTGTCGGGTCGAAGATTATCGGCGCGCAAGGGAGGATCGACCTGGTTGGCCGAGTGACGAGGCATGCGTTCCTTTTCTATGTTGGAAAAGGTCCGGCGATTTCTACACAGACCGTCGTAGCGGGGAAAGCCACAAACTCGTCATCTATGCCCATGTTTTCGGGAGTTGACGGAGACGGTTGGTACTGGATAGAGGCGACGGTCCGACGAGCGAAACGCGTCGAAGAAAGTCTGTTTCTCGACTTGCTTACGGACGTCTCCGATTATGAATTCTGACAACCCGCTCGATCCAGTCTATAAGGCGTTCTCTGTAGCGAGCGATTGCTTCAAGGTCGCTACACGCACGATTCAAGTCCAGCACGAGGAACTTATCCGTCGTACTCAGTTCATCGGAGCCACCGAGGAGGAAGCAAACACAGTCCTTCAAGACGCGGCAAAACAGGCTGCCGATCTTGCCATCTTGGCGCTGTTTGCAACGTTCGAGCGATTTGTCATCGAGCATCTGCAGACGGCGAACCGTTTGCTTGCAGAGGGATACCCGCAGCAGTACTCAGCCAAACTGGCGGAGAAGTTCGAGAGTGAGGTCGAATACTGGAGATTCGGCGAAATTCTCAATCTCTTCAAGGGCGAAGTCGATGCCGACTTAATCGGGCAGGTGAAACAGATCAAGCAATATCGCGACTGGATCGCTCATCAAAACCCGAACAAGCCAACCCCGACGCAGGCCACGCCCGAAACGGCCTTCGACGTGTTGACCAGGATGATCGAGCAAATTCGGTTGACTCATACGCCACCGGCCGAACAGGAAGCAGCCGAGGCTGCTATCGGCTGAATAAGGCTCAACGCCCGAGCCCTGGACGGATGCCAAATTGACCAAAACCCCAACCGGTTTTGGTATTTGATCGGGGATGTGATCGGTGTGGCGCCGCCGGGGATGGAATAGAAGGCGCGACTGCAAGCGCTGCTCGCGCCTTCTTCGAAATGGACAAGCCCATATTGCTCCATTGTTCGAAGTGTTCGCGATAGATTGGATTTTCGCACGGCCGGAGCGTTCGGCCAATTCGGTCAGCGATGCCGGCTTCGTCGCCTCGATGTTTCATTTCTTGAAAAGGACGGCACGAGATGAAAAGCACCGCAAACGCAATCCGGTATGCGCTGAGCGCGACCCTGTGCGTACTGTCGCTGCACGGCATAACTGCCTGCGCCGCAGACGCGTTCGAACTGACTTCACCAGGTCTTTCCGACGGCGGCACGCTCGCTTTGAGTCATGCCGGGAGCCAGAACGACTGCGGTGGCAGCAATGTGTCGCCGGCATTGCAATGGCGCAATGCACCCGCCGGCACGCGCAGCTTCGCGATTACGCTCTTCGATCCGGATGGCGCGAAAGGCTTGGGCACTGTGCATTGGGTGGTGTACGGCATTCCCGCTTCGACGACGTCGCTTGCCGCGGGTGCCGAGCCGCCGGCCGGCGTGCGTGTGGGCCTCAATGTCAGCGGGCAGGCGGCTTACCGCGGGCCGTGCCCACCGGTCGGCGAGATTGCCCATCACTATATCGTGCAGATCTATGCGCTCGACCTCGCGCCTGATGCGCTCGCGGCTGGGCTAACGCGCGATGCTTTACATGCGGCGATAAAGGGTCACGTGCTGGCCAATACCAGCACCGTCATGCGTTTTGGGCGCTAGCGGGACCACCGGGTCGATGGGCGCGCTGCTTCGCTCGATCTCGTCAGACTACCTTCGAGCAGCCTGGCCTATGCAGCCGTGCCTTATGTCGAGAAGTTGAAGGCTTGGGAGGCGTTGCGCACATGGTTTGACGATCTGACCGAGCCGTAGCGTTGTCGTCGGCAGTCGGGCGATAAGTCGGCGTCGATAAAACCGACCATTGTGCATGGTGTCTCGAGATATGCCCGCATGCTGTTGCAGTTGATTCAGATCAATGCTCAACCAGGGACCGGGCATAGTCTGAAGCTGTACGCCGCACGTAAGGTAAGAAAATGCGCACACTCCTTGTCGCTTTATCGATCCTGGTCGCACAGCCGATTTCAGTTAACGCTCAGATCGATGTCAATATCGGGTTGCCGGGCATCAATATTGGCATCAACATGTCGGCCTACCCCAGACTCGTCCGTGTGCCGGGCTATCCGGTCTACTACGCGCCGCAGGCCAATTGGAATTACTTCTTTTACGACGGCCTTTATTGGGTCTACCAGCAAGACAACTGGTATGTCAGCAGTTGGTACAACGGACCATGGCAGTGGGTGGGTCCCGAGAACGTGCCGCTGTACGTGCTGCGCATTCCGGTGCGCTATTACCGTCGACCTCCGTCATATTTCGTCGGCTGGAATCGCAATGAGCCCCCTCGCTGGGGCGACCATTGGGGCCGGGACTGGGAGTCGCACCGGCGCGGCTGGGATCAGTGGGATCGCCGGTCTGCGCCGCCTCCGGCGCTTTTGCCGAACTACCAGCGGCAGTATTCGGGCGCGCGGTATCCTCGTGCGGCCGGCCAGCAAAATGCGATTCGATCGGAGCATTACCACTACGAGCCGCGTGAGCCGATCACGCGGCAATATTTCCGACCAGGGGGTAACGCGGGCGACGGTCACGCCCGGCCACAGCCCCGAGAGCTGCGGGGGCAGCCGCAAGTCGATATGGGGCAGCCCGGCCAGCAACGGAGGGAGTTGAATCAACAGTCGCCGCGGTACGAGCAACAGCAGAATCAGCAACGGCAGAACCAGCAACAGCAGAACCAGCAACAGCAGAACCAGCAACAGCAGAACCAGCAACAGCAGGACCGGCAACGGCAGAACCAGCAACAGAACCAGCAACGGCCGCAGCCAAGCGCGCCTCCCCCGCAAGTGCGGCCGCCTCAGGCGCCCGGACAGGAGTCGGTCCGTCCACAACAGCGGCCTGCGCCACAGCAAGCGATGCCTGCGCCTGCGCCGCAACGTCAGCCTGCACCAGCGGATGCGATGCCGCCTCGTGGCAAACCGAATCCACCTCGGCAGCAGCCGTCTGGGCCGCAGCAAGACCGACAAGTCACGCGGCAAATGCCTCCCGCTCAACCCGCGCAGCAGACACCGGGTCCTCAGAGGGGAGCGCCGGGCAACGAAGGGGACAACAAGGGAGACAGGCGCGGCCAGTCCAATCACTAGCCTGCCATCGTGCTTCGGCGCCATCGGCGGATGACGACGGAGGCACACGATATGCGGAGAGCGGCGGGCCACTATGGCTAACCGGAGAAACCACCATGAGCAAGTCGTACGGATTTGGCAAAACCGTTACATGTTCGTTCGATGAAGCGACCGAGCGGGTCAAGCGGGCGCTCGCCGACGAAGGATTCGGCATACTCAGCGACATCGATGTCGCCGAGACCCTCAAGAAAAAGCTGGGCGAGACCATGCCTGCCTATCGCATATTCGGCGCATGTAACCCGGCGCTCGCCCACCGCGCACTGCAGGCAGAACCGGAAATCGGCCTGTTGCTGCCGTGCAATATCGTCACTCGGGAAGATGCGGCGGGAGTCGTTCACATCGATGTCATCGAGCCGACCGTGATGTTCGAACTCGTCGAAAATCCGGATCTGGCCAAGCTCGCGACGGAAGTGAGCGAACGTCTCAAGCGTGCGCTGAACGCCATCTGATCGAAACGCACCAGGATCACGGGTACGCCGCCTGACTGACCGCGAGCACCTCCGCGCGCAGCCACGCGTGCGCGGGATCATTATCGAGTCGGGGATGCCAGATAGCAGAGATGTGAAAAGCTGGCAGCGGCATCGGCAACTCGAAGCTCTGCAACCCGTTGGCGCCGGCGTAGTCGGGCGTCAATCGATTCCCGAGGCAGGAGTGCGGAATCACGGCAAGCAGGTTTGTTTGCGCGACGATCTGCATGGCGTTCGTATAGGCCGGCACCACGATCGGAACCTGCTGCGTTAGCCCCTGCGACTCGAGCGCGGCATCGACGGGAGTTCGCGCGTAGCCGGTACGGGACGCGACAACGCGGCCATATTGCGCATATCGCTCGATCGAAACGTGGGTTTCAGTCAGGATCGGATGACCGATGCGGCACACGCCCACATAGCGATCATGAAACAAGCGTCGCGTGCGTATCTCCGGCGCGGAAGTTTGAACAATGCCGATTTCCAGGTCGATGGTGCCCTCGCGAAGGGGACCGGCATCCCAATCGGGTTTGGGCACGAAGCGAAGCTGCACTCGGGGCGCCGTTTGCCGGACACGTTCGGTCAAAGCCCCCGCGAGCAAATCGATAAAGCCCTCGCCCGCCCGGATCGTGAAACATTGTTCCAATGTGTCGAGGCTGAGCGACCGGTCAGCGGGACGCAAGACGGTCCGGACTTCACGGGCCAATAACGGTACCTGCTGGCTCAGTTGCTCCGCATAAGGCGTCAGGACCAGCGTGCGCCCGGCCTGAAGCAACAGACGATCGCCGGTCGCGTTGCGCAGCCGTGTCAGCGTGCGGCTCATGGCAGAGACACTGAGGCCCAGGCGCCGGGCCGCGCCCGTCACGCTGCGCTCGGCTAACAGCGCATCAAGCGCAACGAGCAGATTCAGATCGACGTTTTGCATCGGCCCATTATAGAGACGAGCCATGCAATGTGCGGCGTTTCGTGCAATCGAAGATTGTTCTTGAGGCGTCTGGTGCAAATGCGGTGCGGTGTCTAGTATCCGCGGCGTAAGGACTCTTCCTGGAGAAACACCGTGACACGCACCGAGGGCCGCACGCCCACCATTTTGTTGATCGGCGCCTCGCGTGGTCTTGGCCACGCCATGGCAGCTGAGTTTCTGAAGAAAGGCTGGGATGTCGTCGGGACGGTCCGTCGCCATGCTCCGTCGACGCCACTGCACCACCTGGCGCAAGCGAACCCCGGACGCATCGAAATTGAACTGCTCGACATCACGCAGCCCGAAGAGCTAGATGCGTTAGCCGATCGCCTATCAGATCGCGTGTTCGATATGCTGTTCGTCAATGCAGGTACGACCAATCCCGACCCGACTCAAACGATCGGCGAGGTCTCGACTCGCGACTTCGTCGATCTGATGATCACGAATGCGCTCAGCCCGATGCGCGTGGTGGAACGTCTCGCCGCCCACGTGCCTTTGAGCGGACTGATCGGCGTCATGTCATCCGGGCAGGGCAGCATAGCGAACAACGAGACGGGCCAACGGGAGATCTATCGAGGCACCAAAGCAGCGCTGAACCAGTTCATGCGCGGCTTTGCCGCCCGCGAGGCGGATTCGCCACGAGCGATGGTCCTCATGGCGCCCGGCTGGGTGCGCACGGACCTCGGTGGTCCCGATGGTCGTCTCAGCATCGAGGAAAGCATCCCCAATCTCGTGAATGTCTTGCTCGCCAAACGAGACAGGCCCGGCCTTGAATACCTCGACTACCTCGGGCGAACCGTTCCCTGGTGATCGACGGATTGCACCTGCAGTGGCCGACGCGCGGCTGCGGCGTCGATCGGAACAGCGGGACGAACGAGGACAGGTGTCGACTGTCGACCTGCGTCCGCATGATGTGGGCACGCGTCGCTCTTGTCCGTTCGACATAGCGCCGCGTCGATCACGCGGCCGGCGGGTAAAATCACGGACATTGTCTCGCCTGCCGCGCTCGCCATCACCGTACTCTCGCAATGACCGATAAGTCCACTTCCGCTCCCTCGTCCGATTCCGTCAGCCATCGCGTCGCCGATACTTCCCCCGAAAGTGATAGGGGCGAACAGCCCGAAACGATTCACGAAGACCGTCTCTGGTGCGACGGGGGCTGGACTGCCCGTGTGATCAAGAACGAGGACGACGACGGATGGGCCGTCGAAATGATCAAGGACGGTGAGCCCGAGCCGGCGCTCGTTGGCCCGTGGACGATGGGCCGCAACAAAAAAGACCCGAAGCCGCTCGATGTATCGGCGTTCAACACCCTTGTGAAAACGGCGTCCGAGGTACTGCGCCGGCACGAGCAGCAACTGCGTGCGCAGTTGCATAAGCGCGTGGCGGTCGATGCCGCAACGGGCGACGGACAATGGGAGATCACGCTGGACATCGTGCCCGACGACGACGAACCTTATGCGCTGTTGACCGCGATCGACGCCTTTGGCGAGCAGCTTGCTCAGGTGCAGGTGGCGGCCAGTTTCAAGCTCAGCAAGGCGAGCGCCGCGAGCTGGGTGGAAAACGGGTTCCGCCGGCCGGGCTGAGCGTCGATCCCGGACGAGCCGGTCGCAGCCTGGCTTGGCTTGCCGGCGCGATCGCCATGGCGCAGCGTGCTGCAGGACACCCGCAGCAGGCCGGCCCATGCCGGCCCGCCTGTGAGCGTGCGAGTCAAAGCTAACCGGAGACGATACGATGACCCTCGTCATATATCTTGTTGGATGGCTGATCCTGATCGGCGGCGTGTCGTGGGCGCTGATTGCGATGCATGTCTCGCAACACACGGTCACCATCGTCGCGGTCATCCTGCTCGGCATCGCCGTGATCACGGCCGCGACCCGGACCCGCAATCGCGACCGCTCCTGAATGCCATGGTCAGCCCGGGCACGCCGTTTGCGCGGCAGTTCGCACGGCGTGGCGCATGGCGCATCCTGCTCCAGTCCCGCCGTGAAGCGATCTGCGCAAAGGCAGGAGATCGCCGACCGTCGAAGCCGTTGATCGCGTCGCTGAGCGCCGCTACCCAACGGCTCGTCTTGCCAAGGGAGGACGCTCATGACACGACTTATCGCACTCATTTTGCTCGGAAGCACCGTCTTGCTGACGGCCTGCAATACCGTCGCCGGCGCGGGCCAGGATATTTCGAAAGGCGGTCACGCCATCACGGATTCGGCCGAAAAGCATTCCGATTAGCAACGCGTGAAGCAGGCGGGGTCGCGGTCAGAATCGGGCCTATCGGTATCGGCCCTGCGCTGAAGACCGCGTCCGCCCTCAGAAGCAATGAGCGAAGGGTCGGCCCATCAACGGTGCGCGGACGCGACAGTGCTATGCTCTCGTCCGATTCAACCCGGCGCCTGGGCGCTCTTTATTTTTCCTATGACAGACCTCATCAAGCGCGCGTCGGCTGAAGCGCGCGCATTCGCACGCGGCGAGCGCGCCGATCGCAAGAGCCGCAAGCACGGCAAGCACGCAGACTCCTCCAAACATATTTCGCGCGAAGCGCGCAACGATGCATTCGACGACGACCAAGGCCGCCACGCCCCGCGTATCGACATGCCGCGCAAGCCGCGCTTTGCCCCCGTGACGTTTTCGGAAGAGCGCGGGGTCCGCTATCTGCATTTCGGCACCGAGTGGGTTCAAGGTGCCATGCGCATCAACAAACCCGATCGAATCGAGCTGGAGTATGCGCAGCAAATGATGGCCTGGCTGCTGTTTCTCGAAACGCCCAAACGCGTCGTTCAGCTCGGGCTCGGTGCAGCGGCGCTGACGAAGTTCGCCTATCGATTCCTGCCGCGGGCGCAGGTGGAGGCGGTCGAGTTGAACCCGGCCGTGGTAGTGGCTGCGCACACGATGTTCGCGCTGCCGCCCGACGACGCGCGCCTGACCGTGCATGAAGCCGACGCCTGGGATTTCGTCAACGACCGCACGAACCACGGCACGATCGGGGCGATGCAGATCGATCTCTACGACGCGACCGCGCGCGGCCCGGTCCATGACAGTCTGGCGTTCTATCGCGCCGTTCGCGCGTGTTTGACCGAGGCGGGCATCGCCACGATCAATCTGTTCGGCGACCATCCGAGCTTCGTGCGCAACATGAAGCAATTGAATGCGGCATTCGACGGCCGCGTCATCGCGCTGCCCGAAGTACACGAGGGTAACCGCATCGCGCTCGCATTCTCGGGCCCGGCGCTCGAAGTCGCCTATTCAGCGCTCATGGGCCGCGCCAAGCTGATAGAAGACATGCTTGGCCTGCCGGCGCGGCGCTGGGTCAAGGCGTTGCGCGAGGTTGCCGCGGCGCGCAAGAGCGCCGACAAGACGGTCGCCCCCGACATCTTCAGCATTTGAGCGTGCCTACGGGTTTGCTTCATTGAGTCCGGTCGGCACATCCGGCTAGGCTTTGCGAGTGGTTCCGCCCCGGGTCTGTCCCGCTTGACCGCTCACGCAACGCTCTTATACTCTTGCCAAGCTTAATAAGCTGATGGATTGGCCGGCAGCTCCGCACGGAGCTTTCCGGCCGGTCGGATACGGGTTGTCCTTCCGCAAGGCTTCCCGCGGGGTGAACAAGAGTAAAAGAGGAGACGTCATGGCTCACAACGCCGACGCCAATCGAGCCAACAAAAGCTGGCTCTGGCTGCTGGTCATCCCCTGGATCGCGATGATCTGGGTGCCGTCGTACAACAAAGTCGAGCCGCAACTGGGCGGGTTCCCGTTCTTCTACTGGTACCAGTTGTTCTGGGTACTCGTGAGCGCCGTGATCACGGCCGTCGTCTACTTCAAGACCAAATCGCGTTCGAAGCCGGGCGCCTCTGCCGGAGACGCTCGATGAACGCAACTGCAACATTCGTCTTCGTCCTGTTTTTCGTCGGCGTGACGATCCTCGGCTTCGTCGCTGCCCATTGGCGCCGCGGCGATCTGTCTCATCTCGAAGAGTGGGGCCTCGGCGGCCGCCAGTTCGGCACGATCGTCACCTGGTTTCTGCTCGGCGGCGATCTCTACACCGCTTATACGTTCGTGGCCGTTCCGGCGCTCGTGTTCGGCGCCGGCGCGATGGGCTTCTTCGCGCTGCCGTACACGATCCTGATCTATCCGTTTGCGTTCGTCGTGTTCCCGAAGCTGTGGGCCGTCGCCAAGCGTCATGGTTACGTGACTTCGGCCGACTTCGTCGGTGCGCGTTACGGCAGCCGCATGCTCGCGCTGGCCGTGGCCGTGACGGGTATTGTCGCGACGATGCCGTATATCGCGCTGCAACTGGTCGGCATTGAAGTGGTGATTGGTGGCCTGGGCTTCAATACGGCCGGCTTCATGGGCGATCTGCCGCTCATCATCGCCTTCGCGATTCTCGCCGCTTACACGTACACGTCCGGCCTGCGCGCACCGGCCATGATCGCCGTCGTCAAGGATTTGCTGATCTACATCACGATCATTGCCGCGATCATCGTCATCCCGGCGCAGCTCGGCGGCTTCGGCCACATCTTCAGCACCGTGCCGCCTGCCAAGCTGCTGCTGAAGGCTCCCGACGTCTCGGGCATGAACGGCTATAGCGCCTATGCGACGCTCGCCGTCGGTTCGGCCCTCGCGCTGTTCCTGTACCCGCACTCGGTCACGGCCATTCTGTCGTCGTCCTCGGGCAACACCATTCGCCGCAATATGGCGATGTTGCCCGCGTACTCGCTCGTCCTCGGCCTGCTCGCGCTGCTCGGCTATATGGCGCTCGCATCGGGCGTGAAGGACATGCCCGAGTTCGCGCCGTACTTCAAGGCGTTCGGTCCGAACTTCGCCGTGCCGGCGTTGTTCCTGCATTACTTCCCCTCGTGGTTCGTCGGCGTCGCGTTCGCGGCCATCGCTATCGGTGCACTCGTGCCGGCGGCGATCATGTCCATCGCCGCGGCCAACCTGTACACGCGCAACATCCATCGCGAGTTCGTCAATCGCAATATGTCGCACGAGCAGGAAACGGGCGTCGCCAAACTTGTTTCGCTGATCGTCAAGGTCGGCGCCGTGGCGTTCATTCTCGGCTTGCCGCTCACGTACGCGATCCAGTTGCAGCTGCTCGGCGGGATCTGGATCATCCAGACGCTGCCGGCCATCGTGCTCGGCCTGTACACACGCAAGCTCGATTCGCGTGGGCTGCTGGCAGGGTGGGCTGTCGGTATCGCGGTCGGTACCTGGATGGCTGCATCGCTGCACCTGAAGGGCTCGATCTACGCCATTCATATCGGCGGCTATGCGATTCCGGGCTACGCGGCCGTCTGGTCGCTCATCGTGAACCTCGTGGTGGCCATCGTCGTGAGCCTTGCGTTGCGGGCGGTCGGCGCGAGCCGTGCTGAAGACCGCACCAGCCCCGAGGATTACCTGGACCCGGTCGAAACCTGATCCGCGGCGCGCGAGCGTCACCAGCGAATGAGGGCGGCCGCGTGCCGCCCTTTTTTTGTGCGCGCCTGGAGCGAGTGCGGCAAGTGCGCCAGGTGGAGCGCGTCGTGCTCGGGGCATCGACGAAGCGCCGCCTTTACCCGACAATCAATCCGTGACCACACTCATTCGTCTTTTCCAACGGCTCACGACGCCGCTCGTGCACGTCGTCATCTCGCCGTACTATCGATATCGCCACGCGCGCCTGCTGCATGGCGTGCGCGTCGGCCTTGCGATGCTCGTCTCGATTCTTGTCACGACGGGCATCAATGTGCCTAACGGCATCTGGGCTTCGGTCACCGTGCTGGTTGTGATCGGCGGGCTGCAGCATCACGGGAACATTCGCAAGAAAGCGGCGGACCGGGCGCTCGGAACGATGCTCGGCGCTGTCGTCGGTCTGTTGCTGATCGCGCAGCTGCATGTGATCGGATCGCTGACGCTCACGCACGTGCTGATGTCGATTGCCGCCGGCGTGTGCGGCTATTTCGCGATCAGCAGCGCCGGCTACATCGCGCTGTTGACGGCGATCACGATCTGCGTCGTCGCCGGACATGGCGACAGCACCATCGATACGGGCCTGTGGCGGACGCTGAACGTCATGATCGGCATCGCCGTTGCGCTCGCGTTTTCATTTGCATTGCCGCTGTATGCCACCTATTCGTGGCGTTATCTGCTTGCGCGCAATCTGCGCGACTGTGCGCGAATCCTGGCGCGCATCGCCCGTGATCAGCCATTGGACGTGGATGCCCATGTTGCCGCCTTCGCCACATTGAATGGCCGGCTCGTCAAATTGCGCTCGCTGATGCCGTCGGTCGCGAAGGAGATCGACATTCCTTTGAAGCGGATCGAGGCCATTCAGCGAATGCATCGCTCGATGCTCAGCGCGCTCGAAATGATGTCGACGAGTGCCGCCGTCCATCCGGTGTCATCGGGGCAAGCAGACGACGATGCTCGCGCCGTGCGCGCCTCGTTGCTCAGAATGGCGCGCGCGTTGCGGTTCGGCTCGGAGTCGCGCGCCGGGCAGCGCTTGTCCGTGGCCACGCCGGGGGCGCACGGCATAAAGGCTGCGACGGGCGGACAAGCGGGCGAAGTGCTGGATACGCCTGACGACACATTGCCCGGACCGAACTGGGTCGCGCACTGGTTTGCAGAGCAGGTCGACGCGCTGCGTGCGCTGCTTGCCGATACGGAACGCCAATGGCATATCGAGGGCGACGCCGCCGCGCGCGCGCAAATGCGCCGTGCAGAGTGAACCGATGACGCCAATGGGGCCGATAACGCCGATGGCACCGATGAAGCTCACCGAACGGGCTTCGACGGCCGGCCAGCGGCTCAAGGCTCGGTGTTTTCGACGTTGACCATCCAGGGCACGCCGAACTTGTCGGTCACCATGCCGAACCCTTTCGCCCAGAACGTCGGCTGCCACGGAAACCGCACCTGGCCGTCTTGTGCGAGCGCGTTGAAAATCCGTTCCCCCTTGCCGACGTTGTCAAGCGAGAGCGAAATGCTGAATCCGGAATAGTTGGGTGCTGCCGTATGGCCAGGCATGCCATCGGTTGCCATCAGCGTGGTCTGCCCGACCTTGAACGACGCATGCATGATGCGTTCGCCCGCTTCGCCTTCTACGGCATACTCGGCGGGCGCTTCGTTGTTGCGCATCTTGAACGTCACCTTGGCGCCGAGCGCTTGCTCGTAGAACGCGAGCGCTTCCTCGCAGCGGCCGTAGAAGTACAGATAAGGCTGCACTACCATCATCGTCTCCTTGGTTGGCAACCGATGCCGTTCGGGCGCGCTAGAGCGAGGCGGCGTGCCGCGAAGGCTGGCGCCGCGCCCGCAACAGAGCCAACGCGCGGCCTACGCGCCGGTGGGCCGCAGTGCCGACGTGCTCAGCGCAGAGCGTCGATCAGCTTTTCGAGCTTGACGGCGTCGGCCGCGAAGGCGCGAATGCCTTCGGCGAGCTTTTCGGTGGCCATGGCGTCGTCGTTCAACTGGAAGCGGAACGACGGTTCGTCGATGGCGATACGCTCCACTGCTTCCTTCGTCGCGCTATCGACCGAGAGTTTGCGCTCGACCTTGTCGTCGCTGTCGTGCAGCTTTTGCAGCAGGTCGGGGCTGATCGTCAGCAGGTCGCATCCGGCCAGTTCGACGATCTGGCTCGTCGTGCGGAAGCTGGCGCCCATCACCTCGGTTTGATAGCCGAAATGCTTGTAATAAGCGTAGATGTGACGCACCGACTGCACGCCCGGATCGTTGGCGCCGCCCATCTTTGCTTCGTCCCACTCGCTGCCGGCCTGCTTTTTGTACCAGTCGTAGATGCGGCCGACAAACGGCGAGATCAGCTTCGCCCCCGCTTCGGCGCAGGCCGCCGCCTGAACGGGGGAGAACAGCAGCGTCATGTTGCAGTTCACGCCTTCCTTCTGCAGCACTTCCGCCGCGCGGATACCTTCCCACGTCGACGCGAGTTTGATGAGCACGCGCTCGCGATCGATGCCGGCCGCTTCATAGAGCCTGATGATCTCGTGCGCCTTGTCGATCGAGCGCTGGGTGTCGAACGAAAGCCGCGCGTCGACTTCGGTCGATACGCGGCCCGGAATGATCTTCAGAATCTCGCAGCCGAACGCGATCAGCAATTGGTCGATGATCGCCGCTGCGGGCTGGCCTGCATGCGCGCGGACGGTCTTTTCCCGTAGCGGCTTATAGGCGTCCTTTTGAACGGCCTTGAGGATCAACGACGGATTCGTCGTTGCATCGCGCGGCTTGTACTGGGCGAGTTGTTGGAAGTCGCCGGTGTCCGCGACGACGATCGTGTACTGCTTCAGTTGATCCAGAGCATTGGTCATGACAGATCCGCGGCGCCAAGCGCCTCCAGGGTGGGTTGAGTTGGGGGTCGCACCGCCCAAGCGACGCGACGGGCTGCAAGTGAGACTATTTTATGCCCCTGCGCGTTCACTCGGAAACGGGTGCCCGCAAGCGGCGGCATGCGTTGCACACCGGCCCGCATCAGGCAGCGCGCCGGGCGCCGAGGACAACCTGCGTGATGACGCCTGCAACGAGTCCCCAGAACGCCGAGCCGATCGACAGGAGCGTGAGTCCCGAGGCCGTCACCATGAAAGTGACGAGCGCCGCTTCGCGCTCGCGCACATTGCTCATGGCGTTCGTGAGGCCGCTCATAATCGAGCCGAACAGCGCCAGCGCCGCCACCGAAACGACGAGCGCCTTGGGCAGCGCGGCAAAAAGCGCGGCGATCGTCGCGCCGAAAATCCCTGCAACGAGATAGAACAGGCCGCACCAAAGCGCGGCCGTGTAGCGCTTGCTGCGATCTTCATGCGCTTCGGGGCCGGTGCAGATCGCCGCCGTGATCGCGGCGAGCGTGATCCCGTGCGAGCCGAATGGGGCGAGCAGCAGCGACACGATGCCCGTCGTCGAAATGAGCGGCGCGGACGGCGTCGTGTATCCATCGGCGCGCAATACGGCCAACCCCGGCATGTTCTGCGATGCCATGGCGACGACGAACAGCGGCACGCCCAGGCTGATTGCGGCCGAGAGCGAGAAGTGCGGCATCGTGAACACGGGGTGGGCGAGCGCAACGTGAAAGCGGCTGAAATCGATGAGCCCGAGCGCGGCGGAGACGGCGGTGCCCGTGACCAGCGTCGTCACGATCGCATATCGCGGCGCGAGGCGCTTCACGAACAGGTAGACGAAGAACATCGTCAGCACGAGCGCCGTTTGATACTGCGCCGCATGGAAGATCTCGATCCCGATTTCGAACAGGATGCCGGCCAACAGCGCACTGGCGATACCCGCGGGCACGCGTTGCATCAGCGTGTCGAACCAACCCGTCAGGCCGACGGCCGTGATGAGCAAAGCGCAGATGATGAACGCGCCGATCGCGTCGGCATAAGGCACATGCGGCAGAGCGGCGATCAGGAGCGCCGCGCCGGGCGTCGAGTATGCGACGACGACGGGCGTGCGAAAGCGCAACGAGAGCACAATCGTCGAGAACGCCATGCCGATCGACAGCGCCCAGATCCATGATGAAACCTGCGCATCGGATAGATGGGCCGCGCGGCCAGCCTGAAACACGAGCACGAGCGAACTCGTATAGCCCGTCATCATCGCGACGAAGCCCGCGACGACCGCATGCAGCGAGGTATCGGCGAGCGGTTGCAGAAATGAGCGGCGCATGGCGGGCGCTGCGGCGAGGTCGGGGGTGGAGCGGGAGGTCATCGTTGTCAGGGAAGCGGGATGCTGAGCAGTCGGTAGAAAGAATTCGAATAGGCGATGAGTGCGCACAGCTACTTGCTGAGCTTGCGCATGGCCGTTTCCAGCCCCGCAAGCGTCAGCGGATACATCCGCTCGCCGAGCAACTGACGGATGATCGAGACGGACTGCCGATATTCCCACAGGCCCTCGGGCTCGGGATTGAGCCAGGCGTAATGGGGGAAGTGATCGGCGAGGCGCCGCAGCCAGACGGCCCCCGCCTCCGGGTTGTTGTATTCGACCGAGCCGCCGGGCTGCAGGACTTCATAGGGACTCATCGTCGCATCGCCGACGAAGATCAGCTTGTAGTCGGGCGTGAATTTGTGCAGCAGGTCCCACGTCGGCATTCGTTCGACATGCCGGCGGCGATTGTTCTTCCATAGGTGGTCATAGACGCAGTTATGGAAGTAGTAGAACTCGAGATGCTTGAACTCGGCCTTGGCGGCCGAGAACAATTCCTCGGTGCGCTTGATGTGATCGTCCATCGAGCCGCCGACGTCGAGCAACATCAACACTTTCACGGAATTGTGCCGCTCGGGCACCATCTTCAGATCGAGCCAGCCCGCGTTCGCGGCCGTGCTGCGAATCGTGTCGGGCAGATCGAGTTCCTGCGCGGCGCCTTCGCGCGCGAAACGGCGCAGCCGCCGTAGCGCGACTTTGATGTTGCGCGTGCCGATTTCGACCTGATCGTCGTAATCGCGGTAGCCGCGCGCCTCCCACACCTTGACGGCCGTCCGATTGCCGGCCGATGGCCCGCCGATGCGCACGCCTTCCGGGTTGTAGCCACCGTTGCCGAACGGCGACGTCCCGCCCGTGCCGATCCACTTGTTGCCGCCTTCGTGGCGTTCCTTCTGCTCGTCGAACAACTGCTTGAGCCGCTCCATGAGCTTGTCGAGCCCGCCCATCGCTTCGATCTGCGCTTTTTCGTCGGGCGTCAGTTCACGCTGCAGACGTTTTTCGAGCCAGTCGAGCGGCACGTCGAACGCTGCGTCGGTCAGCTGCTGAACGCCGCGGAAGTACGCGCCGAACGCTTGATCGAATTTGTCGAAATAGCGCTCGTCCTTGACCAGCGTCAGACGTGCGAGGTAGTAGAACTCGTCGAGCGACGGCGCGATCACGCGCTCGCGCAATGCCTCGACGAGCGTCAGATACTCCTTCACCGACACCGGCAACTTCGCCTCGCGCAGCGTGTAAAAGAAGTCGATCAGCATGCCGATGCCTCTGAAAAGCGATGAGCGCTCGTGCTAGCGGTTATGACGGTTCATGAAGACGAGCCGCTCGAACAGGCTCATGTCCTGCTCGTTTTTGAGCAGCGCGCCTGCGAGCGGCGGCACGATCTGCTTCTGATCGATCGAGCGCAGCGCCTCCGGCGGGATATCCTCGGCCAGCAGCAGCTTGAGCCAATCGAGCAACTCCGACGTCGACGGCTTTTTCTTCAGGCCCGACACGTTGCGCAACTCGAAAAAGCTCGTCAGCGCCGCACGCAGCAGGTCCTCGCGGATGCCGGGGTAGTGGACGTCGACGATACGTTGCATCGTGGCAGGATCGGGAAACTGGATGTAGTGAAAGAAGCAGCGGCGCAGGAAGGCGTCGGGCAGCTCCTTTTCGTTGTTGGAAGTGATGACGACGAGCGGCCGATGTCTGGCGCGCACGACTTCGCGCGTCTCGTAGACATGGAACTCCATGCGATCGAGCTCACGCAGCAGATCGTTCGGGAACTCGATGTCGGCTTTGTCGATTTCGTCGATGAGCAAGACGGCCGGCACGTCGGATTCGAATGCTTGCCAAAGCACGCCCTTGACGATGTAGTTCGCGATGTCTTGTACGCGTGCATCGCCGAGTTGCGAATCGCGCAGCCGCGAAACCGCGTCGTACTCGTACAGACCTTGCTGCGCCTTGGTCGTCGATTTGATGTGCCACTGATAAAGCGGCATGCCGAGCGAAGCGGCGACTTCTTCCGCGAGCATCGTCTTGCCCGTGCCCGGCTCGCCCTTGATCAGGAGCGGCCGCTTGAGCGCGATGGCGGCGTTGACGGCGAGTTTGAGATCGTCGGTGGCGACGTACTGCGACGAGCCTTCGAAGCGCATGGCTGCCTGCTGTTTTGAGAAAAAACCCAGTATAAGTCAGAAGGGCTGGGCGGCCCGGACCTCTGGCATTATCGTGTGGATCGATTTGTGCGCGGCGCAGGCCTCGCGCCGCCGGGTGGACGCCCAGCCGAGCGGCGCGGTACAATTGCCGCGATTTTTTTGGCCGCTCGTTGCGAATTTCGACAACAAGAACGGCGCAGCGCCATTGCCCGCAGGCTTTTAGCGGGCGCTCGTTTCCCCTCAAGCCAGGTTAGAACCTATGAACTCTTTCGTCGGCAAACATGTCGTGACCGCAGCGCTCGCCGCGCTTGCGGGGTTTGCGGTGAGCGCGCAGGCGGCCGATGTGGTCGGCAATGCGAAGGCGGGCCAGAGCAAGGTCGCGATGTGCATTGGTTGCCACGGTATTCCCGACTATCGCACGGCGTTCCCCGAGGTTTATCGCGTGCCCAAGCTGGGCGGGCAGAACCAGCAATACCTCGAGAACGCGCTGCACGCGTACAAGAAGGGCGAGCGCCACTTCCAGACGATGCACGCGATCGCGGCATCGCTGTCGGACCAGGACATCGCCGATCTCGCGGCTTACTACGCGTCCCAAACGTCGGCGTCGACGAACAATCCCGAAAAGTGACCGTCATCGCGGCCGCTTTCAGCTACCTCATTTCGCGGGATAGGAGAATTCATGAACAAGCCTGAACAGGCACTGGCCATCGTCGTCAAGGCTGCTGCGGCTGCGCTCGTCGCGGCCGTCGGGGTGATCGGATCCGCTCACGCGGCGGACGTCAGCAACGGCAAAGCGCTCGTCGGATCTCACAACTGCGCGGCTTGCCACGGCGCCACTTTCACGAAACCCGTCAGCAGCGACTATCCGAAGCTGGCCGGGCAGCACGCCGACTACATCGTCATGGCCCTGCGTCAGTACCAAATGGGCACGGGCAACCCGAACTTCGGCCGCAACAACGCAATCATGCAGGCGCAGGTGCAAAGCCTGTCGCTCAGCGACATGAAGGACATCGCCGCCTATATCGAGTCGCTGCCGGGCGATCTCGTCGACAAGAAGTAGGCGCGCCGGCGCCGGGAATGAGCGCCCCATGCGGCGCGGTTCGCCCCCGGCTCGTCATCCGAAAACACCCCGCCAAGCGGGGTGTTTTTGCGTGAACGCCACAGTGCGACAATGTGTCGCAGGGCTCGGGCGGGCCCGATCGGGGCTCAGTCCTTCGATGCGCGCCGTTCGATGCGGGCCAGGTAGGCGTCGGTGTCCGGCGGCGTGTTGTTTCGCTGCGCTTCCCAGATCGTTTCGCCGAGGCACTCCATGATCGCGTGTTGCGCCTCGTGGGTTGAGCCGAGTCGCGCGGCGAGCCGATCGTGGGCTGCGCGGATGCCGGGCGGTTGATCGATCGAGAGCTGCTCGCTGATCGCAAGGTGCATCGACAGATGAAGGAACGGATTCGTTCTGCCCGCTTCGGGCGCGTAGTCGGCCGAAGCCGTCGCGTCGTCGGCGAGATCGGCGTGATACTCGGGATGCTCCACGATCCAATCGGCCGCGATCGCTTCCAGCGGCGTCAGGATGCCCCCGTCGCGCTGCTTGCGCCAAGTGTCGATGAAAAAGCGTCGGACTTCGTCTCTGCTCGGATTGAACATCGTAGGGATCGACCTTTGAGGTAGCGCCGCACGGCGAGAGCGCACAACGACCGCGCTGCCGGACAGCCAATCGGCTATTTTACGCTGCGCTGCCGGGGCGGTTCGCGGCGCGGCCCGGGCGCCGCCGGGTAGAATCGCCGGGCCGACACTGAACACGACACTTCTTCTGCGATGCCCGCTCCGTCTTCTCATTCGCGCGCCGATACGCTGCGCGGCGCTTTGCTCGTCGCTTTATCCGCCAGCGCTTTCGGCGCAATGGCCATTTTCGGTCGTTACGCCTATGCGGGCGGCGCCGACGTGCTTGGACTCCTGACGTTGCGGTTCGTCATCGGCGGTGCGCTGCTCGCGGCCGTCGCGCGTCGCAGAGGCGTCACATGGCCGCGCGGTCGCACGCTTTGGGGCATCGTCGCCATGGGGGCGCTCGGGTATGTCGGCCAGTCGCTGTGCTACTTCATCGCCTTGCAGCATGCGCAGGCCAGTCTCGTCGCCCTGTTGCTCTACCTCTATCCGGCCTTTGTGACGCTGTTGGCGGCGCTTTGGCTGGGCGAGCGCCTGACGCCGGTGAAAGGCGCGGCGCTGGTGCTGTGTCTGGGCGGGTCGGCGCTGATGGTCGGCGGCGGTCATGGCGAGCCGTTGGGGATCGCGCTCGCGCTGACGGCCGCTGTCGTCTATTCGCTTTACATCGTCGTCGGTGCGCGGGTGACGCATGGGGTCGATCCGCTTGCGACGACGTCCATCGTCTGCCTGTCGGCCGCTGCGGTGTTCTGCACCGTATCGATCGTCCGCACGCTGTCGGGCGCGCCGCCGCATCTTCCGGCGACGTTGCCCGCGTGGGCCGCGCTCGTGGCCATCGCGCTCGTATCGACCGTCACGGCCATGCTCGCCTTTTTCGCCGGGCTCACGCGGCTTGGCGCGGCGCGCACGTCGATGCTGTCGACGCTGGAACCGGTCGTGACCGTCCTGCTCGCGGCCGTTTTGCTCGGGGAACGCCTGACACCGTTGCAATGGGCCGGAGGCGTGGCCGTGCTGGCGGCCGTGTTGTGGCTCGTGCGTGCAGGAGGCGGAGCGCACGACGAGGCCGTCTCGCTCGAAGCGAATCTTTGACGCACGCCGGATCGGGTTGACGTTCAGGCGCGTCGCCGCGAGGCGGCTTTGAGGAGCCTCGGGCCGGGACCCTCAAAGGTCCGGCGGTGGTGTTTTCGGCTTGAATTCGCAGAGCGGCTCGATCGCGCAATGCCAGCACTCGGGCCGGCGCGCTTTGCACACGTAGCGCCCGTGCAGGATGAGCCAGTGATGCGCGTCGTGCCGGTACTCGGGCGGCGTGAACTTTTCGAGCGCCGTTTCGACCGCGCGCACATCCTTGCCTGGCGCCAGCCCCGTGCGATTGGCAACGCGGAAGATGTGCGTATCGACAGCGATCGTCGGTTGACCGAACGCCGTATTGAGCACGACGTTCGCCGTCTTGCGCCCGACGCCGGGCAGCCCTTCGAGCGCCTCACGCTGCGCCGGCACTTCGCCGCCATACTGATCAAGCAAGATGGCGCACGTCGCGATGACGTTCTTGGCCTTCGTGCGGTACAGTCCGATCGTCTTGATGTATTCGGCAACGCCGGCCTCGCCGAGTTCGAGCATCGCGCGCGGCGTGTTCGCCACGGGAAACATCTTGCGCGTCGCCTTGTTGACCGACACATCAGTCGCCTGCGCTGACAACATGACGGCGATCAGCAATTCGAACGGTGTCGTGTATTCGAGCTCCGTCTTCGGATGCGGATTGAGGCTTTGCAGCGTCTCGTAGATGGCCCGTCGTTTTTGTGCGTTCATGCGGCAAAGCTCGTCGAAAAAGCCTCAGGGATTCTCGTCCGCGCGTCGATCCGCTGCGGGTTGGTCGCCCGCGTGTTTCGGGTCCGCTTCGCCAGGCTGGGCAGGCTGGCCAGGTTGGGCAGCCGCGTTCGATTGGCGGGGCGCCTGGCTCTCAGGCTGCTCGCCCCTCGCAGCGGTCGGATCTGCCAAGGCTTGTCGGCGCGCCTCGGCGGCGTCGATCTGCGCTTGGACAGCGGCGCTGACGCCCGTGACGTTCTTCGGTCCGAGCCCCTGTGCCGCCAGTGCTTCCTTCTTCTGCCGGGCGCGTTCGAGGGCAGCCTGGATGATGGCGCGTTTTTTCGCGGCTTCGTCGTTGGCCGGTGCAGTCGCCGGTGCAGTCGCCGGGGCGCAGACGGACGTCGACGCAAGCGCGGTCGCCTCGGCGCGGCGTGCCGCGGCGCGCGCCTGCGCGGCCTGGCGCTCGCGTTCGAGCCTTGCCATACGCCGGGCGTGGCGCTCGCGCGCGGCGTCGGCCTGCGCTTGGCTCCATGCATCCCAACCGGTTCGCTCGCCTGTGACGGGCGTCATCTCGATGCAGTCGACGGGACACGGCGCGACGCAGAGGTCGCACCCCGTGCAAAGCTGCGCGAGAACCGTATGCATGAGCTTGGGGGCGCCGACGATGGCGTCGACGGGACAGGCCTGCATGCAGAGCGTGCAGCCGATGCACAGCGTTTCGTCGATGACGGCGAGCGGGCGCGCCCGCTCTTCGCCGTTCTCGGGGTTCAACGGGATGACGGGCTTGCCGAGCAGCCTGGCGAGGCGCGCGACGCCTTCCGCGCCGCCCGGCGGACATTGGTTGTGGGAGGCTTCGCCTTGCGCGAGCGCTTCGGCGTAAGGCCGGCAACCGGCATAGCCGCACTTCGTGCATTGCGTTTGGGGAAGCAGATCCTCGATGCGGTCTGCGAGAGTTACACGATCGGTCACGTTCGGTACGTCTTGGGCATGCGGGGCAAGGCCGAAAGCATCGCGCCGTATGGCGCGAGGAAAAGTGGCCGCGGAGGCGCTTCGCGTGCGGGAAAAGTGCGCATTATCGCCGATTTCCCGGATTGCGATCGGTCATCCATGTGCCATAATCGAAGCGCTTTTTCGCACGAGGCGCAGGGTGTTTCGAAAAAACGGCGCGCTCGTCGGCCAAGCCGGCATAGGGTCCAGGAGGGGGCGGCGGCACGACGGGGCAACGCGGCTCACGAAGCAAAAAGGCCACCATGAATCAATCGAAAATCAAAAGAGATCCCGAAGGAACCCGGCGTCGCATCTTGCTCGCGGCCGCCGAAGAGTTCGCAAATGGTGGTTTGTTCGGCGCCCGCGTCGACCAGATTGCCCGGCGCGCGGAGACGAATGAGCGCATGCTCTATTACTACTTCGGGAGCAAGGAGCAGCTTTTCACCGCAGTACTCGAACATGCCTTCGGCGCATTGACGGAGGCCGAGAAGACGCTCGATTTGAACGGCGTCGCCCCGATCGAAGCCATTACCCGGCTCGCGCATTTCGTGTGGGACTACTATCGCGATCACCCCGATCTGCTGCGCCTGATCAACAACGAAAATCTGCACGAAGCCCGTTATATCCAGAAGTCGACGCGCATTCGCGAAATGATTTCGCCGATGGTCGCAACGCTGTCTTCGATACTCGACCGTGGCCAGCGCGCCGGCTTGTTTCGCACGAATGTCGACCCGCTGCGCTTTTACGTTGCACTGTCCGGGCTCGGCTACTACAGCGTGTCGAATCGATTCACGCTCGAGGCCACGCTCGGCCGCGATTTCAGTGCGCCGTCCGAACGCGGTGAATTGGTGCGGATGAACACGGAGCTGTTGCTCGCCTATCTGATGCGCAAGTGATCTGCCGCGCAAGAGGGCGCCGCCGCCGTATTCCGGCGGCGGTGCCAACCTTCAGGCCTCGACCGGCTCGCGCGTGCGCTTCGTTTCCCGATTGTGTTCCAGGATGAAGTCGCGCAATTGCGGGTAGATGATGGTGCGCCAGCGACGGCCCGAGAAGATGCCGTAATGGCCGCACTTTTCCGCGGTGAAGTGATGCTTGTTGTTGTCGGGGATACCCGTGCAGAGATCATGCGCGGCACGCGTTTGACCGCAGCCCGAGATATCGTCGAGCTCGCCTTCGATCGTAAACAACGCGGTTTTCCTGATGTCCTGCGGGCGGACGAGTTCGCCGTCGATCTCCCAGGTGCCGTCGGCGAGGCGGAACTCCTGGAACACGATGCGAATGGTGTCGAGATAGTATTCGGCCGCCATATCGAGCACGGCGTTGTACTCGTCGTAGAACTGGCGATGCGCTTCGGCGTCGTCTTCGTCCCCGCGCAACAGGCTTTGATAGAAATCCCAATGCGACGCAGCGTGACGCTCCGGGTTCATCGCGACGAAGCCCGCGTGCTGCAGGAAGCCCGGATAAACGTGGCGGCCCACGCCCGGATAATTCGACGGCACCGTATAGATCACGTTGTTCTCGAACCACGAGTACGAGCGCTGCATCGCCAGCGAATTGACCGACGTGGGGCTGCGGCGCGCATCGATCGGGCCGCCCATCATCGTCATCGTGCGCGGCGTGTCCTCGCCGCGGCTCGCCATCAGCGAGATGGCGGCGAGTACGGGCACCGTCGGCTGACAGACGGACAGCACGTGCAGATTCTTCGCGCCGATGTGGCGGATGAATTCCTGAATGTAGGCGACATAATCGTCGAGATGGAACGGACCATCTTCGAGCGGCACCATGCGCGCGTCCATCCAATCGGTGATGTAGACCTTGTGGTCCTGCAACAACGTGCGGACGGTGTCGCGCAGCAGCGTCGAATGGTGACCCGACAGCGGTGCGCACACGAGCACGACGGGCTCGTCCTTCAATTGCGCGACGGCGTCGCTGTCGTCGGCGAAGCGCTTGAAACGCAGCAGACGGCAAAACGGCTTTTCGATGATCGTTTGTTCGATGATCGGAATGTTATGGCCGTCTTTGACGATTTGATGAATATCGAACTCGGGCTTTTCGTAATCCTTGCCCAGCCGGTAGAGCAATTCATAGCCGGCCGACAGACGCGTCGCGCCAGGCACATAAGCGAAGGGACTGGCCGGGTTGGCGAAGGACTTCGAAGCGGCCTGCGCCCAGGCAGTCAGTGGGTTCAAGAGCGCGCGCTGAAACTCGTAAAACTGGTAAAGCATGATGTGAGGCTCCCGCGGGGGTGGGGACGGGGCAAAAAATAATGCGGCGCTCGGCGTCGCGGCTGGTCTTGAACGATTGCAACGGTGGTCGCTTGTGGCGGCGTTACTTAATTGATGATAAAGGAGAAACGTTGTTGGGTGCAATGCAGCAATCTTCTCGCCAGGAGGGTATTTTCCCCGATGAAGTTCGGCCGGTTCGCGCCGTCGGCCGTGCATTCGGGCTTGCCCGGGCCGCCGCAGCGGCGATGCATCGGAGCATGCCCCACAATGGGGCATGCTCCCGGTGGGTGCCCTAGAGCGCCTGATCGGCCAAATCGGGTCCTTCGGCGTGTCGTTTGCAGCCGGGGTGGCCCGTTTCGCCCGCCATTTCTTCTTCGTGTCGCATCAGATTCAACCCGGTATTAACGAGCGCAACATGTGAGAACGCTTGCGGGAAATTGCCGGTGAAGCGTTTCGTTTGCGGATCGAATTCCTCGGCCAGCAGGCCCACATCGTTCACGAGTCCGACGAGCCGGTCGTACATCGCGTGTGCTTCGTCCATCCGGCCTTGCAGCGCCAGATTGTCGACCATCCAGAAGCTGCAGGCGAGAAACGTCCCCTCGCCGGGCGGTAGCCCGTCATCGACCTTGTGCGTCCGATAGCGGAGCACGAACCCTTCGAACATCAAATCGTGTTCGATCGCAGCCATGGTCGAGGCAATGCGTGGGTCGTTCGGCGGCAAAAAGCCGAGCAGCGGTATCAGGAGCAGGCTCGCATCGACTTCGTCGCCGCCGTAGACCTGCGTGAACGTATGCCGCTCGTCGCTCCAGCCCTTTTCGCAGACATCGGCGTGGATTCGGTCTCGCACCGCACGCCACCGATCGAGCGGCGCAGATAGCTTGAATTTTTCGGCCGAGCGGATCGCCCGGTCGAACGCGACCCACGCCATCACTTTCGAGAAGGTGAACTGCTGTCGGCCGCTGCGCACTTCCCACAAGCCTTCGTCGGGTTCGGCCCAAATCGTTTCAAGGTGTTCGAGCATCACGGATTGAAGCGCCCATACGGCTTCGTCCGCATGCAATCCGCCTACGCGCGCCAGATGAAGGGCATTCATGACTTCGCCGTAGACGTCGAGTTGGAGTTGCCCCACCGCTTTGTTGCCGATGCGCACGGGCCGCGCGCCTTCATAGCCGGGCAGCCATTCGAGTTCGATTTCGGGTACGCGGCGCTCGCCTGCCACGCCGTAGAGAATCTGCGCTTGAGCGGGCGAGCCTGCAAGCGCGCGTTCGAGCCAGATGCGCCACGCGCGGGCCTCGTCATAGAACCCGCAGCGCATCAGCGCAAGCAGCGTGATCGTCGCATCGCGCAGCCAGCAAAAGCGGTAATCCCAGTTGCGCGTGCCGCCCAGCCGCTCGGGCAGCGAGGTGGTGGGCGCCGCGACGATGCCGCCCGTCGGCTCATAAGCGAGCGCTTTGAGCGTGATCAGCGAACGGCGAATCGGCGCTGCGTAGCGGCCTGTCACGCGGCATTGCGCAATCCAGTCGCGCCAGTGTTGCTCCGTACGCCCGAGCGCGTCGAACGGATCTTTGGCAGGGGGCAGCCGTTGATGCGAAACCGAATAGGCAAGCACGAAAGGAATGCGCTCGCCTGCCGAGACCGTGAACTGCGCGGCCGTATGCATGTTCTCGCCGCACAGTTGAACCGGCGTGCGCAGCACCACGGTATTGGGACCGACGACGGCTTTGATGCCCGGGCCGTGTTTGAACTGCGTGACCCACGGGATCGACAGTCCGTAATCGAAGCGCAAGGTCAGCTTCATCGACATCGGCACCTTGCCGCGCTTGCCTTCGACGATCCGCACGAGTTGCGAGCCGCCGTTGCCTGGTGGCATGAAGTCGATGACGGTGACCATGCCCTCCGCGCACTCGTGATCGGTCTCGAGGATGAGCGTGCCGTCGCGATAGCGGCGCGTGCGCGTGACGGGGCCTTCCACGGCGGGCGCGATGCGCCACGACCCGTTCGTATCGTCGCCGAGCAGGGCGGCGAAACAGGCGCCGGAATCGAATCGCGGCCAGCAGAGCCAGTCGACCGATCCATCACGGGAGATCAGCGCGGCCGTATGGCCGTCGCCGACGAGTGCGTAATCTTCGATGTGCGCGGGCATGGCGTCGGTATTTCTCCTGTCGTTCTTGTATCGGGCACGGCAACGCCGCGACGAACGCGGTGCGGGAGACCTGTCGATCTACCCGTTCGCGGGACAGACGTAGCAAAGCTTACGCCTTATGTCCGATCGGCCGCACCGGAAACGATTTTGCTTTTGCCATGGCGCAAGTTCGCTCGCTACAATCAGGTTTCGGGGATTCCGGCCACGCGCGGCCGATATAACGAGCTACGCATTAGCGGGTCGCGCACGGGGCCATCATCGCGCCGGTCATCAAACACTCAAAGCGAGAATTGACGCCATGCTGAATCCGTCGAAGGTCGACTGCATCACGATCCTCTCCGCAGCACGCGAGCTTGGCGAAGACGCCTTGCTCCACCTCGATCCCCGCACCCTCGGTCTCACGCGCAACGGCATGGAAACCGCCGCCGCGTTTCTGATCGAGCGTGCCTGTTTCAAACGTCACCGTGACGGTGGCGGTCAATACGCGGTCGGCGGTCTGTCGTTGCAAGGCAGGCTGCGGCTGGATCAGTTCGTCAACGGTTGAACGAGATGCGCGGCCGGTGCGCCACCTCACAAGTGCAACGAGTGAGTGCCCGGTCCGAGTAGCCCCATCACACCGATGATGATGAGGTAGATCGCGACAATGTAGTTCAACAGTCGCGGTGCGACCAAAATCAGAATGCCCGCGATCAGCGCTGCGAGCGGTCCCAAGCTGACGGAAATATTCATGGCGGCTCCTTTCAGGTTTGGCATCTTCGATGCAGCGCCACGGCGCGCATGTCCGGTAAGAGCCTCCGAGTGGCTCAAAGGTTTCATGATGACGGCCACATTCGCCGCGGCGAGCGCGTTTGCGCAGGGCAGCACAGCTGCGGCGGATGCGACCGCTTACAACCTGCTTGTCGGCACCTACACGGCGGGTGGCAAGAGCGAAGGTATCGATGTGTTTCGCTTCGACCCGGCGACAGGGCAGGTGCGGCCCCTGTCTTCGGTGAAGACAGTCAATCCCTCGTATCTCGTCGTATCCCGCGACCAGCGCTACGTCTATGCGGTCAATGAACTGCCTGGCGACAACGGTCCCGCAACGGAGCGTGGCGGCATCAGCGCCTTTACGTTCGATCCGCAAGCGGGCCGCTTGACCTTCATCAATCAGGTCTCGTCGGAAGGCAACGACCCGTGTTATCTGAGCTTGTCCCCGGATGGCCGCTACCTGCTGGCGGCAAATTATTCCGTTGCGGCCGATCCTGGCGGCAGCTTTGCGGTGTTTCCGCTGCAGGAAGGCGGGCGCGTCGGCACCGCGGTGCTCGTCGTGCATCAGCAGGGCGGGGGACCCGTGCAGGGCCGTCAGGATAATGCGCATGTTCACTCGACGGTGTTCACACCCGACGGCCGTTATCTGTTCACACAGGATCTCGGCAACGACAAGCTTTACGAGTACCGTTACACCAACGACGGCAGCCGCGGGCTGATCAGTCCGACGCCTGAGGGATACGTGCAGATGCCGGCAGGCTCGGGGCCGCGCCATCTCGTGTTCGACGCAGGCGGCCACTATGCTTATCTCACGAGCGAACTGGCCGGCACCGTGACGACGTTGCAGTACGCGAACGGCACGCTCAAGCCGCTGCAGACGCTAAAACTGACGGCACCGGGCTTCAAAGGCAAGATCGGCGCCGGGGCGATTCACTTGTCCCCCGACGGCAGATTCCTCTATGCGACGAACCGCGGCGACGCCAACGAAATCGTCATCTTCGCGGTCGATCCCTCCGACGGAATGCTCAGGCCGGTCGGCAGGCAATCGACGCTCGGCCGTACGCCGCGCGAGTTCGCGATCGATCCGACGGGCCGCTGGCTCATCGTCGGCAATCAGGACAGCGATACGGCCTACGTGTTTCGGCGCGACCCCGCGACGGGCATGCTGACGCAGCCCACGCGGCTCGACATCGGCTCGCCGGTCGACTTCAAGTTCACGCCGTCCTCGTAATCGCCATAGACGATGCAGCGGCAAGGCATGGTTTCCGCCTGGAGTTGCGCCATTTTTTACGCCATTTCCGCGTGCCTTCCGTTCAGCCGTTTACTGCAACGCGCGTGCCGGGCCACAAGCAGACGCGCGGGCGCGCATGTTCGCGGTCCGCCCGCTCGGGCGTTCGGCGGCTCTGGGCAGGGACGCAGGCGGCTACGGGGAAGCAGGCGCGGCATCGATCGGCTTTCATCGGCTGGTTTTTGCAATCGCTGCGCATCTTTTACCGCGTGGAGCGATTCGGGCGCCCGTGAAATGGCGACGGACGGTTCACCGATTGGCCGATCGGCGCGCCGTCACGGCTCAGAGCTCGGCGGCGCGAGGACCTCGCGGCTGCCGTTGATCCCCATCGACGAAACGAGTCCCGCTGCCTCCATTTGTTCGACGAGGCGCGCGGCGCGGTTGTAACCGATCCGCAATTGACGTTGCACGGCCGAGATCGATGCGCGGCGCGTGCGCACGACGAAAGCGACGGCTTCGTCGTACAGCGGATCCGCTTCGGCGTCGGGCGCATCGCCGAACAGATCTTGCGCCGCCCCTTCGGTTGCCGGGCCGTCGAGGATGCCTTCCTCGTACTCGGGCTCGCCGAACTGCTTCAGATACTCGACGACGCGATGGACTTCTTCGTCGGAGACGAAGGCGCCATGGACGCGCTGCGGGTAGCCGGTGCCGGGCGGCAGGAACAGCATGTCGCCCTGGCCCAGCAGCGATTCCGCACCCATCTGGTCGAGAATCGTGCGCGAATCGATTTTCGATGAAACCTGGAACGCCACCCGGGTCGGGATGTTCGCTTTGATGAGACCGGTGATGACGTCGACCGAAGGACGCTGAGTCGCGAGAATCAAATGGATGCCCGCGGCTCGCGCCTTCTGCGCGAGGCGCGCGATGAGCTCTTCGATCTTTTTCCCCGCAACCATCATCAGATCGGCGAGCTCGTCGATGACGACGACGATCAGCGGCAACGGCGACAGGGGTTCCGGCGCTTCGGGCGTCAGCGAAAACGGATTGCCGATCTTCTTGCCGGCCGCCTGTGCGTCGCGCAGCTTTTGGTTGAAGCCGGCCAGATTGCGCACGCCGACGGCCGACATGAGCCGATAGCGCTTTTCCATTTCGCCGACACACCAGTTCAACGCATTCGCCGCGAGCTTCATGTCCGTGACGACGGGCGCAAGCAGATGCGGAATGCCCTCGTAGACCGACAGCTCGAGCATCTTCGGATCGATCATGATCAGCCGCACTTCTTCGGGCGTCGCCTTGAAGAGCAGCGAGACGATCATCGCGTTGATGGCGACGGACTTGCCCGAACCCGTCGTGCCGGCCACGAGCATGTGCGGCGCCTTGGCGAGGTCGGTGACGACCGGATGGCCCGTGATGTCCTTGCCCATCGCGAGCGTGAGCTTCGAGGCCGAGTTGCGATAGGGCGTGGCAGCGAGAATCTCGGACAGCGCGATCGTCTGGCGCTTCGCGTTCGGCAGTTCGAGTCCCATGCAGGTCTTGCCGGGAATCGTCTCCACGACGCGGATCGACGTGAGTCCGAGTCCGCGCGACAAGTCTTTCATCAGGCCGACGATCTGACTGCCGCGCACGCCGAGCGCCGGCTCGATTTCGAAGCGCGTGATGACGGGGCCCGCCGAAGCGCCGACCACGGTCACGGGCACTTTGAATTCCTGCAAGCGCTGCTCGATAAGTTGGCCCGTCTGCGCGAGGCGTTCGGCCGGGATCTCTTCGGTTTCCGTGGATGCGGGGTCGAGCAGATCGAGGTTCGGCAGCTCGATGGCCGAGGCCGCCGGCGCATGGAACGTAAATTCGGCGCCGCCATGGCCACGTAGCGGGGACCGCACGGCGGGCTCCGCTGTGGTTTCTTCCCGTTCGACGGGAGCCACGGTGTCGGGGGCGGCGGCGATGGATGGCGGCGATGACTGTATCGGCGTCGGTATCGATGTCGGCTCGGGCGTGATCGAGGGCGGTTCGGATGCGGTCGATGGTGTCGCTGCCGGCTCGGCGGGACGCGACTCTTCCGCCTTGGGCGCAGATGGAAGTTCGAGCAGCACGTTCTGCTCACGCTGGGGCGCCGCGCTTGCCGTTGGCGATTCGTTCGCCACAGTGGCTGTGCCCATGGACGCGAAGGCGTGGGTGGGCGGCAGCGCGGCCGTTTGCGACGGGAGGCCCGTCGTCAGGACAGCGCGCGCGGGCGGCGAGGCGGTTTCAGGCACGAGCACGCTGGCGCCCGGCGGGTCGGGGGCGTCATGGTCCATCCATGGCGCGGTCGACTCGACGCTGGATTGCGCATCGCTGGCGTCGCTGGCAGCCTCGGCCCGGTCGCTCGCACCGACCGGAATGGCAGTGTGGTCAACTGCCTCCTCGGCGGATGGCGTCGCTACAGGTGCCGCCGCATGGTGCTCCGGCAAGTTGTCGGCGCGAGCCGTGTCGAACACGCTGCGCGCGGCCTGCTCGTCAACCGCTGCGTCCGGGGTTTGCGGCGCCGGCGCGACGTCGGTCTCGTGGGCGGCGGGCGAATGGCTGTCTGCCGCGGATGGCGTGCTTCCCGCTGGCGCAGCGGGCATCCCTGCCTGCGGATCGGCCTCGGACATCCTCTGCACGGTTGCCGCGCCGCGGCGCGCGAGGCTCGAACTGGCGAGGGCGGTCCATTGCGCGGCATTGGCCTCGATGGCCCGCAGCGTTTCAAGCACGCCCGGCGATCGCTCGGCCGTCGCGTCAGAGCCGCTGCCGGCGTCGAAGGAAGGGGCGCGTTGGACCTGGATTGTCTGGGGGCGTGCCACAGTCCGAGGCTGTGCCGTGGGACCGGGGCGGGGCTGACTAACCGGTGCGGTCGTCGGCGCGGAATTCTTGGAACCCGGTGGGGTTCCCGCGCGCGCGGATGCCGCCGCCGACGCTTGTGTCGCACGCAGCCCTGCATAGCCGACCGAGGCAGGCGAGCCGCCTTCAGCTGCGCGCGAGTACACGGGTGTCGACGCCGTGCGAGCCGGCACGTTTGCCGGCCCGTAAGACCGGGAACGTGTGGCAGCCCGAGGGGCCGTGTTCGCCGCAGCCGTCGGCCTCCCATTCGCAGCGCGAGCGTCGCGCGAACCGACGCCCGAGACCGACGCTCCCGTGCGCGGGTTGACGGGCGGCTGCCAAACGGTCGGCCGGGCGTAACGGCCTGTCGATTTCGGCGCCATGACATTGGTGGTGCTCGTGCGCACGACCGAACTGCCCGCGCCGCGCATTGCCCGCGGCTCGCCCTCGCGCGCGCTTGCCGCGGTATGCGACGGCGCGCTCGACCGCATGTTCAGACCGAGGCCGAAGGCGCGGTCGGCCCAGCGCAGCGCATCGCGCCAGCGAAAACCGAGAAGCCAAGGCAGCGACGCCAGCATCAATGCGGGCAGCACGAAGTACGACCCGCGGCCCAGCACATGCAGCGAGGCGCCGAGCAGGGCGTGCCCGAGCGCATTGCCCGTCTGCGGCGCGAGCGCCGCTTCAAGCGAGCCGCTGCCGATCAGAACGCCGGCGAACCCCAGCCCGAGCCGGATCTTGCCGCGTCCGCGCGCGCCGCTGTCGCGCATCATGGCCGCGAGCGCGAGACGCACGGCCAGGGGCGCGAACCAAATCGACGAGACACCGAACCAGCCGAAAACTACCGTATGCATAGAAGGTAAAACATTCGGGAAAGACGCGCCGCGCGCATCATCGGGATTCGCGCGCGAACGTCAGCGTGAGGCCGGTCGTCGCGATGATTCGCATTTCCTGCGGCGGTCGCATTTGCACGAGCGTCGTGCCGATGTGCGCCAAGGCGTCCAGATAGGCCTGCTCGAGCCGGTCGGCGTCCGGGCCGCATGTCTTGCGCGTCGTCGCCAGAGGACCGAACGTCATGTTGCCGCTGGCGAGATTGTAAGTGCCCGAGAATCGGTTGCAGCCCGCAAAACCGCTTGCGCGACGCTGGCCCGAGTTGGTGTCGAGCGTGAGCGTAGGCGCCGCCGTCGGGTCGGCCGGAACGTCGAGCGCGGGACGGCCGTCGCTCGTCTGCGCGCGTTTGAGCACCCAGCTCGTGTCGTCGAGCAGTTGCACGCCGGCCGGATTGAGCGGATTGCCGGGCCCGGCAGCGGAATCCGGGTGTGTCGGCATCGTGCAACCAGCGAGCGCGAGTGCAACCGCAACCGCGAACGCGCCGACGCACGGCGACAAGCGCTTGCGCGAGGCGCCGGAGGCGTCTCGGGACGGCGCATTGAGTGGAGTCGACATGGCCCCGAACCTTCTTTTTGAACTGACGAAGGCGTAAGGGTAACGCACTCCCGTTGCACCGCGTGAGCGGATGCGTGTCGCAACCGCCTTGTCCGAACGGACAACGTGTGCCTGGGCGTATGCGCCCGAGGCCGAATGACGGCGCCGCGCATGTTAGGATCGGCCCTCTTTCCAATATACGGATACGGGATCACGTCATGCAGATCGGTCAACGGATCGGCACGCCGCTCTCGCCCTCGGCCACGCGCGTCATGCTGCTCGGGGCAGGCGAACTCGGCAAGGAAGTCATCATCGCGCTTCAGCGGCTGGGCGTCGAAGTCATCGCCGTCGATCGTTACCCGAATGCGCCGGGCCACCAGGTCGCACATCGCGCCCATACGATCGACATGACCGATGCCGAGGCGATCAAAGCCCTCGTGCAAGCCGAACGGCCGCATCTGGTCGTGCCCGAAATCGAGGCGATCGCGACCGATGCCCTGGCCGATATCGAAGCTCAGGGGCTGGCCGAAGTCATCCCGACCGCGCGCGCGACGCAACTCACGATGAACCGTGAAGGCATTCGCCGCCTCGCGGCCGAGACACTGGGGTTGCCGACTTCGCCGTATGCATTTGCCGATTCTGTTGAATCGTTCAAGGCCGCGGTCGCCCGCATCGGTTATCCGTGCGTCGTGAAGCCCGTCATGTCGTCTTCGGGCAAAGGTCAGTCCGTCCTGCGCGGCGACGCCGACCTCGACCACGCCTGGCAATACGCGACGGCCGGTGCGCGCGTCAATGTGGGGCGCGTCATCGTCGAGGGGTTCGTCACGTTCGACTACGAAATCACGTTGCTGACCGTGCGCGCCGTCGATCCTGCCACCGGGACCGTGCAGACGTCGTTTTGCGAACCGATCGGCCACTTGCAGGTCGACGGCGACTACGTGCAGTCGTGGCAGCCGCAACCGATGTCGGCGGCAGCGCTTGCCCGCGCCAGAGAGATCTCCGAGGGGGTCACGAGCGCGCTGGGCGGGCGAGGCGTCTTCGGCGTCGAGCTGTTCGTGCGCGGGGACGAAGTCTGGTTCTCCGAAGTCAGTCCGCGTCCTCACGATACCGGGCTCGTTACGCTGCGCTCGCAGCGCCTGTCGGAGTTCGAACTGCATGCGCGCGCGATTCTCGGGCTGCCCGTCGATACGTCCCTGTCGGAGCCGGCCGCTTCGGCCGTTATTTACGGTGGGCTCGATGAAGCCGGCATTGCGTTCGAAGGCGTGCGCGAGGCGCTTTCGGTGCCCGGCGCGGACCTGCGCCTGTTCGGCAAACCCGAGAGCTTCAAGAAGCGTCGCATGGGCGTAGCCGTGGCGACCGGCGCGAACATCGACGAAGCGCGCGAGCGTGCGCTCGAGGCCGCCGCAGCAGTGCGGCCGGTGTCGACGCGCTGATCTTTCGCTGCCCGGGGCGTGCTCCAGGCTCTTGTAGGGCGCGCGTCCGGCAGCGGCCGGCCGGCGCGGGCAAGGGAAGCTGCGGCGCGCTGCAAAGGGTTCGATCGGGCCCGATCCCGTCGCTTACGCGGCCGGGTTGGCCTGGGCACGGCTCGTGCAACCTTGCAGTGCTACAATACCGGCCTTTCCGGCGGCATGTCCGTCGGCTGGAGCCGGCCACGCGCGAAGCGCGGTCCTTTCGGGCGTCCTCCGCGAGAGCGTGAGACTTGCCGTGGCTCCGCCTTCACGTCGATCTCTATCGAGCGGCTGTGCGGCCGCAGCCGCGCGCTCGACCGACGCAGCGCTTAGCGGCGCACTTTTAGCGAACGCCACCATGTCCGATCCCGCTGTCACGCCTATTACCGAGACTTTCGACCAGTTCGGTCTCGCCCCGGAAATTCTGAGGGCCGTCGCCGAACAGGGCTACTCCACGCCTACGCCGATCCAGGCGCAGGCGATCCCGGTCGTCTTGTCCGGACGCGACGTCATGGGCGCCGCGCAAACCGGCACCGGCAAGACGGCGAGCTTCTCTCTGCCGATCATTCAGCGCTTGCTGCCCGCCGCGAGTACGAGCGCGTCGCCGGCGCGCCACCCGGTACGCGCACTGATCCTCACGCCGACGCGCGAATTGGCCGACCAGGTTGCAGCGAACGTGCAGTCGTACGGGAAGCACACGCCGCTGCGCAGTGCTGTGGTGTTCGGCGGCGTCGACATGAATCCGCAGTCGGCCGAGCTGCGGCGTGGCGTTGAAATTCTGATTGCGACGCCGGGCCGCCTGCTCGACCACGTTCAGCAAAAAACCGCCAATCTAGGACAGGTGCAGATCCTCGTCCTCGACGAGGCCGATCGCATGCTGGACATGGGCTTTTTGCCCGATTTGCAGCGCATTCTCAATTTGTTGCCCAAAGAACGTCAGACGCTGCTTTTTTCGGCCACGTTCTCACCCGAGATCAAGAAGCTCGCCTCGACCTATCTGCGCAACCCGCAGACGATCGAAGTCGCGCGCAGCAACTCGACGGCGACAAATGTCACGCAGCTCGTCTATGAAGTGGCAGAAGGCGACAAGACGGGCGCCGTCGTGCAACTGATCCGCGAGCGCGAACTGAAACAGGTGATCGTTTTCTGCAACAGCAAGATCGGCGCAAGCCGGCTCGCGAGGCAGCTCGAACGTGACGGTGTAGTCGCCACCGCCATCCACGGCGACAAGACGCAAAACGAGCGCATGCAGGCGCTCGATGCGTTCAAGCGCGGCGAAATCGAGGCGCTCGTCGCAACCGACGTCGCTGCGCGCGGGCTCGATATCGTCGAGTTGCCGGCTGTCATCAACTTCGATTTGCCGTTCAACGCCGAGGACTATGTTCACCGCATCGGACGGACGGGGCGCGCGGGGGCGTCGGGCGATGCACTATCGCTTTGCAGCCACAACGAACGCAAGCAATTGGCCGACATTGAAAAGCTGATCAAGAAGCCGCTGCAGGTGCAGCAGCTTACCGTGCAAGTGCCGGCGCGCCGGGGGCGCGAGGATCATGCCCGTCGCGAACGCGACGAGCATCCGGGGCGGCGTCGGGCGGGCGGACACGAACGCACGAGCTATCGCGTCAATCACGCGCCGATCGACGATTTCTTCCTGAAGCCCTATGAGCCCTCGCCCTCCGCGCGGAAGGAAGACGAAACGAAAAAGACCGAGGCTGCGCCCGGGAAAGCGCCGAAGCAGCCGCTCGCGGCGCTGCTTGGCGGATTTGGGATGCCGCGGCGAAATAGTTCGTCCTCCTAACCAAATAGCAGGGCTTGCCGGGCGCTCTACCACTGTAAGTTTTTGCCGCAGCGGTGCCGCGCGGTGCCAACGCCCTCGGGACGTGGAGGGCGGGCGGCTCGCGCCGGCTAGAAGATGGCGGCCAGGCCGCCGAGCACGCCCGTTGCGATACCGGCAGGGATCTCGACGGGGGCGAGCGCGGCAATGACTGCCACGGCGCCAACGGCGATCGCCGCGCCCTCGACGATCGGAACGACACTGCTGCCATGTGATGCCGCCGGCGCCGAATTCGCGTTGGATGCGTCTCTGGAAAGGCCAAGCTGCTTATCGCTTGCTGCTCGATCTTTCGCGCCCTGTGCGTCAGCGGCGGCTCGCTCCTTCGCACCGGCGGCATCGGCCGCAGCTCTCTCCTTCGCGCCTGCGGCGTCGGCCGCGGCTCTTTCCTTCGCACCTGCGGCGTCGGCGGCAGCTCTGTCTGCTGCACCGCCATCGTCGTTGCGAGCGACGATCAATGGACCCCCGGCGTCATTGGCGGACGAGGCGCTGGCGGGGACGGCTGTCGGCGCCGCTGACGGCGCAAGCGATCCCATGTCGTTCGGAGTCGGCATTTGCGCGTAGGTCGCAATCGGGGAGCGGCCGATGTCAGCTGGAAACATGGATGGTTTTCTCCTTGGGAGTGGTTCGAAAGGCTGCCAAACGCGAGGTGCTGCGCGGCAGCGTTACGCAGATGGTCAGTCAACTGTTACCGCGTTGCGGCGAGTGAGCGTGCGCAACGCACTGTCCATTTGCTACCCAGGAGTCTATTTACCGCTGTAACAGCTGTGTTTCCGTCGACCCGTAGTGAAAACGATATTGATCGGACGCTACGCTGCGAACTGCATGGCGGGTACGACCCTTTGCAGCGTCAGCTGGCCCGCGAGATAGCGGCTTGATAGGATCGCGCGCGTTGTCATCGCTACATCAATATGCTTAGCAGTCCTGACTGATCGCTAGCCGAGCGGAAACTCCGTCGTCGACAAGATCTCCTTGAGCACCATAAACGAGCGGATTTGCCGCACCCCCGGCAGGTAAAGCAATTGCTCGGCATGCAGCCGGTTGAAGCTTTCGCTATCGCGCGTGCGCACGAGCATGAAGTAGTCGAATTCGCCCGTCACGACGTGACATTCCATGCATCCTGAGACGTCGCGCGCTGCTTGCTCGAACGCGGCGAACGCATCGGGCGTCGACCGGTCCAGCACGATCCCGATCACAACGAGCATCCCCGCGCCGACAGCCTTCGGCTCGAGCAATGCCACGATGCTTCGTATCATGCCGAGCGCTTTGAGCCGTTCCACGCGCCGCAGGCATGCGGGTGCGCTGAGCCTGACCTTGCGCGCCAACGCAACGTTCGAGATCGATGCATCGTGCTGGAGTTGCTTGAGGATCGCCCGATCGATGCGGTCGAGTTGCGAGAGACCGACCTGTTCCTGCTTCGCGGGCGAGTGGTCGGTGGCCCGCGCCGAAATGGAGCGAGACGGCGACGCGGCATGACGAGCAGGGCCACGCAATTTCGTTGCGCACATAGCGGTAACGGGAAGAGTTCGTTAGGGAAGACCGAAATATTGATAATTAAAATTAAGCAGTGCCCCGCAACTTTGCAAGCTCATTTCGTCGATACATCCCTATCATCTTCCGGTATGCGGCGGCTCATCTTTTCTTTGAGCGGCATCGCCCATCCTTGACCGCGCTTGCCAGCGCGCGCTCCACCGACTGGAGGCTTCGATGAATCTGCAACGATTCCCTCGTTATCCCTTGACGTTTGGCCCGACACCTATTCATCCGTTGGCGCGCTTGAGTGCGCACCTGGGCGGCAAGGTCGAGCTTTATGCGAAGCGCGAGGACTGCAACAGCGGTCTCGCGTTCGGCGGCAACAAGACACGCAAGCTCGAATACCTCGTGCCCGAAGCCATCGAGCAAGGCTGCGATACGCTCGTGTCGATCGGCGGAATTCAGTCGAATCAGACGCGGCAGGTCGCGGCCGTCGCCGCGCATCTGGGCATGAAGTGCGTGCTCGTGCAGGAGAACTGGGTCAACTCCTATGACGCCGTCTATGATCGCGTCGGCAACATCGAGCTCTCGCGCATCCTCGGCGCGGATGTTCGTCTCGTACCGGACGGTTTCGATATCGGCATTCGTAAGAGTTGGGAGGAGGCGCTCGAGAGCGTGCGCGCCGCCGGCGGCAAACCGTATGCCATTCCGGCCGGTTGCTCGGAGCACCGGCTGGGCGGACTAGGGTTCGTCGGCTTTGCTCAGGAGGTGCGCCAGCAGGAGGCTGAACTCGGATTTCGCTTCGACTACATCGTCGTCTGCTCGGTGACAGGCAGCACGCAGGCCGGCATGGTGGTCGGTTTCGCCGATGACGGGCGCGCCGATCGCGTGATCGGCATCGACGCTTCGGCCAAGCCCGAGGCCACCCGCGCGCAGATCGCGCGCATCGCAGAGCATACGGCGGAACTCGTTGGTCTGGGCCGCTCCATCAAGCCGAACGACGTCGTGCTCGATACGCGTTACGGCGGCCCCGAGTACGGTTTGCCGAACGAAGGCACGCTCGAAGCGATTCGTTTGTGCGCGCGCATGGAAGGCATGCTGACCGACCCCGTTTACGAGGGCAAGTCGATGCACGGCATGATCGATAAGGTGCGGCGGGGCGAATTCGAGCCCGGCTCGCGCGTGCTCTACGCCCACCTGGGTGGCGCGCCCGCGCTGAGTGCCTACAGCTTCATCTTTCGCGACGGATGAACGGCAGATGAGTGCCAGTCAGGGCTGGTGCGTGATCGACGACCGAATACGGTGAGCCGGCGCGCTGGCTCGCGTCAACGCTGTGCGTCCGAGCCGCCATCGACGAATCGCTGTGCCCAAGCTGCGACAGCGTCGTCGTAGAACGCGTCGAGGGAGGTGTAGGCCTGCGCGGCGAGGTGGGGACGAGCGGTGGTGTTGTCAGCATCACATGCGAGCGCAAGCCCCAGGTGCCGGGCAGCCGCGACGAGTGCCGGCAGCGGATCGTTGCGATCGAGCGCGCGGGCGCCCGTCTGCTTGCTGAGCTTTTCGCCTTCGGCGGTGACAACAACCGGTACATGCAGATACGAGGGTGTCGGCACGCCCAGGCAGCGCTGCAAATAGATCTGGCGCGCCGTTGAATCAAGCAGGTCCGCACCCCGCACGACGTGCGTGATGGCTTGTTCGGCATCGTCGACGACGACCGCGAGTTGATATGCCCACTGCCCATCGGCGCGCTTGAGCACGAAATCGCCCACTTCGAGCGCAAGATTTTGCGTCTGCGTCCCTTGCCATCGATCTTCGAACGTGACTTCGGCATCGGCGCCATCGGGCACGCGCAATCGCCAGGCGCGCGCGATCTTCCCGTGCAGGCCGGTGCGACAAGTGCCAGGGTAAGCGAGGGTCGTATGGCGCTCGTGCGCGTTCGCCAGAGAGTCGGCAATTTCCTTACGCGTGCAGCCGCAGGGATAGACGAGCCCTGCGTGCTCGAGACGGTCGAATGCCCGCGCGTAATGGGCCGTGCGCGTGCTTTGCCAGACGGGCGGCTCGTCGCTTTCCATGCCGAAGCGCGCAAGTGTTTCCAGGATGGCGCGATCGGCGCCCGGCACTGTGCGCGGTCCATCGATGTCTTCGATTCGCACGAGCCAGACGCCGCCATGTGCGCGTGCATCGAGATAGCTCGCGAGTGCGCCGACGAGCGAGCCGGCGTGAAGCAGACCGGTAGGCGACGGCGCAAAGCGACCCCGGTACGTCGGCTGCGGGCCCGTCGCGCGCGGCCCGTTAGGCGTAGCGGGACGGGTCACGCCGTGCGCGCCGGGTCCTTGTCCGGATGGCATGCGGGACACGTCTTGCCGGGCGTGTACAGCGGCGAGCGTTGCGCTTCGGGTGCAACGACCGCGCGACAGCCGAAGCATTGCACGGTTTCGGTCGGTTCCAACTGCGGGTTGAGCGCGGTGCGGTAGTCGAAGACAAAGCACTCGCCGCGATAATGCGCGCCGCCGACCTCTTCGAAATACTTGAGAATGCCGCCTTCGAGCTGATAGACGTGCTCGATGCCGGCCTCTTTCATATGGATGGCCGCTTTCTCGCAACGGATGCCGCCGGTGCAGAAGGAAACGACGGTCTTGCCTTCGAGCTCGTCGCGACGCGCCTCGACGATGCCCGGGAATTCGCTGAATTTCGTGATCCGGTAATCGATCGCATCTTCGAAGGTGCCGACATCGACCTCGAACGCATTGCGCGTATCGAGCATGACGACAGGGCGGCCTTCGTCGTCGTGGCCGCTATCGAGCCAGCGCTTGAGCGTCGGCGCGTCGACCGACGGTGCGCGGCCAAGCTCCGGCTTGATCGCCGGCTTGTGCATCGTGATGATTTCGCGCTTGCGTTTGACCAGCATGCGGCGAAACGGCTGCGTTTCCGAGAGGCTTTCTTTGAACTGCAAATCGGCGAATTTGCCCTCGAACAGCGGATCGCCGCGCAGGTAGTCGACGAATTCGCGCGTTGCTTCGGGCGTGCCCGCGACAAAGAGGTTGATGCCCTCGGGCGCGAGCAGGATGGTGCCGCGCAGGCCGAGCGCCGTACACCGCTCGATGAGCAGCGGACGCCAGGTGTCGATGGCGTCGATGGTGACGAAGCGGTAGGCGGCGAGATTGACGATACGCATGATGGCGGTGCAATGATTAAAGCCGCCGCAACGGCCGGCGCGGCGACCGCCCTGAATGGGCGGGGCGGCATGATCGCCGGAACTCGAGGCCCGGGCGGCGCGGCAAGGGGCGAAAACCGTATTATCCCGCAAACTGCCGATGGTCCGTCATTGGCCGTTCGGCCGGACTGCGCAGCCGGAGGCCGGATGTACAATACGGCCCATGTCAGATCCTCGCTTCGTCCATCTCCGCGTCCATTCCGAATTTTCGATCGCCGACGGCATCGTGCGCCTTGACGACATCGTCAAAGCCGCTGCCGACGACGGTCAGGGCGCGCTCGCATTGACCGATCTCGCGAATGCTTTCGGTCTCGTCCGGTTCTACAAGGAAGCCCGCGGCAAAGGCGTGAAGCCGATCGCCGGCTGCGACGTCTGGGTCATGAACCCGGACGATCGCGACAAACCGTCGCGTCTGCTGTTGCTCGTCAAAGATCGGCGCGGTTACCTGAACTTGTGCGAATTGCTGACGAAGGCGTGGCTTACGAACCAATATCGCGGACGCGCGGAACTCGACACGCAATGGCTCGACTCGCCGCTCAGCGAGGGCCTGATCGCATTGTCCGGCGCCCAGCAAGGCGACATCGGCCTCGCGCTCGCCGCCGGCAACGAGCAGGCGGCGAGGCGCCATGCCGAACGTTGGGCTGCGCGCTTTCCGAACGCGTTCTACATCGAGCTGCAACGCGCCGGCCAGCCCGGCGGCGAGGCGTACGTGCAGCAGGCGGTGGCGCTCGCTTCGGCTTTGAAGCTGCCCGTCGTCGCGACCCATCCGGTCCAATTCATGACGGCCGACGATTACACGGCGCACGAAGCGCGCGTCTGTATTTCGGAAGGCGACATACTCGCGAATCCGCGGCGTCCGAAACGCTTCACGACCGAACAGCGGTTCTGCACGCAGGACGAGATGGCGGAGCGATTCGCCGATATTCCGTCGGCGCTCGCCAATACCGTTGAAATTGCCAAGCGCTGCAATCTGACGCTCGAACTCGGCAAGCCGAAGCTGCCGCTGTTCCCGACGCCCGACGGCATGTCGCTCGACGACTATCTCGTCCAGCTCTCGAAAGAGGGCCTGGAAAAGCGCCTCGTCGAGCTTTTTGCCGACGAGGCCGAGCGCTCGCGCGAGCGCGAGAAGTACTACCAGCGGCTCGACTTCGAGTGCGGCACGATCATCAAGATGGGCTTTCCGGGCTACTTCCTGATCGTGGCGGACTTCATCAACTGGGCCAAGAACAACGGCGTGCCGGTGGGGCCGGGGCGGGGTTCCGG
>NZ_PNYB01000012.1 GCF_002879855.1 Trinickia soli | reverse complement strand
ACACGCATTACCAGAGGCTTCAGCCACTTCGTTACCTCCATGACTGCTCCAGTTGCTTCCGGCTGGAGCGGTTGCCGGGCGGGGCTTGCACCCGCTGGAAAGCGCCACCTTTTCACGGCGCACACCCGAAGCGGTCCTTCGCTTTCAATCGGAGCCGCCTTCGCCGAGACGATTTTGATTAGTTTCCGGCCTTCGATTCCGGGCATGTGATAAAAAACACCTCGACGCTCGTCAACTTTACCTTGTGCTTTTGCTTTATAAACGTAATCGCCAAGTTGCTAAGGCGCTGGCTCATCACGCACTGAGCGCCCTTCGCCTGGTAGGTCACGTCGAGAACGCATTCGTGCTTCGGGAAGGTCTTGGTTGCACGGCCATTTTCGACGGACGGTTCCTCGCCGCGCAGTTGCCCCTTTACATAGTCGAACACGGGCTTCTCGAAACTCGTTCTATCAGGAAATAGCGTCTGGTGATCGTTGACCATCCCAATAAACCAGTCGATCTTCTTGCTAGCAGGCTTCCCGGTTCGCTGGAGCATCGCCCCGTCCGCAACATTGGTCAACAACTCGAATTTCGCTGGATCGACGAATTTTTCAAATGCGGCTCGATCCGGATAAGCGCCGAAAAAGTCGCGATCGATGCTAGCAACATCCGATTGCGTCAGGCAGTCCGACAGAGGGATCGCGCTGGCGTCCGCGCACCAGGCCGATGCGACGATACCGAGCACCACCAAAAGGAAGCGACGGGACTTAACGCGTACCATGACCTTTCGGGTCCTTAATGTGATGAAGTTTGTTCAGATCCTCAGCGGAGGCCTGCGGTAGCTGCGCCCCTCGTGCGATCTCCTGTTGCGCGAAAGGAAGGTAGCTCAGGGGCACGTAGTAGCCGTGTATCTCTTTCAGTTTGAACTCCGCGAAATCGATCGTGCCTCCAAACGTGCCGCCGCCGCCTTGGTTTCCTCCAAGGACGACGAGCCGCCCCGTCTTGGGGTCTATACCATACACGAACATGACGTGCCCTAGATTCGCCTCGACAGCAATTGCACCGAAGATCGGCTGTTTAATTTCAGGAAAGCTGGGATCGCCGACAAACTTGCGCGCCCGATGCCGGTCGATGCGCGCGGCCACCATGGCGCGCCCGTCTTGCTTCATCACCCAGTTGACGAACGCGGCGCACCAAGCATTGCGACTGCCCGACAACGTTTTGAACGGGTTGTGATCGTCGATCTCTGCGTGATAGTTCATCGTCTTCGTGATCACGGTCTCGTCGGCCCCGCCCCATCGTTCCGCCTCCTCAATCGCGATCGCCATCCAAGATGCACGCGGTTGGTCGGGCGGCAACAGAACAAGGGGGCGCCCAAGGCCGGCTTGCGTTCGCGGAACATCAACGTGCGCAGTCGCGGCGGAAGATGCGGATGAGGGCGACGCTGGCGCGGAAGCAGATTCGGGAGCCGATGCAGACGCGGGAGTCGAAGCTGGTGAAGGCGTTGACGCGTGCGCTGCGCCGGGCGCCGAGTGCGCGGCCTTCGTTGCATGCGGCGCATGGTGCGGCGCTCGTTTAGCGGGCGCGCTCTTGTGCTTCGCGGCGGCTGCATCGCCCTGCGAGGAAGCGCCATAAATCACGAGCGTCTTGCCGACGATGATCAGATCGCTATGGCCCAAGTGATTGTCAGCCTCTAGCTTGGCGACCGACGTCTTGAACCGGCTTGCGATTTTCGAGAGCGAGTCGTGCGGCTCGATCCGGTAGGTGATCGGCGCGCGCGGCGCCTGCGCCGATTGCGCCAGCGGGACATGAGGCGCCGTCGACGCTTCGGTCGTGAACATCTCACGCACGAGCAGATACGATTTGGAGACCTGCGCCTGCCCGACCGTCATGACTTTTTGCAGTTGCGCTTTCGCGTCCTGGATCAGAATGTCGACGCTGCCGCCCGACAGCACGAGCGTGGGCAACGCCCCCGTCGTTCCCGTCGTCAGCACGCGTTCCCTGCCACCTTGGCGGACAACCACTTGCTGCCCTGCGATCGGCCGGGCGCCGTCGGACAACGTGATGTTCGCGCCCTTCACCCATTTCTCCGATCTCGTCGATGGGTAAGCGTGGTACCCCTCCAGCGTTTCGATGCAGTCCGCCAGTTTGTCCAGTTGAGCGTCCGATAGCATGCCCAACTTCGTATCCGCAGCGATAGACGTGCGGTCAATCACGGAATGCAGGTACTTTTTAGGATCGTTCCCATCCTGCTTCGGCGCAAATACCGGGACGGTATCGGCCAATGTCGTCTCGCCGTAACCGTCCGGATCTTTGAGGAGGCGCTTGAGTTCCGACCGCCCCGTTTCATAGTCGGGAAAAATCAGAAAGACGCCCCCGTCCCTCATCGTTGCGCGGCCGATACTCGTCGTGATCTTTCGCCGTCTTGCCGGCCTCATGTTGCCGGGATTGTTGAAGCGCCAGGCTGGCGCGCCACCGCTGCGCAGCAAATGGTCGCCGTTGTCGGCGATGTATTCGGCCGTCTTGACGTCTAGGTAATAAGTCGCGCTTACAAGCTTCGGCATTGCGTCGGCCTCCTTATTTCAGCGCAGCCGCGTTGTCGTTCAGCGCTTTTTCGACGGTATAGCCGTTCGCGCCGGCGTGTCGGGTAGTCTTTTCCAACTGGAAATAGTAGGCCCACTTGCCGTCGTTTCCCGCGATCAGCTTGTACGTCTTTACCGCCACCGGCCCGCTACGCTCGTCGCCAGGTTCTGTCTCGCGCTCGCCGATCAACAGCCATGTGGCGGCGTCCTTCTGCACGATCGATGCATCCTCGAACGCGGAATCGCCGTCGCTCGATTCGGTCACCGTCAGAGTGTATTTCGACTGATCTTTTCCGTCGACGAGCGGTATCTGGTAGAGCTTCTTGTCCGCCGACGCCTCGAAATAAAAGGTGTACTTCAAGAAGTACTGCGCCGCGTTATCAGTCATCGCGCCCGACATCAGCACGAGCTTGCCGTCCGCGTTGGTCCATTGATGAACGCCCGCCGTATAAGGGCCGGCCATCGCTGCTCCCGATAGCGCGCACAGGCCCGCGCCAACCCACTTCAAAACCCACTTCGACAAGCGACGATTCACTTTCTCATTCCTCCAACGACGCAATTTGCCCAAGCACCGCGTCGGACAACAACGCGCGCACATCCTCCGGATGGAAAAACGCGCCGCCTTCCTGATCGAGCACTTCGGCGTAGTCGCCAAGCGATTGTTCTTCGTCCAAAAGCGCCTGCCCGTCCTCGGTATCGGGCAAGGCCGCGGCCCGTGGTACTTCCTGCACCTTCCAATCGTCGGCCCCGATTTCGAGCCGCAACGGCCTAGGCTCGTCGGTCGTAACACGAGGCAGACGCCCATCCTCGCCGATCGTGCCTTGAGCCAATACGTTATGTTCGTCGTCCGTGATCTTGAACGCCTGACCCAGCCAGCGGCTATCGGCAAGCAGCGCATCGGATCCGATGGCGGCAAACCGCGCGCTATATTTCCCAACCAGATCGCCGGTCGGCAGTTGAGGCAGCGGGTAGTCTTGGCTCACCGGCCCAGCGAACGCGCGTTGTGCCCCCTTGACGTCCACCCTCCCCGGCGCGTGAATTTCGATGTTGCCGTCCTTGATGCGGATGTACGCGCCGCCGGAGGTCAACAAGATCTCGCTTTTGCCGGCCACCTCGACCGCCTGCGTTGCCGAGACCACTTTCACGCCCTGGTGCGCCGTCAGCTCGATCGCATCCGATTGCGCTTGCACCTGGATCTTGCCCTTCGCCGCAAACAGTTTCATGCCGGCGTTCTGCACGAATAGGCTGAGCTTTTCCCCAACCGACGCAATCAACGACTTGCCGCTTGCGATATGCGTGCTCGCCCCGCTCACCACGTTGACGTGCTTTTCGGCCGATACGTGTGTCGATTGCTGGGTCGATAGCGCGATGCCCGACGGGCTCGTCATCAGCATGATCGGCTCGGCGAAGCCGTTCGCGTTCCCCGTTCCGCCGCCGGCCGTTCGCCCGCCGTCCGCCGCGCTACCCGCAACGCTCTTTTGCGTCGCATCGGTAAACGCCTTCAGCGCGTCGTAGCCGTCCTTCAAGCTTTCCGCTCGATGCGCCGCACCGGCATTGGAGAGCGCGTCGATCACGCTCTCCGCATTGACGAGTTGGCTGCTCGCCTGGCGCACGTCCAGCGGCTGCTTGGTCGACGCCGGATGGCTTGACAGCACCAATCCTTGCTCCGCGCGAATCGCGCCATAGGCATTCGACTTCAGATCGAAGCCGCTGCCGAGATAGTCGCCGCGCGTGTTGCCGGTATGGTCGACGAGATACCCCAAGTGCAGGTGCGAATCAGCGCTCGTCGAATAAAGATGAATGCGGTTCTGACCAGTGGCGTCGTCCATCACGAGTTGATTGAACCCGCTGCCACCGTATTCCTTCGATCGATAGCCCGACAGCAGTCCGTTCGTATGCCACACCGGCGGAGTCGGACCGCCATGCATGCGGCCTAAAATCACCGGCCGATCGCAATCGCCGCCCATAAAGCCGACCACCACTTCATCACCCTTGCGCAGCGGGAAATGGCCGCCGCGCTTGGAGCCTGCATCGGGAAACGCCGAGCGCACCCATACAGATGCCTTTTCATCACCTTCGTTGCGTCGATTCCATGGAAACCACACCTTCACGCGATTGAGCGAATCGGTGTAAATCTCCTCGCTGTCGGGCCCGGCGACGATCGCCGTCTGCAACGCCAGGACAGGCTTGCGATGTTCAAACGGGCTGCGGAACGGCGCGCGTCGCCGCTGCGCTTCGATCTCGACTTGGAAGTACCCTTCGCTCCCGTCCGGGTGCCGAACCTTCACACCACCGGCGTTCGCACGCGCAGCCGCCAAAACGTCGGGTTGCAAACTCTCCGCAAAATCGGCCACCTCATCCATCCCGGGCAGATTGTTGCGAATGGTCCACGTCGTTTCCAGAATCGCAAACTCGCGATCTTGTTCCGGTTCCTTATCGTGGATGGGGTGGCCTTGCAGCGTGAACCAATACCCCGGCATGGCCGAGCGCAAGCTGCCGATCGCATGAAATCGCTTCATCTGCGATTCCCAGGCTTCGACTCGCATGGCGTTGCGATGCTCGCCTCGATCGCGAACGCCCCACGAATACGCGCCGGTGTAGTCGTACACCTCGCCTTGCGCCGGGACGTCATCTCGCGCGCTGATCGCGCTGTCGACTTGCTTCGGTAGATCGGGCCGCTTGTAATCGAACGTGCGTGTGGTCAGCCTCGCGCTTTGGATCTGCTGCTGTTCTTTCCATTGCGTGAAGCCATCGACCTCCTCTCGCAATCCCGTGCGGATAAACCGCACCGTCTTCTGTTCCAACTGCGGCGCAAAGTACAAATCGCCCATCAGTACGAGCATGTGCGATTTGCCGTCCTTGGCCTGCTCGAAGCGCCCAAACACGCCCGCCTCCTCCAAGCTGCGATGCACGAAATTCCAATCGTCTTCCCACTGCACGCGGTTGGAATACTGCGGCATCGCCTGGCGCAAATCGAAGCGATAAGCGCCCTGCGCTTGCGGATGTTCGTCGACGACATCAGCAACAATCTGCTCGCCCGTCTGTTCTTGCCAATCTCGCATGTCTCTGCGTAATGGCAAAAAGCACATCCACGACGAGAATCGCAATTGATAGAACGTCAAATAGCCGTCGCTGCCCAATCGCGAGAATGTTTTCACATACCCGTGATGCGGCAGATACGATGCGTCCGATTGCTGCAACCACAGCGTGACCGGTTGCCCAATGAGCGCCTTGAGATCGATCCGATCCCCCTGCGACGAAGCGACGTCGACGACAAATTCGTAATCGCGCCCAAGCCGCGACTTGCCCTTGGCCTGCAGCGGCACGAGCCAATCATCCCCCAGCGGCGTACCGAGCTTGATTAACCGATTGTGTTGCGCGTTCCCATAGAAAAGCGCGTCGAAAAGCTGACCGAATGCCATGGCGCCCCCCTTTTATACGCAGCCGCGAGTTGCCCAAAGGCGGCAATTCTAATTGTGTGCGAAAGGGAAGTCGATAGTCTTCCGGTCATCTTTATCTCGCGCCAAAACTATACATATCTGTCCATGAATTATTTTCCGATTAAACTATTACGTTACACTTTCTATTCATTACTTTAATTCCGATGTTCGGTCGGCCAGCAGCGTATCGGATAGGGGCAATGCGTGCCCGGCGCAGCGCCTACGCGGTCACAGCCTGGTAATCGAACAGGATCGCGTCCGCATCTGGTGATTGTTATGACGATGATGCACAATCCTGCGCACCCGGGCGAGGTGCCGCGGGAATGGATCCCTGAGGACATGACCGTGGGGCAGGCGGCGGAGGCGTTGCAGATCAACCGCGTTACGCTATCCAACGTGCTGAACGGCAAGTCGGGCGTGACGGCCAGTTTCGCGCTTAGGCTTGCTGCATGGCTCGGCACGTCGCCCGAGATGTGGGTCGGCATGCAGGCGCAATGGGATTTGTGGCAGGCGCAGCAGCAGCCTATACCGAAGATCAAACCGCTTCCTCGGCACGTTGCTTGATGCCACGCCCATGACCTGCCAAGCGCGATCAACGGCCAACCTTGCGAGCACGAACAAAAAATCCGCCCGCTCCTGAGAACCTCTGAACCCCGCAGTGACCGCCCGAGAATCAGGGGCGGAAGACAGCCGGAGTCGAACCGACCCGAGAGCGTTTGACGCCCCCAACCGGGTTTGAAGCCCGGCCGCGCCACCGGACGCGAATGCCTTCCTCTTGCACGACTATCTGAGCATCACAACATAGCAACATATTTAATCAGGATAACTAACTATAAATTACCACCCTCAAAACCGCTCCTCGACCCGCGGCCCACCGCGCAGCAAGTGTGCGTCGCGATGAAAGCGCGTGAAACCCACCCGATCGAAGAATTCCAACACCTGAACCGCACGCTTGCGCCCCAATCCCGTCGCATCGCGAAAGGCCGCCACCGTCACTCTGCCCTCTCCGGCCACCGCGACATGCTCCACCACGTGGGCGACCTCGCACACCGCATCGCGATCGTAGAAAAGATCGCGCACGATCTGATACACCTCGCCGCGGCGCGCCAGCTTGCGCAGCAGCGCTCGCACCCGCTCTTCGGGCGTATCCACCGACGATGCTACGTCACGCACCCATTGGGGCTGAGCACCTGCGTCATGCAACCGCGTCAATATTTGCCGCGCCTGCCGAACCTCATCGTCGCTTAGGACTACTGAGTGTCCAGGCAGATGCAACCGTCCCCCGCTCCGCTTTAAAACGCCCGACTTCAACCATTCGTCCAGATAGGCCCGCCACATCGTTTCTTCCATCTGCGGCGCGCTCAACCTCCTGAGGCGCGCCGATTCGACGCCTTGCTCGTCCGGAAACAACTCATGAAACGCACTCAGAGCCTGCTCGACATGACACCCCAACGCCGACCATCGTTGCGGGTCGATCAACCAATCGTCGCCACCGCCCTCCCCCTTGATCGGGATAACGACCGCGCCCTCGGGCAATGCTGTCGTGTCGATTCGAACCCCGAGGCAACGTTCGATATTCGAGCGGCGAAGCCCAAGTGGCGCCGCCGCGAGCAACACCCCCGCGCTGCCGCCATCGAGCCATTGCGACACGGCATCAAGCCACGCCTTCCGTTCCGCTGACCTGCGCTTTCGCGCAGGACCCAAGGGATCGAGCACGCGGCCGCCGCCTATCGTACGCACCGCGCGCTCGTCGCGCACGATAAACCGATCGCCGACTATCGCGCACACGGGCGTATCGAATACAAGCTGCGCCCGGAACGCTTCGTTGGCCGGGGGCGGCCATTCATCGATGGCAACGACGCGCGCAACGCGATGCATTGCCCCGAGATGAATGTGCAAATGCGCCTCCTGGCGCAACCGCGGCACGGTGCCCTCGAGCGAGACCAGTTCGACATCGAGCCGATGCGAGCCCGTGGAGAGACGCTCGCATACCACCCAATCCCCTCGCTCGATCCGTTCCTTTGCCACACCAATCAGGTTCAACGCACAACGATCGCCCGCGTGCGCAATCCCGGCAGCGAGATTGTATGCATGAAGGCTTCGGACTCGTGCGACATCGCTTCCCGGTGCAAGCCATACGTCGTCACCTACCCGCACCGATCCGCCGAACACGGTCCCGGCCACTATCGTCCCCGCACCGGCCAGCGTAAACACACGGTCCACCGCAAGCCTGAACATGCCCTCCTTGGCACGCGTCCGCAACTCACGCGCGCAAGCACGCAGGTGTGCATCCAACGCCGCAACGCCGCCGTTTCCCGCACATATCGAACTGACTTCGAAGATTGGCGCCTCCGCAAGCACCGTATCGGCCAGCCACAACGCTGTTTCATCCCGTACCTGCCGCACACGCGCAGCCTCGACTCGATCGCATTTCGTCAATGCAACCGCACCGCGTTTGATCCCCAGCAATTGGACGATGGCGAGATGCTCCCTGGTTTGCGGCATGATCCCGTCGTCGGCCGCGATCACAAGCAGCACGAAGTCGATCCCGCAAGCACCGGCCACCATCGTGTGGACCAACCGCTCATGCCCGGGCACATCGACAAATCCCAACATGGCGCCGTCACACTCGACATACGCATAGCCAAGCTCGATCGATATGCCGCGTGCCTTTTCTTCTTTGAGTCGATCGGTATCGACGCCCGTCAACGCTCGCACGAGTGCGGTCTTGCCATGATCGACGTGTCCCGCCGTGCCGACGATCATCACGTCATCTCCACACATTGCCGCACAAATGCCGCCTCGTCCGCCGCTTCCAGGCAGCGGAGATCGAGCCGCAAAGCATCGTCGGCAATGCGCCCGATCACGGGACGCGGCCACGACCTCAACCGCTCCTCCAGCAGCATCAACGCTCGTCCGCCTCGCTTACCGCCCGCCCTACGGACGACAAGCCCATAACTGGGTAGACGGTCGACAGGCAGCGCGCCGCTGCCGATCTGGCTCTGCATCGGCTCGACGGTCACCGCGAACACCTCCCCCGCCGCCAGGCGAAACGCGGGGGCGACGCGCTCGGCACAGGTTTGAATCGCCGAAACCGGGCGCGTCAGCAAACGCAACGTCGTGAGTTTCTCCGGTAGAAATTCCGGTGCCCGATAGAGTCGCAGGACAGCTTCCAGCGCAGCCAGCGTCAGCTTCCCCGCACGCAGGGCGCGCTTCAGCGGATGCTTCTTCAGCTTCGCGACAAGATCGCCGCGTCCAACGATGAGCCCGGCCTGTGGGCCACCGAGCAGCTTGTCGCCGCTGAACGTCACGAGATCTGCGCCGGCCTCGATCGCTTCGCGCACCGTCGGCTCGTGCGGCAAGCCCCATTGAGCCAGATCGGCAAGCGTGCCGCTGCCGAGATCCACGACCGCGGGCAACCCGTGCGAATGCGCAAGCGCAGACAGCTCCGGCAACTCGACGGCCTTCGTGAATCCGCTGATCGCGTAATTGCTGCAGTGGACTTTCATCAACAACGCCGTACGCGAATCGATCGCGGCTTCGTAATCGGATCGATGTGTGCGATTGGTCGTCCCGACTTCCCGCAGCCTCGCACCGGCGCTACGCATAATGTCAGGAATCCTGAACGATCCGCCGATTTCGACGAGTTCTCCACGCGATACGACGACGTCCTTTCTCGCAGCCAGTCCCGACAACATCAGCAACACCGCTGCCGCGTTGTTATTGACGACGGTCGCCGCCTGCGCGCCTGTCAGCTCGCACAGCAGCTCTGCGACGACGTCATCCCGGTCGCCGCGTTTGCCCGTCGACAGATTGAACTCGAGGTTGACCGCTTGCGTCATCGCCTCGACGAGCTCACGCACCGCCGCTTCCGGCAACAGCGCCCTACCAAGGTTCGTATGCAACACCGTGCCCGTCAGATTGAAGACGGGCCGCAGCCGGCTCGCCGATTCTTTCTCCAGCCAAGTCTTCGCCATCGAAGCAACGGCCGCTTCGTCGGGCACTTCGTCGGGCACTTCGTCCAGCGAGGAAGCATGGGTCAGCACCGCCGCGTCGCGCCAGGCCGTCAACGTCTGACGTATCGCTTCGAGCACGCGGGTGCGGCCGTATGTATCGATTAGTGGCGCGGCCGCAGGCGCCGTCAACACGCGCTCGACCGAGGGCAACCGCGCCAACCCGCCGCGACCGCTTCGTTCGCCCACCCGCCCTACAGAGTCAGTTGTCGAGCCGGACATCGCCGCCTATGTCTCCCACTTTTATGTTGGGCCTCATGCGTCATCAGCAGCTTGCGGCCATAACAACGGATTGGGGGAAGCACGCCGGTATCCCGCTTCGCTCATCAACAAGTCGAGCGCCAGACTCGCGAGATCATCGGCTAACGGCTCCATGTCGTAGTCCTTTTCCTGGTAGCCGATTTTTCGATACACGCCGCACGTGTCGCACGATTCGGCCCTGATCGACTGATCGCCTTCGGCAATCGCGTGATAGGCGATCCCCTTGGTCGAATCACAATGCGAGCACTTGACACGCACCATGTGCCATTCCGTCGAACACAAGCCACATTGCAAGAAGCGATACCCCTGATAGGCGCCGCCGATACGCACGATGCTCGCAACGGGCATCGATCCGCACACGGGACATATACCAGGCGTTTCCAGGTAAGGCACATCGCGCACGTCGAGGCGGCAGGCGATGTCGGTCCATACAACCTGCAAAGCGGCCATGACGAACGGTGCGGTTGCAGGATCGACTTCGCCCGGTCGTAGCGCGAGGACGGCGTCGGCGAGGTTATCGAGCTGAGCATCATTCATCGCCCGTAACGTGTCGAGCAGCTTGCGCAGCGCCGGTGTCGCGCCGCCCGCCGCGTCGATGCGATCGACGATGCGCCGCAGCACCTCGCGCCAAGCCGGGTCACGCGCGCCGCCGAGCGCATTCACAACTGGCATCGAGTGCGCCTCTGCGTGTTCTACCGCATGGAAGCACGGCGTGGAAGCGGAGAATGTGGCGAATATAGCGAGTGTTTCGTGCTGGATTTCGACGACTTTCGCCATCAACTGCAAATAGCCCGCAATCGCATGCCCCTTCGCAAGGTGCCGCAATCGTGCCGCCCGATCGGCAAACACGGTTCCGCGCTGCGGCAAACGCAGGTGCGGAATCGCCGTTCGGTCGAGCCCTTCGATTTCGCCGGGCTGCAAGATGCGTTGAGTCACGAACCAGCCTCGATCATGTGACCCGCCCGCGGCCGTTTTTTTGCGCCGCACGATGGGGAATCGGGATGTCTGCTTTACGGTTGTATGACAAAACGCTGCGAAGGTAAATGTCGGTATACACTGCCGATCGCCAAACGAGCCCGAATAGTCACATTCTCATGCCGCCTCTCGATGCTTCATCGTTGTCCACCGCACGTCTGACCTTACGTCCGCTGCGCGCCGACGACGCCCTGCCGCTGTTCACGATGTATTCGGATGCGGCGTTCATGCGCTATTGGTCGTTTCCGCTCATGAAGCGGTTCGAGCAAGCCGTCGACTACGTCGCTCACCGATTGCAGGGCTCGGCGGCGGAAATCGAAATCGTTTGGTCCGTCGAATTGACTGCAACGCATGAAGTCATCGGGATCTGCTCGCTGTTCAATCTGGAAATGGCCGCACAGCGCGCCGAGATCGGCTTCGGCTTGCAGAGTGCGTATTGGGGCAAGGGCTATATGAGTGAAGCGGCGCGCGCCGTGGTCGATTGCGGGTTCGACGTCCTGCGGCTGCATCGCATCGAAGCCGATATCGATCCTCGCAATCGGGCGTCGGCGCGCGTGCTCGAAAAGCTGGGTTTCGTGCGTGAGGGGTTGCTGCGCGAACGCTGGATCGTCGATGGAGAGATCTCGGATAGCGCGATCTACGGGTTGCTTCGTACCGACCGCCGATAGACGCTCACGCAGCGAAGCACCCTACCCGCTCACCCGCCGCCTGCCAACCACGGCGAAACTCACGGCAACCGACCCACGCGCCTGGACCTCGCGCGACGGCGGCGAGGTCATCCACCTCTGCGCGCCCGCTGCATCGCGCGCATCCAACGCGATCAGCGAGCTATAGAGCTCGGGCCGCCGCGCGCTGAGCCACTGCCGCGCGAGGCTTCGACGAGCCAACTCAGGATCGATAGCGGCCGTCGCAAACGGATCCTGCATGCCCGCGCCCGTCGCGATGACAGCGCCAGAAGGATCCGCGATCAACGCCACGCCCGATCCGCCCCGATCATTCGGCTCCCCGTGCATATCACTGAGGACCGCGAACATTCCGTTGTCGCCCGCATGGGTGGGCAGCGCGCGTACAAACCAATCCCGCTGCGGCGACACATCGCTTCCGCCCGCGTATCCACGATGCGGCGCAACCAGCAACGTCGCGCCTTTGAGCGCCGCAACGCGTGCGTTCTCGGGTAAATAGTTGTCCGCGCCGATCAGAATGCTCATCGTCACGCCCCAAGGCGTATCGAACACGTCCAAGCGTGCCCCGCCTTGCAGATGCGGGTTCTCCGTTGCATAAACCTTGCGATGGCGATGCTTCGTACCGCCCGGCATGCACACGACGTAGCTGTTATAGATCGCTCCATCGGGGCCACGTTCAAGCAAGCCCACCCCGGCGGCCACGCCGGTCGCCTCGACGGCGTCCGTGACGATGCCCAAGGATCGCCCGTCCATCGGCTCCGCCAGCGTTTCGAGCTCCGCGCGCCGCAGACGGTCCACCCGCTTCGTGCCGAGCAGACTCATTTCCGGGAACACGGCCAGGCCGATTCCTGCGCGGGCCGCTTGCGCAAGTTGATCGGTCACACCGTCAAGCGGCAAAGCAAACGGCAGCGCGGCAACGCGCAGCGAAGAAGCGGGGGAAGCGGGGGAAGCTACGGAAGACGAAGCGGCTGACCTGGGCATGAGATGATCGAATCGGCATCGGAATGTACCTATTGAATCCTTCCACGATCGATAAGTAAAATGAATGCTTTTCCGCGTTCGATTCGATAAAAGAATGGATCTCAAACTGCTGCGCGCGTTTCTGACGGTGGCCGAACTGCGCCACTTCAGTCGCGCCGCCGACGCGCTCCATACGAGCCAGCCCGCATTGAGCAAGCAAATCGGCGCGCTTGAAGCGAGCCTCGGAGCGCGCCTGTTCGAGCGCGGACGTCACGGCGCAGAACTCACGGCATTCGGCTTGGATTTTCTACCCGATGCCACGGCGCTGATCCGCGACGCCGACGACATATTGCTACGTGCGAAGGAAGCCAGCGGTGGCAAGCGAGGACGCTTGCGCGTGGGGTTCTGTTTGTCGGTGCTGACGATCGCACCGCGTTTGATCGCCGACTTTCGTCGACAGCATCCCAACGTCAACGTCACGCTGGTCGACTTGTCCTCCGTGGAACAGTCGCGGCGGCTGCTCGCCGGCACACTCGATGTCGGCTTCATGCGGATTCCGAACAGCGACGGGCTCGATGCGTTCCCTGTCATCGGGGAATCGCTTGCGTTGGCGATCCCGCAAGAGGCGAGCATCACGCGCGTGCCAAAAGATCTGAATGTACTCAACGAAATCGGCTTCGTCGCATTGGCGCGTGCCCGCGGGGCAAGCACAAGCGATCAGATCGAGCGTTGGTGTGCGGGGCGTGGCTTCATTCCCCGGGTCGTGCAAGAAGCACAAGACGTGCAATCGGTGTTGGCGACGGTGGCCGCGGGCGTCGGCGTCGCGTTCGTGCCGTCGCGCATGCAATTTCTGCTGCGCGACGCCACCGTGCTGCCGTTGAGCGGCGCGCACGCGCGCTGGCGAGTCGGGCTCGCCTGGCAGCGCGGCCGCGACGACCTCGTCACGCAGCGCTTCGTCTCGTTCGCACGCGCGGCGCTCAAGCGAGATCGGGCGAGAGCCGACTGACCCGCGATCCTCCAGCGTCAGCGCAGCGCGCGCTCACCGCAGCCGTCATTTACTTGATGCTTTGCCGAAACCATTTCGCGTGGTACTTACGGGCCCAACCGAACGTGACGGTGCCACGCATCATCGCCCCGATGGAGCCTTTCACCCAGATCGCCGCATAAACGTGAACGATGACGCCAACGATCATCACGAAGGCAAAGAACGCATGCACGACGGCGGCCGCGCGCATGACCGGCGGTGAAACCGCATCGCCGAAATACCGCTGCCAGATGGCGAGTCCACTCAGGAGCAGCACGACGACGCATACCACCATCACGAAAAACAGCACTTTTTGCCCCGCGTTGTAGCGGCCCACTTCGGGCAGCACGTCCTCGCGTTTGGCGACCACGTCGTTGAATTGTCTGAGCCATTGCAGGTCGTCTGCATCCATCAGGTTTTGCGCCCAAAACCGCCCAGCAAGCAGCGCGAACGAGATGAACAGCACGACACCGAAAAACGGATGCAAGATGCGTGTCCATTGCCCGCCTCCGAATAGCGCCGTCAACCAGAACAGCGCGGGGTGAAACAACGCAAGCCCCGATAAAGCGAGCATGACAAACAGGATCGCGGTAATCCAATGCTGCGTACGCTCGTTCGGCGTATAACGCTCGATCAATTCGACATCGTCTTGTTTCATCGTCTTTCCCCGCGTTGCGATCGAATACGCTGCGCTTCGTCGCGTGCAGCCGCTTCGTCATCCGGCGAAACCTCGTCAGGGCCCACCCGCACGTAATGGAAGAAACCGGCCAACACAGCCAGCGCCATGGCGCCCAGGGCGAGGGGTTTCGTCACGCCCTTCCACAAGGAAACAAACGGGCTGATGTGCGGATCGGCGGGCAACCCGTGATACAACGACGGCCGATCGGCATGGTGCAGCACGTACATGACATGCGTGCCGCCCACGCCGGCCGGATCGTAAAGCCCCGCCTGTGCGAAGCCCCGCTCTTTGAGGTCGACGATGCGCTCCTCGGCCTGCGCTTTCATATCGTCCTTCGTGCCGAACGTGATGGCGCCGGTCGGGCACGTCTTCACGCATGCGGGCTCTTGTCCCACGGCGACCCGATCCGAGCAAAGCGTGCATTTGTAGGCGCGCTTGTCCGTCTTCGAAATACGCGGGACATCGAACGGGCACGCCGTGACGCAGTAACCGCAGCCGATGCAGTTCTCCTCATGAAAATCGACGATGCCGTTCGTGTACTGAACGATGGCCCCTGGCGATGGACATGCCTTCAAACAGGCCGGATCTTCACAATGCATGCAACCGTCCTTGCGAATCAGCCATTCGAGATGGCCCGACGGGTTCTCGTATTCGGTAAAGCGCATGACGGTCCACGACTGCGCGGTCAGATCGAGCGGGTTGTCATAAACCCCGCTCGTCACCCCGATCTCGTCACGCAGGTCGTTCCACTCCATGCAGGCCGCCTGGCATGCCTTGCAACCGATGCACTTCGTCACGTCGATGAGCTTGGCGACGCCACCCGTGGGTGGCTCGCGCACGGAAGGCGGCGTAACGGTCGTGGCCGAGCGCCGTTTGATGTCGAGCGATTGCAAAGCCATGGCCGTCCCCTTACGCCTTTTCCACCTTCACCAGGAAAGACTTGAATTCGGGCGTCTGCGAGTTGCCGTCCGCGACCGACGGCGTCAGCGTGTTCGCCAGATAGCCGGGCTTGGCCAGCCCCATGAAGCCCCAGTGCAACGGAACGCCCACCATCTGCACTTTCCTGCCCTCGATCACGAACGGCTTGATCCGTTTCGTGACGACCGCTACGGCCACGATGTACCCGCGTTTGGACGAAACCTTGACGCGCCCACCGTGCTTCACGCCGATCTGGTTCGCCAGCTCTTCGCCGATCTCGACGAATTGCTCGGGCTGCAGGATCGCGTTCAAGCGCACGTGCTTGGTCCAATAGTGAAAATGCTCGGTCAGCCGATACGTCGTCGCTATGACCGGGAATTGATCGGCAGTGCCGAACATCGCGCGGTCGTCGGGGAACACGCGTGCCGCCGGATTGCTCGTGGCCAATGCATTGTTCGGGTGCAGCGGGTTATGGCCCAGCGGGTTCTCGAACGGTTCGTAATGCTCGGGGAACGGGCCCTCGACCATCGCGTCGCGCGCGAAGAAACGCGCCACGCCTTCCGCGAGCATGATGAACGGGCCCATGCCGTTTTCAGGCGGTTCGTCGAGCTTGAAGTCGGGCACATCGGCGCCGCCCCATGTGCTGCCGTTCCAGGCGATCAGCTTGCGCGACGGGTCGAGCGGCTTGCCGCTCATGTCGCACGACGCGCGGTTGTACAACACGCGCCGGTTGGCAGGCCAAGCCCACGCCCAGCCGAGCGTTTGCCCGATGCCGGTCGGATCGGCGTTGTCGCGCCGCGCCATCTGGTTGCCCGCTTGCGTCCATGCACCGCAGAAAATCCAACAGCCGCTGGCGGTCGAACCGTCATCCTTCAATTGGGCGAAGCCGGCCAGTTGCTCACCCTTCTTGACGACGACTTTCGTCGCATCTTTCGGATCGGGCAGATCGGCCAACGCACGGCCGTTGTACTCCTTGGCCAACTCTTCCGGCGTCGGGCTTGCGGGATTCGCGTAGGGCCATGACAGGTTGACGATCGGATCGGGGTATTTACCGCCTTTCGTGCGATACAGGTTGCGAATGCGCAGGAAGAGGCCGCCCATGATTTCCAGATCGCTGCGAGCCTCGCCCGGCGGCTCCGTGCCTTTCCAATGCCATTGCAGCACACGGCCCGAGCTCACGAGGGAGCCATCCTCTTCGGCGAAGCAGGTGGCCGGCAGGCGAAACACTTCCGTTTGGATCTGCGACGGCGAGACATCGTTGAAATCGCCGTAGTGATTCCAAAACTCCGACGTTTCGGTCGCGAGCGGGTCCATGATGACGAGCCACTTGAGCTTGGCGAGCGCCGCCGCCGTCTTCGCTTTGCTCGGTGCGGCAGCCAGCGGATTGAACCCCTGCGCGATATACCCGTTCATCTTGCCCTGGTGCATGAGCTCGATGCCCTGCATCAGGTCATACGATTTGTCGAGCTTGGGCAGGTAGTCATAGCCCCAATGATTGTCCGCGGTCGCCGCATCGCCCCACCACGACTTCATGAAGCTGACGAAAAACGCCCGGTAGTTCTTCCAATAGCTGAGCTGATTCGGCCGCAAGGGTTGCAACGCACGCTTGGCAATGTAAGCGTCGAAATCCTGCTCCGCCTGCATCGGCAGCGTCATGTAGCCCGTCAGCAGATTCGACATCAACCCCAGATCCGTCAGACCCTGGATGTTCGAATGGCCGCGCAGGGCGTTCATGCCGCCGCCGGCCACGCCGATATTGCCGAGCAGCAGCTGCACCATCGCGCCGGTTCGTATCATCTGCGAACCGACCGAATGATGCGTCCATCCGAGCGCATAGAGGATCGTCGCCGCGCGGTCGGGCACGGCCGTGCCAGCCAGCGTTTCGCACACGTGAACGAACGCCGCGCTCGGCGTGCCGCAAACACGCTCGACAAGCTCGGGCGTGTAGCGCGAATAGTGGGCCTTCAGCAGGTTATAGACGCAGCGAGGATGTTGCAGCGTCGGATCGATCTTGACGAAGTTGTCGTCGCCACGCTCGTAGTCCCACGTCGACTTGTCGGGATACCCGTGTTTGTCCGCGTCGAAACCCGAGTAAATGCCGTCGTCAAACTTGAAATCCTCCCTGACGATGAACGGCATGTCGGTGTAGTTGCGCACGTAGTCGTGCTGAATCTTGTCGTGCGTCAGCAAATAGTTGATGACGCCGCCAAGGAACACGATGTCGGTGCCGGTTCGAATCGGCGTATAGAAATCGGCGACAGACGCGGTGCGCGTAAAACGCGGATCGACGACGATCAGCCTGGCCTTTCGATGCGCCTTTGCTTCGGTCACCCATTTGAAGCCGCACGGGTGCGCCTCGGCCGAGTTGCCGCCCATCACGAGAATGACATCGGCGTTCTTGATGTCGACCCAATGGTTCGTCATCGCGCCGCGGCCGAACGTCGGGGCAAGACCTGCCACCGTCGGGCCGTGTCAGACACGCGCCTGATTGTCGAACGCCAATAAACCTAGGCTGCGCGCCGTTTTATGCGTCAAATAGCCGACTTCGTTGCTGCTCGCCGATGCCGCGAGCATGCCCGTCGTCAGCCACCGGTTGACCTTCAGGCCGTCATCGGTGGTCTCGACGAAATTCGCGTCGCGGTCGTCCTTCATCAGCTTCGCAATCCGATCGAGCGCGTCGTCCCACGATATGCGTTGCCAGTGGTCACTGCCGGCAGCCCGATATTCGGGGTGCGTCAAGCGGCTCGGGCTGTGGATGAAATCGATCAGGCTCGCGCCTTTCGGGCAAAGCGTGCCCCGATTGACGGGGTGGTCGGGGTCGCCCTCGATATGGATGATGCTCGTGCGCGCGTTCTTCGCGTTATCGCCAAGGCCGTACATCAGAATCCCGCAGCCGACCGAGCAATAAGGGCACGTGTTACGCGTTTCGGTTGTGCGCGCAAGCTTGTACTGCCGCACCTCGGCCAGCGCGTCGGCCGTGGAGAATCCCAGCAAAACGAGGCTGGAACCGGCCAGGGAAGACGCCGTCACCTTCAGGAACTGGCGTCGCGTGACTTGCAACATGTTGGTCTCCTCCGCGCGAATGCGCGTCATGGAGTGCTTAAAAGTGTAGATGGTGCGGACCCGATTCGCGAATCGGACGATGCTGCTTCGCAGCAATCGCCGGACAGGCATGTTGCCTGCGACAGTGCGAGACATGAGGGCGTGTCTTCCGCAAGAGGTCGATCGATGGCTTTCTTCTCGTTGAGTCACCTGCCGCAGAGCGCGCGCCGCGAGGGCGCGTGCGCAGTCGATGCGGTGCAGCAGTTCGGCAATGATCGCTGTTCGACGATGGCCGCCGGCATTGCGTTCTTTTCTGCTTTCTCGCTCGCGCCGATGCTGGTCATGGTGATCGCGGTGGCGGGTTGGTTCTTTGGCGCGAACGCCATCCGCGGGCAAATCTTTCAAGACGCGCATCTGTTGATCGGCGACGAGGCCGCCGCCGCGGTTCAGATGATTGTTGCCAATGCGCGCTCTCACAGCGGGTCGGGGGGCACGGCCGCGATCATCTCGTTCGTGGCACTCGCCCTCGGCGCATCGGCAACGTTCGCTTCGCTCAACACCGCGCTGTCGATCGTATGGCCTGCCGACTCATCGCAACGCGTATCGAGTGTCGTCGCGCTCGTCAAAGTCAGGCTGATCTCCTTCGGTCTCGTCCTGGGCGTCGCGTTCCTCGCCATCGTCTCGCTCGTGCTCGATACGGTCGTCACGTATGTCGGCGACTGGCTATGGGGCGGCACGCCGTTCGTCATCGTCGGCAACATTCTGCAGTTGATCCTCGGCGTGGTCGTGCTGGCCTTTGCGTTCGCCGGGTTGCTGAAGTTCCTGCCCGATGCGCGTGTCGCGTGGCATGACGCGTTGACGGGCGGCATCGTCGCGGCATTGCTATTTACGGCCGGTAAAAAACTTTTCGCGCTTTACCTCGCGCATGCGGGACTCGCCAATGCATTCGGGGCTGCGGGCTCGCTTGCCGCGTTATTGATGTGGTTGTACTTTTCAGCGGCCGTCTTGCTGCTTGGCGCGGAATACGCAGCGGCGCGCGGCCGTCGACGCAGGCAATCGCATATACGCGCACAAGGCAATAAAGCAGACCATTGACGCGTAAAGCGCTTCAGCATATTTCGACAGAATTGTCTACTCGTGGGGCGCGCCCTATTCCAGCGCGTATATGCCGCATTTACGGGCCTTTCGCACCAGCATACGGCAGCAGGGCACGCGACGCCGGTTCGCCGCTGACTCACCGTAGGGCGAAAGCGCACAGCCAAAGGGAAAACTTGCCCCGATACGTCGCAATTTTGCGCTTTCTCTAATTCAGCATTTCAATTACAGCAATAATCGTTGATTCGATTTTTACCACGTGCTGGCACAAGGGTGTTTCGTTTTGACGACAGTGAATAAATTTCCGTTCTGGCTTTCAATGGCATTGCGCTATTCTCCTCCCCGCAACAGTCTAATAACGCTTCGCGTGGAGAAATGATGAAAAAAATCGCTTTGTCAACCCTCTCGCTCGCTCTGCTCGGCGCTGCCGGCGCCGCCCAAGCGCAAAGCAGCGTGACGCTCTACGGCGTGATCGACAACTCGATCACGTACGTGCATAACGCAACGGCTAACCAAAACCTGTGGGCGCTCGGCAACACGAGCGGCGGCGATCTGGCCGGCACGCGTTGGGGCCTCAAGGGTCAAGAAGACCTCGGCAACGGTCTGGCTGCGATCTTCCAATTGGAAAACGGCTTCGATCCGTCGAACGGTCATAACCTGCAAGGCAACCGCGAATTCGGCCGTCAAGCGTTCGTCGGCCTGACGAGCGCGCAGTACGGTACGGTCACGCTCGGCCGCCAGTACGATCCGGTCGTCGACATGGTCCAGGCGATCACGGCCGACAACTACTTCGGCAGCGCGTTCGCCACGCCGGGCGACGTCGACAACTACGACAACAGCTCGCGCACGAACAACGCGATCAAGTACGTGTCCCCGACGTACTCGGGCCTGCAGTTCGAAGCCATGTACGCATTCGGCGGCGTGGCCGGTTCGACGGGTTCGGGCCAAACGTGGTCGCTCGCAGCAGCGTATAACAACGGCCCGCTCGGCTTGGCCGCAGGTTACTTCCGCGCCGACAACACGAACGCGCTGACGGCCGGCAAGCGCACGACCTGGAACGGCACGTCGGATGGGCCGTTTGACGGCGACCCGGTCAACAACGGTTACATCACGGCCAAGTCGATCGGCATCGCACGCCTCGCGGCGCAGTACACGGTCGGCCCGTTCACGTTGGGTGCGAGCTATAGCAACGCGCAGTACAAGCCGGACGGCTTCTCGGTCTACGGTTCGACCGAGAAGTACAACGTCGGCCAGGGCTTCCTGACGTATCAAGCCACGCCGGCTCTGCTCGTCGGCGCGGGCTACACGTACATGAAGTCGAGCGGCGACACGTCGGCCACGTATCACCAGGCTTCGCTGGGCGCCGACTACTCGCTGTCCAAGCGCACCGACGTATACCTCGTCGGCGCCTATCAGCACGCGAGCGGCAACACGGGCGATGGCGCTGGCGGCGTGACGCCGGCAGTGGCATCGATCGGCTCGTACGGCTACGGCACGACGCAAAAGTCGCAAGAGCTCGTCGCGCTGGGTCTGCGCCACAAGTTCTAAGCAGTCCGGTCGAGCCATCGACCAAACAGATAGTCAGCAGTACGAAGCATCGGAAGCCGGCCTGGGTTCGCCCAGGCCGGCTTTTTTGCGTCCGCTCGTCGCCGCTCGCGCCACGGGGTAGCCATCCAATCAAATTGAAAGAAATAGAAATGAATCAGAAAGCTATATGTCGCGGACGCTTCATATCCGCGTGGTCCAATGCGCCGTTCTTCCGAAAAATAACCACCGTTAGCGGCGGCTTCCTCTGCCGTCATCCCGCCGGGAAGGGATGACGACAGGCTCAACCGGGGGCGGTCGCAACAACGACACACCAGGAGTTCGTCCTCATGCTTCGCCGTACGCTTGTTCCCATTGCAGTGGCGGTCGCTTCGCTCGGCACGCTAGCCGCTTGCGGCGGCTCGGATACGCCGTCCACCCCGGTAACAGTACAAAACCAGCTCAGCACCGCGTCGCCGATCAAGCACGTCGTCGTGATCTATGGCGAAAACGTCTCGTTCGACCACTACTTCGCCACGTACCCGAACGCGACGAACCCGGCCGGCGAGCCGGCGTTTACGGCAGCCTCGGGCACGCCGACGGTCAACGGCTTGTCCGGCACGCTGCTGACGGCCAACCCGAACAACTCCGCTGCGAACGGCGCGGGCGCGACGAACCCGTTCCGCCTCGACCGCACGCAAGCCGCGACCGCCGACCAGAACCACGCCTATACGGCCGAAGAACAAGCCTATGACAACGGCCTCATGGACCTCTTCCCGAAGTACACGGGTCGGGGCTCGAGCGGCGGTGCTGGCGCGTTCGGCACGACGGGCCAGGTCATGGGCTACTACGACGGCAACACGGTGACGGCGCTCTGGAACTACGCGCAAAACTACGCGATGAGCGATAACGCGTTCACCGATACGTACGGCCCGTCGACGCCCGGCGCACTTGAAGCGATCGCCGGCCAAACGAACGGCATGCAGATCGTGAAGTCGTCGCGCAGCTCGTACTATATCGCCGACGGTCAGGGCGGCCTGACGATGATCAACGACGTCGACCCCGGCGCCGACGTCTGCTCGAGCACAACCGATCAGGCGATGATGACGGGCAAGAACATCGGCGATCTGCTCAACGCGAAGAACATCACGTGGGGCGGCTTCATGGGCGGCTTCAATCTGTCGACGACGAACGCCAACGGCACGACGGGCTGCGCACGCAGCACGATGTCGACCGTGGTCGGCGCCGCGACGGCCGATTACATCCCGCACCACAACTGGTTCCAGTACTACGCCTCCACGGCCAACCCGACGCACGCGCGTCCGGCTTCGATGCAAGCGGTCGGCTACACGACGGCGCCCGGCGCGACGACGGCCGATCCGGCCAACCACCAGTACGACTCAGACGACTTCTTCGCAGCCGTGAAGGCCGGCAACTACCCGTCGGTCAGCTTCCTGAAGGCGCCCGCTTATCAGGATGGCCACGCAGGCTACTCCGATCCGCTCGACGAGCAAGCGTTCGTCACGAAGGTCGTGAACTTCCTGCAGCAGCAGCCTGATTGGCAGAGCACGGCCGTGCTCGTCGCCTGGGACGATTCGGATGGCTGGTACGACCATCTCTACGTGCCGCCGACGTCCACTTCGTTCTCGACGGCCGACATGCTCAACGGCACCAGCCAGTGCGGCACGATCGGCACGACGCAGCCGAACGGTGTGAACGGCAAGCCCGTCAACGGCCGCTGCGGCCCGGGTACGCGGATTCCGTTCCTCGTGATCTCGCCGTACGCGAAGAAGAACTACGTCGATCACACGCCGATTTCGCAAGCGTCGATCGTTCGCTTCATCGAAGACAACTGGCTCGGCGGACAGCGCATCGGCGGCGGCTCGTTCGACGCCACGGCGGGCAGCATCACGGGCATGTTCGACTTCTCGAGCGCAGCGCGCACGACGCCGTTGTTCCTCGATCCGACGTTGGGTACGCAGGTCAGCTCGGCTCCGTAACACGTCACGTCTGCTCATCACGTCGCATAAGCGCGTCACGAAGATGTGAAATCACGCGCTTGCGCGACGCTCGACACCCCACAGCCCGGCAACGGGCTGTGGTTTTTTGTCAGCCGGAACCCTTCGACACGATGCAACCGCTCGATTCAGCCCTGCCGCCCCCGGCCGCCGATCGTCACGACTCCACACAACGCCGCCGCACTTTCGTTCGCGCTATTTCACTCGGTACCGTTGCTGCGGCCGTCGGCGCCTGCGCATGGGCCCTCGCCTACCCCGAGCACACGCCGGCCGCGGTCGGCGAAATCGTGGAGCAATTGACGGGCGCGAACCCTCATCCCGTTCGTCTCGAACGGCCGCAAACCGCTCCGCTCAGCGCAATGGCCGAGCTCGGCAAGCGCATCTTCTTCGATCCAGGCCTGTCGGCATCGGGCAAACTTTCGTGCGCCTCGTGCCACAGCCCGGCTCATGCATATGGCCCGCCCAATGCGCTGCCCGTTCAATTCGGTGGGCCTTCGATGTCGCTGCAGGGCGATCGTCCGCCGCCTTCGCTGATGTATCTCTATCGACAGCCGAACTTCAGCATCGGGCCGGAGCAGGGCGACGCCGATACGCCGGCGAACCTTGCGCAGGAAGCGGCGCAGGCCTCGGGCGTGGCGGTCGCGCAAAAGAGCGCAGGCAGTACGCCGGCCGCGCCGGCGATGGTGCCGCAAGGCGGCATGTTCTGGGATGGCCGCGCCGATACGCTGCAAACGCAGGCGTTGGGGCCGCTGCTGAACCCGGTGGAAATGGCGAACGCGAGCGAAGACGACGTCGCGCGCAAGTTCGATAACGGCCCCTACCGCAGCGTTTTTCGGCAGTTGTTCGGACCCGACGTTTTCAAGAACCCACGCTTGCTGCTATCGGAAGCGATGTTTGCAGTGGCGCGATATCAGGTCGAAGACCCGTCGTTTCATCCGTACACGAGCAAATACGATTACTGGCTCGAAGGACGCGCGCGGCTGACGCAAGCCGAATTGCGCGGGTTGAAGCTATTCAACGATCCCAAAAAAGCGAATTGCGCCGGTTGCCATTTGTCGCAGCCCACGCGCGACGGTCTGCCGCCGATGTTCACCGACTACGAATATGAAGCGCTAGGGGTGCCGCGCAACGCCGCGCTCGCGGTCAATCGCGACGCGAGCCACTACGACATGGGATTGTGCGGACCGCACCGGACCGACCTTGCCCGACAAACGCAATACTGCGGCATGTTCCTCACGCCGACGCTGCGCAATTCGGCCACACGTCACGCGTTCTTCCATAACGGCGTCTATCACTCGCTCGATCAGGTGTTGACGTTCTATAACCTGCGCGATATCGAACCGGGCAAGATCTACCCGCGCGACTCGAATGGGCGTGTCGCGCAGTACAACGATCTTCCGTCGAAATACCACGCCAACATCGACAAGTCCGATGCACCTTTCGACCGCAAGGCCGGCGATACCCCGTCGATGACTGAGGCCGAGATGAAGGACGTCATCGCCTTCTTGCAGACGCTGAACGACGGCTACCGCGCCGACGGCAAAGCAAACTAAAGCGCCACCCTGAAGGCCGCGAGCCCTGCGGCCGAAAAAAAACCCCGCAAAGGCACGAAGCCTATGCGGGGTTTTTGTTTGCCGGAAGCAGGCTTACGCGGAAGCCGCGTCCTTCAGCTTCTTCAGCGGGCGCGCCTTGATGCGCACGCTGGCCGGCTTGGCCGGGAACCAGCGCTCTTCACCCGTGAACGGATCCTTGCCGAAGCGCTTCTTCTTCGCCGGCACAGCTTGCACGACGATCTTCAGCAGGCCCGACAGCGTGAATTCGCCAGCGCCCTTCTTGTGAACGGAACCCAGGATCGTATCCTCGAGCGCCGCGAGCACGGCCTTGACGGACTTCGGCTCGATAGCCGAACGCTCCGCGAGGTGAGCAGCCAGCGAGGCCTTCGTGAAGGTGTCCTTGATCGGCGACGGAGCGCCGGACGCCTTCACGGCGACCTTCTTAGCCGCAGTCTTCGCGGGGGCTTTCTTGGCGACCGCTTTTTTCGCCGGAGCGGCAGCAGCCTTTTTCGCAACCTTCTTTGCGGAAGTCGACATGTTTCTCCTACCTATTGGTCGTTGAACGCACGAAGCGCGTACGGCGTACGCCGCTTCAACGCCGGATTCTACAAGCGCCGCGCTGCTTCATGCATCTGTTTTGTGATTTGGGAGCGTGTTTACGGGGGGATTTGTTGCGTGGCGCTGACTATTTCAGCGTGAGATGCGCCCGTCGTCGATCGTCGGGCGCGTTCGACGACGGGAAGCAAAGGGTTTGCCCCAACCCGGGCCACCCCCGACATCGCGGTGAATAGAGGCCTGATTCAGGCCTGAATTACGCCTGAATTACGCCATCGAAAACGCCGGATCGCTCATGCTCGGCCGGCCCGTTTCGACGTGTCCGGCGAGTTTGCGCTGGAACAGCGGGTCCGTGTCGACCGTCACCTGCAGGTCGTACCAGCCGTGATAAGCCCGCAAATCGACGCACAGGTCCGCGCTTTCGCCGCCCGCCACGCGACGCGTCACACGTGCGCCGTCGTAACCGTTAAAAATTGTGAACACGCAGGCCGCGGTGCCGGCGTTTTGCAGACGCAGCTCAATGTTCCCGTTCGCGCCGTCATACGTCTCGGCGACTTCCGGTGCAGCTACGGCGCTGGACCAGACGTGCGCCGCGACCGCGCGACCGGCGATGCGGCGGGCGAAACCGTTGGGCCCATGGACCGCGTAATCGTAGGTGCCGTCTACGTTCAGCGCGAATTCGTCGGCGAGTTGCTTGCGCGCCTCGACCGTGTAGCTGCGCGGCGCATCGGCGCTGTGTGCCTTGTACACGTGAAAAACCGCACCAGCGTGGCCCGTATTCGCGAATTCCAGGCGCAGGTTCGAGCGACCGGCGCCAACGTGCGCGCGCGCCGTCAACTCATACGGCAGCGCACGCGCAGGGCGAACGCCGGGCTCTTGCTTCGGCTTGGCCTGAACGAGCGGCGGCAGCGGCACGTAATCGGGGTGACGTTGTTGATCGGCCGGTGCGTAGCCGACTGTGCCCGGCAGCGTCGGGACCGAAGCGTTGGGATGGGCGAAATCGAATGCGCGTGTCAAATCGCCGCAGACGGCCTTGCGCCACGCCGTGATATTGGCTTCGCCAAGATCGTTCGCGCGCCCGAAGCCGAAGCGTCGTTCGATGAAACGAATGATCGACGTGTGATCGAACGTCTCCGAACACACCCAACCGCCCTTCGACCACGGCGAGACCACGATCATCGGCACGCGCGGACCGAGCCCGTAGGGGCCCGCCGGATAGTTCGCGTTGCCCGCGAAATACTCGTTCGTCGTGTCGACGGTCGAGAGCCCCGACTCCTTCGACCACGCCGCATACGGCGGCGCCACGTGATCGAAGAAGCCGTCGTTCTCGTCGTAAGTGATCAACACCGCCGTTTTGCTCCAGACTTCCGGGTTCGACGTCAACACCTGCAGCACCTGATCGATATACCAGGCGCCGTAATTGGCGGGCCAATTGGGATGCTCGGAATAAGCCTCGGGCGCGACGATCCACGAGACCTGGGGCAGCGTGCCGTTTTGTACGTCCTTCTTGAGCACATCGAAATAGCCGCCGCTCACGGCAACGTTCGTGCCTGTCCGCGCGTTCTCATAGAGCGGATTGCCGGGCTGCGCGTTGCGATATTGGTTGAAGTAGAGCAGCGAGTTGTCGCCATAGTTGCCGATGTACGCGTTCTGCGTCCAGCCCCACGCGCCGGCAGCGTTCAGGCCCGTGCCGATGTCCTGATAGACCTTCCACGAAATGCCCGCGGCTTGCAGCACTTCGGGATACGTCGACCAACCGTAGCCGGCTTCGGCGTTGTCGATGACGGGCCCGCCGCCTTTGCCGTCGTTGCCGACCCAACCGGTCCACATGTAATAGCGGTTCGGATCGGTCGGCGTCATACCGGAGCAGTGGTAGGCATCGCAAATCGTGAACGCGTCGGCCAGCTGGTAATGGAACGGGATGTCCTCACGCGTCAGATAGGCCATCGTCGTCGTGCCCTTCGCCGGGACCCATTGGTCGTAGCGTCCGCCGTTCCACGCCATATGTGTCGTCGTCCAATCGTGCGGCAGATCCTGCAGGAACTGCTTCCCGAGATCGGGTGCGCTCGGCCGGAACGGCAGCACGTAGCCCGTATTCGCGGCCAGCGGCTGATACCAGACGCTGTTGCCGTTCGGCAGATTCATCACGCGGCGGTCGCCGTAACCGCGTACGCCGCGCAGCGTTCCGAAGTAATGATCGAACGAGCGATTCTCCTGCATCAGAATCACGATATGTTCGATGTCCTTGATCGTGTGCGTCGCATCGTTCGCGGGAATGGCGAGCGCGTTGCGAATACCGGCGGGCACGGCGCCCATCGCGGCGGCTGCGCCGGCCGCTTGAGCGGCGGCGCGCAGAAAGTCACGGCGGCTTTTCGATGTCATTGGGTTGTTCGCGTTTCTGTGACGAGGGAAAGGAAAGTCTGCACCGATTGGCCCGTATGCGGTACCTCACACATGTGCGCACCGCATACGGTTGAAACGCGGATCAGGATAGAAACGAATCGTGTCCGCATCGTGAAGCTCGTAGGGACGACGACGAAACGCGCGCCCCAGCTGCCGCTCGGGCGCGCGAAAAAAGAATGGAAAGGGGAAGCGTCGCGAAGGACGGCGGCCACGTGCAGCCACGTGCAGCCGCGTCAGGCCACCGGTTCCGTCAATGCGAAGACGGTGTGAGCTGGCCGACGCAGTCGCGCAGATACGCACCGAACGCCGAACCGATTTCGGGGTGCCGAAGCGCGAAGTCGACCGTCGCCTTCAGATAACCCAATTTGCTGCCGCAATCGAAACGCTGGCCGAAGTAGCGGTACGCGAGCACCTGCTCTTCCTCGAGCAGCGACTGAAGCGCATCGGTCAGTTGCAATTCGCCGAGCGCGGCCGGCTCGAGTCGACGCAGGTGATCGAAAATGCTCGGCATCAACACGTATCGGCCCACCACGCCGAGGTTCGACCGTGCGGCCTCGGGCGACGGCTTTTCGACGATACCCGACAGCTTGAAAATATCCTCCTCCCATTCGCGGCCTTCGACGATACCGTACGAACGCGAATCCTCACGCGCGATCGCTTCGACGCCGATGACCGTGCTGTGATAGTGATTGAAGACATCGATCATCTGCTTCATCACCGGCTCCGAGCCATGCAGCAGATCGTCGGCCAGGATGACGGCGAAGGGGCTGCCGGAAACGAGCTTCTCGGCGCAGAGCACCGCATGGCCGAGCCCCCGCGCAGCCGGTTGACGGACGTAGAAGCAATCGACGTGACTCGGTTTGATGCCTCTCACGAGGTCGAGCAGCTTTTCTTTGCCGCGCGCTTCGAGCTCTGCCTCGATCTCATACGAGGTGTCGAAATGATCTTCGATGGCGCGCTTGCTACGGCCCGTGACGAAGATGAGTTCCGTAATGCCCGCTTCGATAGCCTCTTCGACGGCATATTGGATCAACGGCTTATCGACGATGGGCAGCATCTCCTTGGGGCTTGCCTTCGTTGCCGGAAGGAACCGAGTGCCCAGTCCAGCGACGGGAAACACCGCTTTGGTAACTTTCAACATCGTTCGTTCCCTTGGGGAAATTGTTCGCGCGATAGCGGCGCGAGCCCATCCCAGCTGGACGCCGCCTGACCCGTGCGATCGGCTGCAATCGCACCGTACTCACCGACCGGTCCACTTCGTATTGCCGGCCTATCGCCAGTCTATGAACCCTCTCGCCGATCATGCGACGCGCATTGTTGATCCGAATCTGCCTTCAATACAGCTGTTCATTCGCATAGGGTCAACCGCGTAGCGGGTCATTCATCGCGCGCCGCGCATGGCCGCCTGAGCGAGCACGGCCGACACGGCGGCATCGGCCCTGCTCGTTCTCGACGCGTCTTCCTCGATCACGTCGATGGGCAGGCGCGAGGCTTTCATGAACGCTTCGAACGCCTGCTTCGAGGCCGGGCTATCGGCAATCGCCCGCTCGAGCGCTACGCGTGCGCACCATTTCAGCGCGGTGCGTTGAACCCGCCCCAAGGGATCCGCTGCCGTGGCATCACGCAAGTGCCATACCACCGGACGCCGGGCCAACAGGCCCGCCAATGCGCCGACGAGCATCGCGCGCGGCGTGTTGGCGTAGATGACGTCGACATGTCGTGCGCGCTTCGCCGTTTCGCGCACAAGCGATACGATCCCCGCAAGCGTCCGCGATTTCGGCACCCTCCGGCCGCCCCTCATTCCTCTGAGCATCGGGGCATCGAGCACATCGACCGTCACCCCGGCCTCTTCGAGCGCGAGGCGGAACGGACCATCGTCGAACAACACCACTTCGACCGATTCCCTAAGATGACTGGCCACGTTCAGCAACGAAACTTCCGCTTGATCGAGCCCGCCGCTCTGATCGAGCGCGAGCACGCGAACCCGGCCTCCGTCGTTCTTTTGCCCACCGCCGCCCGTATCGCCCGGCTGGCGACGCGCGCCGTCGCCATGCCGCGTGGCGCCCGGCATCACCTGCTCGACGAACCCCACGAATCGCTCCCGGAACGTTGCAATCGAAAAACGTTCGGCATTCGCACGACAATCGAGTGCCGAAAAGCGCTGCGCATGTTGTTCGAATTCGCGCACGGCGGCAACCACGGCCGGCACCGTTTGCTCGCGAAAGAAAAGGCCGGTCGGATGGGGCTGGCCCAGCTCGCGCACGGTTTCGAGCGCGCCGCCCTTACCGTATGCAATGACGGGCGTGCCGCACGCCTGTGCCTCGACGGGCGCAATGCCGAAGTCCTCTTCCGCCGCGAACACGAACGCTTTCGCCCGCCGCATGTGGTCATGTAGGACGGCGAATGGTTGATAGCCGAGGATCTCGACGTTCGGGCCCGCTTTCGCGCGAATCGCGTTCATCTCGGGGCCGTCGCCGATCACGACGAGGCGTTTGCCCGGCATCCGCGAAAACGCTTCGACGATCAGATCGATCTTCTTGTACGGCACCATCCGCGAAGCGGTCAGATAGAAGTCCTCCTTCTGCTCGCCCACCACGAACGATTGGACGTCGACCGGCGGGAAAATCACATCGGCATCGCGCCGGTAGACCTTTTTGATGCGCCGTGCGATGAATTGGGAATTGGCGACGAAATGATCGACCGAATTCGACGTGCGTGTGTCCCAGTTGCGGATGTAGTGCAGGATCATGCGTGCAATCATCGAGCGAAGGCCGCGCGTCAGATTCGACTGCTCCAAATATTGGTGCTGCAAATCCCAGGCGTAGCGAATCGGCGAATGCACGTAGCTGATATGCACCTGATCGGGGCCCGTCAACACGCCTTTCGCCACGGCGTGGCTGCTCGATATCACGAGATCGTAGGCGCCCAGATCGAGCTGCTCGATCGCGAGCGGCATCAGCGGCAGGTACGCGCGATACTTCTTTTTCGCGAGCGGCAGCCGCTGAATGAACGACGTCGTGGCCCGCTTTCCATGCAAAAACTTACGCTCCTCGACGAAATCGACGAGGCTGAACAGGTCTGCCTGTGGGAAACACCCGATCATCTGCTCGAGCACGCGCTCGGCGCCCGCATACGTGACGAGCCAATCGTGAACGATCGCAACGCGCGGTGCGCGCTTCATCGTTGCCGGCTGGCCTTGGACAGCACGATAGCTGTCGCCCGTGCGAGCGGGCTCCAACGTATCGGGTGAGTCGGCGAAAATGTCGTGGCTCATGCGCTTCTCCTCTAAGCGCCTTAGCCTACGAACAAACTATTCCGCGTAAACCCGCAAATTATTTCAAAAAAATGCAGACTCCCGCCCACGCTTGCCCGGAAGGGCTCTTGGGCGGTCGCATCGGCCTGCCCGGCGCGCTTTTTTAACGTTTTTTTTTGCGCTAATCAATGTGCCTGCAGAACGGGCTGGGGTCTGCCCCAAGGGGGTTGGGGCGTGCCTGCCGTCGTTGCGGTTGCGACCCACTGCGCGAATTCGTCGTCGAGGCTGCGCGGCAACTGCTGCATGTACGCTTGGTAAGCCTGATATTGCCCGGTGCGAAACATCGGCAGGATGGCCGCCAAATTTTCCGGATGGCGTTCGAACATGAAGCGCGTGGCCATGTAGCCCCAACGGTAAGCGCGATTCACGTAATCATCCATTGCATACGTATTGCCGAAGATCTCGCGCAAACGATATTGGCCGGTCTTCGCCGCCTCGATCGATTCGGCATCGTCGTTGCCGCGCGATATGAATTCGGCGAGCCCTTCGATCCACCAGACGGTGCTCTCCTGTGTCGCGGCGTCGAAATCGCCATACATGTCATAGCGGCCGTCCAGGTAGTGAACGAACTCGTGCTTGAGGTTCCACACCTCGAAGTGCGGTTTCAACCATGTCGCAACGAATGCAATGAAGCGCGGTTGATTCGTGAGAGATGACGGGTCGCCCTCGAGGTAAACGCCGCCGTTATCGACGTCGTTATCAAAAAACACGGGCGAATAGTGGTGATATTCGTCGCGGTCGGAAAAAACGACTGCTTCAAGCGTCGTATCGTTGTCGTCCGCTACCGGTCTTTCGTGCGTGGCAAGCATCGTATGAAAATACGAAGTCTCCTGGGTCGTCGCTGCGCAAGCCGCGCGTGCTTGCTCGGGCGTCAATGATTGTGCGCGCAACCGGACGATTCCACCCGCGCACTGATAGTGCTTCGACAAGATCGCCCGCGCCAACGGCTGTTCGAAATTGCACGTCTTGTAAAAACTGCAGTCCGCATCATCGTAGGCTTTCACGGCTTGCGCAGCGCTGAGCCAGATGTAGCGATCGGGCCCGTTCATCGTCGAATGGTCGAGCGCATCGGCAATCATGGTGCGCACGGTCGAGAGCAATGCCGGATGTTGCGCGAACCGGAACGCTTCGTTCGCCGCCTGTTCGAGCTGGTAGCCGGCATGCGCGTCCTGCAAGAGCATCGCCTCGTTTGCCTTCACGAAACCGTAGAGCGCCGTTGCGAACGATGGGTCGTTCTCCAATTGCGGCAGGGCATCGGTTCGCGTATGGGCGAAATAGAAAACCGTCAGGAGTCCTGTGAATCCATAACCGGCGTTGGGGTCGTCGAGCGCGCGTGCGGCGTGCGGATGCCGGGGCGTATTGGTGAACCGGATCACCCATCGTTTCATGAGATCGAGGTAGTCAGCCTCGTCGTGCATATCGGTGATCAACAACGCGACGGTTCCAGCCGTAGTCGGCGCCGCATGGTTCGGCGCGAACAGTGTGTTGCCGGCGACCAGCGCAACGATCGCCGGCCGCAGCCATGCACCGATCGCTTCGTCTATCGGATCGATACGACCTTCGTTTGCAAGCGAATAGGCCGCGCGGAAGAACACGCTCAGATTCGCCAACGCAAGGCTTTCGGGCGTATAGGAGACGGCGACGCTCGCGTAACGTTGCGCGACGGCGCTCAGATTCGCGTAGGAAAAGATGCGTGCGGCTAGCGACGGCGCCGCCGAAAACAGCGGCGTCAGGCAGTCTGCTTCAGGCAAAGCGGCGACATAGTCGGCGAGCGCGTCGCCCTGATAGCCCGCCAATGCGTTCATGTCGCGGCATGCGGCGTCGGTCTTCCTGCGCTCGCCGAGCGTCTTGCGTAGCTCGGGGGGAATCAGTTCGAGGCGAAGGCGATCTGTCGGCGGCAGATGATAGCGGCCCTCCGCTTGCGTCGGCGGCAGCAGCGACGGCTTGTACGGCATGGGCAACGCACGCGTATGCTTGGCGGCCGCGCCAATGTCGATCGCACTTCGCGGTTGACCGGCTATACCGTTCGCACCGCCGCCCATACTGCCACCCACATCGCCATGCGGCGAAGCCAATGCCCATGCGCATGTACAGGCAAGCATCGCAGTGCAAAGCGTATGCGCGATCGTTCTCATCACCCCTCCGGTAGACAGACGACGCCGCGCGATGCACACGATGTGCGTCGCGCGGCGTCGTCTGACCGAATGTAGGAGTGCGTCGACCGCAGGGGCAACTATTCAGTGTGATAGCTGCGCATAGCTGTATGTGTCATGTGGCTTGCGACAAACCTACCCCGCCTGAGATTGCCACCCCATGCCCAGGCTTTTCTGCAGCAATACGAAGTCCTTCAGCAGTTCGGCGTGGCCGGCGATGACATCCTGCTGCGCCGAAAACTGCGTGCGCTCGGTGTCGAGCAAATCGATCGCTGTCGCCACGCCTGCGCGATAACGCTGCTGCATCAGCGTCGATGCCCGTTGCGCCGAAGCGTCGACCTGCTCGAGCCTGGCGACGTGCTCGCGCTGATGACCATAGCGCGACAACGCCGCATTCGCGTCTTGCAGCGCGGCAAGCACAGCGTGTTCATAACGTGCGCTCGCTTCGTCCCGCGACGCTTTCGCGGAGCGGACATCGGCAGCGGTACGCCCGAAATCGAGCACATTCCATTGCAGATACGGAACGCCGAGCCACGAAAAGTTCGATTTCCTGAATAGATGCCCAGGGTCGGCTGCCGTGTACCCGAGGTCGCCCATCAGCGACACCTTCGGAAAATAGTCGGCCACATGTGCGCCGATTTGCGCGTTGCTTGACGCCAGCCGCCGCTCGGCCGCGCGGATATCGGGCCGCTGCCGCAACAGCGCGCCCGGATCGCCCACTTCGACCGCCGCCGGCAGGGTCGGCAACGGCTGGGTCGTGGCCAGTTCCGCGTCGAGTGTCCCCGGCGCGCGGCCCGTCAGCACGGCCAGGCGATCGAGCGATTCTGCGATCTGCTCGTCGAGCGGCACCAGCGCCGCGCGAGTCGTATCGACTTGCCCCGATAAACGCTCCACGTCGACATCGGCCGCCGTCCCATGCGTGCGACGCTCTTGCGTCAATGTCAGCATGCGTTGTTGCAAATCGGCCGATTGCCGCGCCAGGACGAGACGTTGTTGTTCGTCGCGCAGATCGATATACGCCTGCGCCACCTCGGCCGCGAGCGACACCTGCGTATCGGCGAGATCGGCATCGAGTGCATCGGCTTGGGCCGATGCCGCTTCGATCGAGCGCCGCGTGCCGCCGAACAAATCGATCTCCCACGACGCGTCGAGCCCTGCCGTGTACAGCTGCAACGGCCCGCGGCCGCCGCCGTTGCCGCTTCCATTCCCCCCCGAGGACAACGCCGACAAATCGGGGCTGCGCATGCGCACGGCCGCGGCGTCGGCCGACACTTTCGGAAGCGCCTTCGCCTGCTGGCCCATCAACTGCGCCCGCGCCTCGCGCAAGCGCGCTTGCGCCGCATGCACGTCGGGATTGTGAGCGAGTGCGGCTTCGACGAGTGCGTCGAGTTGCGGATCGCCCAGCGCACGCCACCATGCGCTCACCGTGGGTGCGGCGGCGACTACGCCGGAGGCAGGCGCACGCACGAACGCGGATGCTCGCAGCGCATCGGCCGCCACGGGCGGGGCACCATGATAGTCGGGACCGACCGTACACGCCGCCAACGCGCAGAGTGCGGCCGGCGCACAGATGGCGATGGCGAATCGAGGAGGAAAGCGACGAATCGACATAGACGTGTTCAATAAAATCAATGGCCGGACGAGGGCGGGCTACCCGGTTGCGCCGCGGGTGTTCTGAGCAACAGCGCGAGCGGAATACACGCCAGCAGCGCGATGGCGAGCAGATAAAACGTTTCTGAGTACGTCATCACGGCGGCCTGCTGTTGGATCTGTGCGGCCAGTTGTGCGAGCGCCTGCATCTTCGCGTAAGCGGCATCGCCTGTTCGTGCGAGCCAACCCGCCGCGCTGGCCGCGATCCGTTCCTGACCGATCGACGAATTGGCCGTCACCGTTTCGCGCAGCGCGGCAACGTGAAACGCGTTGCGGCGATCGATGACCACGCCGATCACGGCCAGCCCTATCGAGCCGCCGAGATTGCGCGCCATGTTGTAGAGCCCGGCTGCGTCGCCCGAGTCTTCGCGTGAGACGGCCGACATCGACGCTTGATTGAGCGGCATCATGGCAAGCATCTGGCCGACGCCGCGCAGCAACTGCGACCAGATGAAATCGTGCCCCGCGCTCTGTGCCGTCAGGCTCGTATCGAGCATGCAACTGACGGCAAAGCAAACGAGCCCGCCGATCACCATCACGCGAAAATCGACCTTGCCCAGCAAGCGCGGCAACAACGGCATCATGAGGAAGGCGGGCACGCCCGAGAGCAGCATGATGTCGCCCGATTGCTCCGCGTTATAGCCCGAGATGAGGCTCAAGAACTGCGGCACGAGATAGGCCACGCCGTAAAGGCCCGCACCGACCGCCGACACGATGACGATCACGCTCGCATAACGCGGGTTGCGCAGCAGCGAAAGCCGCATGATCGGCTTGCGCGCGACGAACTGCGAGATCGCGATCAGCACGAACCCCAGCGCGGTGATCAGTGCGAACGTGACGATTTCGCCCGATTCGAACCATTGATGGCGCTGCCCTTCTTCGAGCACGAGCGTGAGCGAGCTGAGGCCGATCGAAAGGCCGACGATGCCGATCCAATCGGCGTTGATGAAGTCGTGCCAATGCGGCCGATCGGCTGGCAGCCCGGCAAGCAGCAACGCGATCAATGCGGCACAAACCGGGAAGTTGATGAAAAAGCACCACTTCCACGAAACGTTTTCGGCGAGCCAACCGCCGAGCACGGGGCCGAGCAAAGGCCCGAGCAACACGATGAGGCCGAAAATCGTCATGCCGACGGGGAGCTGGGCGCGCGGTAGCCGCGTACGAATGATCGTTTGCGCCGTGGGGATCATCGCCCCGCCCGTGAAGCCCTGCCCCACGCGGCCGATGATCATCCATTCGAGCGAATGCGATGCGCCGCACATCATCGAGAACGCCATGAATAAAGCGGCATTCGTCAGCAGGAAATTGCGCAATCCGAATACGCGCGTGAGCCAGGCCGCGAGCGGGATCATGACGATCTCCGACATCAGGTAGCCCGTGGAAATCCACGTGCCTTCGGTGCCCGTCGCGCCCACCGAGCCTTGGATTTGCGGCAACGCCGAGTTCGTGATCGAAATGTCGAGCGTCGCCATCAACGCCCCGAGCGAGCCGGCCGCCACGGCAATCCAATCGACGGCGCCCGCCCGTTCGGGGTGGGACGGCGCGCCCGCGGCATTTGCCGCCAAGGTTGCGTCAGCCACGGGAAGCGCCGCCGGAGGACTGGCGGCCGCCCGCGTGTGCCGACCGCGTATCGACATCGACCGTCACCGACAGGCCCGGCAACAGCAGGCTGCGCGTTTGCGGATCGGCATCGACGCGAATGCGCACGGGCACGCGTTGTACGATTTTCGTGAAATTGCCGGTCGCGTTTTCCGGCGGCAGCAACGCGAACTGCGCACCCGTGCCCGGTGCAAAGCTATCGACGACACCATGGAGATCGACGCCGCGCAACGCATCGATATGAAGCGTGGCGGGCTGACCGGGGAACATATGGCCGATCTGCGTTTCCTTGAAATTCGCTTCCAGATAGATGCTTTGCACGGGCACGACCGTCAGCAATCGCGTACCGGGCTGCACGTATTGACCAATTCGCACGGATCGATCGCCGATGCGGCCCGCGATCGGGCTATAGAGCGTCGTGTCATGGACATCGAGCTGCGCCTGTTGCAGGCTCGCACGCGCGGCCTCCAGCTGAGCGCGCGCCTGCGCGATTTGAGCCGTGGTGGCGTCGATCTGCGTTTGCGCCGATCGTACCGCGGCGGCATTGGCCGCGAGCGTCGCCCGTGCCTGGTCGCGCGTACTGACGAGGCTCGCCAGGCGTTCGCTCGTTTCCGCACCGGTTGCCGCAAGCGGTGCATAGCGGCTGACATCGTCTTGCGCGTGCCGCAACGCAACGCTGCCCACTTGTTCCTGAGCCTGCGCCTGCGCCACGGCCGCCTGCTGTTGCCGCAAGTCGGCCTGGGCTCGGGCAAGATCGGCTTCGCGCGCGTCGACGGTCGCCTGCGCCTGCGCAAGCGATGCTTCGTACTGCCGACTATCGAGGCGCGCGAGCGGTGCGCCGGCGGCCACGTTTTCGTTGTCGCGCACGAGCACCTCGGTGACATAGCCGCTGATTTTCGGGGCCACGGTGACGCTGTCGGCTTGCAGATACGCGTCGTCGGTGCTTTCGACAAAACGCCCGACGGTCCACCAATGCACCAGCCACACGATGCCGACGACCAGCGCGACGATCAGCAACGCGATCAGCCAGCCCCGCCTGCGCGCGCGCCGCGGGCCGTTCGCACCGGCCTCTTGCTGCGTGTTCTCGCGCGGCCGCGCGTCGATGGTCGTAGACATGTTCGGGAATCCTCTGAGGGCTGAAGCGGACACAATTATTCCAGTTGGAAAATTTGTGTCAAGTGATATATTTTTGACCGGTGTACTATCCGCGGTCGTGTGTAAGGATTGGAGTCATGAGCGAAACGAAGCGCCTTCGCCGTTCGACGGAAAGCGGCTATGCACGCGGAGAGGAGACGCGCCTTCGCATCATCGAGGCAGCGATCGACCTGTTTGGGGAACGTGGTTTCGTTGCCGCGTCGACGCGCGAGATCGCGGCGCGCGCCGGCGTGAACGCACCGGCGCTGCAGTACTACTTCGAAAACAAGGAAGGGGTTTACCGGGCCTGCGCGGAGCACCTTGCCAGTGAGGTGTGGGTCAAATTCGAACCCGTCGTGCGCAGCGGATTGGAAACGCTCGACACGACCGATGATGTGGCCCGGCTGATCGAGGCGTTCGTCGCGATTCAGGATGTCATGATCGATAAGGCCATGACTACGCCTTCCGCGCCCACCTTGAAGCTTTTTTTCGTCCGCGAGCAAGGGGGTCAAGAGCCGCCGATCGCCACCGAAATCTTTCAGCAGCGCGTACGAGGGCCTTTGAACCGGGTCGCACTCGCACTTGTGGCGAAAATCTGCGGCACGACGCCCGACGATCCGCGCACAATTTTGCGCCTGCTGACGCTGCACGGACAATTCATGTCGTTCCACACGGCGCCGCGCAGCGTGATGACGTTGCTCGGATGGTCGACGATGGATGCCGCGAAGATCGACCTCGTCAAGCAAACGATCTTCGCCAACACGCGCTCGCTGCTGCAATTGTGGTCGGTGGAACGCGAGACGGCAGCGCCTGTACGTCAATCGCGAGCAACCCACGGCAAGGAAAAAGCAGCCGCCTCACGCCGCAAGGGTTGAGGCGCATGGTTCGCTCATACGGCGTGCCGCATGGCGACGTCCTCTAAAGGTGAGTGTTTGCGGGATTCATCGCGGCGCGACGCCCGGAGCCTTTGCCATCAAGGCTCCGGCAAAGGCGCTGGGCTCTTGAGGTGAGGGTTTTCGGGACCTGGTGCTGACGACGCACGGCGCCTCGCGTTGCGCGTTGCGCGTTGCGAATCCGACTGGCATGCTCGCATCGTCTCGAAGTGTCCATGTTCGATGTCCTGCGCCGAACCGAGAATCACAACGACTGCCTCCGTCCCCGAGGAATCCGTATGAACCCAATCCCTGACGACGTGCTCCGCATTGCGCACTCCGATGCAGCGCGCACGCTGGCCGCCCTTCCGCAACCGTTCACGGTGTTGTTTCAGCGCGCCGACGTATCGGTCGAACTATTCGCGCCTCGCGGCGCCGATACTCAGAAGCCACATACACGCGATGAGCTTTATATCGTCGCGACGGGCTCAGGCGTCTTCATGCGAGCGGGGGAACGGACAGCGTTTCAAGCCGGCGATCTGCTGTTCGTTCCTGCGCATGCCGAGCACCGGTTCGAGCAGTTCACGCCCGATTTCAGCACGTGGGTGATCTTCTTCGGCGCTGAGCAGCCCGCCTCGACGTAGACATAGACGACATCGACGGCCCGAGGCATCGAAGCCCCGCACTGCCTCACTGCCTCCCGCTAGACCTTGCCGCACAACGTGCGCGCATAGAGGTCGAGTATCTGCGCAGCATCCGCCTCGACGCACACTTCGCACGGCGGGCGGCCATCCCAATCGGGAGCGGGCGCGGGGAACGTCATGAGCTTTTGAATCGTGTGGCCCACTGCGATGCCTTCGGTCAGGACGCGTACCGGCCCTGTCCTCGTCACATACAGATGCGGCGCCAGCAGATAGGCAACGGCCGACGAATCATGCACGTAGATGCCGCCAAGCCCCGCGCTCGACAGATGAAACGCTTCGTAAAACCGCGAAACGTCCCAGACGAAACGGCCGACGTCACCGGCATCGTCGCGCAGCTTCGCCAGGTAATCGGTCGTCATCACGATGCGTTCGGTGACGTCCAGGCCGACGATGGCCACGGACCATGGCGCACCGAATACGATGTCGGCCGCATCGGGATCGCCGAGGATGTTGGCTTCGGCGGCCGGCGACACATTGCCATTCACACCGTCCGTGCCGAACGCGCCGCCCATCACCACCACCTGCTTCACGAGCGAAGCGATTTCCGGGTCTTCTCCGAGGGCAAGCGCGAGATTCGTCAGCGGACCGACGGCAACGAGCGAGACTTGATGCGGATGCGCGCGAACCGTATCGATGATGAACCGATGAGCGCTGCGCGCATCGAGCGCGCTTTGGTCGGCCGAACGCAAACCCGTATTGCCCAGGCCGTCGCTGCCATGAATCCAATCGACGGGAGCCGGCGCCGCACGGCGCAGCGGCGCGGCCGCGCCGCGTGCGACCGGCACGCCGGGTGCGAACCGCTGCGCGAGATACAGCGCGTTGCGCGTGGTTGTCTCGATCGTCGAATTGCCGAAGACGCTCGTCACGCCGAGCAGTTCGATTTGCGGATGCAGCGCCTGAAACACGAGCGCCATCGCGTCGTCGACGCCGGGGTCGGTATCGTAGATGACTTTATGCATGATCAGAGAGAGAAAGCATCAGGCAATTGTTCGCGCGCAGTCGTATCGCGTGTATCGCCACGGAGATTGCCGAGTCGAATGGCGAGATCGGGCCCGCCAAGTTCGATGATGACCTGACGGCAAGCCCCGCAAGGAGCAATCGGCCCGTCGGTATCGCCGACGACCGCAAGCGCGGCAAATTCGTCGCGCTGGCAACCTGCCGCGACGGCGCTGAAAAACGCGGTGCGCTCGGCACAATTGCAGAGACCGTACGAAGCGTTTTCGACATTGCAACCCGCAAAGACGCGGCCATCCTTCGTCAGCAGTGCCGCGCCGACCTTGAATTTCGAGTACGGAGCATAGGCGTTTTCGCGCGCCGCTTTCGCTTTATCGAGCAATTCGTCCAACTTCATAGCCGGCCTCGTCCTTTCACGTTCGAACCATCAGGCGTTTAATGAAACGTCAAAAACATACCCGCAATCGTCGCGCTCATCAGATTCGACAGCGTACCGGCGAGCACGACGCGTAACCCGTAACGCGCAACTTCCGAACGGCGCTCGGGCGCGACGGCGCTGAAACCGCCCGTCAATACGGCGATCGAGGCGAAGTTCGCAAAGCCGCACAGCGCGAACGACAAAATCGCAAGCGTACGCGGCGTCAGCATCGGCAGCCCCGCCGCCGCCACGCTGGCCGCATCCTTCAAATAGGGCGAAAGCGATGCGTAGGCCACGAATTCGTTCAGGATGATCTTTTGCCCGAGGAAGTTGCCCGCCACCATGGCTTCGCTCCACGGCACGCCGATCAGATAAGCCAGCGGCGCAAACACGGCGCCGAGAATCGATTGCATCGACAGCTGTGGATGACCGAACCACCCGCCGATGCCGCCGACCAAACCATTTAGGAGTGCTATCAAACTGACAAACGCAATCAGCATCGCCCCAACCATCACGGCGATCTTCAAGCCCACCGTGGCGCCGGAGCTGGCCGCTTCGATCACATTGGCCGGGCGCCGCTCGTCGAAACTGAGCTGATCGAGTTGCACCGGGCTCGGTTCGGTCGTCGGATGGAGGATCTTCGCGAACAACAGGCCGCCTGGCACGGCCATGAACGAGGCGGCCAGCAAGTATTGAATCGGCACGCCCAGCCCCGCATAACCGGCCAGGACTGAACCGGCCACGGCGGCCATTCCGCTCGACATGACGGCGAACAGTTCGGCGCCGGTCATATCGCGCGCGAACGGTTTGACGACGGCCGGCATTTCGCTTTGCCCGAGAAAAATCGTCGTGACGGCGGAAAACGATTCGAGCTTCGATACGCCGAGCAGGCGCTGAAACAGCGTCCCAAGCACGAGCACGATCCAGCGCATGACCCCGACGTAATACAGCACGGAGATCAAAGCCGTCACAAAAATAATGGCCGGTAGGACGCGGACGGCGAATACGAAACCGCCTTCGCCGAATAATGCAAACATTTTCGATTGAACGAGCCCGCCGAACAAGAACTCGATGCCCGCGTTGCCGTAATCGAGAACCCGATTGACGCCGGCCGCCATATCGGCCAACACGACTTTACCGAACGGTACGAACAGCACGAACGCGCCGATCGCCACCTGCGCGAGCAACGCGGAGACGACCGTGCGCGGCCGGATCGCGCGACGGTTGGTCGAAAAAATAAAAGCGATAGCCAATAGCGCGGCCATTCCGAGCACATTGCGTGCGATCGAAGGCATATTCTTTCGAATCAAGAACTTTCGTTGAACCAGCGGGAATGCTGAGAGAAACCGCAGCCGAACGAAAAGCGCAATCGCGACTTTCGTTCGGCCCGGTGCCGCCTGAAGGCGGAAATCACTGCTCGATCAGAAACTTCTCGCGCCGTTTGCCAAGCCATGCCGGGGCGCGCCCGCGGCCGGTCCAGGTAGCGCCCGTTTTCGGGTCGCGGTACTTGGGGGGCAAAGAGGACGTTTTACGCGACGCCGTGCGTTTGCTCGAAAAACCAAGCTCTTCCGCGGTAATGCCGTATTCCGCTATCTGCTCCTTGATTTGCGCGATCGTGTTGGCCAGCTCTTTTTCGCGCGCCGCTTCCACTTGGGCTTGTACTTTCGCTAGCTGCTCGGTCAACTGCCGGTAAGTCGCCATAGACTTTCACCTCCTTGTTTGAGTGACTTGAATGACGGTTAATGCTCCTCTGACTGCCAGTTCGCGCAAAAGTGCAATCGCCCGGGCGACCATAGCGACAGCAAGCTACGGACCGCAACGAGCTTCGGCCGCCGCGCGATGCAGCCAAGCCACGACTCACGTTCGCCAATCATTTGGCCTTGCAGGCGAACAGTAAATTATTCGCTCCGTCCTGGGTCGATTGGGCAATGACGTCGATATCGCCTTGGCATATGCCGCGTGCATGCTCTATGCAATTGTCCCAAGGGCCGGCGGCCGAGCATTGCACGGCCGTCGTGGGACGCCCGTCGCTCGTGAACAGTGGCGCGCTGCCGCCGCATCCCGCCAGCAGCGCCGCGCCCAACGACGCCGCCGCGACCAGGCGCAGCGACGCGCCCGCGCGCAAATGAAACAAAGACGTGCCTTGCATTGAACAAACTCCTTTGGCCTGAAGTTCTTTTTTCGATTGGCCGGAGTATGCCACGGCATAACCCGCGCGCCATGAAGACGATGCCTCATTACGCTCGCCATCCATCGAATTTCTTCAAATCGCGATGTTCAACGCCGCGATCTTCTTATAAAGCGTGGCTCGCCCCATCCCGATCCGTGCCGCCGCTTCGGCTACCCGACCGCCCGTGGCGCGCAGCGCATCGCATAAATAGCGCCGCTCGAAATCGGCCATGGCCTGCGCATAGGAATCGGTCCCGCCCGGTTGCACCTGCGCGGCGGCCTCGGCTTTGCGGTCCGCGCTGGCGAAGGCCGAACCCGGGTTCGATGCGGGTGCCGCGCCTGCGATCGATCCCCGGTCCGGCAATACGGATGCGCCGATAAAAGGCGCGAGTGTGCGCGCATCGATTCGCTCGGTGTCGCACAGCATGACCGCACGTTCGAGCGTGTTGCGCAATTCGCGGACATTGCCGGGCCAGTCATAGGCTGCCAATAGGCGCAGCGCGTCGTCTTGCAATTCGAAATGACGGCCGTGCCCGCCACGACCCGGCGTCGATAAGTCCTCCAAAATGGCGTAGGCCAATGCTTCGATATCGGAGCGTCGCGCGCGCAATGGCGGCGCATGAATCGTCAATACGTTGAGCCGATAAAAGAGGTCCGCGCGAAAACGCCCCGCGGCGACGAGCGCCGGCAGATCCGCCGACGTAGCCGCGACGATCCGCACATCGGTGCGCACGATACGGTTCGAGCCCAATGGCTCGAATTCCTGGTCCTGCAACACGCGCAGCAACTTGCCCTGCAACGGCAACGGCATATCGCCGATCTCGTCGAGAAACAGCGTACCGCCATTCGCGAGTTCGAACTTGCCCACCCGGCCGCGCCGTTCGACGCCCGTATAAGCGCCGGGCGCTGCACCGAAAAATTCGACTTCGAGCAGCGTATCGGGGATCGCGGCGACGTTGACCGTCACGAGCGGGCCTTTCGCGCGCGCCGACGTTCCATGGATTGCATGCACCAGCAGTTCCTTGCCCGTACCCGTTTCGCCGAGCAACAACACGGGTGAATCGACATACGATGCGCGGCGCGCCTGGCGCTTGACTTCGAGACTGGCCGCGCTCGTACCGACGAAGCTCGCCAACGTGTATTTCGCACGGCGCGCCTGCGCGAGCGACTGCCGGGCCGCAATCAGTTCTTCCTGAACGCGCGAATAGTGCGAGAAGAGCGGCGTCAGCGATTTCATTTCGTCGAACAATGCGAAGCCGACCGCGCCCACTGTACGACCCGCTTCGTCCTTGAGCGGCAAGCGCATAACGACGAGCGGCTCGCGTCCGTTTTCGAGCATATCGAGCAAAATCGGCTTGCCCGTCTGCACGACCTCGCGCATGAGGCTGTTCGGAATCACCGTTTCGCAATCGAGGCCGATCGCTTGCCGGCTATCGGCGAAGCCGAAGCGCGCAGCGTAACGTTCATTGATCCAGACGATGCGTGCGTCGGCATCGACGATGAGCGTGCCTTCGCTGAAATTTTCGAAGGTTCGGAATAGCGAGTCCATCGCGCGGCGCAAGATCGCGCTGTAGTCGGCAGGCACGCCGATAAGGTCGGTCTTCATCCGAAGGGTCCAATGTCGTAGTGCGGGCGCTCGGGTTGGAGTTCGATTTGAACCTGCTCGCTGTTCGTCGCCCTGTCTCCAATGGGAGACAGCATATCTCAAATCAGAGACATGGCTCAAACGCCTGTCTAAACGTCCTTTTCGACGTATCGATAAGCTCTTTGATCGTTCCGAGGACCTTGAATGTCTCCATTCGTAGACGATCCAGCTGCATTTGGCACTCGCGTTCTCTTTCCATGACGTTGGATGTCACGCGAAACGCATTCCGGCGCGCAATGGCACGGAACCTGCAATGTCGGCTGCCTGCTTTTCCCTGTGCGCTCGCTGGCACTCACAATCACAACCCGGAGACCCGATGTCGTTCGTCATCGTCCTTGCCGCCCTGGCGTTCCTGATGTTCGCCGCCTACCGCGGCTACAGCGTCATTCTGTTCGCGCCGATCGCCGCTCTCGCGGCTGTCCTGTTGACCGATCCCGCAGCGGTCGCGCCCGTGTTTACGGGCATCTTCATGGAGAAGATGGTCGGCTTCGTCAAACTGTATTTCCCCGTGTTTTTACTTGGCGCAGTGTTCGGCAAAGTGATCGAGCTGGCCGGTTTTTCCGAGGCAATCGTTGCCGCGGCCATTCGTTATATCGGCCGCGGCCGCGCCAATGCGGTGATCGTCGCCGTTTGCGCATTGCTGACGTACGGGGGCGTATCGCTATTCGTTGTCGTATTCGCGGTTTATCCGTTTGCAGCCGAGCTTTATCGACAAAGCGATATCCCGAAGCGGCTGATGCCGGGCGCCATTGCGCTCGGTGCCTTCTCGTTTACGATGGATTCGCTGCCGGGCACGCCGCAAATTCAGAACATCATCCCGAGCGCATTTTTCAAAACGACGGGATGGGCCGCGCCGGCACTCGGCACGATCGGCTCGTTGTTCATCATCGTGGTCGGGCTTTCGTATCTGGAGTGGCGTCGCCGATCGGCGCTGGCGAAGGGCGAGGGGTACGGCACGTCGCTCGTCAACGAACCCGAACATGTCGGCACGGCTACGTTGCCGCATCCGCTCGTGGCGCTCGCGCCGCTCGTGCTCGTCGGCGTGGCGAACTTCGCGTTGACCAAGCTGATTCCGCAGTGGTATGGCGCCGGTACCTATACGGTGCCGCCCGATGTGCTGCCCGGCGTGCATGCACCGTTGTCCGCGACGATCAAAACCGTCGTGGCCGTGTGGTCCGTTGAAGGGGCATTGATCGCGGGCATCGTGCTGGTCGTGCTGACGGCATTCAATCGCGTGCGCGAGCGCTTCGCAACGGGCACGAAGGGCGCTGTCGCGGGGGCATTGCTGGCGTCGATGAACACCGCTTCGGAATATGGCTTTGGTGGGGTCATCGCCGCATTGCCGGGTTTTCTGGTGGTGGGCGGCGCGTTGAAGTCGATTCCGAATCCGCTTGTGAATGCGGCGGTGTCCGTCAGTTCGCTTGCGGGAATTACGGGGTCCGCTTCGGGCGGTATGAGCATCGCGCTCGCGGCCATGTCCGATTGGTTCATCAAGAACGCGAACGCAGCGCATATTCCGCTTGAAGTACTGCATCGCGTCGTGGCCATGGCAAGCGGCGGAATGGATACGCTGCCGCATAATGGCGCCGTGATCACGCTGCTGGCTGTCACGGGGCTCACGCACAGGGAATCGTATCGCGACATCTTTGCCGTGACGGTAATCAAGACATTGGCCGTGTTTTTTGTGATCGGCGTCTATTACGCGACGGGGATCGTTTGAGCGAAAGGGCCTTGGGCCCTTTTACCGCACTTTCAAATCAGCAGCACGCTGCGCAATCTTCTTCAGGGCCGTACCTTCCGTTACACGAGCAAATGCCGCTTGCCTTAGCATAGACACCGGACTTCACACGAACGCCAAACGGAGGAATCGATGGCCATTACGCAAAGCAAGCTGTTCTTCATCACCGGTGTCAGCACCGGCTTCGGGCGGGCGCTGGCGCAGGCGGCGCTCGCGGACGGACATCGCGTCGTCGGCACCTTGCGGGATCAAACGGCGCTAGGCGAATTCGAACTGCTCGGCCCCGGCCGTGCCATCGGTAAGCTGCTCGACGTCACGCACACCGAAGAAATCGCCGGCGTCATCGCCGATGTCGAGGGCAAGGTCGGCCCGATCGACGTGTTGGTCAATAACGCAGGCTACGGTTACGAAAGCATCCTCGAAGAATCGACGCTGGAGGAGTGGCGCAAGCAATTCGACGTCAACGTGTTCGGCGCCGTCGCGATGATGCAGGCCGTGCTGCCTTACATGCGCCGCCGCAAACGCGGGCACATCGTCAACATCACGTCGATGGGCGGCTACATTACGATCGCCGGCTTGAGCAGCTATCACGGCACGAAGTTTGCGCTCGAAGGCATTTCTGATTGCCTCGCCAAGGAGGTAAAAGACCTCGGCATCAAAGTCACCGCCGTCGGCCCGGGCGCGTTCCGCACCGATTGGGCGGGCCGTTCGATGATGCGCGAGCAACGCTCGATCGCCGATTACGACGCCGTGTTCGAACCCATTCGCGCGCGTCGTCAGGCATTGAGCGGCAACCAGCCCGGCGATCCGGCCAAAGCCGCGCGCGCAATCCTCGAGATCGTGGCGGCAAGCGAGCCGCCCGTGCATCTGTTGCTGGGCCCCGACGCGGTCAAGCTCGTCAACGAGAAGCTCGACGCGTTGCGCGCCGAACTCCATCAATGGGAGTCGCTGTCGAAGTCGACCGATTTCTCGTCTTGAACGGTCGTTCGTTATTCGTCGAAATCGATCATGCGTCTACGGACGCTACGGAGGTTACGGACGTATACCGAACATGCCATGCCACAGCGTGCTAAAGAGCCCCGCATGGGTAGCGGCTTCGGTGTGTTCATCGGCGCTCTCGCCGGCTTCGCCGCCCTCGGCCGCCGCTTGCGAGCGCGATGCGGATAGCGCTGCAACGCCGTCGGCAATGCGAGCAGCGAGTGCTTCGTCACAGCCGCGGCCCAGCAAGACGCCGAATACGACGTCGCGGTTATGCCCGCGCTCGCTGTAGCGCAGCGCCAGCGCAACGTACTTCTCGTAACGCTCGCGTTCGGCCTGCGCCGCGCGTTCGGCACGCTCGGCGCGGGCGCGCACCTCTTGCTCCTCGCGGCCGCGCAGCTTGCTCATCTCCTGCGCGAACACGGCGTCATACACCTTGCGCTGCGCGGGATCCGACAAGATCGCATACGCTTCCTTGATTTCCTGAAATGCATCATGGGCAGCCGCCTCCCTGCCCTTGTTGCGATCGGGATGCGCGCGCATCGCGGCCTTCCGATAGGCGCGCTTGATTTCATCGTCGGAGGCGGCCTCATGCACGCCCAGCGTTTCGTACAACGTCGCCATGTCTCGTCGAGGGGGAAGTTGCCGGGGAAGTCGATCCTAACACCTGGCCGCCCCCTTGCGATGCGTGCGTCGAATCTCGCAAGGCTTTCGTCAGCCGGCCGCGTCCATCCAGGACGACGCACGATTCCAGGCTGAAATAAAACGACCGTCTTATCTGATTCTTCAGCCGGGGGGCTTGATTTCAGCGAGCGCTTCGATTTGAATGACGAGGCTTCGAGATCATTCCGTGCATTGAGAGCGTGCGCGGTAGCCCGAACCCGGTCCTGCCTGGCGAAAACGTTTCTTCCCAAAGCCATCCTTGGGGGAGAACGATCGCCCCTTGACAGGATTCGACGCGGGAACACATAACTTTCACTATAGAAGCGGGCCTCTAAATGAGCGAAAAAAAGAAAGCCTTGATTGAAACCGCAACTCGCCTATTTTCACAGTTCGGTTTTCACGCCGTCGGCATCGATCGCATCATCGCCGAATCGCGCGTCGCCAAGATGACGATGTACAAGCATTTCCCTTCAAAGAGCCGCCTTGTCGTGGAAGTGCTGAACGAACAAGGCGCGGCGCTGGCGGCAGGGATCGCGGCTGCCGGCGCCGCGCACTCCGATGCAATGGACAAACTTCACGCGATTTTCCAGTGGCACGACGCCTGGTTCCGCTCGGAGACATTCACAGGGAACCTGCTCGTTCACGCCGCCGCGGAGTTTCACGCCGAAGAAAATGAAATCCTCGCTGCGTCGCAAGCCCAACGCGGCGCCTTTGTGCATTCGCTGCAACGGATCCTGGACGAACGTTTCGACAGCGAGACAGCCGCGCGGCTCGCCCGTCGCTGCGCGCTGCTGATCGACGGCGCCACGCTCGCGCGGCAGTTGAGCGGCCGCATCGATGCGGCGCGCGACGCCTGGGAAATCGCCCAGGCCCTGCTCGAAAACGAGCGCATGCACGTGGCTTGAATATCGATAGCGCCGCCGGCCCAACAGCCGACGGCGCGCGAGTTCGGGAATTCGGGAATTCGGGAATTCGAGAATTCGGTAGCGTCAACCCCTGACGCTACCGGTGTGGCGTGTTGTGTTCGCGCACTTTTAAAACCCTCTGTGGTGGGCGAACTTCGCGATACACTCATCGGCATGAAATGGGCAGGAGGCGCCTGCCAGCCTGTCCCAGCGGCATTATGCGCGGCTGGCGACATACGTAAGCCTCTGTAAGCCCATACAATCGCTTCAACCACGACTCGAGGAAATGTTCGATGCGCACCACCGGCTCATCCGGGGCAATGGCCCTGCTCACCGAAATCCACGATACGGGCGGCCACGTCGTTCGCACATTGCGGCTTGAAGCGACGGACGACGGCAAGAGTATTCATCTGATCGAAATCGACGAGCGCAAGCCCGGCATTCATCGAGAAGTCCGTTACGAGATCACGCCGGCCGAGCTGATCGCCGCCATCCGTGCGCATGGGGCGGAATTACCGGGTGAACAGCACGGCCGTTGAATTTACCGATTCCGTTCGCCGGGCGCCTCTCGCCCGAACGCCCGACCCTTCGGGCTCTTTTCGAGCACGTTTCTGCTTTTTCGGAACCAAACACGCATGGCGGCCCAAGCGGCCGCCATGCGCTCGTCACGTTCGAGCCACGATCAGAACACGCGCATGGGCAACGTCAAAAGAAGCCGATAGACCTGGCTCGTGCTGTCCAAAGAGTAAGCCGATCCCACGTGCCATTCGGCAATGAGCGTGACCTTCGTATTCTTCAGCGGCCCGCTTTGCACAACGTAGGTGGGAATGAAGCCGAACTCATGATGCCGGCCATGCACGGGCTGCCCGTTTCTGAGGTAAAGCGACCCGTACGATGGGCCATTCGAGCCGTAACGCGCCGCGTTAGCCGACGTGTCGGCACCCCACCCTTGCTGTGCCCACACCATCGCCAATAATCCCGGCATCCCCGCATATTTGCCGTCGAACGTATAGCGAACCTGCAGCGATTGCTCATGCGGCGCGTTGTAATCGACATCCATCGAATTGACGAGATAGACGCCCGCCGTTTCGTCGATATAGTCGAAAAATTGATCGCCAAATATTTTTTGATAGCCGACGAGCAATGCGTGCGGTCCGTGCTGTGCCGTCAAGGAAGCGCTAAAGGCCGTGTTGTTGATTGGCCCCTGCAATGCCGCCCCGGTATCGTGCGTCGAATAGACGTTGGCGAAGCCCGTCAATTTGACCGAGTCGACCGCGCCGATGCCGTGCTGGAGCGACGCATAGTACTGCCGCCAGACGTCGTCGGCTTGATCGGCATAGAGCGAGGCGGACCCATTGCGCGAGTAGTCCCAGGTTGCCCCCGCATAGCTCACACGCCTGAAGGCCACGCCGCCGTACGTCGTTTTCAAGCCAGTCAGGTTCGTCTGGCCGCGTGCGTCAACCTTGGTGAAGCTCCCCGCTTGCACGCCGAGCCCTTCGATTTCCCGGCTCAGCAGCGAAACGCCGAGGAACGTCGGCGGCAGTGCGCGGTTATCGTGCGGATCGAGGAACGGGTTCGATACGTCTTGCAACCCGTACTTTAATGAGGAGTCCGAAATACGCGCCTTCACCGCATACATACCCGGGTATGCCCACACCGTGCGATTGGCCCCCTCGCCATCACGGCCGAGATACACCATGTTGCGCGCACCGTTGCCGCCGTCAAGCTTCAGCGCACCGAACAGTGCGGCATCGAGACCGAATCCGATCGGCCCTTGCGTAAAGCCCGATTCGACCTTCGCTTGCAGACCCTCGACCCATGCGTGTCGATGTGTCCCACCGTTCGCATGGAAATAGTCGGTGTAGTTGCGCCATTCGAGGTCGAAGCGACTATCGGCGACGAACCCCTTGCTGTTCGCCTGACTCGACCGCGGCGTCGGCGGCTTTTCGGTCAACGCGCTCTCTGTACTGACGACCGCATTGGGTGTCGTCGCTTCCTGCGCGATCTGCGATGGCTTCTTGCGCGGCACGTCGGCTTGGCCGCTGCCGCCTTCGCGGACGGGAGGCGGCGCAGCAGCCGGCGCCTGTTGCATCGGAGCGGGTACCGCAAATGGCGCGAGCATCGGCGCTTCGTCCGCTCGTGCTGCCGCAATGCCGACCAGCGCCTGCATACCACACGTCAATGCGATCACGCCTGACGTGACGGCGTTCGTTCTGTCTTGTCTCGGAGACATGGCTACCTCGATGGATGATGAAACCGGCCCGTCGATTCGATGCCGACGAGCGCCTTCATTCGCCCCCGGCTTGCCGCAGGGGCGAACGTTTCCCGCGGCGCGGCGAATGCCGTGCCGATAGAACCGGGTTACCGCTGATGGGGCGCCGTGCTTAGCGCGCTTACCGCGCGTTACGCGGGCTAAACGCCGGGCACTGGAGGGTCGCCGGCGCGAATGCAGGCAACGAATGAGCGTCCTTCGTGGCGCGCTTCGAGCTCAGGTGGGGTTCGTGCGCATTCCTGTAATGCCGAAGGGCAGCGCGTGCGAAACACGCAGCCTGACGGCGGGTCGATCGGCGACGGCAAATCGCCTGCCAGCAGCACACGCGCTCTGCTGCGCTCGATCGCCGGGTCCGGAAACGGTACGGCCGAAAGCAACGCACGCGTGTACGGATGCACAGGTGCGTCGAATATCGACGGGCAGTCGCCCGCCTCCATGACGCGGCCGAGATACATGACGAGCACGCGCGTGCTCATCGCCTGCACCACGGCCAGGTCATGCGAGACGAACAACATCGACAACGACAGTTCACGCTGCAGATCGCGCAGCAGATTGACGATCTGCGCCTGAATCGTTACGTCGAGTGCGGAAACGGGTTCGTCGCAGATGACCAGTTTCGGCTCCGCGACCAATGCACGCGCAATACCTATCCGCTGACACTGCCCACCCGAAAATTCGTGTGGGTAGCGCGACAGATGATGATCGTTCAGACCCACACGCTCCAGCATCGTGCGAACGCGCGCGCGCACTTCCGCACGCGTCATCTGCGGGCGATGCGTGACGATCGGCTCGGCCACGATCCGCTCGATCGTCATGCGCGGATCGAGCGAAGCAAGCGGATCCTGAAAGACGACCTGTGCCTCGCGCCGCAGGCGCTGCATCTGACGACTCGCCCGATGCACGCCGGCCACCGTTTCGTGGCCGCGCCAGCAGACGCTCCCGCTCGTGATCGGCGCGAGGCCGACGATCGCCCGTGCAAGGGTGGACTTGCCGCACCCCGATTCGCCGACAAGCCCGATCACTTCGCCTGGACGAACGTCGAAGGAAAGCCCGTCGACTGCACGCAGCAATGCGCGGGGCCTATCGATCGCAAAAGGACCGTTGCGCCGCGCGACGCGGAAATGCACTTTGAGGTCGCGCACCGATAGGAGCGGCGTTGCGTCGGACCACACTGCAGTGTCTTCGGCCGAAACCACGGTTTTCATCGCGTGCCCTCCTGGATGGATTCGACGGATGGCCGTCGGAGATACGATCGCGCATTCATGAGACTGATCGTGTGGGGATGGGTTGGCGCGGCAAACAGACGTTCGACATCGGCCTGCTCGACCGAGCGCCCCCCGTGCATGACCATGACGTCGTCGCAGAGTCCCGCCACGACGCCCATATCGTGCGTGATCAGCATCAGCGCCATGCCGGTGTCATGCGTCAGCGTGCGCAGCAGGTCGACGATCTGCGCTTGCACGGTCACATCGAGCGCTGTCGTCGGTTCGTCGGCGATCAAGATACGCGGCTCGGTCATCAGCGCCATCGCGATCGTCACCCGTTGACGCATACCGCCCGAGAACTCGTGCGGATACATGCCGATACGCCTCGCCGCACCGGGGATATGCACGCGTTCGAGCGCTTCGATCGCGCGTCGGTAAGCCGCTCGGCGCGACAGGCCGCGGTGCACCTGCAACGGCTCGGTCAACTGCCGCTCGATGGTCAGAAACGGATTGAGCGATGTCATCGGATCCTGAAAGACGATCGCGATCCGCTCACCCCTGAGCGTATTGAGCGCGCGCCGATCGAGCTTCAAAAGATCCCGGCCGTCGTAGCGCGCCGTGCCCGCCACCTGCGAGTTCGACGGCAATAAGCCCATGATCGCCATCGCCGTCTGGCTCTTGCCGGACCCCGACTCGCCGACGATGCCCAGCCTCCCGCCCGCCTCCAGCGCGAACGACACGTCTTGCACGGCTTCGATCGGCGGCCCGTTGCGGCGTGCAAACGAAACGCTCAGTCGCTCGACTTCAAGTAGCGCCATGATTACCGCTCCTTCGGATCGAGCGCATCGCGCAATCCGTCACCGACAAAGCCGACGCAGTAGAGTGTCCCGCACAGCATCGCAGCCGGACAGAGCAGCAGCCATGGCATGGCTTCGAGCTTCTGGGCGCCGTCCTCGATCAGCACGCCCCAGCTCGTCATCGGCTCCTGCACGCCCAGTCCAAGAAACGAAAGCACCGACTCCGTCAGCACGATGCCGGGCGCCATGACGGTCGCGTAGACGACCACGACGCCAATCAGGTTCGGCACGATGTGCCGTATGACGATGGCAGGCCCGGACGCGCCGATCGCTTTCGCCGCGTCGATGAATTCACGAGTACGCAGCGACAGCGTCTGCCCGCGCACGACACGCGCCATATCCAACCATGAGAATGCGCTGATAGTTAGGACTACCAAATAAAATGCGCGGCCGAAAAGCGTCATCATCAAAATCGCAATGAGCATGTACGGAATCGCATACATCAAGTCGACGATACGCATCATGACCGCATCGATGCGGCCGCCGAAATAGCCGGCACAAGCGCCGTAAGCAACACCGATCAGGCAGGCTGTCAGCGTGCCGAGCAACCCGACTTCGAGGGACACGCGACCACCCGTGAGCGTGCGCACGAGCAGATCCCGGCCGAGTTCGTCCGTGCCGAACCAATGTCCGCCCTGCAGCGTAGGCGGCAGGCTCAACGACGCCCAATCGCTTTGCGCGGGGTCGCGTCCGAGCCACCACGGCCCGGCGAAACACGCGAGGGTCACCCAAAAGAGCAGTGCCAAACTGAAAAGCGCCGTGCGGTTGCGCACGAAACGCCGAGCGAAGGATGCGGCGACGCCGCGAGGCGAGTCGGCGCGCACGGCAGCGTCGCTTGCATCGGAAGTGGAGAACGCCATGGTGATCAGTACCGGATACGCGGGTCGAGCAACGCATAAGCGAGATCGACGAGCAGATTGAAAAGAACGGCCACGCTCGTGGTCAGCACGACGACGCCCAATACGAGCGTGTAGTCGCGATTGATCGCGCCGTTGACGACGAGTTGCCCCAACCCCGGCAACGCAAACACCGATTCCGTCACGACGGCTGCCGTGATCGAGGAGATCGACATCGCGCCGAGTAAGGAAACGACCGGCACGAGGGCGGGCCTCAACGCATGGCGCCAGACAATGAGCCTCGGCGGCAGGCCCTTCGCACGTGCGGTGCGGATGAACGGGCTCGACAACACTTCGATCATGCTGGCACGCATGACGCGGGCGATCGTCGACACATTGATGACGACCAGCAAGCCGATCGGCAAAATCCGGTAACGCCAGGCGCCCTCGCCCCATCCGCCTGCCGGCAACCAACCGCGACCTTCGCTCGTTTTCAGGACGATCGCGAACATCCATACGAGCACCGGGCCGAGCACGAACGGCGGTGCGACATTGCCGACGTTGCCGAGCACCATCACCAGGCGGTCGATCAAGCGATCGCGCGATACGGCCGCGGCCACGCCGAGACAGACGCCGATCGCGAGCGCAATCGGGATCGACGCGCCGCCCACCCCGATGCTGACCGGAAGCGCCTTCGCCACGAGATCGTTGACGCTCCAATCGACGTAGCGATAAGACGCGCCCAGATCGCCATGAACGAGCGCACCGAGATAAAGCACGTATTGACGCCAAAGCGGCTCGCTCAAGTGGTACTTCGCGTCGAGATTCGCGAGCGCGGCGGCCGAGAGTTGCTTTTCCGAATCGAACGGCCCTCCGGGCGTCAAATGCAACAGCAGGTAGCAGGCTGTAATGACGGCCAGCACCGTGGGAATCGCCCATAACGTGCGGCGCAGCGTGTACGCAAGCATCGTCCCTCCCCGCCTCAGTGCGCGACGATGTAGAGATCCTGCGAGGCGCGCTGATCGACGTAGTTCGTCGTCGCATAGCCGCCCACATAGGCTTTGACGAGACGATCGGCCGAATACTGGAACAGCGCGATCATCGGGTAGTCCTCCATCGCAAGCGTATGCGCACGCGTCATCAGCGCGGTGCGCTCGTTGGGGTCGAGCCGCGCGTTCGCACGTGCAATGAGCTCGTCGACCTTCGGGTTGCAGTAGCGTTGATCGTTCTGAATGCTGCCGCAGCGGAGCACGTCGAAGTACGACATGGCGTCGTTGTAATCGACGAACCAACCGTCGCGCGACGCTTGCACCTTTCCTTCGTGGCGCTGCATGAGCAGCACCTTGAACTCCACGTTCTCGAGCCGGGCCTCGACGCCCAGCTTCGTGCGCCACTCGGAAGCGGCAAACAGCGCCACCTTCTTGTGCAGATCGTTCGTGTTGTAGGTCAGCGTGAATGTCAAAGGCTTCGCCTCCGAATAACCCGCCTGCCGCAACAGATCGCGCGCGTAGTCGATGCGCTTGCTCATCGGCCACGCCGCCCAGGCCGGCACGAACGGGCTCGCGCCCTTGGTGCCGCTGGCAATGAGGCCGTACATCGGCGCTTCGCCGGCTTGCAGCAGCCGCTTCGTCAGGAGATCGCGGTCGAGCACCATCGATAGCGCCTGCCGCACGCGTTTGTCCTTGAACAGAGGATTCGTGTTGTCGAGGCTGTAGTAATAGGTGGCGATCTGCATGCCTGTGCGCAGTTCGCTGCCGAATTGCTTCGCTATCGGGTCGTGAAGCCCCGACGGAATGCGATAGGTGTAATCGATCTGCCCGGCCTGATACATGTGGAGGGCCGTGCCGTCGTCTTCGATCGGGACGTATTTCACCTTTGCAAGCGGCACGCTTGCCGCGTTCCAATACCGACCGTTCTTTAGGAGTACGACACGATTGTTCGGCTGCCAATCGGCCAGCAGGAACGCGCCGTTGCCGACAAAGGTGCCGGGCTTGGTCCAGCCGTCCGGCGCGCGTTGCACGATGTGCCGGGGCACCGGCGCCATCGACACCATGGCCGCCAGTTCCGGGAAGAAGGCCGCAGGCGTTTCGGTGCGCACCTCCAGTGTGCGCGCATCGACCGCCGTCACGCCGAGTTGGTCGGGCGGCGCCTTGCCGGACACGATCGCTTTGCCATTTTTGACGAACTCGACAAGAACCGTATACTTCGAGCCGGTCTTGGGATCGACGACGCGGCGCCAGGCATAGACGAAGTCGTCTGCCGTCACGGGTCGGCCGTCGCTCCACCTGGCATCGCCGCGCAGCGTGAAGCGCCAGGTGTCCGGCCCGGTTCGCGTCCACGATTGTGCGACTCCGGGTACGATGGCGCCCGTTGCGTCGATACGCGTCAAGCCTTCGAACAGATCGAGGCCGACCGTATTGCCGGCCCATGATTCGATGTGTGCGGGATCCAGCGATTCAATTTCGGCGGGCAACTGGCGCGTGATTTCCTGGACCGGAGCCAATTTCACGCCGGTGGGAATGGGAACGGCAAAAGCGGCATCGCTTGACGCAAAGACGAACGCGATCAGCGCCGCTGCAAATGAATGCGTGGCTTTCATGGTGGTGAAGGACGAATTAAAAAACAAAAAGGAAAATGCAATCGATCGATTGCAGGAGGGATAAGACCATGCGCCCGTTTTCGTGTGCAGCTATCAACCGTATGGGGCGCCGACTGGTGCATACCCGAAGTGACGGTGACGGCCAACATCGCGAGAATCGCGCGCGACGTGTACGGCCGCTGCCACGACTGGCGCGCGACGGAGTAAGCTCGCGCTGGCAAGTCCCCAACACCGCGCGCTACCGCGCGCAAACGAGCCACGGCGCGAGCAACGGCGTCCAGCAGCGCACGCACAACGTGCGAATCTGATTCGACCTATCCGGGAGAACTTTTGATGAATTCGTCGGTTTCGCAAACAAGATCGTTCACGACGGTCTTTCTGATCGAGATGTGGGAACGCTTCGGCTATTACGGCATGGGCGCACTGCTCGTGCTCTACATGGTGGAGCGGCTCGGCTTCGGCGATGCACGCGCGAACCTCACCTGGGGCGCGTTTACCGCGCTTGTCTATGCGGCGCCTTCGATCGGCGGATGGATCGGCGACAAGGTGCTCGGTGCGCGGCGCACGATGCTGTTCGGCGCGGTCGTGCTCTCGTTCGGCTACGGCATGCTTGCATTGCCGAACGATCATCTATCGTTCCTTTATGCTTCGCTCGGCGTCATTGTCGTGGGCAACGGCCTGTTCAAGGCGAATTCGGCGAATCTCGTGCGGCGTATCTATGAAGGGGACGATACGCGCATCGACAGTGCGTTCACGATCTATTACATGGCCGTCAATATCGGTTCGACGTTGTCGATCCTCGCGACGCCCTGGATCAAAGATCGATGGGGCTGGCGCACCGCGTTTGCCGTCTGCTGCGCGGGCATGGTGCTGGGCGTCGTGAACTTCCTGATCCGGTATCGCTCGCTGTCGCATGTGGGGTCCGCGCCCGACAGCAAGCCGATCGTATGGCGCCGCGTCGCTGTGGTTGCCGCGGGCGGCGTCGCGCTGGCCACGGCCGCATCATTCGTGCTCGGCAACAAGACGCTGGCCATCACCTGCGTCGATATCGCAGGGGTCATCATCCTTGGCCTGTTCGGCTACATGATCGCCAAATGCGACCGCTCGGAGCGCGCGGGACTGATTGCCGCCCTCATTCTCGTTTTGCAGTCGATTCTGTTCTTCATCTTCTATCAGCAACAAACCACGTCGCTGACGCTATTTGCGCTGCGTAATGTGGATCCGACGTTCTCGCTATTCGGCGTTCGTCTGTTCTCCTGGAGCGCCGCGCAATTCCAAGCGCTCAATCCGATCTGGATCATGCTGCTGAGCCCCGTGCTCGCGTCGACTTACACGCGGCTTGCAAAGGGGCGCGGCGATATCAGCATCGCGGCGAAATTTGCGCTCGGCTATGTGGCCGTGGCGATCGGGTTCGTCATTTACGCATTCAGCGGCCGCTATGCCGTCGACGGACGCGTATCGTCGTGGTTCATGGTCTGGGGTTACGCTTTGAATTCGCTCGGCGAGTTGCTCGTCAGCGGCCTTGGCCTTGCCATGATCGCGCGCTATATCCCCGTTCGCATGAGCGGCTTCATGATGGGCGCCTACTTCCTTGCGACCGGAATCTCCCAGTATTTGGGCAGCGTGGTGGCCAACTTCGCGCAGGCCCCCTCCAATGATTTGACGGCGGTGCAATCGCTGCCGCTTTATACGAATCTTTTCTCGGAGCTTGGTTGGCTGGCGGCTGCCGGGGTGCTGATGTCGTTGCTGTTGCTGCCGCTCATGCGCAGGCTGTCGGCTCAGCATCGGCGCGCGTCGGGCGAGGCCTTGGCCGCAGCGAACGCTCACGGGATGGCGACGGAATGAGCCGCCGCAGCGCCACGGGCCGCATTCGCATCGGCGTCGGCGGCTGGACCTACGAGCCGTGGCGCGGTGCGTTCTATCCCGCCGGCCTCACGCAAAAGCGCGAGCTCGAATATGCGAGCCGCAAGCTGACATCGATTGAAATCAACGGCACGTTCTACGGCACGCAACGCGCGACAAGCTTTGAGAAGTGGCATGACGAGACGCCGGAAGATTTTGTCTTTTCGTTGAAGGCGCCGCGATTCGCGACTCATCGCCGAGTGCTTGGCGAAGCCCGCGATTCCATCGAGCGTTTCTTTGCCAGCGGCGTGCTCGCGCTGAAAGACAAGCTGGGCCCGATCAACTGGCAGTTCGCGACGACCAAGCAATTCGACGCCGAAGATTTCGACGCTTTTCTCGCACTGCTGCCCAAACGCGTCGACGGCCGCGCGATCCGGCATGCCGTCGAAGTGCGGCACGAAAGTTTCCGCCATCCGGAGTTCGTGGCGCTGGCGCGCGAGCACGGCGTTGCGATCGTTGTCGCCGGCGATAGCGATTACCCACAGATCGCCGACGTCACTGCGCCGTTCGTCTACGCACGCATCATGGGGACAGTCGAATCGGAAAAGCTTGGATATCCGAAGAAGGGACTCGATGCCTGGGCCTCGCGTGCGAAGACGTGGGCCGCCGGTGAAGCGCCGAAAGACTTGCAAACGATTGCGGAGACGGGTGCGAAGGCCATGCCTCGCGACGTCTACCTTTATGTGATCAGCGGCCACAAGGTCCGCAATCCAGCCGCTGGCATGGCGCTGCTCGAGCGTCTCCGCTAGCGCGTCGAGCCAGCCGTCGAACGCTGGCTCGATCGCCCCCCGGCAGTTGGCACGCGGTTATCGCTTCGGTCAGGCGCGCACGCGGATCGTCAAAACAGGCGCGGCGTACCGACCCAAACCAGTGTCGTTTCAACCTTGCCCGTATTGGACCAACTGTGCGGAACCGTCGATTCGTAATGCGCGCTGTCGCCCGCCTGGAGCGAAAACGTCTTGCCTTCAAGCGTCAACGACAATTCGCCCGAAATGACGTAAAGGAATTCCTCGCCCGCATGCGTCGTGACTTCTGCCCCCTCGGTCTGCCCGGCCGGCAAGCGCACGAGAATGCTTTCAAGCTGACTGCCGACCGACGAGTTGGTCAATCGCGCGAATAAATCCGTCGAATCGGCGAAGCTGAAAAATCGCAACTGGCCGGCGCGGCGTACCGACCGCTCCTCGCTGGGCGTATCGACGAAATACTGAAGGGTGACGCCCAGCGCCGTGGCGATGCCGGCCAACGAAGTCAAAGAGGGCGTGGCGTGGCCCCGTTCGACTTGCGACAGAAACGGCTTCGAGATACCGGCCGCGGTAGCCGTTTCATCAAGGGTCTTACGGAGGCGGTGCCGCAGCGCTCGGATCTTGCTGCCCAAATCCGCAGCCTGGCGGGCACTTTCGACGTTCAAAGCCATAGGAATTGCGTTGCTCGCGGGTAACGGGTGGTAGTCGAAAACTCGGCTTTTTTGCGGCGCACAGCGCCCGGTGCGTCTGTGCGCAACCGTCTTTGGTGAAGACAAAGCACTCTATGTTGCCAGAACACAATTACAGAACGCAAAAGCAAGGGTTTACCGCAGCTTTCAGGGGATAGCTAATCCGGCCCCTCGATCACGCGTGTGTCGACCCATGCCGGCGCCCTCAATCGAGAAACTCGCCGGCGCGCTGCTTCAGCACTGCGCTGAATTCATCGAGCCAGCCGATCGACAAGCGCCAACTCTGCCAATACAAATCGACATCGAGGTGGCGGCCCGCCGCCAGTTCGACGAGTTCGCCGTTTGCAAGCGACGCGCCGAGCATCTGCGTCGGGCACATGCCCCAACCCAGACCCATCACGCAAGCACGCAAGAAGCCTCCGACATGCGGCACCCAATGCTGGGGCGGCTCGATGTCCGCGCGCGTCAAACGGCGCATGAAGCGCGCTTGCAGCGCATCCTTCGGATTGAAGACGACGCACGGCGCGCGCCGCAGCGACTCGCGATTGACGCCGTTGGCGAAGTAGCGCGCAAAAAACGACGGCGAACATACGGCCAGATACCGCATTCTGCCGAGCCGCACGGAGCGGCATCCCTGCACGGGTTCCGCCTGCGTGGTCACCGCGCCTTGCACGCTGCCGTCGCGAATGCGCTGTGCCGTATGGTCCTGATCGTCGATGACAAGGTCGAGCAGCATGCGCCGTTGCGCACAGAACGTCGCCACGGCATCGACGAACCAGGTGCCGACGCTATCGTCGTTGACGGCGACCCGCAGCGTAGGCCACGCCTGCCCGAGCAGCGGCCCCGTCATGGACGGCATATCGTCGGATAGCTGGCCTTCGAGCAATCTCACTCGCTCCGCGTGACGGCAAAGCAATGCGCCCGACGCAGTGGCGACGCAGGGCTGCCCCCGCTTGACCAGCACACTTCCGACGCGCTCCTCGAGCAGCTTGACGCGTTGCGATACGGCCGAGGCCGTGACGTTGAGTTCGCCGGCCGCGCGGTCGAACGAACCAAGACGTACGACTGCAGCAAGCGCGTCCAACAAGGCATAGTCCAACATTAGCGTTCCTTAATCTGCCTTAGGCAAATTAGCTATCCTTAGATTCGTCCGGCATGCAGACTAGCGCCATTACTCGGCACCGTCTACCCCACATCGTCATGAACTGGACCGCTTATTCGCATGGCGCAGCGCTGTGCGCCTCGCTCATCGTCACGATCGGCGCGCAAAACGCATTTGTGTTGCGGCAAGGGATCTTGCGTTCGCACGTCGGTAAGATCGTCGCCCTTTGCACGATCTCGGACTTCATTTTGATCGCGGCGGGCGTGGGCGGCGCTTCGGCGCTTGCAATGCGCTATCCGCACTTGGTGGAGGTGATCCTTTACGGGGGACTGGCCTATCTCGCCTGGTTCGGATTCTCAACGCTGAGGCGCGCTTGGCGCCCCGGTCATGCAGCGATGGAGATTGCGGGCCAGGGGTCGGGAGAACCCGCTGCCGCTGCCGTGGTCCAGCAACGTGGTTGGTCAGTAGTCCTAATGGCCTTGGCATTCACCTGGCTCAACCCGCATGTCTACGTCGATGTTCTGCTGCTGATCGGCACCGCGGGCGCCCGTGAGCCGGAAGGATCGCGCATGGCGTTTGCGCTGGGTGCGATGACGATCAGTCCTTTATGGTTCGCATCGCTCGGCTATGGCGCCCGGCTGCTGGCCCCGCTGTTTCGTAAGGCGGCGGCGTGGCGCGTACTCGACGGCGCGATCGGCAGCATGGTGCTGTTTGTGGCCGCCGCGCAGCTGCGCTAAGGGGGCGGCCTCCACCTCCGTCCCACTCCTCCATAGATCAGTACTTTGTCGTCGGGCGTCCAGTTCGGGTCGGATAACTGCCGGTCAAGAATGATCGGGAAACCTGCTACAGAGTTGGCAAGCCGGAAGGACATGCGAGAATTCTCGCTCTTGCTCTTGTCCTTTTCGCTCCATGAAGATTCTCGAATACATCGGCCTCGACACTTCCCGCGTCAAGGCCAGTTACGGCAAGGTGTCCGAAGCGATCGCGCGCAACGACTTCCGCGCCGCCCAAGTCAAAAAGCTCGCCAATCTCAGCCACGGCAAATTTTACCGAGCCAAGCTGGATGACGCCGACAGGCTGTTGTTCTCGCTGGTGCGCCACGGAGATGAAGTCTGCGCGCTGATGTTGGAGGTCATCGCCAATCACGACTACGATAAGTCGCGCTTCCTGCGCGGCGCGACGATCGACGAGAGCAAGATTCCAGACGTTAGCGCCGAGGAGGCCCTCAAGGAGGCTCAACCTCTGCGCTACCTTCATCCTGAGCGTACCGGCATTCATCTGCTCGACAAACCGATCTCGTTTGATGACACACAGGAGACCATTTACCGACAGCCACCTCCCTTGGTTGTCGTGGGCAGCGCTGGCAGCGGCAAGACCGCACTGACGCTTGAAAAGCTCAAACATGCCGAAGGCGAGGTTCTCTATGTGACCCACTCCGCTTTTCTGGCACAGAGCGCCCGCGACCTTTATTACGCCAACGGATACGAGCACGGCAATCAGGATGCAGTGTTTCTTTCCTACCGCGAGTTCGTCGAGTCGATCCGCGTTCCGGCAGGACGCGAGGCCAATTGGCGCGACTTTGCAGGATGGTATTCCCGTATACGACAGAACTTCAAGGATGTCGATGCCCATCAGGCGTTCGAGGAGATTCGCGGCGTGATTGCTGCTGGCTCGGGCGGTGTCCTGTCGCGCGACGGGTATCGAGCGCTGGGCGTACGTCAATCAATCTTTCCCGAGGAACGGCGCGACCAACTCTACGATCTGTTTGAGAAGTATCGCACGTGGCTGGCCGAAACAAAGCTGTACGACCTGAATCTGGTGGCTCAGGACTGGCAAGCGCTGGCCGCGCCGCGTTACGACTTCGTCGTTATCGACGAGGTGCAGGACATCACCACCGTGCAACTCGCGCTCGTGCTGAAAACCCTGAAGAAGCCCGGCCATTTCATGCTCTGCGGGGATTCCAACCAGATTGTCCATCCCAATTTCTTTTCCTGGAGCCAGGTCAAAAGTCTGTTCTGGAAAGACCCGAAACTGGCTGAGCGACAGGAATTGCGCCTGCTAAAGGCCAACTTCCGCAACGGCCTGGAGGCCACGCGCGTCGCCAATCAGGTGCTCAAGATCAAGCAGCGGCGCTTCGGCTCCATCGATCGCGAGAGTAACTTCCTGGTTCAGGCCGTCGGCGGCGACGCCGGCCAGGTGACGCTGATACCCGACAAGGACGCCACCAAACGCGAATTGGACCAGAAGATTCGCCAATCCACGCAGTTCGCCGTCCTGGTCATGCGCGACGAGGACAAGGCCGGGGCCCGCAAGCACTTTGCCACGCCGCTGTTGTTCTCGATCCACGAAGCCAAGGGTCTCGAATACGAGAACATCGTGCTCTACCGCTTCGTCTCGGATCATCGCGGCGAATTCAACGATATCGTCGAGGGCGTCGCCACGGCCGATCTGGCGGTCGAGACGCTGGATTACAAACGCGCCAAAGACAAGAGCGACAAGTCTCTCGAAGTCTATAAGTTCTTCGTCAATGCCCTATATGTAGCGTTGACGCGCGCCATCAAGAACATCTACATGGTCGAATCGGACACAGGGCATGAGTTGTTCGGGTTGCTGGATCTCGCTGTCGGCCAGACCAAGATCGAGGCCAAACAATCCACGCTCGAAGACTGGCAGAAGGAAGCACGCAAACTCGAACTTCAGGGGAAACAGGAGCAGGCGGAGGCCATCCGCCGCACCATCTTGAAGCAGGTTCCGGTGCCCTGGCCGGTGTTCGATGAGGCCAAGGTCAGGGACCTGCTGATCAGGGTCTTCCGGGAGCAGTCTCCGGGCAACAAGGGCAAGCAGCAGCTTTTTGACTATGCCGCCTGCTTCGACGAACCGCAGCTCGCCGAGTGGCTGGAAGTCGAGGCGAGATTCGAGCAGGCACGAACCTTTGATCGGCAGCGCGCGGTGCTCGCCCGCAAGAGCTACGTCCCTTACTTTGCCAACCACTTCAAGGACATCCTCAAGCAGTGTGACCAGCATGGCGTCGATCATCGCCTGCCTATGAATCAAACGCCGCTGATGGCTGCAGCAGCCGCAGGAAATGCGGCGCTGGTGGAAGCCCTGCTGGAGCGCGGCGCGGACCGCGATGCCGTCGATCACTATGGTCACAATGCCCTCCACTGGGCGTTGCGTCAGGCATTTGGCGACGCAAAGTTCGCTGCCGGCCCGCTGGCGGCAATCTATGAACGCCTGGCTCCGCCCTGCATTGATGTCAGAGCAGGAGATCGCCTGGTCCGCATCGACCGGCATCTGTCTGAATACTTTCTGTTCCAGACAATGTGGGTATTGTTCAAGGCCCGATTTAGCAAGATACGACGCAATGCGGACAGCGCATTCCAGACGCAAGTCATCCTCGATGCTTGGCAACACTTGCCGGCTAATGTAGTGAGGCCGGAGCGCAACAAGCGCCAGCACCTTTCTGGCGTGCTCGCGAGAAACGAAATCGACAGAGACTATGCTTACAACAGATCGCTGTTTTTGCGCGTATCCACTGGAAAGTATCAGTTCAACCCCGAACTCGCTGTGCGTCGCCGCCAGGGCGAAGAGGAGAACTGGACCCCGATCTACACTGCGCTCAATCTCCCGTTGATTAGCGAGTTTGCCTATAACGACGGCCGGATCAGCACCTGGGACAATATCGACAAGCTCGTGATCCTTGCTGGACTCCCAGACCGAACCACACCCATCGCGGCTGAACGTTTCGTGGAGCGGCAAACGGCCAAAATGAGGGAGTTAGAGGAACGCAAAGCCATTCAACTTGCTGCCGAAGCGCGCGGTCGATCGGCCGCCGAGCCCCCCGAGAACAGAGCAGCACCGTGGGGAACAAGGGAAGCCAAACGGCTTGAGATCGAACGTGTGAAACGAGAAATAGAGAGACGAAAAAAGGGTTGATTGCCCATATTTCCCTGGGTCGGCGTGCGGCCGTATTCTGCCGCTCGCCTGAGTCGCAGGGTGGCCACTCGAACGGCCGGTTCAGTTAACAACCTGCCGTTCGACGACTTGGAAATCCTGCTATCTAACGAACCCATCGCTTGCTTTTAACTTTCAATCGAAAAGACCATCAGAGTGACGCCAACGGCAACGTTTTAAGGCGATCCAGGATCACCTCCTTCATGCCTTTCGGCGTCGGAAGCTCGTCGAGCATCTTCGGCCACGTGTCCTGTGCGGCGGATACCGCTGCTTTCACCGCGGCGGTCGCGATACGCTGAGCAATGCCTGCGGCCTTGGCCAGTTCTGTGTAGGTATCGAGCGTCTGAGCGCGCTGCATGCGGTCGACGGCGACGTTCATCCCGTATGCGGAGAAACCCGGCAACGCGGCGACGCAAACAATATCGTAGGCCGGGGTGAGCTGCGGGTGAACCTTGTCCGTGTAAAGGACGGAAAAATTCTTGAGGTGCGCATCGCTATTGCCGATAAGCGTGTTGACTGCTTGCCGCATAAAGAATTCGCGGACATCCCTCACGCCGCGCGGGCTCAGGGCGTCGAGTAAATTCAGCAGCAGACCGAACTGCTCCTCTTTTCCATACTTGGCAGCCGGCATGCGTCCCAGCATCTGGCAAGCATCTTCTGCGTGGATGCGCTCGTTGCCCTGTCGATCGTAGCGCTCGACTGCGAGAAACGACGTTGCCGTGCCTGCAATGGCCTGAAGGCCGTCGATTTCGATGACCGAGAGATTCATTGGCTCGCACGACGCGACGTTGACACCGGCGGCTTTCGCAAGCTGCATGGCGACGTACTCGTTGAAGATCTGCGAGTCGTCGTTTTTGGCAGGAAGCTTTGCGATGACATCGGAAAGCTTCCCGTGTCCCGGCATCGTGTACCGCTTGCCTTTGTTCACGGTCGAAAGCGCGAGCTTGTTCTGCACCCCGGAGATGGAGGCAGCACCTTCGGCGGCCCCCTCCGTTACGCTCATTTCCAGATTGCCGGCGCCGCCGGTGACACCGAACGTTCGCGCATGCTCTGGAATGCTGTGCGCGTCGGCGGGCGGCTGAACGACAACTGCGCCTGGCAGGTCTTGACCGGCGGCAGCCAGTACGCCGAAGTCATCTCGATCTTCCGGATTGTGACGAGTCGCTTCCAGCCGCTGGCGCAGATCGCTCTCTGGGAGGAGCCCCGCAAAGAATGGCGGAAGCTTGCCGCCCGTGTTGTAGAGCGCGGGGTGGAAAGGGTTTGAAAAGATGTCGGCCGCGATCGCGGGGGTACCCGGGATCGCCATCGACAAAGTGAGCGTCGGCGCGCCATTGGCAGCCTTGAACGACTCGGACGGCACGAAGCGGCAGTTTCCGGCAAGTTCGCAAAGGTAGCCACAGACCGCACCGTAAAGCCGCACCTCCAGGTAGCGAGGATGGATTGCGTCGGTCATTGGCGCCCCTTCAGAAACATCTCCGCCGCGCTCGGCGCCTGCAGATCAGGCCCGGTACCTTTCCCAGTCAGGACCTGGCGGACCGCTGCGAGGTGCTCCTTGGGAACGAGCACCCATTGCGCGTCCAAACCTGCTGCGAGCGCATCCAACGTGTTGCTCCGGGCGTCGTGCCTGGCCGCCAAGGTGGCGGACAAATTGGGGCGGGCGATTCCGGTCAAGGCACTCAGGTCGGTGACGGACATCCCTCGGCGCGAAAGAAGCGCCCTGACTTGGTCTACGAATGACATTTCATACTTTTTGCAGGCGGATTTATGAAGAATTATACACCGCCCAGCGGGAAATTTTACGCTTCAGTATTAAATGTCATACTTTGTAGCGAAAACGTACGTTATTTGATACGCAGAGCTCATGCAATTTCGCTATATGTGAAGGCCGGCTCGTGATCATGGCCGGCGTCGCTCAATCACGGGAACAAGAGATCGAGTACAGGGGCTGTATTTCTCTACTACCGGGCTGCGACGATCACATGCGCCTGGATTTTGCCGGTCACTGCCCCTTCGCCATGGTGACTGGCAATCGCCTCCGTAGCACGGTCCACAGCGAGCTGAAGCAATGCAGCGTCGCGCTCCTCGATTTCGTTGCGCAGCGGTGTTCCCAGGCAATATGCAGTGGCAGCGTCGCGTGCCGAGGGCGCACAGCTCACTTTCTCCCGCGTTTCGATCTCGATGTCTGCAAACCCTGCGCGCCTCAAGTCATCTCGGATCAGCGCGATATCGTGATAGCCGTGCGGCGTGCGGGCGAGGAATCCCGGAGGGTCGTGCGGAAACAACGTGGCGACGGCATGAGTGACGTGGTCGGCAAAAGCGTTCTCTTCGATACGGTCCCAGACACTGAAGACAAAGCGCCCGCCCGGTCTCAGCATGCGACGCGCCTCAGCGTAGCCGACGACCCGGTTGGGAAAAAACATCGCACCGAACTGGCAGCAAACGACTTCGAATGACGCGTCTTCGAACGGCAGCGCCAGGGCGTCCGCCCGCCTCCATTCGATACGGCTATCGGATCCTTGTCTGGTCGCGGCATAGTCGAGCATGGGCTGGCTGAGGTCAGTCACCACATAGCGCGCGCCCGCTGGGAGTTTTGGCGCAAGCGCCCGCGTGACCACGCCGCTGCCGGCCGCCGTTTCAAGCACCGAGTCGGGCGAGGATGCCGCGACAAGCTCCGCCATGTCGGCGGCATAGGTCTCGAAGATCAGGGGGACCATCAGTGTGTCGTAGGACTTCGGGATCGAGCCCGCAAACACCTTATCTCGCTCAGTCATGGTCCCTCCTTGAAATCACCTGATGACGCCCTTGACCACCCATTCCAGAGCGGACCAAGTCGCACGACGAGTCGCCCACCTACTCAGGCATTGGCGACCACGCTTTATGGTGGCTGCGCAGGTCGGCCTCGTCAACGTCGTCCAGCGCTCTTTTCCAACGCACATCGCCTTGTAGCAGCGCCGTCGCCACCGCTATGTTGCGAATGCCTGCCAGGGGGCGAGCGATCCGGCGCCGCGGCCGCATCCATCTACGCAGTCGCCGGGAGATTTGCGTCGCCTCGCCTCCGCCGCCCGTATAATCCGGCATGACTTCATCCCTCTCCCATGCCGCTGGTTTGCAGCGGCCCGCTCAGTCAGCTCGATTCATCGGTTTGTCGTTCGCCCATACCTCCGTTTGTCGCTGCCCCTCCACGCGCGTGGCATACATCTTCCACCCGCGGCGGGCAACGATCGTATGAAGATACCCAAACGCCTCGCACCGCTTCTCGAAGAAGGACTGATCGACGAAGTGATCGGCCAGCTGATGAGCGGCAAAGAGGCAACCGTCTACGTCGTGCGCGTCGGCGAATCGACCCGTTGCGCCAAGGTCTACAAGGACGCGAAGCAGCGCAGTTTTCGGCAGGCCGCGTCGTATCGCGATGGCCGCAAGGTCAAGAACAGCCGCCAAGCGCGGGCGATGGAAAAAGGAACGCGCTACGGCCGCCAGATGCAGGAAGCGTCATGGCAGAACGCTGAAGTGGACGCGCTGTTCCGGCTCGCCAACGCAGGTGTGCGCGTGCCGCAACCGTATATTTGTACCGACGGCGTATTGCTGATGGAGTTGGTGACCGACGCGGCGGGCGACGTCGCACCCAGGCTCAACGACGTCGATCTGACCGAAGCCCGTGCGCTCGAACTGCACGCGCTGCTGCTGAACCAGGTTGTCCGCATGCTGTGCGCGGGGATCATTCACGGCGATCTGTCGGAGTACAACATCCTGCTGGCAGCGGATGGGCCGGTGATCATCGATCTGCCACAGGCCGTCGACGCCGCCGGCAACAACGAAGCCGCCTCGATGCTCATGCGCGACGTCGACAACCTGGCCGCGTACTTTGGCCGGTTTGCGCCGCAAATTCTCTCTGCGCGTTATGGTCCGGAGATCTGGGCGCTATTCGAAGACGGGCGGCTGCATGTCGATGCCGAACTGACCGGTCGCATCGAAGTCGACACGCGACCTGTGGACCTCGATGGCGTGCTGCAGGAACTTGAAGAGACGCGTCTTGAAGAAGAAGCACGAGTGCGGCGACAGCAGGAACTGAGCACAGGCAGGTAACCGCGGTCGATGTTCCCGGAGTTCTTCCCGAAAAAAAGGTCTTTCACACCTGTCATCACTCGGCCAGGATCCTACACTCAGCCGGATTTTCGTAACGAACCGAAGCAGTGCCATTGCCATTGGCAATGCCCTTGCGCACCGGCAGTCGAACGGTGGACGACGTGTTCACCGAAGATTCGCTTTGAAAAACTCGAGCGCCGCGCGGTCGAGTCGACTGGCAAATCCTCCGCCACATCGGCGCACGGAGTCCAGACAACGGCCCTCAATGCAGGGCCCGCATCGTCGGCGGGAACAGTCAGGAATTTGACGCCAGCAGCGTGAGTCACGCGTCGCAGACAGGAAAAAAGCATCACCGCTATGATTGCTCGCATTCGGTCGTCCGCCTGATAAGTGAGCGCGTGACTGTCGTTGCTCGTGCGAAGGGCATGCTCCGCTGTCGAACTCGCCAGTCTAGGGATGAATGGTTTCGCCGCGGCTCAGCATGCCGATGAACTCTTCGATCTTGCGCGCCCGTGTTGCGGGCTTTTTGGCATTCTGTATCCGAAACAGGATGGCATAGCGGTTTCGGCCGTTCAGCGTCGCAAAGAACGCGCGGGCCTTGGGGTTGGCGTCCAGTGCCGCCTGCAGGTCGTCCGGCACAACTGAGTTGCCGGGAGACGTATACGCAGCCTCCCAGCGGCCATCTTCCTTGGCTCTCTCGACTTCCCGCATGCCCGCAGGAAGCATTCTGCCTGCGGCGATCAGCGCTTCGACCCGGTCTTTATTGAGCTTGGACCAGATGCTTTTTGCGGAGCGTCGAGTGAAGCGTTGCAACCAGTACGCTTCATTTTCAGTCTGCTTTTGACCGTCGATCCAGCCATGACAAAGGGCGCTTTCCAGCGCCTGTTCGTAAGTCAAGGTTGCCTGCACGGCGCCCTTTTTTTTGGCGAGGCGCAGCCATATTCCGGTCGAGGTACCGCCGTTTTGCGTCAACCAGGTTTCCCATTCATTCTGGTCAAGGAATGTCAGGCGAGGCTCAGTCATGGCGTGATCTGAATGGTTGCATGAAACCTCGTAGATTACCGCTTAACGATGGGCACCAAGGTGAAAGATGTCCGGCAGGTGGACGGCGACTACGATATCGAATGCAAGATCGACGGCTTTGGCGCTATGAGTTTGACATCGGAATTCGTGAAGAAGGTGTGACCGGCGACGCGACCTTTCCCCGCGTTCTCAGGCATAGTGCAAAGGCAGGCCGGGTTCCGGCCAGTCCATCGAAACGAGCTGCCCGGTCCCGGACAGCGTGATGAACGCGGTTTTCATATCGGCGCCGCCAAAACAGATATTGGTGACCATCGGATCCGGCAGCATCACCTGCCGCAGCACTTCGCCGGTCGGCGCGATCACAGTAATGCAGCCCGTCACGAGCGTGGCGACGCAGATATTGCCATGCGCATCCACCGCCATGCTGTCAAAACGCTGATACCCCGGCAAGCCGCACACCAGACGCCCGCCATGCGGCGAAGGATGCGGATGCTTTTTCGCGCGGCCCGGCTCTTCCAGATCGAAAGCCCACAGACGGCCGGTCTCCGTTTCCGACACGTACACGACGGAATCATCGGGCGACAAACCGACACCATTTGCCGTGGTCAGCGGATAAGCGACCGGCACGATCATCGAGCCATCGGCGCGCGCATAATACAGCCCTGCATGATCGCGTTCGCGTAAGCGGTTCTTGCCGAAGTCCGTGAAGTAGAAACCGCCGCTGTGATCGAAGACCAGATCGTTGGGACCACAGAGCGGGAATTCTCCGCAGCGATCGTATAGCGTTCGCAATTCGCCGGTGCGGGGATCAAAGCGCTCGATCCGTCCGCTGGTGTAATCGGGATGCACGCCCGCGCGCGTTCTGTTGAAGCCTGCGATCGTCTGGAAAAGAAAGCCGCCGTTATTGCAGATGTAGTACGCGCCGTCGGGTCCCACGGCCAGCCCGTTCGGGCCGCCGCCCACCTTGGCCAGCACACTGACCACGCCGTCGGGCGACACGCGGCTGATGGTTTCCCGCTGTATCTCGACCAACGCGACCGACCCGTCCGATAACGCAACCGGTCCTTCGGGAAACTGAAGCCCGCTCGCCAGGACATTGAAGTGCTGCATTGAATTCACCATCATCACCTTGATAAATAGGCGCGAGAGCGCCGGCCTCAGTGTTTATCGGCTCGCAGGACGTAGCTGTTGTCATAGGTCGTGGCCAGGTCGATATTCGCCTTCGCCACGTCGGCGTCGAACGCGGCCAGCACGCTACGCACCGTCTTCGGCGCGTCGGCGGCCATCAGGCCATCGTGCGACAAACATTGGTGCATGTTGGTATAAGCCTGCACGAATACGGCCTTGTCAGCCACCGCATACTGAGGCGGCACCGCCTCGGCAACCTGCTGCGGCGTGGCGGCCGCCATCCATTTTTCCGCCGCCACCATCGCGTTCGCAATCGCCTGAACGGTCTTCGGGTTTTTCTCGACGAAGTCCCGTGTGGCGTAAATGCTCGCCTCCGGATAGTTGCCGCCCAACGTGGCTTGCGTCTCCTTTTCGTTACGCATTTCCGCGAGCGGGAACATATCGCCGCTGTCCTGCAACACCGTTGCCACGGGATCATTCGTCATCAACGCGTCTACCTGGCCGCTGCGCGCCGCGGCAATTGCGCCGGAAGACGACCCCACACCGATGATCGACACGTCCTCGGGCTTGAGGCCGGCCCGGCTCAACAGGTAGTTCACGCCCATGTGAAAACTCGAACCCGGCGAACTCACGCCGATCCGCTTGCCCTTCAGGTCGGCATAGGTCCTGATCTTGTCGTGACTCGCCTTGGTCACGCCAAAAACAAAACCGGGGCACACCGCCTGGGTGACGAACGACACGAGCTGCTGCCCCTTAGCGGCCATCGTGATCGTATTCGAGTACGCGCCCGCGACGATGTCGGCGCTGCCGCCCAGCAGCGCCTGCAATGCCTTGGCGCCGCCACTGTAGACACCGATTTCGACATCGAGACCCTGCTGTTTGAAATAACCCCGGCTGCTGGCGATCAAGAACGGCAGATAGGGAAAACCGACGCCGGCCGCGGCGAGATGGAGCTTCGGCTGCTCAGGCGCGGATTGCGCATTCGCGTCGACGCAGGCGGTGAATGCCAGCGACATTGTCAATACTATCGCGGGGGTATAAAGACGCTTCATGAATGTCCAGCTCCTCAACACGGGGAGAACAGCGCAGGTCCCATCGCACCCATCATGGGACCGCGCCGGCCGACGACGACGATCAAGCCTGCACGACTTCCTGACGCTGCGAGCCGAGCCCTTGAATGCCCAGCGTCACGACATCGCCGCGTTTCAGATACACCGGCGGCTTCTGTCCCAGCCCGACACCCGGCGGCGTGCCGGTGGAGATGATGTCGCCTGGCTGAAGCGACATGAATTGCGACAGATACGACACGAGGTATCGCACGCCGTACACCATGGTCGCGGTGCTGCCGTTCTGATAGCGGTGGCCATTGACTTCCAGCCACATGGGCAAGGCCTGCGGATCGGCGATCTCATCGGGCGTGACGAGCCACGGACCGGTCGGCCCGAAAGTATCGGCAGATTTCCCTTTGGTCCACTGGCCCTGGCGCTCGGCCTGGAATGCACGTTCCGACACGTCGTTGATCACGCAATACCCGGCCACGTGCGCCATCGCCTCGTGTTCGCCGACGTATTTCGCAGTCTTGCCGATCACCACGCCCAATTCGACTTCCCAGTCGGTCTTCTCCGATCGGCGCGGTATTTCGATGGCGTCATTGGGTCCGACAATTGCGCTGGTCGCTTTCATGAAAATGATCGGCTCGGGCGGCACGGTCGCGCCGGTTTCCGCCGCGTGATCGGAGTAGTTGAGTCCGATGCAGATGAACTTGCCGGTCCCCGCGACGCAAGCACCGAGACGTGGACTGCCTTCGACCTCGGGCAGTGTCGACGGATCGAGCGCCTTCAGCCGTGCGATGCTCTCGGGCAGCAACGCATCGCCGCCGAGGTCCGCCACATGCTGGGACAGGTCTCTGATACGGCCTTGCGCATCGAGCAGTCCAGGCTTTTCCTGGCCGCTCGGGCCGTAACGAAGTAGCTTCATATTGAATCCAATGGAAAGTGTATAGAGGTTGAACCGCATTGACGCCGTGTTTGCCGCGAGATCGATCGGCCACGCGCATTGCGTTTCTCCTGGCCGGTGCCTCAGTAAGTGGCCCGGCCACCGGAAAGATCGAACACCGCGCCGGTGGTAAACGAGTTTTCCTCGCTTACGAGCCATGCGATCATCGCAGCGGCTTCGTTCAATTCCAGGAAGCGGCCGCGCGGAATCTTGCCCAGCATGTACGCGATATGTTCGGGCGCCTGCTCCATCGCGCCGGGCGTGCGCGCCACCGCAGGCGTCACGCAGTTCACCGCGATGTCGTGCATCGCGACTTCCTTGCCGAGGGATTTTGTCATTGCGATCACCGCGGCCTTGGCCGTGCTATATGCCGACGCATTCGGATTGCCCTCCTTGCCCGCAATCGACGCCACGTTCACGATGCGGCCGTACTTCTGCTCGGTCATCACCGGAATCACCGCGCGGCAGCAGTAGAACGTGCCGTTCACGTCGACGTCGATCACCTGACGCCAGTCGTCCAGCGGATAGTTGGCAAGCGTCGCGTTCGGGCCGACGATTGCCGCGTTGTTTATCAGAATATCGATGCGGCGCATCGCGCGAAGCGTGCCGGCGACAGCGGCTTCGATGCTGCCGTAATCCGCGATGTCGACCTGTTCGGTATGCACGGCGACATCGCCGCATGCGCTGAGTTCGGCTTTGGCTTCCGCAAGACGTGCTTCGTTGATGTCCCAGATCACCAGCTTCGCGCCGGACGCAAGCAGGCGGTGACCGACGCTCAGGCCGATGCCCTGAGCACCGCCGGTCACGACCGCAACGCGGCCAGTCAAATCGATGGCATTGGTTTGCAAGATGTTCTTTCCTATGAGTGACGAAATGAAATGAATTCAATTCAAGGACTTGTTTGCCGGGCCGAAAATGCGACTCGGAAAATTCAAGCCATTCAGGCGTGGCTGCTCACTGTCTGCCCGCCGGATGGTTGCCAGCGCATGAAGTGATCTTCGAACATCGAAACAGTCGTATCGAGCACCAGCGCAAACACGGTGAGCAGCAAAATGCCAGCGATCACCGAGTTGATGTCGAACACGCCCTCGGCCAGCAAAATCAGATAACCCACGCCCTTCTCCGACCCCAGGTACTCGCCCACCACGCTGCCCACAAACGCAATCCCGACCGCGTTGTGCAGGCTGGAAAAAACCCAGCTCATCGCGGACGGCAGATAGACATGACGCATCAACTGCCGTGAATTCGCGCCGAGCATGCGGGTATTCGCCAGCACCGCCGGGCTGACTTCACGCACGCCCTGGAATACGTTGAAGAACACGACAAAGAAAACCAGCGTGACGCCAAGCGCCACTTTCGACCAGATGCCCAAGCCGAACCACAGGGCGAAGATCGGCGCGAAAATCAGCCGTGGCATCGAGTTGAACGCCTTGATGAAAGGATCGGTGACGACCGCAAGAAAGGGATTCAAAGCGAGCCACAACCCGCACGCGAGACCCAATGCCGTGCCGATAAAAAACGCCAGAATGGTTTCGATCAGTGTCGTGTAAAGATGCGTGTACACCGAGCCGGTGACGAACCAGCCCATCATCCGGCGCGTCACGCCGACCGGATCGCCGAAGAAAAACGGCGAAATGAGCCCGCTGCCGGTCAGCGCCCACCACAACGCGATGAAACCGCCCAGCAACAGGCATCGGGTGATGCTAACCGCGAGCCGGTTCCGGTGATCAAGGACGATTGCGCGCATAGCTTTTTAATACCTCCCCTCGGAGCACCTGCCAGATTTGCGCATGCAATTGCAGAAACCGCTGGGTCATGCGGATTTCCGACACTTCACGCGGACGCTGCAGATCGATTTCGAATTCGGCGATCGGCCGGGTTGCCGGACCCGCAGACATGACAATCACGCGATCGGACAACGAGATCGCCTCTTCCAGATCGTGTGTGACGAACACCACCGACTTGCGATCCGTGGACCAGAGCCGCAGCAATTCATCTTCCATCAGCTGGCGGGTCTGGATATCGAGCGCGCTGAACGGTTCGTCCATCAGCAATATGCGCGGGTCGAGCGCGAGTGCCTGCGCGAGGCCGGCGCGCTTTCTCATGCCGCCGGACATCTGATGCGGGTACTTGTCGCCGTGTCCATCGAGGCCGACCCGCACCAGCCAGTCACGCGCGATGCCGAGCGCTTCCGCCTTGCGCCTGCCATGAAAAATCAGGCCGGCGGCGATATTGTCCTGGGCGGTTTTCCACGGCATGAGCGCATCGACCTGGAACAGATATGACGCCTGCGTGTTGAGCCCCTGATCGAGCGGCTTGCCGAATACGCTCAACGTGCCCGACGAAGGGCGAATGAGCCCGGCCGCGACGTTGAGCAGCGTCGACTTGCCGCAACCCGTCGGGCCGACCACCGAGAGAAATTCGCCGTTGCGCACTGTGAGGTTGACGTCGCTGACAGCCGTGTACGTACTGCCACGACCGTCGTTGCCGGGGAATGTGCAGCTCACGCCCTCGAAGCGCAATGCTTCCTGAGCGCCAGCCGGCCGGCGCTCCGTGTCGATGCTGCGCAGTGCCGCGGTCATTGCGACAGCTCCTCCAGACTGCGATGGAGCGTACGCGGCCCGAATACGCCGACCGCCACGATCATCACCAGCATCGCCGCGCCGATGAACAGCGCAACGCCCATCGTGCCACCCGCATGCAGGAAGAAGCCGATCAGCAAGCCCGCCAGCGCCGCGCTCACGCGGCTCCATGAATAGACAAAACCGATTGCGCGTGCGCGGATGCGGGTCGGATACTGCTCCGCCTGAAAACCGTGAAAGACGAACGAAATCCAGTTATTGAACAACGTGACGAGCACGCCGAAGCCGATGATCCACGCCGGGTCGGTCTGCTTGGCGAAGAACAGCATGAAAATGCCGATCCCCACGCCCGCCGATACGATCTGCCACTTGCGCTCCATCTTGTCCGCGATCCAGATGCCGAGCAGCGGGCCCACCGGATTCGCCAGCGCGATGATGAACGCGTACTGCAAACTGGTGGTGACGTGAATGCCCTTCGAGATCAGCAGCGTCGGCACCCATGCGCCGAAGCCGTAAAAGGCGATCGTCTGCGCGAGGTTGAACACCGACAGCACGAGCGTGCGTTTGCCGTACGGCGCCTGGAACAGCTCGGAGAACTTGCCGTCGCCGACCACCGCTTCGGACGCCGGCGCCGGCGGCAATGCAGCAACCCCGGCATCGCGGGCGATCTTCGTTTCGAGATCGCGCATGATCTCCTCGGCCTTGTCATTGTGACCATGCAGCGCCAGCCAGCGCGGACTCTCAGGCAACCCTTGCCGCAAGACCCAGGCGGCCACCGCGCCCACGGCGGCGATCATCGCCACCCAGCGCCAGCCGTCGATACCAAACGGGCTGATCGGCACCAGCAGCCAGCCGAGCAGCGCCACCACCGGCACGATCAGGAATTCGATGAACTGATAGAACGCGAATGCCTTGCCGCGCCCTTGCGGCGGAACCAGTTCGGTGAGGAACGTATCGATCGTGACCTGTTCGAGTCCCACGCCGATCGCGGCAATGAAGCGGCACAGATCGATGCCGGCCGACGAGGTCTGACACGCCATCACGGCGGTGGCCAGTGAATACCAGATCAGCGAAAAGGTGAACATCGAGCGGCGGCCGAGCCGGTCCGCCACCGAGCCGAACACCATGCAGCCGAGCCACATCCCGGCAAACGTGCAAAAGACAAAGAAGCCTATACCGTTGATACTGAAGAACCCCACCGAGCCGCTGGTGAACAACCCGCTTCGCACCAGGCCCGGGGCGATGTAGGCCGTCATGAAGAGGTCGTAAAGTTCGAAGATGCCCCCAATGGAAATCAGGAACACCAACCGCCACAGGGTGCGGGTGAAGGGAAGCCGGTCGAGGCGCGCCGCCACTTGGCCGGCGTAACTGTCCGCGACGGTCAACGTCGTATCGGCGTAGAGGTCTGTCATCTTTGTCTCCGCACGGCGTGCTGTCGCCACCGTGGTTATTTTGGGGAATCAGGGCGCGCGCCCGGCGATGGGCCAAGCGCGTCTATCCGGGTTGCTACCCGGCCGCGCTCAACGAAGCGCGGCGAGTACCGCCTCGCCCATCTCACGGGTTCCAACCTTGCGCGTACCGGGCTGATAGATATCCGCCGTGCGGTAGCCCTCGGCCAGGACGCTGCTCACTGCACGCCGGATGCGGTCCGCCGCCTCGGGCAGATCGAACGACAGACGCATCATCATCTCGACCGAGAGAATCGCGGCCAGCGGATTCGCGATGTCTTTGCCTGCGATGTCCGGCGCCGTGCCATGCACGGGCTCATAGAGACCCAGCGTGCCGCTGCCGAGCGAACCCGAGGGCAACATGCCGATCGAACCGGTCAACATCGCAGCGGCATCCGAGAGAATGTCGCCGAACACGTTGCCGGTTACTATCACGTCGAACTGGCGCGGATTGCGCATCAGCAGCATCGCGGCGGCATCGACGAACATATGCGTCAGCTCGACGTCCGGATATTCCTTGCCGACGTCCGTCATCACTTCACGCCACAGCTGCATGGCCTCGAGCACGTTCGCCTTGTCGACCGAACAGACCTTGCGATTACGCAGACGCGCGGCACGAAACGCCGCATGGCCGATGCGGCGCACTTCGCTTTCCGAATAGCGCATCGTATTGATGCCGACGCGCTCGCCGTCTTCAGGCGTGACGCCGCGCGGTTCGCCGAAATACAGGTCGCCGGTCAGCTCGCGCAGGATCATCAGGTCCAGACCGTCGACGATCTCGCGCTTCAGGCTCGAAGCATCCGCGAGTTCGGGAAACAGAAAGGCCGGACGGAAGTTCGCGAACAGACCGAGCGCCTTGCGCAAGCGCAGCAGACTCGCACCGGGCCGCATGTCGAACGGAAGTTTTTCGTCGCCCGGCTCACCGGCGGCACCGAACAGAATCGCGTCCGAGCGGCGCGCCAGTTCGAGCGTCGCGGCAGGCAGCGGGTCACCCGCGGCTTCCACCCCGGCGCCGCCGATCGGCGCATGGCTGACTTCCAGCACCACGGTTTTCGGCACGACCGCCTGCAACACCTTCAACGCTTCCGCGGTGACTTCCTTTCCGATTCCATCACCTGCGAGTACGGCAATTTTCATGTCCTGTCCTTGAGTATGACAATGAGTGAAACGTGCAACCGGTCCGTCAATACGCGTAGTCGCGCTCGAACGCTTCGATCCGGTCGAGTTGGGTCAGCGTGTAGCCGAGTTCGTCGAGTCCGTCCTGCAGACAGCGCTTCTGGTAAGGATCGATGTCGAAGTGATGCGACACGCCGTCGGGCGTGGAGACAATCTGCGCATCAAGGTCGACGCTCACGTGCAGACCGGGCTGCGCTTCGAGCTTACGGATGATCGCGGCCACGTCCTGAGCCGGCAGCAGCACGATCAGCAAGCCGTTCTTCGATGCGTTCGACGCAAAGATATCGCCCACGCTCGGCGCGATTACCGCGCGCACGCCGTAGTCGAACAGCGCCCACACCGCATGTTCGCGCGACGAGCCGCACGCGAAGTTCTCATTCGCGACCACGATGCGCGCCGGCCGGTAAGCGGGTGCGTTCAATACGAAGTGCTCGTTCTCCGTGCCGTCCGCGCGGTATCGCAGGTCGCGAAACAGATAGGTGCCAAAATCGTCCGAACGCGGCTTTTGCAAATAGCGCGCGGGCAGGATCTGATCGGTATCGAAATTGGATTGCGCAATCGGTAGCGCCACCGCGTCCAGGTGAACAAATTTTTCCATTATTTATCCTGATCCAGCAAAGGCCTGACATCCGCAAGACAGCCGCTCAACGCGGCGGCGGCAACCATCGCGGGACTCATGAGATGGGTGCGCGAGCCCGGGCCCTGACGGCCGACGAAGTTGCGATTGGTCGTCGAGGCGCTGCGTTGCCCCGGCGCCATCGTGTCGCCATTGGTGCCCAGACACATCGAGCAGCCCGCTTCACGCCATTGAAAGCCCGCTTCCTTGAAGACCCGGTCCAGACCCAGCGATTCCGCCTCCTGCTTGACGAGCCCCGAGCCCGGTACGACCCATGCCTCGACCGACTGCGCAACCTTGCGGCCTTTCACGACCGCGGCCGCTGTCTTCAGATCCTCGATCCGGCCATTGGTGCATGACCCGATGAACGCGCGATCGATCTTCAAACCTTCGAGCCGCATGCCGGGCGTCAGGCCCATGTAGTCCATGGCGCGCTGCATCGTGGCGCGGCGCTCCGCATTCGGTGCGGTGACGGGGTCCGGCACGCAGCCGTCGATCGGCAGTGCGTCCTCGGGACTGTTGCCCCAGGTCACCATCGGCCGGAGCGTGCTGACGTCGATCGAGATTTCCTTGTCGAACGATGCATCCGGGTCCGATGCCAGCGTGCGCCAGCGCGCGAGTTCGCTGTCCCACTGCGCACCGGTCGGCGCAAACGGCCGGCCGGCGAGATAGTTGAAGGTGGTGTCGTCGGGCGCGATCATGCCCGCGCGGGCGCCTGCCTCGATCGACATATTGCAGACCGTAAAGCGCCCTTCCATCGACAGGCCGGCGATCACCGGGCCCGCGTATTCGATCACATGGCCGGTGGCGCCGCCCGCGCCGATTCTGGCGATGATCGCGAGGATCACGTCTTTCGCGCCGACGCCCGCTGCAAGCTTGCCGTCGAGCACGATGCGCAACGCCTTCGGCTTGCGCTGCCAGAGCGATTGCGTCGCCAGCACATGCGCAACTTCGGATGCGCCGATGCCAAAGGCGAGCGCGCCGACCGCGCCGTGGGTCGACGTATGACTGTCGCCGCACACGATCAGCATGCCCGGCCGGCTCAAGCCCTGTTCCGGCGCGACCACATGCACGATGCCTTGGCGCACGTCGTCGATTCCGAAGAAGGTGATGCCCAGGCTCGCGCTGTCGTCGCGCAACGCATTGGCCATCGCGCGTTTTTCAGGGTCGGAGATATTCGCGAGGTCGCGGCTGTGAGTGGGCACGTAGTGATCGGGCGTCGCAAAACCACGCTGCGGCGCATGCGCTTTCAAGCCGCGCCGGCGCAGCATTTCGAAGGCGGGCGCCGAGCCGTCCTGCAGGAAATGACTATCTACGTAGAGCAGACTCTGTCCGTCTTCGCGCTCCACCACGTGATGCGCGTGCCAGATCTTGTCGAAGAGCGTTTGGGACGCTCGCGTCGTTGCGTTCACTTCATTGTCTCCGTCGGTTGGCGCGGTGGCCGGCACTCGTGCGCACCACCTTGCGCAAGTGAGACGATGATTAGGTAGTTCTAGGTCCTTCGCAACGACCGATATATCATGGGCGGCATGAGAAAATGTCATGCCAAACATGCGACGAAAACTGCCTCCGCTCAATGCATTGCGTGCCTTCGAAGCGTCAGGCCGCTACTCGAGTTTCACTGGCGCCGCGAAGGAACTGCTGGTGACCCAGGGCGCGGTCAGCCGTCATGTCTCTCTGCTTGAAGACTGGCTCGGCGTACAGCTTTTCCTGCGCACGCATCGCGGCATCGAACTCACGCGCAAGGGCGAAACTTACATTCGCGCGCTCAGCAGCGTGTTCGATCAGATCGACTACGCGACCCGCGAAGCACGCGATGAAGCGGACGGTTCCGTGCTGCGTCTCAAACTGCCGCCCACCTTCGCGATGCGCTGGCTGGTGCCGCGGCTGAAGCATTTTCAGACGCGGCACCCGAAGATCGAGATCCAGATTTTTACTTCGCATGAGCCGGCCAATTTCCGCCGCGAAGACGTCGATCTGTCGGTTCACTCGCACCCGTTCCCGCCCAACGATACGAGTCAGCGCCGCCTGCTCGGCGAAGTGCTGATGCCCGTGTGCAGCCCGTTGCTGCCGGTGCAGGAGCGGCCGTTGAAACTGCCGAAAGATCTCGCGAATTACGCGCTGCTGTCATCGCGGCACCGGCCGATGGACTGGTCGCGCTGGCTGGTGGAAGCCGGCATCACCGAGCTGGAAAACCACGGCAGCATCAACTTCGATAACGCCGCGCTGGCGTATCAAGGCGCGCTCGATAAGCTCGGCGTGGTCATTGCGGTGCGGGCCCTGATAGAAGATGACTTGCGCAACGGACGGCTGGTCGCGCCGTTCGACCTGCAGGTGTCCACGCCGGGCGCTTATTATCTGGCTTGCTCGCAGGTCAGTTCGCGATCGCCGCAGTTGGCGGCTTTCGAGGCGTGGCTAATCGAGGAAGCAATGGCGTACGAGCAGAGCCTGGCGCCGCTAAAGTCCGACAGATAGATTTGCCGCAATGCAATGCGGCACAACTCAACCCACCGCTGCGCGTCGTACGGCGCGACGCCTCTTCACCCCTGGAACTGCTTGCCGACGAAGGCGATGTGCGCATGCATCGCTCGGAACGCCGCATCGGGCCGGTGCGTGCGGATAGCACGAAAAATCGCCGTGTGCTGGTCCAGCCGCATCAATGCCAAATCATTCGCATCGACCTGAATGCGCGACGCTTCGTAGGTATTGTTGGTGATGTGCTCGCGTAGCAGCGTGATCACGCTGGCGTAGAAATGGCTGAGCATCAGGTTATGCGATGCGACCGCCAGCACCGCGTGAAATTCGGCGTCGGCTTGCGCCTCGGCCTCGACATCGTGGCCGTACACCGCGTGACGCATGCGCTCGAGAATCGACTCCATGTCCGTCAGTTCATTCGGCGTCGCGCGTTGCGCGGCGAAGCGCGCGGCGGCGCACTCGAACACCAGCCGGAACTCCAGCGTGTCTTCACGAACCGGCGGATTTTCCGCGATCAGCTGCAGCCACGGCGCGCTGAGCCGCGCAGGTTGCTGCGCACTGACGAACAGCCCGCTGCCGCGCCGCGTTTCCAGCAACCCCCGCGCGGCCAGACGCTGTATCGCCTCGCGCACCGTCGCCCGCGAGGTACCGAATTGCGCCGCGAGTTCGCGCTCCGAGGGCAGGCGCGTTTCGCCTCGCCAATTGGCCTCCAGGATGCGCCCTTCCAATTCCTTGACGACCCGGGCAAGCGCGTTTTGCGTGGTGCCAGACAGTGCCATGATGTCTCCGGAAGCGTTCGGTGGCCTGACCAATTTCCCAATTGTCCGCGATTATCCCACCATTGCCGCAGCCGATACACGCACGCACGACACACGTGCCGACTGGCGCCCCACAAGAGCTATTCGTTCGAACATGGAGGACGATCATGACCCCGCTTTCACGCGCCCTTAAACTGCACGACACCGACGACGTAGCCATCGCGCGCAGCGCAATCGCCAACGGCACGGCGCTCGATGAATTCGGCGGACTCGTCGCGCGCGGCGACATTCCTGCCGCGCACAAGATCGCGTTGCGCCCGATCGCACCGGGCGAAGCGCTGCGCCGCTACGGCCAGATCATCGGCTTCGCCACGCAGGCCATCGCACCGGGCGACCACGTCCATACGCACAACGTGTCGATTGGCACGTTCGACCGCGACTACGCGTTCAGCAGCGACGTGAAGCCTGTCAGCGAGGTCGCGCAGCCGTTGACGTTCCAGGGTTTTCGCCGCGCCGACGGCCGGGTCGCCACGCGCAATTACATCGGCGTGGTCAGCACGGTCAACTGCTCCGCCACGGTCAGCAAACGCGTCGCGCAACATTTCGCCGCGCCCGGCGCGCTCGATGCCTATCCGAATGTCGACGGCATCGTGCCGATCACGCACAGCTTCGGCTGCTGCATCGATCACAACGGCGAAGGCATCCAGCAGTTGCGCCGCACGATTGGCGGCTACGTGAAGCACGCGAATTTCGCGGGCGTGCTGGTGATCGGCCTGGGTTGCGAAGCGAACCAGATGGGCGCGCTGTTCGTCGCGGAGAACGTGGAAAGCGGGCCGATGATCGTGCCGCTCGTCATGCAGGAACTCGGCGGTACGCAAAAAACCATCGATGCCGCGATCGCCGCGATCAACGCAATGCTGCCGCAGGCCAACCGCGTCGAACGCGAACCGCTGCCGATATCGCACCTGAGCATCGCGCTGCAATGCGGCGGCTCGGACGGCTATTCGGGCATTACCGCCAACCCGGCGCTCGGCGCGGCCGTCGATCTGCTGGTGCAGCACGGCGGCACCGCGATCCTGAGCGAAACCCCTGAAATTTACGGCGCCGAACATCTGTTGACCCGGCGCGCGATTTCGCGCGAAGTCGGCGAGAAGATCGTCGAGCGGATCCACTGGTGGGAGGACTACGCGCAGCGCGAGAAAGGCAGCATCGACAACAATCCGACGCCGGGCAATAAAACAGGCGGCCTGACGACGATTCTTGAAAAATCGCTCGGCGCGGTGGCGAAGAGCGGCTCGACGCCGTTGATGGGCGTGTATCGCTACGCCGAACCGGTCGATACGCATGGCCTCGTTTTCATGGATGCGCCGGGCTACGATCCGATGGGCGCCACAGGTCAGATCGCGAGCGGCGCGAATCTGGTGGTGTTCACCACCGGCCGCGGTTCATGTTTCGGCGCGAAACCCGCACCGTCGATCAAGCTCGCCACCAACACCGGCATGTTCAATCGCATGCGCGACGACATGGACATCAACTGCGGCGACATCATGGAAGGCAGCGTGACGGTGCAGCAGAAGGGCGAGGAAATTTTCCACGCGATCCTGCGGGTGGCGTCGGGTGAAAAGAGCCGCAGTGAAGCGCTGGGTGTCGGCGACGATGAGTTCGTACCGTGGATGATCGGCGCGCAGATGTAAGGGGACGTTGCGGGCAATGGTGGCAGTATGTGCGCAGCAAGCGGGCCGTCGAATCCGGCGCGCTTGTCTGCGCAGACGCAAAGCAACGCGCGCTCGCTCGGCGCGCGCTGCGGCTGCTGTCGACGGTGCTGGCGTCGCTGCGGCTGCCGCAGCCGTCAGCGGACCAGCAATTCAAACGGCGCGGAATCTTCCCACGCGAAGCTGCCGTCCGCCTGACGAATCAACTCCGGGAAATGCCCCGGCACAATCCGATCCGCGCGATCGAGAATCCGCTGGATCGTACGCGTGCCGACGTCGATTTCATCGAACGCCATATCACAGCGCTTCAGAATCGCTTCCTTCGCGTACTTGATCGCGTCGCCCGCGATGATCACCCGGCCGCGGTCCGCGGTGTCCAGTTCAAGCCCATAGCAACCCGGCGTATGTCCCGGCGCCGGGAAAAAGTGAACGCCGTGATCGAGCTGTCCTTCGCCGCTGATGAATTCGATCTTCGATTTCGACAACTGCTCGCGAATGCCCCAGGGCAGCAGCAAATCGTCAGGATGCGGATGCGCCGCGTAGTCCCATTCGCGCTGGCTGACCACGAAGCGCGCATGCGTGAACAGATCGACATTGTGCGCATGATCGAAATGCAAATGCGACAGGAAAACCGTCTTGATATCGGCCGGCGCAATGCCGCGCTCGCGCAGCGCCTTCAGCAGGCCGAGGCGCGAGATATAGCCGCCGGTGTCGAACAGGATCAGGCCTTCCTGCGCGCGAATCAGCGTGACGTTGGCGATGCCCAGGAAATCGTGCTTCATGCGCAGGTTATTGCCCTGCACCAGAATTTCGTAGGTCGGTTTCATCCGGCGGTGCGCTCCCGTTGCAGCGTGGCGGGATTGCCGGGCGCGCTCGCGCGATGGGCGCGCCGGAAAGCTTCCAGCGGCGGCATGATGTGGTCGACCGCGAGCGCGACGAAACCGGCGCGGTCGCCGCTTTTCAACTGCTCGATCATGGTCGCGTGATGCTCGCGCGAATGCGACAGCAACTGCGGATCCCCCACGCCGTACCAGCGGATGCCGGTGGTCTCGACCCACAGCTTTTCGATCGTCTCGGCCAGGTACTGATTCGGGCAGGTCGCCCAGATACGCCGGTGAAACGCGTCGTTCAGCACATTGACCTGCAACAGATTGCCCGCGTCGAGTTCGCGGCAATACTCCGCGTGAATGTCCTCGATTTCAGCGAGCGCGCCGGGCAGCGCCGGCATCGGTACGCGGCTGGCCGCTTCGCGCTGCAGGATCATTCTGACCTCGTAGATCTGCTCGACCTGCTCCAGCGAAAAGTCGCGCACGATCACGCCGCGATTCGGCCTGCGCGTGACCAAACCCATCCGTTCGAGATGCACGAGCGCGGCCCGCGACACATGCCGCGACACATTGAACTGCGCGCTGATCTCTTCTTCGACCAGCCGCTGATGCGGCCGCAGTCGTCCAACGATGATGTCCGACTTGATGCTTTCGACCAGTTGCGCCGCCTGTGCGTCGGTTTTCGTGACCAAACCCATTCCCTCTGTAATTGTCCTGACGACGTTCGCCGGCCGCCACCACCCGCTCTGCAGCCCGCAGCCACGCCCCGCTTTATGCCGCCCATTTTACCCGTCCGCAACGCCGCCAATATTGGCGTTTACCTTGACGCAAATATCTTTGACAAAATTGTCGACAAAATAGAGACTCACTCCCCACGAATTCCGGAGCGTCCAGAACGCCGCCGAATGGAACGCTCAACAGGATGGGGAGACATGGATCGAAGGGCCGACACCAACGGCATACGGACCCGCTACACGCTGGTCGGCAAGGCCGACGCGCCGGTGGTCATGCTGAGCCACGGGCTCGCGGCGGACCTGACCATGTGGGAACCGCAATGGGACGTGTTGGCACGCTCCTTCAGCGTGCTCAGCTACGACATTCGCGGCCACGGCGGCTCGAGCGGCCCGCCGGGCGACTACTCGCTCGCGCTGCTGGCGCAGGACGCCGTCGCGCTGCTGGACCATCTGGGCATCGGCAAGGCTCACTATGTCGGACTCTCGCTGGGCGGCATGATCGGCCAGCAGCTCGGCGCATGGCATGGCGAGCGTCTCGCGAGCCTGACGCTGTGCGCGACCACGAGCGACGCGCCCAAGGCGGCATGGGACGCCCGTGTGCGCGAAGTCCGCGAGGTCGGCGTGGCGCCGCTCGCCGAAGCCACTGTGGACCGCTGGGTCACCCCGGCATTCAAGCGCGACCAGCCCGAGCTGATGGCGAAGATGCGCGCGATGGTGCTCGGCACCTCGCTCGACGGCTACGCGGGCAGCGCCGCCGCGATCCGCGATATGGAACTGGCGGCTGTGCTCAATCGCATCGCCGTTCCGACGCTGGTCGTCGCCGGTGAGGAAGACATGTCCACGCCGCTGCCGGTGCTCGAACAGATTGCGCGCGCCATCCCCGACGCGCAGTTGCTGACGGTCGCCAACGCCGCGCACATGCCCACCTTGGAGCGGCCGGATCTGTGCAATCCGGCGCTTGAACGCTTCCTGCTCGCGTGTTCGCGCCAGCAGTAACCCTTTGCATTCAGGAGTACGTCATGGCAGGTCGTCTCACCGGCAAGCGCATCATCATCACCGGCGCAACCGGCAACATCGGCAAGGAAGCAGCGCGCAGTTTCATCGCGGAAGGCGCGCGTATCGTGATCGGCGATCTCGCTGAAGAAGCGGGCCGCGCAGTGGTCGACGAGCTCGGCGACGCCGCGCATTTCGTTCAGGTCGACGTCACCAGCGAAGCGAGCGTCGCGAACCTGATCGCGCGCGGCGTCCAATGGCTCGGCGGGCTCGACGTGCTGGCGCAGAACGCGGGCCTGCAACGCTCGGGACCGATTGCCAGCTTCGAGCAGGCCGCCTGGGACGCGCTGTTCGCGGTCAACGCGCGCGCGCATTTCTTCGGCGCCAAGCATGCGATCCCGTATCTGCGGCAATCGGGCAAGGGCTCGATTATCAACATGTCGTCGCTGGCGGGCAAACGCGGCGGTCCGGGGCTGGTCGCTTATTCGGCATCCAAAGGCGCGGTAGTGGCGTTCACCGCCGCGCTCGCGCTCGAACTCGCACCCGACAACATCCGCGTGAACGCGATCTGCCCCGGCTGGGTCGACACCGCCTTCAACCAGCCCGCGATCGACTTCATGGGCGGTGCCGACGCGCAGCAGCGGAAAATCGCCGCGCTGGTGCCGCTCGGCCGTCAGGCCCGCTCCGACGAAATCGCGCCGCTGTTCGTCTATCTGGCCGCCGACGAATCGGCCTACGTGACCGCGCAATCGTTCAGCATCGACGGTGGTGTCTACAATGGCTGACGCTGTCGCCCAGGCCGCGGGCACGCCGAAGAGGCTCGATCTACAGGGCATCGCCAAAGCGTATGGTGCGACCATCGCGGTGCGCCGCGTGTCGCTCGATATCGAAGCGGGCGAAATCCACGCGCTGCTGGGTGAGAACGGCGCCGGCAAATCCACCATCGTGAAAGTGCTGTCGGGCATCGTGACACCGGACAGCGGCGCGCTCACGCTCGACGGTCACGCCTATGCGCCGGCCGACCCGATGGCCGCGCGCGCGGCCGGTGTATCGACCGCGTTTCAGGAACTGAGCCTCCTGCCCAATCTGAGCGTGACGGAAAACCTGATGCTGCCGCGCCAGGTGAAGGGCAGGATCGGCCTGGTGTCGGTCAAGGCGAGCGAAGAACGCGCCGCCGCGATGCTTGCCGAATACGGGCTGAGCCACATTCATCCGGGCCTGCATGTGCGCTCGCTGTCGCTGGCAGAGAAGCAGCGCGTCGAGATCATGCGTGCGGTGGCCCGGCACCCGAAGCTGCTGGTGCTGGACGAGCCGACCGCGGCGCTGTCCGACCCCACCTGGCTGTTCGACATTCTCGAGCGCATCACCGCCGCCGGCACCGCCGTGCTGTACATCTCGCACCGGCTCTCCGAAGTGCGCCGGTTGTGCCGCCGCGGCACCGTGCTGCGCAACGGGGAAAGCATCGAAACCGTCTCGCTCGCCGGTATCGACGACGCGGGCATCTTCAAGATGATGGTCGGCTCCGCCGCGCGCGACACGCAGGCGGCGCGCAGCGCGCCGGCCCAGCGCCGCGACGAAGCGTTCGGCGTGACCAACCTGTCCGGCGGCACGGTCGCGACGATGACACTGAGCGTCGGCAAGGGCGAGATCGTCGGTGTCGCCGGTCTTGAAGGCCAGGGCCAGCGCGACCTGTTCCGCATGCTGGCCGGGCTCACGCCGGCACGCGGCGGCGAGATCCGCATCGACGGCAAGACGGTCCTCCTGTCCAATCCCGCCGACGCGGCGAATGCCGGCATCGGCTTCGTGCCCGAAGAGCGCAAGACCGAAGGCGTATTCCTCGGACTGCGCACCGACAGCAACATGACGCTGCCGGTGCTCGGCCGGCTGGGACGCTTCGGCGTGGTCAACCGCGCGCGCGAGCAAGCCGCCGTGGACCAGGAAGCCGCGCGCGTCGACTTGTCCACCCGCTATCTGAAACTGAAGATCGGCGCATTGTCGGGCGGCAATCAGCAGAAGGCGCTGATTGGCCGCGTGCTGATGTCCGGCGCGCGGCACCTCGTACTGTTCGATCCGACGCGCGGTGTCGACGTCGGCACAAAAGCCGTGATCTATGACCTGATTCGCGAGTTCGTCGCACAGGGCGGCGCGGCGCTAGTCTATTCCACTGAACTGGCGGAACTCATCCACCTCGTCGACCGTTGCGTGGTCGTCTATGGCGGACGCGTCGCAGGCGAAGCATCGGGCGACCAACTGTCCGAGCCACGCCTCGTCGCGCTCGCCGCCGGACATGGAGTCCCTGCATGAACCACCCTGCGTCCTTTTCTTCGTCCTCCTCCGTGTCGAACGCGCTGCGCCCCGATTCGTGGTACCGGCGCATGCTCGGCGACGGCACCACCATCATCGTCGTGATCCTCGCGGTGCTGACGGTGATCTTCGCAGCCACGCAAGCCGATGCGCTGAGCGGTTCGGTGCTCACCGACATCCTCAATAACAGCCTGCCGCTCGCGCTCGCGGCGGCCGGCGGCACGCTGGTCGTGTTGACGCGCGGCTTCGACCTGTCGGTCGCCGGCGTGGTGTCACTCACCAACGTGCTGGTCGCCGTGCATGGCGGCGACGGCCCGTGGGGCGCCGTGCAGGGCGCGGCAATCGCGATGGCGGCCGGCGCCGCCGTCGGAGCGATCAACGGCTACCTGATCGCGTACTGGAAGCTGCAATCCATCGCGCTCACGCTCGCCACGATGATCGTCTGCTCGGGCATCACGCTGCTGATTCTCGACGCGCCGGGCGGCAACGTCTCCGACTTCATGACCTACACGATGACCGACCGCATCCGCGGCATCGTGCCGGTGTCGCTCGCCATCGCCGTCGCAGCGTATGCGATCTGGCGCGTGCTGCGGCGCACCGATTGGGGCGTCGGCCTGTATGCCACCGGCGCCGACGAAACCGCCGCCGTGCTGGCCGGCGTGCCGGTCAGGCGAGTCAAGCTGATCGCCTACATGCTCGCAGGCGTGTGCTACGGCCTCGCCGGCTTCATGCTGACCGCGCTCACGTCAACCGGCACGCCCAACGCGGGTGAACCGTATCTGCTGCTGGTGTTCGCCGCGATCGCGCTCGGCGGCACCTCGTTCTCGGGCGGCCGCGGCGGCGTGGCCGGCTCGCTGCTCGGCGCGCTCACGCTGACGCTGCTGCAGAAGGTGCTGTTCTCTACCGGCGTGTCGTCGTTCTATACCGGCATTTTCCAGGGCGTCGTGATGATCGCCGCCGTCGTCGTGGCGGTGTTCTTCGCGCGCATCAGCACCCGTGGGGAGGTTCACGCATGACTCAGGCTCGATTGACCGGCGGCCGGCCCGCCGACACGCGCGGCGGCGACGCCGCACCTGGCTGGTTCAGCCGGCTCGACCGCGACCTGCGCACCGCCATCGCGCTGTTCGCGATTTCGTTCGCGCTGATCGCCGCCTCGCGCGTGCTCGGGCCGAACTTCGGCAGCCTCGCTCAGATGAAGGCGATCCTTGTGATATCGAGCTTCCTGATGGTGGTCGCCTTCGGCCAGCAGATGGTGATCCTGCTCGGCGGCCTCGACCTGAGCGTCGCCTCGATGATGACGCTCGGCGGCGTGCTCGCGTTCAAGTGGGTCGGCGGCGCAGATTCCGCCGTCGCCTGGGGTGTGCCGGCGATTCTGCTCATCACGGCGGCGCTCGGCGCGTGCAGCGGCATCGGCGTGAGTCTCATCAAGATTCCGCCATTCATCATGACGCTGGCGATGGGCGTGATCCTGTACGGCGTGACGCTCGGCTTCACTCAGGGAACGCCGACCGGCCAGCCGTCGGCCGCGTTGTCCGCGCTGTTCGCGAACACCCCGCTCGGCACGCCGATCCTGTATCTGATCGTGCTCGGCACCGCCGCCGGCTGCTTCCTTCAGATGCGCACGAGCTTCGGGCGCAAGCTCTACGCGCTCGGCACCAATCCGACCGCCGCGTATGTCGCCGCGCTGCCGGTGCATCGGCTCACCATCTCGACCTATGCGATCAGCGGCGCGAGCGCGGGCCTCGCCGGCATCCTGATGCTCGGCTACGTGCGTGGCGTCACGCTGACGCTCGGTCAAAGCTATCTGCTGCCGTCGGTAGCGGCGGCGGTGATCGGCGGCACCTCGATCGTCGGTGGCCGCGGCATCTATCTGGGCGCCGCCGCCGGCGCGGTCCTGCTGACCACGCTGTCGACCATCGTCTCGTCGCTCGGTATCGCCGAAGGCTGGCGCACGATCATTTACGGCGTCGTGATCTTCGTCGCGCTGGTGCTGTTGCGCGACGACCTCGCGCTGCTCATCAAACGCAGTGCTTCAAGTAGTAGAAAACAACCCTAAAGAATGGGACATCCCGACGCATCAGGAGGACACATGAACTATCGAAAAGCCTTTAAAACCTGCGCTCTCGCGCTTGGCGCCGCCGCCGTGCTGGCCGGCTCCATCACTGCATCCCAGGCCCAGACGCCGCAGAAGAAGTACAAGGTGTATCTGAGCATGAGCTACAGCGGCAACGGCTATCAGACCGAAACATCGAATCTGATCAAGGCGCTCGCCGCCACTCCGCCGTACGACAAGCTGGTCGATCTGAAAACGGTCATCTCCGGCACTGACGTGCAGGCGCAGGCAGCGGCGTATCAGAGCATGGTGTCGGCGGGCGCCGACGCCATCATCACGTTCCCGATCTCTTCGACCGGCCTGAACCGTGCGATCCACGAAGCGTGCGAAAAACACGTGCTGGTGTACACGTACAGCGCGACGGTGACCGAACCGTGCGCGCGCACGGTCAGCTACATCACCGCCGGTTTCGCGCCGAATACCGCGCAATGGCTGGTGAATAAACTGAACGGCAAGGGCAACGTGTTCATCGATCGCGGCGTGCCCGGTAACTCGGTCGACAAGATGAATTACGACGGCGCGATGAGCGTGTTCAAGAAGTATCCGGGCATCAAGATCGTCGCGGAATACTACGGCATGTGGAACAGCCAGACGACCCAGCAGGAAACGGCCAAGGCGCTCGCCGCGCACCCCGACGTCGATGCGATTTTCGGTGAAAACGGCGAGGACGGCATCGTCGCGGCGATGCTCGCGAGCGGTCAGAAGAAGCTCGTGCCGGTGACGGGCGAAAACACCAACGGCTTCCGTCTCGCGCTGGCGAACGCGGATCTGAAGAAGCGCGGCCTCGACGGCATTTCTTCGGGCGATCCGATCAACGTGTCGGGTTACGCGTTCAAGCTGATGATGGAAGAGTTGACCGGCAAGCGCAAAGTCACGGTACATAACATCGAGTACCCATTGCCGTGGGTGCCGGCCGCCAAGGTCAAGGTATGCACGGGCGATACCTTCGTTAACGGCTGTAACGCGTTCCCGTCGACCAAGGTGCCTGATTCGTTCAACACCGAGGTGTTCGACCCTGTGCTGACTCCCGAGCTGTCGCTGATGTCAGCGCTGCACGGCACGCCGACACCGGGCGCGACGATCCAGCCGCTGCCGGCCAACATCATCAAGGAAGCACCGAACGTTCCCGGCGTGAACTGCCAGCATTGCGAAGCGCCGGCCGATCTGTTCAAGCTGACCAAGGTGGTGGCTTCGGTCAAGCCGTAAGCGCGGGACGCCTTATCAGCGCTATCAACGCCCTTGGCGTTGCCACCCCGCGCAAGCGGCTCGACGATTCGGTCCGGGTTCGCCCGGACCGGATCTTTTTCTCAATCACGCGAATCGCGCAATTCGCGCAACGTCCGGTGGGACTGGAACCCGCGGACGCCAACGATTCTGGCGGTGGAGGCTTCACTCATGACCATTCCGGTATGCGATCCGGCACGCCCTCTTTCACGTGCGCCGAAACAGCCTTTTCCGCCCGGCACGGTGGACTGTCATTTTCACGTTTTCGGCCCGGAAACCACATGGCCGTACGCGCCGGGGCGCAGCTATACGCCGCCCGACGCCACGCTCGCCGACTATGAACAACTGGCCCAAACGTTCGGCATCGCCCGCTCGGTGATCGTCCAGCCGAGTCCGTACGGCATGGACAACCGGCGCAGTCTGCAAGTGATGGCCGAGAGCCGATTGCCGATGCGCGCGGTACTCGTGCTCGAACCGTCCGTCACGGATGCCGAACTGGCCGAATACCACAGGCTCGGCGCGCGCGGCGTGCGGGTGAATCTGGTCTTCGGTGCAGGGCTCGCGATCGGCACGGCGGACACGCTCGCCCAGCGCATCCGCGAACTGGGCTGGCATCTGCAGTTTCTCGCCGACGTGTCGGCAATCGATGACTTGCCTGGCCTCGTGCAGCGGCTGCGTGTGCCGACCGTGTTCGATCATCTGGGCCATGTGCCGGCAGCCAAGGGTACCGGCGACGCGGGCTTTCAGAACCTGCTCGCACTGGTCCGCGAAGAGCTCGCGTGGGTGAAGTTGTCCGGCCCATATCGCAGCACCGGCCTGCAAGCCACGCCCTACGACGATATGCGGCCGTTTGTCGACGCGCTGATCGAAGCGAATCCGCGTCAACTGGTTTGGGGCACGGACTGGCCGCATCCGTCGATTCCCGTGCCGATGCCGGACGACACCGACCTCACCGATCAGTTCGGCGAGTGGGTCGGAGACGTGGCGCTGCGGCAGGCGATCCTGGTGGACAACCCGGAGCGGCTGTATGGGTTCGAGCCGTACATGGCGGAGCCGAAAGACCTCGCCGCGACACGCTAGTCACGTCCGCCGAGATTCGCGGCGATTATTCAGAACAACCTGACGCTTCGCTCAATTCCTGATTGCGTCCGGTGCTTCAGACAACCGCACCAAACAACGCGCCGACGCCTGAGGATACGCCCATTGCGAGGGCACTCCAGAACACGACGCGGATGACACCCGGGCCGACTTTCGCTCCGCCCGCTTTAGCGGCCAAGCCACCTAGCGCGGCTAGTGAAACGAGAGCAGAGAGGATGATGGCTGGAAGCAGCACTGATTCGGGCGCAAGCGCGGCAACGACAGCCGGCAAAGCGGCGCCAACTGCAAAACTGGAGGCAGAAGCCAGCGCGGCTTGAAGAGGCCGGGCAGACGTCGCCTTCGAAATGCCCAGCTCATCACGCGCATGCGCCCCTAGTGCGTCGTGCGCCATCAGCTTTTCGGCAACCTGCTCGGCAAGCGACACATCCAGGCCGCGACGTACGTAGATGGCAGTCAATTCTCGATGTTCGCGCGGGAAGTCGGCATTGAGTTCGGCTTGCTCCTGGGTGAGCGAGGCCTTTTCAGTATCCGCTTGCGAGGAAACAGAAACATATTCTCCGGTCGCCATCGACATCGCCCCTGCCACCAAGCCGGCCACGGCCGTGAGCACGACGCTTCCATGAGGCGTTTGCGCCGAGGCCACGCCGGCGACAAGGCTCGCTGTCGAGACAATGCCATCATTGGCGCCCAATACAGCGGCACGCAACCAGTTCATGGATCCGAGACGATGCAGTTCAAGATGGCGTGGCAGCATAATGCCTCCGTTAGAGATCGTGCCAGCGAGTTCAAGCAGCGGTATCGTTTTGCCGTTTCTTCTCTGTCCCCGGCGCTTCGATTGCTACATCGGGCGCAGGATCAGCGCGACTGCAGCTTCGTCAAATTGATGAACGCCATGATGTCGATGCCTTCGTTCGGCACCACCGTGCCCACGCCGAAGCTCGCTGTGACGCGCTGACCATGCGGCGAGCGCAGATTCAATCAATGAAGGTCCGGTGGCTGGCCCAGATCCTTTGGCACCTGCGCGTCCAGAGCGATCTGCCTTCGAAGCGCATCGAAGCGCTCCAGTGCATTCTCTCCGAAAAGCGGATCGGGACTAGCCGGTACGGCCGCATCGACTGCGGCCCAGTCCTGTTCTGTCAGCACCTGCGCAGCGCGAGGCATCACGTCTCGCTCCTCAGTGGAAAGGTGATGACGATAGTACACAAGATACGTCGCCGCGGCCGCCTCCAGAGCCGTGCGCGAGATGACAACATCTCCCGCGGCTTCATTGATACGAATCAGGAGTTCATCGCCGGCCGTGGCAATCACGCGATGCTCCTGCAGAAGGCGGTTCACCACAATTTGCGTCCCGGGATCCCGCTCAGCAAGCCGCGCGTACGCAACATCCTCCCGCGGATGATGGACACGATCGGAAAAATTCCGCATGTAGTAAAGGATATCGCCCATGAGCGCGTAATTCGGGCTCACACCCCGGTCGAGCGCCGCTACCTGTTCTTGCAGAATGTCGAGTAGCCGGGCGAAATTAATGTGCTCGGTGTGCCATACGGCAAGTGGGTCGGCCATGGCGTGCTCCACGGAAATGGGTCAAGTACACGATAGACGCTCTGTACCAAAGCAAATGCATGCCTTGCAGTGTCGTGGTCGACAGCGCCCAGCGTGGTCAGTCCAATTGAAATACTACTGGTTGCGGCCCGGGAAACACTGACACAGGTCAACCCACTGTGGCATGAGTGGTGTGCTTTGTACGCGGCGATCCGCGGCCTCGTATGGAAGGTGCTCACACGCCTCGGTAGCGTGCCTGCGGTTTAGTTGTGCCGCTCCACGACAGGCGGGTCGATATGCATGTCTTCCCGCAACTCGTTGCTCACACCCTCGTGAACACGAGGGCGCTCGACCATCTTGCGGCCATCAATCCGCCGGTGGCGGCCAGTATGAACAGCTTCTGCGCAAGCACGTGCCGTCCCTCGAGACACGCATTGCCGAGGTGAACTACTTATCGACCGCCCCACCGATTTCAACCCAGCGCCACCACCGCAATTTCGACGAGCAGATGCGGGGCCGCAAGCTTTGCTTCCACGGTGGCCCGCGTCGGCGCGCAGCCTTGCGGGACCCATGCGTCCCACACCTCGTTCATGCCTGCGAAATCGCGCTCGATGTTCGCCAGCCAGACCTGAGCCGACACAAGCCGCGTTTTGTCGATGCCCGCCTTTTCCAGAAACCCGTCGATTTTCTCAAGTACCTTTGCGGTCTGCACTTTCACATCGGGGGCGGGATCTGCCGAGGTCTGGCCACCGATGAACACGAGGCCCGCGGCCTTCACGACGCGGCTCATGCGTTGATTGGTATCGATGCGGACGATATCGGACATCTGTTTGACTCCTTGTGGATTGAAACGAATTGAAGATGAATGCGAGAACGCTAAGCCACCGGGTGATGGCCAGCGGTGCTCGGCATTGGGCTCGCATCGGTCACTGCAAACGATCGGTCGATCGCAAAGGCATCGAGCGGCAGCGAAGTGGTGCCATCGATCATCATCTGGGCCACGAGCTGCCCGCAAGCCGGACCCAACTGAAATCCGCTGCCGCAATAACCGAACGAGTAGTAGAGATTCGACGCTGTACGGCTCGCTGAAATAACCGGCAGCGCGTCATCGGTAAACGCTTCGACACCGGCCCACGCGCGATTGATACCAAGGTGGCGCAGATGCGGGAATAGATCGACCACGGTCTGGGCGCTCTTCACGAGACGCATGAAGTCGACTTCGCCGTGTCTGCCTGGCAAATCCGCCACACCGATCAATTTGCCGCCGATCACGACCGTACCGTTGTGGAACTGCTTGAACGACAGCGGTCGCCCGGTTGCACCGAGCGTGGCCTTGCAAAAGGGTGCGACGCGATGCGTGACCATCAGCATCAATCCCTCTGGATGAACAGGCACGGGTTCGCCAGCCTGAAGCGCCAGATCGCCCGACCATGCGCCGGCCGCAATGAGCATTTTCCCCGCTGCGAACCAGCCTCGCGGCGTCTGCACGTACCAGCGCTCGCCGCGTTGCTCGATGCGCGCCACCGGCGTGCCTTCATGAAAGCTAACGCCCCGCCGCTGCGCGGCAAGCCGAAACGCCGTCGTCGTCCGAAACGGCAGCGCATAACCGTCGCGTTCGACCCAGATGCCACCTGTCACGTGAGGCGCGAGCGCGGGCTCCAACTCGAGCACCATCTCGCGATCGATCAGCTTTTCATGCGTAAAGCCGTGCGCTTCGAGCAGGTCCACGCGCTCGCGGCACTCCTCGAATTCCGCTTGCGTTTCCGCGATCTTCAACTGACCCGACGGTACGAAGCCGCCATCGTCACCCACGATCTCGGGCAACGTATGCCACATCTCGCGCGACATCAGCGCGAGTGGAATCTCCGGCAGCGGCCGCCCGAGCGTACGCACACCACCGGCGTTGACGCCCGACGAATGGCGCGCCACATAGTCGGCCTCCAATACGATCACGCTCGCCCCGCCGCACGCCAGGTGGAATGCGCTGCTCGTGCCGTGCAGCCCACCGCCTATCACGAGAACGTCAGCCTCCTGCACCACGCCCGCGCCCTGTTGCGAAATCTCATTCACCGGCGAGCTCTCCGAGCGTAAGCGGCTTGATCGGCGGCCGAATGCGGTAATAGCCCACTTCGGCCGGCGATACCTTGCGCGCATCGGCGATCACCTCCGTGACCGTCAGCCCGCACATGCGTCCTTGACACGGGCCCATGCCGCAACGTCCGAACGATTTCGCCTGGTTCGGCCCGACACACCCGAGTGCCACGAAGCCGCGCAGATCGCCGGCCGTGACTTCCTCGCAGCGGCAGACGATCGTGCTGTCGGCAGGAATGCGATTGACGTCGCGCGGCCGATAGAGGCTGTCGAGGAAAGGACGGATGCGCATCACGCGCGCGAGCGCCGCGCGATACGACGCCGCTTCGCGATCGCGTACCGCGACATCGAGCGCGCCGAGTTGAGACGCCACCGCAAGCGCCGCAAGCGCACCCTGTTCAAAGGCGGCCTGCGCCCCGCCGATTCCCGCACCGTCGCCCGCGACGAAGATGCCCGGCACATCGAGTTCGCCCCATTGATCCGTTTGCGGTGTGAAGCACAACTGAGCATCGTCCCAGCGATGCGCAGCGCGCAAGGCATGCGTGAATTGCGTATTCGGCACAACGCCTTGATGCAGCAGAATCACGTCGGCTTCGACACGATGCGCGCCGCTCGCTGTCGAGAAAGTGAGTGCGGACGCCCGCTGCACCCCGTCGCTTGCCGTCTTGCCTTCAATGCGCAGATCGTCGGCGCCCTCGTACATCGGCACGCCGGCCGCGCGCAATGTACGAATCAGTTGCAGGCCCTTGCTCAGAAAAGGCCACGCGCGCAACGCCGAGAACAAATGACGCTTGGCTCGCCAGCGATCTTCGTGGCGCGTCGTATCCACGAGTGCGCGAATCGGCACTCCGGCACGCACATATTGCCATCCCAGCAAGTACAGCAGCGGTCCGCACCCGGCCAGCACCGGCGCGGCGGCCGGCACTTCTCCGGCGCTCTTGAGCAGAATCTGCGCGGCGCCTGCCGTCAGCACGCCGGGCAGCGTCCAGCCCGGAATCGGAAACGGACGTTCAAGCGCTCCGCTTGCCAGAATGATGCGCTTCGCCTCGAAGCTGCCAACCTTGCCATCCTTGAGGTAATGCACCGAGCGCTCGCGCGTGACCTGCCATACCGACGCGTTCGCAACGTGCCGCGCGCCCGAGCGAGCGAACGCTTCGGCGATCGGCGAGCCGGCCGCGTAATCGGCGCCGAGTATTTCCTTGCGGCGCGTATCGGCACGGCCGATGGCGCGGTAGATCTGCCCGCCCACGGCATCCTGTTCATCGAGCAACACCACGGAAAGGCCCGCGCCGGCCGCCCGCGTGGCCGCGCTCATTCCAGCCGGTCCGGCCCCCACGACGACCACATCCACCTTTTCCGGAGAGAAATCAGCGGTCATGATGATGCTCCGCTGCGTCGGCGTTCAACGGCGGCAAGTCGCGCGCGCCTTCCTGCGAATAAATGCGCATGCCTGCGCGCACCTGCACCATGCAACTTTGTCGGCTCGGCACGCCGTCGATTTCAACGAGACATTCGAAGCACGCGCCCATCATGCAATACGGTGCGCGCGGCGAGCCCGAGACGGGCGTCGCGCGAAAGCGCGACACGCCGGCTGCGAGCAATGCGGCTGCGACCGAGCGCTCGCCCGGCACTGAAAGCGGCTCGTCGTTGAACCAGATGTCGACCAGCGCCTCGGCGCCGGTCAACGGTTTGAACAGGGGATGTGTCGATTGGCAACTCATGGTGGTTTCAGTGAGCGGAGATCGGTACGGCGGCACGCATGAAGCGCCGCGCGGAAAAAGCCGGTAGTTCGTCGGGCATCGGGCCGCCCGCGATCCAGGGCGCGAGACGCAATGCATGCGCGGCGGCAAGCGTGACGCCGCTGTGGCAGGTCACGACGAAGGCGCCCGGATGCGCTGCCGATTGTTCGTAGATCGGAAACCCGTCCGGGCTATAGACGCGCAGCGCCGCCCAGGTCCGCACCAGCCGCACGTCGCGCAGCATGGGGAAAGTCCGCACGCCGCGCCGCGCGATGTCGCCGAGTACGCGCGTGGTTGTGAAGTCGTTGAGACCGACCTCCTCCATCGAGTCGCCGAACTGCACGGTGCCTTCATCGGTCTGACGCACGTTCAACGTCGGATAGTGCAAGAACGGAGCAACGCGCTCACTGACGAGCACTTGCCCACGATTGGGCGAGACCGGTGCGTCGAGCCCTACGAGCGGCGCGAGCGCGCGATTGCCGAGACCGGCAGCCAGCACGAGCCGCGCAGCGCGATAGGTATTGCGATCGGTCCTCACCTCGAACCCGCCATGCGCACCGGCGGACGGTTCGATCCCGGCCACTCGTTCTCCCGATACGAGCTCGACGCGCCGCCGCTGCATACCCGCATGCAACGCCCGCAGCAGTTTCAGCGGATTGACGTGGCCATCCATCGGCGTGTAACTGGCGCCGATGACCGCCGGCCCGATGCCGGGCACGCGATCGCGCACTTCGCGGTGGTCGAGCAGTTCGAACGGGTAATCGCCAATCTCTTGCCGCAGTGTCGACAAACGCTTGTGGCGTTCGGTCAATTCGGCGTCGGAGAAGCAGAAATGAAAACCGCCGGGCTGACGCAGCGCGACATCGATGCCGGCATCGTCGAGCAAGCCCGTGGCCAACCCGGGCCAGCGAGAGGCAGAGCCGCGCGACCAGCGCGCATAGGGCGTCAGGCCATATCCTTTGCCCTGAATCCATACGAGTCCGAAGTTGCCGCGCGATGCGCGAAAACCGCCGTCGCCTTCGTCGAGCACCGTCACGCGCACGCCCTCGCGCGCAAGCCCGTATGCAAGCGCCGAGCCGACCAGCCCGCCGCCGATCACAAGCACATCGGCGCTCGGAGATGCCTTCAATGTCATCGAACTTCCCCAATCAGGATACGGTCCAGCCCAACCAGGCGGTCGAGGATCACCATCAGCAGCACGGTCCCCACGATCAACACGGCCGACACCGAGGCGACGAGCGGGTCGATCGTCTGCGCGATCGCGTTGTACATGGCAACCGGAAGCGTCGTCGTGCCAGGCGTGGCGACGAAGATCGTCATGGTCAGCTCGTCGAAACTCTGGATGAACGACAACAGCCAACCGCCGGCGACGCCGGTCATGATCATCGGCAGCACGACTCGGCGAAATGCCGTGAAGCGACCCGCTCCGCACGACAGCGCGGCGCGCTCGGCATCACGGTCGAGCCCCACCACCGACGACAGCGTGAGACGCAGCGCATAGGGCAGTACGATCACGACGTGCGTGCAGACGAGCGCCCAAAACGATCCGCCAACCCCGAGCAGGGATAAGAACCGCAGAAATGCGATGCCGAGCACGACGGCGGGAATCATCATCGGCGACAGAAAGAACGCCATTACTGCCCCGCGTCCGCGGAAGCGATAGCGTGCAATGGCGAGCGCGGCTGGCACCGCGAGCGCCACGCCGATCGTCGCCGCCGAAAATGCGAGCCGCACCGACAGCCAGAACGACGAGACGATGTCGTCGTCTTCGAGAATCGCGCGGAACCAACGCAGCGACGCGCCGTGGAACGGCATCGAGATATAGCCCTTATCCGTAAACGCGACCAGCATCACGACGACGAGCGGCGCAAGGATGAACGTCAGAAAGAACGCGTTATAGACGAGCGAGAAGAATCCGTTTTGCTTCATCGCTTCCCCCTCAATCGAAGACGTGCTTGAAGCGACGTTCGGCAAGCCGGCTGCAGCCCATGACGATCGCAACGTTCGCGATCAGCAACAGCACTGCGATGCTCGCGCCGAGCGGCCAATTGAGCGTGCCGAGAAACTCGTCGTAAGCGGCCGTGGCAACCACCTTCAGTCGCCGCCCGCCGATGAGCGCGGGCGTGGCGAATGCGGAGGCCGAGAGCGCGAAGACGATGATCGAGCCCGACAGCACACCGGGCAGAATCTGCGGCAGCACGACGCGCCGAAACACGCGCAGCGGCGAGGCGCCGAGCGAACGGCCGGCCCACTCCACCTGCGGATCGAGCTTTTGCAGCGTGGCCCAGACCGACATCACCATGAACGGCACGAGCACGTGCGTGAGCGCAACGACCACACCGGTCATCGTGAAGACGAAGCGAATCGGTTCGTCGGTGATGCCGAAGGCCTGCAGCAGCTTGTTGATCACGCCGTTGTTGCCGAGCAGGATCTGCCAGCCCAGCGTGCGCACGACGACGGAGATCAACAGCGGCCCGATGACGATCAGCAGGCAAATCGACTGCCACGGCCTGCGCATCCGAGCGAGCACGATCGTCTCCGGCACGCCGAGCACGATCGAGAGCAGCGTCACGGCGAACGCGAGCGCGCCCGTGCGCAGAAAGATTGTGCCGTAGTACGGATCGGTCACGACCTGCAGATAGTTGCGCAGCGTGTAGCCCGGCTGCACGCCCGCCATGTCGCGAAAGACGTGAAACGACAGCACGAACGTCAGCAGCAGCGGGACCAGCAGCAACGCAGCGAAAAGCAGCAGCGCGGGTGCGGACAGCAGCCAGGGCGCGGCACCGCCGCGCGCGTCGTCAAGCGTGGCCATGATTGCCCTCCGGGCTCAATACGCGCAGGTCGTCGTCGGTCCAGGCCAGCCCCACGTCTTGCCCTTCATCGGGTGGCGGCGCGCCGTGGTTGGGCTGCGCGACATGAAGCCTGCCGAGCGAGGTTTCGACGACGAGCAGCCACTGATTGCCCACGAACACGCGCGTCGCGACACGTCCCCACACCCGCGCGTCGCCGTTGGCGATGCGCACCTTCTCGGGGCGGATATACACGTTGACGGCGCCGGTGACATCGCGTCCCTCGCGCGGCACGTGCAACGTGGCACCCGCCACCTCCACCTCCGCACAGCGGGGGTTATTGCGCAGCACCTGGCCCGCGAGGGTGTTGGTGCGGCCGAGGAAGGTCGAGGCGAACGGCGTAGCCGGACGTTCGTAGGCCTCGAACGGCGTGCTCAGTTGCGCGATCTTCCCTCCGTGCATGACGGCGATGCGATCGCTCATCGTCATCGCCTCCACCTGATCGTGCGTCACGAGAATCGTCGTGATGCCGAGCCGCTTCTGAATCGCACGCAGCTCGATATGCATTTCCTCGCGTAGCTTCGCATCGAGGTTCGACATCGGCTCGTCGAGCAGTAAGAGCTCGGGCTGCATCGCGATCGCACGGGCAATTGCCACACGTTGCCGCTGCCCGCCCGAGAGCTCCTTCGGATAGCGCGCATCGAGCCCGGTCAAATGCACGAGTTCGAGTGTCTCGGCGATGCGTTGTGCGCGCTGCTCGCGCTTCATCTTGCGCATTTCCAGGCCGAAGCCGACATTGCCGGCCACGGTCATGTGCGGAAACAGCGCATAGCTTTGAAACACGACGCCGATGCCGCGCTTCTCCGGGCGCTCATTCGTGATGTCACGGCCGTCGAGCAAAATGCGGCCGGTGCTCGGCGTAACGAAGCCGGCCACCATCTGCAGCGTCGTGGTCTTGCCGCAGCCCGACGGGCCGAGCAGCGACAAGAATTCGCCCCGTTCGACCTCCAGGTCGAGTTGCTCGATCGCTGTGAAATCGCCGTACCGCTTCGAAATACCTTGCAGGGAGAGAAAGCTCATCTGCGTCCATCCTTCATGTGAGGCATGCAGTGCGCACCACGCGCACCGCTCGCGCAAGCGTCAATCAGTGCTCGACCGAACGATTCCACCGTTCAGTCCATTGAGTGCGATGCTCATTGACGGTGGCCCAATCGACCGTCGTGAGCTTCGCGATCTGATCGGGGCCGTATGGCACGCGCGCGGCTACTTGCGGCGACAGCTTCACCGTCTTGTTGACCGGCCCGAGCCCGATGTCTTCGGCCTGCATCGCCTGCACCTGCGGGCTCAACAAGTACTGAACGAACTGCTGCGAGAGTTCGGGCTGAGCGTTCTGCGCTACAACGCATGCGGCCACTTGCAGCGCCACGCCGCCTTGCTTCGGGTAGATGAACTTGAGCGGAAAGCCCGTGTTCTGAAGCGCCACGGCGCGGCCGCTTCCATACGGCGCGAGGATCACGTCGCCCGATTGCATCAGGCCGTCCATTTCACCCGGCGTCGGCGCCCATGACAGCACGTTCGGCGCCACCTTCGTGGTCATCGTCTCGAAGCCCGGGTCGATGTTCTTTTCCCCGCCGCCGGCCATGCGCGCGAGCATGACGAGCGTATGCAGCCCATACGTGTTGGTGATCGGCGGCACGCCGATTTTTCCCTTCAGGCGCGCATCGGTCAGCACGCTCCAGGAATCGGGCGGGGGCAAGCCCAGCTTCTTGAACGCCTTCTCGTTATAGCCGATACCCGTCGCGACCATACCGATACCGACCGCGGTCGGCCCCAAATGCGCGAGCGGATAAAGATCGCTCATGACCGGGGCGTCGTCGACTTTGCCGCACAGTCCGAGCGCCATGGCTTGATAGGTGGGACCGTCGTCCATCACTGCGACGTTGATCTGCTCGTGGCCTTTTTGCGCCTGCAGCTTCGCGAGCGTATCGGTCGAGTTTCCCGCCACATAGACGATCCGCACGTTGTGCGCTTTCTCGAAGGGCGGATCGATCTTTTGTCGATAAAGCTGTTCATTGGAGCCGCCGACGTTGGCTACGTACAGCGTCGATTCGGCGTGAGCGCGGCCGGTGGCCGCCAGCGCGCCCGACAGCGCGAACGCCGCCAGCAAGGCATGCGGCATGGACAGGGAAGGACGACGCAACGCGTTCTTCATGACGACGATCTCCAATGTGGTTTTAAGCGCGTCGGCGCAAACGATTTGAGCCGATGCGTTGCAGTTTCGCGCGCCACAACCCATATCGTCCAATACGAATAAAATACGGATCTATTCATAGATGATATGGCCTTGCCGTGACGATGATGGCGCCTGCGGGCCGTGAACGGGGGAACAAGCGATGAACCTCAAGCAGATCGAAGCGTTTCGCGCCGTCATGGTGGCCGGCTCGATGACGGCCGCGGCGAAGGCGTTGTTCACGTCTCAGCCGAATGTGAGCCGACTGATCTCGCAATTGGAAGGCGACACGGGACTCACGCTGTTTCAACGCACGGGCGCACGGCTCGTGCCCACCACGGAAGGCACGGCCTTCTTTCGCGAAGTCGAGCGCGCTTATGTGGGGCTGCAGGGGCTCGCAACTGCCGCCGCGCAGATCCGTAACCTCGGCAGCGGGCGCTTGCGGATCGCTGCGGTGCCATCGGCCGGCCTCGCCCTCGTGCCGCGGGCCATCAGCCGCTTTCAAAGCCAGCATCCGGGTGTGACCGTGTCGCTGCACGTCAATACGTCGGCCACCGTCAACCACTGGACGGCCTCGCAATTCTGCGATTTGGGCGTCGCGGTGTACATCGGCGAGTCGTCGAGCTGCCAGGTCGAGCTGCTATCGGAGGTGGCAGCGGTATGCGTGCTGCCGGCCAAGCATCGCCTCGCGAAAAAAGCCTCGATCACGCCTGCGGATCTGAGCGGCGAATCGTTCATCTCGCTCTGTCACGGGGACGGGACGCGTTCGCAGATGGACGAAGTATTCGTGCGCGCGGGCGTGGAGCGCGTGTTGGCAATCGAAGCGCAGTATTCCGCGATCTGTTGCGAGATGGTGCGGTGCGGGATGGGTGTGACGTTGTCGCATCCGATCGTCGCTCGGGATTTCGTCGGGCCGGACGTGGCAATTCGTCCGTTCTCGCCGGCCGTGATATTCCCGACTTATTTGCTGTTTCCGCCCCACCGCCCGCGCGAACGCCTGGCGGCGGCGTTCGTCGAGGTGCTGCGCGAGATGCACGACGAGATTCTGGCGGGGACGAAGGCGGCGCAAGGTCGAGCGGCGCGGCGGAGAAGCGCGTAGGGGCAGGCAGGCCGTCCAGCCCGCCCTACACACACATTGGCCGGGCACCAATCACGTTTCCCCCGCGACGTTGCCGAGGTCTCCCCGGCGGCGCTTCACATGATCGATGAAGGCGCGCAGCTTCGGCATGATCTGCCGGCGGCTTGGATAGTAGAGAAATACGCCGGGCGTCATCGGTGCGAACGGCTCGAGCACTTGCACCAACTTGCCCGTTTTCAGCGCTTCCGCGGCAATCGGCTCGGGCACCTGAGCCAAGCCGACGCCTTCAACTGCCGCGCCAAGCATGGTGGAGAAATCACTGGCGATGAGCGGACCGGCTACGGCGATTTCGATCGGATGGCCGCTGTCGTTGAATGTCCATAGCGCGAGCGCCCCGTTGGATCGCCGCCATCGCACGCACGCATGTTGGCGCAACTCGTCCGTGTGCCGGGGCTGGGTGCGACCCGCGAAATAGGCAGGGCTGCCGACAACGACGAGACGAAACGGCGGCGTCATCGGTACGGCGACCATGTCGGCATCGACGAATTGACCCAGCCGGATGCCGGCGTCAAAGCCTTCCGCCGCAAGATCGATCAACTCCTTCGTCGCGGCGATCTCCACTTCGACCTCGGAATACGCCTGGCAGAACGATGCAATCAGGGGTTCAAGCAGGATCGGCACCGCCGCGCGCGGCACCGAAAGACGCAGCAACCCGGTGGGCCGCTGGCCCAATCCGCGCGCAACCTCGCTGGCGGCGACCAGCTCTTCGAAGGCAGGCTTTGCCTGCGAAAGAAACCGTTCCCCTGCTTCGGTCAGGCCGACGCTACGCGTGGTGCGAATGAAGAGCGCTGCGCCGATGCGCGCTTCGAGCACGCGCACCGCCTGGCTGACAGCCGACGGCGTCATGCCCAATTGCGCGGCGGCCCGGCGAAAACTGCGATGCTGAGCAACGCTCAGAAACACCTCCACGCCATCGAGCGCGCCCTGCCTGACTGTGAAGTTCTGCTTCATAGCCCGTGAACATTGTGGTGAATAGTCGCTCGCGAGCGGTCATGGTACACCTACGGCTACCGACGAGGCGTCGCGTCAATCCGGGCTCGCAAGCCCTGATCCATTCGCCAATACCGTGGAGGAACCTGGCAATGACTGATGTACTTGATGACGTGCGCGATCACTATCGCGCGACCGGCCTGACCGAGCGGCTGAAGCATGCACTGGCAGCCCATTGGCCGGAGGATCAGCCGCTCACTCCGCAACAACTGGGTACCCTCGACCAATTTCATACCCGCGGGCTTGCCGCTACCGCCGAGCTTGCCGGGTTGGCCGGCATCACCGCCGACATGTCGGTGCTGGATGTCGGGTCGGGCGTTGGCGGGCCGGCCCGTTTTCTCTCTGCGACCTATGGATGCCGGGTCACAGGTATCGACCTCAGCGAACCGTTCGTGGATGCGGCACGCTATCTCACCCACCGTACAGGGCAAAGCGAACGGGTGTCGTTCCATACGGGCAGTGCGTTGGCGCTGCCATTCGACGACTGCGATTTCGACGTCGCCTTGCTGCAGCACGTGGCGATGAACATCGCCGATCGCGCACGGCTTTACCGGGAGATCGCACGCGTGTTGAAACCAGGCGGTACGTTCGCGATGTTCGACGTCGTCGCAAACGGTGGCGAACCGCACTATCCTGTGCCCTGGGCGAGAACGCCAGCAACCAGCTTCCTGATGACGGCCGACGCGACGCGCGAGGCGATCGAACAAGCGGGATTCCGAACGCTGGCATCGCGAGACGACACGGAAGCCGCCAAAGCCTGGATCACCCAATTGCGTGAGTCGGGGCCGCCGCCTTCGCCGAACCTTGGCGTGGTAATGGGTCCGGACTTCGCGCAGCTCGCCGCCAACCTGGGGCGGAACCTTCTGGAAGGCCGACTCGGCGTATTCACCGCGGTATTCGAGGCTGAGGCCGCGAAGACACGCGTGAACGGGGAGAACCGCTGATGAAGGGCAGCACCGCGCTGCCTGATATCACGGCGCCGCACCTCATTTGGCGCAGCCTGGTTTGGCTGATCCCGTCGGTACTGCTGTTCGATGGGCCGGCAGAGATTCTTCGTTGACTTCCCACCAGGCGTCGCCGCGCGCCTGAAATCGCGCCACAGTTGTCACTCCCAGCCTCCGCTGGCCTGGTGGCAGTCTATCCACGGTCACCAACCGACGTGCCGGCAGCACCGGCATCAACATGACGCGATACGTGGAGAAACGAAATGGAAAAAATCGCTGTGTGGGGCTTCAGCTGGATACCGCCTTTCGCCCAGGGGCTGGTGCGCGATCTGCGCGTGCGCTGGGCGCTCGAAGAGGCGGGGCTTGCTTACGACAGCCGGTGGATCGGCACCGGGGAGTTGAAATCCGCTGCCTATCGCAGCAAACACCCTTTCGGCCTGGTGCCCGTGCTCGAGTCCGATGACCAAACCTTGATCGAGTCGGGCGCCATCGTTCATGCCATCGCCGAACGGTGCGAGACGCTCATGCCTGTCGACCGGCGTAATGAAACGCTCTCCTGGATGTTCACGGCACTCAATACCATCGAGCCGCCGATCTGGAATCTTTTTGCGATGGACGTGCTGCACCGCGACGAGGCGTGGGTACCGCTGCGCCGACCGGGAGCCGTTGACGATGTAAAGACTCGATTGGCCGCACTTTCCGGGTGTCTTGACGGTCGCGATTATCTGCTGGGTTGCTTCACGGCGGCCGACATCCTGATGACCAGCGTGCTTCGGTTTATCCGGCATACGAATCTGGTCGGCGAGTATCCGCTGTTGGACGCCTACGTCAAACGGTGCGAGGCACGGCCGGCCTTTCAAGCCGCCTTGCGCAACCAGATGGAAGGCTACGCGCTCAACGAGCCCGCTACTGCGTGACGAGGAAGGAGCACAGCCAAAGCCGGGAGGACTCGCTCGATGAGAACCCGCCACACCGCGTCTTGCGAGCTTCCGTCTCGGCGTCAGATATCGAATAACGACACGGCCTGCATGACTCCCATCGATCGCTGGCGCATCTCCTCGGAGATCGATGCAACCGAGTTGACGAGCGCCGAATTCTGTTGCGTTGTCAGATCTATCGCAGCGATGGCCTCTTCGATCTGTGCCATTGCGCGGCTTTGTTCGGAGCACGCATCCTTTATCTCTTCGACCAGATTGCTGACGACCCCCACGGCCGCTTCCGTTTCCCGCATTCTTGCACCCGCCTGCTCCGCCGCCACGCGTCCTTCCCGCGCCAGATCAAGGCTACGATTTGCAAGGACACGAATCTGGTTTGCGGCGGTCGCACTTCGCTGAGCAAGGGCACGCACTTCGGATGCGACGATCGCAAAGCTCCGTCCGCTGGGTCCTGCACGGGCCGCTTCAACCGCGGCGTTGAGTGCAAGAATATTGGTTTGAAATGCAATCGCGTCTATTACGCCAACGATGCTGGCGCTTTCCGAACTCGATGCATCGATCTTCCGCATGATCTCGATCAGGCGCTCCACTGCCTGTCCGCCCTCGCGCACAGCACGCGTTGACTCGCGCGCAAGCCTGTCCGCCTCGGCGGATGATTGGGAATTGTTGAAAATGCTAGCGTTGAGCTGTTCAACGCTCGCCGCCGTATCTTGAACGCTGCCGACCTGGTGCTCGGTTCTCGCCGATAAATCTCGATTTCCATCAGAGAGCGTTTCGGTGCCCGACGATACCTGCGTGACGCCGTCCCGTACATCAGCAACCGCAGTGCGCAAATTCAGGATCGCCTGGTTGAGTAGGATCAGCACATCCCTTGGCTCGCCATCGCCCGCTACACTCGGCGCAATGTCCAGTTGTCCTGCAGCCAGACCAACGGCCACTCTGGTGATTTCTTTCAAAGGACGATGAAACAACGTTGTCAACAGCAAACCGCTGCCGGCAAAAATCGGCAGTAAGGCAATGCACACGGTTTCCAATGTGACGCCCCGCAATGAAACGATGCATGCTCCAAGCGACGCTATAAATTGGAAGAAAACAATACCCGCGACTTTCCAACGTAAACTCGCGCGGCCAATTCTGCGTGGCGCGCCGTACCATCGTTTCCTCGTGATTCTCCCCGCCCGTATCGACCAGCCGGGTTTGGCTTCATCCATCGTGCGGTATGCAAGGGCCGCCTGAGTGCTTTGCGCCGGCTCAATGGGCTCAATGAGCGCAATGGCCCGTTTGCCGGAGCGGCCGGGCATAAGATTTGAACGCGCCCAAACAACTTCGTCGGTCACGGTTCGATAAGGCAATATTCCGACCCATGGGCGATTCGCGCGCACCGTCCGTTGAATATCGAGCAGGACGGCCTTCGGTATATTCGCAAGCAAAGACGACGCTGCCACCCGCAGCAGTGATTCCCGAGGCCATCCGAGTGATTCGACGAACGCGTCATTGACATGTTCGACCAAACCATCCAGCGTCACCATGACGAGCGGACGGGGTGCATTTGACGTCATTTGGATAGCCTGCTTTCGCAAAAGAATACTCGTCGAAGACGCATGAGGAACGCGTTCCGACTCACGCTCGACCTGACCCGCGGCACTCCGTGTCCTGCCAACGTCCGGCTCACACGGGCTGCGTTGACAGCAGGCTGCTGCCTGCCGGAGATGTCATCGTGGTCGGTGACATCATCATGTCGACTGCACGATCAGCCACCGCCATCACGGTCGCATTCGTATTCGAACTGATAATCGACGGCATCATCGAAGCATCGAAGACGCGCAATCCGCTGACGCCCTTTACCTTGAGGTCCGGGGTCAAGACCGACATGGGATCGTCAGGGTGCCCCATGCGACACGTGCCCACGGGATGGTAGTTGGACTCCGTGGTCCGCCGGACGTAGTCGGCGAGTTCATCGTCCGACTGGAGCGCGGGTCCGGGTCCGACCTCCTGTGCCACGATGGATGCGAACGGTTCGCTTCCTGCGATCGATCTCAGATACCGGATCGCTTCGACAAGCCGCTCCGTATCCTCATCATGGGAGAGCCAGTTCGGGTTGACGAGTGCGTCGTCCGCAGGATCTGCAGATCGGAGGCGTACGGTCCCGCGAGATCGAGGCCGAACGAGGTTGGCCATCAATGTCATCCCGTAGGTAGGCTTCGGCGCCTGTGGATCCGGCCACATAACCCCAATGCAATAGAGCTGAAGATCCGGTTCCCCCGCGGGTTCACGAAGATTGACGAAAGCCATCGTCTCGGCCCCGTTCGACGCGATGGGCCCGTTGTGGAACGCGAGATACCGGAGTCCGTTCAACAGCGCGCGGCGCCCACGGTCTTCCCCGAAGTACCCATATTGCCCGCGAGTCGTCATCGAGACGACGGCAACGTTGTGATCTTGCAGATGCTCGCCGACTCCCGGGGAATCGACGCGAACTTCGAGCCCATGCTGGCGCAGATGCGCAACCGGACCGATGCCCGACAACATGAGCAGCTTCGGCGTGGCGAAGGCGCCCGCACAAACGATCACTTCGGCCGACGCTCTTGCCTGCATGAGCACACCGTCAATCGCATACTCGACGCCGACAGCGCGGTCGCCGTTGAAGACGATGCGTTGGACGCGCGCTCGTGTCATCAGGGACAGGCGCGGATCGGACAGCACAGGAGCGAGAAAGGCATCTGCCGCACTACATCGCCGTCCCGCGTGCGTGGTGGTCTGCATGTAACCCACCCCGCGCAAGGATCCGGCATTGAAGTCCGCCGCAAACGGCAAGCCCTGGCGCTGCATGGCTCGCACAAACCGGTCTGCTACGTCGACCTTGTACAACGGATCCGATACCTTCAGTGGGCCGTCCGCGCCGTGCGCTTCATTGTCGAAACGTTGATTGCCTTCCTGCTTGCGGAAGTATGGAAGGAGGCCATCCCAGGACCAGCCGGAATCGCCGGTTGCAGCGACCCAGCTTTCATAGTCGGCACGCGAGCCTCTCGTATAGGCCATCGCATTGACCGAACTTCCGCCGCCGACAACGTTTCCCTGCGGAATAGAAACCACGCGGTCTCCGAGCGACGATTGACGAGCCGATGCATATCTCTTGATATAGCGGCTACCGTCGAAGAGCATCTTGAACGTCCCGGCAGGCATGCGAATCAGCGCATTGTTCGCCGGCGGCCCCGCCTCGAGCAGAAGCACCTTCGCCCCCCACTCATGAACCAACCGGCTCGCCGTCACGCAGCCGGCGCTGCCGGCGCCGATCACAATGTAGTCGTAGTCCATCGCGTCACTCCGTCGTCGCGCGCGTTACAGGAACGGGAAGATAAATCGCCTGGTGTTCGAGGAATGCACCGAGACCTTCCGGCCCCCCCTCCCGACCAATCCCCGACTGCTTGAAGCCGCCGAACGGCGCGTTCGGGGCGATCTCGAGTCCATTGACCGAGACGTTCCCAGTCCTGATTCGGCGCGCGATTGCACTACCACGCTCCACGTCACTCGTGAAAACAGTGCCGCTCAAGCCGAAATCCGTGTCGTTCGCGATTTCGATCGCTTGATCAATGTCGTCGTACGCGATGATCGAAACAACAGGACCGAAAATTTCTTCCCGCGCGATCGTCATGTGCGGTGTCACGCCGGCGAACACCGTAGGCTCGACAAAAAACCCCGTTTCGAATCGGCGACTACGGTCGCCGCCCGTCACGACCCGTGCTCCTTCCGTGTAACCCGCTTCGATGTACCCCATCACCCGATCGAGCTGACGCCGATTCGCAAGCGGCCCGATTTGCGTGTTGATGCTCCAGGGGTCGCCCACCTCGAGGCCGCCAATGACCGCGCTATACGCTTCGATGAAGGCTCGTTCGCGACTACGCGGAACCAGAATCCGGGTTTGTGCGAAGCAAATCTGCCCCGAGAAGGGCATGGTGACCTGCGCCAACGCGGCGAGCGTGGGGTCCAGCTCCGCATCGTCGAGAACGATGGCGGCGGATTTCCCCCCCAGTTCGAGCGTCACCCGGGCGAGCCGGTCTGCGCAGGTTTTTGCAATCAGCTTTCCCGTCGCGGTACTTCCGGTAAAGCTCACTTTGTCCACTTCCCGCTTCGCTACCAGATAGGCGCCGTGGGCCGCGTCGGCAGCGATCACGTTGAGCACGCCTGGCGGCAAACCCGCCTCGTGCGCACATTCGGCAACGACAAGTGCATCGAACGGCGTTTCCGGCGGGGTCTTTACCACTACCGTGCATCCGGCTGCCAGTGCGGCGCCGAGCTTATACGAGAGAATCGGCAACTGCGCATTCCAAGGTGCAATCAGCGCCGCCACGCCAACCGGCTGGCGGATGATCCTCGCCTGTCCATTTCGCGTCGAACGCACTTCCTCGAACGCGAATGTCGACGCTAACCCGGCGTAGTAATCAAGCATCGCCGTCGCGGTAGGCGCGAACATATCGGCGAAGCCGACAGGTGCGCCAACCTCCGCGGTCCAGATTCGCGACAGAAGCGGGATGCGCAATCCGAGCGCCTCGGACATCCGTCGTAGACAAGCAGCGCGTTCGGTACCGGACATGCGCGGCCAGGGACCTGTGTCGAACGCCTTTCGCGCGGCATTCACCGCTCTATCCACATCGCCGGTGTCCGCCAGCCGAGCCGTTGCAAATGCCACTTCGGTCGACGGCGAGACCAGTGAGAAGGAAGCGCTCGAACCACCTTGCACCCACTGCCCATCGATGTAAAACCTGGACAGCACGTCTTCACTCAGTTCTGACTGCGGATCAAACGGAAAATTGGACATGGGTTTTCCTGATATTGACTCTTCTTTTCTCATGAGATCCGATGTGCCGTTTCACCGGCATCGACTCCCGGCTATACGACCTAAAAGAGGTGCCCGTAACTCACGCCGAAGACCTCGGTTTTTGTTCTTTCGCTAAATCCGGTGCTGGAGCCGTCGCCGGCAACCGTGACAGGGAATCCGTACTCGAAAACCCCGCTCACTTCATCGGTCTTGTTGAATCGGTAGGTCGTGCCCACGGAAACCGCTGTCGAGACCGGCATAGCCGATAGCAGGTTCTGCGCGACCACTGATGGTCCGATCGGATGGTTGCCGCGTGAGAGGCCCGTTCGGAGCGTCCATCGCGGGTTCACGTCCCATGCCGCACCGATGCGGAAGAAATCCTGGTTCTGCCAGCCGAATCCTTGTGCCGAGCCGATGACCGTATTCGAAAACTCGAGGTGCAACCAGTCCGCGGAAACCGTGACGCTTGGCACGACCTTGTACGCGATGCCGACACCGTATTGAGCGCCGATATCGATTCGGCCGCCGCCGCCCGCCAGCAGGTCGTTTTCGTAGCCGCTCAGCTTACTCATCCGAATGCGGCTGGCGTAGCTCGCGCCAAACGTGAATGCCGGGGTGGGCTGCCAGATATAGCCAATCCGCGCGCCGTAGCCGAAAGCGCTCGACACCCCATGCGAGGGCAGCGGGTGCAATGTCCCATCGCCCATGGGAACGATCGCGCCATTTGCGGAGAACCGTTCGTATGCCAGCGCCAGGCTGACACCGATGATGTTGTGCTCCGTGATTCTGTATGTGACCGTTGGCGCGGCGATCGCCGTCTCCAAGCTCGATTGGGCCACCCCCGCACCTGCAATCGGAAGGGCGGGCCGACCATAACTCGTGCCGACGCCGACGCCAAACAGCGACACGCCCAGCGTCAGCCGCGGCGTGATCTGCCAATTCGCACCGCCGTCAGGAACCGGATACACCTTTCCGGTATGCAGCTTGTTGGACGCGCTCCCATAATCGAAGTCGGTCAATGGTTCAAGCAATTGAACGCCGAAGTCGGTTCTCGAACCCACTAATCCCATGCCTGCAGGATTGTCGGCGGCCGCCGTACTGTCCTGCGGAAATGCGATGGAAGTGCCTCCCATACCGGCCGACATAACACCGGTGCCGCTGAGCGCGATACCGTCGACCGCCCGTGCATATTGAGCGGGGAGTATCGCGAGTGCGCCTACTGCTATCGTGCGCGCGTAGCCCATCCCATCGAATCGCTTCGACATGTTGTCTCCGAATATTTTGATGACGGCTCCGCCTATAAGTGGCGGCCTGAAATTACAAGTCGACTACGAGCAACGTGGAACGCGAACGCGATACGCAGATCGCCATGCAATTTCCGCTCGCTTGCTCCTGTGAGGTGAGAAAGCAGTCGCGATGGTCAGGGCACCCATCCAACACTTTCACGACGCAGGTTCCGCAGACGCCTTGCTCGCATGACGTCTCAACGTCCGTGCCATGCTCGCGTAGCACATCGACGATCGTCTTGCCCGGCGGAACCGTGAACGTCTTGTTCGAACGCGCCAGCTTCAGGTCGAAGGAGGTTTCGAGTTCGGCGCCAGATGCCGGCGTTGCGGCGAAATATTCGAGGTGCACGGCATCGTCAGGCCAGCCGTGGCGCGCAGCGACCATGCGCACCGTGTCCATGAACGGTTGCGGCCCGCACAGATACAAATGGCAGTCGTCTCGACGGTTGCCAAGCGCATTGGCCAACGTCGCCTCGACGGCGTCACGCTCCTGGCCAAATAGCAATTGGCACGAGCCGTCGAGCGCTGCGCCGCTCAGTTCGTCGCGGAATGCCGCGTGAGCTTCGGAACGCGCGAAATACAGCAAGTCGAACGGTTGGCCGCGATCACGAAGCAGGCGCGCCATGCTGATGATGGGTGTAATACCGATGCCACCGGCTACCAGCAAACTTCTGCGGGCTCCGCGATGCATCGGAAAGAGGTTGCGCGGTGCAGAGATGCTCAATTCGCTGCCCACGCTCAACGATTCGTGAACGAACTTCGAGCCACCGCGCGATGCTGCTTCCCGTTTGACGGCAACCTCGTACGTCGAGGTGTCTCGATACGATCCGCACAGCGAATACTGCCGGATGATTCCCGGTCCCAGATGCAGATCGATATGGGAACCGGGCTCCCATACGGGTAGCATGGATCCGTCCCGGGGTGCCAGCTTCAGCAGACGGATGCCTTCTGCAATGGTTTCGGCGGCAGTAACTCGAACGGGAATGATATTCATGGCAAGGTGCATCGATTGAATTCGGGTATTACAAAAGCGGCTCGTGCCACCGCATGGAGCGGCGGCACGAGCGGGACGTCATGCCTCGAGTGGCTGCAACCGGAACAGATCGCTGCTCTCGGCGTAATTCGCGCAATACGCTTCCTTCGATTCCCCGGCGCTGATCTCGCCGGTGATCACGACCATGTCTCGGAATTCGTTCTCCTCTTGACGGCGCACCACGCCGCGAGGATCACCCCCTTCTGCGAGCGCCTGTGCAGCTTCGTCGAGCATCCGGCGGGCACGAACGATGGCGATGTCGGACGACGACAGATGCTCTTGGCTTTGGTCGTGGACCGTGCCTTGCGACTGCGTGATCGCTATGTCATGAACCGAGAAGCACTCGCCCAGGCCCAGATACGCTTGCCGAGCCATCGATTCGCGATCCTGCGAATACAAATCGCTTTTCGCTCTGCGCATGCGGTCGCCTTCAACCTTCTCGGATTCGTATTGCTTGTGAAGCGCATCTTTATCCAGCTTGCCGCTGCGATGAAAGATGAACTCCCAACGCCAGTGATGTTCATCGTCGATAGGAACGTCCCATAGCATGGTGATGCCGCCCTCCCCAAGGTAGCCCTCGAAACCACCGACAGCACACGCATTGGGCATGACGAAATTGGTGATGCGGATAGATGAGCGATCGGTACCTTCGATCTTGCGCAGCGTATAGAGCCGCACGCCGAAGCGGGTGTCTTCGACGGAAAGCTCGGGCCGCGCCTGATTTGAAAACACACCCCAGCGGGCTTGCATGTCGGCACTCGACAATTCCAACTGGTGCAGATACGAGGTATGGACAGGGTCGATGTTCCCCTCGCTCGCCTGCATCCAATTGCAATCGCCAAACCATCGCGTGGTGTAGCGATATTCGCTACCGCCAGCAAGTGCGGGGTAGTTTGGAAAAAGGGGCGGCTCGCCAGGGCCCATGTAGGCCCAGAACGCGCCTCCGGCCTCATGAAGCGGATAAGACTTCATCCGGATGCGATCTTTGGCCGTCGCCGAAGCTTCCGCCGGTTGATCGAGACAGCGTCCGTGTACGTCGAACAGCCAACCGTGATAAGGGCAACGAATGCCGCCCGCTTCAATACGGCCCAGCGCAAGGTCGGTGCACCGGTGGGCGCACTTCCGATCGATCAAGCCCACTTGACCATCGTCATCGCGGAACAACACCAGGTCTTCACCCATGATGCGGATCGGCTGCGGCGCAGCGCCAACGGGCAACGACTCGATCAGCGCCACCGGCTGCCAGTAACGTCGGAGCAGTTCGCCCGCCGGCGTACCCGCATTGGTCTGCGTCAAGTACTGATACCGGTCGGCTCCACGCGGACGGGGCTTGATCGTGATCGGGTGTGTGGAGGTGTCCATCATGTCTCCTAAGTTCTGTTCAAGGGCAATTGAAGTAGCTCGTCGGCGCAAGCCTCGTTAAGCATTACGATATATTGATACCTGCCATATGAAAATCGCATTTCTCGCATATCTGATATACAATCTGTACAAGCGTTCGGACTATGGGCATGGGACATGGAAATCAAGCAGCTCCAGCACTTCTCGCGTATCGCGGAAATCGGCAATCTGACGCGTGCCGCCAGCGTCCTTGGCTTGACACAAGCCGCGCTGAGCCGGCAGGTCGGGCAGCTCGAAGCAGAGCTTGGTACGGAACTGTTCAGGCGTACCGGCCGCGGACTCGTCCTGACCGATGCGGGTCAACGTCTGCTTGATCACGTCCCATTGATCCTGCGCCAGATTGCGCTTGCCGAACGCGCGGTGAGGGGCAGCACGGGGCCTGCACAGGGGAACCTGGTGTTGGGATTGCCCCCCAGTCTCGCGCGCACGGTCGTTGTCCCGCTTATCGATGCGTTCCACGAGCGGTTGCCCGAAGTCACACTGCGCACCGTTGACGGCTTGTCTGCCAATCTGGTCGAGCTCGTGGGCACAGGCAAGCTCGACTGCTCGGTGGTCTACAATCAACCGCCGAGCGATGTCGTGGAATTGCGTTTGCTGGCCGACGAGGAGTTGTATCTCGTCGCGAGCGCTGCGACACGGCGCGCAGGAAAAGCACTCCCGCGTTCACTCACACTCGCCGACGTCGCTACGCTTCCGCTGGTGACTGCCGGCACCGTCAATGCCGTGCATGCGACACTGGCGAGCGCGATGGCGGCGCTCGGGTTGAAGCCGCAAGTCGTGCATGAAATCGAGAATCTCACGGCGATCCTGGACCTGGTGCGCAAAGGCTACGGGTGCTCGGTCATTCCATTGAGCGGAGTGCATCCCTGCATCGGGGACCCGACGTTGCGACTGCATCGCATACGCAAACCCGCACTACGATGCAGCCTCTCGGTGGTGACGCCGGCGCGCGCATCGAACGACGTGCTGATTGCGCAGGGGACGGCATTGGTTCGAGACGTCGTTCGTCAGAAGCTCGCCCAATTTCATAAAGAAGTCGAGGAAGCCATCGACGCATAGGTCGTCGCGCCGCTGGCCCGCCCGATTCGCCGTGCGCTGGGCCGGCGAACATTCTCAAAAGCGATGTTGCATACCGAGCAACACACCGATCTGTTTCGCGTTCGGCACCGTAAAGTTGCCGGCGCCAACCGAATAGGATGCGCGGCTATTGTTTTGCATAAAACCAAGCATCGTGTAGAGGGAGGTTCGTTTAGACAACAGATAGGTCGCACGCATCACGTAGTAGTTGGCGTTCTTTTGATCCGTCGTGGTGATTCTGGACACTTCGCCGTCAAGCTCGATATCGGGTCTCAGCATGTACGACGCGCCGCCGAAGAAAATATTGGTCTGATATTTTGTCGCCGCCGTCGTCATACGATGGATGGCGCCGCCACGCAAGGCAAATTTGCCCAGTTGGAAATATCCACTCACCATATATCGTGTCGTGGTTTGACCGGAGTTCGAGAGCACCAGCGGCATCGACGGGTCGTAAGAGACACTCCCGGGCAACAAGCCCGGTCCCCCGCGCAACTGGTCATAGACGAACTGCAAGCCCAGCTCCGGTCCCCAATAGCCGGCCAACGCCGTAATCTGCCGGCACGCTGTTGAGCTTCCCCCCACATTGCCCGGGCAATTCGTTGCTCCCGGATTGAACGCGGCTCCGCCGTTCACCGCCGCCGTTCCCGGGCTGCTTGCCCCATCGCGGCCTGTGCTGTAAGTGGCGCCAGCAACGAAATGGTGAAAGTTCACGAAGTAACTTATCGTGTTATCGGACCGGCTATTGGGCAGGTAAGGGTCCAGCGCCGCCAACGAATAGAGCGCCGGACCCAACACCGTCGACTTCATCAACGCAACGTATGTCATGTTGATCTGACGTCCCGCGCGAATCGTGCCGTAGGGTGTCTCGAGTCCTACCCAAGCGGACCGCCCGAAGAGGCGATTGCCATTCTGAAGTGCGCCCGAATTCGGCGCAAAACCGCTCTCCAGTTCAAAAATGGCGTTCACGCCCGAGCCCAGGGATTCCTTTCCGTGCAATCCCCATCGCGACGGTAGCGCGCCCGAGAGCGAGGTCATGCGAATCGCCGAACCCGATACGCTGGTTTGACCGGGTGCCCTTGCCGACTGACTTTCCCAATCCACGCCGGTATCGATAATTCCATAGAGCGTTACGGTACCCTGTGCGCGTGCATGAACGGAAGTCAGCACTGAAGCCGCGACTAACGTCGCAGTCAGAATGGTTTTCATGTCTCCAATCCTTTATATGGGAAATAGTTGATTTTTTATGTTTGTGTGACTTGCGGCCCTGGGGCGTGGGCCGCCGATACGTTTGCCACAGCCGGGCGTTCAGCCCGGTTGTCGTGCGAGTCGATCCAACACCCCGTAACAAGGGAGCACGCTAGCCACGCTTGCGTTCGGCTCGCGGCAGTCGCGAATCGCGGCGAAAAATTCGGCGTCTTGCCGCGCGACGCCGCTTGATTTGATATCGGAGGAATCGGCTTGAACGGCTGTGCCCATACCGTCCATCAACTCGTCGTAGCGTGCGATATAGGTCGCTCCGTCGCCGATGTACCGAAACGTCGAGCCGAGCGGCCCGGCGTTGTTGAAACTGAGCGATAGCGTGCATAAAGCACCGCTTCGACTCTTCAGTTGAATCGACATGTCAAGGGCGATGCCCAGCGTCGGATGGACCGGCCCCTGCAGCACGTTCGCCGCAATCAATTCCTCCCCGGTTTGATATAGGAACAAATCGATCGTGTGAGCCGCGTGATGCCACAACAGATGGTCGACCCAATCGCGAGGCTGACCCAGCGCATTCATGTTCGTGCGGCGCAGAAAATAGGTTTGCACATCGAGCTGCCTCAACGAAAACTGCCCGGTGCTTATTCGAGTGCGCATCCACTCGTGTCCGCGATTGAAACGTCGCGTATGCCCGCACATCGCAATCAGTCCCGTGCGGTGCTGCCATAGCGCCACTGTTTCGGCGTCACTGAGGGAGTCGGCCAACGGAATCTCGACCATCACGTGCTTGCCCGCCTGCAAGCACGCGATAGCCTGCTCCGCGTGTGCAGGGGTGGGTGTGCATAGAATCACCGCTTCTATCTCGGGCTGTGCCAACGCTTCGTACAGCCCGGAGCTGGCCTGTGCAATCCCATAGCGCGCCGCAACCTCACGCGCCTTGTGCAGATCGCTGTCCACGAGCGACACGACCACCGCCTCCTCCAAGCCGGCAATCGCGTCGAGATGTTGGATGCCAAATGCCCCCGCACCGACCAATGCAACCTTCAGTGCGGGGCTCACGCGTCCTCCAATACCAACAGGCCATAAGCTGTGTTCGATGCGGGCACGTGGTAGAAGCGATGAATCTCACGCACGGCTTCATTCAATGCGCCTCGCATGATGAGCCACATGATGATCTCGAGCCCCTCCGATCCTGCCTCGCGCAAGAGTTCCTCATGCCCGATTTGCGCGAGCGACAGCGGGTCGTGTGCCATGCGATCGAGCCATTGCCTGTCATAAGGCGCGTTGATCAACCCGGCGCGTTCTCCTTGCAGTTGATGCGACATACCGCCTGTGCCAAAAACCGCGACCTTGATGTCGGGCCCGTATGAATCGATGGCCCGCCGGAGCGCGCGTCCGAGCCTCAGGCAACGCTTCGCGGTCGGCTGCGGATACTGGATCACATTGACGCACAGGGGGATGACGCGGCATGGCCACTGATCCGGCTGACCGAACATCAGCGACAACGGCACAGTAAGGCCGTGATCGACCGTCATCTCGCCGACCATCGTCATGTCGAATTCGTCGTTCAGTATCAGCGATTCGGCCAGATGCCATGCCAATGCCGGGTCGCCTTGACATACCGGTACAGGCCGGGGGCCGTATCCTTCGTCGTGCGGGGGGAACTCGTCAGCCACACCGATCGCGAAGGTGGGTGTCATATCCAGCCCAAATCGCGACGCATGATCGTTATAGATGACGATGACGACATCGGGCCTGACCTTACCGATCCATTCGCGTGCAGCCATCACCCCATCGAATAGGGGCTTCCAATAGGGTTCCTGCGTTTTGCCGTGATCGATAGCGGCGCCAATCGATGGCACATGCGAGGTAGCGACACCTCCGACGAGCCTAGCCATGGGACCACTCCTCGATACTGCGGTTGCCGTCCACCGGCCGACCTCCGGCAACCATCATGGCGCGAAATTCATCGACGGACATTCCGTCAGCCGACATGGCAGCGCCCACGTGCTGCATGGTTAAGCCGTCGAAAATCGCGAGCTTGAACGTGTAATAGATGTTCCCGCCCAGCCGCAACATAGCAAGCCAGTCGCGGTCGACCACAGCACGGCGCTGGTCATCGGTCAGGTTGAACCGTTGGAGATAGCCCGGGGAATCTGCGCGAAACGCCACCCGATTGCTATCCAGGTCGAGCGACTTGCAGAACATGTTGAGCGCGTATCCTTTCCGACAATGCTCCCCGTCGAAAACATAGGTTCCCGGGATTTGGCGATAGGCGCGCGTTGCAGGGGCGTTCATCATTCCCCCCAGTACAAGCGCATCGGATTATCGACCAGCAGCTTTTGCCGGAGCTCGGCCGTCGTTGCGATGCGCGGAATGAAATCCACCAGTAGGCCGTCGTCCGGCATATGGTTTTTTAAATTCGGATGAGGCCAATCGGTACCCCAAAGCACCCGATCGGGAAATGTTTCCACCAAGCGCCGCGCGAACGGCACTACATCGCTGTACGCCTCCCGTTCGCCATCCAGCGCTGGGTTCCCCGATACGGAAAGCCGTTCGGGACAGCTCACCTTTGACCACACGTTAGGATGCTCGCGCATCAAACGCACAAGCAACTCGAACTCGTCACCGTCCGGACTCTGCGAGACATCCGGACGCCCCATGTGGTCGATCACTACAATCGTCGGCAAATCTGTGAAGAAATCCCAAAGCTCGGGTAAATCGGCCGCCTCGAAATAAACGACGACATGCCAGTTGAGTTCGGCAATGCGGTTTGCAATTTCGAGGAGTTCTTCCCTCGGGGTAAAGTCGACTAACCGCCTGACGAAATTGAATCGCACGCCACGTATTCCCGCCGCATGCAATTCGCGCAGTTGCTCATCGCTTACGCCGCGTTTCACGGTGGCAACGCCACGCGCCCTGCCTTGCGATCCAAGGCAGGCATCGACCAACGCGCGATTGTCCGCGCCGTGGCAAGTAGCCTGCACGATCACATTGCGTGCGAAGCCCAGATGATCTCGGAGCGCAAACAGTTGCTCCTTGCTGGCGTCGCAGGGCGTGTACTTGCGCTCCGCCGCATAAGGAAAGCGCTCGCCAGGCCCGAAGACATGACAATGGGCATCCACTGCGCCGGGCGGCAATTGAAAAACGGGTCGTGAAGGACCCCGGTACCAATCCAACCAACCGGGAGTCTTTGTGAAATGCGTGGACATGACGTGTTTGCACCCATTCAGGTTATCGGCCACACCACCTCACCGCCATTTCAAACTTCGATAGTTCGGTGCGGCAAAGTGGTGTATATCGTCGTGGCGATCGAACTCAGTCGATATACTTCAGCCCGGCGCGCTCGAGCGGCGCGCGCATCGCGTACATATCCAGTCCAAGTTCGCCCGCCGCGAGTTTCTTCCGCTTCTGCGCTTCGTTGGCTTCGCGCGTACGCGCCGCGTCGGCGACTTGCTGTGCAAGTGTGATAGGGACAACGACAACGCCATCGTCGTCGGCGATCACAATGTCGCCGGGATTGACCAATGCGCCGGCGCATACCACGGGAATGTTCACGGAGCCGACCGTCGCTTTGACCGTGCCTTTCGCGCTAACCGCTTTTGAGAACACCGGAAACGTCATGGCCGTGAGGTCCTTGACATCGCGGCATCCCGCGTCGATCACAAGACCCACCGCTCCGCGTGCCTTAAAGCTGGTCGCCAACAAATCGCCGAAAAACCCGTCGGTCGTATCGGCCGTAACCGCGGCGACGACAATGTCCCCGGGCCGAATCTGCTCGGCTACGACATGCATCATCCAGTTATCGCCCGGATGCAGTAGCACGGTCACTGCTGTGCCGCACGCGTATGCGCCAGCGTAGATCGGCCGCATATAGTTCTTCATCAACCCCATGCGGCCCATGGATTCGTGAACGGTCGCCACGCCGAATCCCGAAAGTTGCTTTACTACCGCGTCATCGGCGCGCGTGATATTGCGTTTGACAATGCCAAGCTGGCTGGCAAGGTCGGCATGGATCGGAGTGCTCATTGTCCCTTCCTCTTCAGAGTGGCATCCAGGCGCGGATAAACCCGCCGGGCGTTGCCTTCGTAAATCTTGTGCCGGTCCTCGGCCGACAGAGTGGACGAGGCCTCGACATACCGTAGCGTGTCGTCGAAATAGAATCCGGTCTGTGGATCGACACCACGTACCGCGCCGATCATTTCGCTCGCAAACAGAATGTTGTCCACCGGTATCACCTTGGTGAGCAGGTCGATGCCCGGCTGGTGATAGACGCAGGTATCGAAGAAGATGTTGTTGAGCAGGTGCTCTTCGAGCAACGGCTTCTTCAGTTCCTGTGCAAGTCCCCGGAAACGGCCCCAGTGGTAGGGCACGGCGCCGCCGCCGTGTGGGATCACGAACTTCAATTCGGGAAAATCCTTGAACAGATCGGAGGTCAGGCATTGCATGAATGCCGTCGTATCCGCGTTCAGGTAATGAGCGCCCGTGGTATGGAAGCACGCATTGCAACTGGTCGAAACATGGACCATTGCAGGAATCCCGAATTCGACCATCTTTTCGTAAATCGGATACCAGTAACGATCTGACAGCGGCGGGGAAGTCCAATGACCGCCCGAAGGGTCCGGGTTCAGGTTGATGCCTACGAATCCGTACTCCTTCACGCAGCGCTCCAATTCCGGAATGCAGCTGCTCGGATCGACACCCGGGGACTGCGGTAGCATCGCTGCGCCGATGAAGTTATCGGGAAACAGTTGCGAGACCCGATAACAAAGCTCGTTGCAGATACCGGCCCATGTCGCGCTGGTCTCGAATGTTCCGATGTGATGCGCCATGAAGCTGGCACGTGGAGAGAAAATCGTCAGATCGCTACCGCGCTCTCGCATTTTCTTGAGCTGATTGGTAGCAATCGATTCGCGCAACTCGTCGTCGCTGATCCTCAGATCCGTTGCGCTCGGTTGTTGCGCCGGATCTGTCAACGCGGCTATCTGGCGGTTGCGCCACTCTTCCAGCGCCTTCGGCGCCGTGGTGTAGTGGCCGTGGCAATCAATGATCATGTTGCACCTTCTCCATTCCATGCGAAGGGACTCACCATGACCTCACCGCGCATGATCAATCGCGCGGTGCGCAGCAATGCGGCTCGCTGCACGGTCTGAGGATTGACAGGATCCGTTTCGAGTTCGACGCTGAATTCGCCTGACGGATGCTCGACGGAAATTTGCTTGCGCGTGCCCGCAGGGACGGATGCCAAACCGTCGGCGATGCTGCCCTCGAGTACGCAGGCGGTAGCGACAGTCACCGCGGCCAGCACGCCGATCGCGTCATGGCAAACGTGTGGGATGAAACAGCGCGTCGCCACACTGCCCCCAGCGACAGGGGCCGCAATCAGGCACATCTTCGGGTAGGTCTTGGACGTGACATCGCCGAGACCCATCAATTCGCCGCAGCGCAAACGAAGCGTTTCGAGCGTCGCTTTCAATTCGGAATCGGCATTCAGATCCGCGACCGACTCCTGTCCGGTGCGGCCGACCGCGTCCGCACGCAGCAGCACCATCGGCATGCCGTTGTCGATACAGGTCACCTCAATCGTCAACGTCGAATCGAGTTCCACGCGATCGCGGACCTGACCGGTCGGCAGCAGTCCCGAACACACGGAACCGGCGGTATCCAGGAAGTTGATGGAGATGGGAGCCGCCGTGCCGGGCACCCCGTCAATACGTGCATCCCCGTCGTACACCACCCGCCCATCCGGCGTTTGCACGCTGATATCGCACGCCATGCCCGTATTGCGCGTCAGGACTCGCAACGTCGTCACGTCTCCCTGTGGCAGGACGAGGCCGGTTTCCAACGCGAATGGCACGACCGCCGCGAGCATGTTGCCGCAGTTGGGTGTCGTATCGACCGTGGCGCTGTCGGGTTGCAGTTGTGCGAACAGAAACTCCAGGTCGATATCGGGCCGGCTGCTGCGGCTCACGATCCCAACCTTGCTCGTGAGCGGATGCGCTCCCCCCATTCCGTCGATCTGGCGCCGATCGGGCGATCCCATCACATTGAGCAGCACGCGATCCCGGGCAGCCACGTCCGCCGGAAGATCGGCTGCGTTGAAAAAGGGGCCGCGCGACGTGCCGCCGCGCATGAACAAACAAGGTATGGCGTGCTGCATGGCTGAGTCGACCTCGCTCCGTGATGTGCTTGTATTTTTTTATGTTTTCTGCCATTCTGCAATGACATATCCAGCATAGTAGATATGCGTTTTATGCAACTCAGGAGATGATCATGGAACTTCGGCAGCTCGAATCCTTCGTTCACGTCGCGGAGCTTGGAAGCTTCACGCGGGCGTCGAATTTCCTTTCCATCGCGCAACCCGTGCTCAGCCGGCAGGTACGAGCATTGGAGGTGGAGTTCCGTCAGGTTCTTCTGGAACGCAACGGTCGAGGCGTGACGCTGACTGAAGCCGGCAGGCGTTTCCTGGAACACGGCCGTAGCGTGCTGGCGCAAATCGAACGCGCGCAACTGGACATGGAGCAAGGCCGAGGCGCCTTAACGGGACGGATCGTCGTGGCGTTGCCGCCGAGCGTGAGCCTGACCCTGACGACTCCGCTGGTCAGAGCGTTTCGTGACCGTTTCCCGAAGGCGACGCTATGCGTCCTGGAGGGGCTCTCCAGCTATGTGCTCGAGTGGCTGACAATCAGTCGCGCCGACTGCGCGGTGGTCTATACCGTCCCGACTTCTTCGGCGGTCGAGTTAGCGCCCGTGCTTACCGAGCAGCTTTATCTGGTCTCCCGCCGTACTGACCCTGCCGCCGCAAACGGCGACTCGGGCAAAGGTGCGATCGGTCTCGCGGAGGTCGCCCAGCGCTCACTCGTGATGCCAAGCCGGCCCCACTCCATTCGTATGCTGCTGGAAGCGACGATGGCGCAAGCGTCGCTAAAGCCGCGCATTGCCGTGGAAGTGGAAAGCATCCAGGCAATTCTGGCCCTCGTTCGGGACGAAGGGGTCCACGCGGTCCTGTCGCTCAATGCAGTCCATTCGAGCGGACACGCACAAGAGTTCGAAGTACGCCCCATCCGTCAACCGAGCCTGGAAACGACGCTCTGGGTCGCGACGTCCGCGCAGCGTCCGCAGGGACCGCTGCTGAGTCAGACCTTGCCCTTACTGAAAGATTTGCTGCTCGAACATTGGACGAGAGGGGTCGAGGACAGTTATCCAATGTCGCCGGCCTGAATCGATCAAACGCAACCGCCGTTTTATCTTTCTCAGCAAGAACACGTGAGACTGTTCATGTGAATGAATCGAGGGAGGACCCCGTAGATTCCAACAAAAAACGCACAAATCGGCATCTCAATTTAATTGACCCGAATAGCATTAATTTCATGTAAAGCATCCGTCCCTGTGATGTTTTAAACGATCGCACATTCCCTCGTAAACATTGGGCAAAAAATAAAAGCCCGTTTGGATACGCGTCTCTATTTACACCGGTCGCGCGCCGCCCTTAGGGTAACGCCCGCAGCCTCCGGTAAGCGATTTGAGAGGCCAATACCAGTCAATCCAAACGAATTCACGAGGAGACAAAAATGCCGATCGCGCGCATTCAATCGGTTATTGCAGCGTCGGCCGCGATGCTCTCCGTCGCACTGCTCTCGAGCGGCTGCGGCGGCGGGGGATCTGACGATCCGGCGCCGATCGCCAGCACGCCTTGCACGAGCAACACGTGCTCGCGATCCGGCGCGACCACGGCGCCGTCCACGGCGGCCGCCTTGTGCCCTGCCTCGCTCGACTACGGCACGACTTTCACCGGCGGCTCCGGCAGCGGCGAATACATCAAGGTCAGGTTCGATACGTCCAAGAAGCAGTATCAAATGACATTCGTCGAATCGGAGGTGCCGACTTCGGCGGGGCAAGTCAACGGCACGCGCGCCGGCTTCACGATCGTCGGCGACTTCGACACGGCCGATCGTTATCAGGTTGCGAACGCACAAGGCGCGGCCACGACACCGCTCAAACTGCCCACCGCCGAGCAGAACCGTTGCGCGTTCGTGCTGAAAAACGGCCAAACCGCCGACGGCAGCTACAAGGTGGTAATCAATCCGAACGATCCGCCGATGCTGTTCGTCGGCAACGGCATTGTCGGGGGCGGCATCCCCGGCTCGACCGTGCAATTCGACGGTATTTCGCTCGCGCCCGGCGTCCAGGTCGCCGTCGTGCCGCGCAAGACGTTCGACTACTACCCGTTCATCGCCTTCAGCCACACCGTGACCGACTTCTCGAAGGTGGCCGGACACTACAACGAACTCGGCATTCACTTCACGCCGTCGGGCGGCAACTTTCAAACGACCGCCGCCAACCCGGTGGGCATCCCGCTCGGATGGCAGGTCGACGGCATCCAGTTGACAGAGACGATCAACGCCGACGGCTCATGCACGCCCGACAGCGGGCAAACGTACACATCGTGCCCGACGACGGGCGCAAACTGGGTCCCACGTATGAACGCGGACGGCTCGCCCGACCATGTCTTCACGAGCGCGGCCAATCTCGATCTGGGCCTGGGCAACGTCTATCCCGACGCGGGCGCCGGCCAACTGCAATCGGCATTCGCCGGCAACCGGGCGCACGGCATTCTGATTGCGGGCGATTTGAACGGACAAGTCGTGCCGGTCGTCATCCGTGTCGGATATGCGCATTCGGGCACCGGGCTATCCGATTCCTCAGTCGACGATCAACTCGGCATCTCGCTACTCGCGCCCGCGCACAAGCTCGACTCATGGTCATTGGCAGGCGCGTTCATCGGCGCCAACAGCGTCACGGCCTGCGGCCTCGTCAGCGCCTATGCGGCCACTTCGGCATCGCCCCCGATCTTCGAAGGCGCCTGCCTTGACGATACGACGACCACGCATGCGGGCGTCAACTACACGTCGACCCTCTTCGAAGGCGCGAGCGCTGCTTTCCTCGATCCCTTCACATCGACCGCCGCGACGAATTTTTCGCTCGATTTCACGCAAACACAGCCGGGACTCGTCAAGGTCACCGCGCTCAACCCCTTCACCTCCGGCGCCGCCTCCATTTTCCAAGCGGGCGACACCGGCTACCTGATCAAGGTCGGTTCCGTGTACGCCATGCTGATGAATGGCGCGGGCCGGCCCAATCCGTTCTTCACGATTGGCGCGTTCGTACAGTAGCTGCGGTAACGCTTCAAGAGGCGGCCGGCAGCGCCAATGGGCCGCCGTCCCTTCCTGCCATCAACTCGATGAGAGGTTCTCTATATGAAGAGTTTCAAGCTCGTCCCTATCGGTGCGGCATTCGCATGGTTCGTTGCGGCGTCAGCCCCCGCTTTTGCCGTGACGGTTACTCCCGCTGGCCCGATCAGTTTGAGCGGCGCCACCGCGCTGACGAAGTCGGGCAACGCGATCGGCTGCCAGGCGCGCCTCGTCGGCACGATCAGCGGCACAGGGGAAATCTCGATCTCGTCGGCCGTTTTCACGGGGGCCAACCTGTGTTCGTTGGTTACCGCGACGAATCTTCCTTGGACGGGACACGTGACGAATGCGTCCAATCTCACGCTCAACAACGTTGGCGTCGATGTCGCGATCCCCGTGATCGGAGGCCAGTGCGAATCGACTGCGATCAACGCAACCATCGCACAAAACACGAAGCAAAAGGAAACGACGATAGGCCTTTCGAATCAGCCTCTTTCCGGCGGCTGCTCGGTCTCGGGCACGCTGACGACTACGCCGGTCCTGAACGTTGACGGATAACTGAAGTGTCGGCCGCGGCCGCCCGGCCGCGGCGTCGAGCGCGCCCGCCTCGCGAGGAGCGGGCGCGGCGGTTTCGTTTTGAACTATTTATTTTGGACTCCTTATGATCTTCCGAAGTCTGCTCTCGACAGCACTGGCCGCCATCGTTCTCTCCGCTTGCGGCGGCAGCAGCAGCGGCGGGGATGCGCCAGCTCCCGTGGAGGCGCGGCTATGTCCGCAGGCGATCGGTTACGACACGGTCTTCACAGGCGGCGCCGGCTCGGGCGAACTCGTGCAGGTGCAGCTTGATACGAAGGCGATGACCTACCAAATCACGTATCTCGCCTCGCCCGTGCCCGTGACGAAAGGCACCGTCCTGCCGACACGCGCATCGGCGCCGAACAACGTCGTGTCCGGTACGTTGACGCAGGAAACGCTATTGCCGACGACGAAGCTCAATCAATGCGCGTTTCGCCTCGACAAGGCGAGTCTCGATCCTGCACGTCCTGCCAGAGTATTCCTTGGCGAAGGCGTGCTCGGCGGGACGATCCCCGGCGCGCAGATCGCCTTCGCGGGCGTTGGGGGCGTCGGTGTGGTGCCGGATACGACGTTCCCCTACTACCCCTTCATCGCCTTCTCGCAAACGTCGACCAATCTCTCCGAAATCGCTGGCACCTATTCGATGCTCGGCTACCACAAGGCGCCTTCGCAAAATTTCGTGCCCGTCGCCGTCGATGCCGCATTCACGATCAACGCCGACGGCAGCTTCACCGAGTGCGACAACAGCGGGCTCTATGCCGGGCAATGTCGGCAATCGGGCACGAACTTCGTCACGCGCGCCGATTCGGCGACATTCGAGACCCATCACTTCACGGGGCAGATTGCAGCTACGCAGGCCGTGCAAGGCCCACAAGCACGGGGCATTCTGATCGTCGGCAAACTGCGCAGCCAACTCGTGCCGATCCTCATTCGCGTGGGCGCAGCAGACCCGTCGATCGTCTCGCCGCCTGGCTCGCCGCCGAAAACGCCGCTGGCCGACGACGAATCGGGCATCGCAATGCTCGCGCCTCAATCCGCCGTCGCGGCGAATTCGCTGAACGGTGAGTACGTCGGCGTCGACAGCAATTTCGCTTATCGCACGACGGCACTCATCAATTCACAGGCGACCATGCTCGATCCATTCAACGCGTCTCAAGCCGCACTCGCGACGGCGCTCGACCTCGATTACAGACAGACGTTGGCCGGGTTGATCGCAACGAAGAAGCGGACGGCATCCGCCGCTACATCGCCGGGCAAGATGATTTTCTCGGGCGGGATGATCGGTTACCTCGATACGACAGATCCGGGCGCCCCGTACTTCGCCGTCAGCGCATTCGTTCAGTAGTCCTTACGAAAAAAAGAGCCGAGGAAACACAACATGGGGATCAGGAAGGTAGTCGTACCGCTTTTGGCGGCATGCGTCTCGACGGGGATCTATGCGCAGCAGGCCGGCGACAATGTCGTTTCATTGGGCTGGTATCACATTGCGCCGCAGTACACGAGCGATCCGCTCACCACACACGTCGCGCCCATGGCGATCAACGGGCCGCTCGGGCTGCCGCCGGCATTCACGTCGGCCGGCACGGGATTGGGCGTCAGCCATTCCAATACGATGGGGCTCACGTTCACACATTTTCTGACCGACCACATCGCGTTGACGGCACTCGGCGGTGTACCGCCGCAATTCCATATCAACGGCTATGGCGTGATCCAACCACCGGGGCCAGCCGGTGCGCTCGGGCAGGAAAACCTGAGCGCACCGTCGAAGAATCCGATCGTCGGTAAGGTAAGGCAGTGGACGGCCGGCGCGATGCTGCAATATTTCTTCGGCAAAGCCGAAGCGCGGTTTCGCCCTTTCATCGGAATCGGCGTGACTTACACGTGGTTCAATTCGTTTGAACTGAATCCGAATTTTTCGCAATCGATCAACGACAATCTCGGCAGCGTGCTCGCGGCGGGGGCCGGCAAGCCGGGACCGACCAGCGTGTCGGCGAAGTCGTCTTCGTCATGGACGCCGATTTTCAATGTCGGCGCAGCCTATTCGCTCACGAAGCACTGGCAACTCAATGCGTCGGTGTCTTACGCACCGTTGAAAACATATGCCGAGACCGACATCAAAGCCGCGGATGGGACCCTGCTTGCGGTCAGCAAGGCGAAGCTGAACGCCGATCCGATCATTACGTTTCTGGCGGTGTCGTATCGGTTTTGAAGGAGAAGGCAGCTGGCGGTGAGGCGGCGGCAACGGACGCAACTTCAACCGGACGGCATAGTGAAGGTATGATCCCACCTTTATTGCCTCCCATTACGTCCCGTCACGCCGATGAAAACGATAGCCGTCAAAAACCGCAGCCCCCTGATCGGCCCAGCCCTCCTGCTCACGATCGCCGTATGCGGGCTGTTTTACGTCAAGTGGTTCCCGTACTACAACCGCGCGTTCGTCGCCGCCAGCCATCACGCCATCGGTAATTCGATCTTGATGGGCACGGCATCGGCTCCGCCCGCCGCCTCATGGCAAGCGGCGCTCAGTTACGCCATCGCCTACGGAAAAGCGATCTGGCAAGCGATGGTCCTCGGTCTGCTGCTCGGTTCTGCCGTACAGGCGCTGATCCCGGCCCGATGGATCGCGCGTGCGTTGGGCCAGACCGGCTTCGGCAGCGTCGTCACGGGCGCCGTCATGTCGTTACCCGGCATGATGTGTACCTGCTGCGCAGCGCCCGTCGTCGCGGGACTGCGCGCTTGTCGGGCCACGCCCGGTGCGGCGATCGCGTTCTGGCTCGGCAATACGCTGTTGAATCCCGCCACGCTCGTCTTCATCGGCTTCGTGCTCGGCTGGCAATGGATGGGGCTGCGGCTTGCACTCGGTGTTGCGATGGTGCTCGGCATCGGCTACCTGGTGGACCGCGCTGCCACGGATCGGGAAGCGGTTGCCGCACAAAGCGCCATGGAAGAGATGTCGACGAACGGAGAAACCGGCGTCATGTTCGTTCGCTGGCTGAAAATCCTCGCGCGCATGACCGTGCGTCTCGTACCCGAATACATCGTTCTCGTCTTGTTGATGGGCGCCGCCCGCGCATGGCTCTTTCCTCACATCGGTCCCGGTATCGACGCGAGTCTGGCCTGGGTCGTCGCCTTTGCCCTTGCGGGCGCGCTGTTCGTCATTCCGACCGCGGGCGAAGTGCCGATCATTCAGGCCATGCTCGCGCTCGGCATGGCAACGGCTCCCGCCGCCGCATTGTTGCTGACGCTGCCGCCCGTCAGCGTGCCTTCGGTCGCCATGCTCGGCCGCTCGTTTTCTCCGCGAACGCTCGCACTGACGTGTGCGGGCGTCGTTGCCGGAGGCATCGTTGCGGGATTGATAGCGATGGCGATCGGGCTGTAAGCGATCGCTATTGCCAGAGCGCCCGTATGAACATCGCGAGCGCGGCGGCTGCCATGACCACGGTCGCGATCCATCCGAGCACGCGCACCGGGCGGCTCGCCGTGTACGGCCCCATGACGGAACGTTTGGACACCAGCACGATGATGACGACGATCAGCGGTACGGCCACCACGCCGTTAATGACGGCGCTCGCGAAGAGCGCCTTCATCGGGCTGATCGGCGAATACTGCAGCACGAGTGCAAGCAACACGCTGACGGCGATAATGCCGTAGAAGCCTGCAGCGTCCGGTACCTTTCGCTCGAGGCCCTCCTTCCAATTCATCGCTTCGGAAAGCGCATACGCGCCCGAGCCCGCCAACACCGGCACGCCGATCATGCCGACGCCGAGAATACCCACGGAAAAGAGCAGATACGCAAACTCACCCGCGACCGGCCGCAGCGCACTCGCGGCCTGCGCAGCCGTATCGATGCTCGTGACACCCGAGGCGTGAAGCGTAACGGCCGTGGCGAGCATGATGAACCAGGCCGTCAGATCCGAATAGAGCATGCCGCTCCATGTATCCCAGCGAATACGCCGCAATTCCGAAGGCGCCGCGGATGAATCTCGCACGAGCGGCAGGCCGTTCTGCTTCGCCTGCATGTCTTCGACTTCCTCCGAAGCCTGCCAGAAAAACAGATACGGACTGATCGTCGTACCGAAGACGCCCACCACGACGGCCGCCGCCTGCGCATTGAAGGTAAAACGCGGCCACACCGTGCGCAATGCCACCTGCCCCCAGGGCACATGCACGGTAAATAAAACGGCGGCGTAGGCAAACAGCACGAGCGTCAGCCACTTCAGGAAAACCACATAGCGGTGGTACGGCACGAAGATTTGCAACAACAGCGTCGCGAAGACGAAGATCGCCGTCATCAGGTGGCGATCGATGCCCGTTACGAGCTCCGCACATTCGCCCATTGCGGCAACGTCGGCCGCAATGTTCAGCGTATTGGCGACGAGTAGCAGGAATACGACGCAGTAAAGCACGACCGGCGGAAATGCACTTTTGATGTTGGCAGCGAGCCCTTTGCCCGTCACCCTGCCGAGCGTGGCGCACATCAATTGGACGGCTGCCATCAATGGAAACGCAAGCGGCATGGTCCAAAGCATGCCGAAGCCGAATTGCGCGCCCGCCTGCGAATAGGTGGCGATGCCGCTCGGGTCGTCGTCGGCGACGCCGGTGATTAGTCCTGGCCCGACCCGCGCCAGGGGATGCTCTCTAAATCGATCAAGAAGACCGCGAAATACGCTGGGCCGCTGCCCGTTGCTGGCAAGCATCGATTCGCCTCGTTCGTAAGAACCGATTCAATGGGGTCAACGACGACTGAATGATACGCCTGGGGCGATGCGATGGTATGCGGGGCATCGCATGGGAGATCGGAAGCGGCAAGCAGAAAAGCAGAAAAGCAGAAAGCGGCGGCCACCCTGAACAAATGGCCGCGCGTGAGGAAGGCTTTCCGTGACGGCTTGATTACTGGCCGAGCTTGTCGTTGGCGCAGCCCGTGCTGTTGCACTCGCGCTCGCGCTCACGCTCCTGGAGGAATGCGAGGCGTTGTTGCGTCATGTTCACGGCGCAACACGGGTGGCAATCCATGACGCCTTTGGAGATGGCATCGGCCAGTCTGTCGATCGTGGCCGGTTGCGCCAATCTTCGTTCCTCGTCGGGATTGACGATAACGCCCGCTTCCACCAAAACCGCCGGCATGCGAGCCGTTTTCAGCACGACCAGATCGTCGAATCTGTGAATCCCGAGGCGTCGATCGATCAGCGGACGGTCTTCTCCTTTGATCGGCGTCGCATGGTAAAGCGACGGCGTTTCTCCGGCCGCCTGCAAGCGCTCACCTATCGCTTTCGCGCAAGCGAGGCTTCGCTCGTAGTGCGGATTGAGTTCGGAGACGAAGATCGCATAGCCTTTGAGCGCTTTGTTGCGTCCCGAGTCGATCCACGCCTGCTGCATCGAATCGTGATGGATCGAAATAAAGAAGTCTGCATTGGGCACGGCGTTGGGACGATCGGCCAACGCTATCTCAACGTCATTTGCGCCGGTGCGCGTCACGCGGTCGCCGTCCGCTTTCAGATCGTCGGCAACGGCTTTGCTGAGGTCGAGGTTATAGAGGTGCTCGACACGGCCGCTCGCACCCGTCGCACCGGGATGGGCCTGCGTATGCCCCGCATCCACGATGACCCACGCCGCATGGCACGTCGCGACGCTGAACAGACCCACAGCGAACAAAGCAAAGCGGGAAACGAGAGTTCTCGACATCGTATGAATTGAGCGCGAATGGGGAAGCGCTGTTTTGGTCAGCGCGATCTGAGATTTAAGGTCACGCTTGGCTTCCTCGATAAATACCGGGTAGGCGCATCTTTACTTCTCGATATGCCTTACCAAGGCCGCGTGACCGCCAGGCATTCTAGTGAATATTCACGTCAGTAGCGAGCGTGCGTTTTTCATATATTCTGCATCGCCTGCGCAGCAGCCTTTCAATTTGCAAAAAATGATAAAGCGCGTTTTGGATGCGGGCGGATTGCGCAGTGATCACAGTCCGCCCTTGTGTTTGCTCTATCATCGCATTTCGCTTTTACGAGGAAATGCAAGAGACGCATCAAGTCGATGCGTGCCTCAAAGATAGCTGCAGACGTAATCGAGTGTTTCGATCACGTCGATATCGAAGCGGCTTTTGCCCGGTACCGAGAACGATTCGCCCGCGCCGTAGGTCGTCCACTGGTCGCTGCCGTCGAGGCGAATGCGGCACTGGCCGGCTTGCACTTCCATGAGTTCGGGCGCGTCGGTGCCGAAGTTCAGGGTGCCGGGCAGGATCACGCCGAGCGTTTTGCGGGTGCCGTCAGGAAAGAGCACGGTGTGCGAAATGCACTTGCCGTCGAAGTAGACGTTGGCTCGTTTGATAACGGAAACGTGGTCGAATTGCGTTGCAGCCGTCATGGCGGTTACCTGTGGGTTGACGAAGTAGTATGCGAGCGGCACGGCCTCCCCAGCGCCGTGCGAATCTGCAATGATACCGGCTACAGTTTCGTCATGATCCAACCCGGCTTCGAGTTTCCCGAAAAATAGTAGTTGCACCTGACGCTACGTCATGTTTTAACGTTGCACCGCCCGTCGACCCGCTCAACACACGGAAAGTGATGACCATGTATCGAACGCATCTGAACGACGAAGACCTCGACACGTTGTTCGCCGCCGAAGCGGACACCGCCGTTACAACCGATTCCTCGTGGACGCAACTCATCGACGAAGTGCGCGACGCGACGCAGCGCAAGCTGCCGGTCGAGAGCGATGCGGCCCAGGCACTCGCCTTGCGTTGGATCCGACTTGCGACGCAGATGACGCGTAACGATCCAGCGCTCGCAACCAAGCTCATGTTGATGCAAAGCGGCGAGCCCCGTGCGCAGCTTGTCGCAGGCATCACGCCGCCGATGCTGGCATGGCTCGACAAAGCGTTCATCCATGCGCGCTGTGCATTGCTCGCCAAATATTTGAGCGCGGAGCAGCTCGACGAAGTGCGGCGCCGTCAACTCGTCGAGGCGAACATGCGAGCATGGCCCGTGCTGGTCATGGCGCTGCGGGCGCACAGGGAAGCGGGCGACGACGCCGGCGCCGCACCGGTGCAGGCGATCGTCAAGCGCTGGCACCAGCTTTTTCTCGACACTTTCTGCGGCGACGACCCGCTTCTCGAGTCGCGCGTTCGCGACGCTTTGATGCACGAACCCGACCTGCAATCGGGGATAGGTCTCGACGATGCGTTGCTGGCGTATCTGCATAAGGCGCATATGATCGGGAACGACGTGACGCCCGCCAATGCAGGCCCCAAGCCGAGCGCATTGACGGTGGCGACGCAGCGCGCCGCACATCAACTGGTTGACCGGCCTCTGGTGCTCGAAGATCCGACCGCGCTGACGATCCTCGGCAAGGCTGGCGTACAGGCGCTACGCGACGACCTCGACCGGTTCCGTCAGCCGATGTCGCTCGGCATGCGCAGCATGGTGGTGGTTCGAAGCCGCCTCGCCGACGATCTGTGGGCGGACGCTATCGCGCGCGGAACGCAACAGTACGTCGTCCTTGGTGCAGGGCTCGACACCAGTGCATACCGGCGGCCTGACGCGCCGGGTTACGTCTTCGAAGTCGACTTGCCGGCGACGCAGACATGGAAGCGCGAGCGCCTGCAAGAGGCGGGCATCGCCGTGCCGCCGTCGTTGCGTTTCGTCCCGGTCGACTTTGCCGGCACGACGCTCGCGCAGGGCTTGGCGTCCGCCGGATTCGATCCAAACGCACCGGCCTTTTTCAGTTGGCTCGGCGTGACGATGTATCTCGACGAGGACGCGGTACGCGATACGTTGCGCTTCCTCGCAGGTTGCGCACCGGGCAGCGCGGTGCTGATCGAGTACGCGACTCCTCTCGCGAGCCTGCCCCCCATGATGCGCATCGCCATGGAGCAGTTCACAGCCAGGTTTGCCGAACGCGGCGAACCGTGGAAGAGCTTCTTCGATACGGCGGCACTCGCCGATATGTTGAAGACGCTAGGCTTTGGCAGTTCGCGCGAATGGACGCCCGAAGCGCTGAACGAACGCTACCTCGCGAACCGCACGGACGGGCTGCACATCGGGGCGACACCTTCCCGGTTGATGCTGGCAACCGTTTAGCTCCGTACGCTCGACCCACCGCACGGTCAGATTAAAATCCTCACACTTCACACTGACCGGCAGTCATGGCTTTGACCGAGTTCGAAGAGGGCTACGTTTTGACGCGTCACTGGCGCGATTCCGGCACGCATACCGAGGTCGAATTCTGGCTGTCCACGCAAGCCGGGCCGCGACTCTTGCGGTTGCGCAATCAGCCGTCCGTGGCCTTCATCCCTCTCGACCAGCGCGCTGCGGCCGAGCAGGCGTTGAACGGCGATACGCGAGCCGAACTGCGCCCGCTCTCGCTGAAGGATTTTCGACAGCGTCCGGTGCTTGGGCTCTACACACAGCAATACCGCCATCTCGCAGGGCTTGGCAAACGCATGGCGCAAGCGGGCCTCGACATCTACGAAGCCGATATTCAGCCGCCCGATCGCTACATGATGGAGCGATTCATCACGGCGCCCGTGCTTTTTCGCGGCGAGGCCGACGAGCACGGCCGCCTGCTGAACGGCGAGATGAAGCCCGCAGCGCAATATCGCCCGCAACTCCGGCTCGTCTCGCTCGACATCGAAACGAGCGCACATGGGGATCTGTATTCGATCGCGCTCGAAGGGTGCGGACAACGTCAGGTGTTCATGCTTGCGCCCGAAAACGGCGACGCGAGCGGCCTCGATTTTCAGCTCGACTACTGCGACACCCGGGCGCAGATGATCGAGCGTCTGAATGCATGGTTCGCCGAGCACGACCCGGATGCCGTCATCGGTTGGAATCTCGTTCAGTTCGATTTGCGCATCCTGCGCGCGCAGGCCGAACAATGCGGTGTGCCACTGCGCCTGGGGCGTGGTGATGCCGAGATGGAATGGCGCGAACACGGCAGGCGCGCGCAGCACTATTTCGCCGCGGCCGCCGGCCGCCTCATCATCGACGGGATCGAAGCACTGCGCTCGGCCACCTGGAGCTTCCCTTCGTTCAGCCTCGAATACGTCGCGCAATCGCTGCTCGGAGAAGGCAAATCGATCGACAATCCCTACCAACGCATGGACGAAATCCAGCGCCGGTTCGACGAGGATAAGCCCGCCCTCGCGCAATACAACCTCAAGGATTGCGAACTCGTCACGCGTATCTTCGAGAAGGCGGATCTCATCGCCTTTTTGCTCGAGCGCGCTTCGGTGACCGGGTTGCCCGTCGATCGAATGGGAGGATCGGTGGCGGCCTTCACGCATCTGTATCTTCCGCGCATGCATCGTCTCGGCTATGTCGCGCCGAATCTCGGCGATGTCGCGGGTGAGAACAGCCCGGGCGGATTCGTCATGGATTCGCGTCCCGGCCTCTACGATTCGGTCCTCGTGCTCGACTACAAAAGCCTGTATCCGTCGATCATCCGCACCTTCCTGATCGACCCCGTCGGTCTGATCGAAGGCTTGTCCGATCCTTCCGACGAAGCGTCCGTGCCGGGGTTTGTCGGCGCGCGGTTCTCGCGACGCAAGCACTGCCTGCCGGAAATCGTGCGCCAGGTATGGGAAAGCCGCGATCGCGCCAAGCGTCAACACAACGCACCGCTGTCGCAGGCGCTGAAGATCATCATGAACGCGTTTTACGGCGTGCTCGGGTCGTCCGGTTGCCGCTTCTTCGATCCGCGGCTCGCATCGTCGATCACGATGCGCGGGCACGAAATCATGCGTCAGACGCGCGAGCTCATCGAGGCCAAAGGCTACGACGTGATCTACGGCGACACGGATTCGACATTCGTCTGGCTCCGGCAACCTTACGCCCAGGAAGACGCCGTAAAAATCGGCAATGCGCTCGCCGAACACGTCAATGCCTGGTGGAAGGCGCACTTGCGCGAGCGCTACGGGCTCGACAGCGCGCTTGAACTGCAATTCGAGCGTCACTATTCGCGCTTTCTCATGCCGACGGTGCGTGGCGCGGAAGAAGGGAGCAAGAAGCGCTATGCGGGACTCACGCACGCACAGAACGGTGACGATGAGATCGTGTTCAAAGGGCTCGAAACCGTCCGCACGGATTGGACGCCGCTCGCGCAGCAATTCCAACGCGAACTGTATCGACGCATATTCAAGCGCGAACCTTATGCCGACTATATTCGCGACTACGTGCGGCGAACGTTGAGCGGCGAACTCGACGACCAGCTCGCCTACCGCAAACGCCTGCGGCGCCCGCTGCACGAGTACCGCGCCAACGTGCCGCCGCATGTGCGCGCGGCACGCGTCGCCGACGAATTCAATCGCGCGAGGGGGCGGCCGCTCCAGTATCAGAACGGCGGGTGGATCAGCTATGTCATGACCGTGGCCGGCCCGCAGCCGCTCGAGACGCTGGCGGCGCCGATCGATTACGGCTTCTATATCGAGCGACAACTGCAACCCGTCGCCGATGCGATTCTCGCCTTCATGGGCAGCGACTTCGACACGGTGATGTCGGGCCAGGCGCGTCTCTTCTGATCGAGCACGCAGTGGCGCGCCGATGCAGTCCGCTTCGGCGCCTCGGGCCGTTCGTGGCGGTTCGCCGCTCCCGCAGCGGTTGGCCCTGTCGAACAATCGACCGGTTTCGCGTAGACTGCGCTAGGTCCCCGTTCGCCGATGCGTCCGTTCAAGGCGACGGCCGCCGCTCCCGATATGCAAGGAGGCCTCACGCATGCATGCCATGCCGTTGCAGCCCAGCAGTGCTATCGACCTACCCGCAACCGCACCGGTACGCGATTTGCGCCGCGTCCCGATCCATCCCGATCACTGGTATCCGCTCGCCTGGTCAAGCGAATTGAAGCGCGGCAAGACCCTCGGCGTGCGCTTCGCCGGCGATCCGATCGTTCTGGTGCGCACCGTTTCCGGGAACGTATTCGCGCTCGAAGACCGGTGTGCTCACAGGCAGGTGCCGTTGCACGCGGGCGTGGTGGACGGCGAGTCGATTCGATGCGGCTATCACGGTTGGACTTACGACTGCACCGGTCGGTGCGTCGACGTTCCGTATCTGGGGCGTGAGCGGTTACCGAACGGCGTGCGCGCCTACCCATGCCGCGAGATGTACGGTCTGATCTTCGTCTTTCCCGGCGAGGCCGCGCTTGCCGACGAGCGGCCGCTGCCTGATCTGCCCTCGGTCGTCGACAAAGCGTACAAGACACGCCGTTTCGGCCGCGAGGTCAAGTGCCACTACTCCTTCATGCACGAGAATCTGATGGACATGAACCATCAGTTTCTGCATCGGAAGCAGATGGGGCAGATGCGTGCGCGCTCGCTGGGTCGCCGTCGCGGCGAAGATTGGGTGGAAGTCGATTACACGTTCGCCCGCATGGAGGGCAAGCAGCCCGTAGGCGAGGCCCTCGTGTTCGGCGCCGCCAAGAAGGACGGCGATCAAAACGATAAGGACGTGATGACGGTGCGCACCGGTTATCCGTATCAGACGCTCCGGATTCGCTCCGGTAGCGGCACGTTGGTGATGGACCTTTGGATCGTCTACGTGCCGCTCGATGCGCAGCAACGCACCAATCGCACGTTCGGCCTGCTCTCGATTCGCAGGCCAGGCGTTCCGTTTGCGCTCGACCTGGCTTGGCCGCTGCTGGTGTGGTTTACCGAACGCATCTTCAAGGAGGACCGCTGGATCGTCGAGCGCGAGCAAGAGGCCCACGACCAACAAGGCGCCGATTGGAATCACGAAGTCTTCCCGGTCATCGTCGAATTGCGGGATCTATTGCGACACTGCGGCGGCCGCACGGTGATCCCGATTCGCGAGGTAGGCGACGATCGTCGCGGTGAAGGACGAACGGGATCAGGGGCGCACTGCAGCGAGTAAGTCGGCGCGGGCCCCATCGAGCGCGGGTCGAAAGGGTGACTGCCGCGCGGGCAACGGTCAGAAAGGCGTCACCCGGAACGCTCCCGTTTGCGTAAAGGGGTCAACCCGCGTCAGCGAAAAACACTCACTGCCTCGACCAGACGCGTTGCCTGATGCTTCAGGCTTTCAGCCGCTGCAGCGCTTTGCTCCACAAGCGCGGCGTTCTGTTGAGTGATGTGATCGAGTTCGCTGACGGCTTGGCCGACCTGGGTAATGCCACTGCTCTGTTCAATGGTCGCCGAGCTGATCTCGGCAATCAGATCCGAGACACGCTTCACCTGCATGACAATATCGTCCATGGTCTTGCCGGCGCCATCGACCAGCCTTGCGCCCGATTCAACCTTCTCGACGCTCGCACTGATGAGAACGTTGATCTCCTTGGCCGCGCTGGCGCTCCGTTGCGCGAGCGAGCGGACCTCGGCAGCGACCACCGCAAAGCCACGCCCCTGCTCGCCCGCACGAGCTGCCTCGACTGCCGCGTTCAGCGCCAGGATGTTCGTCTGAAATGCGATTCCATCGATGACGGTGATGATGTCGGCTATCTTCTTCGAGCTGTCGGTGATCTCATGCATCGTGGTCACCACCTCGGACATTGCCTGCCCGCCCCTGGCCGCCGCGGCGCTTGCCGTACCCGAGAGTTGGGTGGCCTGGGTGGCCGTTTCGGCGTTGCTCTGCACGGTGGCGGTCATCTGCGTCATGGACGCTGCCGTCTCCTGCACATTCGTCGCGGCCTGCTCGGTGCGCGCGCTTAGATCGTTGTTGCCTTGCGCGATCTCGTTGCTGGCGGTTTGTACATTGAACACCTGCCCGCTGACGTCGTCGATCAGCCAGCGGAACATCAAACCGAGCTGACTGATCGTGCGCAGGGTCATACCGATCTCGTCAACCCGATTGATATGCTCGACCTTCTGGCTTTCGCCCGAGGCCACACGCAGCGCCTGTTCGCGCATGTGCTCGAGCGGCCGCGAGATCTGCGCTTCGAGCCACAATGAGACAAGCAGCGAACCAATGCCGGCAACGCCGGCAACGCCGCCGAGCGTGGCACCCGCGACACCCAGTGCCCACGCGCCGAGGACGATTGACGGCGCGAGGACCAGCAGTGCCGAACGGATGCGCCAGCGCACGGTCATGGTCTGGAGCATGGAAGTCCAGGCCGCCAAACCGGTGCGCACGATCAGGCCTTTGTGAAAACGGCGGCTACCGGCCTTTCCTTCGCGAAAACTGCGGTAGAGCGTCTCGGCGCCTTCGATCTCCTCGCGAGTCGCCTTGGTGCGTACCGACATGTATCCCACTGGCCGGCCATTTCGCACCACCGGCGTTGCATTGGCGCGTACCCAGTAGTAATCGCCATTCTTGCGCCGGTTCTTCACGAGCGCAGTCCAGGGTTCGCCGCCTTTGATCGTGGCCCACATGTCAGCGAAGGCTTCCGTGGGCATGTCCGGGTGCCGCACTATGTTGTGCGGCTGGCCCTGGAGCTCGTCAGCGCTGAAGCCGCTGACTTCGACGAAGGTCGTGTTGGCATACGTGATGTGGCTCTGAGTGTCGGTCGTCGACATCAGCGTCGCGTTGTCCGGCAACTCGAACTCGCGCTGGGTGACAGGTTGATTGTTTCGCAAGAACGTAGGCTCTCTGGGTACATTGAAGTCGACCGCGGCACAAAGCCATGCCGCGCGCTCGGTACCCACGTTAACGGTACGGTTATACAAACCTTTAGCGTTGCGCACAATCGGCTGACAATTCTTTGAAATCAGTCCTTGGGTAGAGTCAGTTGACCTGTAGGCATCGATAACTGACGAGTACGGAGTTCGGTGGGATAGCGGTATCGGAAGTGCGCCAGGTCAATGTTCTCGAAGCTGAAAACGCGCGGCTGAGGAAAGCTATTGGCCGAGGCGATGCTCGACAGGGAAGCGCTGAAGGTTTTCGTCAGGGGAAAGCCTTGAGCCCGCATGCGAAGCGGGAGGCGATGGCGGTATCCCATTAGCTGCATGCACTCGTGGAGCGCGAAGGCGTCCACACGAATCACAAGCGCATGCTCCGGGTTAAGGAATAGGAAGACTCTCAACAGGCTTTTTCCTGTATTTGCAATTTACAGTTAATCCGTTGTAATACGGCTAGATACAGGTTCTATACTGTTTCTGTCAATTACAGGCATGAGTCCCTTGACGATCTTCAACTCTCCATCGCAGGCGCACAGGAGAAAAGCGCGCTTTTGTGGCATGGCAACCGGTGGCTCCGGCCGGAGGGCAGCACCCCCACCACGCATATCCTGAAGCTCCCGCTCGGGCTGGTAGGCAACATGCGTGCCGACATGCGCTCATCTATCGAAAACGAGTGGCTGTGCTCGAAAATCGTTGCCGCCTATGGATTGCCGATCGCCAACTGCGAAATCGGCACTTTCGAGGATCAGAAAGTGCTCGTGGTGGAGAGATTCGACCGTCGATTGTCGAGCGACGGCTCCTGGTTCCTGCGCCTGCCCCAGGAGGATATGTGCCAAGCCACAGGTACGTCCTCCAACAGCAAATACGAAGCGGATGGCGGCCCTGGTATCCAGCAGATTATGGGCATTCTCGCGGGCTCCGAACAGGCCGGGGTCGACCAGCCCAATTTCTTCAAGGCGCAGATCATTTTTTGGATCCTCGCGGCGACCGACGGCCACGCAAAGAATTTCAGCATCGCTCATCTCCATTCAAACCGTTACGTAGCCACGCCGCTCTATGATGTGCTGTCCGCCCACCCAATCATTGGGAACGGACGGAACCAGATCTCTGCACCTCGCGTCAAGCTCTCCATGGCAGTGCGCAGCAAGAATGCGCACTACGCTATCAGCGAGATCCGTCGACGTCATTGGGTTGCGCAAGGGCAGCGCGTCACGCTGACAACGGAGGAGGTCGAGGAGATGATCGACTCACTAACCGGAATGACAGAGACGGTTATCGATCACGTCGCGGCACAGTTGCCGGATGGTTTTCCCCAAGACGTCTCGGACAAAATCTTCGAAGGTATGCGCAGGCACAGCAAAAAGCTCGCTGCACAATAGGCCTCCATTACGGCATCGAAAAGCTGCTTGAAAACCATTGGTGCGGCACGGGCAACACTATGAGTCCTTCCGTAGGTCTACTCCAAAACCCCGCGCGTTCCTACTATGACTCCATACGGCGCATTGCCGCCGTCAGCATCCGCGAAGCGCGGACCCTCGCTTATTGTGCCCAGGAGAAGTCATGACGCAGCGTATCAACTATGTTCAGCAATCGCCGGAATTGTTCAGGAAGTTCCTGGAGTTCAGCAATCAGTTGCATGAGAGCGCAATCGAAGTAACGATCCGTGATCTCGTCACGCTCCGCGCATCGCAGATCAACGGCTGTGGCTTTTGCGTCGACATGCACGTCAAGGAAGCACATATCCATGGAGAGCGCGAACTGCGCCTGCATCACGTCACGATCTGGCGCGAATCGACCCTGTTCTCGCCACGTGAACGCGCCGCGCTTGCGTGGACGGAAGTCCTGACAAAGCTACCCGAGCACGGCGTGTCCGACGACATTTACGAGCAAGTGCGAACGCAGTTCTCCGAGAAGGAACTGTCTGACCTGACGTTTCAAGTGATGGCCATCAACGGATGGAACCGCGCGAGCATCGCGTTCAAAGCCGTGCCCGGTTCGGCCGACAAGGCCTACGGCCTGGACAAGGCGCAACTCGCTTGAACGTTCGGCATCTCCGGCCCGCGCGTACGGGCCTCCGGTCATATTTGGAGCACATCACCATGCTTCGCTTGAAAAAAATCGCGTTGACGATGGCTGTCGTCGCCAGTCCATTCATGGGGGCGGCGTGGGCCGCTGCGCCCGAAGCCGTCGTTACACCGCTGATGACGAAGACGCTCGAGCAGTATCCGGGCAAGGAGGCCGTGATGATCACGGTCGAATATCCGCCGGGCGCCGTCGATCCCGTCCATCGGCATAATGCGTCCGCATTCGTTTATGTACTGGAAGGATCGATCGTGATGCAGGTCAAGGGCGGCAAAGAAGTCACGCTGACGCCTGGTCAAACTTTCTATGAAGGGCCGAACGATATCCACACGGTGGGGCGCAACGCGAGCCAGACGCAGCCGGCAAAGTTCCTCGTGATGCTGCTGAAAGACAAGGGGGCGCCCATCCTGGTGCCGGCAAAATAAGGCCCTATGCACCCTTTCGGCGTTCTTGGAAAAAGAACGCTGATCATGTGGCAAAGGTTGGCGCGGAGCCGTCTGGGCCCACATGGGCCCTGCAGTTCCCACTTGCCTGCCAGACATTTTGTCTCTCGGCCCGATCCCCAGCCCCGATCATGCGCTCGCAACCAATCGCGCTCTTGTGCCTGATGAAGATCGGTCTACGCTGCCGCCCATTCGGCGAGCTTTGCCACTGTGTTCATGTTGCGGGCGGTTCCGGCCTTGGCGGCCCGGATCTTCAGTTTCGATTCCGCCATTCCGTTTCCGTAATGCACGTAAATCTCACGCTTTCCGAGCGCGATCTCTTCCGTCTGTTGGCCGCTCACGCCGGCCAGGGTGTCGGTTGGCGGAGGCGCATCGAGGAATATGGCGACTGTTCGATTCGGTGCCGCTGACCGGAAAGGATTGTCCGCGAGAACCGCGGCCAGCTCCACACCGGTTCGGATCAGAACGCCTACCTGCAGGCCGGTGGATGTCTCCAGGCAACGCTCCAGCCGGCTCTTCACAGAAGTTTCAGAGAGCTTGCTTTCGAAGACGACGTTGCCGCTTGCGATATACGTGCGTACCTTGGCAAAGCCAAGCGACTCGCACATCGCCCGCAGTTCGGACATAGGGAGTTTGCCTGTGCCGCCGACGTTCACGGCTCGCAAGAGAGCAACATAGGTAGTCATCGGCGCATTCTATCGCCAGATCCGCCGACGTGGCTTCGAAGATGAACGGAGAGACGCTCGTGCCGCGGTAATGCGTTGCCGCCGGCGCAGCGTCTTGCATGGGTTCGCGGCTTGCCGCTCTATTACACCGGCCGGTCGTGCCGGGTTCCCCGATGCATCACAACCAGCGCAATGCCTCCGAGGATTGCTGCCGAGGCCAACACGATTCGAATGGTCACGCTCTCTCCCAGAAATGCAACTGCGCCGAGCGTCGCGATGACCGGCACGCTCAATTGCACCGTGGCCGCGTTGCCAGCTTTCAGACCGGGCAACGCCGTATACCAGATGGCGTAGCCCATGCCGGAGGCCACTGCACCGGACGCCGTTGCGTACCCGAAACCGGCCCAATCAATCGAAGCGTGGGTAAACATGGCGGCACTGAGCGCAGCGGCAAGTGGCACTGCGCGCAGGAAGTTGCCGGCCGTCACCGCGGTCGGATTTCCTGCGCCCTTGCCGCGCAACGAATAGATCCCCCAAGCGACGCCGGCACCGACCATAAGGGCGGCGCCTCCGGGAGGTGGCGCTGAGAGACCGGGAAGCAGCAGCCCGACAAGGCCGGCCAACGCGCATGTCAACCCGATCCATTGCCGCTTGTGAAAGCGTTCGCCCTTTCGGATGCCGTAGCCGATCATGGTTGTCTGCACGGCGCCGAACAGAAGCAGGGCCCCAGTGGACGCCGGCAGGCTCAGGTATGCAAAGGAGAATGCAGCCGCATAGGCGAACAGCGCCAGCGCCGACAGCCAGTTTCCGGCGCCGCTTGGCCTGCCGCCCCGAAGCCGCACGATCATCGAGAGCGCGAGGGCCCCCGACGCGATACGGACCGACGTAAAGCTCGCCGCATCGATGTCGGTGCCCCTGAGGGCAAGCCTGCATAGCAGCGAATTCGCTGCAAACGCGACCATTGTGAGCAGCGTCAGCGCAATGACTCGCACGGGCGACATAGACATCCCCGAAAACGCCTGGATCTTCCGCCAGTATCCAACCATTGCGCTGCGAGTGCGAGCGATGATGGTGGCAGAGCAATCGACACCGGAGGTTGGAGCGACTCGTTGCGTTTAGAAAGGCGGCACTGAATGCGAGCTGCGGTTGATCTCCTCCGAACCCTCCTTCACCAACGCCCGGGCGTCCTCTGTGCGTCGCCGAAATATCTCGAGAAATACGGAACGCCCGAACGCGTCGTGGATCTGGCCGAACACCGGTGCATCATCCATCGGCAAAACGACGACGCGTACGGTGTTTGGCGCTACATCGTGAACGATCATACCGAGGCGATCAAAGTGAAAGGCGCATTGTCCAGCAACGACGGCGACATCGTGCTTCGCTGGGCCTTGGACGGGCACGGAATCCTGATCCGCTCGGAATGGGATCTGGCGAAATACGTGCAGAGCGGGCGGCTCAATCTGGTGTTGCCGAACAGAAGCAAAGCGCCCGTAAATGAGCTGAAAGCGCGCATTGACCCTTGAGGCCAATTGCTGCGATAACCCGGTCGCATTGTTCAAAGACGATCCGGCGAAACGGACGCAGACCGCGCGGAGGCCCTGACCGCCCGCCTCACTCAAACGTTCGCTAGGGCATCGTTCGTTGTATCCAACTGTGAAGCTACGGTGGTTGTAAATTGAGGATTACCGTCACCGAGAGTCATAATGAGGCAGATTGCATTCCCTACGCATACCTGCTTCAATTACCGACGATAACGGCGCCCCGATGCGCCTGGCGCACCGAGGACTCTCGCGCCAACGTCCATTGGCAAAACGAAAAACCGGGCATTCGCAATAACGAACACGTGCATGCTGCGTTAATGCACAAAAAGCCGAATGAAACAGCCGTATAAAAAAGACAGCGATTTCGCGCCATCCGGCGCATCCCCCGGCCGCCGTGAAATCCGCGGCGGCTATCTTCACCGACGTTTCGCGTAGGAGACCTATCGTGACCGCCGCATCGAAAGCCCTTCGTTCCGCCTTCAGGGAAATCCCGCCTCCCTCACAAGCCACGCAGCTCGTCCAATGGCAGGACGTCAGCACCGTCGATCTCGCACCGTACGCGCCGCCCAATGCCTCCGTGCCGATGGGCCAGTACGCCGTCTACACCGTCATGCAGTGGGCGCAAGCACAAGGTTTCGCGGGCGCCGTTCCAACCTGGGAAGTCGGCAACGGCACATGGGGCGTCATTTGCTTTGTCAGCCATCCGGGGCTCAGCGTCGTGCAGATTCCGATCGCCAGCCTGCCCGGATACGACTCGAACAATCCCCAAGCCTGCGGGCAAGCGATCATGCGTTGGGCAACTGCGCAAGCGAACGGCGCGAATCAACTCGCCATTCCGACCTACGTCAGCGACGGCGTCAATGCATCGGCCCTCGTCTTCACGCAGAGCTATCCGCCACTGTCCTTCTATGACGCGCCGAACACGCAGCTGTATTTCTCACTGGGGCAGCCGACGAAGCTCGTCGATCTCACGGACCCCGCCGTGTGGGCCAACGCCGTGATGCGCGTGGCGCAGAACCTCGGGTACGCCGCAGGCTGGCCGACATGGGAATGGGCCACCACGCGCGGGCTGATCGGCATCCCCGAATACGATCTCGGGCCCTTGCCCGAGGCGAGCCCGGATAACGTGGATACGGTAGTCGCGGTCCTGCACCAGACGTATCTGGCGCTGCAGAACTGCGAGAGCGTTGCATCGTCGCTGACCGCGGGCGTCTTCGTCGATTTCACCGCCGCGCCGATCGCCGATCCGACCATGCAGATTCTCGTCGACTGCCTGTTCGGCGCCGTGCAGGCCTGCCTCAACGCCATCCCGGGCGTGGGCGGCGTACTGGCTGCCCTCGTGTCGACCGGGGTACAGGTGGCGATCGACGCCACCAAGAGCAGCGGCGGGACGTTCTCGCTCGAGCAATATCAAAACATGCTCGTCGATGCGACCAACGCGACGATCGATTACGTCACGCAGATGCACGACAATCTCCAACAAGCGAGCGGAGACGATCTGCAGAACCTCTGGCAATCACCGTACGCCGATCCGCTCTCCGGGCGCAGCGTGGCGCTCGGTATGCTGGCCTATACGCCGCAGACCGTCGTCAACGGCGACGAGTACTGGGCGCTGTTGTCGCAACAGCTTGTCAAGAGCTATACGGACAATCTCAAGATCCAGATCAGCTCGCAGCTTTATGGAATCCAGTCGCGTACCTATCCGAATCGCGCGCCCGATAAGCAATGGTGGGATGGGACGATTGCATCGGTGACAGGGCCCGGCGGGGATTGTTCGCAATACGTCGCCGATCGGGACGACGATCTATCCGTGTGGTACAACGGCGCGCAGCAAGTGGGCGATTACGTGACGCTCAACGAATGGTGGATGCAGACTCTCGCGAGCGGCAATCCCGCGTTTCCGCCCACTTCGCTCGTCTACAACCTGTTCTCCGACGACGGTTTCGGCGTGACGTCAGGCGGTTGGGCCGGCCCTTTCACGAAGCAGCAGTACTACACGCAGTTCTTCGTGCCGCAGACTCAAATCGGCCTCGATGGAAGCTATCAACAGCAATGGGCATACAACCAGCCCGGCGTGATCGTCAGCGCGACGGTGTTCGGCGAAGACATGGCGCAGATGGTGGCGGGCTACACGGATAGCTATGGCCGCGCCTACGTCAGTTCGTCACAAGGCGTCAGTGAGGTGGATCAAATGTGCGGGTTCACGCAATCGATCATTACCAACTATCTGCAGCAGATCGTGAATCCGTAATGAGCGTCGTTCGCTATCGGCAGTTCATCGCCGATTGAACTTCGCGGTTTTGCCCAGGCAGCCGACGCCGACGTCAAAGACCGTCGGCTGCCGGCTGCAGCAGCGTCTACCGCCGCCCTGGGCGAACAACCATTCAAGCTGGTTTAACGGCATCTTTATTCGACGTTAAGCACAAGTTCGCGATGAACTCCTATAGTGGTCTCTCCGCACGGGCGACGTCGGCACCCGCCGCCGATCGCGCGATGAATTGCCAGGAGCCATAGATGACTTTGGAGTCGTTGAGCACGCCCGCAGCCTTGATCGATGTCGCGCGCATGAACCACAACATCGAACGGATGCAACAACGCATGAACACGCTCGGCGTGAGTTTCAGGCCGCACGTCAAGACAACCAAATGCGAGCAGGTAGTCAAAGCGCAAATGGATGCCGGCGCACGCGGTATCACCGTGTCCACACTCAAAGAAGCCGAACAGTTTTTCGTAAGCGGCATCCGCGACATCGTCTACGCGGTGGGCATGGCCCCGCCGAAACTCCCACGGGCACTGGCGCTGCGCCGGCAAGGCTGCGACCTGAAGATCGTTGCCGATAGCGTCGCCTGCGCCGAGGCCATCGTCGCTTTCGGCCGGGAACACAACGAACGCTTCGAAGTCTGGATCGAGGTCGACGTGGACGGCCATCGTTCTGGCATCGCGCCCGGCGACGACACGCTGCTCGCCGTGGCAACGGTCCTTTCTGAGGGCGGCATGCATGTCGGCGGTGTATTGGCCCATGCAGGCTCCAGCTACGACTACGATGCCAACGAGGAACTCGTCCGCATCGCCGAACAGGAACGTTCCGGCTGCGTGCGCGCCGCCGAGCGCATTCGAGCGGCTGGCCTGCCATGCGACGTCGTCAGCATCGGATCGACGCCGACAGCGCTGGCCGCCGAACATCTGGAAGGCGTGACGGAAGTTCGCGCAGGCGTCTACGTCATGTTCGATCTCGTCATGCACAACGTCGGCGTCAACGACACGTCCGAGATTGCATTGAGCGTATTGACTACGGTAATCGGCCACCAGAGTGAGAAAGGCTGGGCCATTGTCGATGCAGGCTGGATGGCTATGAGCCGCGATCGCGGCACCCAGCGCCAAAAACGCGATTTTGGCTACGGACTCGTCTGCCTTGAAAGCGGGGAGGTCCTGGGCGAGTATCTGATGAGCAGCGCGAACCAGGAGCATGGCATCGTGTCTCGGTCCGGCACGCCGGATCGCGAGATCGAGCAGCGGTTTCCCATTGGGACGCGCCTGCGCATCCTGCCCAATCATGCATGTGCGACTGGCGCGCAACACCCGGCCTATCAGGCGCTCAGTGCCGACGGTAGTGTCGAAGCCTGGCCGCGCTTCTATGGCTGGTAAAGCGATCCCATCCGCTCGCCTCGGCGCGCGCGTGACGAGATACGGTGGTCACAGCCTGAGGCATCGCGCCATTCGACACGGCATAAACTGCCGCCAATCCCCACAAAAACGCGTGAAAATTTGTCTTTAAGACCAAGCAATTCAGTGCAGTAGCGAAGTCGTTCCCGCTTAAATTTCACCTGCCGACCTTGCCATCGGTGCTTGCACGAAGTGGCTTTCGGCAAGCTCCTCATTCAAGTGTCCGTTTGGATTCGCTACTCATCGAGACTGAAAACATGATCGACTTCGAACCGAAATTCATTACGTTCGATTGCTACGGCACCCTCGTCAACTTTCGCATGGCCGACACGGCGCGCGAAATCTACGGCAATCGCCTACGTGAAGACGCCATGGAAAGCTTCATCAGGCTATTCGCGGCCTATCGTCGCGACGAAGTGCTCGGCGCATGGAAGCCCTACCGCGACGTCGTGGTCAATGCCGTGCGCCGCACGTGCGAACGCACCGGCGTACCCTTCATCGCAGGCGAAGCCGAACAGTTCTATCGCGCAGTGCCGACGTGGGGGCCGCACCCGGATGTCCCCGAAGGTCTCTCGCGCCTTGCGAAGAAGTACAAGTTGGTTGGCCTGACCAATGCAGACAATTCGCAGATCATGAGCAACATCGAGAAGCTCGGGGCGCCGTTTCATGCCGTCATCACCGCGGAAGACGCCGGCGCCTACAAACCGCGAATGCAAGGCTTCGAATATATGTTCAAGAAGCTCAATGTGCAGCCTCACGAAATCCTGCATGTCTCGTCCAGCCCGCGCTACGACCTGATGACCGCGCACGACCTCGGTATTGTCCACAAGGCCTACGTAATGCGCGGCCATGAGCCGGAAGCGCCGGAGTACGGCTACACACCGGTCCGAAGCATCATCGAGTTGGCCGAGCACCTGGGCCTGTAAGGCAGCCACGCCGTCCGGCCACCACTGGAAATTACATGCACGAACCCTCGTCGGCGCAATCCATAGGAGCAAAAGTGACCGAAGCATTCGTACTGCATCGCGCCGAAGGGGCGCCATTTTCAACCTCGTTCCGTCGAGCAGCGTTCGGCCGGAACGATCCTTTTGCGCGACATCGGGAGATCGCTTGGGAAGGACCGGACTCGATTGCCGCGGGTCGCGTCAGCTTCATCGGCGAGCTCGATGTAGCCCGCTTTCCTCACATCGAAACCATCGTCGTCATGGAAGGCGCACTCACGCTCGAAGCGGCTGGAATGGTGCCGCTCGTGCTTGAAGCGCAAGAGGGTGCGGTGATCGGCAGCGGTACTGCACTTCGCGTCAGGGCCGAATCGCGCACGCTTTTCGTCTTCTGTGCCGCCGCCTGCAACGGGCCGTCGAAGAGCGGGGTCGTCCCCTTGCGCGCTGACGCCGACTTCAAGCCGTCCGCATCGCTACCCGCGGAGGTGCTGCTGGGCCCGGCCCCGCAATGCCGAAGTGACAACGCCTTCACCGATGACAGTACGGAGTTTCACTCGGGTACGTGGGACTCGACGCCCTACCATCGGATCGTTCGCCCGCATCGCGTGAACGAATTCATGCATCTTCTGGCAGGTAGCGTTCGGTTCGGCGCGCCTGACGGCAGCGTGCTCTCGCTCGGCGCCGGCGACGCGCTCTTCGTGCCCAAGGGTGCGCCGATCGGCTGGGAAAGCAGCGAACGAGTGGCGAAATTTTACGTTACGCAAACCGTCCGAGATTGATCATGTCCCCTCCGCTGATTCAGATCCAAACTTCGCCCACGTTGCCTGCCGCCGCCGACGTGGTCGTGATCGGAGGCGGCATCATCGGTGTCTTTGCCGCCTACTACATGGCCCAGCGTGGGGTTTCAGTCGCCCTCGTGGAGAAGGGGAGGATCGGTGCCGAGCAGTCGAGCCGCAACTGGGGCTGGTGCCGGCAGCAAAACCGCGACGCGCGCGAATTGCCGATGGCAAGCAAGAGCCTCGATCTGTGGGAACGATTTGCCGTCGAATCCGGCGAAGACACGGGTTTTCGTCGCTGCGGGCTGCTGTATCTCAGCAACAACGACGCCGAGCTATCCCGGTGGGCCAGTTGGGGCGAGTTTGCAAAGACCGCAGGCGTCACAACCTACATGCTCGATAGCCGGCAAGCTGCGGAGCGGGGGAAGGCGACCGGCCGGGCCTGGAAAGGCGGCGTGTTTTCGCCCAGCGATGGGACGGCGGACCCCGCGAAGGCCGCGCCTGCCGTGGCAACTGCACTCATGAAGCTCGGCGGGAGCGTCACCCAAAACTGCGCGGCGCGCGGCATCGAGTTGGAGGGAGGACGGGTCTGCGGCGTCGTCACGGAAGCCGGGGTCATCAAGACCCGGACGGTCGTGCTCGCGGGTGGCGCGTGGGCATCCGCGTTCTGCCGTCAGCTAGGCATCCGTTTTCCTCAGGCCTCGATCCGCCAATCGATTCTTAGTGTGTCTCCTGTGGAACACCGCTTGCCGGAAGCGCTATTCACGTCCGGCGTGTCCATTACTCGCCGCAACGACGGACGCTACGCGCTGGCCATCAGCGGGCGGGCGCGCGTAGATGTGACACCGCAATTCCTGCGGTTCGCGCCGCAGTTCCTGCCCATGTTCGCCAAGCGCTGGCGCAGCCTTCTTCCAGGCGGCCTGGAAGGCGTTCGCGGCGGCCATGAAACGCTGAAGCGGTGGCGGCTCGATGCGCCGACTCCGATGGAGCGGGTGCGGATTCTCGATCCGAAGCCCGATCAGCCGACGATTACCGAAACCCTGCGCCGCGCCGTCGAACTGCTGCCCGAACTTCGCGAAGCGAAAATCACGCACGCGTGGGCCGGTTTCGTCGACAGCACGCCCGACGGCGTTCCGGGGGTCGGCGAAGTGCCGGGCGTGCCCGGATTGATCCTGGCTGCGGGCTTTTCCGGGCACGGTTTCGGTATCGGGCCCGGCGCGGGTCACCTGGTCGCGGATCTCGCCACCGGTGCGAATCCGATCGTAGACCCCGCTCCGTATCGGCCTGGCCGATTCGCCCGCTCTGCATGGGGCAAGGTCGCGGATTTTTAGAGGGCGGCCGAACGCCGCTCGGAACTTCAAATTCTCAGCATTGCCGCGTCATACGCGACGGCTGCTTCAATCGTAGAAGCCGAGGATCGACTTCACCTCCATGTACTCTTCCATTCCCTCGACCCCATACTCTCGGCCATTGCCCGACTGCTTGTACCCGCCGAACGGCGCCTGCGGATCCCAGGCCGGATAATTCAGATGGACCTGGCCCGACTGAATGCGCGCGGCAACCGCACGCGCGAGCGTCTTATCCGCGCCTTGAACATGCGCACCGAGGCCATAAACCGTATCGTTCGCGATGGCGATGGCTTCCTCGACGGAGTCGTAAGGAAGAATGGCGAGAACCGGGCCGAAGATTTCCTCCTGAGCGATCCTCATATCGGTGCGGACGTCGGAAAAAATGCTCGGCCGTGCATAGAAACCATTGCTGAATCCCGCAGGCCGTCCGGGCCCGCCCACGATCAACCTGGCTTGCTCGTCGATGCCGGCCTCGATCATCTCCTGAACCCGACGAAACTGCGCACGATTCGCCAACGGGCCATGCGTCGTAGCTTCGTCGAATGGATCGCCAACGATCATCTGTTCCGTTGCGGCGGCGGCCAGCGCTTCGACCTGGCTCAGGAGGCTGCGCGGTACGATCATGCGCGTCGGCGCGCTGCACGACTGGCCCATGTTCCGGAACGCGGCGGCAACGCCTGACGAGACGGCACGCGGCAGATCGGCATCGGGCAGCACGACGTTGGGGGATTTTCCGCCTAGCTCCTGCGCCACGCGCTTAACTGTAGGCGCAGCCGCTTGCGCGACCAGCACGCCGGCGCGCGTCGAACCGGTGATCGACACCATATCGACTTGCGGGTGCGACGCAAGCGCCGTCCCGACTTCCGCGCCCGTGCCGCTCACGAGGTTGAATACGCCCGCGGGAATGCCCGCATCGGCAATTACATCCGCGAACAGCAAGGCACTGAGCGGCGAAAGCTCGCTAGGTTTCAGGACCACCGTGCAGCCCGCGGCGAGGGCCGGGCCTACCTTCGCCGTGATCTGATAGATGGGCCAGTTCCACGGCGTAATCAGCGCACAGACACCAATCGGCTCGCGCACGATCGCAGTCGTGCCCCGCTGAGTCCGAAATGCGTAGCTTGTCAGATTGTCGCGCGCGACTCGAATATGTTCCGCCGCGAGCGGCACGTGGGCAGCCCGTGCGTAGGTGATGGGCGCGCCCATTTCCGTCGCCAGCGCCGCGGCAAACAGTTCGGCCCGCTCGAGCATCAGGGCATGAACGCGGTCGAGCAAGGTCGCACGCTCTTGTGGCGACGTTGTCGACCAACCCTCGAACGCCCTGCGCGCCGCGAGAATCGCCCGCTCGGCGTCGCTTTTGTTGCCGAGCGCGATCTCGCAGAGCGCGTCTTCGGTTGACGGAGAGATGACGGCGATTCGATCGGCGCCCTCGGGCGCGACCCATTCGCCGTCGATGAAGAACCGATCCAGCCTTCCCGCTTGCATCAAGCGATGAACAGGTGAAGTCATTGCAACGTGTCCTTGAGTCGGTACCATGCGCCCACGAACGGCAAGAACCATGGCTTGCCGAAGTGGCCGGGGATAGCAGGCCAGTCGAAGTCTTTCCACGGGTTGAGATCGGTGCGCCCGTCCATGATCTCCGCCATCAATGTGCCCATCAGGGTGGCCATGTGCGTGCCGTGGCCGCTATAGCCCATCGAGTAGTACACACCGTCTCGCTGGCCCGCGCGCGGCAGGCGGTTGGCCGTCATATCGACCATGCCGCCCCAGCAATAGTCGATGCGCACGTTGGCCAATTCGGGAAACACAGTGGCCATCTGCTGTCGCAAAATCAACCCGCTTTTTTCGTCCGAACGGGGGTTCGACGTCGCGAAACGCGCACGCCCCCCAAAAAGCATCCGATTGTCGGGCGTCACACGAAAGAAATTGACGAAGTTTTTGGTGTCGGTGGCCATCCGGCGCGTCGGCAGCAACCGGTCGAGCAGTTCCACCGGCAAAGGCTCGGTGACGATGATGAAAGCCCCAACCGGCACGATTCTGCGCCGAATCCAGCCAAACGGTCCCACCTGCGAGATGCCGCTCGCAAGAAGCACCTGCGGTGCGCGGATCTCTCCACGCGGCGTTCGCACGACATAGGCGCCCCGGGATTCCCGCTGTAGCCCCAGGACCGGCACGTGCTCCAGAATATGCGCGCCACGTGCTTGCGCAGCTTTCGCGAGACCACGCACATAGCGACCGACGTGCATCCCGGCACTCTTCTTAAAGATCAACCCGCCGTGATAACGGTCCGAGCCGATCTCGTCACGAAGCTCTGCCTTCGTCACAAGGCGCGTATCGGGATCCACGCTCGCGGCAAGCAACGCCTGGCTTCGCGCAAGCTTGTCGAAATGCTCGGGCTTCGCCGCGAGCTTGAGCTTTCCCCCGCGAACGAAATCGCAATCGATCGACTCTTCCCTGACCAGCCGCTCGACCGTGTCGACACCCGCGTCGAACGCAAGATACAGCCGGTTGGCCAATTCCGTGCCGATCCGCTGCGACAGCGAAGCGTAATCCTGCGCGAAGCCGTTGTTACACATACCACCGTTGCGGCCCGACGCCGCCTGCCCCACGGTTCCTGCCTCGCAGACCATGACGCGTGCGCCTTTCTTTGCCAGCGCCAATGCAGCCGCCGCGCCTGTCATCCCCCCACCCACCACGACCACGTCGCAACTTCCGCCGTGCATGTCAGGTGAGCCGCTAACGAATGGCTCGGACGTATCCAGCCAATAAGAACTGAAATTCATCACACACTCCAAAGCTGGCGGACCGGTGTTCCCTGGGACCATCGATACTCAGGCTGGCTATACCACTGCCACCGCTTCCACCTCAATCTTTAAACCGAAGTGCAGCGCAGGAACCGGGACCACGGCGCGAGCGGGTCTCGCATCTCCGGCCCAACGCGCATAGATCTCATTGAAACTCGCCCAATGCCCGACATCGACGATATAGGCACGGACCTGGGCCAGTTTCGTGACGTCGCTGCCTGCACCGACAAGCGCGGAAGCCAGATTGGCCAACACCTGTTCGGCCTGGGCCTCAAACGGACTGTCCGTGAGTTTTCGTCCGGTCGCGTCGATCGGAAGTTGACCCGACACAAAAATCAGCCCATTGGCAATCGAAACGTGGCTGTAGTGACCACCCGGCGTCGCCAGTCCAGCGGGATTTACCGTCTGGGGGTACTGCGCACCATGTTCATGCTGATCCATGAAGACCACTCGAAGTAGAAAGGGTGTCAAGCTCACGCGACCCACTATAGGAAAGAATGCCTTTGTCGTGTTTAATATCCGATGAACCCATCGTTAATGAGGCCTTAATGCTTCAGTTGGAAGACATGCAACTCCTCCGAGCGCTCGGCGGATCACACTCGCTTGCGGCAGCCGCAAGACTGTTGGATCTAACGCCGCCCGCGGTCACGGTCAGGCTTCAGCGCATCGAAGAGCGTGTGGGGGTACGTCTTGCCACGCGTGCGGCTCGAGGGATTTCCCTCACTGACGAGGGCCAGCGCCTTGTTCAGGAAGCGATCGACATCCTCGAGCGAATCGAGTCCATTCCGTCCCGTATCTCCGGGGAGTCGAGTGGCGTGAGCGGCCATTTGCGCGTCGTGGCCCCGTTCGGGTTCGGCCGCGAATATGTCGCGCCGCTGGTTCGGGACCTGCACCGGTCACATCCCAATCTGGCGATTTCGCTCATTTTGGTCGAAAGTCCGCTCGCTGCCGCGTCGGGCGCAGACGTGGTGATTTCTATCGGTCACATCAAAGGGTCCTCCTGGGTAGGCCATTTTCTGGCGCATAACGACCGCTTCCTTTGTGCGAGTCCGGCCTTGGCGCGCAGCCTGGCGAAGCTCAAGCATCCGTCCGAGCTCACCCGGCACCCCTACCTGACCTTACGAGAAAACGATGATGACGTGAGCCGTCTGCGTTTCGCTCAACACGATGCTGCGGGCAAACGCATAAGCAAAGCCGTAACAGTTCGGTTGAACAGCGCACTGTCTTCGAACGACGGCACCGTGGTCAGAGACTGGGCGGTCGACGGCCTCGGAGTTGTCGCGCGATCCGAATGGGATTGCGCGCGGCTGCTCAAACAAGGGGCGCTGAAGCGCGTGCTGCCGACATGGCGCCTCGAACCCGCACCGGTAATCGCTCTGACGCCCACGCGCCAGGGCCTGACAACTCGTCAGCGCGTGTTCTTGGAAGCCGCGAAAGCAGCCCTCGACCCGGCGCCGTGGCGGAAATGAATTCCCGTTCGATGCCGCCCGCGCAGGTTTCTGGCAGATCGGTGCAAGGCCGAGCGTTTGTGTCCACATAAATTCGTCACCGCTGTCATGCGTTACGCTCTTGCTCATTGCTCCACCTCACCAATAGTTATGGCTTAACCATAAAAAGGGCGGCCACCGCGGGCAGAGAACGGAGCACGGCTTGCGGTCGAGGAAATCGACCAGAAGGGCCTCGTGGTGGGCGGCCAGAAGGTCAAGCTGGTGCTCGACGCCGAGGACGATGCGGGTGATCCTCGTCAAGCGACGCAAGTTGCGCAAAAGCTCGTCGACGACGAGGTCGTCGCCGTGGTCGGGCATATGAACTCGGGCACAAGGCGGACGGCATGGCGGGCTCGACCGATCGGGCCAAGATCCTCACGGCGATGCCGTCGACGACGGCCGCAAAGCCGACTTGCTGGCGGGATTTTGAACGAGGTCGTGCTGAAGCAGTCGCCCGGCGGCGGGCGCAGCACCGGTTGCGAACTCGAAGATGGCTGATGCGCACCGACCCTACCCTCCCAAATCTGTTAGTACGCTAAGGGGCCGTTCTATGCAACATTGTGCACCCGGCCGGAATGAGTCGCCAATCCATTGGCGTTGACGATAGAAACCGGCAGCTCCTCCTGTAGAGAAACGCCGCATGTGCAGAATGTTCGGGCTATTCGGAAGCAACAAGCGCAACAAAATCATCGAATGCATTGAGTCACTAAAGGCCGGCGGGCCGGACGAACAAAACGTTCGATTTCTACGGACTGGCTTGCTCGGCCATACTCGCTTATCTATCAATGGCTTATTGAACGGCAGCCAACCTTATACCCTCGACGGCCGGCACTGCATATTCGTCGGGGAGATCTACAATCACAAAGAACTATCGGCCACATACGGGATCACGCGGCACCCGGGTGATGCCGACGGTAGCGTGATCTTGCCGTTGTTCGAGCGCCTCGGTCCGCGCTTCGTCGAAGAACTCGATGGGATGTTCGCGATCGCGATCGTCGATACGCGGCAAAACGACAAGCTGACTCTGTACACAGACAGCGTCGCGGTCAAGCCCGTCTATTACAAACACTCACCGGGCTGCTTGAGTTTTGCCTCCGAGATCGAGGCGCTGCCCGATTTCGAGAAAGACGACCGGACGATACAAGCATCGGGTTTCGACACCTATGGCACGTTCCGCGCATGTCTCGGTGCGCAAACCATATTTCCGAACGTCAAGGTTCTTGAACCCGCGACATATCTGACATTCGACGGCGAGCGCGCGTCGATCGATCACTATGTGCCATCGCCCGAGCGATCGTTACCGGAGCGTTACGATGTTGCCGCCTTAGAGGCCGACGTTTCCCAAGCTGTGGCATGGATGACGAACGCAGAAGTGCCTGGTTGCTCGACCCTCTCGGGCGGCATCGATTCGAGCCTTATCGCGGTACTGGCGAATCGTCACCCCGGGATGCTCAACGCATTCAACGTCTGGTATGAAGGCGCCTGGCAAGAAGACGAAACCGCATACGCGAAAATGGTCGCCGAGCATGCGCAACTGCGCTACCACCAGGTGACCGTCGAGAACGATCGCTTTCCGAGCCTCATCGAGCGGATGTGTCGGGCATTGAGTCAGCCCAACGCGGCCGCACACTGTCTAAGCACTTTCAGGCTATACGAGGCGATTTCTTCGGGAGGATTCCGGGTCGCGCTAGTCGGAGAAGGCGCCGACGACTTCTTCGGCGGTTACGATCGCATGGTTCATGTCGCGACGGCCTTCGAGCAGGAGGAAGCGTTGTCCGCCTACATTCGTGATCTCGCGGCCATTCCAAGCACCTTGCGCGCGCGCTTGATCGACCCCGAGGCGGTCGACATGCAGTACGCCATGCGATTGAAGGAGTTCATTCGCGGCCTGCCAGGAAGCAGTTGGTTCCGCAAGATCGTTCAGTTCGAAGCCAAGCATCGGCTCCCGTATTACATTCTCCACCGGGTGGATGCGCTGAGCATGGCTCATTCTGTCGAGGCACGCGTACCGTTTTGCCTGCCTTCTGTCTATCGGCATGCAGCGGTTTGCGAAGACAGGCAATTGGTCAATCAGCAGGCGCGCAAGCGGCCCATCTATGAGTGCGCGCGAGGCGTTTTGCCCTCGGCCGTCCTCGCCCGGCGCAAACAGCCGTTTTTGCTGCCGATTGCCGGTATGTTGCGACCTGGCTTTCCCATATTCGACTACCTGATGGACACAGTGCGCTCATCCTGCCGAACGTTCGATTTCGTCAACAAGGACGTTCTGCTCGGATGCATCGAGGAAAATATGCATCGCCCCACCACAGCCCTCGGCAATTCAATATGGGCCTGGTTGATTTTCGAGGTATGGGCCAATGAGCACGACATCACGTTCCGTTAGACCCGAAATCATTGCTTCCATCCTCCTCTGTCCGATCAGTCTCGCGGGCATGGGGATGTTCATCAAAGCCGCCAAGGGCGTGCCCGAATCCGCGCTGCTGCTCGCTCGTTTCGGCGTGCCCGCATTGATCTACTGGGGCCTGCTTTGCTTCAAGCGCTATCCGTTCCGCACTATTCGACCGCATAAGCACTTGCTGCGCGCAGCGCTCGGATTCCTATCGGTGTCTTGCCTATTCGCGGCGATCGCGCGAATCCCGCTATCGACCGCGCTCTGTCTGTCCTACACGTTGCCGTTCTTCGCCTATGGGATCGCTTTGCTCTCCGGGCGCGACCGCCTCGATGCAAGAGGTCTGTTCGTCATCGGAGCACTCGTCGGCGTGGCGCTTATGACAAACCCGAGCGCGCACGCCGACATCGCCGGCATTGTGTTTGCGCTGGCATCCGCTCTGTCTGGCGCCGTCGCACTCTACGAGATCAAGCGCATCGCACGCTCGGAGGATTCGGATGCGGTGCTCATCATGTATTTCACGATTTCGACGATCGCGCTGATGCTTTATATTCTGTTCTTCGACAAAAGCGCCGTCCAGACGATGAACACCGTCCCTTGGGGAATGTTGATGCTCATTGGCATATCTGGCCTGGTCTACCAAGTCGGGCTCGTCACTTCGCTGAAGGAAGTGTCGGTATCGCTTCTTTCGATGTTTCTTTTGTTCTCGGTTGCCATCGGCTTCGCAGGCGATCGGATGCTGTTCAAATCACCCTTCACGTTCACCGGCACGCTCGGCCTCGTCGTTCTGGCCGTCAGCATCCTCGGCTTCCAATACGTCGAAGGCCGAAACGCAAAGACGCGGGGAAGGTGAAAGGCGGTACTTCGCGCCGAGCGGGTCGAACGTAAGCGATCGATAATCGATGCCCTGTTCCTGGGAGGCCAGACCGGCGACGATTGTGTCTACTTTAAAACCTTCCGTCGTTAAGCCGTTCGATCTCGACCTTCCTGGTCGTACCTTGACTCGTGCCACGGCCGTCAAGAGATTTTCATGTCGGCGCCCAAATCAGCATAGGTAGCTCGTGTTCGGTGAAAGCAGTGTTTTGGGGCAATTGCTACTGTTACCTCAAGTGCACCTACGATCGTCAACGATTGAGGGGCTTGTGTCGAACGTCTCCAGCTGGCCGACATGAGCCGTTGCCGTCCCGATAATCGCGCGTCCAAAGTGGTTTGACGATATCGTCAGTTCGAACCCAATTGAGCAGCGGACGCGTCCTTCCCTGCGAATCAGTGGGTTCGCGACAGCAGCGCCGGGGCGACAAAAAGCCAGCCCAATCACGAGAACGCCAAATAGTGTTTCGTAAAACCATCGCTCAACACTTCCCATAGCGTAGGCGTTCCCTTTTCCACAAACCAGGAATCGCCTGCACGGAATAGCGCGCTTTGCCCGGTCGACTCGTCCGTGATACGCACTTCTCCCTGCAGGATCGTTGCCTGTTCACTGAAGGGGTACACGAGGCGGTAAGTGCCTTTCGACGTACCGAAATAGCCTGCGTTGATGGGATCGGTGGGCTCGCCGTGCGTCGCGTCGCCATATGCCTGCACGTCTCCCCCTTCGAGAATTTCGGCGCCGAGCTTGCTCAGACTGCCCCACGGATGAAGATGCACGATCGTCATATTGCGATCGATGATGGTCAGACTCATGATGAAAAATCCCGTGTCGAAAGAAGAGAATGGAACTCAACGGCGTCCATTCCAGTAGCCGGAAATCTGGTGAAGCGCCTTGCCAAGGCTGACGAGCAACGCGCGATAGCGGTCCTTGCCGCTGATTTCCGCACGACTGATTGCGCTGATCAGCCGATAGCGCTCCGAGCCGCCCAGGATGCCCTCTGCCAGAATCTTGCAGATGATCTGGCTCGGCGTGACGCCGAAGCCGGAGTAGCCCTGTACGAAGAACGCGTTGGAATGTCCAGGCAGAGAGCCGATCTGCGGAAAAAGGTTGCGCGTTGTAGCCATAGGTCCGCCCCACGCTAGATCGATTCGGACGTCGTGCAGGTACGGAAATACCTCCAGCATCAAGCGTCGGTTCCATTGCTTGAGATCGGTGGGTACGCGTTCGATTACCTGCGTCGACGAACCGAACATCAGCCGGTTATCGTTCGTCACCCGGTAGTAATTGATGATCGGCCGGATGTCGCTATACGCGCCACGAATCGGGCTGATCCGCTCGATCAGGTCCTGGCTCAGCGGTTCCGTTACCGAGTTGAATGCGTACACGTTGATCGTGCTGCGATGTAGCTCCGGCTCGATCCGGTTATTGAATCCGTCTACGGCCCACACCAGCTTGCGTGCGCTTACCGATCCCTTTGCCGTTCTGACTCTGATCCGGTCACCATAAGTCACCTCCAGCGCCGGGCTGTATTCGAAGATCCTGACGCCGTAGATCTCCGAAATCGCCTTCGCCTCGCCAAGCAGCAGATTGAGCGAATGCACATGCCCGCCGCCCATATGCAGCAGTGCGGCTTCGTAGACGTCGGAACCAACGATCTGCCTAACGTCGCGCCCTTCCATAAAACGTATTTCGTGCGGGGAACCGAGCGACTTGAATTCCGTTTCCCAACTGCGCAGGGTCTTCGCCTGGCGCGCGTTATAGGCGAGATAGCCGTATCCGCTACGGAAGTCCGCATCGATGTTGTATTTGGCGATACGGTCACGCATGATCTGCGGTCCGAGGTCGCTGAGCGCGAATATCGCCCGCAAGCCCTCTTCGCCAACATCGGCTTTGATCGCATCGAGATCGTGTCCGATCCCGGCCATGACCTGGCCACCGTTGCGCCCCGTACCGCCATACCCCAGGTAGCGTCCTTCCAGAACAACGGTGTCGGTCACACCCTGCTCCGCTAGCTCGAGCGCTGTGTGAACGCCGGAGAATCCGCCGCCGACGATCACCACGTCCGCTTCAATATCGCCGTCGAGCGACGGGAAACTCAAATCGTATTTTCTGGTTGCCGTGTAGTACGTCGGCGTTTCATCCGTGTGCATTGCGCGTCCCGTTTGTAGCGAAACGTGCGGGCCTGCCATGGCCCGCACAATCGTGGTGTGCAAACGATCTTAAGCAGACAGAACCTACGCCGTTATCACAAATCGGCAGCCTCTCGACGAAAACCAGAGCGCTCTGCTTGCGTCGTTGTTTCCCCACGCAGGATCCGACGTCTTAGAACATCATCCTTAATCCCGCCATCAACGCGAGCTGGCGATTCGAATTGCTGTTGACCAGGTTCGGTATCTGAGCGTAATTTGCCGTGCCGCCCGTCGCAGGGTTGATGCCCAGTCCCTGCCCGGATGCCACCTGTCCGATCGCTACGCCGTACAGTGCCGTGCGCTTCGACAGCGCGTAGGTCGCGCCCAGGTTGACCTGATGGACGCGCGTCGAACCGCCCCCTTCGACGCGCGCGCGGTTGAAGATGTACGCAGCTCCAAGCGTCCATGCCGGCGTCAGGTTGTATGTGGTGTTCAATTCGGCAATATCGAACGTCACGTCTGCCCCGTCAGGACTTGCACTGCTCGCGAAGTACGCGCTTCTTTCGAGCTTCGTGTGTGTATAGACGAGCGCGACCAACGCGTGACCTAACGTGACCGATGCACCAACACCTGCCTCCTTCATGGTGCGGGCATTCTGCAGATTGCAGTACATCGCCGCCGCGTTGCTGCAGGCAAAGTCGCCTATGTAGCCGGAGGTTCCGCCCAGCGCGGCGTCGAGCGGATTGTCGAGAGCGAGATAACCGGCGCTCACCGACACGGGGCCATGGGTATAGGCTGCGGCAAGCGCATAGCCGCGTCGTGCGCTGAAGTCGCCGGCTTGGCCGCCCAGACTGAACGTGCCGCCGAAGGTGAACCCGCTGAAGTCGACGCTCGTGAACTTCACGGCGTTATTCATGTTGAACGCTTCGTTGAGGTTATCGACGTCACCGAAGTGCGCCCCGTAGAGCGTCGACCACGCATTGCTCGACGCATAGACGCCGAGGAAATCGGAGTACGAATCGTATTGCCGCCCGAGACTGAGGGTGCCATACCGATCGTCCCGCATACCGACCCATGCCTGGCGATTGAAGAGCGCGCCATTCTGCAGCATCGCACCGTTTCCGGTCAGGAATTGGTTCTCGAGCGCAAACGTCGCTTTAAGGCCGCCTCCCAGCTCCTCGGTCCCCATGAGCCCCCACCGGGAGGGCATCAGATAGCCGCCCCCAAGCTGCACCGCATGCCCGCCGTGCACGGCGCCGCTCGCGTCGGTGACCTGCTGATTGGTCGAATAGAGGACCCCTGCATCCACCGATCCATACAGCGTCACGCTGCTTTGCGCGTGTGCCTCGTGAACCGCCGCACCGAACAGCATGGCGCACACGGCGGCATGTCTCGCTTTACCTTTCACGTTCTAACTCCTGTGTTTTGTCGAGAATCCTGCGGCCCGAATGGAGTTCGCTCTCCAGTGCGGCGAACTTCGGGCAAAGCCAATCCCGCTGAGCGGCGCAGAGCGCCCTCATCTGGCTTGCGGGAAGGGAATGAATCAGTCGCTACGCGGCGGATTAGAGCCGCGAATTGCCCAGCGCGTCGAACGCGCGTGGATTACGCGTCTTGAGCCGACGGGCAGAGACGATCCCGGCGATGGCGAAAGCCGGCATCAACACGATGAGCCCATACGAGAGCCCGACGCTTGCGCCCGTCAGAACCGGGAAGTTGATGATGGCGAGCACGAGCACACCGAGAAGTGCAATACCGGAAAGCACCGGGAACGCGAAGACGCGCAACGCGCCTTCCTCCCGGTGGGGCGTCCGCGTGAAAAACCGAAGCACGGCCGCGGACGACAGCACCATCAAGGCGATGATGCAAAGCGTCGCAAGATTGGTAAGCCACGAGAACAGCGTGAGTACGGGATCCGACTTGCCGACGATGAACGCGATGACGACACACGCGGCAATGATGGTCTGAAGTACCGACCCAACGTGTGGGCTGCTGTGCGAGGCATGCGTGTGCCCGAGCGATGCGGGCAGCAAGCCTTCGCGCCCGCTTGCATAGAAGTAACGCGCCGCCGAATTGTGGAAGGCGAGAAGACCCGCGTAAACGCTCGTGATGAATAGCACGCTCATCGCGTCGGTCAATGCATGGTTGGCGTAGTGATCGGACAGCGAATAGAGAAACGTTGTGGGATCGGAAAGTCCGTTCAGGGTCTTCACGATCTCGCCGGCGCCCGCGCCGATCACCATGCACCACAGCGAGAACGCGTAGAAGCCGCCGATCAGCAACACTGAGATGTACGTCGCAAGCGGTACCGTGCGGCGCGGATTTTTCGCCTCTTCGCTATAGATCGTGGTGGCCTCGAAGCCGACGAAGCTGGCAAAGCAGAACAGGAATCCGATGGCCGGCGTGCCGCTCAGGAATACGTGCGGCGTGAACGACGCAAAGGTAATGCCGTGTGCGCCGCCCGCCTTGAGGATCGCCGTGTCGAGAATGAGCACGATAATGTATTCGCCGAACACGAGCAGCGACAGCAGCTTCGCCGATAGGTCGATTTGCCGGTAGCCGAGCACCGCTATGCTGGCCAACGCGACGAGCGAACAGATCCACCAAGGCATAGCGATGCCGAGACGCGCGGACAGGAAGCCGGACGCCACTGCTCCAAACATTCCGTAAAGCCCGATCTGCATCGTGTTGTAGCCGAGCAGCGCGAGAAACGCCGCGGCACCGCCCGCGGTTCCGCCCAGCCCGCGGGCCGTGAAGGCATAGAACCCGCCGGCGTTCGTGACATAGCGCGACATCGCCGTGTATCCCGCGGCGAACATCAGCAAGATCAGCACGGTGGCAATGAGCAGCGCCGGTGTGCCGGCTCCGTTGCCCAGCATGATGCCGATGGGGAAGCCGCCCGCAATCGCGACGAGCGGGCCCGCGGCCGAGATGACGAAGAAAACGATGAAGCCGAGGCCGAGCGCGCCCTTGCGCAGCTCGGTCGACGGTGTAGGGTCCATTGCGACACTCATTTGATTCGCTCCCGATGGAATTGCCTGCCTGCTGTCGTGGTACACGGCATCGGGATCCCTCGTCTCCGCTCCGACTGGACCGGACGGTAGCCCGCCGCATGGATGGCAATGTATGAAGCCAAAAGTCGAATCCGGCAGCACAGATTGGCAAGACGTCGCATGCTTGGGGTTTACGCGTTCCCGTGGGAGCGCTTCGACGCGCGCCTGGCGTGGCGCGTCAATTCTTTCTCGGCGTTTGCGAGGGCAGTTCGCCGAAGAGGTCGCGGTACTCACGCGCGAAGTAGCTGAGATGCGTGAACCCCCATCGAGCAGCGGCATCGCCGATCAGCAATTCTCCCGCCGCTGTCGAGCGCAACAGCTGGCGAACGGCGTTGAGGCGGATGGAGCGCAGGTATTCGACCGGAGTGACATTCGCGACGCGCTGAAAGCTCGTCTGAAGCGTGCGCCGGCTACAGCGCAGATGGCGGCACAAATCGAGAACCGTGAGAGGCTCGTCCGCCTGGTCCTGGATCAGGCGTTCGCAGCGCCGCACGATTTCACTGTAGGTGCTGTGCGTCAGGTCGCGTGCCTCGTCGGTGGCGGCCTCGAGAAGACCGAGCATGAGGCTCACCACTTCATCCTGAAAAAGTCGTGTGGCCGACGGATTGACGAAGCCAGCCGGATTGCGAGCGGCAGCGTCCAAATAGCGCGTCAGGACTTCGCGCAGAACCGCAACGCGTTCGCCGGGCACGGGCAACACGTGCTTTCTCAACTGACGCACGGCAGCGTCGCCGACCGTAATTCCGACGAGCTCCTCCATCGTTCCGGCCGCGAGGCTGACGACGGCGTAGTGCATCGACTCCGGGGTGTAGAGGCGAAACTCCTCGTGCGTGCCGAGTGCCATGATGGCGTAGCCATCGACACGCTGCCCCTGGAACGTGCCCTGCATGGGCGCGGTCAGCGGTACCGCTATAGACGAGACGCCGCACGGCGAGACGCCCGACTGCACGACCCGTCGGTTGGTCGCTTCCTGGAAAAACTGGAAGCCGGGACTGTTCACCTGGAACAGCGTGCCTTCGAAGCGACCGGGCGTGATCTGGCGGTAAATCTGCTCCCAGCCGTTGACGGCATGCGACAGATCATGGGCGTCGGCGAGGGCGGCAGTGCGGAATTCCATGATCCTCTCCTGCGAAACACAAAGCATCGTGCCCGATCAAAATACCGATTGCGACAAGGTCTCCGACACTTTCGTACCGCCAACGCCCACTGCGCTTCAGTACGCAATGCAAACCGACTTCGTTTCGGTGAAACCCTCGATCGCATGTCGCCCAAACTCGCGACCGATGCCGGACTGCTTGTAACCGCCGAACGGCATACCGGGATCGAGCGGCACATGGCAATTCACCCACACAGTACCGGCCTCGATCTGTGGAACGAGGCTCATCGCCGCGCGCAGGTCGTTGGTCCAAAGGCTCGCGGCGAGGCCGTATGGGCTGTCGTTCGCAAGACGCAAGGCTTCGGCCGGGTCATCGAACGGCGCGAGCGCCAGTACGGGCCCGAACACTTCGTCGCGCATGATGGAGGCGTCGGGCGGAACATCGGCGATCACGGCGGGCCGCACATAGTAGCCGGGCGCATCGACCTGCGTGCCGCCTGCCAAAAACTGTAGCCCCTCTGCGCGGGCGCGTGCAAGGTGTTCTTCCACACGTGCGCGGTGGTGCGCGGAAACCAGCGGGTTGATCTGCGCGGACGGGTCGAGGCCGGGGCCCATCGTCATAGCGTTGGCGCTGTCGGCCAGCCCCTCGAGCACCTTCCGGTATTTGCTGCGATGCACATAGATGCGCGACACCGCCGCGCACACCTGCCCCTGGTTCAAAAGCCCGCCCGCGAGCACACCCTGCACCGCCTGGTCGACGTCGATGTCTGCGAGCATCACTGCCGGATTCTTGCCGCCGAGTTCGAGCGAAAAGCGCGTCATGTTTTGCACAGCCGCGGTGCCGACCCGCTTGCCGGTGGGCGTCGAACCGGTAAACGAAATTTTGTTGACGCCGGGATGCGCGGCAAGCGCGGCGCCGCATTCGGCGCCCCCCGTCACCACGTTGAACACGCCCGGCCCAATGCCTGCGTCGATGGCCAGTTCGGCCAGCCGCAACGCCGTGAGTGGTGTCTCGGGCGACGGTTTGATGACGACTGAGCACCCGGCCGCGAGTGCGGGAACCAGCTTCCAGACTGCAATCATCATCGGGAAATTCCACGGCACGATACCGGCTACCACGCCCACAGGCTCTTGCCGCGTGAACGCGGTATAGCGCGCGCCCGGCGGAAACGGGATCGACACGTCCAGCGTCTCCCCCACGATCTTCGTCGCCCATCCCGCCATATAGCGGACGTACTCGAGCGTCGCCGCCACGTCGATCGCACGGGCCACATTGATCGACTTGCCCTGATTGAGGGTCTCCAGCTGCGCAAGCTCTTCGGCATGCGCCTCCAACACATCCGCGAAACGCAACAGAATGCGCTCACGAGCGGCCGGCCGCAGCCCCCGCCACACACGTGCCTCGAACGCGGCCCGAGCGCTAGCCACGGCCTTGTCCACGTCAGCCGGATCGGCATCCGGCACTGTGGTTAGCACATTGCCCGTCGCGGGATCGAATACGTTCGACCGGCGCGGCGAATGGGCAAGGCAAATGGCGCCGTCCACGAAAAGGCCGTGTTCTCGTCCGACGAATGCACGGACGGCCTCGCATAGTGCGACTTTCGCATCGCTGCTCATATCGTTGATCTCTCGGCTCAGAGGTGAAATGGCGCGCCCGGTGTAGGTCTACCCGCAGCGTTCGCGAATCGGGCACCGATTGCTGCCTCCCCGACTCTAAAGAGCCGGCGCTGCGCGCGTTAGCGCAAATCGGCAGACGCACTGGAATTGCGGGTAAACCGCCGGGGGTTGCGCACCGGCGTGGGCAGCTCGAATATCTGCGCGGCGCGTGCTTCGTCAGTGGAAAAGCACACCGACCAGTTCGGTGCGACTTGATACGCCGAGTTTGCGGAACATGCGCAATAGGTGCGTCTTGACCGTGGGCTGGGCGAGCGCCAGATCGCGGGCAATCTGCTTGTTCGAGAGCCCGTTGCGAACCAGCCGCGCGACCTGTTGCTCGCGGTGCGTAAGACACGCCGCACGGTCCGCTGCCTCCGGCTTGGCCGGGGAGAAACACAAAGCAGGATCGCGGCGCAGCCTGGACTCCAGAACGAGTTCGAGCAACGGCGCAAGCGCATTCGCACTTTCCACCTCCGTTCGGGAAAAGGGCGCATCTGGCTCGAAACGCAGCAGCGAAAACGCGCCGACGACATCGTCATCGGCGCGCAGGAGTACTTCCATCACGTCGACCACGTGATGAGGCCGCAAGAAGCGTTGCCAGTAGACAGACTTGATGCGCAGCATCTCGGGCAGTTCACCGGCGAGCGTGAGCACGCTGCCTTGCTGTTGGATACAACGCGATGGATGTAACGGGTCGAGCAGGCAATAGCGCTGCAGATAGGTGCGATGCATCCCCTCCGCCAGGCCGAACAGTTCGAAGCCCGACGGCTGGCGGTCCCTGCCGATCCGGTAGAACACAGTCGCGCCTGGCCGCACAAGTTTGGCCAGTGTAGCCACGGCGGCTTCGAGCGCATGATCCTCGCGCGTTGCGTGCCGCGCAGTGGGGTAGGGGCGAATACCGGGGTCGCAGGACATCACGTCTCCTTCATGAGCCAGTCGAGTCTTTGCCCAATCGATCCTAGCAACCGGCGCCTCGAAGGCGTGAGCCTTAATCGGCAAATCCCCTTCCCTTCGCGAATGGACCGCCTCGCGCTGTGGCGTATTTGGCGGGCGAGCGCGCGTACCGGCGCCCCTTGCCCCTGGTCAGGACGACGTGTTCATTCGGGATACTGCGTGACGTTGAGCACCCTTGCGTGCGCACCGACCGGGAAATTGGAGAGCGCGTCGAAGCGGCTGCCGTGATAGCCGAAGATCTTGCCGTCGGTCTTCATCCGTTCGAGGTCGATCATGATGACGCCAAGCGTAGGCACGATCTTCTCGCGCCAGATGAACAGATACAGCGAGGTGTCGATACCAATCGTGTGACAACGGTCGACATCGCCCAGTCCCGCCTCCACGCCAGACAGGCATTGCCACGCGTAGAAGTTCTCGTTCAGGTAGATGTGCTCGTAGCGCTCGGTCGCGCTGTAGATATACAGGTTGCGCATGCCGATCAACTCCGTGGTCGGCTCATGGAGCCCGGCGCCGGGGGCTCCAACATCGGCGTCGATCCGGCCATGACGTATCTGCGCCTGCACGCCCGTTAGTTCCATTCCGCGCTCGACGCGCGTGAATGCGTCGATCCGCGTTTCCTTTTCGCTTGGTAGCGCACCTACGACGACAGTGCAAAGCTGTCTGCTCAGGTCCAGCACATAGCTAGTGCTGGACGCTCGCGGTTGGCCGTCTCCCTCCGCGAGCGGCTCGTCGGCGCCGATGTAATCCACGAAGTAGATGTCCGCGCGCAGCGAGGTCACGCGGCACACATGCCGCTCGCGGGGTTGTGCCGGCCGCACGGCCTGCGCCGGGACACGTTCGACTTCCACCGATTGCGCGGTGCCGAAATGCAGCGTATCGACGCTTCCATCCGCGAAGGTCAACACCAATGTGCGTCCTTCGAGATCGTCGACTGGCGCAAGAATGTGGCTATTGGGCGCAAAGCCGTCGGCGAGCGCGCCGACCTGGATGAACGCGGGTTGGGACGTCATGATGAAGCGGGCTCCTGTGGGACGAAGGCTGAACACACACCGCCCATTGAAAGGCGGCACATGCACCCACTCTACAGACGGGGCGCCGCGCGCGGCATCGATCAAAAGGATGACAAGGGCTGTTGAATGCTGTTGGCAATTGGCACGCTGTGTTCCTGGCGCAATCGGTACGTGTAATCGTTGCGTGTTTCGCCTGCGGGCGGCTCGCCCTTTGCGGGTGTCTCGACCCGATACGACGCCTTGAAGTACTCGAATGGCTGCGCTGCACGACCACCAGGCTTCCTCTGGATTTTGAGCGCATCGACGAACGCTCCGCGGGGCTATGCGCAAATCAGTATCAGCCAATCCGCCTACTGTCGGCGTCGCCGAACACCGGTAGAAAGAGCGCACGAATAGTACGTAAAGCAACGCCCGTACGGATTAACGAGATGCGTGCGGTCATCCTGTCTTTCGACGATACCTGGGCAGACCACCAATAAAGGCTTCCCGCACACGGAATGCACAGGATCCGCGTCGCAAGCGTCGCGTACCGACCGACCCCAAGCCGACGTAGACCGCTCCCAGAACCGGACGTCGAATCGGAGCAAAGCCGACATTCAGGAAATTAGCGCGCCTACTTCAGAATCGCTGCGCTTTCTGAATTCCTCGCCGACGACACGTATGCTTTCCTCGACTGCGGGATATCCGCGATAGGGAAGGAGGTTTAGCAGCGTTTCGACGATTTCCGCCTGCGTCGCGCCCGCCGTCAGCGCCGCATTCGCATGGACCCGCAGCGGCGTCTCCGTCGCTTTGCTTCCCACCGCGGCGAGCGCCGAGCATGCGGCAAGCTCGCGCGTTTTCGCGTCGAGCCCGGCACGGCTGAAGATGTCGCCGTAGGAGTGCTCGACGATCGCGCGGCCGATATCTGGGGCCAGGTCGTTAAAGCTGTTGACCACGGCCTCGCCCGCCTGGGCAGAAGTCTTGGCGAGTGTCGCCAATCCGCGTTCGCTGCGAGCCTTGCGAGTTTCAGAGACGATTGCATTCGCGCTTACCCAGCCGCCTGCCCCTTCTTTCTCTTTTTGCTCCGGCTTCGTGAAGACGGCGTTCGCAACCCCAAAGGCATTGAGAGCGCTAGGGAACCCGGCATAGACAGCCAGTTGCATCAGGGCTTCGGTGATCTCGGTGCGGGACAGGCCCGACTTGAGCCCGGCTTCGATATGAAGGCGGAGCAGATCGCTACGATTGCCGGCTGCCGCGAGCATCGAGATGATCGCGATCTGTCTTGCCTTTGGATTGAGTCCTTCGCGAACGAAGATCTCACCGAACGCAAACTCGACCGACCAGCGAGCGAGTTCGGGTGAAGTGCTTTCCAGCTTTTCCATGTACTCCTCCGGATTGGCCATCAAGTCGTCGAGCACCTCGAGACCCCGCTGATATCGCGCAGCGCCATCGTCGGACACTGGGGCTATCGGATCGAAAACTAGACCGCGCTCCCGAAAGATCTCGCGAACGATGCCCACGGCATTGATCGAGACCGGAAACCCCAGGATAGCAATCGCCTGGAACAGCATTTCGACCAATTCCGTTGGCTCGCCGCCGGCATTGAGGAAGCCGGTCATGTGATATTTCAGTTGCGGTTGCACGCTGCCATGGGCCATCAGCGCGGCAACGGTGGCGATCTGGCGAAGGCGCAGATCCAGCCCCGGCCGCGACAGGATGTCTCCGTAGGCAAATTCAACCGTGAATCGTGCCAAATCCGGGGCAACCTGCGCCAGACGGTGGACCGGGATATCGTAGCCCGCGCCACCGATCCTCTTCAGCACCTCTATACCCCGGGAATAACGTTCTGCACTGGTTCCGGCAGCGGAAGCGCCCAAGAGGGCCGTCACGCCTGTCTGAGCCGTAGATCCATTCATCTGTGTTTTGCCTTCGGCCGGTGCCAGCGTTCCGGCTGCGGTGATCCTCTGCGGAAAGTCCTTACGCTTGCACGTATCCATGTCTGATTTGCTCCTTCTCGAAGTCAGTGGAACGGAGCATACGGGCAGGAAGATGCAATGGGCCAAGACCAAATTCGTGATACCTTTTCTGCATGAGGATACGAATCGATCTGCGCCAGTTGGAGTGCTTCGTCGCAGTGGCGGAGGAAGGCACCTTCCGCGCCGCGGCCGAACGACTGCACATGTCACAACCGCCTCTAAGCCGCCAGATCAAACAGCTCGAGAGCGAACTCGGGGTGACATTGCTCAATCGCGATTCGGCGGGCGCGGAACTTACGACAGCGGGCAGCGCATTCCTGAAGGGGGCCAGGAAGACGCTGCTTCAGGCCGCAGAGGCGATCGAAACCGCACGACGGCATTCAAAGGGAACGCCCCGGCAGCTCAGGGTCGGTTATACCAAGGTATTCGACCCGGAGGTCTTTCCGTCCCTCGAGCCTGCCTTCAAGAAAGCGGTTCCTGACGGGTCCCTGGTTTTCGTTGCCGCCATTTCCGTCGAGCTTATCCGGCGCCTGCAGCGTGGCGCGCTCGATGTCGCCTTGATCGGACTGCCAAGCGCAACAGGGGATCTGGTGGTTGAACCGCTGCACAAAGAGCCGCTGGTCGCGGTAATCCCCGCACGGCATCCGCTCGCGCGACACAAAGTCCTGTCGATCGCGCAGTTGAATGACCAACCCCTGTTCTGGCCGCAGCGCCGAACAAATCCCGGATTCTTCGATCACTACGAGGAAGTGTTCGCGAAGCTCGGACATGCGCCGAGCCGCAGACTGACGGAACCCGCGGATCACCACCTCCTGCTGGCCGAAGTGGCGAACGGACGAGGCATCGGCTTCATACCGAAGTCGATGACGAAGGTGCGGCGCGCCGGTGCGACTTTCAGGCCGCTCAAGGAAAGGGAATTCTGGATCGGATTTGGCCTCGCCTACAGGAATGCGCAACACGCATCAGAGTTGGATGCGTTGTTACGCATCGCGCGGCGCAAAACGGCGTTGCTCCCTCCGGGCATGGAATAGCCACGGCCGTGCCGTTCGTCCTGTGGCGCTTCTGGCGCTGTGACGGCGCCCAGTGGACCGCATAGGAAAACCGTGTGCCGGATAAGGAAGACGTCGTGTGCTGGTGTGCCGAGCGCTTATAGCGAGTGGAGAGACCTATCGCGAACGTCTGCTTCCCGGTGAAGTTCACCCAGCGATCGAGTGTCCACAACTGGCCGAATTGCGCCGTTGCCGTCCCGATAGTCGCGCGAACAACGTGCTTCGACGATATCGTCAGTCGAACCCAATGGAGCAGCGGGCGCGTCCTTCGCTGCAAATGAGTGGGTTCGCGCCAGCGCGCGCGGGGCGATACTCCGTGTCTTTTCGCGGGCGCCGAGCCCTGGGGCGTGTGGAGTCGCCCGCCATCTGTCCCCAAGACGAACTTTATTCTCCCGAGACGGACTTTATTACACCGGATCAATGCTGATCCGGGAGAATAAAGTCCGTCTGAGGGACAGTTCGTAACTCATTGAATCGATAGGCTGCCGGCTTTCGATCATGCTCCCGCGCAAAGTCCGTCATGACGATCGGAAACCGCGGTTCGGCGATCCTGCCACGGAATAAAGTCCGTCTTGCGACATTTGAGACGCCAAAAACCAACAAAGGGAGTACGTCGGCTCCGACGTGGCATCAGGCAGCAGTCAGCCGAGAGGAGCCGCTCGAAGCACCGCTTCCAAAGCGGTCACTGACTCTGTCTATACTTTCTTAATTTGGCAAAAGGACTCCAGCCGCATTTCTCGCCGATGTACATTAGCGTGGGCGCGGCAAGCGCCGCTCCGCACGAATCAATGGGTGTTATTGCGCCCGAACCATAGAGCACCAACCATAAATGGCATCCAACAATATGAGCACCACGGTCATCACGAAGCGACCAAAGAAGGATCGAACCGAAATTCCACGAGACGTAGTGGCACGAATCCAATTTTGGTCGGATCGAACCCGTTGTGTATGCCGCGTATCGATCCAACCGTGATCGCGCATCTCTTGATGCCTGCCGCCCGACACGACCAGGGAGTGCCTGCGCGAGCTGACCGACACGCTGCACCTGCACGCGCAATTGGTGTAAGGCCCGAAGCGCAGCTGACCAGCGCCGCCGGTGTCGCTGCTGGCTCAGACACGCACTGCGCACCCTCCTACAGACTACAACGGCCGGGGCGGGGCTTGAACGAGGATGCCAAACGTCTGCTGTGGACCACGTTGTTACTCGCCCTCGACCACCTGGGTGTGACCGTCTGATGTGCGGGCTGGCTGGACTGATCCGTCATGACGGTCACGCACCGGCGCAGGTCGAGCGCGTGCTCGCCATGCGCGAGCGGCAACGGCATCGCGGCCCGGATGACCAGGGTTTGTGGCATGACCACTACGCCGTGCTCGCCCATAACCGCCTGGCCATGCTCGATGCCGAGCACGGCGCGCAGCCGATGTGCAGCGCCGACCATCGTTACGTGCTGGTCTACAACGGCGAGATCTATAACTACGCAGAACTGCGCCGCGATCTGGCCGCGTACTGGCCGTTCCGCACCAACACCGATACTGAAGTGGTACTTGCCGCCTATGCGGTATGGGGAGAGGCATGCCTGCGCCGCTTCAACGGCATGTTTGCGTTCCTGGTCTGGGACACACATCGACAGCAAGCTTTTGCCGCACGCGACCGGCTGGGCGTCAAACCGTTCGTTTACTTGCAGCAAGGCGGCGAATTCCTGTTCGCCTCCGAGGCGAAAGGATTGCTGCCGGCGATGCAAGCGCCGCGCGCGAATATTGAAGCCCTGCTGGAATACCTGGTGGCACCGTTCTTCAGCGGTGTAGCGCAGCCGATGTTCGATGGCATGGCCTACCTGCCACCCGGGCATCTGCTACGCCTGGATCGCCATGGCTTGCGGCTGTCACGCTGGTCACCCGAGATAACGGAAAATCTGGCCGCGACGGCCGACGATATCGCTCGCGCACTGCGCGACCGGCTGGCCGCGGCCGTCCGGCGCAGCCTGATCGCCGATGTGCCTGTCGGCCTGTTCTTCAGCGGCGGCCTTGATTCCACGCTTATCGGCGGCCTGGCACGCGCGGCAGGTGCGACGCCGCCCTGCTTAACCATTCGCTTCGAAGGTCATGATCGCTACGACTACGCGCGTTCGCTAATCGTGGCTTCCGACGATCAACCTTTTGCCGAACACGCTGCGTCGAAATTGGGCCTGCCACGCGAAGATGTAACGCCTTCGCGTTCCGCACTGGCTCACGACCTGTCGCGATTGGCTGCGCAAAACGATGCCCTGCCGGCATGGGAGCAGGAGCTGGCGCAACATCATCTGGCACGTGCCGCAAGCACGCGTCTCAAGGCGGTGATGGTAGGCGATGCGGCCGATGAAACGCATTATGGCTATCACTTTCTGCTTGACCCGCACGCTATCAGCGATCCCACCCATATCCTGCAGCGCTTGACTGCCGATCCGTATCTGCGTCACGGCCTGTTAGAACAACCGTTACAACACTACGGCAATGTCTATCGCAAACTGGCCATCGCAGCCGGACACGATTGGGATACGCCCGCCGGACGTCTGCGCGCCACGCAATGGCTGGTCCGTCATCGCTGGTTGCAGCGCCTGCTGCATAACGGCGATATCCATTGCATGGCACACGGGCTGGAAGCGCGCGTGCCGTTCAGCGATACCGAAGTGCTGGACCTGGCCGCCACCATTCCTCCGGAGCTGGCTTTACGCGATGGCGTGGAAAAAGCCATGTTACGCGAAGCCTCGCGCGGCGCATTGCCTGAAGCCGTGCGCTTGCGCAGAAAATCGGCCTTACCCAAGGATCAAGGCAATGGCGAGCTGTTGCGCCAGCACGTGCGTGAGATACTGGCCACGGATGCCGGGCGCATTGCCGGTTTGCTCGATGTGCCCCGGCTCCAGCGCCGTTGCGCCGATCCGTCCCCGCTCAACGAACATGAGCGCGCCGTGATGTTTCGGACCTGCGCACTGGCACACTGGTCGCGGATTCACGGCGTGAGCATGCCGTGAGACGAGCCTTGTGGAGACCTTGAAATAATGGCGAATCCAGGCTGGGCACCACCTGGGCGAATTGATGCGATCTGGTTCTGGCTGCATGTGCGTGTTCGGTGTGCATGGACTGCCTGTCGATAATGCCGAGGCCTCAAGGTCGATCCGTTCTTCATGCCCATAACGCGGCCATTCCAACGTGTACATATCAACTCGACTCAGTTTTGACGACGGTCCCGGACCGTCGACGCCTGAACTGCTGAACGTATTGCGCGCCGCGTCGTGTCAGGCTACATTTTTTGTGCTTGGGCACAATCTGGCGCAAGCGATGGACGTTGCAACCCAGGCCATCCGCGAAGGACACGTGCTGGGCAATCACACCTACTCGCACGCCCGGTCGGGCACGTTGTCTGATGCAGCGTTGAGCGATGAAATCGAACGAACCGATGCACTGCTCCGCGAGGCCTATCGGCTCGCTGACGTGCCGGTACCGGCTTCGATTCCGTTGCGGCTTCCTTATGGTCTGGAACCACAGGATGTGCGCAGTGACGTGCTCGCGCGCCTGAAGCGCAGCCACACGGGATGGACGGCCATTCTCGACGACTGGTGTCGGCCGCCGCCGTCGCCCCATGCGCTCGCGCAGAGCATGCGCCAGCATATCGCGGACGGGACGTCGCGCGGGCAGGATGTCCTGTTCTGTCTGCACGATAGCTCGCGCTTCGCGGAAGCGCGACCCGCGACCGTCGAGGCCGTACGGCTGCTGCTCAGCGATCCGGGCTGGCAGACCGGCCCGCTAGCGATCAGGCGGTGTACTGGCCAGTAACTGTCGCCAGCAGGTCAGGAAGCCCATACCCGGTCCTGGCGTCCATAGACCGCGCTGGGCGGCTTCCAGATGAATCAACGATTGGTCCGCACAGAACAGGTTCACGAGCGCGTCGCGTTGCAAATGCATCAGGTCCGAGACGGCGTCGTCAGGCAGCAGCGCGGCGTAGGCACGCAGGCCAGTGTCCCAAAGCCGGACGTCGAAAGTAAAACGGTCTTCATCGGTGACGTCGCGCGAGAGTGCGAATAGTGCAAAGGCGGCCTCCAGCCAGTGCGCGCCTTGCCCGACGTCGTCGAAATCCAGCACGCCCGTCACCGCTCCACTGGCGAACAGCAGGTTGCCGGCGTGATAGTCGCCGTGCAGCCAGCCCACCGGTCCGCGAATCCATTTCGCTGCCGCCGTCAGATGCATGCCGATACGCCACAGCAGCCCATCGTAGTGCGCCAGAAGGATGGTGGGCAAAGGCGGCACCGGCCGTACCGAAACCCGTGCGTAGCGCTCGTTGAGCCACGCGAGCGGATCGGACACGCTCGCGTCCATCGTCGCCATCGCCGCATGCAGACGGGCGAGCGTATGCATCGCGTCGACGATGGCTGGCTCCGCCTCGTCAGGCAGACCGGGCGCGCCGTCGATGTGCTCGAACAGGTGCAGCCAGCTACCATCATCGGCTTGTGCGTACGGCTGTGCGTTCACGGTCGCCTGGAATCGCGGTAGCGCGGGCAGTTGTGGCGACGAGCCGAGACGCTCCAGGATCGACGCTTCGCGCCGGACCTGCCCGGCGGATTTGCCGGGCCATGACACACGCAGCACGGCAGCGCGCGAGCCGCAGTCGATGCGATACGTTTTGTTAGTATGACCTGTCGATAGCGCCTGAACCCGCGTGGGCCGGATGTCCCAGTGCTTCATCAGCAGCAGTTCGAGTCTTTCCACGTCATTCATCATTGCATCGATCATGTCTGAGCGAATTTCGTCCCGTATGCGGGACATCAATATCGAATGGCTGACTCGAGCAGCCGAGTTCGACCATCTGTTTCATACGCGCTGGCTGGGTGAGCGCTTCTTTCATCTGCCGGGCGACATGCTCGCGATCCAGGAACTGATCTGGCGCGAACGCCCCGACTGTATCGTGCAAACAGGTGTTGCGGCGGGGGGCGGCGTGGTGTTCTCCGCATCGATGCTGGAACTGACAGGCAACAAAGGCCGCGTCATCGCCATCGAGCCGCGTCTGCGCGACGAGGTCAAAACGCGTCTGCAATCGAGCCGGCTGGCGCATCGCATGGTGCTGATCGAAGGCGAATCGTGCTCGGCCGTGACGCTGGCGTCGGTCCGCGAACAGATCGACGGCTGCGCCTCCGTCATGGTGATCCTCGACCTCACGCATACGCACGAGCACGTCCTGCGCGAGCTGGAATGCTACGCGGGACTCGCGACGCCAGGCAGTTACGTGATCGTCATGGACACCATCATGGAATACCTACCGGAACGGATGTTTCATGGCAAGGCTTACGGAAGGGGCAACAACCCCGCCACCGCCGTGCAGGCTTTCCTCGCTCGCGACACGCGCCTCGAAGTCGACGGCGATATTGAAGACCGCGTGCTCATGACGCTGTCGCCGGGCGGCTTCCTGAAGCGAGTTCGATGATACGGCGTGCAGCGTGCGCCGATCCGTCGCGCCGGTAACTCGCGGCGATCCGCGCGGCTTGCTCGCGCAACGGACCCGGGCGCAGCAGATCGCCGAGCGCGGCGGCGATGTCCAGCACCGTTGCCTGCTCCAGATCCAGACGGCGTCCCGCGCCGGCCCGTTCGACGAACCACGCCGAATGGAACTGGTCGTTGCAAAACGGCGACAGCAGCATGGGGACGCCGCAAGCCAGCGCTTCCATCACCGAGTTGGCGCCGCCGTGGTTGATGAACGCCTGCGAGCGCCGCAGCAGGGCCAGTTGCGGCGCGTAGCGTACGGCGACGACCCACTCGTCCGCGGCCGGCAGCAGGTCTGTGTCGACCAGTTCGCCGACGGACAGCACGAGTTGCGCGGAGGTGGCGCGCGTCGCCTCGATGACTTTCGCAAACAGATCCGGCTGGTAGTACAACTGGCTGCCCAGCGACATATAGACGAGCGGACGGGACACGTCGAGGCGTTCCCACGGAAAAGGCCGCTCGTCACCGCGCGGGCCGGCCGGCAGCGCGGGACCGACCAGCTCGACACCTTGCGGTGGCTCGCCGACGAGATCCTCGGTGGTGAAGGCGAGCGTCAGGTGCGGCGAGAGCACGTCGCAGCCGCGAAAACGCGCTGCGATTCCATAGCGTGCGAACAGGCGGTCACGTTCCGGCGCGAGCCATCGCACCGTGCCGAGCAGTTCCGAGTCGAGCGAATCCGGCAGCACCGGATTCAGCGAGTTCGACATCGCGACCCACGGCAAGCCCTCCAGTTCCGCAGCGATAGCCGATGCGTAAAGCAGCGGATCGATCACCACCACGTCAGGCCGCCACTGCCGCAAGATCGCTCGCAGTCCGTCCACCTGCGCGGGCGTCTGCTCGATCAGCAGCGTGTGTATCCAGCGCCGCAGCCAGGCGGAGTCGCGAATGCTCGCGGCGAAACTCGCACCACGCGACAGATCGTGGCGCTCGGGCGTATCGCGTGGTCCGAGAAAAGCAAACGCGCCCGCAGCGTCGAGTTGCGCGCTGATGTCGGCGGGTGCATAGAACGCGACTTCGCAGTCCGCCGCCTGCAAATGCTGTGCGGGGCCGATGCAGGGGTTGACGTGTCCCTTTTCGGGCACCACGCAGAACAGGATACGTTTCATGGTCGTTTTATAGCAGGCGCGTGGCCGCGCCCAGGTGGTCCAGGGTGAGTGTCAAGGTTGTCCACAGCACACGTTCGGTGTCGGCTTCGAGCGTAGGAGCGGGCAGCCCGAGCGATGCGGCCAGCGCGCGGATGCGCTCGCGTTCGAGCCACTCGCCGAGGTCCATCGCCGGCGCCAGCCGGCCTCGCTTCGGACCATGCACCAGCCGCCCGGGCAGGTGCAGGCGTGCGCCGAGTTCGCGCAGACACTGCTTGTGCGGATCGGGCGGGATGCTGGTCAGATGCGCGACGACGTTCGGGTCGACGAACGGCGGACACAGGCTAACCGAGGCTGCCCCGAACAACGCATTGCATAGCGGCAGATAGTTGGCGGACTGGTCGCGGCGCAGCACCTGGTCCGCGCCATCGCCGGTAACGGCAAGTTCGATGCCATCTTCGGCCATCGCTTCGGCCAGCAGTAGCTTCGCGACCGGATGCAGGTTGAACATCGGTTCCTCGACAATGTGCGTCGCCCTGGGCAGCGCCGCCACGAAGTCGGCTTCGCTCACTCGCACCATCTTCACGTTGGCCTGCATCTGCGTCGCCAGTTCGAGCGCCGCATCCCCCTCGCAATAGTCGGGCATGCCGGTTGCCAGAATGTACGAGCTCACGTGCTGCTGTGCGCCGAGCTCGCGCAGCAGAGCAAGCAGGAGCGCGGAGTCCAGCCCCCCGCTCAGGGCGAGCGCGACGCGTTTCCCGCTTTCGAGCGCACGTTGCAGCGAATCGCGCAGCACGGTCTCCAGATCGCTGTGGAACGGCTGGCTGGGTGCGTCGCACACGTCAAGGCCTAGCGGCGACTGGGTCAGCGCATGGCCTGGCGGAACGGCCAGCACGTCGCGCAACACCGTGTGTGCGACGGGGCGCTCGCCGCTCAGATAGCCGGCGATAGCGGCCACGTCGGGTTCGCCTGCTTCCTGTCCCGATGCCAGGAGCACTTGCCGGATGCTGGGCGCCCAGGTGCCGCTGCGCGGATGGTAGAGGAGGCGCTGGAAGCCGAAGAGATCTCGCGTGCCGACGATCATGGATAGCGCGCCTTCAAGGTGTCCACTTCGATGCGCCGCATGATGCGGTGAGGCGCCTGTGGCGCACTGCCGCCGTAGCAATGCAGACAGGCTTCGAGCGGCGCTTCGCGTTGCAGATAGACCAGCAGTGCGTCGAGCATGCCGGCGTCGTCTCGCAGCGGCAGGCCGTCGGAACGGAAGTCGCGCTCGCCCTGGTACAAGGTCTGAAAATGCGCCGGGCGCGTGCAGGTATAAAACATGCCATCACGGATCATGTGACATCGTTCGCGAATCCAGCAGTCGCGATAGATGCGCTGCGCCTCGGCGAGGTCGTCGCATGGCTGCGCGCGGGTCATGCTCGAGAACGCGTCCTGTGCCTTCCAGTTCAGACGCACGTTGAAGCGCGCCGCCTGGGCTTCGATATGCTCGATCAAAGCCGGCGCGAGTGACGGCTTCGGATAGCGCGAGATCGTCAGCGCATCGACCGCTTGCCAGAAATCGTCCGTCATGTCGCCGAGTTTCAGGCCATTCGTCGTGATGGAAATGACCGGCGCGATACCCGTCTCGCGGACGCCCAGGATAACGTCGACGAGTTGCGGATGCAGCAGCGGCTCGCCGCCGACCAGTTTGAAGACGCGGGGATTCAGCACCTTGACGGCCTTGCGCAGATCGTCGACGACCGACCCGGGTGTGGCGTACCACGCGGGCAGCAGCGGCGACAGCGAACAGCATTCGGCGCAGGTCAGATTGCAGTGATCGACGATGTGCGCTTCCAGCGATCTCGTCTCGACGCGCCCCGCGGACACGCGATAGTGACGGTCCATGGGCGGCGGAAAGAAATGCGTTCGTCCATCGGACGACGTCGTGCTCAGGGGAGCGTTCAGGTTCATGGGCTTCCTGCGTCCAGGCAACGGGAAAAGAAATCGATCAGGCGGCCACGCGCACCGAGCAGCGTCGACGCCATCTTCATCGCGCCGTGCAGATGCACGGCGAAGCGTGGCGCATCGTTCAGCCAGCCTTGCACTACCCAGCGCTTGAGCGCGTGTTGCAGACAGGCGGCATCGACTGCCCACGCGATCCGGTCGGCATGCAGCGGCCGGACTTGCAGATAGGCCTGCACGAACGCCGCGGCGAGGTCCGGCGCTTCCAGCGGCAGATGATTAAGACAACGTATCACTTCGAATTCGCGCGGTGCGCCGATTGCCGCTTCCCAGTCGAGAATGATCGGCGGCAAGGTGCCGTCGAACAGATAGTTGAACTGGTTGTAGTCGTTGTGGATCGGATGCTGCGGGTCGCCGGCGGGAAAAGCGTCGATGCTGCCGGGGTAGTGTGTGTCGAGCATGCGCAGGCATACATCGACAAAGACGCGTAGCAGCGCGCCATCGCCGTCCCGCGGCGTGTGCCCGATTGCGTCGAGCAGGTCGCGGCGCGTGTCGTCTGCGTCGATTGTGATGAGGCGCGCGCGAATCGTGTCGAGCGCCCGCAGCGTCAGCCGGTCGAGGCTCAGATGCAAGGCGGCGAGGCTCGCGCCGAGCGCGCGCCACTCGGCAGGCGCGAACGTGTCGTACGTGCGAAATTGCCCGGCTTCCCAGCGCGTGAGCATCGCCTGAGCGTCGCAGCCGGTCCATGCCGGTGCGCCGTCTGCGGTACGTTGCAGGGTCTGGACGCGAAAGCGCGCGTCGCCATGCGCCGCAAGATGCGTGAGTACAGTGGCTTCCTTGTTCGCTCGCGTGTGCTGCCCGGCGGTGTAGAGCTTGACGGCGACGTCGCCGCTTGCGGTTGGCAAATGCCAGACCCGTTCGCTGATCCGGCGCGCGGGGCCGCTTTGCTTCAGCGCATAGGCCTCGCAGATCGCGTCGAAGGGCGCGCGCAGTGGCTGGTCCATTCAGATCGGCTCGGCCGGGCCGTAGCGATACGGATGGCCGCTCAGAAACGTGTTGTGGCCGACATAGCGCAGCTTGTACATCGCCGGGCGGAACAGGACCGAGGGATCGTTGCGGGCGATGCCGAGGAGCGGATACAGATCGCGGCGGACGAAGAAGGCGTTATTGCCCATGTCGTCGCAACACACCAGTTCGTAGCCTTTGCGTTTGGCGAGATGATGCAGCGATTCGAGGCTGGCTCCGTAATAGGTCGAGCCGTCCCATTCGTGCTCGGGGTTAAAGCACATGACCCAGCGCTCGGGCGGCGCGTAGTACGGGTTGTATTCGATGACCACGATGCGCGGCCGGAAAGCCTCCAGGCGCTGCCAGACCCAGTAATCGTTGCCATCGATGTCGATCGAAAGCAGATCGAACGCTTCGGGCATGCCTGCGTCCGAAAGCAATCTGTCCACGGTGTCCGGCTGGACGCGTTCATGGCGAAGCTGGACGCCGTCGGCGCAGCCGTAGTTCGCCTTGAGTTTGTCGTAACGATAGCGGCTGCCTTCGACCAGCAGCCCCTGCCATCCGCCTTCACGCAGCAGCAACGCGGTGTTGCTGTTGCGTATGCCATCGCTCGCGCCAATGTCCACGCAGAAGCGGTTGGTCGGCGCAATCCGTTCCATCAGGCGCGCGAGAATGGATTCTTCGCTTCCCTGGGCATACAGGCTTTGAGCGAGACCCGACAGGTCGAGTGGGGCAACAGAGTCCTGCATGGATGGTTGCGCGGCGGAGCGATGGATTGGTCGGAAGGGTAAATGTACCTGAGATCCGGCGTAGTCAAAATGTCGGCGCGACGATGCATTGGCATCGCGACGGAACGGGCCCAGGCGGGATCGGGCCAGGCTTTCTTCAGTGACCGGACGCAGTGCGTCGGGCTCCTCCCTCACCCCGGACGCATGAATGGTACCGGCTACTTATCCAGAGCGCAGGTGGTCAACACGTGCCCGACCACGGGGACACCCTTGATTGGAGTTGCCCCTGTAACTCAGTCCTCGCCGTTGTTGCAAAGTGTCTCTTCTTCCTGCGACGATTGATCCTGCGCACTCACCGCATCGCATGTGAAGAGCGACAACAGGGCAATCGTAAAAACTGCTGCTATACGCATCCGATATCCGACTGACGCCAGTTGCGCCGACGCACTTCAGCGAGTGATGTCCTGTCGCTGCAACCAGGCTTCCAGCGGCGCTTTGCCGGCGCGGATGTAGCGGATTCGCACCCAGTCTGGCTTCTCTTCGCCAATCACCTCCACATGATCCCCGCGGATCAAATACCCGTGCCTGTTGCTTCCCACCGAGGGGCGTTCATAGAGCCAGGACCGGGCGACCTTTACTGTCCATACCGGCGCGGAAGTAAGATCCGCTGGAGCCGCGCCAGCAGGTGCCGAGCTGCTCGTGACGCGGGAAGAGTCACCAAGCGCAGCCTGTATTCGAGCGTAGTAGCCTGCATTTTCTGCACTCGGTGGATCGCACGCTCGAAGATTCTCAATGCCAAGCGCAACGCGCAAGAACGGCTTGATATCGGTGGTCTTGGCCTGGCTGAACTGCGTCCAAACGTCCCGGGCCGTCGGTTTCTCAAGGGCCACCATCGATTCAGAAACTTGTTTGCCCGAGTCAAGTTGACTATGCCAAACCGCTTTTTGGGCGTCCCATGTTCCACCACAAACGACCCCGGTGTAGTCGCGTGCGACGCATCCCGTCTGCGTGTCTAGGATCGGGCAGTACTCGCGACTTGCTACGGTGGGCTTACCGTCCTCGGTTTCCGTCACTCCGTTGCGTGTGATGTCTAGCACTACATATCGTCCGTCGTGTGAGCGAGCCGTGGCACCCACACTCGAGAAAATGACCCCGCCTTCGGTTGTGAGCGGTTCGTCGGGAATGATCGGTAGCGTGCTGCCGTCCGGCCGCGTAATCGTGAGACGCGTCCAACCGGAGCCGAACGTGCGGCTCAATTCGGGCGAGACGGGCTCCGAATAAATCAGCCGCACATGGTTTGGGAAATCCAGCTCGGGCCGATCCTGCGCAGACCACACCTGTTGAGAAGCCAGCAACGCGGGGATCAGCAAGAAGTGGCGAATTGCTATGCTCATGGTCAGCCGACCCATCTCCCAGTGGCTTGCGGTCATGAACGCGTTGACTATGGCGCGACGATCTGGATGAGAGGTCCTCATCTTGATTGACGCGTGGCAGTTGCCGAATGCGCCGGCCGAACGCGACAGGATTAATGCGACCAGGCCGCAAGTCACATCATGGCTTGATCGTTAGTTGTTCTGCCTTACTCCATCGGAGAAGATGCTTGCCAGAAGCGTTGACATAGTCCACGTAGGCCCAGCCGGTTGGCACCTGCTTCAATACTGTCACAGTATCGTTCCGGACCAGATACGCACGGCTCGCGCGCGCGTCATTTGGCGCGGTATAGAGCATCGCTTTTTCTACCGATACGATTCCTACGAGATGCTCCGTTTCCGTCGGTGACGGGAGGGGCGTATTCGGAGCACTATCTCCCACCTTCGAGAGTCCCGCCTCTATGAGTCGCGCCTCGCTTTGCGCACCCGCGGCGCGCAAAGCAATCGCAATTTTCTGATACGCCTGACGACTGGCAGGCGACGGTGGATCGCAACGCAGAACATTGTCCGCGCCGGAATCATCATCAACTATTGACCGTGGCGGCTGACCAGCGCTTATAAAGTGCAGTACTCGATTTGCCGATGGCCGGTCCCGCCTCAGCATTACGTTTGTCTGATCGTCTGTGCCCCACTGCGCGGGCTGACCGGCCTGCCAGCCCGCGCCGCATATCTCACCCGTTTGATCCGCAGTAATGCATCCGGTGCGTATCTTGATGACGGAGCAATACTCCCGACTGAGTACAGACTCCGACTGCCCTGGCCCCGACGAAACCATGCCCGATTCGACTCGCCCAATTACCACATATTGGCCGGACGGCGAAATATCGCTTTCGTTCGGTGGTTCGATTTCGGCGCCGGCGGTATCCGATTTTCCGATTCTTGGTAACAAACTGAACGTCGCTCCATTCGGAAAATGAAAAACCGCGCGTTGACAGGAGCGCTCGGGCAAGAGCGCTTGAGGATTCGAAGCGGTGCTATAAAGAATGGCCGCTCCACCCGGCAATGAGAACCGGAACGTGGAGGATGACGTCGCGGCAAGCGCTTGTTCGGCAACGCCGCTCATCAGCGGGACAGCCGCCAAAATTATCGCGATGCGACGAACAACATGAATTCCAGACAAACAGATTCCAAATTTACGACAACAGGCATTCATGAATTTTGACGTTGCTTTATCAAGACTAACCGATCAACGCGCGGGTGACGCCAGCGTCCCCGCCGCGGTGGCACAATCTCAGTGGATATCGACCTTCGACACCGGCGCATCATTGATTCCATCGAAAACCTTGTTCGAGAAGCTCTTGTATCTCGAAGCCTGACATTCCTTATCGAATACTATCTTTCCTTTTTTCGATACATAAATTCCACCGGGCGAAACCGAGGAAACGACATATGTGTACGGCCCATTCGAGAATTTCAAGTGCAAGCCACGAATGCTTCCTTCTGAAACGTCTGTGATCTTGACCGTGCTGACAGGTGGTGTGCTCATATTTGGAAATGCGAAAGCATTGTCCTTTGTACCGTACCGGTATTGCACATAACCCTGATCCGGCGCGGTGTTGCCCTTCGCGCACACAGAGACGGTCTTTCTGTTCTCTAGCGGACAGCTGAAATATACGTCCTCGCCGTTGTTGCAAAGTGTCTCTTCTTCTTGCGACGGCTGATCCTGCGCGCTCACCGCGTCACATCTAAAGAGCGACAACAGAGCAATCGTCAAAACTGCTGCTATACGGATCACCTCAAGCCCTCCCAGTTGTGAATCGAAGCGAAGTTACTTCGCCGATCAACGATGTCGCTCATATTCTCCGGGTTGATCGGTTGACCGGGCCGATGTTTGAAAAGTCCCGGATTAATGGCTCTTGTGATGTTATCGACATCGCCCTCTGTAGCGCCTTGATCAGCCGTTTCATACATTCTGTTATTGATCCAATATGCAGCGGCCGATCTTACCGCGTATTTGACCTCGCCTACCAGCGTGTAGTCGTTCAGAAAATCCAGGTTCGCCTCGTCGGGCCATCCGCTCGAATTCTGCCGGTGCCATTCGGTAAAGTGTTGGTACTGGGTTCGACCCGTAATCTGTATCAACCCTCTCCCCCGGTATTTCCATCCATCCCCGCTGGCGATGTCTCCGTTACCATTTCTGTTCGCATAGGCGCGGTTGGCTATCGCCTCTTGATCGGCAGGATGGTCAGCTGTACGACCATATAATTCCGATTCGTCCGCATGTGCCTGGAAATAGCTGAATTTGAGCCTCAACCGATCCGGCGGATAATTAAGGCTTTCTCCATCGTGAACAGCCAATGATGGCCCAGCCTCACGCCTGATTTGCGCCATGAAGTGTTCACGCCTGAGTGGCTTATCGAGCTTGAACAATTCGATATGCGCATTCAATTCCGCCATTGCGGCTTGCAATGTCGCAACGCTGGCACTTGGAAAGATATGTTGCATCATCGCCAGCGTGAACTGGAAGCCATTGCGGTGAAAATTGCCTACCAGCCCAACGGGATGCAGATGATAAACGTTCGCGCTCGCAGGGGTAACGCCAGCAGTACCTTGCCAGAACCTGAGGGCATCGATCCGTGTCTTCTCCGCCTTCCACACAGGCAAACCCGCGTGCATATGCGAATCCAGCGCGTCCCACTTGCTCATCTCCCCGCCCCATTCGCTTTCGTAGCGAACGATCAGATGATCAATTCGGTCTGCTAGCCACGGTTTGCTTAGCGCGACCTGCAGTTCGCGCGCAGTAATTTTGCCATCGCGCTGTTCCTGAGCGTCTATGGCGTCTTCCAGCTTTCGAATGGTTTCATCGGATCGTGCGTTGTTGAATGAGTTTTCGAATTTCGCGATCTCATCGGGCGTGCCGCTATCGGCAATAAACAAAGCACGTTCGAACATGTCGGAAACCGACGTCTGCAGGCTTACGACATCGAACCCGGGCCAGTCCCAAGAGCTTTTTAGCTCAACGTGAGGGTGTCCGTGATCGCACACCCAACCGTCGACTTGCGCGTTGTTCTCGTCGGCAATACTCACCGCGTACCACGTCTTGCCCTGTGCTTCGACGCAGCGTTGCGCCGATGCAGTGCTCACCACGCGCGTCCAGGCTGCGGCAGCGCCTCCTGCCGACTGCACGCTGAGCGGAAACTGGCTCCACGCCGAGCGGGCATCGTTTCCGTGCGGTTCGTCCCGCGCAATCCAAAGCGGCTGATCGCTGGTCGGCTGCCCGGTTGCGTTCGTCCGTAGAACCTTCCGCCAAGGACCGCTGCTCGGGGAACCAGGGGCGTCCTTGACGGATGCCCCTTGCGGAATCGATAAATCTGGCGAAGACGGCTGAGCCAGCTTCGCACCCTTCGAGATGAGCAACAGGTTGCGGGATTTCGGATCGAGTTGTTGCGCCCGCGCGCGGCTGCGCGAAATGAATGCGTTGATATCGTCGCCGGTGAAGACCTCTACATGAAGCAGAGGGCGTTCACCAGCCTTAGGAGGCAAAGTGTGATGCGTGCGCGCCTCGATGAACCGCTGATACTCGCCGATATAGGCGACCGTCTCGCCCGCCACGATCTTGTGAGGTTTCGGCAGAACTTGGATCCTGTCAACAGCCGTAGGCTTGCTTTCCTTGTCCAGTTCCCCAAGGAAAATCCATGCTGTCGCAGCGTTTGCAGGCAAGGCATGGTCTTCCTGATACGGTTGCAAGGCACCCGATACGAATTTCGTTATCTTGCCCCAAGAACCGTGTCTCTCGCCAATCTCGACCTTAGTGCCGCGTGGAAGCCAACCAACAATGGCGCTGCCCGCGGCATGCGACGCACGCACGCGAAGGCCCAGTTGGGTATGGTCTTCGTGGCCCGCGGCGTTCTTGCGAGGATCTTTCGCCTTCGCGCCAACAGTGTAGATGCCTGTCGCGCCATAGTAGGTAGGCAGCGTCTTAGATGCACCGTAGCCGTCGAGCGGCAACGTGTGCATGTAAAGGCTGAAAAACGTCAAGATGTCTTCGGCGGGAGGGGTCGCGTTCTGTGCTGGCGCGCTGTTGGAGCGCTCGCAGGCGGCCCTGGTGGCTTTGGCAGCACGAGCCGATGCCGTACGAGCGTGAAGCCGCTCGAGTACCCTGCCTTGATTCCGCCGGGATACGTGAGTTCTTGAATTTTCGCATTGATGCGATACGCGACAACCTCACCGTCGGCAATACACTTCACGCCGTGGTCTTGGTCGAACTTGCCAGCAGTGTCCTGCCCGAAATGGATACCGCCATGCCATAGCCCGTTCGCACCGAGGGGATAAAAACCATCTTCGGAAGCACTCAATGCGCGGAGATAGTCTCCCGGTGCAGGTTGAACGCCAGGATTCGTCAAAGAAAACGGATACACCCACGTCTCGACCTGAGACGGCTGTTCCTGCTGCTCCACTAGCTATCCTTTATTTAATTCGTTTGTCTTACAGGGATGCCTGTTCGCCGTCTCTCAGTCGACGGGTGACCGCTATTATCCTGATGCCTTGGGAGATTGCAATCCGATGCGACGCCGCTTTCAGTCGCGGCTCGGCCAACAGCGGTCGATCGCCTCAGCGCGAGCCAACGATCAGTTCCTAGCCTAGGCCCGGGCATTCCACCGCGCGGCGACGACTCCAATAGGGTCTCTGCTCTCGTCAAGCCCTCGTTTGCGAGGACGGCGCCTCATCTGAGGAAGGCAGTGAGGCATCGGCCTTTCGCCTTCCCGTCCCGGGCTTCGGTGGCTTAGCCACCGACTTAGCGACCTCCTTGCCCTTCTTCGCCGCCTTGGTGTCGATGCCGCGCCGCGTGAGATCTATGCCTATCACCCGAATGTCCTCAACGCCGGGGTAGTCGTTTGAGATCAGCATCCAGTGCCGCTGAAGCTCGTCCGTTAGCATTTCGAAAGTGTCGGCTCGGTGCCCATTCGGCAGTTCCCAGTAGGATTTCGTCCCGAGATAGACGATGACGAAGATGCCGCGGCTTGAGCGGACGTCGCGCAGATAGTCGCCGCACAGTCGGATTTCGAGGCGCTCGAAAAGGTGGGGACCAGTCCAATTGTCGGCAAGCTTGAGCTCGGCCGGCACTGGAGCGTCGAAGCCGACGCCGAGGAACCGGAGGTCGGGACGCTTCGCGTCGGCAAGTTCCTCTTCCTGCGGAATGACGTATCGGCCAGCGGCGCGGTCGCGACACCATCCGCCTAGGAACTTCCTGAACTCAGTCTCCTGGTCAACCGCTTGAAGGATCGAGGCGATGCTCGAATCGCCGTTCTCGAGATCGTGCTTTAAAGCGTCCAACTTGTCGACGGCGTGATACCAGAGTTCGCGGTGATTCGCTGGCGTAGCCACCAGCGACTTGGTGAACTCCTGAACCTGCGACGGCGTCCACGCATCGACGTCGGGGTGCGCGCGTCCCATCTCGAGGAGCGAGAGAAACGCCTCCTTCCCAGGCGTCTCTTCTATGAATGCCATGAGCGCGTTTCGCGCGTCCTGCGCATCATCTCGCGAACCTGGCGAATAGACGCCTTTTCCTGCACGGTCGATGTCGTCCTGCTGTCGGATGTAGCGCGCCATAAGCAGATAGAGCGACTTCATGTGCTCCACCGTGCGGAATGCCTTTCGGGCTCGGCCTTCCTGCGACCTACCGCCCACGAGAGCGACGATGAAGGCAAGGGCCAACTTCGTCTGCTGGACCGGGTCGTCCATGCCGGCGAACCGGGCGACAAGCGCTGGGATGGCCGCGGCAGGATCGACCCCGACCCAGGCGGCAAACCAGATAGGAGCAAAGATGAGGTTGCGGGTGGCGTTAGCCTTCCGCGAAGCAATTGCGGCGATCACCTTGTCGGCAACCGATGATTGGTTGATGATCGCCAGGAGATGCCCGAGGTTCCGCGTATTAACTCGTTTCGCGCGCAACTCGGGCAAGAGCGCCGGAGCGATTTGATCCCAGAGCCAATCGCCGCGCCAGGCGACGTCAGCGAGCGCGTAGTGGCTGTCCCCCGTCGCCGTTTCGGAAGAAAGCTCGTATTTGATCTCCCGCAGCAGGATGTCGAGGACTTGCGATGGGAATGCCTTGTGCAACAGAGGGAGCCAAACCGGAAAGCCGTTAAGCTCCTGCAAAGCGCATATCGAGTCGCAATCTCCGCTTCTTCCGGACCGAGGGATGATGGCCAGGCACTAGTCTCTCGCGCTTCGATCGCCAGCCCGGTAAGACCGAAGATCGTCGAGAACGGGGTGCCGTTCGCCGCAGCATCCTCGGAGCGAAGCAGAGGGCTATTCTGTCGCCAGTATCCGACTGGTGCCATCTCGGAATGCGACTGCGACTTCCTGGCCGAACTCTTCGATGAGCAATCGCCAATTGCCCTCTGTCCACCGATTGTGCTGACCTTCGGCGCTTCGCATGTGATCGTGAAGGTAGCGCTGGTCGCCGGAGATCATGCCGGGCTTTCCGGGGTCACGGATTCCCTCCACTCGGCCAGCCAAGATCTGCTTTGCGCTTTCCCTGGCCGCCGCCTCCGTCTTCGCTGCTTTCTCGGACCCGCGCTTCCAGGCCGCCTCCTGGCGCCTCAACTCGGTACGGGCGCCCTTGGGCGGCTTTAGCAACTTGCCTAGATGCGAGAGAAATACGAGCAATAGGCGCATGGAATTTCCCCGGCGATCTTGGCGCGCTCGATCGAGATCGCCTCGATCTGGCCCCAAGACTGACTTTATTACACCGGATCAAATGCGTGACCGCGGAGAACCAGTAACCCAACCATTTACTTGACATCTAAACTATTTACCCCTAAATTTCCCCCATCGACACGCGAGGAGACGCCATGCGCATCGTCTGCATCGGGGGCGGCCCGGCCGGCCTGTACTTCGGCTTATTGATGAAACTGCGCCACCCGGCGTATGAAGTCTCCGTCATCGAGCGGAATCGTCCCTACGATACGTTCGGCTGGGGCGTCGTCTTCTCCGATCAAACGCTGGAAAACCTGCGTGCCGCCGATGCCCCGAGCGCGGAGATGATTCTCGATGCGTTCAACCACTGGGACGACATCGACGTTCATTTCCGCGGCCGCACGATTCGTTCTTCAGGCCACGGCTTTTGCGGTATCGGGCGCAAGCGTCTGCTCAATATCCTGCAAGCGCGCTGCGAAGCGCTCGGCGTGAAACTCGTCTTCGAAACGAACGTCACGAACGACGACGATTACGACGCCGACCTGATCATCGCCTGCGATGGCGCCAACAGCCCTATCCGCCAGAAATACGCCGCAACATTCCGCCCCGACATCGACACGCGCGATTGTCGCTTCGTATGGCTAGGCACACATAAGCTCTTCGACGCCTTCACGTTCGCTTTCGAAAAAACCGAATGGGGCTGGTTTCAAGCGCACGCCTATCGATTCGACGAAGATACGTCGACCTTCATCGTCGAAACGCCAGAAAAGGTGTGGCGGGCCGCCGGCCTCGACGAAATGAGCAAAGAAGACAGCATCGCCTTCTGTGAGCGGCTCTTTGCCAAGTACCTCGACGGTCACCCGTTGATGTCGAACGCCTCACACCTGCGCGGCTCCGCGCAATGGATTCGATTCCCGCGCGTCGTCAATCAGGAATGGGTGCATTACAAGCCGCGCAATGGCGGCGGCTCCACGCCCGTCGTACTGATGGGCGACGCCGCGCACACGGCGCATTTCTCCATCGGTTCAGGTACGAAGCTCGCACTTGAAGACGCCATCGCGCTGGCCGATAGCATCGATGCGCACCCGCACGATCTGCGCGCCGCGCTCACGCATTACACCGACACGCGCAGCGTCGACGTGCTGCGCATCCAAAACGCCGCGCGCAATTCGACGGAATGGTTCGAGCATGTCTCGCGCTATGCATCGTTCGAACCCGAGCAGTTCGCGTACTCCCTGCTCACTCGTTCGCAGCGCATCTCGCATGAAAACCTGCGCGAACGCGACGCAATCTATGTCCGTTCATTCGAGCAGTGGCTTGCTCAAAAGGCCGGCATCCAGCACGCACGCGATGCGAAGCAATCCATTCCGCCGATGTTTACGCCGTTTTCGGTGCGCGATGTCACGCTCAAGAATCGCGTCGTCGTCTCGCCGATGGCGCAGTACTCGGCTGTCGACGGCACCGTGGGCGACTATCACCTCGCGCACCTCGGTGCGCGGGCGATGGGTGGCGCAGGGCTCGTCATGACGGAAATGACCTGCGTCTCGCCCGAAGGACGCATCACGCCGGGGTGTCCCGGCATGTACTCCGATGAACACCTGGAAGCCTGGCGCCGTATCGTCGACCTCGTCCATCAGATGAGCGATGCGAAGATCGGCATGCAGTTGGGCCATGCCGGAGCGAAGGCATCGACACGCGTCAGTTGGGAAGGCATCGATCAACCGCTGCCCGACGGCAATTGGCCGATCGTGTCGGCCTCGCCGCAACAGTATCTTGCCGGCGTCAGCCAGTGGTCGCATGCGGCCACGCACGACGAGTTGCGCGAAATCGAAAAGCAATTCATACGTGCCGCACAGATGGCCGACCAAGCCGGCTTCGATTGGCTCGAACTGCACTGCGCGCACGGATACTTTCTATCGAGCTTCATTTCGCCACTGACCAATCGGCGCACCGACGAATACGGCGGCGCCCTCGAAAACCGCCTACGTTACCCGCTCGAAGTGTTCAGCGCGATTCGCAAGGTCTGGCCGCAAGGCAAGCCTATCTCGGTTCGGATTTCGGCCAACGACTGGGTCGACGGCGGCACGACGCCTGATGATGCGGTAGCGATCGCGCGTGCATTCAAGGCCGCGGGCGCCGACATGATCGATGTTTCCTCGGGCCAGGTCAGCCAAGCGGAAAAACCCGTATACGGTCGCATGTTTCAAACGCCGTTCTCCGATCGCATTCGCAACGAAGCCGGCATCGCGACAATCGCAGTCGGCGCGATCTCCGAGGCCGACCACGTCAACAGCATCATCGCGGCAGGACGCGCCGATCTTTGCGCCATCGCTCGGCCGCATCTGGCCAATCCGGCATGGACGCTGACCGAAGCCGCGAAGATCGGCTATTTCGACGTCGCGTGGCCGAAGCAATACGCCGCCGCCAAAGCACAACTCGAACGCCATTTCGAACGCGAACGCGCAAGTCATGTCGCCACAGCCGCACAGGTAGCCGCAGCCGCCGAGGTGACACAATGAACGCCGTCGCAAACACCCTGCCGCTCCAAAACCTGCATGCCGTGGTCACCGGCGGCGGCAGCGGCATCGGCGCCGCTATCGCGCGAATACTCGTCGAGGCAGGTGCGCGCGTCACGCTCATGGGCCGCGACCCGTCCAAACTCGAAGCGCAGCGCGCAGCGCTTGGCGAAGCGCACCCCGTTCACTGCGCGGCTGCCGATGTCACACAGGCCGCAGCTGTCGAAGCTGCCTTCGCCTCGGCGCGCGAGGTATTCGGCCCCGTCGACATCCTCGTCAACAACGCGGGGCAAGCGCAAGCCGCGCCGTTCGCCAAGACCGATCTCGGCTTGTGGCAACGCATGCTCGACGTCAACCTGACGGGCGTCTATCTCTGCACGCAGGCTGCGTTGCCGTCGATGATCGAGCGTGGCTTCGGCCGCATCGTCAACGTCGCCAGCACTGCCGGCCAAATCGGCTACGCCTACGTCACCGCCTATTGCGCCGCGAAGCATGGCGTCATCGGCTTGACGCGTGCGCTCGCGCTCGAAACGGCCACCACGGGCGTCACCGTCAATGCGGTGTGCCCCGGCTATACGGAAACTCCGCTGCTGCAGGCTTCGCTCGACCAGGTCGTCTCGAAGACAGGCCGCAGCACCGACTATGCGCGCGCCGCGCTGCAACGCGCTAATCCGCAAAGGCGCTTCATCGAACCCGATGAAGTCGCTCGTGCCGTGCTCTGGCTCGCGCTGCGCGAATCGCAGTCTATGACTGGCCAATCGATATCCGTCTCCGGTGGAGAAGTAATGTGAGCGACGCTGCACGTTCATCGACGAAGAAGAAGTCCATGCCGCGCGAAGCACGCGCAGCGAATGTAGTCGACCTCGAAATGAGCACGGGTGCCGATAGCCATACGAGCCTTCGCTTGTGGCTGCGCCTGCTGACGACGACGAACCTCGTGCAGACCGAATTGCGCCGCCGCCTGCGCGCTGAATTCGATACGACGCTGCCGCGTTTCGATTTCATGGCGCAACTCGAGCGTCATCCTGAAGGGCTCAAGATGAGCGAGATTTCGAGGCGCCTGATGGTGACAGGTGGCAACGTCACCGGGCTGACCGATCAGCTTGAAAAAGAAGGCCTCGTCGCGCGTGATGTCGATCCGAGCGATCGACGCGCATTTACCGTACGCCTTACACCAGCAGGCCGCGCGCTCTTCGACAAGATGGCACAGGCGCACGAACGTTGGGTCGTCGAGCTGTTCGGCGGTCTATCGATCGACGACAAATCCAAGATGCAGCAACGCCTGGGCAAGCTCAAACAGCATCTGCTCGATTGCATCAAAGGTTGATTCAGCGAACGACGACGCGACGTAATTGATTAGGAGAACCAGGCAATGACGGATGCTGCGAACACCGCCGATGCGCTGCGCGCGGGAAACCGCACGACGCTCGCCACCTATGCCGCGCGCCACTTTGGATGGCGTGTCGCCGACGGCGTCGGCACGATCATGCTCGATCGCCCCGAACGCAAAAACCCCTTGACGTTCGATTCATACGCCGAGCTGCGCGATTTGTTTCGCAACCTCGCCTATGCAACGGACGTAAAGGCCATCGTCATTCACGGCGCTGGTGAAAACTTCTGCTCCGGCGGAGACGTGCATGAAATCATCGGCCCGCTGATCGGTCTGCCGATGCCCGAACTGTTGATGTTCACGCGCATGACGGGCGATCTCGTCAAAGCCATGCGCCACTGCCCGCAGCCGATCGTCGCTGCCGTCGACGGCGTCTGCGCGGGCGCCGGCGCGATTATCGCGATGGCCTCGGACATGCGTCTCGCCACCACGCGCAGCAAGCTCGCGTTTTTGTTTACGCGCGTCGGTTTGGCCGGATGCGACATGGGCGCATGCTCGATTCTGCCGCGCATCATCGGCCAGGGACGGGCTTCCGAATTATTGCTCACAGGTCGGTCGGCGAGCGGCGACGAAGGGTTCGCCTGGGGCTTTTACAACCGCCTTTGCGAGCCCGAACGGCTGTTGACCGATGCCGACGAACTCGCTCGATCGATCGCCTCCGGACCGACGTTCGCGCACGGCGTCACGAAAAAGATGCTTCATCAGGAATGGAGCATGAGCGTCGACGAAGCGATCGAATCGGAAGCGCAGGCGCAGGCGATCTGCATGGCGACGCGCGACTTCGAGCGCGCCTATCGCGCATTCGCCGCCAAATCGCGGCCAGTCTTCGAAGGGGACTGATATGTCAAACGCCCATTCGCCCGACATGCTCGATTGGCCATTCTTTGAAGATCGTCATCGCAAGTTGGCCGTCGAACTGCAAGCATGGTGCGATTCGCAAGACGCACTGATTGCGCGAGCCGAGCCGCTAGAGGCTGGCCCCCATGGCCGCGACGAAGTCGATCGGCAATGTCGCCGGCTCGTGCGGGCGCTTGGCGAAGGCGGTTGGTTGCGCTACGGGGTCGGCGGCACGACGTACGGCGGCCACGGCGATACGATCGACACGCGCGCCGTCTGCTTGCTGCGCGAAACGCTCGCCATGCATTCGGGCCTGGCCGATTTCGCGCTGGCGATGCAAGGACTCGGCTCGGGCGCGATCTCGCTCGCCGGCACCGACACGCAAAAGCGCCGGTACCTGCCGCGCGTCGCGAGCGGTGAAGCCATCGCGGCCTTCGCACTGTCGGAGCCCGAAGCAGGCTCCGATGTCGCGGCGCTCACCTTGGCGGCGCGAGAGGACGGCGATGAATACGTCCTTGACGGCGAAAAAACCTGGATTTCGAACGGCGGCATCGCCGACTTTTACGTCGTCTTTGCACGTACGGGCGAAGCGCCTGGCGCACGCGGCATCAGCGCCTTTATCGTCGATGCCGAAACGCCCGGCTTCACGATCGCCGAGCGCATCGACGTCATCGCTCCGCATCCGCTCGCGCGCCTGCGCTTCGACGGCGCGCGCATCGCCAAATCGCAGATGCTCGGCGCGGCTGGGGAAGGGTTCAAGCTTGCGATGCGAACGCTCGACATTTTCCGGACATCGGTGGCCGCCGCCTCGCTGGGCTTCGCCCGACACGCGATGGCCGAGGGGCTTGCACGGGCCTCTTCGCGCCGCATGTTCGGGCAAACGCTCGGCGATTTTCAGTTGACGCAGGCCAAGCTTGCAGAGATGGCGCTGACGATCGATTCGGCCGCCCTGCTCGTCTATCGCGCCGCGTGGATGCGCGATCAAGGCAAGCGCGTGACGCGCGAGGCGGCAATGGCGAAGTGGCACGCGAGCGAAGGTGCTCAGCGTGTCATCGATGCTGCCGTGCAATTGTGGGGGGGCCAAGGCGTTTGCAGCGGCACCCCCGTTGAGACGCTTTACCGTGAGATACGCGCACTGCGCATCTATGAAGGCGCGACGGAAGTCCAGCAATTGATCATTGGGCGTGATTTGCTCAAAGCCTACGCGGAGCAACGCGACGGAGCCCACCGATGAACGAGATCGCGCCCATCGCTTTCGAGCGCCCCGTTCGCATTCGCTTCGCGCACTGCGATCCGGCCGGCATCGTGTTCTTTCCGCAATACCTGACGCTGACGAACGCGCTCGTCGAAGATTGGTTCACCGACGCGCTCGGCATCGACTATGCCGCGATGATCGGCCAGCGCCGCATCGGGCTTCCCATCGTGCGGCTTGAATGCGAGTTTGCGCGGCCGAGCCGCATGGGCGAGACGATCTCGCTCTCGCTTTCCCTGACGAGGGTCGGGCAGCGCTCGATCTCGATCGGCATCGCCGGACGCGGTGGCGACGGCCTGCGTTTCGTTGCGAACCAAGTGCTCGTCACGACATCGCTCGACACCGGCGAATCGATCAGCATTCCTAACGACATCCGCGCCGCACTCGCGCGTGCGGCAGCGTCTTCATCTACAACCGCAGTCGAGGGTCCATCGCTATGAAACGTCCACTTCTGCCAGCGGGCTGGCCCAAGCCCCGAGGTTACGCCAACGGCGTCGCCGCTCACGGTACGCAGGTATACATCGCCGGTCAAATCGGCTGGGACGAAACGGGGCAATTCCGTTCCGACACCTTCGCCGATCAGGCGCGACAGGCACTCGAAAACATTGTCGCGGTGTTGAAGGAAGCGGGGGCACGTCCCGAACATCTCGTGCGAATGACGTGGTACGTGACGGACAAACGCGAATATCTGGCCTCGGCTCGCGATGTCGGGCAGGCGTTTCGCGATTTGATCGGCGATTACGACATCGCCATGAGCGCGGTGCAGGTGGCCGCCCTCATCGAAGACCGAGCGAAAGTAGAAATCGAAGCCACCGCCGTGATATCCGACTGAACCGGAGCGAGCCATGGAACCGTCAGCCCATGTCGATACGTTTGCGCGAGACCATCTGCCGCCGCAAGATCAATGGCCCGTCTTGCTGCTCGATCAACCCGATGTCTCCTACCCCAAGCGATTCAACTGTGCGACGGAGTTGCTCGACGCCACGATCGCCGCGGGACACGGCGACCGGGTAGCGATTTGGTCGGAGGTGAACGATACGCCTCGAGGAACGACCTATAACGAGCTGCGCGCGATGGTCGATCGTTGGGCGCATGTGCTGGTCGCAGACATGGGCTTGGTACCGGGCAACCGTGTGTTGCTGCGCGGGCCGAATACGCTGCAGATGGCGGTAGCGTTCCTTGCGAGCCTGAAGGCGGGGTTGGTCGTCGTGCCGACGATGCCGCTGCTGCGAGCGAAGGAGCTTAAGCAGATCATCGATAAAGCGCAGATTCGCGCAGCGCTTTGCGATGCGCGCCTCATTGAAGAACTCGACCGATGCGACGACGAGAACGACGAGTTCTACTGCGCCGATCTTACCGACGTGCGAGTGTTTCATAGCGACGCGCCGCGCTCGATGGAATCGCTGGCTGCGGGCAAGCCCGCGCAATTCACGGCTTGCGATACGGCCGCGGATGACGTTTGCCTGATCGCTTTTACGAGCGGGACGACGGGCGCGCCGAAGGGGTGCGTGCATTTTCATCGCGACGTGCTGGCGATGTGCGATTTGTTTCCACGGCACATTCTCAAGCCGACCGCCGACGACGTGTTTTGCGGCACGCCGCCTCTCGCGTTTACCTTCGGGCTTGGCGGGCTATTGTGCTTTCCGATGCGCGTTGGGGCGTCGACCGTGTTGATCGAAAAGCTCACACCCGAAACGCTGTTGCGCACGACGCAGCGATTTCATGCGACGACGATGTTCACAGCGCCGACGTTCTATCGGCAAATGGCCGCACTGGTGCCGCGCTTCGATATCTCCAGCTTGAGGAAGACCGTATCGGCGGGCGAAGCGCTGCCCGATTCGACGCGTGAACTCTGGCGCAAAGCGACGGGCATCGAGATGATCGACGGCATCGGTGGGACGGAGATGATTCATATCTTCATCTCGTCGGCCGGCGACGAGGTACGCCCGCATGCGATCGGCAAGGCTGTACCAGGGTATGTCATCGAGGTCGTCGATGACGATATGCATCCGGTGCCGGTTGGCACGATTGGCAAGCTCGCGGTGCGCGGGCCCACCGGGTGCCGCTATCTGGCGGACGAGCGCCAGAAGAAGTTCGTGCGCGACGGTTGGAATCTACCGGGCGATGCGGTGTATGTCGACGCCGATGGATACGTCTTCTATCAGGCGCGCGCCGACGACATGATCGTTTCGGCGGGCTACAACATTTCCGGGCCTGAAGTGGAAAGCGTGCTGATGCTGCACGAGGCCGTGGCCGAATGCGGTGTGATCGGCGCACCTGATGAGGAGCGCGGGCAAGTGGTGAAGGCTTTTGTAGTCGTCAAGCCGGGATATGCGGCGGACGATGCGCTCGTTGCCGAGCTGCAAGCCTTCGTCAAGCGGACGGTGGCGCCGTATAAGTATCCGCGCGTGATTCGGTTCATCGATGCGTTGCCGCGTACGGAAACGGGGAAATTGAAGCGGTTTGCGTTGCGGAGTATGTGACGGCTGTTCGGCGTCTTTGAGGTGACGTTCGATACAGCGTCGAACACGCACGGCACGCCCTATCCCACAGGCTGCAACTCCTGCAACAGCGTCGGCACGAGTTCGGAGACGGTCGGATGGATGTGCATCGCACGACTAATCGTGCGATACGGCGCCTTCGCATACATCACGTCGAGCAGGGAGTGAATCACCTCGTCGCCGGTGACACCCAGGATCGAGGCGCCCAGAATCAGCTCGGTCTCAGCGTCGACAATCACCTTCATGAAGCCTTTACTTTCGCCTTTTTCCACGGCGCGCCCGACGCGCGTCATCGGGCGCGTGCCAACCAATAGCTTGCGTCCCGATTGCATCGCCTCCGCTTGCGTCATACCAGCGCGGCCAAGCGGAGGGTCTATGAACATGGCGTATGCCGAGATTCGGTCTGAAACCTTGCGCGCGTCATTGTCGAGAAGATTAGCCGCCACGATCTCATAGTCGTTGTACGACGTATGCGTGAACGCGCCTCGACCGTTACAGTCGCCCAGTGCCCAGATGTTCGGGACACTGGTGCGCAACTGCTCATCCACCTTGATGTACCCTCGTGCGTCGGTCTCGACGCCCGCCCGGTCGAGCCCGAGATCGTCAGTGTTGGGGACGCGCCCGACAGCGAGGAGCAAATGCGAGCCTGTGACTTCGCGGGCTCCGGTGGCGCAATCCAGCCCCACAACCACGTTGCCTGCGTCACGTCGCACGGTGAGGCAGTTGGCATTGAGCTGGATGTCGATCCCCTCGCTTTCCAATATCTCCCGCACCGCTTGCGAGACATCTTCATCCTCGCGTGCGATCAGGCGCGCGCCTTTCTCCACGATCGTTACGCGGGAACCGAAGCGCCTGTACATCTGGCCGAACTCGAGGCCCACATAGCTGCCACCCACGACGATCAGGTGTTCCGGCACGAAGTCCACGTCCATCATGCTCGAGTTCGTGAGGTAGTCAACTTGGTCCAGACCCTGCATGGAGGGGATAAGCGCACGGCCGCCGACGTTGATGTATATCCGGTCGGCCTCCAGCAATTCATCGTCGACGCGAACGACATGCGCGCTCTCGAAGCGGGCATGGCCGCGATAGACCGTGCAGTTTTCAAGAGCGCGGACCCACTGCTCGACACCTTGGCTCGAGTGCGCGGAAATCCGGTCTTTCCGTGCTTTAACCTGCTTCATGTCGACCGTGACCGGCCCACCCACAGCCACCCCGAATTCGTCAGCGCGCCGCGCCAAGTGAGCCGCATAGGCGCTGGCAATCAGCGTCTTGGTAGGGATGCAGCCGGTGTTCACACACGTCCCGCCGAACCGCGCTCGTTCCACTATCGCGACCTTCATTCCGGCGCCGGATAACCGCGCCGCGAGCGGCGGGCCGGATTGCCCGGTGCCGATGATGATTGCTTCGAATCGTTGCGTCATGGCGCTCTCCTTCGCTGCTGCGGCAGTGTATGCATGAGGTGCATTCGATATCGATCAAGCTTCGCGATAGATCCCCTTGGCGTTAGCGGCATAAACGGCGAGCTTGTCCGACAGCACCGAGTCGATCGAAACTTGCCGTGTTCATGATCTGTCGCATTCGTCGATGTCATGCGCGATCAAAGCGTGCGCATTTCTCAGGAGACCGGCGCGAGCCTGGAAAATTCCCTGGGAGATGCAGTTTCCGACGGAGCCCAAGCCTTCGGTCGCGTTCCCCGCTCTTCGGTCAGGGACCCGCTGCGAGCGGCGTGTTACACGGCTACACTCGAATTAGTTTCTGATCGAACCCTTTCCACTGTTCCATAACAAATGCAGATAACGGCTGATTGGGCGCCTTGGCGACCGTCCCCGACTCGGGGCAGTCTGAAGAGGCACGTTGCGGCCGATTGTGTTGAAAAACTCCAATTTCTGCGGGGCAGGGACCGGGTCGCGAAAAGTCGGCTTCTCAGATGGCTCTACAAGCCGCTCGACCACTGCCCCCTAAAAGCTCCCAATGATCGGGCGGGGCGGCTACTCAAGCCCAAAAAACCTCTGCTATATGCGAAGCTTCGCATATTTGCGAATCCCGGCCGACCTTCTGCAGGGATAATGGGCGACGCAATTTTGTTAGCCCGTAATCGGCGCTCACGCCGACTCATGCCGAGCCGCATTGACCAAATTTTCTGATCGACCCGCCTTTTGGACGAGTCCTGTTGACGTGCCGCGCGCGAGCGCGGCTGGCGTCGAAGTCATCCTCGTCACGTTCGAGTTTCGGGCACGCCTAGATTCGTCAGCGTTCGATGTCCTCACCGACGACGAACGCGCAAGCGCCGCACGCTTTGTACGGCACGAGGACGCAATGAGGTATGCGGCAACGCGCGCTGCGCTTCGCGAACTACTCGGCACCCGCCTGGCAGCGCCCGCCCGAGGGTTAAGTCTCGAGCGCGACATCCATGGTCGGCCACGGCTCGCGCACAGGCTCGCCCGGGAAAGCGTCGATTTCAACGTGTCGCATTCGGGAGAACACGCGCTCCTGGCGTTTTCGCGCAAGCGCCGCGTTGGCGTTGACATTGAGGCGCAGCAGACGGGCCTAGATTGGCAATCGCTTGCTCCTGCCGTTCTCGCTCCCGCAGACGAGGCCCATCTGAGGGCGCTACCCGAGCATCGTCACCGCGATGTCTTCTACGATGCTTGGACCGCCAAAGAAGCGTTGCTGAAGGCGCTCGGGGTAGGGATTGCGATAGAAATGACGCATTTCTCGGTACTGGGCAACTCGTCCGACGCGCCGGACGTCCACCTGATTGGCACGCCAAGTGAGTCCGCTGAGGTCTCGCTCCCGGCCGTCACGGCGTTCGATGCGGTCTGGTTCGAGGCGCCGGCTGGATACGCAGCTTGCGTGGCATGGTCCCGCAGCGCTCTGCCCGCGCTACACGCTGCACTGTGATACTCGCAGGGCTGTAGATTGTCAATTACCATGGCCGCCCTCTACGCTGCTTTCGCCGCTCGACAGGACCCCGACAGGGGCGAGCCGCATAAATCTCTCGGCTATGGGATTCGCGAAACAGGGGCAAGGTCAGGCCCGTGGGCCGGCCTCGTTCGGTTTTCGCTCGCTCTCGATCCACGTAATGAATTTTGCATCCGAGGTTTGCCGCGAGTGAACATCACATCTTTTTAAAAACATAATGCATATACATCAAATCTCTTTTTTGCAGATCTTGCCAGATTGGCGTTCCAACACATGCCCATTCGTTGATCCACCATGCCTTACGTTCTTCACTAATATCTAGCTCATGGATCAGAGACAGTTTTCTTTGGTTGGCGAGGGTCAAACCGCCAACAACACCATCCGTTATATCCTCTACCTTGGTCAATTCGAAGGGCAGCATAGCCGTAATCTGCTTGACCTGTTCATTCATGTCCGGCGTCATCAGATCCGCATAGCAAAAACTTCCGCCATTGCACAGAACGCGGTACACTTCTTCAAAGAAACGCTCTAAATTCGGATAGCAGTGCGATGACTCGATATTTGCTACAACATCTACTGAACTTACTTCGATATCAAGATTACTGGCATCACCCTGATAAAACTCAAGATTATTTACGCTACCAAAGCTATCACGAGACGCACTCACGTTTTGAGGCAGATATTCAATGCCCACGACCTTTTTGGCGCCCAAATACTGCTTGATATAATAACTACCACCGCCACGCCCGGAGCCAATTTCCAGCACATCAGCTCCATGAACATCAACCGTGCGCAGTACGTAATGGTAGAGCTGCGCATGAATGTCAAAAGCAGCATCTTGCTGTTCCATGGCAAGTCCAGACCGTAAATCGTATCCATAATTGAGAAATGGCTGGTGACGCCCACCCAATTCCCTATCTACCATGGTGTACATGTCAGTAACTGTCTGATACAGCCCTTGCTGATCTATCGCCATTATTTTTACCTTCTGGTATGTTCTGAAAAGCAGGAGTGGTTGTACGGCGTTCGCTGGATGCCCACTGCACCTTAGCGCCCGCCTTTTTACTTGGCGCACTTTGGTTCTGGCTGCCCTAGCAAGTCAATCGGCCCAAGTTTTTACATAATCCGGTATGATTACATCTTTATTGTTTTCGTTATGAACTGGGGATCCGCGGGTCATTTTCATCGGCAGGATTCCCGCCCAAACGGGGAGGTCGATGTCCTCGTCCTTGTCAGAGGGGCCAGAGTCACTGATCTTTACCGCAACTTCCGTGAGAGAAATCCGAAGTATATTGGTGGCGGCAATTTCTTTGGAATTGCCGCGCCGCGCCTCTTCCTTGCGGCCCATAGCAATCTTATCCATAAAAACATCCAATGCTTCGAGCTTTTCTGCGCTACCCTGCACGATTTCAAAGTGTCCGTAAATAACTGCAGATCGGTAATTCATCGAGTGGCTAAATGCCGACTTGGCCAAAACCAAACCATCCAGCAATGTAATTGCAACGGAGGTTTGTACGCCAGCGGCTAGAGATTTTATTAGGCGGCTTCCATTGGACCCATGGATATATAGATAATCATCCTTTCTCCAGTGAGCGGTTGGAATGCAGTGCGTGTCGTTGTTCGCTGAGAAAGCAATGTGGCAGACGTAAGATTCATCTAAAATACTATAAAATGTTGCCCGGTCGTGATTGGCGAGTTCAGGCAAGCGACGAATGGTAGTGCGGGCGGACGGCGGTACAGCAGATCGTTCATTCATGGTCTGTTATCCGATTCGATCAAAATAAGGTGCGCAATTATACGTACTCTTTAAGCTGGTCGCCAGATGCCGAAAAAATATGCGCGCGGAAATTCGTGTCGGGCGCAAATGCTGAGTCGACCATCGCACTTTTCGGGCATTTGCGTCTGCTCTCCAGTCTGGTTAAACGCTGCGATTTATGATCTATTGCATACCTCGGTCAAATTCCTCATGCGAGTACGCCACCCGCTAGGCAATCTGCCGACGCCATCTTTGTGCGAGACGTTCCTGTCCTGATGATCTCGTCCCGCCGACTTTCAGCAAAGTGGGAAATCAGCTGCAGTAGTTCGTCAAACTCGGCCTCGCGCAAACACGGATTCAATATGGTGAGTTTGAGTGCCACCTGTTCATTTACAACCGTTTCGCCCAGCACCGCGACGCCCTTCTGCAGCAGTGCCGAGCGCAGGCCGCGATTGAATTCGTCGATGGATACGCGCGAATCGCCGACGACGTACCGGAACAAAATGGTGGAAAGCCGCGGCGGGGCCAAGAGTTCGTACTGAGTACTATTGCGAATTTTCTCTGCGATGGCCCGCGTCTGAGCCAACAGATGGTCGACCATGGCCCCCATCGCCTCACAGCCCAGCGCCCGCAACATCATGTATACCTTGAGTGCATCGAAGCGGCGGGTGGTCGACAGCGTTTTGTCTACCAGATTCGGTAGGTCGTCCGATTCGCGGTTCAGGTAATCGGCCTATGCGAGTCGACGAGCGACCGTTGTACGTTGAAAGCCGACGCAGATGCGACACTGGGTCGACTGTCGGCAATGGGTCGGCGGACTAAACCGCTCGCGCGGTAGGGGCTACGGTCCGGCGCTGGAGGTCAGGGAGAGGCCGGTCACGCGGCTTTATGTTGGCGAATGAGGCAATCCGCCTCGTTCTTCAACAGGAGCCGAATCATGAC
>NZ_PNYB01000011.1 GCF_002879855.1 Trinickia soli | reverse complement strand
CAAGCATCTGCTTCAGTTCGATATTGAAGTCCTGCGATGCAAAGCGCACGTCAATCTCGAAAACCACCGACAACCCCTCGGTGCAGTGAAAATCAAGCGGCACCAGTTCCGAACGGCCGGTCATCGGCGTGTCCGCACCAATCAGTCGTCGATTCTGAAGCCGCGAGAAGGTCGATGGATCGAACATTTGCATATCACACTATCAAACATCAAATAGGACACGCCCCGCACGATACCGAGGCTTACGTCAGCATCACAGTCCCGCACCTCGAAAGTCATCTCGAATACGGGCCAAATGCAAAAAACTCAATTTGGATAATTCTTATTGCATATGAACCGGCACCCCGTCGCTTTGCTGTATTTACGAGATCCGCCCGGCTGCGAATAGACGTCCACCGGCATCGATCCAGATGACCCGGCCGGGCAGTGGGCCGCCCCCCGCAGCATGCCGCGCGCCAACGAGCCGGTCCTCGGTCATCAGACAGGACGCCAATCGCTTTGAACAGAAACATGCGCTGATCCATTGATTGTTCGGGAAAGCGGTCACCGTTCATGGTCGGCGATTCTATGGGAAAATTTTCATCTCGTAATTAATTTCAAATCATGCACTGACCGAAATCGATACTTTTCGAATATCCCGTTAAGACCGAATAACGATTAGTTAAATCCCGTTGTCACTCGATCAAACTCCGTTTATATTTCAGACCGCCCGTTCCGCGAGTTCACTACCGCTTTGACAGCGCACGCGGACATCACTTTCATTGCCGACCGGACTTCCGGTATCAACCTTCCCACCTCATGGATGATCTCGAATCGCTGCGGCCGTACTTCGAACGTGAGCTCACGCAACTGCGCCAGGAGATGCTTCGGTTCGAGCGTGCGAATCCGACTGCAGCGACGCGACTATCGATGTCCGGCGGACAGACGGACGATCCCCATGTCGAACATATGCTTCAACAGGCTGCCTGGCTCAACGCCAACGCAGCGCAGCGCATCGACGACCGCTATTCTGATTTCACCGTGCCGTTCATCGAGACGGTATTCCCCGCTTATCTGCAAGCAGTTCCATCATGCTCGATTGCCTGCGTCAACGTTCAAGGGTTGTTCGATGGGCTCACGCAGACTGTCACCATGCCTCAAGGCACGGAACTGGAGCATCGCCCGTCGCCGTGCCGATTCACGACCGCTTGGGATCTGACACTCGCGCCGCTGGCGATCACCCGGGCGCAATGCTCGCCGCCGACCGCCGCGCCAACACTCAGCGCCGGTCAGTTGCCCGACGATACCGCCGGAATCCTCTCCATCGAATTTGCGTCGCCCGGGCGCGACCTCACACCCGAGAGCGAGCTTCTGCCGCGCACGCTTCGCGTCTATCTATGTGCGGACCGACTACTCGCAGCGGCCCTCGTCGATGCCATCCTGCTGCACCCGCCCACGGCCTTTGTCGAAACGGATGAAAGCCGCCGCTGGCAAGCGCTGGAGCGCCCGCCCGCCTGCGCGGTCGGCTTCGATCGCGAGCAAGCCCTGATCGGTCCGCTGCAGTGCGACCCGCAGCCCGCGATGCGGCTGCTGATCGAATACGCGGCATTCCCACACAAATTTCGATTCATCGATATCGACTTCGCAGCACTGCAACGCGCCGCCGGCCTGTGCAACCGGTTCACCCTGCATCTGCCCGTCGCGGGCCATGCGGCGAACGCATCTGCGGTTCAAGCGCTTCGCCAACTGAATGCGGACCATCTACGGCTTTTCTGCACGCCTGTCGTCAATCTATTCAAGGCCGATGCAAAACCCGTCGACGTCAAAGCCGATGTGACGACCTACCCGGTTGCTCCACCGGATAGCGAGACTGCCCCGGCCGTCATCCGTTCTATCGATTCCGTGCGCATGATGCACGGCGAGGAAGGGAGCAAGCCAGGCGCCCAAATACCGCCGCACCACTCACTCCAGCACTGGTCATCCGTCGGCGTATTCTGGGTGCGCGAGCAAGACAGGCGGGTCGCCCGAGAAATGCCCGGATGCAATGCTGCCATTTCACTGCTCGACATCGATGAGCGACCGGTCGCACCGAACGCAACCAAGCTTGCCATCGAACTCACATGCACGAATGGCGACCTTGAGGGAAAGCTCGCCATCGGGGCAATCGGCGGTGATCTGCACAGCGAGGCACACAATCTCGAGGGGGCCATTTCGATGCTCATCGCCCCGTCAGCCAGCCGCGTACCGCCGCGGGACGATCAATCGCTATGGCGACTCGTCTCGGCGTTTTCTCCGAACATCGTTGCCCTAGCCGCATCGAGCCTGGCCGAATTGCAGTCGTTGCTCTTGCAAATCGGCAAGCTGGCCTCGCCGGAGACCACACGCTACATCGCTGGCATCACGAGACTGCGCTGCATGCGCATCCGGCGGATGATGGACGTCGACCCCGTTCCGATGCCAATTCTTGTGCCGGGCCTTCAGATCACGCTGACGATCGACGAAACAGCGTTCGCCGGCCACGCGCTGCATACGTTCGCGCAATTGATGGAGCGATATTTCCTGCGTTATGCCGACCAGGATTGCATCGAGCTAATCGTCAAGTCGCACAGAGGCGCTGACGTCTATCGCGGAGAACCACTGCTAGGATCGCAGGGGTTGACAATCGGATAATGACCACGCGGCCGATCCGCAGTTGCGTTGGCTCGGAGCACGATAACCGCATCGCTACGTCCCATCCGAGTGTCGACGTGGCGCACATCGATCTTGCCGAGAATTGGATAGGCATACGTGGCGAGCGTGTCTCTCACTGCTGGACGTGCTTCGGATTCTTGCTCCGCAAATTTCAACCGCTTTAGGCCCAACAAGGCTTTCCGAGCCCCAATCCTGCATGGATTGCGGAGCAAAAATCGACTTGACTCATTGATTTCATTTAGTTACGTCACTAACGGGTAACTCCGCGGAGGTTCGAGTCCTCTCCTGGGCACCCTAAAAATGAATCCAGATCATTTGTCGAATGATGTTTGCGATGAAGCGTGCTCTTGCGGTTTTTTGCTTTGGGACACCTAAAACGCACTCGCGACATCGGTATTCAGCGACACTTGTGTTCAATGAGCCCTCTTCGGGGCTTCGATTATTTCGATCACCTCTAGCGCGCGGAAATCATCTGGGTTGCTAGTGAGAAGCGGCAGGTGATGTTCATGAGCCTGAGCGGCGATCCAGAGATCGTTATAACGCGGACGCGGGCTACGGCCCGCCGCCTTCATCATGGTCGCGAGCAGCCCGAATGAACGAGCGGTCTCTCGCGTCACTGCGAGCACCGACATCCGTTCGATAGCGCGCAAAAATGCAGTGCGCTGTGCTCGCTCGCGAACGTCGCTTGGAAGTTGCGCGCCGAATTCCAATTCGCCAAGCGAGATCGCGGAGACATGAACCAATTGGGACCCAGCGACGTTGTAGATTGCTTCAGCGTCGAGAGCGCCTTTACTGAGATCGATCCAGACACATGTATCGACGATTACTTCTGCCATGGATCACGCACATCGTCGTCGAAATCGGCATTTCGGATATCAGCCATGTACCGATCGGCAACGTCGGGCGGCATCTTTGGGATGCGCTCGAAGGCATCGCGAAGTGTGACAGCCCGCTCGGGCGGGCTAATCGTGCCAAGCACGGTGTTATTGCGGGTGATGGTGACCGATTCCCCGCGCGCCAAGGCGTCGAGCACTTGGTTCGTGCGGCGGGCGAGATCGGTGGCGGTTACAGTAGTCACGAGGACCTCCGGTCAGAATAATACGTATTTTACGCATTTTACGCAATTTGTCCAGACCTCTGACCTGCTTGCGCGTGCCAGCGAACGCGCATATCTATGACGAAATCGCCAGGCAAACGGGCGTCTCGGGCGAACACGTGCGCCGCATCGAGCAACATGCACTGGAAACGTTGCGCACGTCAGCCCAGGCAAGTGCTGCACGATCGTTCCTCGCGGCGCAAGCTTAAAGCCCGGATCGAGATGGTTAGGGCGAATCCGATGGCGAAGCTCTCCGCTCGCTCCGGCCCATGAACGAATGGCTTTGCAGCAGGCAGCATCATCCATACCGTAATTGATGGGGATCAAAGGATTAGACGCGTCAGCGGCTAAGCTGCCAAAGCGATGGATTGCGCGCGATCGGCGGCAAGGATTCGCACAACCAATGCGCAGCAATATGCTCACCGATGAAGCTTCGTTCTGATCGCAACGTCACCCGGCGCCGCCCACGAGGGCGTCCCGTGAACGCGCCCGGCGACAAAGCGACGCGCACCGAATGGCGCCGCATGGATCTGGCATTGCGGCGCGCTTCAACGTATCCCCATCCCGCGGGCCGCGTCGTTCGCATCGAGACGCACATCTCCGTCCTTTATCTCGTGGGACGGTACGCCTACAAGATCTGCAAGCCCGTGAACCTGAGCTTCGTCGACTTCACGACGCGAGAAGCGCGATACCGCAGTTGCCGGGACGCACTGCGGCTCAACCGCCGTCTTGCAGCTTCGCTCTATCTCGGCGTCGTGCCCATCGTCCGCATCGGGCGTACGTTCAGGATTGGCGCCGTGGGCGCGCCGTTCGACCACGCGCTCAAGATGCGCCGCTTCGATGAACGCGATACGTTATCCGCGCTGGTTGCGCGTGGCGCGCTGCGAGCTGCCCATGTCGACCGTGTCGCGGCTCGCCTTGCATTGTTTCACGCCGCCGCCTCGTGTCACGCACCGAGCGCCTCACTCGGTTCCGCCAAGCTGGTTCGCGAGCAATTGGAAGAAGTGCTCGCGTCGCTCGAGCGGAATACGCCGTTCACCGTTCCTCATGGCGCGGCCGACTGGTGCCGTAACGAAATCGCCCGCCTCGGCGAGCATATCGACAGCCGCAGGGACGACGGATTCGTGCGCGAATGTCACGGCGACCTGCACCTCGACAACATGGTGAGTCGAAACGGCGACATCGTGATCTACGACTGCATCGAGTTCAGCGATGCGTTGCGCTGGATCGATGTCACGGCAGACATCGCCTTCGTCGTGATGGACCTGCTGGCTCGAGAACGGGGCGATTTGGCGATACGCTTTCTGAACAAATGGTTGGCATCAACCGGAGACTTCCCGGGGCTGGCGGCGCTGCGGCTATACGTCGTCTACAGGGCTCTGGTTCGAATGCTGGTGACAGCCTTGAAGAAGCAGGGCAGAGCACACGATATCGGTGATATGTCCGCCTACGGACGATATCGGCGCCTTGTCGACCATCTCATCACGCCACCGACGACGTTCCTGATCCTTTGCCATGGGTTTTCAGGGTCAGGCAAGTCCGTGGCGAGCGAAGCGCTGACTCAGCACATCGGCGCGATTCGCATCTGCAGCGATGTGGAGCGCAAACGCATCAGGGGGACGCTCACGCTCCCGAAGGCGCACGCCGCGCGTTCTTGCGCATACACACGGGAAGCGATCGATGCGAACTACGCTCGACTCCGCGCGATCTCGGATGCGCTGCTCTCGGCCGGCTATCCTGTTGTCGTCGATGCGAGCTTTCTGAAACGAGTGCATCGTGCTTCCTTCATCGAGCTTGCCACTTCCCGCTCTATTGCCGTTTTCATCGCAGATTTTCGCGCCGATGTAACCGTGCTCGTCGAACGCTTGAACAGACGAGCGATGCACATCGGGGAGCCGTCGGACGCGGACGAAAGGGTCCTGAGACGACAGCTCGCCGAGCTCGATCCGCTCACCAGCGCCGAGGCCGCGCTGACGGTCGCGATCGATACCGAAGTCTCCCTCGATTCCTTTGAACGTCGAGCGTTTTGGCATCCTTTGCTCGAACGCCTCGGTGCTTCTTGTGGATGGCTCACCGCTCCCGGCTACTGTTGACTATCACATCCCTCTCGACCCGAGCGCGACAGCATTCAGCACCCTGTCACGGTCGGTCACGATGCGCAAGGCCATCGGCTCATCGACACCGACGGTCAGCGGTTCACATTGAGATTTCCACTGAGTCGCGCATGAAACGCGCGACTTCGCTCATCGAGACCAGTAAACGCCACTGCAATGTCATGCTGTCGATACTTCATCTCGATGGAATCGAGCGCGGCGACCGTCGATGCATCCCAGATCTGCGCCTTCGAGAAATCGATGACCACCGTGCGCGGATCGGCCGCATACTCGAAGCGGTCCACCAGGTCGTTGCTGCTGCCGAAGAATAGCGGCCCATGCACCTCGTAACGCACACTCTGTCCGTCGGCGGACACGTCCCGCGTGGTGCCGATCACGTGCGCAACGCGGCGCGCGAACAACACCATCGCCAGCAGCACACCGCCTACGACACCGAGCGCAAGATTGCCGGTATAAACCGTCAATGCCACGGAAACCAGCATCACCGACGTTTCCATCAGCGGCATGCGCTTCAACGTAGCCGGGCGCAAGCTGTGCCAATCCACGGTCTTCACCGCGACGACCATCATCACCGCGGCGAGGGCGGCCGTCGGAATGCGCGCCATCACCGGGCTCAGCCCCGTCATGAGCAGAAGCAGCGTCGCTGCAGCGGCGAGCGTGGATACACGCGTGCGCCCCCCGCCGATACCGACGTTCACCACCGTCTGGCCGATCATGGCGCAACCGCCGATTCCGCCGAACGCACCCGCGCAAAGATTTCCGAGCCCGAGCGCCCATGATTCGCGCGCCTTGTCGGAGCGCGTCTGCGTCATTTCATCGACGAGCTTGGCCGTGAGCAACGTCTCCAGCAAACCCACGAACGCGATGCTGATCGCCGTCTGCCATACGATCTTCAGCGTACTCAAATCGAACGGCACGGTCCATGCCGTGAGTCCCGGCAAATCCGCTTCGCCGGGATGCGCGCCGCCGACTGTCGGCACACTCCATTGCAGCGCGACGGCAAGGCCGGTCGCGACCACGATAGCGATCAGCGGAGAAGGCACCGAGCGCAAGAAACGCGGGCCGGCCAGCACGATGGCGAGCGCGAGCGCAAAGAGCGCATACACCTCGAGCGGTTTGTCGATCACATGCTGCAGTTGCGCGCAAAAGATCAGAATGCCCAGCGCGTTGACGAAGCCGAGCATCACCGAGCGCGGGATGAAGCGCACGAGGCGCGAGAAGCCCAGCAATCCGAACGCCACCTGAATCACCCCGCCAAGCAGCACCGCGGGAAAAATGTAGCCCGCGCCATGTGCGTGCACCATCGGCCCGACGACGAGCGCAACAGAACCCGCCGCCGCGGTGACCATCGCCGGTCGCCCCCCGAACAGCGATGTGACCACAAGCAATACCACGGACGCAAATAGCGCCGCATGCGGCTCGACCCCCGAAATAAACGAGAAGGAGATGACTTCGGGAATCAGCGCGAGGCTCGTCACGACGCCCGCAAGAATTTCGCGCTGCAGTTCGGCGCGTGACGCGGGTAATGCAATGCGCGAGGTGACGCGCGGCCTATCGATCCGGCTCACAGGATGTGTCATAAAGGTACTCGGTTTGTTTGAGACATAAGACGCGGCACGCGTCATCGTGCATGACGCCCCCGCATGCGGATCAGGTTCGCACGATGCATCGAAAGCCGATATGGCTGGTCGACGTATCGAGCGTCTGGCCCTGGCGCGCCGCGGGCCGATAGCGCAGGCAATACCCGGGCGCGCACAGATGCGATCCGCCCTTCACCACGTTGCGCACATCCGGCGTGTCGGAGCCCGTCGACGGAATGCAGCACGACTTCACATCCGCGACGCCGGGCGGGTGGCCGTACCGGGTACCGGTCCACTCCCACACGTTGCCCGCGACGTCGTAGAGTCCGTACCCGTTTGGCGGGAACGACTTCACCGGCGAGGTGCGCTCGAAACCATCGAGCGCCGAGTTATGCCACGGAAATTCACCCTGCCACGTGTTCGCCATCTGCAGGCCGCCGGGCGCAAATTCATCGCCCCAGGGATACACCGCGCCATCGAGACCGCCGCGGGCCGCGTATTCCCATTCGATCTCGTTCGGCAAAGACTTCCCCGCCCATGCCGCGTAGGCGCTCGCATCCTCGAAAGACACATGCACAACCGGATGATCCGCGAGACCGGCCAGGTCGCTCCCGGGCCCTTGCGGGCGCCGCCAGCTCGCGCCGGGCACATAAGCCCACCACTGCCGATAATCGCGCAATCCCACCTGCGAGCGAGGCTGCGTGAACACGAGCGAGCCGGGGCACAGGAGCGTCGGATCGGCATCGGGATATAGCGCCGGGTCGGGTTGCCGCTCCGCGAGAGTGATATAGCCGGTCGCATCGACGAAAGCGGCGAATTGCCGGTTGGTCACCGGGTGCGGGTCGATCCAAAAATCCGGCGCAGTGGCGCGCCGCGCCGGACGTTCCTCGCGATAAAAAGCATCGGAGCCCATCGTGAAATCGCCGCCTGTGATCCGCACCATGCCTTCGGTGCGGGCGGTGTTCATGGCAGCCGCCCCTTTTGCGCAGCAGCATGCGGGCTTCTCGGGTTGGTAGTCCATCATCGGCGCGCCCATGTCGTTACGCGTTGAAGACCGACTTCGGCACGAACTCCAGCGCGGAGCCCGGCGGGATCAGTTCCTCCTGCTTCACGCTGTCCTCGAACTCCCGCACGACGCGATGCGCGTGCTGCATCACCCACCACCGCACGTAACGCTGATTGACCGCCTCACGTTCCTTCGGATCCTCCTGCAGATGCGTGATGCGCGCAAAGCCGAGCGGCAGTTCGGGGTCGTGAAAATGCTGCTGGCGCTTGAAGTTGATCTTGAAGTCTTTCCACTTCACCGCGTGCAGTTCGTCCTTGAGCCACACCATGCACGACTCGCGGTTCGAGTTCGCCTGTTCACCGAGGAAAAACGCGGTCTGATCCTTGCCGTCGATGAGCCGATCCTTCGGCGTGTCGCTTCCCGCAAATTTGAGCAGCGTCGTGAAAAGATCGGTGACGTGAACCATCTCGTTGCTCTCGATACCAGCGGGGATGCGGCCCGGCCAGCGCGCGAGCAGCGGCGTGCGGATGCCGCCTTCCGCCGAGCTGAAGTACGAACCGTCGAAGAAGCCGCCCGTGCCGCGCCCCGCCAGATGGTCTTCCGCCCCGTTATCGCCGCAAAGGATGACGATGGTGTCGTCCGCCACGCCCAGACGGTCGAGTTCGTCGAGCAACACGCCGAAATCGTGATCGAGCATCAGCAGGCAATCGCCCCATTCACCGTTGGTGCTCTTGCCGACGAACTCGTCGCGCGGCGACATCGGAAAGTGCATCAGCGAGTGATTGAAGTAGAGGAAGAACGGTTCGTCGCTTTTCACGCAACGCTGCATGAAGTCGATCCCGCGTTTTTGGTACTCAAGATCGCAGGTCTTCTTGGTCTCCATCGTGAGCTGTTCGTCGAGCAGCGGCTTGGTGCCCTTGCCCTTGAACCCCTCGTGCATATGCGAATAGCCATCGCGCGCGGGCACGTAGTGAGGATCCTCCAGCCACATGCACTCGTCATAGGTGCGCAGCGGGCCGTACCATTCGTCGAAACCGTGGTCGGTCGGGAAGCGACCGTCTTCCGCGCCGATGTGCCATTTGCCGAGGCAAGAGGACTTGTAGCCGCCCTGCGCCAGCAATTCGGCGATGGTGACCTCCCATGTCACGAGACCGCCGCCGTTGCCCCCGAGCGCGATCGTGTGATTGCCCGAACGGATCGGATAGCGGCCCGTCATCAAGGCGGAGCGCGTGGGCGTGCACTGCGGCTCGACCACGTAGTGAGTGAGCTTGGTGCCCTCCTTGCAGAACGCATCGATGCGCTTCGTATCCGCGCCGCGCAGTTTTCCGCCGCCGTAGCAGCCGAGTTCTCCCATGCCCAAATTGTCGACGTGGAAGAACAGGATGTTCGGTTTCTTGCTCATTGCAAAACTCCATCGGATCGAGAACGTTATCCCCCGCCCTCGGTTAGGGACGCACATGGCGTTGTGTGGTGTCGCTCGAACTGCTTGCTTGAACAGGCTCAGAGCATCTCTTCGACGCCGTTCGGGCCCATCTCCATACTGAAACCCTCGACGCCGCCCGATTCGAGTTCGGATCCCATCGCGGCAAGCGATTCCTCGCGAATCAGGCCTTTCAATTGATGGACCAGTTGGACGAACTCGGGGGTATCCAGCATCGCTGCCGTACGCGGACGCGGCAGCGGCACGCGTATTTCAGCCTTGATGCGCCCGGGCCGCGCCGTCATCACGTAGATGCGGTCCGACAGGAACACGGCTTCCTCGATGTCGTGCGTGATGAACAGCACGGACAACCTGAAGCGCTGCCACATGTTCGTCAGAATCTCCTGCATGACGGTGCGCGTTTGCGTGTCGAGCGCGCCGAAGGGCTCATCCATCAGCAAAACGCGTGGGTTTGCCGCGAGGGCGCGCACGATGCCGATGCGCTGCTTCATGCCGCCCGATAACTGATCCGGATAGTGGTTCTCAAAAACGAGCAGCCCCGCGAGGCCCAGCAGGGTGCGCGCGGTGCCTTCGCGTTTGGCCCGCGAGACCCCCGCCATCTTCAGGCCGAACTCGACGTTCTCGCGCACGCGCAGCCAGGGGAACAGCGAATACTGCTGAAACACCACGCCGCGTTCTGCACCGGGCTTTTTGATGAGCACGCCGTCGAGCGTGACCGTCCCGCGAGTCGGTTTCGCAAAGCCCGCCGTAATGCTCAGTAAAGAGGACTTGCCGCAGCCCGACGGACCGATCAGCGAAACGAATTCATGCGGCTCGACCGTGAGCGATACGTCCTTCACCGCTTCGGTCTGCGCGGCCCCCGAGCCGAACACGACGCCAACGTTGCGGCACTCGATGCGGCCTCTGTTTGCGTTGCTCATTTGCGCGCTCCCTTGACGTACGCGAGCCATGGCATCGACAACTGCCCGACCATTCGAATCGCACCGCTGGATAGGAGCCCAAGCGCGCCGATCGTGATCATGCCGAGAACGATCGCGGGATAGTTGACGAGCGAATAGGCTTCCCACGTGTAGTAGCCGACGCCGTACTGCCCCGCGATCATTTCGGCCGCGATGAGCGAGACCCACGCCACCCCCATGCCTACCGCGAGCCCCGTGAAGATGTTGGGCAGGACGCCCGGCAAGATCACGTGCCAGAACAGTTGCGCTTCGCTCGCGCCGAGACAGCGGCCCGCGCGCAGCAGCACGCCGTCGAGCGATTCAACGCCGTCCACCGTATTGAGCAGAATCGGGTAGAACGCGCCGATGAAGGTGATGAACACGATGGACGATTCCGTTGTCGGCCACAGCATGATCGACAACGGCACCCAGGCGATCGCCGGGATGGGCCGCAGCACTTCGATCGCCGGCATGAGGAGTTGCTTCACGACGCGATAACGACCGATCAGCAGGCCCAATCCGACGCCTGAACCGAGTGCGATGAAAAAGCCCAGGAAGATGCGCCGCAAGCTGTGGACGATGTTCGTCGAAAACGTGTTCGACCCGGCGACATGCAATGCGGTATGAAACACATCGAGCGGAGTCGGCACGTCCTGAAAGCGGATATAGAACCGTACCCGGTAGCGCGTGCCGAGATACCAGAGCGCGAACGGCACGCCGATCGACACAGCCGCAAATGCAAGCCTCACCGCGGCCGTTTGCAGGCGGCTTAGCGCAGACGCCTTCATGCGGGCGCTCTTGCGTGGCACACCTGCTTGTTGCGGGTGCTCGGGCAACGGCGATGCGCCCTTCTTGATTTTCAGGTCGAGAGAGCTTTCCATGTCATTTCCCTCCGTTGCCGACCGCGCTCAACGCCTGCGCATAGCTCACGACTTTCTCGCCGGAATTCTTGGCGCTCGCTTCCGCATCACGCTTGAGCAGGAACGACTGGACGTCCGGTTTTTTCCCATTTGCAGCACCGAGCGTGTAGAACGCGGCATCCGCAAAGACTTTCACGCCCAGCGTCTTGTCCATCAGGTAAACCGCTTCGATCTTCCTGCCTTGGGCGCGATACGCGTTCACGCCTTCGAGCGTGCATGCAGTCGAGCTGAATGAAACGACCTTGCCGCCTTGAGCCCAGATCTGCCCCGCCTGCAGTGGATCGCTGATCGGCACGTTGCACAGGGTGTCGTTGCCCTGGACCTGATAGTTGGAGAAGTCGGCGAGCTGAGCGTCATAATCGCGGCCGGATTGCTTGAAGGCCTCTCGCACGAAGGAATCATCGACCCATTTGTCGATGTCGAGATCTTTCACCATGTCGAGCTTCTTGAGCACCGCATAGTCCGTCTTCAGCGCGGCGATCCAACGTGGCTTGATGGTCGGATCAAGCGTGTCGATGCCGCCCGGTCCGAGGAAGATGTACGCTACCTGCTTGTCCACCTTGGTCCACGATTGAATCTTTTCCGCGGCCTGTTCCGGATCGTGGCGGACCCAATCGTCGGCTTCCATCAAAGCTCTGATGTAGGCCGTGACGATCTCGGGATATTTCTGGCCGAAGTCCTTGCGAATGACCACACCATGAAACGTCGGCTGTCCCGTTTGCGCACCGTCGAAAATCTTGCGGGCAAAGCCGCGATAGGGCAGGAGCTCGGCGAACGGCACGAAGTCCGCATGGGCGTCGATGCGGTTTTCCTGGATGCTGGTGCTGCCCACTTCAGGCGACTGGTTCACGAGCGCGAAATAGTCACTCGGCAGATGCCGGCTCTGCATGGCGGCAAGCAGCATGCCATGCGCGGCGGAGCCGAACGGCACCGATACGCGCTTGCCCTTCAAATCGGCCAAATCGTAGTACGGCGAATCCTTCGGCACGACCACGCCGTTGCCGCCGCCGTGCGCGTTATAGGCGATCACCGCGACGAGTTCGGTGTCGTTGTTCGTGGCGTGTCCGGTTGCCCCGTTCACGAGCAGCGGATAGTCACCCATCATGCCGATCTGCAATTTGCCAGCGATCATGCCATTGGTGATCGGCGGCCCGGACGTCGCGTTTTGCCACGTCACGTTGTAGCTCACGTCCTTATACTTTCCCGTATGCGGCAGGTATTTATCCAGCAGATGGAGCTGCTTGATGATGATGCCGCCCGTGACGGTATTGGTCGTGGTGTCTTGGATGCCGATCCCAATGTCGATCGTTTCCGCACGCGCGTCGTTTCCAAACACCAGCATCGTCCCCATTGCGACGAGTGAAGCACTGCTCAACGCCCGGCCTACCAAAGCTCTGATTCGCATGATGTAACCCTAAGGGTGAGTGACATGAATCGGCTCCCTGCTCCGTCCATGTCAGACAGTGATAACCGGGACGCCAACCAGGCGCCCGCGTGTGGTCCAGCCAGAAACTTCAACTGTCGACATCGACCGTCTGCCTTTCGACACGACCTCCAAGTCGCAAGGCGTGCCCACGGTGATGCGGTTTTTCGTATTCGAGCGGTACGTAGTCGTCCCCTCGAGTCCGCGTGCGATTCGGAAGACGCCTCGCTTGAAATCACATCGGCTACGTGCATCGCTGAGGACATAACTCGTCATTACAAGTTGATCCAAACTATGCAAGGGCCATGCCAACGGATACTCGCCAATAACCGGCCGATTCGCCTGCCCTTCACCCTGTCTCGCGCCTCACGACGGCACGCGGATACAGTTCTCGGTGCAGAAATGGTTTCGGCGTGGTGCATGCTTTCCCGGCGTCATGCGAGCGAATAGAGCCACGGGAAAGTATCGAAGCGAATGAACAAGGACACGCCGATAGCCGCCGTCGTGTAGGGCGCAATGCGCCTCGCCGCGAACTGCAACGCCGGGATCGACGAACGGGAGCCTGCCGTCCAGAATGCGCAAAGGCAAAGCAGCGACGTCAGCAACCCGAACGTCCCTGCAATCAACAGAACGTCGGACGTTGCGCGACCCACCATGACGCTCGAATAGACCATCACGTTGTCTATCGCACCCGAAGTCGCGACGACGGCCACCGTCGCAACTCGCCCGCCGGTGCCACGGGCCGAAGTCCACCGATCTGTTCCGCTTTCGTTTTGCGGTTCATCGCGCCGTCGCAATTGTGCGATTCGTTTCAACCCGGCGAACAACGGCACGACGCCGGCCAAGCCGACGAGCGGCGACTGCGTCACCCATCCCGACCGCATGACCGCGATCGATAACGCCACCTGCGTGACAACGCTGATGAATTGCCCCGCGACGATCTCCATCGCGCGATAACGCTCGTTGCTGAAAAAGCCGAGCAGCAGTGCATATCCATCGACGTTGGTCGAAACATAAGCGGCCGTCGCGATGGCGATCAAGGCGGGCGAAGCGTCCAATGTTCTCTCCGTTCTCTCGGGTCTCTGGGGTCTCTCGGTCCTGTCGGCCTCGACGATACGTGCCAAGGTTCAACATGCCTCATGCGCCAACTCATCATAACAAGACATGACATGCACTGATAAGCAAGTACGATGCCATCTCTGAAATACGGTTCGTTGGGGGATGTCTAAAGTCGGTGTGCGCCAACAGAGTGCGGTTTGGCACGCTCAGGAGTCATTCCTTGCCATCAGGTGGTGCGCGACGCAGCAAGCCCCTAACCGAATGCCGGCGAAAGATGGACTGTTGAGCTGACGCGCCATTTCATGACATAACATGTCAATCTCACGTCGCTAAGATGGCTATGCAGCGGTATAATCGTGCATCTTCAAAGCTGCATTGTGGAATCCCCCCGTCGCCCGCTCATCGACCATGCAGACAAGCCAGATCACCTTCGAACCGGATTCGCCGATTCCGCTCTATCAGCAAATCAAAGATACGCTGCGCAGTGGCATCCTCGACGGCAGATACCCTCCGCATAGCCGCATGCCTTCGGAGAGCGAACTGCAGGCAATGTTCGACGTGAGCCGCATCACGATCCGCCAGGCACTCGGCGATCTTCAAAAGGAAGGGCTGATCTTCAAGGTGCATGGCAAGGGTTCGTTCGTGTCGCAGCCGAAAGCCGTTCAGAACATTACGTCGCTGCAAGGCTTTGCCGAGGCCATGTCGAGCGAAGGACACGAGATCGTCAACCGCGTGGTCTCGTTCACTTTCGTTCCGGCTAGCGCCGAGGTCGCCGCGAGGCTCATGGTTCCCGAAGGCGCGAAGGTGGCGGAGATTCATCGCGTGCGCCTGCTCAATCGCGAGCCGACATCGTACGAAATAACCTTCCTGCCCGAATCCCTTGGCAAAAAGCTGATGCGCGCCGACCTCGCCACGCGCGATATCTTTCTGATGCTCGAAAACGATTGCGGCCTTTCCCTGGGCTGCGCCGATCTGAGCATCAACGCCATACCCGCCCGCGCGCCCATTGCACGCGCGCTTGAGATCAAGCGCGACGTGCCCGTGCTCCGTGTCGAACGGCTGACGTACGACAGCAATGATCATCCCGTCGACTTCGAGTACCTCTATTTCAAGGGCGATACGTTTCAGTTCCGGTTGCGAGTGAATCGCGAACGTCCCGCAAAGGGTCGTCGCAAAGCCTGAGGCCGCGACTGCCTCGGCCAGGCTCGAGCAAGGGGTTATTGCAAGAGCTCAAGCGCCAGCGCGATGCCTTGCCCACCGCCGATGCACAGCGTCACAAGACCGCGCCGGCCTCCGCCACGCTGCATCTGGTGCAACAGCCGCGTGGTCAGCACCGCGCCGCTCGCACCGATCGGATGGCCGTGCGCGATCGCCCCGCCTTCCACGTTGACGATATCTTCCGCAAAGCCCAACTCACGCAAGCATGCGAGCGCGATCGCCGCAAACGCCTCGTTGATCTCCACGCGATCCACGTCTGCAACAGACCATCCAGCGCGCGCAATGGCCTGTCGCACTGCGGGAATCGGACCCAGCCCGAAGAAGCCAGGCTCCACGGCTCCCACGCCGTAACTTACGAGCCTGGCCATGGGTGTCAGGCCGTTGTGTTCGGCCCAGCTTCGCCCGGCGACCACCAACGCAGCTGCGCCGCTGTTCAGCCCGGGCGCATTGCCTGCGGTGATCGTCCCGTCCTTGCGAAAAGCCGGCCTGAGCTTGGCCAGCGATTCGGCGGTGGTCTCCGGACGATTGTGCTCGTCGCGGACAAATTCCGTTGGCCCTTTGCGACCCGACACCTCCACCGGCACGATTTCCGCATCGAAGAGGCCGGCCGCCTGAGCCTGCGCGAAGCGTTGCTGAGAGCGCAGCGCCCAACGATCCTGGTCCTCGCGCGAGATGCCGCACTTGGCCACGAGATCCTCGGTGTGCCAACCTGAATGTTGGCCGCTGAAGGCGTCATTGAGCCCATCGAGCAGCATGCTGTCGAACAGCGTCACGTCCCCCATTCGGGCGCCCCAGCGCCCTTGCGGCAGCAGATAGGGGCTACGATCCATGTTTTCCATGCCCCCGGCGATCGCGCAATCGATCATGCCGGCCCAGATTTCGCTCGCCGCACTGGCGATGGCCTGCGCGCCAGACCCGCACACGCGGTTGACCGTCAGCGCCGGCACATCGACCGGCAATCCCCCGGCGATACCCGCTTGTCGCGCGGGGTTCATTTTCACGCCGGCCTGAATGACATTGCCCATGACGAGAGATTGAACCTTGTCCACAGGCAGTCCGGCGCGCCTGACGCTTTCGCGGATAACGGCAGCACCAAGCGTTGGCGCTGGAACGTCCTTGAGCGTCCCGCCGTAGGTGCCTATCGCCGTACGCACCGGGCTGCACAAGACGACTTCAACGTTGCTCATGACCTTGCTCCTTAAAGGAATGAATCGTTCAGGCGGCCTTCCATGATGTCCATGGCCCGTCCAGTCTATCTTGACGTGTGTCAACACGCGTACCGTCGCCGCCCCGTCGGCCCAATCCGGCGGCAATCCAGTCTGAACGTTGAAGAGATGGCATGTTGCCCGCCGCATTAATTTCGACTATATTGGAAATATGGAACAGAAAGACGTTGTCCGCGCCCTCGCGGCGCTTGCTCATGAACTGCGCCTGCGCGTATTCCGGATGCTGGTTGTCGCCGGCCGTGGTGGACTGACGCCCGGCACCATCGCGGAAGAACTCGACGTTCCCAACGCGACGCTCTCCTTTCACCTGAAGGAATTGATGCACGCAGGGCTCGTGACGCAGGAACGCGATGGGCGCAGCCTGATCTATCGAACCGCCTTCGAGCAGATGAACGCGCTGCTCGCCTTTCTGACCGAAAACTGTTGCCAGGGCGAGGCGTGCCTCGATCCCGGCGCCGATTCCTGCAAATGCTGAAGGAGAACGTTCATGAAGCGCTTTCACATCCACGTCCACGTTGACGATCTTGCGGCCAGTGTCACGTTCTATACGAAACTGTTCGCGGCCGAGCCCTCGCGGGTCGAGGCCGACTACGCGAAATGGATGCTGGATGATCCCCGCGTGAACTTCGCCATCTCGACGCGTGGCACCAAGGCCGGCGTGGATCATCTGGGCTTTCAGGTGGACAATCCCGACGAACTCGCCGAGCTCGCGCAGCGGGCAAAGGCTGCGGACATGGCATTGCTGGACCAGGGCGAAACCACGTGCTGCTATGCGCGCAGCGACAAGCACTGGATCGTGGACCCGCAAGGCATCGCATGGGAGCATTTTCATACGCTCGATAGCGCCGCGGTCTATGGCGCAGGCAACCAGCCATCTCAGTCGTCAGAGAAATCGGCATGCTGCGGCCCGCGTGGCAAACCTATTGACGTTGCCGTGAAGCCGGCCGGTTCGGCCTGCTGCTGATAACAACTGATGAAAGCGCCATCCGCGATGACCACCAACGTACTGATTCTCTGCACCCACAACTCCGCACGCAGCGTGCTTGCCGAAGGCATGCTGAACCATTGGGCGCGCAAGCTGGGCAAGGACGTGCGCGCGTATAGCGCCGGCAGCGCGCCGAGCGGCCGCATCAACCCGTTCGCGCTCGACGCGCTGTCGCATGCGGGTGTCGATACGCAGGGCTATCGCAGCAAAAGCTGGGACGAATTCGCGGTAGACGGCGCGCCGCACATGCGCATTGTCATCACGGTGTGCGACAGCGCTGCCGCGGAGCACTGTCCGCTCTGGCCGGGAAGTCCGGTCAAGGCTCACTGGGGGTACCCCGATCCGTCGAATGCGACAGGCGGCGATGAAGGCAAGCGGCAGGCATTCGAGCTCACGCGCGAAGCCCTCGGCTATCGCATGCTGCAGTTGCTCGCCCTGCCGCTGGAACGTCTGGACGATGCCGGACTTCAGCACGCGCTGAACGACATTCTGAAAAGCTGAGCCCTCCTTCCAAGAACCGCCTCATGACCGCCACCAACGTCACCGCTTCGAGAAAGCCGCTTGCGAAGCCGCCCATCAGTTTCTTCGAGCGATACCTCACTGTCTGGGTCGCGCTATGCGTCGTCGCCGGCATCTTGGCCGGCCAGTTTTTTCCGGCCGTGTCCCAGGCAATCGGGCGCATGCAATACGCGCATGTCAATCTGCCGGTGGGCCTGCTGATCTGGGTAATGATCATCCCGATGCTCGTGAAGGTGGACTTCGGCTCGTTGCATGAGGTCCGCCAGCACGTCCGGGGAATCGGCGTCACGCTCGTCGTGAACTGGCTCGTCAAACCCTTCTCGATGGCGTTTCTCGGCTGGCTGTTCATCAAGCATCTCTTCGCGCCGATGCTGCCTGCCGCGCAACTCGACAGCTACGTCGCCGGCCTCATCCTGCTGGCCGCCGCACCTTGCACGGCGATGGTGTTCGTCTGGAGCCGGCTGACCGGTGGCGATCCGCTGTTCACGCTCTCCCAGGTGGCGCTCAACGACAGCATCATGGTGGTCGCCTTTGCGCCGCTCGTCGGCCTGCTGCTCGGCATCTCGGCCATCACCGTGCCCTGGGCGACGCTGCTCACGTCGGTCGTGCTCTACATCGTGATCCCGGTCGCGCTTGCGCAGATGCTACGCAAAGCGCTGCTCGCCAAGGGGCAGGCCGTGTTCGATGCGGCGATGGCCAAAATCGGGCCCTGGTCCATCACGGCGCTGCTCGCGACGCTGGTGTTGCTGTTCGCGTTCCAGGGCGAAGCGATCCTCGGGCAACCTCTGGTCATCGCGCTGCTCGCAGTGCCGATCCTGATCCAGGTGTTCTTCAACGCGGCGCTCGCCTACTGGCTCAACCGCGCGGTCGGCGAAAAACACAACGTGGCCTGTCCGTCGGCGCTCATCGGCGCATCCAACTTCTTCGAACTCGCGGTCGCGGCTGCCATCAGCCTGTTCGGCTTCAATTCCGGCGCGGCGCTGGCCACCGTGGTAGGCGTGCTGATCGAAGTGCCGGTCATGCTGCTCGTGGTTCGTATCGTCAATCGTTCAAAGGACTGGTACGAACGTGCGTGAGACATTCGAAAACCATCAGGCGAGTGAAGCGAGCACGCCGCGCGCCTGGTACGCCTTCAAACCGGGATATCCGATGAAACGCCTTTCTGCTGGTGCCCTTGCGGCATCGATCGTCGTACTGCTCGGCACGGCCGTTGTTTCGCCGCCCATCCTTGCGGACGACGTCACGGCACGCCAGAACGAAGTGGCGCAGCACGGTGCGGACGTGATGCCGTTCTCGCTCGCGGCGACCACCCACATCTTCACGAAGACGGCCGACGGCGGCGTCCAGCGGGTCGTCACGAAACACCCCGATCCGAAACAAGTTGCGCTGATCCGCAGACATCTCGCGACGATTGCCCGTCGGTTCTCGGCGGGAGATTTCGGTGCACCGGAGCAGATCCACGGCAACGACATGCCGGGCCTCGCCGTATTGCGTACGGCACACCCCGGCGAGCTGAAGATCGACTATCACGACGTGCGCGACGGCGGAGAAATCGTGTATCGCAGCGAGCGGCCGCGTCTCGTCGACGCGCTGCACGATTGGTTCGATGCCCAGTTGTCCGATCACGGGCACGATGCGATGGCAGGGCACGATTCGGGCGCGATGCATCACCATCCGGCAGACGCGTCGACGCGATGAATACAAGAGGGGGTTGCCATGAGCACGGCTGAATACGACATTCGCCGCGCAACCGCCGCGGACCTGGACGGCATTCGCACGTTGCTTGACACGTGCGGGCTACCCGCGAGCGACCTGACAGCGCAGAGTCTCGACGGTTTCTACGTCGCCGTGCGCGACGCCAAGATCGTCGGGGTGGCGGGACTGGAGCCAGCCGGCGATGCAGCCTTGTTGCGTTCCGTCGCCGTTCAGCCCGGACTGCGCGCATCGGGGCTGGGCACCCGCCTTAGCAACGCTTCCATTGCGCTGGCGCAAGCGCGATCGCTCGGCGCGCTTTACCTTATACCGAACGATGAAGTCGCCCAGCTCTTCTTTGCACGGCGCGGATTCACGCGCATCGAGCGAAACGACGTTCCCGAGGCGATCCGCGCTCTGCCCGAATTCACGCACCTCTGTCCGCAGACGCACCCGTGCTGGTGGAAACCGCTGAATTCCGATTGCGCTTAGGTGAGGAGCACTTACGAAGGGCTGCCCTTGCGCATTCACCTGGTCTCGATCGTGACGCACCAAAGAGCGCAACACCCTACGCCTTCAACGCCTCGATCAAAGCCTTCAGGCCGGCCGACTGGTGCCTGCGGCTGGGAAAGTACAAGAACAGGCCCTCTTCGACAGCACACCAATCATCGAGGCAGCGCTCGAGCCGGCCGTCGCGCAGATAGGGCGCGGCGCGCTCTTCCCATACATAGGCGAGACCCAAGCCGCGCACGGCGGCCTCCACCATCAACTCCTGGCTATCGACCGTCAGCGCACCGTTGACATCGACGTGAATCGCCTCCCCATTCTTCAGAAACTCCCAGTTGAGAATTGCGCCACTCGGGAATGCATAGCGAATGCAGGTGTGATTCTGCAAGTCATGCGGCGTAGCGGGGATTTGCCTGCCTTCGAAGTAGCCGGGAGAACCGACGACCGCAAAGCGCAATTTCGACTTGATGCGCACGGCAACCATATCCTGCGACAGGCGCTCGCCGAAACGAATGCCGGCATCGAAACCTGCCTCCACGATGTCGACGAGCGTATCGGTCGCCGTCACCTCCAGCTTCAGGCCAGGGTTCCGCCTCAGCAACGATTCCATCGCATCGCCGAGGACGAACGGAGCAATCGACGTCGGAACGTTGAGACGCAGCGTACCGAAAGGCGTAGCACGGTAGGAGTTCAGCCCGTCCACGGCAGCTCGCATGCTCGAGAGCGCAGGGTTCAACTGCGCGTACAACATTTCTCCGGCCTCGGTCAGGGACACGCTGCGCGTCGTGCGGTGGAAAAGCCTGACGCCCACCCGAGCTTCGAGGCTGCGGATCGAATGACTGATCGCGGAGGACGAAGTCCCGCGGTCAGTGGCCGCTTGACGGAAGCTCAAGTGCTTCGCCACCGCGGCAAAGACCGCTAACTCAGCCAGCTCGGCATTTTCCATTGATGAAATCCATTCATCATTGAACGAAAGATTCGCGACTTTATCATGGCGGCCGAAGAATTCCGTATGGCGTCGTCACCTCGATATTGGAGCGCACGCCGCTGTGAATCGGCGACGACGCGAAGCGCCTCATACGCAAGCCACGCAAGCCGCACACCGCGACGCTAGGCGTCTGCGTCGCGTTCGACATACCGGCTTGCGGCCGACAGCAACCACGATTCAAACGCCTGCAGCCACGGCGAATTCTGCTTGTGCTCGGGATAGACGAGGTAGTAGCCCTTATCGCTGCGCAGTGGCAAATCGCATGGACAGACCAGTTCGCCCGTCGCCAACTCTTGCGATGCGAGAAATCGTGGGACAAGCGCGATGCCCAGGCCCGCTCGTGCAGCCTCGACGAGCATCGAAAACAGCTCGTAGCGCTGCCCTTTCATACAGTCGGCTTCATGGACGCCCGCCTGCGCAAGCCATTGGCGCCATGCATCGGGGCGTGCCGATTGATGCAGCAAAGTGAAATTCGACAAGTCGTGCGGCGCCAGGGTGGCACGTCCGTTCATCAGCCGGGGGCTGCAGACGGCCGTCATCTCCTCGCCGAACAGGTACTTGGCGATCGACCCTGGCCAGACGGGATCGCCGAAGTGAATCGCCGCGTCGAACGGCGTGTCGGTGAATAGGAACGGTTCGGCACGCGTCGTCAGGTTGACGACGATGTCCTCATGCTGCTCATAGAACTGCGCGAGCCGCGGAATGAGCCAACGCGTAGCGAAGGTGGGAATGACGGCCAGTTCGAGCAGGCCGCCCGCATTCCGATGCGCCATCGCCGCCAACGTATCGCGCTCCATGCGCTCGAGGTTCTCCCTTACCTGCTTGGCATAAAGTTGGCCGACCTCGGTCAGGCTGAGCCGCTTCTTGACCCGGTTGAAGAGCGCGACGCCCAGATACTCCTCGAGCAGCGCGACCTGCCGGCCGACCGCGCTTTGGGTCAGGGCAAGTTCATCGGCGCTGCGGGTGAAGCTCAAGTGACGCGCCGCCGCTTCGAATGCGATCAGTGCCTCGATGCTCGGAATCTTTCGTCTCACAGATCCTTCCTCAAACGCACAACGTCGCGAGTTTATATCGTTTGTCAGTGGCGGACCACATCGCAACAATGGCTCCTGAAATGCGGCATCCATCCATTAGTACTCCTCATTAAATCGTGGCTTTCGAAACGAAAGGAGCATCATGTCCGACGACGCGCTTCCGATGAAGTTCAAGCCTTACACCCGGCAAACGATCACCCAGGCCCCGCAATGGCAACGGCTTCCCACCGAGCTGCGCGAAGCAGTGCAGGTCATCTCGCGGGTATTGCCATTCCGCACGAATCAGTACGTCATGGACGAGCTGATCGACTGGAACGATGTGCCGAACGATCCGATCTATCGATTGACGTTTCCGCATCAGGACATGCTGTCGCCGCCCGAGTATGCGCATCTGCGAGACCTCGTACTCGTGAAGAAGGACGAGGCCGCGATCGAAGCGGCGGTGCGTACGATCCGCATGCGCATGAATCCGCATCCTGCCGGCCAGATGACGCACAACGTACCGTTCATGAACGGCCAGCCTGTTAGCGGCTTGCAGCACAAATACAAAGAGACCGTGCTGTTCTTCCCCAGCTCCGGCCAAACCTGCCACGCGTATTGCACGTTCTGCTTCCGCTGGCCTCAATTCGTCGGCATGGACGAACTCAAGTTCGACGCGCGCGAGTCGGACGAGCTAGTCGCCTATCTGAAGCAGCACCCCGAAGTGACCGACGTGTTGATTACGGGCGGCGACCCGCTGATTATGAACACGCGCTCGCTCGCCGGCTATATCGAACCGCTGCTCGCGCCCGAGCTTTCGCACATCAAAAACATCCGCATCGGAACGAAGTCGGTCGCTTATTGGCCGCAACGCTTCGTGACCGATAAAGACTCGGACGATCTGTTGCGCCTGTTCGAAAAGGTCGTTGCGGCCGGTAAGAACCTCGCGCTCATGGGGCACTACAATCATCCGGCAGAACTGCGGCCGGCCATCGCTCAGCGTGCCGTCAAGCGGATCGTCTCGTCCGGCGCGACCCTGCGTATGCAGGCGCCGCTGATTCGACACATCAACGAGGACCCGAAAGGATGGGCTGAACTGTGGACGACGGGGGTTCGGCTCGGCGCAATCCCTTACTACATGTTCGTCGAACGCGATACGGGGCCGAGTCACTACTTTCAACTGCCGCTCGCGAAAGCCTATGAAATCTTTCAGGCGGCGTACCAAACCGTCTCGGGGTTGGCACGCACCGTCCGTGGCCCTTCGATGAGCGCGTTCCCCGGGAAGGTCGTGATCGACGGCATCGTCGATATCGCCGGCGAGAAAGTGTTCGCGCTGCAGTTCCTGCAAGCACGCAATCCCGACTGGGTGCGCCGGCCGTTCTATGCGAAGTTCGATCCGAACGCCACGTGGCTGCACGATCTGAAGCCCGCCTTCGGCGCAAAGAAGTTCTTCTTCGAAGAGGACAGCGTCGCACATATCGCCGTCGTCGGTCACTCCGAGCGAACCCATGCCGATGCAGCGCCCCGGCCGGCCCTCGCGCTCGCCGCCAACGGGTGACGCCCGTAACCAGGGACCATGGACGGACGGCCGCACTTTCGGCGATCGCATACCGCGCGCTCGGGCGGCCGCTTCTCAACTTCCCTGCAAGACACGCAACGGAATATCGGTGCGAGGCAACGTCGGCGCGAAGCTGTGCCGCGTTGTCTTATAGGGAAACAAACGCCGGTCCTGCAAAATCCGTCGACGAATGCTCGCCACGCAAAACGGCGCTCCCGTTCGCCAATGCGTGACTGAGATGCGCGGATCCAGATAGTCAAGCACGATGCAAGGCACATAGCACAGCCCGAGCACAGCTGCCGCGTGCAACCGATGATTGCCGTCCATGACGATGCCGGTTCCATGATCGATGGGAATCGGTGTCGTCCACGTACCCATTTCGCCGATGATGGTCGCCAAGCCATGAACATGATCCGCATCGACCATTTCCGATTGGCACAGGAACGAAATCGGTTCGAGTGAGACGCTATAGCAGCAATCGCCACTCATTGCGCCTCCGCCGGAGCATCGGCTTCACGCGCTATACGAACGCTGTCATCGATGGCTGAAGCCCTGCCATCGGTGGTCATGCCGCGAGCACGTCGGAGCATCGCAATCACACCAGCGGCCACCGTATAGGACACCGCGACGAAGGCATACGTGTAGGGCAAGCCCGCGCCTTCCCCCAGCCAGCCGCCGAGCGCAATACCCGCCACCGAAGCAAGCTGCGTCGTACTTTGCGCGATGCCCAGCACGTACCCCTGGCGCATACCGCTCGATGCCTTCGAGATCAGCGACATCAGTACCGGTGTCGTTGCACCGAGCAATACGCCCCATATGAAATGAATCGCCACGAACACGCCCACATTGCGCGTGAGCGCGGCAAGCACCGCCAGGACAGCACAGCCGAGCGCAATCCAGGTCATGCGCACGAGCGATGCGACGAGCGCGCGCTGCTCGAAGTAGCGCGCCCAAAGCGACGCCGATACCGCGAACCCCAGCGACAGCATGCCGTAGCAAAGCCCCACCACCCAATTGCCGACGCTGAAAGTCGAGCTGACATAAAGCGAAAACGGTGTCTGCGTGATCATTCGGCTGACCAGCAGAATCCCGACGATACCTAGCAGGCCCGGAAGCGGAGACGATCGCCAAATCGATGCGCCGATGGTCGAGCCTGGACGCACCGGTTCGCACGACGCAATGCCTGCCGTCTTGCGCACGTGGACGTTGGGAAGAATCGCCATGACCGCGATGGCGCACCCCAGGCAAAGGCATGCCGCAATGAAATTGATCCAGAAAAACGTCGCGTGATCGAGAATGAGGCCGCCGCAGACCGCGCCCAGCAAAGAGCCTAGATTGGTCGATACCTGCAGGTATGCAAACAGCCGCGCACGGCGTGACGGCGCCACGATGCCGACGCCGTAAGTCTGTGCCGGTGCGATATATCCCGCGCATGCGCCTTGCATGCAACGCAACGCCAGCACGGTCCAGACGTCGGTTGCCCACGCCAGCGCGAGCTGAGTCAGCGACAACCCGATCAACGCCCGTACCATCATCAACTTATGTCCCGTGCGATCGCCGACGCGCCCCCAGAACGCGCTCGTCAGCATGATGCCCAGCATCGGGCCCACGTACACGGCAATTCCGGCAAAAGCGAATTCGAATGCGGACGTACTGAGCGCTTTCAGATGGAGCGGCCAGAACGGGCCGCTCATCTCCATCGCCCCCATCGAAACGAGTTGGATCGCAAACAGTACGTGAATCAAACGTGTCGCACGCTCGGGAACGACGATGGCGTTTGGCATCGGTCAGCCCTCGGCGCCATGTCGTTGCAACGGGTTCGGCAGGTGATGCGCAAGCCGATAGTCGGCGTACTGGAGCAAATGCATGCGCAGCACCGAGCGGGTCGGCCACGGCCGTTCGAGAAAAGCCGCGCGCTCCGCACGCCAGAGTTCATCCGAAACACGCGCAGCGAAAGCGTCGAATGATTGCGCCGTCGCTTCGCGCAAAACAGTCCATAAGCGATTCGATGGCAGGCGATAGGCATGCGTGAGCAGCAGCGCCACTTCGTGCAGATGGCAGACGAAGCAGGCGTCGAGCACGAACGAACGTACCGGTTCGATATCGCCGTCAAACACCGTCGGCAAAATCCCTGGATGGACGTACGGTTCGAGCGTATGCCCGCGCTGCGCAAGCAGCGGCCTGTATGTCCGCCCATCGCCGAAATCGCGAATCAGCAGGCTTTTCGGCATTCCATCGGGCGCGAACAGTACTGACGTGTTCTGTTGATGAGCTTCGAGCGCAATCCCGTAGAGCAGATAAATACCGATGACGGGATGGGTCACGACCCGCGCGTATTCGCGAAACCATGCCTCGACTACTTCGTTTGTCGCGCTTGCGCCACTGCGCCGCTCTATCAACTCGGTGATGAGCGGACGCCCATCGGCGGGAGAGTTCGTCAGTAACGCCGCCACCGTAACCGGCAGCAGGTCATCGCGACGCTCGAACGCCCTCTTGCTTGCGCGAAATGCAACGGACAGGTAGCGCCCGGGCCGGTCTTCCTGATGCACCGCGTGCCTGTAGTGATAGGCGAGCTCTTCGGGAAAGATTTCAAGCGTCCCGTCGAAGCCACGCTCATCGGCCAAAATACGCTCGATGACGGTGCTGATGCGCGGCCCCATGTGAATCGACTTCGCTTGCAGGCTGCGCTGCTCGCTCGTCAGCCACAACGCCACCGGCAGCTTGATGAACGGCGCAGGCCCCGGCAATCGTGGCATCATCGTGCGGAACGACATGGACGGCCACGTCTCGACGTCGGGCCCGTCCAGGATCAATATGCCCTCCTCGATTTGTGCGGCGTACTCTTTGCCGACGAAATGTTCGAGATGCCACGCGTGAATCGGCAACGGCAGCCAAGCCGAATCGTCGAGCCCTCGTTCATTCAATGCATCTCGCCAACGCACCCATAGCTGCGGAAAGTTCGCGGCGAACCAGGCGTGAACGCTTTCGACATGCGGCATACGCTCGACATACGCCATGTCGCTGCGTAACGCCGCGATGCGCACGGATACCGTTGCATTGAATTCCGGCGAAAGCGCGGCGACTTGTTCTGCGTCGAGGTCCGGCTTGCTCTTCCAGGTCGGATAGAACGGGTGTCCTTCGAGCGAACCCCATTGGTCGAGCAACACCGCCGCATCGCGCACCGTCATATGGCGGCGAAGATAACCGGCGAAGCCGCCGATATCGGCAAGCTCGATACGCGTGCGAAGTGCAGCGTTCCATGCGTCGCGATAGATGCGGGCAAGCGCGTCGTTCTCGATGCTGTTCGCCATGTCGCCTTTCAGGCCGGCTACACCCTCTTCGCTTGGAACGAAGTCGAACGACGAACGTAGCACATCGATCAATTGCTGCGGGCTGCCAATCGTCAAACGCTTACCGTTCGACTCGATCAGCGTCAGCGCGCCGCGATTGATGAACGTGTTGGCAGGCGCGACCTCCAGTTCGCTAAAGAATAACAATGCGTGGCGGCTCCATAGCGGCAACCACGCGCCCCGGCTATCGGGCGCGAAAACGAGGGTGCGCGGATCGACGATCCCTTCGGCGAACAGGCAGCGAATCAAACGACGCAATGCATTGCGGTGGGCCGATTCGCACGCGCTCTGCCGGCGCTCCACGTAAAAGGCGTTATCGGGCTGCAACAGCGAAAGGGTGTTTTTCATAGTGTTGTTCTTGTCTCAAGCCGGCCATGTAGCGGGAAAGTAATCGAGTGCCGAACCGCGCAGCCCGTTCATGTACGACACGTTCCAATGAAAGACTTCTTCGATATGTGGCAATCTCGCGCCGAGGCGACGTCCCATCTCCACCAGCAAAGCGAGACCGTAGGCCACGTCTTCATGAAATGCACGGTGCGCTTTATCGATGACATAGCCCTCGCCCTGGGAGACGCGGATCAACGGAGCTTCAATGGCATCGTAGGCACGGTTCGTCCGCAATACCGACAGCATCGTGCCGGGATCGTCAATCTGCGTGTCATAGGCCTCGATGATTTCCTGCTTCAGCGGCTTGATCGACGATAGATTCGCGCCAAGCCGCGCTTGAACCAGCTTGCATAGCAGCTGATTCTCCTCATCGCAGCGCTCGATGAAGTACGCACCGAGTTCGGGGCAGTCGGTCCACCAGCGGATGCGCGAAGCAAACGTCTTGTCGTGCCACTGCGCGTAGGGGCCGATCAATCCATAGACCACGCTGCTATGCATGATCGGATTGCCGGGAGTCAGCGTGATCGCCAGATAGTGGTCGAGCAGTTCCACAGGCGCTTCATAGAGCCGCTGCAGATGCGCGAGCAACGCACCGCGCGAAGCTTCGCTTTCGCGTAGGTGAGTCGCGACATACAACGCCGCCTTTGCGCCGCCCATTCTGATCGACACGCCCGGCTGTAAATCGAAGGCGATATGCGACACATCTTTCATGCCCCAGATGACGACGTTGGGATGCGCCGCCAGCGCACGCTCGGCAAGCCAATCGAAACCGCAAAAGCCCGGGATCGCGCCGACGTAGACTGGCTTGTACGCAGGTAGATGCCCGGCGATCGTCCGTAGCAGCAGCGGCCTGACATGCGCCGGGACAGTGACGATAACGATGTCGGCATCGGCGAGCACGGCATGCGGCTCGCTCGTGACGGCGTCCAGGCGCGCCGAACGCGTCGCGCCATCGGGCATCATCGCTGTGATCCCGCGTTCGCTTTGGCGATATCCGTCGATGACATCGCGGCTGTTGGTCAGCAGCGATACCCGTACGCCGTCCAGCTGTTTGAATAGAACGGCTGTCAGATGGCCGGTCCGGCCGCCGCCGCAAATGACCACGTTCAGTTGAGCCATGGTCTTGGCCTCGTGCGCCGTCATGCCGCTTCTACCGCATGCAGCCGCGGCACCGCGCACGACTCGTCGGTCAAACGCTCCTGACCGAACCAGCTATCGAGCTGATGCCATACCTGCACGTCGAGCAGATTGCGCTCTTTGAGCCAGCTTTCGCTGAAGACCGTATGCAGGTACTTCTCGCCGCCGTCGGCGATGGCCACGACGACATTGCCGCCGATGAGGCCGCCGTGAATGAATTCAAGCGCTTTATAGATGACGCCGCCCGTCGATCCGCCGACGAGCATGCCCCTGCGCCTCGCCATATACCGCGCGGTTTCAAAAGCTTGCGAATCGGAAACCTGCACGCCCATATCGATGCAGCTGTAGTCGAGCACCAAACCGACCGTATCGCCCGCGGGCGTGCCCGTGCCAGACTGATAGTACGGATGCCCCGGCTGCCCGAAGACGATCGAGCCATCGGGCTCGACGGCAATCGTTTTCGTGTGCGGGTTGTGTACTTTGAGCCCACGGGCGATGCCCGTCATCGATCCGCCCGTTCCGACACAACCGACATAGGCGTCGACGCCGCCCACTTCGCTCACGACTTCCCTCACGAACTCGGAATACCCGCCGGCGTTGGCGGCGTTGTCCGATTGATTCATGAACACCGCGCCGGGAATCGTGCGGGCCAACTGGGCGGCCAAGCGCTGCCGCTCGACCACGGCCACTTCATCCTCGCGGTACTGTCCTTCGACATAGCGGATCTCGGCGCCGAGCGCGCGCATGACGGCGATCTTGTCGGGCGCCGCGTGATGATCGACGACTGCAATGAAGCGCAATCCGAACTCCACCGCGGCGATCGCGAGGCCGATACCCGTATTGCCCGATGACGACTCCACCACGACGCCGCCCTCGGCGAGTCGCCCCGACTTGAGCGCGGCGACGATCATATTGCGAGCCATGCGGTCCTTGATGCTGCCGCCCGGATTGTTCTTTTCGATTTTGAGCAGCAACTGCGACTGCCTGGCAGGGATGGGAATGCTGAGAATGGGCGTATTGCCGATGAGGTCGGTCACTTTAGTCAAAATCATTCCACTTCTCCATTCGATCGTCAGGTGAAATGTCCATCCCGCCTGTGGCGTCGTAAGTCACTGAAATTCGACGTGGAAGCGGATGGCGGTGAAATGCGTTTTCGAGTAGATCCATCTGGTAGCCGGCGGTATTGGCGTAGACGAGCAGATCGCCGGGCTTCGGTCTGCTCACAAAATGCAGCAGGCGATTCGTTACGACGTCTTCGTCGAGACAGCTGTGTCCGGCGATCCAGCCGCGCGTGGGCGCACTTGTCGATGCGTCGGCGCCTACGCCTTCCACCTCGCATGCCGGGATATGAATCGGGTCGACGAGGAACTCGGAGCCAAACCATGTTTCGCATGCGCTGAAGCTGCTGCCTTCGACGAAGACCACGACCTCTTCGGCCGACAACGATTTGACGCGCGCGATGCGGAAGACGGAAACGGCCGATTGATCGGCGAGGCTGCGCCCCGGCTCGATCGCGAGCGTCAGCGCATTGGCATTCAGATAGGTCGCAATGGACCGGCCGTCGACACAGGGCGACGCAAGGAAGCGATCCAACCATTCGTCAGCCCCGATCGCCCCCCCGTAGGGATAAAACGAGGCCGGTACTTTGCCGTTGCGATAGTGGCCGCCATGCTGTCGTTCGAGAAACGCTTCATAGGCCTCATGCTGCACATACCGAGCGGGCAACCCACCGCCGATATCGATCATCTTTGGGTCGAGGCCGCCCGTTCGGGCCGAGTCGATGAATCGGATGAGCTCGCGCACTGCCTGCGCGCGCGATTCATAGTCATATCCCCCGAGATGAAAGTGGAAACCCTCAAACGAGAACGCCCCGCGCGCATGCGCCAATCGATCGAGGCAATGACGCAACGCATCTTCGCTCATGCCGAAACGGCTGGCGCGCTGCGAGCGAGGCCGGTAACGCAGGAGCACACGCACCGGCCGGCTCGGCGCGATCTCGCGCGCGACAGCTTCGAGATCGGCCAACTCCTCGACGGAATCGACCGATATCAACGCGGCGTTCGCGATTAGCGCCATATGAAACACACGTGTCTTCGCGGGCCCCGTCGCGCACAGCCTCGTCGGATCGATCGCTGCGCGTAACGCGTCGCGCATTTCGTAGAGACTGGATACGTCGACGCCGACGCCCGCGTCGACCGCAGCGCGCACGAGCGCCGGCGATTTATTGACTTTGGCGCCGTAGAAGATCCCGCACTGCACGTCATGCCGACGTAGCACTGCGCGAAACTTGTCGGCGTTACGGCCCAAAGCCTGCGGCAACACGATATTGAGCGGCGAGCCGTAAGCCAAGGTCATATCGAACAGAGCCTGCGGCGAAGAGATCAGTCGCCCGGCTTCATCTTCCAGGATCGGTTGCAGCGCCGCTCGATTCGATACCTGAAAACCAGGGCCTTTCGCCGCGAGGCGCAATGCGCCGCAGTCCATTTGCGTCATCGCTCCGCCCCGTCAAAAATCTATCGTCGCGGATGCGAACAGCGTGCGTGGCGCACCTGGCGATATCGTTCCGTACGAGGCCACGCCCGACCAATACTTACGATCGAACGCGTTGAGCACGCCCGCGCGGAAGGTGGTCGACTTGCCGTAGACGAGCGCCGTATACCGCGCGCCGAGATCGAACGTAGTCCATGACGGCACCGACTGCGTATTCGCCTGATTGACGTACTCCTGTCCCGTAAAGTTGACGGCCCCCGTCAGCGTCAGCCCGCGCACCCACGGCACATCCCACTCGGCACCGGCATTGGCCATCCACTTCGGCACGCCGACGGGCCGGTTGCCCTGCGTCGTTGCGCTGGGGGTCTCGATCAATGCGGCATCGAGCAAGGTGACCCCGCCCAGGACCCTGACGCCCTTGAGCGGCTCGCCGGCCACGGTCAATTCAAGCCCTTGATTGCGCTGCTTGCTGTCGACCGTGTAGACCGTGCCATCCAGTTGCCCGCTGGGCTTGTTGATCCTGAAGGCCGCCAGCGTCGCCATGACATGGTTGAGGTCGATCTTCACGCCGACCTCCTGCTGTTTCGTCTTGTACGGCGCAAAGACCTGCCCCGCGTTCGACGCGCTGGCCGGTGCGATATCCCCTTTGCTGAGCCCTTCGACGTAGTTCGCGTACAGCGAGACGTGCTCGACCGGCTTGAAGACCACACCGACCAACGGTGTGACCGCACCTTTGTCGTACGACGATATCTTCGCGCCCGTAGACGTGCTGAAGTTGTCCGACTCGATTTGTTGTTGCCGCACGCCGGCCGTGAGCTGCACGCGCTCGTCAAGCACGCTTAACGTATCGGCAAGGGCAACACCGGTAAGTTGCGATGAAGACACCTTCGGCACGCGCGATGGCGATGCAATGCCCTGCGCGGGACTGGCTATGGGCGAATAGAGGTTCGACAGGACGGCCGCACCGGCATTGCTGGCCTGCGCGAGGCGGTCTTCGTAGAGGCTCGCCTGCATGGCGAGCTGATGCCTGATCGGCCCCGTATCGAAGCGCGCCCGGATGCCCGTATCGGCACTCCAGCGATTGACCTGGAATTTCCAGTTCTGCGGCGTCGCGCTCGTATCGCCCGCTGCATTGATAATGGTCGGCGTTTGATCCGAAAGCCGCGCGACATCGGTCTTTGCTCCACCCGCATCGGCGAACACCGTTACGTTGCGGCTCAGATCGTATTCGGCATGCAGCAGCCCCGACTGGTCGTATGACTTCCACCAGCCCCATGATTGCGTGACGTTGCGACGGCCGTCGGCGGCAGACGGCGTTTGAAGGCCCGGGGCGAGGAGAAACGGACGCGTCGGCGCATCGACCCATTGGTATTGCCCGATCAGATCGAGCGTGGCGCGCAACTTCTCGCCGCGATAGTCGAGCGATACCGCCCCCACCTCCGCTCGTGACGATTGATGATCGAGCGGCGTGCCGCCCTGGCGGTGCAGCCCGTTCAAGCGTATGCCGAATTGTCGATCGCTGCCGAACCGTCGGCTGATATCGACGTGTCCGCCCACCTGCGAATCGGAGGCGTAGTCGGTCGTCAAGCGCGTCAAATCTTTCCATAGCGGACGCTTGGGCACGATGTTGACGACGCCGCCCACGCCGCTGTTCGGGGACATGCCATACAGCAGCGCGGCCGGCCCTTTCAACACCTCTACGCGTTCGACATATTCGGGAAACACGTGATAGTTGGGCACGACGCCGTATATGCCGTCGAACGCGAACTCGCTCAGATTCCCTTCGTTGATCGGGAAGCCGCGAATATAGAAGGAATCCGTCACCCCGCCCGTCTGGCCGGTGAAGCGAATCGAGGGGTCCTCGTTCAATACGTCCGCCACGGTGACCGCTTGCTGGTCCTGCATGCGCTGCGAGGTGTAGTGGCTGACGCTGAACGGCGTGTCCATCGTGCTCTTGTTGCCGAGCAATCCTACGCGACCGCCCTTGGCGACCTGGCCGCCCGCATAGGCTCGCGGGAGTTCGAAGGGAGCGGACCCGGCTTTGATGACGACGGCGGGCAACTCCTGCGGCGCTTGCGCCGCGCGCTGGACAGCATCGGAGCCGGAGTGAGAGCCCGCGTAGTCCTGGGCCCATGCAAAGCTGCTGACGCCGGTTGTAAGCACGCTCGCGAATGCAAGCCGCGCCGCGACCGGCAGCGGTTCGATGCAACGCAGGGGAAGAGCGGCGGTAGTGCGCAAAACTGCGGCAAAGCGAGGAAGCCGGAATGACATGACTGTTAAACCACTGTTTTTGTTAGGGAAACGATTGATCAGACAACAGCCTTTCGATTTGTTAACGTTAATGCAAATGAGAATGAGTTGCAATACCGAAGATCAATTTTCTAGGTGGGCCTCTACTCGGCGCGGTGGAAGCGAACCGACAGCGCACGCAGCCCGGCCCCGAAGGGCATGCATCGGTCGGCGTCATCCTCCTCGCCGAAATACCCGGTGACAGACGCCCTGTGTCGAGCGCACTATTTTTTTCGCCGCGTGTCCGTCGAGCCCTCGCTCGAGCGTCATTGTCATGACGGCCCGATGCGAATCGGTGCGCCGTCACCCACACATGGAGGCTCACATGCAATATCTGTTGTTGATCTATTCAGCGGAACGCGACTGGAACCAACTGACCGACAGCGAGCGCGAACACGGCGTCGCGGCCTATCAGGCGTATACGGAAGCGTTGACGAAAGCAGATGTGCTCGTCGGCAGCAACCGGCTTCGGCCCACGAGCACCGCCACTACCGTGCGGCTCGTCGACGGTAAGCCGCAGGTCCTCGACGGACCGTATTCGGACTCGAAGGAACAACTGGCCGGCTACTACCTGATCGATGCACCCGATCTCGACGCGGCCATCGCCTGGGCAGCGCGTTGTCCGGGCGCGAGCCACGGTGTCATGGAAGTGCGCCCTGTGTGGAAGCCGCCCTACTACGCCGCGGCCGACGCATGAGTCTGGCGGGCCAGGACAGCGCCGCACGTTCGATTGCGGAAGCTGTCGCGCGCGGCAGCTACGGCAGGCTCGTCGCCCTGCTGGCGATGCGCACGCGCGACGTGGCGGCGGCCGAAGACGCGCTTGCCGAGGCATTCGCCGCCGCGCTCGTCGCCTGGCCCGAGCACGGTTGTCCGGCCAATCCCGAGGGCTGGCTGATGACGGTAGCGCGTCGCCGCGCCATCGATGCGGCCCGTCATCGCAGCATCGGCGACGCACTGTTCAACGAGCTCGCCCTGCTCGCCGACGAAATCGGCGATAGCGACGATAGCCGCGCCGGCGGTTTGCCCGATCGCCGCCTCGCGCTGCTGTTCGCATGCACGCACCCCGCACTCGACGCAGCCATTCGCACGCCGCTGATGCTGCAGGTTGTGCTGGGGCTCGAGACGACGACGATTGCATCGGCATTCCTGGTATCGCCGGCCGCGATGAGCAAACGTCTCGCACGGGCCAAGAACAAAATGCGCGACGCCGGGGTGCCATTCGTCGTGCCCGAGCGCGACGAGTTGCCGGGCCGACTGGCGGCAGTGCTCGAAGCGATCTACGCCGTCTATTCGGAAGGATGGAGCGACCCGGTCGGCGGCGAGATCGTTCGACAGGATCTGACCGGGGAAGCGTTGTTTCTCGCGCACCTGCTCGTCGAGTTGCAGCCCGACGAACCCGAAGCTTTGGGCCTGCTTTCGCTGATGTTGTATGCGCATGCAAGGCGCGAGGCGCGACGCGATGCCGACGGCAACTATGTACCGCTGTCGGCGCAAAACCCCGCAACATGGAACGCACCGATGCTCGATGCGGCCGGCGCCCTGCTCCGGCGAGCCAGCGCATACAAAACGATCGGGCGCTTCCAGCTCGAAGCCGCCTTGCAGTCGGCGCATGTGCATCGTTGCCGAACGCGGCAACCGAATTGGGAGGAAGTCGTGCAACTTTACGACGCGCTGTTGGCGATTGCTCAATCGCCGGTCGTCGCCGTGAACCGGGCGCTCGCGTTGGCCGAGCGCGACGGGCCTCGAGCCGCGCTCGAAGCGCTCGCACCTCATGCGGACGATCGGCGCCTCGCCGGCTATCAGCCGTACCACGCCGCACGCGCCGATCTGTTCGCCAGAGCCGGCGCGGTACCGGAGGCGTTGGCCTCGTACGATCTGGCGATCGGACTTGCAAGCGATCCCGCCGTGCGTCGATTCCTGCAGCATAGACGCGCCGCGTTGCGATCTGCCGGGTAGCAACGTTTCAGCCCTCGACGTTTCGACGAAGAAACGTTTATTCGAGTAAACCGTTCAAGCTCATTCCATCCACTCGGCCGAGCCACGCCACCCATGAGGTTTGCGCCCATGGCATGCGTTCTGCTTTTTTCCCGTCATAGGCGATCGATTCGTCGGACAGCCTCACGACACCCCCACCCGTGAGGAGGCAAAGTGAAATATCTGTTGATTGTCGTGCTGAGCGGCCCTGTGCTGCTGGCCTATCATTTGAAGCCTGAAGAAATGCAGGAGGCGGCGCTGCAAGCGCTGCATTTCCTGTTGCTGCATCTCACGCGTTGATCGGCACACGCGTGCTGTGAAAGCCACCGATGTTTGCCCGGATCGCCGAGGCGCCGTCATTCTCAGTATGATCTCGTGCATACGCGATTGACGCGCGTATCTTGATTGACGATTCCGAACGACGCCAGGAGACAGCATGCCGAGCCGCACCCCGACAGCCATGTGGGCCCAGCAATTTCAAAGGTCGTCGGGATCGAAGAAGAGCCTGCAGGATCAAATCCGCCAGATGCTCGTGGCCGCCATCCTCGATGGGCAGCTTGTCCCCGAGGCGGCACTGCCGTCGAGCCGCGAGCTGGCCGATCAACTGGGCGTCGCGCGCAACACCGTCGTACTCGCGTATCAAATGCTTGTCGAAGAAGGCTATTTGATCTCGCGCGAACGCAGCGGACACTTCGTCAACCCCGACATGCTGCACGGCTTGCCGCGTTTCGCCGTGGCCCCCGCCGGCCCATGCGCCGCGAGCGACGACGATGCGATCGGTCGGCCCAACTGGCGGCAGCGCATCGTTCATCCGCCATCGAACCAACGCAATATCGTCAAGCCCGCGAATTGGCAGCATTACGAATATCCCTTCATCTACGGGCAATTCGATCAATCGCTGTTTCCGACCAACGATTGGCGCGAGTGCTGCATGAAGGCGCTGTCGATCATGGAGATTCGAAACTGGGCGCCCGATCTGATCGAGCGCGACGATGAATCGCTGATCCAGCAGATTCGCACGCGCGTGCTGCCACGGCGCGGCGTATTCGCAGCGCCCGACGAAATCATCATTACCAACGGCTGTCAGCAGGCGTTGTATTTGATTGCCGATCTGCTCACCGGCGAAGACACGACGGTCGGCTTCGAAAATCCGGGCTATCCCGACGCACGCAACATCTTTGAAAATCGCAACGCCCGCCTCGTGCCGCTCAGCGTCGACCAGCACGGCATTGCGCCGGAAGCGCTCGACGATTCACTTGCGCGTTGCGATTACGTTTATGTCACGCCGAGCCATCAGTGCCCGACGACAGCCACCATGCCGATCGAGCGGCGTCGAACGCTATTGGCGATGGCGCAGGAGCATGACTTCGTCATCGTCGAAGACGACTACGAGAGCGAGAACACGTTCTCCGGCACGCCTCACCCCGCGCTCAAGAGCCTCGACACGGCCGATCGCGTGATTTATGTCGGCAGCCTTTCGAAGACCTTTGCGCCGGGGCTGCGGCTCGGCTATGTTGTCGGTCCGCGGGAATTGATACGCGAATTGCGCGCGCTGCGGCGCTTGATGGTGAGGCATCCGGTCGGTTACGTCCAACGCGCATTTGCGACCTTCCTCGCATTGGGACATCACGATGCGTTGTTGCGCCGGCTCGCGCATGCGTATCGGGAACGATCGCAAGCGCTGATGGCGGCACTCGACGCGCATCTGCCGCAGCTGCGCTATGTGCCGATCACAGGCGGCGCATCGTCGTGGGTGGAGGGGCCCGAATGGCTCGATGCCGAGCGTCTGGCCGCCGACGCACAGGCTGTCGGCGTGCTCATCGAGCCAGGCAGCGTCTTCTTCATGACCGACGATACGTACGCACGACGCTACTTCCGCATGGGCTTTTCCGCCATTGCACTCGAGCGCATCGAGCCCGGCGTCAGCGCGCTCGCACAATGCGTGCGAACTCAGCAACCCACTGTTTGAATGCAAGAGGGCAGTCGAAACGCTACGCCGACGCCCGTCAAACCAGCGTTACGATGCGCGCTGATAGTAGATGTTCTGCGGGTGTTGCGCATCGGCGAAGAAGAACCAACGCTCGGCCACGAGCCCCGCATACTGGATGACGAACGCAGCGCCCAAGGCGACGGCCGCCGCAACCGATTGCGGCGCAAGCGCCCCTGCCCCCGTCAACACGAACGGCACGGCAAACGCAGCCGCTATGAAGACGATTTTGATCACGCGTAACGTATCGGCGGTTTGGCCATGAAAGAACTCACGCGTGTTGAATGCGCTCGCCGTAAAGCCGCGCGACTTCTGCTCGACCTTGCTGTTGCGGATGCCAGTGGCGCTTTGCACGGTCGATTTCGGCCTGAGACGCGCGTTGCGCACGAGCGATGCAAGGCGTGCGGCGCATGCAGCCAAAGTCAGCAAGCACGCGCTCAACGCGAGCGTGCCGACCAGCATCGGCGCGCACCAGGCCGCGCATGCCGTGGCCAGCGTGCAGCCCGAAGCGCAGCCGAGCAGCGTGAAATTCACGAGCGTAAACGGGCTGGCCCATTCCTGCAGGAACCGCAAGCACGCGTAGATCATCGCGGTGCAGACGAACAGCGCGAGGCTCGCGGCCGCGCCGGCCAAACCGATTGCGAGCGTGCCGTTCCAACCGAGCCAATGGGCGAGCCCATACGCCGACGCGAACACCAGAAACACAGGCAACGCGATGCATTCGCGCGACAGCCACGACGTACGCCACATCGCGACCGCGCGCCACGCGCGCTCGGGATGCCCGAGGTGGAAGAACGATGCGAACAGACCGAGCGTCCCGAGCACCACCGCGATCGCGGCGCCGACCACGTAGAGCACCGAAGGCACGGTCGTGCCCGTGATGCGCGTGCTGGCTTCGATCGCCACGAGCGTGAGCATGAGCCCCTGCGCAGCGCCGCAAAGCGTGGTGAGAAAGATGACCGAGAAAGCGGGCCGCATAAGGTACTCCGTCGATGCTGTTGACTAATCGTTGATGAAGTTGACGACTGACGTCCTGACGGCTGACGGCTGATGGCTTATGACGCGCGGCCGACATCGCAACCGATGCCGCTGTACGCCGCTGCGCACATCAACGGTGTGCAGCCAACGCTGCGAGATCGATCTCGCCTCGTTCGAACTGCGCTTCCAGCGAAGCATCGCGCGCTCCACCGGCACTGCCGCATCCGCCGCCTCCGCACCCACACGCCGCTTCCGTCGTCACGCGCGGCAAATAGTGGTTCGCCGGTTTCGTGTCCCACTCCGGCATCAATTGATAACCGCCGCGTTCGCGAATCGCCTGCGACACCTCCGACTGCGGATCGTGAATGTCGCCGAAGAGTCGCGCCGACGTGGGGCACGCCAAGACGCAGGCCGGCTTGCGGTCGCGCTCGGGCAAGGCTTCATTGTTGATGCGGTCGGCGCAGAGCGTGCATTTGGTCATCTCCTTGCGCCCTTCGTCGAGTTCCCGCGCACCGTAAGGGCACGCCCACGCGCAGTACTTGCACCCGATGCATTTGTCGTAATCGACGAGCACGATGCCATCCGATTTGCGCTTGAAACTCGCACCGGTCGGACATACGGGGACGCAAGGCGGGTCTTCGCAATGCAGACACGACTTCGGGAAATGAATCGTGTCCGTCATCGGGAACACGCCCGCTTCATAGGTCTGCACGCGATTGAAAAACGTGCCCGACGGATCGTCGTCATAGGGGCGAATGTCAGTGAGACTGCCCGCCTCGCCCGACGTGTTCCACTCCTTGCAACTGGTCACGCACGCGTGGCAGCCCACACAGACATTCAGGTCGATGACGAGGGCCATCTGAGTCATGGTCATTCCCCTTGTTGGAGCGTCGAGTCCGGCGGCAATGCAGCAGCGGTCGAGGCTGTGGTCGTTGCCGTACCGGCGCGCAGCAATCGCGCCGCGAATTCACCCGTGCCCGCGAAATACGCCTGCACGCGCTGAAGAACATTCGTCGAACCGGGCAGTGGCCGCATCGGCTCGAATTGCGGCAGCGTCGTTGCCGCATCGGCTTCGGCCCGATAGATCCGCACGCGCACGTCGTACCAGCCAGCCTGCCCTGTAATCGGATCGGAGTTGGACATCCGCTCGCCCGCGCGCATATCGCTCGGCAATTCGTCGGTGATCACGTGGTTCAGCAGGAAACCTCTCTGCGACTCACCGGCATTCGCGGCCAGATTCCACGCGCCGGCCGCCTTGCCGATGGCGTTCCAGGTCCACACCGTGCCCGGTTCGACGGCCTCGCTGTAGCGCGCGCGGCAGCGCACCTTGCCCCACGGCGATTCGACATAGATCCAGCCGCCGTCTTCGATACCATCCTTGGCGGCCGTCACCGGATTGACGAACAGATAGTTCTCGCCGTGAATCTGCCGCAGCCACGCATTCTGAGAATCCCACGAGTGATACATCGCCATCGGCCGCTGCGTGATGGCCGCGAGCGGATAACGGTCGAGATCGGTCGCCCCGTTTTCGAGCGGCGGATACCAGAACGGCAGCGGATCGAAGTAGCGTGCAATGCGCTCGCGCAGATGCTCGGGCGGTTGCCGCCCTTTCGTCTTGCCTTGCGCCGCGAGCCGGAACGTCTGCATTGCCTCGGAATAGAGCTGAATGACGATCGGCACGCCGAATTTGCGCATGCCGTTATCGACGGCCCACTGCATGTAGGGCCCGTTGCAGTTGCGCATATATTGCAGCGATTCGGGCAACCGATGGTGATAGAAGCAGTTGTTGTTCGCATACTGCTCCCACTGCTTCGGATTCGGCTCGCCGATGACGGCCTTCGTCCCGTCCTTGCCGCGCCAGCCGATCAAAAAGCCCGTGCCCGAATCGGGCGACGTTTGAAAGTTGACGACGAAATCGGGATAGTCGCGGAACTTGCGCTTGCCGTCCGCCGTCGTGAACGCGGGAAACTTCAGGCGGCTCGCCAGTTCGATCAGCACCTCCTGAAACGGCTTGCATTCTCCGGTCGGCGGCACGACGGGCACCCGCACGGAATCCACGGGGCCGTCGAACTCCGAGATCGGGCGATCGAGCACCGACATCACATCGTGACGCTCGAGATACGTGGTGTCGGGCAAGATCAAATCGGCGAAGGCCGTCATCTCCGATTCGAACGCGTCGCAGACGACGAGGAACGGAATCTTGTATTCGCCGTCCTCGCGTTTATCGACGAGCATCTTGCGCGCCTGCCCCGGGTTCATCGACGAATTCCACGCCATGTTCGCCATGAAGATCAGCAGCGTGTCGATCGGATAGGGATCGCCACGCCATGCGTTCGTGATGACCGAATGCATCAGGCCATGCACGGCGAGCGGATACTCCCAGGAGAAGGCTTTGTCGATGCGCGCGGGCGAGCCGTCCTCATGGATGAACAGGTCGGCCGGCGCAGCAGGCCATCCCAGGGGGCCGGTGGCAAGCGGCGTGTTGGGCTTGATCGAGGCCGGATCGCTCGGCGGCTTCGCCGACGGCGGTGCCGCGCGCGGGTATGGCGCTTTGTGGCGAAAGCCCCCGGGCCGATCGATCGTGCCGAGTAGCGACATCAAAACGGCCATCGCGCGTATCGTCTGAAAGCCGTTCGAATGCGCGGCCAGCCCGCGCATCGCATGAAATGCGATCGGCGCGCCTTCGACCGTGTCGTGCGTCATGCCCCAGGAGTCGGTCCATTGCACGGGCAACACGATGCGCTGCTCGCGGGCGACTGCCGCCATCTCGCGGGCGATGCGCGAGATCGTCTCCGCGGCGATGCCCGTAATCGATGCGGCCCATTGTGGCGTGCAGTGCGCCACTTGCTCGCGCAGAAGCGTGAACGAGGGCGCGACGGGCGTGCCGTCATCGAGCGTGTAGCGCCCGTCGAGCGCGGGCTGCGCACCGTCCGTGTGATGCAGCACCGCCCGGTTCGAGCGCGTGTCCCACCAGAGATGATTTTGCGGATACAGCGCGTTGACTTCGGGTGCAGCCCCATCGCGCACGAACAGCCCGAATGTATCGCGGTCCTCGCGTAGGTCGATGAGTTCAGCCGCATTCGTGAATCGCTCGACGAAGGCCTGGTCGTACGCATTTTGCTCGATCAGTTCGCGAATCAACGCCATGAACAACGCGCCGTCAGTGCCGGGGCGAATGGCGATCCACTCGTCGGCGATGGCGGCATAGCCGGTGCGCACGGGATTGATGGCGATGAAGCGCCCGCCTGCCCGCTTGAACTTCGACAAGGCAATCTTGAGCGGATTCGAGTGATGATCCTCGGCCGTTCCGATCATGAAGAACAACTTCGCATGATCGAGATCGGGGCCCCCGAACTCCCAAAACGAGCCGCCGATCGTATAAATCATGCCGGCCGCCATATTGGCTGAGCAAAAGCCCCCATGCGCCGCATAGTTGGGTGTGCCGAACTGCTTTGCGAACAGACCCGTCAAAGCCTGCATCTGATCGCGGCCCGTGAACAGCGCGAACTGCTTCGGATCGGTCGCCCGCAGATGCGAAAGCCGTTTTTCGAGCAAATCGAACGCGACCTCCCACGATACGGGTTCGAATTGACCCTCGCCCCGCTCGGTGCCCGCTTTGCGCAACAGCGGCCGCGTGAGTCGCGCAGGCGAATACTGCTTCATGATTCCCGACGAACCTTTCGCGCAAATCACACCTTGGTTCAGCGGATGCTCGGGGTTGCCGTCGATGTAACGTACTTCGCCATCGCGCATATGCACACGAATGCCGCAGCGGCACGCACACATGTAGCAGGTGGTCGTCTTGATCTCGAGCTTCTCGTTCTGCGTGCGGGCGTGATGTTCCATCGTGCTTCCTCGTTCGCGGCTGGCGGCGCCCCGACCTCGACACGCAAGCGCCGCCCGTTGAAGCTTCTATGGTATGAGGCGGCGCCGTTCGCTAAAAATCGTATTCGATGATCGAAACTATCGGCGGCAGTGATAGTTCAACGCGGCGGATAAGAGGCCAGCTCATGTTCGTCGACGAGCCGCGTCCGGCGACGGCCAATGAACAGCGCATAGGCAATCAGCAGCAGTCCCAGGCTCGCCACGCCAAGCCACAGCGGTTTACGCTGATCCGGGATGAATGCCATTGCAACCAGAATCCCGATCATGCCGGCAATCGAAAGCCACGTCAGATACGGGAAGCCCCACATCTTCACGCGCAGATTGTTGGCCGCCGCGCGGTCCATACGGCTGCGCAGCCGCAGCTGCGAGAAAGCAATCAGCACGTAGACGAAGAGCGCCACGGTGCCGTACGAATTGACGAGAAAGGCGAACACCGTATCGGGCGATATGTACGACATGACCACCGATACATACCCGAATAGCGTGCCGAGCAGAATGGCGCGCACGGGCACGCCGCGTTTGCTGACCTTGGCGAGCGCGGCTGGCGCGTCACCGTTGCGCGTCAACGCGAACAGCATGCGCGATGCTGCATAAAGGCCCGAGTTGAGCGCAGACAATACGGCCGTCAACACGATCGCATTCATGATGTGCGCGGCTGCGGGCAACCCCATTGCTTGCAGTGCGCTGACATACGGCGTCGCCATCCGCGCCGAATTCCACGGCACGAGCGCAACGACGAGCGCAACCGATCCTACGTAAAAGACCAGTACGCGCGTGATGACCGAGTTGGTCGCCTTCGCCACGGCGCGTGCGGGCTCGTGCGCTTCGGCGGCCGCGATCGTCACGATCTCCGCCCCGAAGTAAAAGCCGGTCGCGGCCACCGCGCCGCTCAATACAGGACCGATGCCGAGCGGCATGAAGCCGCCATGCCCCAGCAACGTCGGCAGCACGGCGCTCGTGTGCATTGCAGCAGGCCAGAGGCCCAGCACATAGAGGCCGCCGAGGAACAGAAAAACGATAATGGCGCCGACTTTGATCGACGAGAACCAGAACTCGAATTCTCCGTAGCTCGCGACCGATATCAGATTGGTGGCCGTGAGCACGACGAGCAGCACGAGGCTGATGAGCCACGCCGGCGTATCCGGTAGCCAAAACTGCACGAGCTTGGCCCCGGCGACCGCTTCGAGCGCGACGACGATGACCCAGAAGTACCAATACATCCAGCCCGTCACAAACCCTGCGAGCCGGCCGGGCCCGCGCCCATTCGAAAACGCAAGGCGTGCGTACTCGTAAAACGAGCCCACCGCGGGCATCGCGCAAGCCATTTCGCCGAGCATTCGCATCACGAGCACCACCAGCGCGCCCGTAATCAGGAACGACAAGATCGCAGCGGGGCCGGTCTGCTGAATCACGACGCCGCTGCCGACGAAAAGCCCTGCGCCGATCACGCCGCCGAGCGCGATCATCGTCATATGGCGTTGCTTAAGCCCACACTTCAGGTTACTTCGGTCCATCGAGGGTTGCATGTCTTCTCCATATCGTATTGATTTGAACATGGTCCATGCGAAGGCGGGCGCCAAATCGCCACGGCAGCGCGATCGATGACAGGCGCGCAGGCACGCGCCTACGCACCCTGCGCACACCGCCGCATGGATTGGTCTACGAGCTTATTGGTGTTGTGATTCGTGTCGGCACGCCCGGCCTCTTTCATGCGCCGGACGTGCGTAAGAGAATGGGCGCTCAACCGCCCACCGGGTTCAGGGTCGTTCGTCGTTCCTGAAGTATTGGGCATACAGCACGCGTTGCCCGATCCGGCGAAATGGCGCAAACAGATGCCCAGGCAGCGGGCTGGTAAAAATCGGCAGCGTCAGATGCGCGCCTTTGCCGGCGATGCGTTCGGCCAGCCGGCGTCCCGCTTGCTGCGAGTACGACACGCCGTTGCCGCCGTATCCGAGCGCGTAATACACCGACTGCTTCGGATCGGGCTGACAGATGCGCGGCATCATGTCGTGGCTCACGTCCACCCAGCCCCACCACGAGTAATCGATATCGACCCCGCGCAGCGCCGGAAACTTGCGCGCCATTCCTTCCTTGAGCAAATCCAGATGACGCGGATTGGGCGCGTCCTGACCCGTGATCGCACTGCGGCTGCCGATCTGCAGGCGACGGTCGGGCAGAAATCGATAGTAAAAGCGCAGCGTACGCGTATCGGTCAGTACCTGCGTCGTGCGGAAGTTGCATGCGGCGATTTCCGCGTCCGTCAGCACACGTGTGACCATCGAATTCGACAGGATCGGCATCACCTTGCTGCGCAGCGACGGGTGCAAGGTCTGCGCCGTATAGGCGCCGGTCGCGATGCCCACCGCGCGGGCGCGAACGATGCCGCCCGGCGTGTGCAGATGATGCACGCCGCCGATCGTCTCCCACCCGGTCACGGGGCTGCTCGTATGGACCTTGGCACCCGCCGCGCGTGCAAGCCGCAGGTAGCCGAACGCGAGCTTGAGCGCATGAATGCCGATGCCTTCGGGCTCGTGCAGCGCGCCGGCCGCCTCGTGATCGTCGAGGAACTCGCGTCGAAACGTCTGGGCGCTGATCAGCTCGGAGGGATAGCCGAATACGTCCTTCCATACTTTCGCTTCGGCCGCGAGCTTCGCCATGATCCGAGGCCGGTGCGCGATGAGGAAGTGGCCGCCGGGTTGCGGATCGCAATCGATCTCGCCGAGGAACGACTTGAAGTGGTTGAACCCTTCGAGGATTTCCTCGTGCATCTTCAACGCGACATCCTTGCCCCAGCGCTCGATCCACTGCGAGCGCGACAGGCGTCCCGACGCGTTCTGCGCCTGCCCGCCGTTGCGGCTGCTGCAGCCCCAGCTCGTTTTGTTCGCTTCGAGCACGACCGCTTTGATGCCGTGTTCGCGTGCGAGGCACAGCGCCGTGGCAAGCCCCGTGTAGCCGCCGCCGATGATCGCAACGTCGACGTCGATATCCTTCGTAATCGGGCCGTCGTCCGCAGGTGCGGGGCCGGCTGTCGCTACCCAGTACGTCGGCGCATAGTCCTTGCCTTGACCGGGGCCCGGGGAGACGAGCGGATCGTAAGTCGGATCGTAGCGTCGATCCGTCGTCGTCTGCCCGGCGAAGCCGCCCGCCGTCCGTTCGACTGAGCTGTATTCCATGCTAAGGACTCCTAATAATTGACGGAGGCTGCGCGCGTCTTGACGCGCGGCGCGGCGGCATCGCGCGAATGCTTTGCGCGCGCGGCGAGACGGTGAGGCCTCGCTGCATCGGCGGGCGCTGCGGCGTATCCGTCGGCCATGCCTGCCTCCTGATCGGTCTCTTTTGTCTTTTCGCGCAAGCCAGGCTGCCCTGCGCGATCTGTTGAAGAAAGTCTAGTCAGGCCAATTTCGGCTCGGTAGGACCAGTGAGAGCAATTCGCTTGGACCAGCGCGGCAGGCGTCGCCGCGGCGCTGGCATCGGCATCGGCATCGGCATCGGCATCGGCATCGGCATCGGCATCGGCATAAACGAGCATAGGCAGACGGCGCTTCCTGGATCACGCTATGAATCTGGTACAAAATGGTTCATTTTCGTGGTCGCCAGCCACGGACGGATGACGCATGGCCGCCCATATCGATCGAACGCCCGACGCCTCGCCCACCGACGACGCACGCGTGCTGCGCGCGCTCGCCGTGCTCGAAACCCTCGCTTCGGCGGGGCAGCCCTACACGCTGTCTCAGCTGTCGGCGCGTCTGCATATTCCGAAAGCCACGCTGTTGCGCATGATCGAGTCGCTCGAGCAACGCGGCTATGTGCTGCATATGCCCGACTCGCGCGGCCACGATCGCGCCATCGCGCTCGGCCCTCGCGCGGCGCAGTTCGCGTTGGCGACGTTGTCGAACAATACGTTTACGCGCGGATGCCGCTCGGTGTTGCGCGCGCTCGTGGAGGTGCTGGGCGAAACGTGCAATCTGACGGCGCTCGACAACGATACCGTGCTCTATATCGAGCGGGTCGAAACGGACGAGCCCCTGCGCCTGGAAATGCGGCCCGGCATGCGCGTGCCGCTGCATTGCACCGCCAGCGGCAAGCTGTTTCTTTCGCAGATGACGCCGCTAGAACGCAACGCGATGCTCGCGCGCATGACGCTCAAGAAAATGACGTATCGGACCTTGACCGATGCGCATGCGCTAGCAGCCGAGCTCGATCGGCTCGCAACGCGGGGCGTCGGAATCGACAATGAGGAATTCGTGCGCGGCATGGTGGCGGTGGCCGTGCCGATCAAGGACACGGCTGCCAGCCATACGTTTGCCGCGCTGGCCGTTCACGCGCCGACGGCACGCGCAACGCTCGAAGATCTGCTCAAGGCAGTGCCGCAAATGAAGCTTGCCGCGAGCCGCCTTGCACCGCTGTTGCATTTGAACGAGCGTGCCTGACGAAACAAGATCGACGCGCAAAAAGGACGCGCATCACAGTGGGTGCAATGCGCGTCTGACGTCTGACGAACGTTCAATGCTGCACTGACGCTCGCCTAATGCGCGAGGATTTCCATCGCCCGCTTCTTCAGTTCGAGGAAGTGAGGGTCGAACGCAACCTCGGGCGTACGCGGGCGGGCCAGTTCGATCGGCACATCGAGCGCCACGCGCCCGGGTCGCGCCGAAAGCACGACGAGGCGCGTACCCAGGAAGACCGCCTCATCGATGTCGTGCGTGATGAACACGATCGTGCATTGCAACTGATCCCAGAGTGCGGTCAGGAACGTCTGCATTGCGGCGCGTGTTTGCGCATCCAACGCGCCGAACGGTTCGTCCATCAGCAACACCTTCGGCCGCATGACGAGCGCACGCGCTATCGCGACGCGCTGCTGCATCCCACCCGAAAGCTCATAGGGCTTGTGCTGCGCGAATGCCTCCAGTCCGATCGTATGCAGAATCTCCGCCGACGCACGGTGGCGCTCGGCTTTGGGCACGCCATGCAGCGAAAGGCCGAACTCGATGTTCTCTTCGACGCTGAGCCATGGAAAGAGCCCCGCCTGCTGAAAGACGACGACGCGGTCCGCGCCGGGTTCGTTCTTCACTTCCCCGTCGATATAGATATTGCCGCCGGAAGGCGACGTGAGACCCGCCAGCAGATGCAGCAAGGTGGTCTTGCCGCATCCCGATGAGCCGAGCACCGTGACGAATTCACCGCCTTGGAACTGAAGGTTGATATTTTCGAGCGCCGATGTGGCGCCGAACGTCTTGTACAGGGAATCGATGACGATGTTCAAGTTCGTCTCCTACGCGACTGGCTCAATCAAGTTCAATGGGCTAGCGATTGCGAATACTGCGGCGCAACGTTCACCTCGAAACTGCTCGGCACGGATTGAATGCGACCGATCGTTTTAAGCACCTTGGCCGTATTGACCAACGTCTCGTACGTCGCCGATTTCGTCACGCCCGCCCCCGACCCCATGACCTTCGGTGTCGTCTGGTCCGCACCTGAAAACAACTCGTACCCGGCCAGCTCACTTTGCGCGACCGCCACTGTGACGCCGGTTTGGCGCGCCATTTCGGCGATGGCACGGTCGCGATTCGATTGCGTGACCTGATAGCCTTCGTCGAGCGCCGCGACGAAGCCACGCACGAGATCAGGATGCGCTTTGGCCCATTCGGCGTTGGCGATGCAGACGTTGTAGCTCGACGCGCTGCGCGGCAGATCGCCGTCGGTTTTGATCGTCTTACCGCCAGCTGCGCGCAGTGCGCTGAAGACGGGGTCCCAGACGATCGCGGCATCGATCGCACCCGTGACCCACGACGTGCGCATCTGCGGCGGCGCCATGTTGATCTGCGTCACCGACGAGTACGGCACATGCGCCTCGGCCAGAAACGTCGCCAATTCGAACGAAGCCTGCGAGCCGGCGACGATCGCGATCTTCTTGCCTTGCAGGCCCGCTACGTCGTGAATTCCGCTCTTCGGCGTGACCACGATGCCGGCAGCGTTCGTATAGCGCTCCTGGTTGTAGACGATCGTCATCGGCAGGCCTTGAGCGATGGCCGTGACAAGCGGCGGTACGCCGATGCCGCACATGAACGTCAGGCTGTTCGATGCGAGCGCGCTCATTGCCGCCGGGCCCGAGCTGAACATTTTGTACTCGACGTCGGCGTTCATATGACGTTCGAACATATGCTCCGCCATCGACACCATGTAGGGGTCTGCGCCGTTGTCCTCGTAGCCGATGATCACTTTCGGCTTGCTCTGGGCGTGGGACACACCGGCAACCAGCGAGCTCATCACCAGCAGCACCGCGGCTGCGCCTTGAATCACACTTTTCGTTTTCATCTTTTCGTCTCCTCGACGGGTGGTTTCAGTCATGCCCGCGCCAGGGCACGACCCAATTCTCGAGCTTGCGTATCGCCAGCTCCATGGCATAGCCGATCACCCCGATGATGACGATGCCCACAATCACGACGCCGACCTGCAACGCTTGCCCGGCGAACTGAACGAGCCAGCCGAGCCCGCTGCTCGCGGCGATCAGTTCGGCGGCGACCAGACACGTCCAGGCCACGCCGATCCCGACGCGCATCGCCGTAAAAATCTCGGGCATCGCGGAAGGCAGCACGATTCGTCGGAAGATTTGCGCGTTGGTTGCGCCCAGCGTGCGGGCAACCGAAATCCGCAGGGCCGGCGTGCTCTTGACCCCCGACATCGTGCCGATGATGATGACCGGGATCGTGCCGACCAGAATCAGGATCGCCTTCGGCAACTCCCCGATGCCGAACCAGACGACGAGCAGCGGAATATAGGCAAGCGGCGGCACCGGTCGCACGAACTGCAACAGCGGGTCGATGAGGTCGAAGATGAGCTTGTTGCGCGACATCAACAGCCCGACCGGCACGCCGATCGCGACAGCGCCGACAAAGCCGATGAGAATGCGAAAGCAACTGATCAGAATGTCGCTCATCAGCGACTGTCCGCCATAGCCGTCACGCACGATGTCGACGAACGACTGCCAGACGGCAACCGGCGAAGGCAACGCGAACGCAGGGAAGATCCCTGCCATCGAAACCGCCTCCCACAACAGAACGGCTACTACCAGAACGGCGGCGGTCAATCCGTATGATCTCGCGGTCGAACTCATCAGGCGCAGTTTGATCCATGATTCGCCGGGGGGGCGCGCAGGTGGCTTCATCGTCTTGCCGTGCTCAGTTAGTGCTCTCGCTCTCACTGCTGTCTCCTGGAGTTGCAGATCCTGACTTCAGGTCGCCACTACGCAGCCGTAATGGAGTCGCTGCTGTCGAAACTGCTGATAAGCGCGCTGATACGAGCGCTGATATAACCGCTGATAACAGCGTTCTTAATACCGCTGATAAAAGCGCTGATAAAAGTATAGTCAGCGCCGTCACCTGCGAACGGGTCTTGTCTCCAGCCATGGTTCGCAATCGCCGGCTCGCCCGTTTAGTCAAGCATTGTCAAACATTAAAAGACCGGGTAGTGCCAGGCGAACAGATCCGATGGGTCCAGTGCGCCCGGCGCTGGCGGGGCGCACCGCCGGCTTGCCGCGGCGTGAGCCTGGACCAGGCGAAAGCGCAAAACTGGCGCTACCGGCCTATGCGAACCCCCATTAACGTATTCCCTATCCAATGGGCCCGCCGTGCATGGATGCGGTTTGCGGCTCGCCACCCCCCTTCAGGAGACTTCAATGACAGAAACGTCCATCGCCCCGTGCGCCGTCACGGCCGACACGCTCGCCGCGTTTTCCGACGCGTTCAACCGCCATGACGCAACCGCGCTGATGGGCTTCATGACCGAAGACTGCGTATTCGACGCCGCCGCGGGCCCCGATGTCTATGGCACCCGCTTCGTCGGCCGGGACGCAGTACGGATGGCGTTCGAAGCCGTCTTTGCCGCCTTTCCCGACGCGCATTGGGGTAACGGACGCCACTATGTCGTCGGCGATCGCGGCGTCTCCGAATGGGTGTTTTCCGGCACGCACACCGAGGGCTGGCGCATCGAAGCAGAAGGCTGCGACCTGTTCGAGTTTCGCGACGGACTGATCGCCGTCAAGCGCGCGTTCCGCAAGGAACGGCCGAAGCAGGCGAGCGCCAACTGACGAATGCGCGCAAGCGCGCACTGCATGGCACCGCGCGAGCGCCTCTTTTGAAACGAATCATTTCATTTCATTTCAATTTCGTCATCGCGCATCGGAATGGCTTGACCCGACATAGGCGTCGCATAGGATCGGAAATCATGCCTTTCGCTAAACGATGACCGGAGACACCCAATGAGCGAACAAAACCGCCCCCAACCTACAACTGCCGACGGCCCGCAAGAGATGACGCCTTCCGAGGCGTTCGTCGAAACGCTTGCAGCCAACGGCGTAACCGACATGTTCGGCATCATGGGCTCCGCCTTCATGGACGCGATGGACATCTTCGCGCCGGCCGGCATTCGCCTGATCCCTGTGGTCCACGAACAGGGCGCGGGCCATATGGCGGACGGCTATGCCCGCGTATCGGGCCGTCACGGCGTCGTGATCGGTCAGAACGGCCCAGGCATCAGCAATTGCGTCACGGCCATCGCGGCCGCCTATTGGGCGCACAGCCCCGTCGTGATCGTCACCCCCGAAGCAGGGACGATGGGCATCGGACTCGGCGGCTTCCAGGAAGCAAATCAATTGCCGATGTTCCAGGAATTCACGAAGTATCAAGGCCACGTCACGCATCCGGCACGCATGGCCGAATTCACGGCGCGCTGCTTCGACCGCGCGCAAGCCGAGATGGGACCGACGCAGCTGAACATCCCGCGCGACTACTTCTACGGCAAGGTCAAAGTCGAGATTCCGCAACCGCGCAGACTTGACCGCGGCCCCGGCGGCGCTCAAAGCCTCGATGAAGCGGCCGACCTCATCGCGCAAGCCAGGTTTCCCGTGATCATTTCGGGCGGCGGCGTGGTCATGGCCGATGCGGTCGAAGAGTGCAAGGCGCTGGCCGAACGTCTCGGCGCGCCGGTCGTCAACAGCTACCTGCACAACGATTCGTTCCCGGCGAACCACCCGTTGTGGTGCGGCCCGCTCGGCTATCAGGGCTCCAAAGCCGCGATGAAGCTGCTCTCGCGCGCCGATGTCGTGATTGCGCTCGGTTCGCGTCTCGGGCCGTTCGGCACGCTGCCGCAGCACGGCATGGATTATTGGCCGAAGGAAGCGAAGATCATCCAGATCGATGCCGACCATAAAATGCTCGGCCTCGTGAAGAAGATCTCGGTCGGCATCTGCGGCGACGCCAAAGCCTCGGCCATCGCGCTCACGCAACGATTGGCCGATCGCAAGCTCGCTTGCGACGCCACGCGCAGCGAGCGGGCCGACCAGATCTCGACCGAGAAAGCGACGTGGGAAAAGGAACTTGACGGCTGGACGCACGAGCTCGACCCGTACAGCCTCGACATGATCGAGGAACAGAAGCACGAGCGCACGTTCAACGGCGGCCAGTACCTGCATCCGCGGCAAGTGTTGCGCGAACTCGAGAAAGCGATGCCCGAGGACGTGATGGTGTCCACCGACATCGGCAACATCAATTCGGTCGCGAACAGCTACCTGCGCTTCAACAAGCCGCGCAGCTTCTTCGCGGCGATGAGCTGGGGCAATTGCGGCTACGCGTTCCCGACCATCATCGGCGCGAAGGTGGCGGCTCCGCATCGCCCGGCGGTCTCGTATGCCGGCGACGGCGCATGGGGCATGAGCCTGATGGAAACGATGACCTGCGTGCGGCACGGCATTCCCGTGACGGCCGTCGTGTTCCACAACCGGCAGTGGGGCGCGGAAAAGAAAAACCAGGTCGACTTCTACAACCGCCGCTTCGTGGCGGGCGAGCTCGACAATCAAAGCTTCGCGGCGATCGGGCGTGCGATGGGTGCCGAAGGCATCGTGGTCGATCAGCTCGAAGATGTCGGCCCGGCGCTCAAGCGTGCCATCGATATGCAGATGAACGAAGGCAAGACGACGATCATCGAAATCATGTGCACGCGTGAGCTGGGCGATCCGTTCCGTCGCGATGCGTTGGCCAAACCTGTGCGCCTGCTCGATAAGTACAAGGATTACGTCTGATCGTAGCGTCGCTGCGGGCCCCGCGCGCTGCAGCTTGCGGCCGGAACGGCGAATCAACCCGCCGGCTCGGCCGCTTTCATCTTTTGAATGGACACGCTTCCCTTCTTTCGCCTTCTTTCGAGTTGACACGCCATGAAAGCCCTCAACCGCATCATCGAAGCCGCGCGCATGGCACCGATGCGTATCGTGCTCTGCGAAGCCGAAGATCCGCGCGTGCTGGCGGCCGCCTCGCGAGCCAGCCGCGAGGGTATCGCCCGCATCACGCTGGTCGGCGCGCCCGATGCGATCCGCGCCGTGGCCGAACGCGAGTCGCTGTCGCTGGATGACATCACCCTCGTCGATCCGGCCACCTCCGATTGGCGCGCCCGCTTCGCGAGCGAGCTCGTTGCGCTGCGCTCTGCCAAAGGCATGACGCAAGCGCTCGCACAAACCGAAGTGCTCAAACCGCTCGTGTTCGCCGATCTGATGGTGCGCTGCGGCTATGCGGACGGGTCCGTTGCTGGCGCCGTCCATACGACCGCCGATGTCGTTCGCACGGCGATCCAATTGATCGGCATCGAGCCGTCGTTCAAGCTCGTATCGAGCTTCTTTCTGATGATGTTATGCGAGCCGTTCCACCGTTATAAAGGCGGGCTCATTTTTTCCGACTGCGCGCTCGTCGTCGATCCCGACGCCGGGCAACTGGCCGAGATCGCCATGGCCGCCGCCGACAGCGCACGCAGTTTGTTGATGGAGGAACCGCGCGTCGCGATGCTGTCGTTTTCGACGAGCGGCAGCGCGCATCACGCACATGTCGACAAGGTGATCGAAGCGACCCAGCGCGTGAAATCGTTGCGCCCCGGTTTGGCCATCGACGGCGACGTCCAGTTGGACGCGGCGATCGTGGCCGAAATCGCCGAACGCAAGATCGAGCATTCCCAGGTGGGCGGGCATGCGAACGTGCTCGTTTTTCCGAACCTCGACGCCGGCAATATCGGCTATAAACTTGCCGAACGCATCGGCGGTGCGAAGGCGATCGGCCCGCTACTGCAGGGGCTGCACTTCCCCGCCAACGATCTGTCGCGCGGCTGCAGCAGCGAAGACGTCTACTATGTGATCGCGGTGACTGCCGTGCAGGCACAAGCCGCCCATGCGCGGGACGCCCATCATTCGACCGCGCCTCACGCGGCATAACGCCAAAGGTACAAAGGGTGCAAAGGTAGGAGGTAAGCGCGCGTCAGCCGTTAAGGCTGACCGCGCCGCTGCCCGATCCACTGCGCGAGGTCGAGCAAACGCTTCGTGTCGAGCGGGGCGGCGGGATCGACCGTCGCGCAGTGCCGACAGAACGTGCTCAGGTCGCAGCCCATCCCGAGTCCCAAGACCTCGACGTCGCGCACCGTTTCGTGTCGAAGGAGCACATCCTTCAGATGTTCGTCGAGATACGAAGGCCCATTGGCTTGAGACGTTGCCGCGTCCATCGGACTGCCATCCGAAATGACGACAAGAATGCGCCGGCTCACGTCGTGTGCGGCCAGCCGTTGGCAGCCCCAGTCGATCGCTTCCCCGTCCACGCCTTCTCGAAACAGGTCGGCTTTGAACAATGCGGCGATATCGGTGCGTGCGCGTCGCCAACTGACGTCCGCGCCCTTGAACACCATGTGGCAGGTTTCGTTCAGACGCCCCGGATGCGGCGGCCGCCCCCGTGCCAGCCATTGCGTTCGCGCACGCCCGCCGTTCCATGCGAGCGTCGTAAAGCCTTGTATCTCGGTCGTCAGGCCCGCCTGCTCGCTCGCGCGAACGAGGCTGTCGACCAGCACCGCGACAGTGTCGACGTGCGCCTTCATCGATGCCGAACAATCGATCAGAAAACCGATCGCGCAATCGCCACGCGGTCTCATGCGCTCCTGCACGAATACGCGACGCTCGGTCGGCGAGCTGACGATCTGCGCCAGACGCCGTCCGTCGATACGGCCCTCTTCCTCGCCGAACGACCAACCGTCGCGCTGCGGCGCGGTCAGCGCGGCCTGCAAGGCACGCGCGACTCGCGCGAGATTGAAGCCGCACCGGGCGATGCGCTCGTCCAGCCGTTCACGATATTCGCGCAGCAGCGGTTGACGCACGAGCGCGCCCGCGGACACCTCGCGGTCGAACTGCGTCGTATAAGCGCGGTAATGCCGCACGGACGAATTCGAAACACGCGCGGCCTGCGCCGCGTTCCCGGCATCAAACGCTTCATCCGACCCGTCGAAATCAACCCAAAGGGAAAACGACGTCAACGCGTCGTCGGCGTCGCGGCCTTCGGCAGCCGCGTCAGCCATCGACATCGCGCCGGCTTCTTCGAGCATCGACGTGACGCGCTGCGCCAGTTCAAGCGCATGCTGGGCATAGCCGCGCTGGTCGAAGCGATTGCGGCGCAACCCCGCAAGGCAGACGCCGATCGCCGGCACGATGCCGGCACGCGTGGCCTCGATGAGGCCTTCGGTCTCTTCCAGCACGCGCGAGCCGGTCACGCGCGACCATACGATCTGCAGCACCGTATAGATGAGGATGCCCAGATGATCGTCGACCCACCCCGCACGATGGTACGCGCGCGACCACGATTCGAAGCGATAGCGCAGATTCTCAGCAAGACCGGACATGCCCGACGGCGCCAACGATTCGCAACGAATCTGCTCGAACATCTCGAACAACAGGCGCTCGACGTATGAATCCGGTGATAGCTGCCGATGCAATGCGGCGTCCGAATGCAGGAGCCGCATGGCGGCGCAATCGGCCGCGCCGCGCAACGAGGCGAAGTCGTCTTGTTCCGCGTCGGTGCGCAGATGCGGCGCAAACAGCGGCAACGGGCGCACCTTCCGGCACAAACGACCGGCACGATAATGCAAGGCAGCATCGCCCGTGTACGCCCGCACGACAGCCGCGCATAGCCGCTCGCGGCCCGGGCCCGTAGCCGATGTGTCATGCAACGGCTTCATCGCGAAGCCTGCGGCACGGCACGGTCGGCGCGCCCATCGGCCGCGCCGACCGTCGCCGCCTCGCCAAGCTCGACGCCGAAGCAGCGCTGGTAGTACTCGCTCACGATCGGCCATTCCGCTTCGTCGCACTTGTTCAAGAACGTCAAACGAAAGGCGAGCTCGGGGTCGCGGAAGATCTGGCAATTCTCCGCCCAGTTGATCACAGTGCGTGGCGACATCAGCGTCGAAAGATCGCCGGTGGCGAACCCCTTGCGCGTCAGCGCCGCCATCGCCACCATGGATTCGACGAGCGCGCGGCCCGCATCGTCGGCCAACTCGGGCACGCGCGCGAGCACGATGCCCGTTTCGTCCTCGCGCGGCAGATAGCTCAGCGTCGCCACGACATTCCAGCGGTCCATTTGCGCGTGATTCAACATCTGCGTGCCATGGTAAAGACCATTCAGATTGCCGAGGCCGACCGTATTCGACGTGGCGAAAAGCCGGAAGGACGGATGCGGACGAATCACCCGGTTCTGATCGAGTAACGTCAGACTGCCGTCGCGCTCAAGAATCCGCTGAATCACGAACATCACGTCGGGACGGCCCGCATCATATTCGTCGAAGATCAAGGCGACGGGACGCTGCAACGCCCATGGCACGATGCCCTCCTGAAACTCCGTGATCTGGCGCTCGTCGCGCACGACGATGGCGTCCTTTCCCACGAGATCGAGACGACTGATATGCCCGTCGAGATTGACGCGCACGCAGGGCCAGTTCAAGCGCGCGGCGACCTGCTCGATATGCGTCGACTTGCCGGTGCCGTGCAGGCCTTGCACCATCACGCGGCGGTTGTACGTGAAGCCGGCCAGGATGGCGAGCGTGACCTGTGCATTGAAGCGATACGCCGTATCGATCTCGGGAACATGATCGTCGCGCTCATCGAACATGGGCACCATCAGGCTCGAATCGATACCGAAGCATTCGCGCACCGACACCATGCGATCCGGCGTCCGTTGCATCCCATCAATCGTCACAGCTTTCTCCTTTGCAACCGGCCCGCCGCCATAGCGGCGGCTCCGGATATTGATCTCGATCGTAGCGCCGTGCGCGGGGGCGCCCAAGAACCAGTCGCGATATTTCGGTTGGACCAGCGGCGCGATCGGTCGCCCTGAGCGCGAATCGGCAATGGGTCGATCGCCATGCCATCGTAGTCTGCTTGCGTGGGCCACCGGATAGGCCAGGGCCGTTTTGAGCCGGAATCGACACATTCCGTTTCAGTTTGGCGCTCAACACGCCCGGTGAGCTTGCGAAGCCCCTCGTCATCCACGACATTGAATCCATTCAGCGCGATACAGCGCGGTTTTCCTATATGTCTATCGGATCGCCAGGAGACGCTTTTCATGGAACAGGAAGTCGACTATGTCATCGTCGGCGCGGGGTCGGCGGGATGTGTATTGGCCAATCGCCTGAGCTTCGATCCGCGCAACTCGGTCGTACTGCTCGAAGCCGGCGGCCCCGACACGAACCCGTGGATTCACGTGCCCGTCGGCTATTTCAAGACCATGCACAACCCTGAGCTCGATTGGTGCTACCGCACCGAGCCCGATCCCAACGTCGCCGGCCGCCGCATCGATTGGCCGCGTGGCAAGGTGCTCGGCGGCTCGAGCTCGTTGAACGGCTTGCTCTATGTGCGCGGGCAGCGCCAGGACTACGACCGCTGGGCCGAACTCGGCAATCGCGGCTGGAGCTATGCCCATGTGCTGCCCTACTTCAAGAAATCCGAAGACCAGGAACGCGGGGCCGATGCGTATCACGGCGTGGGTGGACCATTGAAAGTGTCCGACCTGCGGCTGCGCCGCCCCATCGCCGATCACTTCATCGCGGCCGCGCAGGAAATCGGCATCCCCGCCAACGCCGATTACAACGGCGCCAGCCAGGAAGGTGTCGGCTACTACCAGCAGACCGCCTACAAGGGCTTGCGATGGAGCACGGCAAAGGGTTTTCTGAAACCGGCCCGCATGCGCGCCAATCTGCAAGTCGTCACGCGCGCACAGGTGTGCCGAATCGTGTTCGAAGGCAGAACGGCCGTCGGCGTCGAATACATCCAGGGCGGCGAGCGCAAGATCGTGCGAGCGCGCGCCGAGGTCATTCTGGCATCGGGCGCAATCGGTTCGCCCCAGATCCTGCAGCATTCGGGCATCGGCCCCGCGCCTCTGCTCAAACGCGTCGGCGTGCCCGTGCGCCTGGACCTGCCCGGCGTCGGGCGCAACCTGCAAGACCATCTGCAGGTCCGCCTCGTCTTCCGCACACGCGAGCGCACGCTCAACGACGAAGTCAACAACCCGTTGCGCAAAGCATGGATCGGCATGCAGTACGCGCTGTGGCGCACCGGGCCGCTCACGCTGGCCGCAAGCCAGGTCGCCATCTTCACGCGCTCGCGCCCCGACGTCGATCGTCCCGACATTCAGTTCCATATGCAGCCGCTCAGCGCCGACAAGCCCGGTGAAGGCGCACATCGATTCTCCGCGTTTACCTCTTCGGTCTGCCAATTGCGGCCGTTCAGCCGCGGCCACGTCGAGATTCGTTCGGCCGATCCGTTGCAGTATCCGGCCATTCATGCCAATTACCTGTCCGACGAGCGCGATCATCCGGTCGTGATCGGCGGCATTCGGGTGGCACGCCGCATCGCCGCCGCACCGTCGCTCGCGTCGCGCATCGTCTCGGAGTTCACGCCCGGCGCGCAGTATCAAAGCGACGCCGAGCTGCTCGAAGCAGCGCGGCAGTACAGTCAATCGATTTATCACCCGGCGTGTACCTGCAAAATGGGCAACGACCCGCTCGCCGTCGTCGACGAGCGCTTGCGCGTGCGCGGCATCGCAAGGCTGCGCGTCGTCGATGCGTCGATCATGCCGGAGCTCGTTTCGGGCAACACGAACGCTCCGGTCATCATGATTGCCGAGAAAGCCGCGGACATGATCATCGAAGACGGGCGTTCGCGCCCGGTTTCGGCGGCCGAGCCCGTCGCAGCCGGGGTTTGAGCCCCGGCCCCGCGCTTCAACGGCGCCAACGCAACGGCCGCCGCAAGGTATGACGCTCGAGCCGCACAGCCGGCACGGCATCGAGAAACGTGAACGCCCCGCTCGCCGCGCCTTCGTTGCGCTCGCGTTCTTCGTCGGCGTCGACCGTACGCGAGGTGTCGATGAACAGTGCCGCCACCATGCCCAAGGCCAACAAGCCGGCCGACACCATGAAAGGCGCGTTGTAGCTGCCCGTGTGTTCGATCAGGTAGCCGAAGGCGACGGGAGAGATCATGCCCGCGACGCCGAAGCCCGTGTTCATCATCCCGCCCGCCGTGCCTGCGTACTTGCCTGCGATATCGAGCGGCAGCGTCCACAGAACCGGGTTGGTGAGTTCGAGGAAGAAGAACGATCCGCTCAGCAGCCAGACGGCCGTCAGAGGATCGGCCACCGAAATCATCGGCACCAGGAACGCGAGAGAACCGCCCAACCCGACGACGAGCACCGAACAGCGAGCGAAGCGCAGGCGCCCCGTCACCTTGTAGATGCGATCCGAAACCACGCCGCCCAACGTATCGCCCACCACGCCGGCAAGCAACGGCAAGGCGGTGAAGAGTGCGAGGTGCTTGAGGTCGAAGCCGCGAGACTCCTTCAGATACGACGGCAGCCACGTCAGGTACACCCACAACAACCAGCCGTAACAAAAGTCGACGAAGGTGACGAGCCACATGCGATGAATCAATTTGCGCCAGGGCGTCCGCGCACGCTTGGCGCGCTCGCAATCGCCGGTTCGATAGCCGATCTCGGCCGTTTCCTCAGGCGTGATGCGGCGATTCTGCTCCGGGCTGTTCGTGAACACGAACAGATACAGCACGGTCCACGCGAGGCTCGCGACGCCGAGCAGGATGAACGCGTCGCGCCACCCACCGGCGACCACGACGGCGAGCACGAGCGGTGGCGTGACCGCGCCGCCCAGGCGCGCGAAGCTGTGCGTAATGCCCTGCGCGAAGCCGCGTTCGCCCACGGGCATCCAGTAGGTGAATGCACGCGTCGCCGTCGGGAATGCGCCGCCTTCGCCGATCCCGAGCACGAAGCGCAGCGCGACGAGCATCGCCACGCTACCGGCGAAACCGGTGGCAAGCGTCGCAGCACCCCAGATCAACGAGAGCACGGTCAGCACCACTTTCGGCCCGAATTTGTCGGACAAGCAGCCGCCGATGATCTGCATCGCCGCATAGGGATAGGCGAACGCAGAGAACACGAGACCGAGCTGCACGGTCGTCAGCCCCATCTCGTGCCGAATCAGCGGCCCTGCTACTGCAATATTGACGCGGTCGATGTATGAGATGAAATACATGAGGCACATGACCGCCAAGATGATATGGCGCGTCTTCACGCGCTGCGCACGCTGTTTCATACGGTTGTCTCCCACTGTCTCTTGTTAGAGATTTCGATGTCTACGGCGAATCGCACGGCAGGGCCGGTGCCCCCCGTTTCTAGTCGGGCGCCGGCGCGAGCAGCTTCAAGCGCTGGACCTTGCCCGACGGGCCACGCGGTAAATCGCTGACGAACCGGATTTCCTTGGGGGTCTTGTAGCGGCCCAGCTCGCGCAGGCAATGCGCGCGCAGTTCATGCGCATCGGGCGCGCCGTGCCAATGCGTCTCGCGCGGCACGACGAACGCGACGATTTCCTGCCCGTACATCGAATCGGGCACGCCGACAGCCGCGGCATCGAGCACGCCGGGATGGCGCAACAATGCCTCGTCGATCTCACGGGGCGCGATGTTCTCGCCGCCTTTGATGATCAGCTCCTTCGCGCGGCCGTTGATGTAGAAGTAGCCCTCCTCATCGCGATAGCCGAGATCACCTGTGTGCAACCAGCCGTCGGCCGTGAAGGCTTTCGCGGTTTCTTCGGGGCGCTTGTAGTACCCCTGCATCACCTGCTCACCGCGCAACACGATCTCGCCGGGCGCGTTCGGGGCACACTCGCGTCCCTCGCGATCGATCACCTTCGCCTGCGCACCTGAGGGCAGCCCGATGCTGCCGATGCGCCGCAGCGCCGGATCGTAAGGATTGCTGAAGATCGGCGCGGCCGTCTCCGTCATCCCCATCGTCTCGATGATGCCGATGCCGAAACGCGCCTCGAATGCGCGATGATGGTCGCTCGGCAACGCGGCCGATGCCGTGCGGCAAAAACGAAGCGCGGAGAGATCGAAGCCGGTGGGCTCATCGCCGCCCAGCAGGTAGGCGACGATCGTCGGCACGACGTTGATCCAGGTGCAACCGAAACGCGCCACGTCGCGCCAGAAGGTCCGCGCCGAGAAACGCGGCGTCATCACGACCGACCCGCCGTGATAGAGCGGCGCGAGCAGCGTCACGACAAGGCCGTTGATGTGATAAAGCGGCAGCGAGGCAAGCACGCGATCGTCGGCGCCTAGCCGATGCTCGGTGCTGATATTGCGTGCGTTCGCCAGCAGATTGCGATGGCTCAGCAGGACCCCTTTAGGTGCGCCGGTCGTGCCCGAGGTGTACATCAGCAACGCGATATCGTTCGGCAGAACGACGTGCCCCGGCGCCCAGTCGCCATTGGCCACGGCGGGATCCGTCCCTGCTGTTTGCGCGAGTGCGGGTTCGAGTTGCGGCAGCGCGGGCAGATCGATCGCCTCGGGCGCCGTGCGCACGAGCGCAATGCTTCGCGCGTGCCCCTGCTCGCTCAGCGCGGCACATGCAGCCGCGATCGCATCATGCGTCTCATCGCACACGAAGATCATGCGCGTGTCCGAATGCTCGACGATGTAGCGCAGTTGCGAGGGTTGGCACAGCAGGTTCAGCGGATGAACGACGAGGCCGCTGTACATGGCGCCAAGCAGGAGCGTGGCGGTCTGCACGCCGTTTCCCATGTACACGGAAACAATATCGCCCGGCCGCAGCCCGGCCTGCCTGAAACGCGCTTCGAGTTCGCGGCACTGCGCCTGCAGCATCGCAAACGTGACGGCCGCGCCGGCTTCGGTGCGTTCCTCGTCGTGCGCGGCTCCGGCCAATACGAATGGTTTGTCGGGATACTGCGTGGCGCGCGTATCGATCAATGCGCGCAGCGTCGTAGGCGTGCTCATCGGCCGACTCTCCCGAAGTAGTCGCCGAGCAGCGTATCGAGCTCGGGCATGCGCTCTTCGATCGGATAGGCGACGCGGGTTACGTTGAGGTAGTAATGGAAATCGAGGTTGCCCGAAAAGTTGTTGCGCCCCCAGGTGCCGCAGCCCATCGACAATGAAAACGGCAGGCCGTTGTCGAAGTTGCCGCCCGTCGCGAGGCAGTGCGCCTGATTGACGATGACGCGCGCCACGGGCAACCGTTCGCCCAACTCGATGGCGTAATCGGTGTTTGCCGTATGCAATCCGACCGAGTGACCGGCGCCCATATAGGCGTAGATGCTGCGCACGATGCGCGCGGCATCCGCGAAATCGCTCGCGCGATAGACGGCGAGCACCGGCGCAAGCTTTTCGCCCGAGAACGGGTGCTCGGGCCCGAAGCCGCTCTCTTCCACCATCAGGAATTTCGCCTCTTGCCCAGCCAATTCGTCAAGTCCGGCCGCCTGCGCAATCTGTTCCGCCGATTTTGCCGTGCAGCGCTCGGAGAGTTTTCCGTCGTGCCACATCGCCGCCTGCAGGCGCGCCTTCTGCGTTGCATCGAGCAGCACGCCTTTGCATCGCAGCAATTGCTCCATCATCGCGTCATACACCGCGTCCTCGATCACGATGCTGTTTTCGGAGGAGCAGCTCGTCGCGTTGTCGAAGGTTTTCGACAGCGCGATCTTGCGAGCCGCCTCGGCCAGATCCGCAGACCGTTCGACGATCGAAGCCACATTGCCCGCGCCGACGCCAAAAGCAGGCGTGCCGCTCGCATACGCCATGCGCACGTTCGCTTGGGAGCCGGTCGCGACGACAAGATCCGCCGCCCGCATCAACTCGGCGCTCGCCAGCTTGCTGACCGGCTCGGGCAATATCTGCACGAGTGCCGGATCGATACCGGCCCGTTCAAACTGCTGATGAATGAATTCGATCAGCAACGCGCACGATGAGTGTCCCTTCGGCGACGGTGCCACGATCACGGCATTGCCGCACTTGAGCGCATTGATGATCTTGTTCACGGGCGTGGCGGCAGGGTTCGTCGAAGGCGTGATCGCGGCGACGACGCCTACGGCCCGAGCGATTTCGACGATGCCGCGCCCCGGGTCGCGCGAAATGACACCGCAGGTGCGCTTGCCGTGCAAATCGCGCAGCAGGCCCAGCGTCTTGCGATAGTTTTTACGAAACTTGTCTTCGACATTGCCAAGCCCGGTGTCGGCTACCGAACGTTCCGCGAGCCGGCGATTGCGATCCGGCTCCATGATTGCCCACGCCGCCGCGGCCGCCGCGGTATCGAGCGTCGCTTGCCCCGCGACCTCGAATGCGCGCTGTGCCTCGCGTGCGCGAGCAACGAGCGCGGCGACGCGCTCCTTCACGGCTTCGTCCGTCGGCGCGGCTACGATTTCGGCGACTGTCGCCCTGACGTTCATAGATGCACTCCGTTGCGAAAAGATGATTGGCGGTACAGCCAATCTATGCGAGCGCGTCGGGAGGCGAGTCCCGTTTCCCGCACATTTCCCGACAGCGTTGGCACGCTCAACGAAAAGTGCGGATTTCGGGACTTACCCGAGTCCCGAAATCCGCACGAATCGATACACAATGAGGGCTACTGCAGCGTGTGTTGCAAATCGGGAGAGGCGATGTCGGCGTCGAATCAGTCGAATGCGGCGGCAGTCCGAGCGTTTCGCGTGCTGGAAACGCTGGCGGCGGCCGGCCGGCCGCTCTCCATGATGGAGCTCGCGAGCACGCTCGATTTACCGAAGCAGACCATGCACCGCATCCTCGTGCAGCTGAGCGACGCGTGGCTCATCACGCGCGGCGCCCGCGACAAGCTCTACGAATGTTCGCCGCGCGTGCGCATGCTCGCGGTGAACGTGCTCATGCATGCAGGTCCCGCTGCGGCGCGTCATGTCTTGCTCGAGCAGCTCGTCGAAAAAATCGGCGAAACCTGCAACCTGACCATGCTGTCGGGCAACGATGTCGTCTACGTCGATCGCGTCGAAACGGAATGGCCGCTGCGCATGCATTTGCAACCGGGCTCGCATGTCCCGCTGCACTGCTCGGCCAGCGGCAAGCTCCTGATCAGCTTTCTGCCGAAGGATCGACGCGAGCGCGTGATCGAAACGCTGCCGCTGCGTTCCTATTCGGAGCGAACCATCACGAACCGCGACGCGCTGCGCAAGGAACTCGCGATCACGCGTCGCCGTCGCTTGGCCATCAACAACCAGGAACACCTGCAAGGACTGATCGCAATCGCGGTGCCGGTCATGCTGGACCGCAATCGCGCCTGCGCGGCGATTGCGGTGCAGGCGCCCGTCGGACGATTGACGCTCGAGGATTTGCTGCGATTCGAACCGGACCTGCGGCGCGCGGCCGAAGAGACCGCAAAGACGTTTCGTGCGTGAAGCCTCCCGGTGTCGCGACCGCGGCGTTGCCTGTCACGGCGAGCCGCGGCGTCACCAGGCGATGCGCCTCACGGCGCGCTCACGGCAGGCTGTTCGCGCGATGCCACGCGTTGCTGCCCACGCGCGCGTTCCATCGCCCGCGCCGACCAGGCCGACACCAGCGCGGAGAACAGCACGTAGGCGCAGACGGTCCACCACTTGCCGCCACTCATCTTCCACAGGGCGGTGGCGATGATCGGCGTGAGGCCGCTCGCGAAAATTCCCGAGAATTGATAGACGAAAGAAATGCCGGTGTAGCGGACGCTCGCATCGAACAGGTCTGCAAAGAGCGCCGCCTCCGGGCCATACACCATCGCGTAGAAAATCCCGAACGGGATCACGATCGCGAGCCAGATCAGCAGCGTATTGCCCGGCTGGCTCTCGATCAGCCAGAACGCCGGATAAACCGACGCGCCGCACAGCAACGAGCCCCATTTGTACACGCGCGCACGGCCGGCACGATCGGCGAGACTGCCGAACAACGGAATGAAGAAGCACATGACGAACGCGGCCATCATCACGCCGAGCAAGGCGTCCGTGCGATCCATTTTGATGTGCTGCGTCAGATAGCCGATCGAAAAAACGGCAAAGACATTGAAGAACACGCCGTCGATATAGCGCGCCCCCATGCCGAGCAACAATTCACGTCGGTAATTGGCGAACATTTCGACGACCGGCAGCCGTACTTCGCAACGGCCACGTTTGAGCGCGGCGAATTCGGGCGTTTCCATCACGTTCAGGCGAATGTACAGCCCGATCAAGACGAGCGCGAGCGACGCGCCGAACGCGATGCGCCACCCCCACGCGAAGAACGCCTGCTCGGAGAGCAGGTGCGACACGGCCGCGACCATCCCCGAGGCAAGACACAGGCCGATCGACAAGCCGACCTGCGGCAGACTGGCATAAAGTCCGCGCCGGTGCACAGGCGCGTACTCGTACGCCATCAGCACCGCACCGCCCCACTCTCCGCCCAGGCCGATACCCTGCAGCACCCGTAAGGACAACAACAGGATCGGCGCCCAAATGCCGATCTGCGCATACGTCGGCACGAAAGCGACGCCCACGGTCGAAATGCCCATGATGAACAGCGACAGAATCAGCGCCGATTTACGGCCGATGCGATCGCCGAAGTGCCCGAACAGAACGCCCCCGACGGGACGCGTCACGAACCCGACGGCAAATGTCGAATAGGCGAGCATGATCGAAACGAGCGGGTCGTTCGTCGGAAAGTAGAGCTTGTTGAAGACAATGCCGGCCACTACGCCATACAGGAAGAAGTCGTACCATTCGACCGTCGCGCCGATGACACTGGCCAATGCGACGCGGCGAAGCATGCGGGAATCGATGTTTGGATGGGATGACATGAAACGGCTCTCCTCCAGTGAATACCGTACGCGCTTGCGATACGGGATTTCGGGAGCCCCTGGCGTCTCCTCCGGGGCATATATATTGTCGTGCCGCGCTCCTCGCATCTGCAGGGACACGGCACTCGTTTCTATTTACTGTTCCGAAATCGGTGCTTCAAGCGAATTTGGCCGGGGAAAACCGTTCTGGGACAAAACAGGGAATTTCGTTTCAATTCCCGCTGGAAGGATGCCGTTTCATCAAGCCATCGATCAGATAGCCCATCCCCCGGCGTAGAACGCGACCAACACGACCGCGATAGACACGGTGCCCACATTGAGCTTGCGCCATTCGCCGCTAACGATGCGGCCGATCACGAGCGTCGCGAAGCCGAGCATGATGCCCGTCACGATATTGGCCGTCAGCACGATGAACACGGCAGTCACGAGCCCCGCCATCGAATCGACCATGTCGTCCATATGCAGCTTGCTCACGCTCGACAGCATCAGCAACCCGACATACATCAGCGCAGGCGCGGTCGCATAGGACGGGACGAGACCGGCGAGCGGCGAGAAGAACATCACGACGAGAAACAGCAGCCCGACCACCGCGGCGGCAAGACCCGTCTTCGCGCCAGCGGCCACGCCGACGCTCGATTCGATATAGGCCGCTGCCGGCGCCCCCCCGAAAAAGCCGGAGAAGATCGAGCTGAGCGAATCGGCCGTCAATGCGCGCCCGCCGTTGATGATGCAGCCTTTTTCGTCGAGTTGGCCCGACTGCCCGGCCACGGCGCGGATCGTTCCCGTCGCATCGAAGACGGCCGTCATGACGAGCGCAAAGACGCTGGGCAACACCGCAACCGAAAGCGCCCCTTTGATGTCCATCGCACCGATCAGCGATGCGTGGCCCGGCGTGCTCAACGAAGGCAGCGCGAACACGCCGTGGAACTTCACGCCAGGGTCCAAGGCAAGACCGATCGTCGAGATCGCGACGACGACGAGCAGAATCCCGCCCGGCACGCGACGTCGCTCCAGCCCGAAAATGGCTGCCAGGCCGATCACCGACATGATCACCGGAAACGCCGTGACGTGACCGAGCGCGAGCGGCAAGCCGCCGCCCGCATTCTTGACGACGAGACCCACGTCGTTCGACGCGATCAACAGCAGGAACAAACCGATCCCGATTCCCGTGCCATGTGCGACGCCGGCCGGCAGATTGCGCAAGATCCACGAGCGCACGCCCGTGACCGAGATCGCCGTGAAGACGAGCCCCATCAGGAACACCGCGCCGAGCGCGACGGCCGGGGCAATCCCCTTGCCGAGCACGAGGCCGAACGCGGTAAACGCCGTCAGCGAAATCGCGCAGCCGATCGCGATCGGCAGCTTCGCCCAGAGGCCCATCAGCAGCGAACCGAACGCCGTCGTCAGACAGACGGCAACGAATACGGCGCTCGTATCGAATCCCGCCCGGCCGAGCATACCGGGCACGACGAACACGGAATAGACCATCGCCAGGAAGGTGGTGACGCCCGCGACGACTTCGCGGCGCTGCGTGCTGCCGCGCGAAGAAATGTCGAAATATCGATCGATGACTCCGTTACCGCCGAAGTCGTCCGTCGCGCCGGAGCCGACGACCGGCCGCGCCTGCGTATCACTCATGAGCTTGCTCCTTTATCAGCATGCTGAAACGGCCGCTGCGGGCCGTCGTCAGGTTTGTCTCGAATCTATAGGCTTAGGTTGGTCAGCAACGTTTGGGGCGGGCGAGCCGTTGTGCGTCTCGTCGCCAGGGGACCGTCGGCTGGTGGCGTCCCGCGCTTCGGTTCGCATTTGTGCCGGCCCCATCGATTTCACTTTGCTGCACGAAGCGTAGGCGAACACATCATCGCGTCCCATCAGGCGAAAAACATGAAGCCCATGTCGCAGCGCATATATCGGCTTCAACGCTGAGGTTCGGGCCGCGGGAACCCGTGTTTACGCCTAGTGCGATTCCGTTAAGGAGACTATTCGGGCCTGGAAGGAATGACAGCCGCGGGGTTCGGTGTGGCGGGGCCGGATCCGTCCGGACCTTCGAACGTTGCGCATACAACAATCTTCAATGATCAGACTAAAGCCGAGATGGCTCTACGCCGTTATAGTCGATAGCTCTATATAGTTCACCCGCTCACAACTGCCGCCTGGAATGCTGACTACGGACTTCGATAACGGCGCGATCGGCACGGCCGGTCGTTCGGCCCGCGATGCCCGCCCTGAGTGCGAGACCGTGGCCCGGCTCGCGCGCACGCACTTCGGCGTCTCGACCGTGTTGATCACGGTTTCGAGCTCAAGCGGGCAGGAACTGCTCGCCGTCGCCGGCATGGCGCCCGCCACGCTCCCTCCTGCGCTGCTCGCGGCGTGTGCCGCCGCCGGAAAGCGGCATGAGACCTTGATCGTCGTCGACGACATCCGTGGCGATCCGCGTTTCGTCAACGAAGACGGCGCTGGCACATCGCCCGAAAGCCGGCCCCATTTTTTTGCGGCATGCGCGCTGACCGACAGCGGCGGGCAACAGATCGGCACGCTCTATCTGCTCGATGCCTCCCCGCGCCGGCTCGACGAGACGCAGCGCAGCACCTTGCGCGACTTCGCGTCGCTGGCGGCTTACGCGCTCGCCCGAGCACAAGCACAAGCACAAGCGCAAAGCGCGGATTCATTCGAAGTGGACAGCAACCTCGTGAGCCTGGCGCTGACCGGCAGCGGAACGGGCCTCTGGGATCGCAATGTCACCACCGGCGAAGTCCACTACTCCCCGGCGTGGGCGGCCATGCTTGGCTATGGGCCGAACGACCTCAGCAATCGAATCGAAGACGCTTACCTTCGTCTGCACCCGGACGATCTCGCTCACGTGCAGGCGACGATGAAGGCGCATTTCGACAATCGCACCGATAGCTATGCGGTCGAACATCGGATTCGTTGCAAAGACGGCTCATATAAGTGGATTTGCAGCCGCGGCAAAGTGGTCAGCCGCGATCGCGACGGCCGCGCTCTGCGGATGGTCGGTACGACGACCGACATCACGGCATTGCGCGAAACGTCACAAGAGCTGCAACACACGATCGACCTGATCACGAACCTGACCAACGAAGTACCTGGCCTCGTCTTCGAATATCGGCTCACGCTCGACGGGCGCGCCACCGTTACCTATGCCAGCGAGGGCATCAAGGACATCTACGAGCTGACACCCGAGGACGTGACCCGGAGCGCAGACGCGATCGAAGCGCGCATCGATCCGCGCGATGTGGCGGCCTATCGGTATTCGTTGCAACAATCCGCCGCGAACCTGACGCCCTGGCACCTCGAATACCGCGTGACGCTGCCGCACCAAGGCACTTGCTGGCGGCAAGGCGACGCGCGCCCGCAACGGTTGCCCGACGGCAGCACGCTATGGCACGGCTTTATCACCGATGCGACCGATCGCAAGCGCATCGAAGCCGATCTCAACGAATTGGCGACGATCGACCACCTCACGCAACTGCCGAACCGCCGCCATTTCACGTTGCGCAGCGAGGCGGAATTGATGCGGATACGCACCGCCGACATCAAACAGGCCGCGGTGCTCATGCTCGATCTCGATCACTTCAAAGTACTCAACGATCGATGGGGGCACGCGTTGGGCGATCGCGCGCTCAGTCACTTCGCTGCGTTGCTGCGTGCCGAAAGCCGGGCGGGCGATATCGTCGGGCGGATCGGCGGCGAAGAATTCGCGGCCGTGCTACCCGACGCGACGATCGACGATGCCGTTGCGTTCGCACGGCGAGTGCAGCGCCGCATCGATGAAGCGCCGCTCGTCGAAGGCGCCCGGCAGGTGGCGATGACGGTCAGCATCGGCATCGACAGCTTGCGCGCAACGGATGTGGGCGCCTACCAGGCGCTTTCCCGTTGCGATAAGGCGCTCTATGTCGCAAAGGAACGCGGGCGCAACCGCATCGAGGTATACGAAGAGGAATCGATGGGCGCGGATTGAGCATTCACGGAATCAAACGATCACCCGATCAGAGCTGCATCTGCATCCTCGCGCTCAAGCAATCGAACAGATAGGAGCGCAATGCGAATTGCTCTTGCGCGCTGATCGCTTCGAATTCAAGGCCGTGCTCGACGGAGCCATCGCCCTCATCGCTCGCCTTCACATAACGCACGACGGCGAACGCCTCGAATTCGGCATCGATCTGCACCGTGCTGATCGGGAACGACACGCGTATCCGCGTACCGACTTCGCCGACCGGCTGCGCGCTGACGAGCGACATGCCTCGCGCGCTGAGATCGCGGCCCAGGCCGAGCCCGAGCGGCCCGCCCTCGCTCGCGCCCTGGGCCTCGCCTTTCGCATCCGGCAGCGCTTTGCCATACCTCACGGCAAGATGCGTATGCACGCGCACAGCCTTGCGCTCGCGCAGCATGTGGATGCCACGCGGCTCGGAAAGCACCACATAGTCGAGCGGCCGGGCGCACACCGCCAATACCGTGCTTGAGAACGAGTAGACGGCATGCGCACCGATCGCCACGCCCTGGACGTTTTCGCCCGCCGTCAATACGAGGGGCAAACGACCCGCGCCCGGCGCCGTGACAAACAGCGCGCGATCGGGGCTGATGCCGATCAACCTGCAGCGCCGCACTGGCCCGCTCGTCGCCAGCAGGCCTCTGACGCCCACCGGCGAGCCGATCAAAAGTCGCATGCCGGCCAATGTCAAACGATCGTTCGGCACCTCGCTCGCGCCCCCGTGTTCCGGCGCAGCGCCCGCATAAAACGAAAAATGCCTGACCAGAAAGCGCCGCTCTTCATCCGTCGCGACCATGGAGCCTGCGCGCAACAGCACTCTGCCGTCTTGATCCAACAGCGGCCAGGCTAGCGGCTCGCCGACAGGAATCTGCGCGGCATCGAGCAGTGGATGCGGGTCGGGTTCGGGCAAGGACGTCATCGGCTAAGTGCCGCGAAGGCGGCTCGACGGAAGGTTCGATGATGCTACTCCAAACATCGTATGAAAGGCACCGGCCCGCGCGGCGTCGTTACGCTTCGATTGATCCACGTCAAACTCACGACCGGCTCGGAAATCGCCCGCTCCAAGGCGATATCGATTACGCCTCGCCGCGCGCCAACGATGCGCCCGTCCGCCTGTTACACCTCGACCGTGCGCTGCCTCACAGCGGGCGCTGTCCTGCCGATCGACAATGATTGCGCTGGTGACCGACGGCAAACAAGTCCATTCAAAAACCATTCGGCTGGCCGCCCGCGCGAGAACTATGATTTGATCTGGGGGTGAGTTATGCGTAGCCGAATTCAGAGGGCCGAAGCCAGGACTGTGCTCCGCACCGCGGGGACCATCATGTTGCTCGCCGGCGCGGTGTTTCTTCCACCAGCGGCGTCGAACGCGCAAGCCCGCGCGCCGCTCACCAAAGTCATGCGCGCGCCACCCGTCGCACCGGCGCAGACGCAGACGGATTTCGCCGCGATGGTCGAGCGATACGGCCCGGCCGTCGTCAACATCAGCACCGCCATGCCAGCGGATCAGGGCGGCCAAACGGTAAGCGCGCCCGGGCTCGACAGCCTCGATCCCGACGATCCGGTCTACTCCGTGTTTCGTGCATCGTCAGCCCCGCCACCGGCGCCGTCGACGGTGCCCGACGCGCCGCGCGCCGTCTGGGGCACAGGCTCGGGGTTCATTGTCAGCGCGGACGGCATCGTGGTGACGACCGCGCATGTCGTCAACCGGGCAGAACAAGTGACAGTGACGCTGATCGATCGGCGTCAATTCAAGGCCGACGTGCTCGCCGTCGATCCGCAAACCGACATTGCGTTATTGCAAATCGAAGGCGCGACGAAGCTGCCGGTCATGCGGCTTGGCGATTCATCGCATGTGCGCGTCGGCGAGCGCGTCCTTGCGATCGGCGCGCCCGACGGCCCGCAAAACGCGGCAACCTCCGGCCTCGTCAGCGTGACACCGCACGCGACGGCCGACGGCAATACGTTTTCCTTCCTCGAAACGGACATCGCGGCCGGCCCCGACAACTCCGGCGGCCCGCTGCTCGACAGCAACGGCGCCGTCATCGGTGTGAACCTCCAGGTCTATGCCGATGCGGGACCTTATAGAAGCCTGACGTTGGCCATCCCGATCGACGCCGCGCTCAAACTGCGCGCCCAATTGCGAGGGCAAGGCAAACTGGCCGGCGGCAGCCTGGGCATCCAGACCCAGGATGTCGACCCGGGTCTTGCCGCCGCATTCGGTCTGCCGCGTGCAACGGGGGCGCTCGTGACCGCGGTCGCGCCTGCCACGCACCGTGGCGCTGCAAACGGTTTGGCAGCGGGCGATGTCATCACGCGTATCAATGGGAAAGCGATCGAACATGAAGCGGACCTCACCGAATACGTCGCGGCGCTACAACCCGGCACAAAGGTCGCGCTCACCCTGGTGCGAAACAAAAAGCCGATGACGTTGACCACGGTCGTCGTCGAGCGAAGGGACAACGGCACCACGGCTGCGACAGCACGGGAGACGACAGCGGGGCCCGGCGAGCGTCATGCGATCGAACGTCTGGGGCTGGCAGTGCACGCTTTGAGTGACGCCGAGCGGCGTTCGACAGGCCTGCCGCTCGGCTTGGTGGTCGACTCTGCGACGGGCGCGGCGGCGAACGCGGGCATTCAAGCCGGCGATGTCATCTTGTCGGTGAACAGCGAACTCGTCGAAACGCGCGAAGCGCTCGAGACCGCGATCGAACGTGGCGGACAACAGATCGCGCTGTTGGTCCAACGCGACAATGCGCGCAGCTTCGTTTCGCTCAATGCGAAGTAACGGTGTGCGAAGGGTGTGCGAAGGAACCGTGCTCGCGTCGGTGCGCGTGCATCAAACGGCGGTCGGATCGAATACACGCTCTTGAACGCGCGCAAACGCACGGAAATTCCAAAGGCTGCGCGCCACGAACACGCGCTGCAACCAGCGATAAGCGCAGCCCTCGTTATCGAACCGGGGCGTGAAGCGATCGCGCGAGTGCAACGTAAAGCTGTTGTTGATGAAGACGAGCTTGCCCGGTGTGACGTTGATGCCGAACGACACCTCGCGAATCGCCTGATAGAAGTTGCCGAGCGCCAGCTCCGCGGCTTCATTCACGGCCAGCACCATCCCCGGATAGAACGCGACCGTCACCCGCGGCGATTCCCGAGGCCCCGACAACACGGCGGCAAGATCGGTGTTGTCGCGCGGCATCGGCGTCGCGCCACGCCATCGATACGGCACGCGGATGATGAAGTGACGCCCGTATAAATATTCGATGTCCCGCTCCGACAACAGCCGCAGCGCACGCCGCGCATCCGCGAGCCGCGTGGCCGGTCCGCCGCCGGGCTCGGCACGCACGCCGAGCAGCATCAGAGCAAACGGCGACGTATCGCCTTCGGCCATGTGCGCCTGCGCCGCATTCTCGATATGAAAATCCAATTCGACCTCGGAACCGAGGCCCGTGTACGCATGCGCGAACTCCTTATGCGGCGTGAGATTGTTCACGAGTTCGCGCCCTTCGTGCGCGATCGAGTAGGGCTCACCGACGAACGACGCCAGCGCCACGAGGATGTTCTCGGTCAACACGCCGCGCTTGAAGCGCGCCCCCGTTTCGTTGAAGCGCGGGCTACCGCATACGCCGCGGTCGATCGGCAGATTGTCGATCTCGATCGACCCGGTCGCGCGCGCATCAGGCAGCCTCGCGCGTTCGATCGCGCAGAGCACATGATCGGGAAACGCCTCGTAAGCCGCGCGCCGAACGGCATGAAGATAAGCCTGACCACCCGCGGGATCGTATGCCACGTTTGAAAGCACGCCCCGAACGTGATGAGCTTCTCTCGGCGTCAAGGTAATGCGCTCGTCGACGTAGTAGTTCATGTTGTCCTCGCTCGTTCACACCGGCACTGCGACGATACGTATGCCGTAGCCCAACACCGCCGGCAGCCGGCGCGACAGCTTTCGGTCGAGCCATCCGAGCACGCGCGACTGCGTCACACACCATTCGGGCAGCAGGCTCTCCGCCTCGCAGCACTGCACGGCGTAACCGGCCTGCGACAGTTCATCGGTCAGATCGCGCACACCGTACAAGTGATAGAAAAACGTCAACGGTTTTCCGCTCACCTCGCGCGTGAAGCGGATATTGCCGCCTTCGTCGAGCGGCGGCCGCGCGCGGCCAAGGCGCCGCGCCAATGCATGGCGCAGCAACTCGACGGGCCGCCGGCGCGCAATCGACGGCACCGTAATCACGAGGCGCCCGTCCTCGGCGATCAAGCACCGCAATTGCGACAACGTGTCGATACGCGCCGCGCGATCGCCGATCAACGACAGCACGCCGAACAACATCAAAACAACGTCATACGGCGCCGCGTAGGTATGCAAAAGCTGCGACATCCCGGTACCGGCCAGACTGACGCGTCCGCGGAACGGCGTACCCGAAAGCCGCGCGTTGAGCGCGATCAACGATGAAGCGGAGATGTCATAAGCCGTCACATGGGCGCGCGTGCATTCGAGCAACGCGAGGCAATAGCGGCCGTCTCCACAACCGAAATCGAGTATCCGCTGCGCGTCACGCCCGCCATTGGCCAGCACGAATCCGAGCGTCGCCGCATTGGGCCTTGGATACCGCCTCCCATAGTCGCCGCCCAGAAAATAAAGATCGTAGGTGCGGCGCATCGCCTTCGCGAATTCATCGGTTTTCATGCGGTCCCCCGGGTTGCCCATCCAATGTCTCGATGTGATCGAGCGCCGCCCGTGCGCCGGACCCGTGCTGCGCATGCGACAACCGCCTCAGCTCATCGAGCAGGTCGCGTACGGTCCGGTCTTCCCTTGCGATGCTCCCCGCCAATCCCGCCATGACCTTGCGCAGGTGCGCAGTCAACGCGTGGCCGCGTTTCGCGCGGCGCCTCGCCCACCAAAGTGCGGTGCGCGCCGCCGACACCTTGGCGAACAGGCGTATCTGCTGAAACTCCGATACCACCTTGAAAGCGTTCGTCACGAACAACAGCGCGAGAATCGGCGCGAGATAAGCGTCGACCACGCAGGCCAACGCGAGCGGCAGGTGCGCAAAGATCCAAGGCTCGCCGCTCCGATAGAAGCGGTCGACGCGCTCGTCGGCGTCGCCTGACGCCCCCGACGGACGCGGGAACGTCCCCGGCGCATTCAGGTAGCCGCTCGCGCGGTGGACTTCGCGCATCGCCGCGAGCACGGCATAAGTCGTTGCGGGCGGCAAGCCCGGCCGCGCGGCGACGGAGATCGTCAAGGCGAGCACGCCCATGTCTCGCGGCGGCACATTGTCTTTAAGGTCGTAGATCCCGGCGGGTAGCGTCGCCTTCGTCAAATACGGCATCCTTCTCACGATGGCATCGCGCTGTCCGATCTCGACCATCACGAAATCGGGATCTTTCGCCAGCCCGGCCATCAGCGCGCTATCGGCGCCAAGGATGAACAGGCCTACGTCGAACTCGCCGCGCTTGAGCCGTGCGAGTGCCTCGTTCATCGGCAGAAAGGAGATTCGCGCATCGGTCGGGCCGACGCCGCTCGCGGCCAGGATGTGCAACAACGTGCGGCTCGTCAGGCTGTGCAACGGCGGCATGACGACTGTCATCCCTTGCAGGTCGACGAACGAACGAATCGGCTTCGTGGTTGCCGCCCGCCGGTTCTCGAAGATGAAGATCGACTGCAGTTGGATGTCTCCGAGCGAGGTCCAATCGGCATCGCGCTGCCCCTGCCGATCGTCGGCCACGAACCCGATGTCGAAGCGTTGGCGCTCGTCGCTCAATTTCGCGCCGATCTCGTCGGTATCGTCGAGCGCCACGACTGTCACGCGATAGCCCATCGGCTCGATCAATTGCTTATAGCGCTCGGCGGCTTCATAGAAGGTGCCGCCGACGGGACCGGCGGCGATACGAATGTGCCGGGACGGCTGCACACGCCACACCGCATACAGAAGCAGACCGAGCAACGCCACGGTCACCAAAGCGTGCGGAATCTTCATTCTCGGCAGGATGCGCGGCATAGGGGTGATCGCAACGATGGGACGCACGCAGCGGCGCGGCCCTCATGGTGATTGGCGCCCGTCTGCCCCGTGCGGACGGATCGAACGCATTGTCGATACGCGGGGGCGGATGCGCCATAGAGCAAGCGCACCGGAACCAACGTCATGTGCTGGTTTGAGGGCTATCGTCGCGGGCGAAGTCGGAACGCTCGCGCAACGCAGCGCCAACGCCGCGCGAAATCAAGGTCTTGATCGAAGCGTCGACGGGAAGCGTGAAAGCGGGCGCGGACATCGTGCGTGGCGCCGGCCAAATCATCGGCGATATCGTGCTGTCGGTCGATCAGGTGACGAACATCGTGTCCGACATCTCGTCGGCCTGCGGCGAGAAGCATTGCGTACGGCCGTCGAGGTGTTCAAGCTGAAAGCGGCTTGACGCAAGCGACGATCGGTTTCGCCACGCCAGGCGAAGCCACGCCGCCCCCGCCGCACCTATGCGGCGGCGTCTTGCACGCCTTGCCGAGCGAGACGAATCGCCTCCTCGAGCGTGGCTTGATCGCCGATGTGATTGGCGAGCAACAGGATCAACTGTGCGTTCGCGCTTTGGCTTTGCGCCTCGCTCAGGTCGCGATGCATATCGATCAGCGCCTCGTAGAAATCATCGGGACGTGTCAGATTGAGCTGGGTATTGAGCGTCATCGGGCGCCTCGCCTACGTACAACCTTCATTGATCAGGAGTCCTAACGTCATAAGTGGCGCGAAGCCGCTTCGTTCTTCATGCTGCACTGCCTGTGCGAGGCAAGCCGATCGCCCGCTCGTACGCATCGACGAGATCGTCAGGGTCGGCCCGCCGCCAGCGCGCGCAGACATGCTGGTCGGGACGAATGAGGTAGATCGTGCCGGCGGTCGCGTCATATCGCGCGGCGGCTAACCCTTCTGCATCGGAAAGCACGTGCGCGCCCGCCACCCATGCGTCAGTGCCCGACTCGCTGCCCGCCTGCAATCCCTCTCGCAGTTCGACGATCACCACTTCGACGGGCACGGCAAGCGAGCGCACGCGATCGATCGCCGCTCGTTCGCATTCGCGCAGGCCGTGCCGACCGGCAAATACCAACACCGTGAAGGGTCCGCCGACGTGCGCGAGCAGCCAGTCTTGCTTGCCCGCGTTCGTCACCGGCGCATCGACGCAGGCTGCGCCCGGCGTCATGCCGCCTTCGAATCGATCACGATCGGGCGTATTCAGCGTCGATTCGCACAATACCGCAGGCACTGAAAGCCGCCCGCTATTGACGAGCCGTCGAGCAAATGCGTGGTGGCGCGCGAGCGTCAGGACGGCATCTCTGAACACGCGGCTGATCGGGCTCTTCGGGGTGATGAAATCGGTCGAGCGCGTCGAATTGAGGATGTTCTCGTCAGCCGCAAACTCGCGCTCGCGCGCGTAGGTTTCGAGCAATCGGTCGGGCGCCCTGCCCGCCAGCACCGCAGCGAGCTTCCAGGCAAGGTTTTCGGCATCCTGAAAGCCGCTGTTCGCGCCGCGCGCGCCGAACGGCGATACGCCGTGCGCCGCATCGCCGGCGAACAACACATTGCCGTGCCGAAAACTGTCCATCCGCAGGCAGGAAAACGTGTAGACGCTGACCCATTCGATCTCGAACTTCACGTCGGAGCCCAGCAACGCCCGCACGCGCGGTATGACGCGCTCGGGCGCCTTCTCGAGCACAGGGTCCGCGTCCCAGCCAAGTTGGAAATCGATACGCCAGACATTGTCGGGCTGCCGATGCAGCAACACTGACTGATTCGGATGAAACGGCGGGTCGAACCAGAACCACCGCTCCGCCGGAAAATCGGCCTCCATCCTGATGTCCGCGATCAGAAAACGATCCTTGAACGTACGGCCTTTGCTCTCGAGCCCGAGCAGATGACGCATCGGGCTGCGCGAGCCGTCTGCCGCGACGACGTAGCGTGCTTGCAAGGCATACGCGCCGTCCGGCGTATCGATCGTCAGCGTGACCGCCGCCTCGCCCTCGCGGGCCTCGTCGTGCCGCTCGGCGCCGACGACCTTGTTCTTCCATCGCAGTTCGAGATTCGGCAGTTGCCTCGCCCGTTCGATCAGGAACCCTTCGACGTAGTACTGCTGCAGATTGATGAACGCGGGGCGGCGGTGACCGCTTTCGGGCAACAGGTCGAACGAATAAACGAGCTCTTCCTGGAGAAACACCTTGCCGACGTGCCAACGCACGCCCTTCTCCACCATCGCATCGCCGCAGCCCAGCCGATCGAAGATGTCGAGCGTCCGCTTCGAAAAGCAGATCGCGCGCGAGCCGGTCGAGAGGCAATCGTCGTCGTCGACGAGCACGACGGACACGCCGCGCTGCGCGAGATCAATCGCCGTAGCCAGACCCACCGGCCCCGCGCCGACCACCACCACGGGGTGGACCACCGCCGCGGCGCGGCTGTCCTGTTGCGCGTTGCGCCGATACTCGAATCGCAACGTTTGATAGTCGATAGTCATCTCTGCCGCCCGGCCCCGGTTCAGTTCTGCAACGCCGCCCACATCTCTTTGTCGCGCTCGGCCGTCCAGATGCGCGGATGCACGATGCCGCCCGCTTCGTCATAGGCACGCGTGACATCGAACGGCAAACAGTGTTCGTAGATGAAGACCTCGCCGAACTTCGGGTCCATCGCTTCGCGCGTCAGCGCCATCGCGCCTTTCAGATCGAGCCCGCGCGCCACCGCTTTGCGACCCTGTTCGAGCAGCGTCGTGACGAAATCGCGCGTGTAGGCGAGGCCCGCCTTCACCTGCGCCGCATCGGTCAACGCAGGGCCGCGCCCGGGCACGAGCTGGTCGGCACCCAGCGCTTCGAGCGCATCGAGCGTCGCAGGCCAGGCAGCCAGTTGTGCATCGCCGCAATAACAAGCCGCTTCATATTCGACGAGATCGCCGGAGAACAGCACCTTCTGCGAAGGCAACCAAACGACGGTATCGCCCTTCGTATGGCCCGCGCCCAGATGCATGATCTTCACCTCGAGCTTGCCGAGATAAAGCGTGATCTCGCGCTCGAAGACGAGCGTCGGCCACGTGAGGCCCGGCACCGTCTCCACGCCGGCGAACAAGCGCGGGAACCGTTCGATTTCCGACTTCATGTCGGCCTCGCCGCGCTCGACGATCATTTCGTACGTGCCCCGGCTCGCGATGATGTTCTGCGCGCCTTCGGCGAAATAAGCGGAAGCACCCAACACGCGCACCGCATGGTAGTGCGAGAGCACCACGTGCTTGATGGGCTTATCGGTAATCGAGCGGATCCTGGCGATCAAATCGCGCGCCATCGCGGGCGTCGCCGTCGTATCGACGATCAACACACTGTCATCGCCAATTACGACGCCCGAGTTCGGATCGCCTTCGGCCGTATACGCGAAGGCGTTTTCTGAAAGCCGGGTCCATGTGACCTTCTTCTGTTCCAGATCGGCCTGGGATGCAAATGCTTTCGCCATGTTTGTCTCGCTGATGTTGAGAAGCGTCGAGCGACGCACGCGCGAGAGCGGCATGATGCGCGCACGATTGGAACATCGTGCGGCAGGACGGCGTCTCGCTCCATCGTTTTATAACGTTGCTGACTTGTTCGGCTTGGTTGCTCATCCAGCCCGATCGAAACCGATCAAGCCTGACCGGCATGACGCACGACTGCCGCCACCTCGCCAACGACTCGAAGCCATGTTAGGCCCGGCTCCAATGCTTTGTCAACAGCAAATACATTTGCTATATCCAAATCCCCATTCGCGCCGTGGCGTGTCTCGCGACTGCGGCGGGCATGCCGGCCGCCAAGGCGTTTGCGCATCTCGTGAGCCTCGTCGGCATCGGTTTGCTGGCACGCGATGAGAGCGGCGCATTCAATACGGGGCCGCTCGGTCTGCAACTGGGGTTGATGGCGCTGCAACGACAAGCGCCCGAGCGCGACGCCGATCGGGAGATCGCCCACCTCACGGCTGACACGGGATTGACCGTTGCCGCTGCGGTGTTCGGCCCATTCGGGCCCACCGTCGTGCGGTTGGAGGAATCGACGCAGCCGATGCACGTCAGCCTGTGCGCGGGCACGCTGGTCTCGCTCGTGCATACGGCGATTGGCCGCCTATTGGCGGCGCATCTGGGCGCTGAGCCGCTGGCCGGGATGCTGACCATCGCGGACGCCCGAAGGAAAGGGAAGACGCTTCGTCTGGCAAAAGCGCAAGCGGAAACGGAAACCGTCAGGACTGGTTACGAATCGCAATTGGCGCGCTTTCGCCGGGACGGCGTCGATGCTGCGCTGGGTGCTCCGATTCCCGGCATCGACGCGCTCGCGGCGCCCGTCTTCTTCGACCACACGGGCGCCATGCGCCTCGTGACCGCGCTTATCGGGCCGACCGGTAGCTTTGAGCGGGCGGGTTCGGACCCGCCTGCGCAACGGCGGATGCAGACGCCACGTCAATTGTCGTGGCGGCTCGGGTGGGCGCCTGCTGCTGGCGCTTGCTGACGTCCTCACCCGGCGCCGCGCGGCCGAAGATCGCGCTCAGCAACCCGGTCCGCCAAGCGAAGATGAGCAGCGTGAGCGAGAGCGTCGCTTCGCCGATCACGCGCGCCGACGCCATGCCGACCGCGCCGAAGTGCGGTGCGAGCAACAGCGCCGAGGCAAGGTTCGCCGCAGCCGACATCAGGCCCGCAACGGCCATCATCCGGTCCCTCCGGCGCGGCAGAAAGACGTAAAAGCCCACGAACTGGTTGAAGGCGGAAAACGGAAACATCCACGCGAAACGCTGCAACACGTGCGCGCTCGGCACGAACGCCTTGCCCAGGATCAGTGGCAGCACATACGGCGAAAGCACGAGCGCCCCGCCCAGCGCGAGAAATCCATACCCGAGCAGCAATGCTGCGCCGCGCCGTGTCGTCGAACGTGCGCCGTGATGGTCGTTCTGCGCGATCTGGCGCGAGATCGTCGGGATGAAAACCTGCGCGGCCGGCCCCATGAGACTAAGGCCGATCGAGGCGAATCGCTCGGCCGCGCCGTAATAGCCCACCTGCGTGGGTGTCGACAGCAGCGTCAACAGATAAGTCGACGCCGACGTGAGCACGACCGAGCCCGTCGAATAAAGGAACAGCATCGTCGAATCGCGCATCAGATGCGGCACGCCACGCCAGTTCGGACGGGGTAAGCCGATGTCCTTCAACGTCAATCCGTACGCGATCGCGGTCGAGCAGATGCCGGCAATCAGCAGACTCGCCAGCACCCACGTGGAATCGGCCGGCCCTCTGACGAGCGAAAGCACGAGCACGAGGCTCAAGGCGAAGCCGACCACTTCGAGCATGATCGGCGTGCGGAAGTGTTGCCGCCCCTGAAACAGCCAGCCCAGGTTCCATCCGTTCACGATCCCGAGCACCGTCGCCAGCACGCCGATCAGCGGGTGTTGAGACAACACCGGCGAGCAGAACGTCGCCGTCAGCCCTATGGCGCCGCCGACGGCGCCCAGCAGAATCCGCGCACTCAGATGCAGCGAGAAGATCGCGTTGTATTCGTGCTTTTCATGCACCCTCGACACGTCGCGCATGCCGACGAAAGTGAAGCCGTAGCTTACGAGCATCCATATGACGTTCATCAACGACATGGCCGCGAGCACGCGGCCGTACTCGGTCACGCCTAGCACACGCCCATAGAACGGGATGACCACCAGGAGGTACAAGTACCTCATGATGTAGCCGCCGTACACGAAAACGAGTACGCGGGTGTTCTCTTTCTTGTCCATAGCAATATTTCATAGGCCGCCGCCCTTCAAGCGACGAGCAAGTCGAAGGCCCAGGCGCCGGCTCAGTGCGCGGCGCTGCTCCGGCGTGCCAGCGGGTTGGAGATGAAACGCACCACGTAGTTCGATAACGGTGCGTAGGGCACGAGGCACAGGCAGGATAGCCCGATCGTGCCGACTTTTTTTACCGGACCCCAAAACGGGTTCGCGACGATCGAATGCAGGTAGCTGCGCGAGTCAAACGCGAACCAACGCCACCGGTCAATCAACGGTGCGCCATAGATCTCGCTACAAAAAATTGCCTTCTCATGCGAGAAGTCGTGAAACGACGCGGGCAACTCGATATTGAGCCGATTGCGCGCCACATATCTCAACGCGCCCCACCGTGCCGCATAAGCCTTTGGGGCTTTACTATTTTTTTCCGAATTGGCGAACGATACGTCTTGCGGAGCGGAATTATGTACACGATAGGCGCCGAGCGCGTCGGAAATAGAGCCAACCTGGCCGACCAGCGCGATGCCATAAATCGCAAAAAAATCCGCACCGTAACGCCCTTCGGACGTTTCGGGAATCGGGAATATTTTGCACAGCGCACTTTTTTTATAGGCATTGCCCGATGCTGGCGGCGAAGGATAGAGCCACCCTTTGCGCAGCAGGCTGCCGCAGTCGGCCGGCGCGTCCGAATGGGGAACGGTCACGCCCGTCTGCGCACCGTCCTGAGAGATGACGTCAAGGCGGAACTGGACCTTGGCGTAGTCGCCGACAGCGAAGCGTCGCATGACTTCCGTGACGGCATTCGGATACAGCAGATCGTCGGCATCGAGCAGGATGACGTACTCGCTGTCGATTTCATCGAGCGCGCAGTTGTACGCCGATACCTGTCCGCCGTTGGCCTTGAGCACGGCCCGTATGCGTGAGCCGTAACTGCGGATGATCTCGCGCGATCCATCTGTCGAACCATCGTCGACCACGAGCACCTGCGTCGCAGGATAGTCCTGCGCCAGCGCCGAATCGATGGCGTCGGCCAGATACCGCTCGTAGTTATAGTTACAGATCGCGATCGTGACTGACTTCATCTGCTCGGTACTCCTCTTGGCAATCACTGACTGAAGGATCATTATTCGTCGGCAGTCTCCGCGTCGCCGCGCTCGCTATCCTCGCCAAGCGGATAAATCGCAGCTCCTCTTGTGTTGCACTGCAGAATAATCTACAAAAAAAGGTGCAGTACAAAGCGGTCTGAAAATCCCGTGGTCTTGACCGATTAGGTTGACAGTTGGCGATCGATCGCACCACAGCGTAGCGGCGAAAATAGCGCGGCCCAAACCACCCACTGGTAACACACCGATGAATGACACGATGATGATCGTGCGCCCGCATGTGCCGCTGGCGCTGCGCGGCACATGCCTGACGCTCCAGCGCGTCGTCTTCTGCGCACTTTCCCTTTCGATTTCCCATGCACAAGCAGGATCGTTACCAGCGGGGGGCCATTTCATCGCGGGCTCGGGCTCCATCGCGACGAGCGGCCCCACGCTCACAGTCAATCAAAGCTCGAGCCGCGGCGTGGTCGATTGGACGAGCTTCTCGATCGCCAGCGGCAACCACGTCGTGTTCGACAACGGCGCCGGCGCAACGCTCAATCGCGTCACGGGCACCAGCGCATCGACATTGCTCGGCACGCTATCGGCCACGGGTAGCGTCTACCTCATCAACCCACAAGGCGTCGTCATAGGCTCGAGCGGCGTGATTTCGACAGGCGGGCGCTTCGTCGGTTCGACCCTCGACACGTCGAATGCGGCCTTCATGCAAGGCGCTGCACTCACCTTCGCAGGCAACTCGAATGCCCGCATCGTCAACTTCGGCAAGATCGGTTCGAGCGGCGGCGACGTCGTTCTCATCGCACGCAACGAAGTGGCGAATATGGGCTCGATCAGTGCGCCAAAAGGCACGGCCGAGCTCGCTGCCGGTCAGCAGATATTGCTGCAGGATTCGGCCAGCGGCAAGCAGGTGTTCGTGCTGGCGGGTAGCCGCGGAACCGTGTTCGATACCGGGGCAATCTCGGCAGCGCAGATCAACCTGCAGGCAGCCGACGGCAACGTGTTTGCCCTCGCGGGCGCCCACAGCCCGGTCCGCGCCACAGGCACCGCCACACGCGACGGCCACGTCTGGCTCGTCGCCGATCGCGGCAACGTCGTCGTCGGAGGGCCGCTCGTCGCCAGCGACGTCGGCGGCAAGGGCGGCACCGTCGATACGACGGCGAATGCGCTGTCGCTCTGCGATTCCTGCGGAAATCCGACGATCACAGCGGCGCAATGGAACCTCACCACGCCTTCGTTCACGATCGAAAGCCAGGCGGCGAACGTCATTGCACGCAGCTTGAACGCGGGCACGTCCGTCAACCTGACGACAACGGGCGCGCCAGGCGACGCAGGCGATCTCGAAGTCGGCTCGAACCTGGCCTGGCACGGTACGGCCTCATTGACGCTCGCGGCTCGACACAACGTCACGATCGATGCCGGCGAAACCGTCAAAAATCAAGGCAACGGCAACCTGACGTTACGCGCCGACACCGCGGCACTCGACAACGGCGGCAGCGTAATCAATCAAGGCACGCTCGACTGGTCGGGCAGCCTGGGAACGGCCAGCGTGCTCTACGACATGAACGGTACCTACTCGCCCGGTGCCCAACTGGCGAACCAGGGCTGGGTGGCCACGCCTTATAGCGGATTGCTCTCGCAGTTCACGGCCTACAAGCTCGTCAACACGGTCAATGATTTGCAGAACATCTCGCTCGATCTGACCGGCGCCTATGCGCTCGGCAAAGATATTGCCGCAGCGGGCACAGCGTTTGTGCCGCTCGGCAACACGAGCACTGCATTCACGGGCCAGTTCGACGGCATGGGTCACACGATCGATCGCCTGTCCTTTCAGCAACAAGCGTTCTGGCAACCAACCGGGCTTTTTGGCGTCGTCGGTAAAACGGGCATCGTGCGCAACGTGGGCGTGACGAACAGCAACGCGAACTACGACGACGGCCCGAGCGGAATTCTCGCCGGCGACAACCAAGGGCTCGTCACGCACAGCTACACAACGGGCTTCCTGTACGCCACCAACGAAAACCAGACGACGACGGGCGGGCTCGTGGGTCAAAACGACGGCACCATCACGCGTTCGTGGAGCGGCGTCAGTTCCGATACTCAAGGGTTGGCCGGCGGGCTCGTGGGGCGCAACAACGGCAGCATCGTTCAGTCGTACGCAACGGGCGACGTCACGGGTCCCCTGCATGTCGAGCCTGGCGGACTTGTCGGTGACAATACGGGCTTTATCTCGCAGTCCTATTCAACCGGGAAAGCGCAGGGCGGGATGGGCGGCGGCGGCCTCGTCTACTCCAATGAAGGCACCATCAACGAGTCGTTCGATGTCGGACTCGTCAATGCGTACTCGCCGGCTGGCGTGGCCTACCTCAATACCGGAACGATCACCTCCGTCTACTGGGATCGGCAAACGACAGGGCAAATCAGCGGCGGGAACGGCGTGCCCGTTTCGCAGGGCCTCAGCACGGCTCAAATGAGCGCTCCTGCAAGCTTCGCCACCTGGAAATTCGGCGCAGGCGGTGCATGGTCGATGCCCGTCGGGGCCACGCATCCCGTGTTGGCCTGGCAGCAGGCGCAATAGCGTTCGACGGCGGTGCACATTGCGTGCGCCGCCCGTCCGTCTTCACATGACGGTGCCCGCCGGCGGCTCGCAATGCGGCAGCGTCACGACGCCGCACCAAAACTCGCGGATCGAGCGGATCACATGAACGAATTTGTCGAAATCGACAGGCTTCGTGATGTAGCAATTCGCATAATGCGCGTAAGTGCCCAAGATATCTTCTTCGGACGTCGAGGTCGTCAAAATAACGACGGGAATGCATTGAAGGACGGGATCGCGTTTGATCTCCATCAGCACCTCGCGGCCTGACATCCGCGGCAGATTCAAATCGAGAATGATGAGACTGGGCAATTTGCAATGGGCATAGCGTCCTTCCCGCCTCAAATAGGCAAGCGCATCGACGCCGTCTTCAACGACTCGCAGCGGATTGAGCACCTTGTGATAATCGAACGCGTCGCGCGTCAACATCACATCGGCCGGGCTATCTTCGACAAGCAGAATTTCGACGATTTCGCCGACTCGATCGTCCGCCATGGCTGGTCTCCTTCGCCGGCATGCCCCGTTCACAACGCATGCCCGTGCTGCGGATACTAGCAGATGGCCCCGCTTTGACAACCTCAAGGAAGGCGCGCCACGATGCCGCTACCCATGCAGATCGGTGCAACAGCGACGATCGGCGCACGGCGTGGCGCGCGATACTACGGGGTGCTCAGTGCGCGACGCACATGAAATGCGCCGGGCTGATCGCTCCGTTCGACAGCGTAGCGGTCAAAGCACCAATCCCAAACACCGCCGCAACGAAATACACCAACAGTGGCATCGTTCGCCTCCATCACGTTGATTAATTAATTGTTTGCTTCGCAACGCAACTTCAAAAAAAATGACCCGCCCGATTATTGAACCCCGGCGAGCGAGCCGCTTACATATCCGGCATAACCTGTCGATATGCGCTGCCGAGAATAACCCGGCAATTTTTCAGCATATTGTCGGCGCCGCCGAAAACGACGAACGATTGACCGAATTCATCGGGATCGCAACCGCGCGGTTATGCGCGACCGGCTCACCGCATGCGTTCGAACCCCTCGGTCGACTCCCTGAGCAGCCGTCCCCACTCGTAATCAATGCTGTCCGGTGTAAAGCGCAAAACACCCGCTCCCGGCGTGAACGTCAATTCGCCGAAGTACACTTTGTCGCCCAACGAATAGAGATCGACGCGCACGTAGCCAAAATCTTCGGCAAGGCGTAAAGCAACGCGCTCGATCTGCGCCCAGTTGCGCGGCCGCGGCATGGGCGCATCGCTTGGCACGTAGGGGCCGAACGTGACGTTCATGCGCTTCCACTGCTCGTCGTAGAGATCGCCATGCACATCGCCGAAACGATCGCTGACGACCATCGTATAGATGCGTGGGCCTTCGGAAAGACCCCGGAAAACATGCAGTTTCAGATCCGACGGGATCTTACCGGTCTCCTCGTCGATCAGCAGCTGTTCGAAGTAGAGCCGCGGCTTGATGAAACGGTAATGCCGCTCGCGCGAAGCACGCGAGTAGTCGATCGCGAGCCACTTATCCGCGAGTACCCGCAGCGCGTCGAACGATGTTTTCGATTTGTCGCGCACGACCTTCACGAACGCGCAGCCGTGATTCGCCTTCATGACGAACGCGGACGGCAACGCATCGAACACATCGCGCGTGAATCGTTCCGGGGCAGCAAGCAGCGGAATCAAATGATCGTCGCCCACCTTGCGGCGCACATACTCGCGCACGGCGAGCTTATCGGTGAGCGTCACCCATCGCATGTCCGGGTGCAAGCATCGAAGCAAAATCGATTCGTTGTACGCCGCCGGATGCCGCATGTTGGGCCAGCGCCCGAGCAGTCTTCGATGTTGGATCTGCATGAAAGCGTAATCGGACAAGAACCGCTTCGCGCCATGCCACATCGTTTTGATCGCACCGTGCAGCAGCGTGCCTTCGCCCGCGGACACCACATGCGGCACGCTCACATCGGAATCGCTTTGCGCAGACGACGCCACCGCACGCTGCCCGGCCCGCCCGCTGCACGCCCTGGCAGCCTGGCTCGCTGCCATGTTGCTCGGGTGTTTTCCTGCATTCGCTTCGTTCACGCCCAACCTCCTGCCCCCAGATCGTTCCCTGTCATGCATGCTGCGCGACGACAAGGTAGGCCAGATGCGCGGGGGCGCCATGCCCCGCTCCATTGACCGCTTCGGGGACGCGGAAATCGATCGATAAACCATCCGGGCTCAACCGAGCCGCGATTGCGCTCATGTCGGCGGGCTCGCCCGTCAACGCGTCAATCATCGCCACGCCAAGGCGCCCGGGCTGGGCGCCGCTCAAGCCCGTGACGGTGACCGTCCTCGGCCCGGGGCTCGCCCGCACCTGGACGACAAGATCACTGCCCGAGCGCAACGCCAAGCCCGATGCGTTGGGCCCGAATGCGAGATGTCCGTTGAAACGCTCGAGCGCGCCACCAACCGTCTTGTTCAGGACGATGAGCGATTTTCCCGAGACGTTATAGGTGCGCGGGTTGCCGCGATGCGTCAGGCGATAGGGCTCAAACCCATCCCAGTGATAAACCATCGAAACGTATTTGTCCGGATCGTCCCACGCGTGATCGAGCGCCCACACGGCGAACCTGAAAAAATACATCGGCAGGTAGTGCGGATCGGTCATGTAGCGGTCGCCGATCTCGGTCTGCCACACACCGCGCGCCGGCCCGTTCGCCACGTAACGTTCATAGAGCGGCGTCAATCCGTCCACCCCAAGGTAGTGCGTGTCGAGATAGTCGACCCAATCGATCATGCGCGCACCGGCCACCGGGCTGCGATACTCGAGCCATTTGATGTAGTTGTCGAGCCCGCCCTGATCAGGCCATCCGCCGTACACGACATAGCCGCCGTACTTACGGACGATCCGCGCGGCCGGAATATGGACGAGCTCGACGTAATCCTGCATCGCACGGTCATACGGTCGCGACTTCTCATGCTGCGCACGAAAATTCTTGCCGTGCCAGAACGTGGCTTGCGGCGAGCCGCCCGACAATTTCCCGGCCGCCTCGTTCCAGATCTGAAAGTGGCGGATGTTGTAAGGCGGCGCGATGTAGGTGCGCACAACCGTTTCGACGTAGCGTTGCCAAACGCTGTCGTCCTTCGGCGCCGATCGGCTGTCGCCGTCGACGCTCGCATTCCATTTCGGCGTGTAGCCGAGCAGCAACAGCGAACGAATGCCGTTGCGATTGTTTTGCACGATGGCCTGCGGCAAATTGTGATCGAATGCCGCGCCCGTCTTGTCGACTTCGACCGGCTCGTCGGGCGAGTGGGGCTGGCCCGGTCCGACCGAATCGCGGCCCCAACTGATGCCCATCTCCTTCCACATGGCAATATTGGCCGCGGTGACGGGCCAACCGTTCGCGCCGATGAGCTGCGTCATGCGCCGCTCGCCCCGGCCCGACGCACTGACTGCGCGGACGGCCTGCGCCGCCGATGCACAGACGCTCGATGTCGCGCCAGCGGCTGCCATCGCGGCCAGCATCGCGCGCCGCCGCCGCGAAAATTCGAAGCGCTCGGTCATGCGATGACCTCCTTTGCCGCGCACGCGCTACGCGACCGATCGAACGGCGATCGCAGGCTCCGCTTCATATGTCTCTCCCTTCAATATTTTCATCAGCTCCCGCGCCGACCGATCCCAGCTTTTCGCATGGGCATGCACGAGTCCTTTTTCCCGATAGGCCGCGCGTAGCGCACCGTCGGTCAGCATCAACGCCATCTTTTGCGCGATGTCTTCGATCGATTCTGCGTTGCAGTACATCGCGGCATCGCCGCACGCTTCGGTCACCGCGGGATGCGTCGACACGATGGCGGGGCATCCGCAATACATCGCCTCGAGCGGCGGCAACCCGAATCCTTCGTACAACGAAGGAAACGCGAGACAGGCGGCATGTTCGTAGAGCGCTTTCAGTTCGCCGTCCGAGACGTAGCCCGCGCGCACGATGCGTGCGCCCGTAGCCGCGCCATCGTCCAACGCCGTTGCCGCCTGCGCGAAGACGCGTGAATTCGCGCCTCCGACAACCACGAATTTCACGTCGTGCAGGTGTCCAAGCCGTTCCACCGCGGCCAGCACGCGCTGCAGGTTCTTGCGCGGGTCCAGACTGCCGACGATGACGCAGTAGTTGACGTCGGCGAGCCCGAGGCGCGCGACGATCGAAAGGTCGGAGACGATGCGGCCGAAATGATCGGCGCCCGGACGCACCACCCGCACGCGCGACTCGTCGGCGCCCAGCAACGCGCAAATGCGCGACTTCGAAAAGGCGGACACCGTCAGCAAAATCGGTGCGTGGCGCAGCAGCATGGCGAACTTGACGCGATACCAGGTACGGAACGCCCAGGAAAACGTATGCGGCGTGTCATAGACAGCCATGTCATGGACCATCACGACGTGACGGCGTTTGAATATCGGTCCGCTATTGCACAGGCTCAACAACAGTTCGCCGCGCGTCGCGAGCGGCAAGGCGATCTGCTCCCAGAGATCGCCCTTGAGCCAGGGCACCTGCCGTTGTCGATCGATCGGCGAAGCGGACGCGACGGCATTGCTCGGTACGACTACTTCGATTTCGTCCGCTGAACTGTTCGATCGGACGGCGCGCATCAGTTCGTAAGCCACGCGCTGTACGCCCGTCAGGCGCTGCGCGGTGAACTTACCATTGACCACGAGACGCATAGTTCTCCCGAAAAAACGAATCGACGCGGTCACGCTGTCGCGTCGAAGATCGGCTCCGTGTCGTCGCCCGAACCGTAATAGCCGTAATAGCGATGGCTGCGCGAAAGCGGAATCGCATTGAACACCGCCCCCGTCACGCGCGCTTCCGAGCGCTCGAGCTTACGGACCGTCTCGGCGATTTCCTCTTCGCTCTGCATGCCCGAACGCAGCACGAGCACCGTGGCGCCCGCATCGCCCGCGATGATCGCAGCGTCGGTCACGACGAGGAACGGCGGCGTATCGACGATGACGAGGTCGTATTCCTGCGAGAAGCGCTGCAGCATCTCGCGGAAGTTATGACGCATCAACAGCGCAGCCGGATTCGTGATGCGGCTGCCGCACGAGAGCAACGTCAGACCTTCGACGCTCGTGCGACGCAACGCCTCGTGCGGCTGCATCGCGCCCTTGAGCACTTCCGACAACCCGCCGCGATTGGGCTGACCGAAGTAATAGGCGAGGTGTCCCGCGCGCATGTCCGCGTCGATCAGCAATACGCGCGATCCGACTTCGGCATGCAGCACCGCCATGTTGGCCGCGACGAAGCTCTTGCCGGCAGAGGGCGTCGGGCCCGCCATCATCACGATGTTGTTCGGCGCGTGCGCGAGATCGAGGGAAAGCGCCGTGCGCACGCTGCGCAGCGCTTCGATCGACGGATCGTCGGGATAGCGATCGGCCAGCACCTTCGACACGCCCGCGCCCGTCGCTATGAGACGGCCGTCCGTCGGCGCCTGGCCCGGGCTCTGCCCCGGCACGCGCCCCGGCAACCCCGGCGTCGCGCCGCGCGAGGACAGCGAGCGCCGCTGCAACGCACCGATTTCCTGGTCCAGACGCGCCTGCTGTTGGCTGTACAGCACTTCGCCCATCAGCGGCACGCCAAGCCGCGCCTCGACGAACAACGGATCGGTCACGCCCACCATCATGTGACGGCGCACGAACACCGAGGTCACGCCCAGCAGCAGACCGAGCACCACGCCGCCCGGCAGCACGATCAGCGGGTCGGGTTTCACGGGCTTGAACGGCACGGCCGCGGCGTCGACGATATGCGCGCCCCCCGTCGTACTCGCGCGGCGCACGGACAACTCTTCGGCCTTTTGCATCATGCCGAGGTACACCTGCTCGGCGACCTTTGCGTCGCGCGTCAGGTCCACGTTCTTGCGTTCCGACGCAGGCATCGCGGCGAAGCGCGAATCGAACTGGCCCTTCTGCGCTTGCAATTGGCGCAATTGATCGTCGATATTGCGCACCCAGCGGCTATCGGGCGTGTAACGATCGAGCAACTGCGTCTTTTGAATCTGCAGGTCGGCGATGCGTCGATCGAAGTCGATGCCGCCCTGCAGGTAGGCTTGCGCTTCGCTCGTCGGCTGCATCGATTGCGCCGACGTCTGATAGCTCGACAAAGCCTGCTCGGCTTTATCGAGCTCGCCGTGCAGGCGCGGCAATTCCTTGTTGATGAACGCCAGGGTCGAATTGTCGTTGCGCTGCTTGGCGGCAACGGCCGTCATCATGTACTGCTGCGAAATGGCATTGGCCACTTCGGCGGCCTTTTCCGGCTTCGTATCCGAATAGGTGATTTCGACGAGGCCCGTATCCTTGACCTTGTCGCTCACTTTCAGATCTTTGCTGAAGCGCTTGATCGCATCAACCATGGCCCAATGCTTCACTTCGAACTGCGTTCCGGGGCGCGCGGTCAGTTGCGTCACCAGCATCGAAACACCGTCGCTCGAACGCGCCAACGTGCCGACCTGCCCCGTCAGGATCGCTTCGCCGCCGGGGCCGCGCAACTCATAGCGCCCGCCGTCGAGCGCGGTCAGCGTCAGCTTGCGTTCTTCGAGCGAGGGCGGCACGTCGAGTTGGCTCACGGTCATCTTTTCGCCGCCCCATGCATACGAGCTGAGGCCAAACCACGCCCCCGCCGGCTGCCCCGGCTTCGCAAACTTCTGGGCGAGATTGCCGATCAGCGGCACCGTCTTGGGCTTGATCGTCACATCGAAGCGATAGCGATTGATGATCGGTTCGAGCACCGACCGGCTTTGCATGATCGCCATCTCGGCCGATGGCGACGGTGCAGGCGGCGCGTACTGTTGGCCTTGCGACGAAATGCCGAGCGCGTTCGGCTCGGGCGGGTCCACGCGCACGAGCACGTCGGACTCGTAGACCGGCGTCGCAACGAACATGTACGCCAGGGCGAGCGCCGTCACGGCGAGCGCGATGCCCAGCACCTCGAAGATATGGTCGCGTAGCAGCTTCGACATATCGCGCGCAGTCAGTTGGCTGCGTTCGCCACCCGTCTGCACATATAAAGAGTTGAGAGCCAAGTCGTTCACTGGCGTCGTCCTCGAAAATATAGCGTTGTGTGAATCACGTCCGCTCTTATCGCGCTTTCGGTTGCGGGCCTGTTTGCTGCTCGCGCAGCGCGTCCTCCAGCATCTCGAGCAGGAGCTTCAGATCGGACACCAGGATCGCGCAGGACTTCAATCCCAGCACCTCCGCGGTCCCGATCGAATTGCGGACATGCTCCAGCGCAGCGTCATAAACGTTCATGGATCGAGTTCAAATCCGGTTGCCATGCTGCTCGGCGGGCAAATGCGCAGCGGCCGCCAGCGAGCTTCCGCTCGCGGCCGCATGGCTCAATTCGCGCGTCCGTACACATCCTCGAAACGGACGATATCGTCCTCCCCCAGATAGGCGCCCGATTGAACTTCGATCAATTCGAGCGGCACCTTTCCCGGGTTTTCGAGCCGGTGCTTCACGCCGAGCGGAATGTACGTCGATTGGTTTTCTCCGAGCAGGAACTGCTCCTCGCCGCGCGTGACGAGCGCTGTGCCGCGTACGACGATCCAATGCTCGGCGCGATGATGATGAAGCTGCAGGGAGAGCTGCGCACCAGCGTCGACGACGATATGCTTCACCTGGAACCGCTCGCCCTTGTCGATGGAGTCATAGCAGCCCCAAGGCCGCTGCACCTTGCGATGCGCGTCCACTTCAGGGCCCTGCTGATCGGCGATGCGCCCGACGATGCGCTTGACGTCCTGCACGCGCGAACGATCGACGACGAGCACGGCATCGGCCGTCTCGACTACAACGAGGTCCGATACGCCGACGCATGTGACGAGACGGCTTTCGGCGCGCACGTAGCACGAGTTCGCGTCCTCCATCAGCACACGGCCCGAAGCGACATTACCGGCAGCATCTTTGCCGAGCGCGTCCCACACCGAGTCCCACGACCCCAGATCCGACCATGTCGCATCGAGCGGCACGACGACGCCTTCGACGTCGCCGCCGCGCGCCAGATTCTCCATCACGGCGTAGTCGATCGAATCGGAAGGCACGTTGGCGAACAACTGCTCATTCGGCGTGAAGCCGGTCGCGCTGTCCTGACCGGATTCGTAGGCCGCCGTGCAAGCCGAAAAGGTTTCGGGTTGCATCTGCTGCAAGGTCGAGAGCCAGACGCTCGCGCGCAGGACGAAGATGCCGCTGTTCCAGAAGTATTTGCCGGAGGCAAGGTAGGAGCGTGCGACCTCCAGCGGCGGCTTTTCGACGAAGCGTGTGATCTTGCGCGCTTTATCTGCGCCTTCGCCGATTTCGTCGCCCGGCTCGATGTAGCCGTAGCCGGTTTCAGCGCGCGTCGGCCGGATTCCGAGCGTCACGATCGCACCGCGCTCTGCATGACGCGTGGCCACTGCTACGGCGCGCTGAAACGCGGCCACATCGCCGATCATATGATCGGCCGGCATGACGACGAGCACGGCGTCACCGCCGTCCTCCAACGCATGCATGGCTGCGAGAGAAAGTGCAGGCGCCGTATTGCGTCCGCTCGGCTCGATGATGAAGCGCGCCCCGATACCGAGTTGCTCCATCTGCTGCGCGCTGATCGCGCGGTGCTCGGAGCCGCAGACGATGATCGGCGATTCGTCGATCTGCAGCTCGACGTCTGCAAGGCGTTGGAGCCGCCTCACCGTCATCTGCAACAACGATCCCGCCCCGAGGACATCGACCAGTTGTTTCGGGAAATGCTTGCGCGAGAGTGGCCATAGCCGGGTACCTGAACCGCCTGCAAGCACCACGGCTCGCGTGCGCAGCGTCGACGGCGTGGCCAGCGTCTGTGGCGTGCGCAGTTGCGTCGCCGAACCGGCCCTGCGGGGTCGCTCCCTCAATTCAACAGGAGTACTCATCTGCTTGTTCTCCTAATGGGTCCGAAAGCATGAAGAAACGGAAAACGGACACGCCAACGAATGTGCCACCGACCGCTTCGGCTCATGTTGCTGTGAAGCATAGCGAGACAACTCCATGCGAAATCCCGAAGGTCGCAAAAGCCCGATGTGTTGGCGCATTTGGCTGAGGCACGAGAAACATTGCGAATGACCGAGCGCTTAAGATCGGTAAATGGCAGACCGGCGCAATTACGCGGAACGGCAATATTTATGATTAAAGATAATATTTTTTACCGAGCGCCCTGCCAGAACGGATACAGCCCTGTCCCCAATGTACTCAAGGGGCATCCGAGGGGCGCATAAAAAAAATCCGCATTTGTAATTTTTTATAACAAAAATATAAAAAATACTACGGGCGATATCTTTCGCAGACACGACCTCTCGCGCCAAATACACGTCGATTTTTGCCACCTTTTTCTACGAAAATCGACATGGCATCATGATGATTACGATGATGCACCGCAACACTCAATGTGTTCACCATGCGGAGGAATGCTTCGTGGATCGCGCCACTGTCTTTACTTCACCGCACCTCGTACCCAGGGAGATGACCTCCCTGGCCGATGCGCGCCATATCGGGATCCTCATCTTCGACGGTCACTGCCTGTTCACGACAGGCGTGATCAGCGAAGTCTTTCAATTAGCCAATGGACTCATGCGCTTTTCGAGCGGTCAGCCCCCTTACAGGGTGTCGCTGCTCTCCAAGCTCGGGGGGCCGGTCACGAGCTCGTCGTCGATCGCCGTGATGACGCAGCGACTCGACGCCTACTCGGTCGGCGATTTCCATGCGTTATACGTCGCCAGTAACGACGTGCGTGTGACATCGGGCTTCGACGTTCAGCTCGCGCGCTGGCTCTCGGGTTCGGCGACGGCCGGACATGCCTCGGCGAGCCGCCATCCGTCCGCGTTCGGGGTCGGCATCGGTCAGCACACGCGGCCGAGCGTGCCCGTCTTTTGGATCGGCTCGGGTTCGATGCCGGCCTGGGCGCTCAATCAAAAAGCCGCCCAAATGGCGTTGACGCAGATCGCCTCCGATCACGGCGAGGATATGTCGCTGCGCATTGCGAGCAGCCTGCCGCCCTCGGTCGGTGAAGTCGTCAAAGCGCGCAACGACACGCCCAGCCTGAATACGACCGTCGACAAGATTCATGAGTCGACGCGTTGGATGCGCGAAAACTTCGGCGGCGATATCTCCGTATCCGATGCAGCGGCCGTCGCGGCCATGAGCGTGCGCAACTATCTGCGGCGCTTCAAGAGCGAGTTCGGTGTCACGCCGCTCGAATACCTCATGCAACTGCGCTTCGAAGCGATCTGCGCGATGCTCGTCGGCACGAAACTCCCTGTCGACAAGATCGCCCGCCGCTGCGGCATGGGCAACGGCGATCGCTTGGGGCGGCTATTCCGCAAACGGTACGGCGTGTCGCCCACCATCTATCGCAAACACGCGTTGAGCCAGTAGCGCCGGCGTAGCAGCCGGCGCACCGGCGTATCCCGCGGATACGTCAAGGCTCGGGAGGACACGTATGGAGCTTTCATACCTATCGCGTCGTGGATGAACTCGTCGCATACGCATCGCGCCAAGCGACGCGCCGACGAAAGGGCAACGATTGGGAGTGAAGAAATGCGAGGACTGCAGGATCTTTGGGCGCGTGTATTCGATGTCGGCATGATCGCCCTGGGCGCCCTGATCGCATCGCAATTGCGATTCGAGGACGTCGGCCGACTGTACTGGGCGTTCGTCGCCTTTTCGGCGACGTTGTCGCTACTCGTGTTCCCCTCTTTCGGCGTCTACGAATCGTGGCGCGGCCGTTCGAAGCGCGCACTCGTGCGGCAGGTCGCACTGGCTTGGGCGCTCGTTCAGGTCGGCGCAATGGCGTTGATGTTTTCGCTGCACATGGTCAACCTCGTGTCGCGGCTCTGGTTCGGCTATTGGACGCTGATCACGGGCGCCGCGATGATCGCCGGCCGGCTCTGGATGCATGCCGTGCTCGCGCGCATGCGCACGGCCGGCATGAACCTGCATCAGGTGGCCATCGTGGGCTGCGGTGCGCACTGCGACGACCTGATCCGCAAAATCGAAATCGCGACGACATCGGGTTTCCGCGCGGCCGCCATCTATAACGTGAAGTCTGGCGGCACTCCCATCGCACACCCCGAAATACCCGTCTTCGAGGATCATGCGGCGTTTGCCTCGTTCGTGCGCGAGCATGAGCTCGACGAACTGTGGCTCGCCCTTCCGTTGGCCGAGGAATCGGCGATCCTCGAGGTCGTCAACGAATTCCGCAACGACCTCATCAACATCCGCTTCTTGCCCGACGTACGCACGCTGTCGCTGTTCGAGGGAAGCGTGACGAATCTGTTAGGACTGCCGACGATCAATCTGATCGCATCGCCGGTTCCGCCGAGCGCATTGATCAAGAAGGAACTGTTCGACCGCCTGTTCGCGGCCGCCGCGCTGATCGCACTCGCGCCCGTGATGCTCGTCATCGCGATCGCGGTGAAGCTGACCTCGCAGGGGCCCGTGTTCTTCAAACAGCGCCGTAAGGGCGTGGACGGCCGCGTCTTCGAAATCTACAAATTCCGCTCGATGCGCGTGCATCAGCAGAAGGCCGGCGTGCTCGAGCAGGCCAAGCGGGGCGATCCGCGCGTGACGCGCGTCGGTGCGTTCCTGCGGCGCACGAGCCTCGATGAGTTGCCGCAGTTCATCAACGTGCTGCGCGGCGAGATGTCGGTCGTCGGGCCGCGTCCCCACGCCATCGAGCACGACAATCTTTATCAACCGATCGTTCAGGGCTATATCCACCGCTACCGTATCAAACCGGGCATCACGGGCTGGGCGCAAGTCAACGGCTTCCGCGGCGAAACGGAGCGGGTGGAAAAAATGGAGCAGCGCGTCGCCCACGATCTTTATTACCTGCGCAACTGGTCGTTCCGGCTCGATATGCGGATCATCCTCGCGACGATCTTCAAGGGCCTACGCCATACCAATGCGTATTGAAGAGAAGCCTACTGAAGCATGGAGTGCGACAATGAAAAACACATCAGGATTGCTCGACCCGAACGGAAGTCATGGTGGTGCGACGCGCGGCATTGCCGCCAGGACCTGCGCAACGGCCTTCACTGCGCTGTCGACGCTGCTCGCCGCATGCTCGATCGTTCCCGGTCAGCACATGGAGACGCCCCCTTCCCTGCCTGTTTCGTCGACGCCTGACGGCGCCGTGCAATCGGCGGAGCAGATTCCGATCCAGCCGATCGATCTGAACCTGATCAAGCAATTGCAGAGCGGTGCGAGCCAGACGGAGGTCGCCGATCAGTTGGACCTGTTCGCCAAGCCCGGCCCGTACAAACTGGGCCCGGGTGACGTGCTGCAGATCACGGTATGGGACCACCCGGAGCTCGCGGCGGCGCTCGGCCAGCAAGCGCAAACGTCGAAGCCGGGCGATCCGAGCCAGGGTTTCGTCGTCGACGATCAGGGCAACCTCGACTTCCCTTACCTGTCGCATCCGATCCATGCAGCCGGCAAGACGGTCGAGCAGGTCCGGCGTGACGTGCGCGCCGATCTCTCGAAGCAATTCCGCGAGCCGCAGGTGACCGTGCGCGTGGCGTCGTACCGGTCCGCGCAAGTCTATGTCGACGGCGAAGTGCGCGCACCGGGCGGCGAGGCGATCAACGACATTCCGATGACATTGACGGAGGCCGTCAATCGTGCGGGCGGATTCACGGCGAACGCCGATCGCGCGCATTTGACGCTCACACGCAATGGCAAGTCATATCCGATCAACCTGACGCAGATGATCGCGAGCGGCAAGAATCCGCAGGACATCATGCTGCAGCCGGGCGACATGCTGCGTGTCAATACGCGTGACAACAGCACGGCCTACGTGATGGGCGAAGTGGCCAAGCCGATCGCGGCTACGCCGACGGCCGACGGGAAACTCACGCTGGCCGACGCACTGAGCCAGGCGGGCTTCCTGAATCAAGGCACGGCCGACCCGCGGCAGCTCTATGTGATCCGCGAAGAAAACGGCACGCCGCAGGTGTACCACCTGGATTCGCGCTCGCCCGTGTCGATGCTGCTCGCCAATCAATTCGATCTGCAGCCTAAGGATGTCGTCTACGTCGACAACGGCCCGCTGGTACGCTTCAACCGCGTGCTGAGCCTGCTGTTGCCTGCGCTCAACGCCGGCCTGACGGCGGCGATCGTGACCAAATAAGTCGAGGGTAAGCGAGCGTGGCCTACGTCTCCTTGATCGCGCTGATCTTCAGCGTCACGAACTTCGTTCCGGTCAGCGCGATCGGCTTCGCGCCGATGGTGCTGTACGGGTGGCGGTTCTTCGGACGCCGCTATCCCGCGTTCATCGCCCCGTTGGTGACGTTCGCCGCGTTCGCCCTGCTTTCGACGCTCTACTACAACCCCGAGTCATTCCTCGAGTTCGATTTCTATCGGCACGATGGCAACTTCTTCGTTTCCTACGCGCCGATTCTCGCCGGATGCGTTTACATGCATCGGTGGGATCTGAACAAAGTCCTGCGGCGCTTTTATCTATTCGCCGTATTGATCAACATTCCGTACTACCTTTGGTACGTCGCACAGAACGGCTTGCTGACGATTTTTCGCCACCCTTCGGCTACGTTCGGCAGTTACTTCATCGCGCGTAACGCAGCGGGCGGGTTCCTGGCCATCTTGCTATGCCTGGGCATCGCCTGCTATTCGATGAAGAAGAGCCGCGGCCTGCTGGCGCTGATGGGCGCCAACGCGCTGATGTTGTTTTCGACGTACAGCCGCGGGTCGATGCTCGGCATTCTCGTCGTGCTGCCCTACGTCATTTTCGGTCGCAAGCGCTGGATGCTCGCTACGCTCATGGCCGGCCTCGTTGTCGCGTCGCTGGCGATGGCGGCCTATCACACGCGCGGCTCCGTCGATTACATGGGCTATCAGTTCAGCATCGACAACCCCGACGAAAAGGTGGCGAACCTCGACATCCGCTACGAGTGGCTGTGGCCGCGCGCCCTGTCCTACTTCCGGCAAAGCCCGATCTTCGGCATGGGCTTCGGCTCGTTCGACGATACGATCGCCTACGTCGTCCATTATTTCGGGCTGTTCGGCCAGGCCGTCGGCATTACGGCGAACCACACCGATTCCCATGCGCACAACTCGTATCTGAACATCCTCGCGGAGTTGGGCGTCGTCGGTCTCGTGTTGATGATCACGTTTTACTGGCGCCTCGTCGGGTGGTGTCAGAAAGGCGCATGGATGTCCGTGCGCGAGAGCGGCCGCAATTTCGTCGCCTATCGTTTCGTCGAACTGGGCTCTGTCTGCCTGCTCGCGATGTCGGCCACCGAGCATCGCTTGACCACGCCGTCGAACATGCTGCCGATCGCGCTCGTCATTTCTCTGCTGCTCGCCTCGCGCGTTCGCGAAACGCTTCCCGCTTTCATGCGACCACCCGTGCCGGCCGCGCCGACCATGCCCGCGCGCAGGCCAACCCGTATGCGCGGGCCGCGCGTGGCGGGTGTCTCCCCGTCGCCCTCCCCGTCGCCCAATACCGGGCGCTGACGCCGCATCAACGCAAAAGCTCGAAGCCTCGGCGCATTGCGCCTGTGCTTCGAGCTTTCGTTTTCAATCGCCCGCGCTATGGAGCGGGCGAACTTGCACTCAGCGCTCAGTTGTCGGGATTGTTCTGCACGAACGTTTGGAACGAGCCGTAGGTCGGCTGGATCGGCGAAAGGTCGTCGAGCACGATGCCGTACGTGTAATCGCCGCTCGTCAGTTCGTAGTACATCACGGACTGCAGCCCTTGCGTCTTGCGCGCCGCGTAGAACTCGCCGAGCTGCTGCGTGACATAGGTCGAGCGCTGCGTTTCGGTTTGCTCGGGCGCCGCGTTCCACTCGGTGATCATGAACGGCACACCGTAGCGCGCCTTGCAGTACGACGGCAGGTTGAAGCCCGGGCCCGCGCCATCCGTTCCGACATTGAAGATGTCGCCGTACGGGGAGTAGTTGTGCCACGTCGTGATGTCCCAGCGAACCGTCGGGTGACCGCCGGTCCCGTCGGGCTGCTGCCCGTCCCAGAGCATGTCCGACGCAGCAACGTCGGCCACGCAGAAGTTCACGCCCACCTTCGCGCCCGGCTGCACCGACTTGATGCCGTCGATCATGCCCCGAATCGCACCACGCATGATCGGCCAATTCGCGTTGTTGAAGTCGGCCTTGTTCGTGCCCGCCGTTGCCGAGTTCAGAATAATGGCCGGATCGCGCGTCAGTTCGTTACCGCATTCGTACATCGTCACGCCGTAGGGAGCGAGCGCCGTGGCGACCGCGGCGGCGCCCGCGTACGTGGCGCTGTAAGCGGCCGATTCGCTCGTGTAAAGCGCGCCCGTCGAATCGCGCAGGCCGTAGTTGACGAGCGTGAACAACGTCATATTTGCTGACTGGAACTGCTTGGCCAAGGCGATGACGGGGTTTAACTGCCTGGACGTGTTGATGCAACCAACTCGATAGGTCGTGCAGCCGAGCGTTTGCAGCGCGGTCACGACCTGCGTCGCGGTGAACGGGTAGTCGTAGTGGCCGTTGATGCCGTAGAACGAACCGGCCGTCGCCGCCAGGTCGACGCGCGGATCACGGCAAGGCACCCACGTGTTCATCCAGGTCTTCACGTAGAACTGACCGCCCGTCCCTGCCTGGTAAATCATGCCGCCGTACCAGAGCAGCAGGCTCACGTTGTACGAATACGGGTCTTTCACGCCATTCTTGTAGATGTAGCCGTTCGACAGCGTCCACTGGTTGTTGGCCTTGTCGATGATGTACGAAGCCGGGGGAATGGCCGTGCCGTCTGCCGAGGTGCCGCCCAGACGAGGATCGAGACATTGGATCCAGGTCGTGCCGGTGTACTTGTAGAACACCTTGCTCGTGTTTTCCTGATAGATGTAGCCGCCGTACCACAGCAGCATGGCGACGTTGTAAGGGCCCGACATCTTCGCGCCGTTCACATAAACGTAGCCGCCAGAGAGTGTCCAAACGTTTGCGCTGTTGTCCACGATAGAGGTGGCCGAGGGCACGGTCGTGCCGTCCGGCGAGGCGGTCGACGTCGTTGCGGAGCTGGCGTTCGCGATCGGGCCGGTTCCGGCGCTCGCGCTCAGATCGGGGCCCGATCCGCCGCCGCCGCAGGCGACCAGGACGTAGCTGCTTGCCGCCGCCGACAGGCAGCCGAGAAATTGACGTCGTTTCATGATTCAGAACCTCATCTGCATCGAGACAAGCCCGAGCGAAGCGTGTGTGAGCGGGGCAGCGGCATCTCGAATGCGAAAAGGCTTTCCCAAACAAATTCACCTGCAATCAACTAGTTAGGATTCCTAACTAATCCAACAGCTTCGAGCCGCAACCTTGGGGCTTTGCTTCCGGGGAAGATCCGCTTCCTGACCCACTGCCCGACACGTCGTTGTGTCGCGGTGGATCGCGGGTGCCACTCGTTGATGCGAAGTATCGGAGAACGCGCCAGTTGGCGAAATCAGCGTAGGCGGAAGATCGCGTAAGGCATCAGTAAAACCTGTAGGATTCATCCGACATAACGGGCATGTAAATCGCCGCATGGTCGAATTTTCCGAAGTGTGTATTTTTGTATTATTTTGTGTCGGCTAGTCGGCCCTTTGTTACCGATACCACACTAGGGGAAACACTTATTTTTCCGGAATGTTTGTAGGAATTTCGGAAATTATTCCAGAGCAAAGAGCACATTTACCTTGTTAATAGGATTACGACCCTTTTAAATATGCGGATAGCATCCGGCCTGAATGATCATTTCAGCCGCTTTGCGAATATCGGATGACGGATCGGGAAAGGGATCGGACCTGCGTGCTGGCGTAAAAGGCAGCAATGGACGCAGGCGCGGATACAGGCTGGAGGCGTTGAGGGCTCCCCGCGCACGAACGATCCGCGGGGGCCGTACCTTTTCAAGCTGTCGCCGCGAGCAACCGTTGTGCGGGCCGGGATTTGCGCCAAAACCCCCGCTCTATGCGCCACATTAGGGACTGAACGGAAGCGCGGCGTTATCGTTGACTATTGAGGCGCGACGCGCCTACCCGCGGGCGAACCGATGAAGCTCCTGACGGCATTCAAACGACACTTTTTCATGAGTCTGGGCAATGCGATGCCCACGTACGGCCCGTTTAACCGCATCCGCCCTGCTTTCTATCGCATGGCCGGGATGGCGATCGGCAAGGATGTGACGATCATCGGTCCGTTGCATGTCGAACTCAGTCTCAATGAAGAAACGATTCGCGGCATTTCGATCGGGGACCGCGCGTACCTGAACTTCGACACCCGGCTCGCCTGCCGCAACAGCCGTATCTCGCTCGGGGCCGACGTGCAGATCGGCCCCCGCGTCTCGTTTGAGACAGCAACGCACGGCCTCGTCTTCGCGCCTGAAACCGGCCGTGGCCTCGATCATCACGAGATAAGAGTGGAAGACAAGGTGTGGATCGGTGCGGGCGCAACGATCTTGCCCGGCGTGACGATTCACGAAGCGGCCGTAGTCGCCGCGGGTGCGGTCGTCACGAAAGATGTGCCGGCGTACACGCTCGTGGGCGGGGTGCCTGCTCGCAAAATCAAGGATATCGAGCGCGCCCGGCCCTAGCGCCCGTCGGAAGCCGCGATAATCAGCCACGGAAACCACCGACATGACGCACAACGAGCGCGTATGAGGAGACGATTCGGCGACAAGCTGAAATGGACCGGCGCCGCGCTCGCGCTCCTGAGTGCCACGGCGGGCGCTCAATCGTATCGCGACGTGGCGCCCGCCTCCCCTCCTGCGCCAACCCGTCCGAGTGCGCCGCCTCCACCGCCCGCGCCCGCGGCCGGTTCGCAACGGGTCGCCATTGCCGACTTGCGCGGTATCGTCTTCGTCAAAGATAACGGCCGCTCGAACGTGCGCTCGCAGCCATTGCCCGCGGGCCAGCACGTCGCCGCAGTGGGTCTGAGCGAACTCGACCGTGGGTTCCTTGCCGGGTTCGAGAGAGACATCGGCAAACCTTTGACGTTTGCCCGGCTCGCCGAAATTCGTCGGGCCGTCATCGAGCGATTCCGCGCGGCGGGCGAGCCACTCGTCGATGTCTATGTGCCGGAGCAGGATGTCAGCGGCGGCGTCGTGCGCATCGCCGTCGCCGAATTTCATGTCGGCAAAGTGAAGGCGCGCGGCAATCGTTATTTCTCCGATGCCCAACTCGAGCGGGAGATGCCGTTGCGAAGCGGCGGACCGATTCGCGAGTCGGACGTCTCGACCGGATTGGCGCTGCTCAACGCCAATCCCTATCGGCGTGTCGATGTCGTCTACGCGCCGGGGGAAGGCACGAACGCGACGGACGTGATCTTGCAGACGCAGGATCGGCTTCCGTTTCGTGTGAGCGCGGGCTATGACGACGCGGGCGTGCGGCAACTCGGCCGGGATCGATTCTTCGCGGGGTTCGATTACGGCAACCTGTTCGGCCTCGATCAGCAGATCGCCTATCAATACACGGCGAGCAGCGATTTATTGGGCGGCAACCCGCAGATCGAGGGGCGGCCGAACCGGCCGCGCTTTCAAGCGCATTCGTTCAGCTATTCGGCGCCTCTGCCTTGGTTCGATCGCGTCGAATTTTTCGGCGTCTATGCGCAGAGCACGCCGCGCCTGGACAACAGCTTCAATCAAACGGGTGTGTCGGCGCAATTCAGTGCGCGTTATGACAGGCATTTGCCATTCGTCGGCGGTTGGCAGCAGCAACTGCAGTTCGGCTATGACTTCAAGCGATCGAACAACGATTTGGAGTTTGGCGGCGTGCAGGTCTTCAATGCCAATACGCACGTGCATCAGTTTTTGATCTCGTACGACGCAACCAGGAGCGACGCATTGGGGCAAACGCATGCGAATGTAGCCTTCGTTGGAAGCCCGGGGCATTTGGACGGCGACAACAACGACGAGGCGTTCCAGACTACACGCAACGGTGCGACGGCGCGGTATGGGTATTTGCAGTTCCTTGCCGAGCGCAACCTGACGATCGGATCGGGGTTCGGCGTCTTTGCGCGTGGGAGATTCCAATGGACGCCCGATACGCTGCTGCCGAGCGAGGAAATGGGGCTTGGCGGCGACGACACGTTGCGGGGATATGAGCCGTATAGCGTGCAGGGCGACCGCGGCTGGAATCTTCAAACGGAATTGCGCACACCTGCGTTTGCGTTTTTCGGCGAAAGCGGCCCGGCGTTTCAGCCGTACTTCTTCTTCGATGCCGGGCATGTATGGACGAAGATCGACCAGCCGGGCGAGGTTCAGGCGGGGATGTTATCGAGCGTGGGGGTGGGTGTACGGTTTCAGTGGTCGCGGTTTGTCAATGCGCGTGTGACGTTTGGGCAGCCGTTGCGGGCGGTACAGGGGGGCTCGAAGGCGCCGCTTGCGCAGGTGTTTGTGGTGATCGGGAGCTGAGGGGCGCGCATTTTATCGATTGGATTGTTGACAGTTGTCCCGGAGTGGCTAAAATAGCGCCTTCGCTTTCAGAGCGAGCCCAGGTGGCGGAATTGGTAGACGCACTAGGTTCAGGTCCTAGCGGTGGCAACATCGTGGAGGTTCGAGTCCTCTCCTGGGCACCAGGTATTTAAAAAAGGTCAGCTTCTAGCTGGCCTTTTTTCATTATTCCGCCCAGGAAGCAAGGTGCCTGCGCACCCTTATCGACCCGCTACTCGCTCTCACTCTCGCCATCGATGGTCCGGTCTACGACGTTCGAGCCAAACAAGTTCTTCGACCATGAGTAGATGCGGTCCGTCCGCTTCGCGAGTTGATTGGCGGCGGCGCGAGCGGCTCCCCCTACAAAGACCGTCTTAACGAAGACCTTCGCCCCTTTACCCACGTACGGAATCAGTTCGAGACTTAAAAACATCAATGCCTTCTTATACTCACGGTCCTTAATGGATTTCATAACATCATAAAACGGAATAAAGCCGAGTAACCTGTTAAGCGCTTGCTCCGCCGGCGTCTCATTTGCCACGAGATCTGTCATATGCTGCATCGTCCCACTGATGATCGGTTTCAGCGTGTGTACCACGGCGCCCCGAAGAGTATCGCTAGGGTGCGCGATATTACTGGGATCCTCTCGTTTCAGGTAGAATTTAACGCCTTCGGGCAAGGCGCTCGGATCTGAGAAGAATAAATATTTTCCCTTGCTTATCATCCAATCATTCCACTCGGTTTTCGATGCGGGGTCGGGCAAGCGAATCACCAAGTCCGGGTGGTGAGGGACAATCGCGAAATACTTTCGCTCTGGCCCCGCCATTTTGACGATGGTTCCGAGCGTTCCAGAGAACATGTCAGACATCGGCGTTGGTGTCTCGATGGCCGTCACGTGAAAAAGCGTTGCACCCCACTCGAGAAAGATCCCCTCTTTCTTAAACTTATCTGCGATGGCATCCAAACCTTCGTGTCTGAATTTATCCCGGTTCGGATCGAGCGCCTCTTTGACCAGGAAGTTCTTCTCTCCGTATCTTCCCCGCTCTTCGATGGCGCTTTTCAGCTCCTTGCCCCTGTCCGTCACCGGCCTCATCGAATAGCCCGGCGTCCGCGACGTAGTAAGGTACAGGGTAAATTCAGCCGCCGTCACTTTTTGCTGCGTCGGGCGTATATGCGTACCCGGCCGAGCGATCCGGACATCTATCATCTCGTCCGGATCGAACCCGATCTTGCGCAGTGATGGCCCGAGCAATGCAGAAGGCGATGCAACGGAGTTTATTAAATCTCGCATCCAAGAACTTAACTTTTCCTCCGGGTACGCGGCTGCATTTTGCGATGGGTCGAACGTTTCCTCGATGTCGCGACGCTGATGGCGACGGCCACGGCGACGGTGATAGCCTCGCCGCGGATGATCACGCCGATGATGATGCCGACCGACGTGCCCGCTTCGCTTAACGCGTTTTTGCCTTGGCTCAATTCGATTTTTCGACTGCTTAGCCTCGTTGCCTTGGAAAGGCTCGCCTTCACCAGCCCTCATAGCCGTGAAGAGGTTATATAGATCGTTCGTGGAGTACGCGGGATAACCGCTCGGCTCATCGCCCTGATTTTTGATATCGGGTTCAACGTTCTGGCCGAGCGGCGCTCCAGGTAGGCGATAGGGTTTGTCCAAGGTTCTCGCGTAGCTGCCGGAGAAGAACTGCAGAATCATCATGATGAGGAACGTCACTCCCCAACTGTCCAGCTTTGGGGGCGCCTCCAGCCCCATCGGCTGCTCGTCTTGCAACGCGCGGACAACGTCGAATAATGTGGGTTGCAAGATTTCCTGTAACCAGAGCTGCTCGCCGACTGGCTGCTCGTGCTCTTTCAGGCTAAAGCGTTTCTCCCCCCGAGCGCGACGCGCTCGCTTCACTCGCTTTTGCCGCGACTTCTTACTGTGCGTTATTGTCATGCGAACAAGCCCAATCGCAATTCCACCCGCTCCGCTTGACCAGAATGGAACGGCCGACGTTGTGCTTATGCATAAAAAGATACGGGCGCTGCATGAGAAGGTCCCGGGGTTGGTCCTGCCGTTGGTCCTGCCCGACAAAGCGGCAGCGATGGTCGAACAGTAGAGGCGCACCGCGACAGCGTAGCTGATGCCGGCCTCTTCTCGTTAGCGACGCCTCGCGCTGAGGGGGGCTTGAATCACATATTGAACACGGGAATTCCGACGCTCCCGCCTGTGCCGAACACTTTCTTGCGACGCAATTATTGATATAAGGTGCGTGGACTGCGGCACGACCTGGCAGTGGCAATGGAGCTTAACGTCCCCTTGCAACCGGTCGCTGGCGGGCGCGCTGCTCTCTCCGCACTAGATCGTCCGCTACGGCGTCTGCAACATTCCCACTACTGGATTTACTGAGCACTTCGAAACCTTCGTCTGCCCATTTTGCGACCTGATCGGCCGCAAGGCGCGCGGGAGTCGATTTAAAGATCGTCTTAAACAAAATTTTCGCCCCCTTACCCACATAAGGGATTAAATCGAAGCTCAAAAACACAACTGCCTTTTTATATTGTCCATTCCTAACAGATCTCGCAAAATCATAGAATGGAATGAAGCCGAGAATCTTGTTAAGCGCCCCCTCCGCTAGCGTCTCGTGGCTTACCAATTCTGTCATGTGCTTCATCGTGCCGTCGACAATCGGTTCGATTGTATGGTGGACAGCGCCGCGGAGCACTCCGGCGGAGCGCTCAAGGCCACTGATGTCTTGTTCTTCCGCCAAAAATGTCGATCCTCCCGGAAAGATGCTCGGATCGCTGAAGAACAAATGTTTTCCAGTTGTCGCCATCCAAGTACGCCACCTTTCTTTCGAGTTCGGATCGGGGACTTGGATCACCATATCCGGGTGGTGAGGAACGATCGCGAAATACCGGGTCAGGGTCCCGCCTGGCCCTGGTATTTTGACAATGGTCCCGAGCTCGCTCTTGATAGCGGCGACATACGACGATGAGAGCTGGACCTTGACCGGCATTTGGCCCTTGAGATGATAAAGCGTTGCGGTATCATCGAGAAAAATTCGATCTATATCCATAAATTTATTGCCGATGGCCATCATGCCTTCTTCTATATTTTTTCGCTTTATCGGATTGAGCACCTCTTTTGCCAGAAAATTATTCTCCCCGTATCTTCCTTTCTCGGTGACGATCCTCTGCAGCTCACGCCCCCTGTCCGTCAAAGGTTTGAGCCTGAATTTTTCGTTGCCTTCCGTCGTGAGATGCATGGAAAATTCGGCCGCTGTGACGTTTTTGGACGGCATGGGTATATGCTCCATGCCTGATACACTCCTATGAACCTCTATCGGCTCGTCTGGTTCAAACCCGATTGCACGCAATGCCGGCCCAAACAAGGAAACAATCGATTCGACGGAATTGAATACATTTTTCATCCAAGGACTTAATTTATCCTCGGGGTAGACGACGGAGTCTTGTAAGTGATGAGAGGCTTCTTCAGCGCCGTTCCGACGATGAGTGTGACGCTTATGATCACTATCGTGCTGAGGATCAAGTTGGTCGTGGCGATGGTGCGGGTGATGTCCGGTCGAGTGACCAGAGCGATGAAGGCCGCTGTTTCGTTTGAAGCGAGCTTGTTTTTTCGTCGGTCCGTTTTCCGATTGGATCGCATCGCCACTGTCGAACGGAAGCCCATTCCCCTCCGTGATAGTTGCGAAAACGTTGTAAAGATCGTCCACTGGGTAATCGTGGTACACGCTGAACGCATTGCCTTGATCCTGGCTGTCGGGACCGGGCTTTTGCCCCGGAGACACACGGGGTAATTGATACGGCTTTTCCCTCGTGCTTGCATAGGCGCCGCCGAAGAACTGCAGAATCAGCATGATGAAGAACGCCACTCCCCAGCCGTCCAACTTTGGGACGTCCACCGACTCCATCGGCTGCCCCGCTTGCAACGCGCGAATAACGTCGAACAGTGTGGGTAAGTAGAGTTCCTGAAGCCAGAGCTGCTGGCTGGTGGGCTTCTCGTATTCTTTCGTGCTGGCGCGTTTCTCTCCCCGGGCGTGACGTGCTCGCTTCGCCAGCTTCTGCCGCGACTTCTTGGTTTTCGGGCGGACATTGTGGCTATCCATGGAGCCGTACGCGAGTTGGGCGAGAAGATCGCACCCGTGAGCTGCGCGGGGCGCCATTGAAGGGTAGCCGATGCGCGCGTATTGCCGGTCACGGCGACTCGCCGTAACTGGTGCGGTGGACCACATACTGAACGTTTTTACCTCGCGTTGATGGCGACCGCCTTCGCCATCGACCGCGTCGTCTACTGCCCGGCCCCGGCGCCCTCCTCGACAACGCCCCGAATCAAGGCTGATACCGACTTAGGCGCCGACGCCGGGGCGCCGAGGCGTGTCACCACCACAACCCGCCAAAAAGCGCCGACAATTTCTGCATCACCGTATCGGGCGTCTGCTGCTGCGTGGGCTGCGGCAGCAGCGTTTTTCCGGCCACCACCGTATCGATTTGCGTCTTATCGCTGTCGCTCAACTGCGCGTAGGTGACACCCGACCCGAACACCTTCTTCGTCGCATAATCGTTGATATAAGCCGTGCTCACGCGAATGGCGGTGTTCGTCCGCTTCGCTTCGCGCACCGCCAGGAAAGTCGACAGCAACGGGCAGTCCGTTTTCATATTGGCATGCGTCGTCAGATGCTCGTGCAGATTCTCAGGACTCCTAAAGTCCGTCAGCGCGGCGGTGTTATATGGCCCGTTGAATCCGTCTCGACCGTACTTATTGCGATCGAATAGCGCGTCCCAAAGACCTTCGTTGGCCCAGCCCTCTTCATCCCAGTTTTGCGCTTGAGTATGCGCCTGTGTGCCGACCCACTCGTAGAGATCGGCCCAAGCGATGCCCTGCGTATCAAACGCCTGAGCGCGCTTGATCACGCAATACCACTGAATCCGATGGCTGAATTCGCCGTGTCCGTACGGCACCGTCGGATCCTTGAACGGCATTTGCTGCCGAAGCAGCGAGCGAAACTTGTTTTCGTTGATAACGCCTGTCAGCAGCAAAGCTGCAGGCCGTTGTACCCCCGTGCTATTTTGCGCGCCCCCCAGGCAGAAGCCGTGCTGCGATTCCGCTCGTGCCAGCACAGTCGTCAGCAGGTTTTGCAAATGATCGGGCAGCTTAACGCCCGGCGTTCGATTGACGAAAGCGCTTTGCGATGCGGCGACATCGCGTAACCTGGCATGCGCAACTTGATCTCGGCATCGATGTCATTTTGGCTGATAGGCATCGTTGAATCCTCTCTTGGAAATGGGTGGAGAGCGCTCGGATTCAATGTAGCGATGCGTACTCGGGCGGCCTATGGGCAAATGGACACGGTCGGGTTCATGATGCGGGAGGCCCGGGTGTGATTACCGTCGCGGCGTATGGGTCGGAAAAGAAGGCACGCAATACAATCCCAGGGCCGAATGGCGTCGCAGGTTCGCCGCGCCGTGCCGCAAGTACCGCGCGATGCCCGTGTTATCGGCCATGTACCGATCGGCTACGTCGGGCCTTGATACAGACGTGCGAGACACTGCGCCGGATTCTCATCTTGTGGACTATGACGACGCGCTTGGCCGTTAGCTTGCGCCGCGAGCTTGATTGCGCTCGCGCTCTCGTTGTACGGTATCGAAACGAAGCCCGATCATGCTCCCAACTATCCAGCCGTTTTGCGTTTCGATTACCGGCGCCGACGATAACGTGCGCATCGAGGATTTGATCGCGCTCGGCCGAATTTATCCGTTCGTCGAATGGGGCATCCTTCATTTTCCGGAAAAAGAAGGGACGCCGCATAATCCGACATTCGAATGGCGCAGCGAATGCGCGGCCCGATGTCGGCAGCATCGCGTCCGGTCCGCCCTGCATTTATGCATCAGCCAGACGTTTCGCATGCTGCTCGCGCGTCAGGAAGAAATCTCGTTCTTCTATGAGTTACGGCAGTACGGCCGAGTGCAGGCGAACCTCAATGGACGAGAAAGGGCCTTCAGCCACAGCGAGCTCATCGATATATATCAATCGTTGTTGGCCCATGACGTGCCCCTGATTCTTCAGTATCACGAAGGCTCGGCCTACGCGATCGATAGCTTGCTTGCCGCATTGGCAACAACGTCGATTTCCCCGCCGCAGCGCGTATCGGTGCTGTTCGACGCATCGTGCGGTAAGGGCAAGTCGCCTCATGCATGGGAGAAGCCATACAGCGTGGGCAATATCGCGATCGATACGGGCTATGCGGGCGGTGTCTCCCCCGAAAACATCGGGCCGGTGCTCGATGCCGTCGCGCAAGCGGTGAGCGGCAGCAGAACGGTGCCACATCGTTATTGGATCGATATGCAGAGCGGTGTTCGAACGCAGGGACGATTTGATATCGGCAAGGTCGAGCGCGTTCTTCGCGTCGTCGCAAGTCGGTTGGCAACGTTCGCCCCCATGGTTGCGAATGCAGTCATCGGCAAGAAAAATTAACCCGATCGAAGGTCCTATCGGAAGCCCCACCCCACCCTATCGGAGATCATCGCGCACCAGGCGATAGCGTTCATACCTCTTGCCGTCGCTTGTGTCATATCCCAGCCATTGCATCCCGAGCTTTCGCGCTACGTGTAGCGAGGCCCGGTTTTCTGCAGCGATATCGGCGATCACGCGCGGCAGGCCCACCGTTTCGAACGCGTGCTTCACCAGCGCCCTCGCCGCTTCGCTTGCGATCCCGCGCCCCCACGCCGAACGAACGAGCCGCCAACCGATTTCGACGTCGGGACCGCTTCCGTGGTCGGGGATCAATAATACCCAGCCGATGAATCGATCGGGATCGGCGCGCTCACGGATGCTCCAATAGCCGAGGCCCGGCGGGTATTGGCGGGTGATGCGGTGCTGAACGAACTGCCGGTGAGCGACGGGGTCACTCCAAGGCCCGGCGATGTGACGCGTGACCTCAGGATCGCGATCCATTTCGAGGCACGATTCGAGATCGGCAAGCGTGCGCTCGCGGATCAACAGGCGGGCGGTATCGAGTGCTGGGAGCATGGGAAGGAGGCTCGCGCGGCGGAAATGCGATTATGCCGCAGGCGAAGGCGCGACAGAACATCGAACCTCTATATGTAGTCCGCCTCGGAAAACAACTTCCCGAGCTTTTCATATTCGCGTCCAACCGATTTCACTAGGTGCGTCATTTTGACCGCCGAGCCCTCCCGCGCCGCCAGGAAAGTTGCGCTGAGCGCAGCGTTACGGATGTACCCTCCCGAGAGGGCCGCCTTGTCGGCCAGCACCTCGAGATCGACATCGTCGTGCAATCGCACCCGCTCCGGAAAAATCTGCCGCCACAAATGCAGCCGCTCATCCCTGGCCGGCGACGGAAACTCGATAACGAAGCCAAAACGCCGCAAGAACGCCTTATCGATGTTGCCCATCAAGTTCGTCGATAGGATCACGAGGCCCTGATAGGACTCGATTCGCTGCAATAGAAAGCCCACTTGCAGGTTCGCGAAGCGGTCGTGCGAATCCTTCGCATCCGTTCGCTTGCTGAAGAGTCCTTCCGCTTCGTCGAAGTGCAGCACGACGTTCATCAACTGTGCGCGCTCGAACAACTGCGCGATGTTGCGCTCCGTCTCGCCGATATATTTGCTGAGCACCGTCGAGAGGTCGACGCGATACAACGGTAGCGAGAGCTCATTAGCAAGAATCGACGAGGCCATCGTCTTGCCTGTTCCCGGCGATCCATGGAACAGCACGCATAGGTTCTTGACGGCGGGATGTTTGGCCGCGAAACCAAGTTCGTCGATAACGTGTGCGCGATGCCGCATCTGACCCAACACTTCTTCGAGCAAGGCGACGGTCTGCGGCGGCGCGACGAGATCGCTTAGCCGATACGGCGCATCGACGCGTCTGGCCACGCCGATCGGCTGATCCTGCGCCTCGGTACGACAAATATCCCACAGCATCGGCTCGATCTTATCGTCGCCGGCCAAGGCATGCCGCCCCGCCAAGGTGTCGATCACCGCGGCGATACGCGCTTCCGTAAACGTGTAGGCGTCTGCCACCGCGGTCAATAGACGATCGTCAAGCGGCAGATCGTAGTAATCGGCATGCTTTTCCCAGGCCAGCTTGCGCAAATCCGGCGTAGGCGGCGGCACGCACACTTGAAACAATCTCACGCCTTGCTGGCGCGAGCCCGCCACCGTATCGGCTAGCCGCCTGGAGGCGCCGTTGAGGATCACCACGTACGTGACGGCCTGAAGCAGCGCCTGAATCGCGCTATCGAAAAGATCGATTTGTTCGCGCTCTTCGTTGCCGATCAGCGCGTCGGTATCGGTCAGCATGAGCACTTGCGTGCAGAGTGCAGCGTCGCGGCATGCCGTGCGCAATTGTTGCTGCAGTGTCGAAAGACGATGATCGGCGTTTTGATACGCCGATCGAATATGCCGTGCGCTCAAGCGCGCCACGCCGTAGCCTAGATTCGAAAATGCCGCAGCGGCAAGCGCGCCGGCGAGCGTCGTATCATCGGCCTCGATTTGAAGCACGACGGCGCCGAAGCGCGCGCTCGGCGCGCAGCACACTTCGACGAATCGTTGGAGTTGACGCTTGATGTTCTCGCCCACGATCAATTCCGCGAGGGATTCCTCGACGATCACGTCGACGGCCATTTGATCGCCGATACGTGGCTGGGGGGCAGCAAGGCCAAGCAAGTACGCCGTGAGCGCCGGCGCTAAACGATAGGCGCCGTCGAGCGTCGAGACGTTGACGTCGTCGAGCTCGATCAGTTGATGCACGCATAGCGGGCTATCGGCAAATAGGCAGCCTCGCACGTCGCCTAGGAGATAGGTCGCGGTTCTGAGCGACGTAGCCTTGCCCGTCGCCGATGTCGAGCGTGGGCGATCGTCAATGCCTTCGGCTTCGTGCAACGTGCGCGTCAGCGTCGAGAATGCGTCGCTTATCGAGCGATCGGCTTCGATCATCAATGCGAGCGACAGCAACTGCACGTCGCGCGCATCGAGCTGAAATACGAGCGCGACGTGGGCCAGAGGGATGAAGATTTCCGCTTTGACGGTTGCCGCCATGCGGGCGGCGATGGCGCGCCAGGTGTGGGAGGCTTGGTGGGACGCTGTATGGAGGGAATCCGTCGCGGCACGATCGGCTGCTGACAGCAGCGATTCGACGAAGCGGCGTAGGTCGTCGAGGAAGGCAGGGTTGTCGGCGTAAGGGGCGGCCGACTCGGCGAGTGACGCGCCTGTGGTGGTCATGGGGCGCCTTGAGGGAAGGAGTGGTGGGCGAAATTCGTTGTCCGTCACAAGCAAGAGCAGAACCAGTGCTACTGCCTGGTAAGACTGCGTCAACTGCTGTCTGTGCGCCGTAGTTGCGCCGCCAGACCGGCAGGCCCAATTCTCCGCTCAGGCGTGGCGAGGCCAACCAGATAGTCGGCGGGGTAACCCGCCCGACCGACACACTCTAATCAGCGGCAACGTAACATCATTTGAATGAAACCAACAATTTAGGCGAATCGACATTTTCGCGAACCCAGCTATTTAAGCAGTCTTGTCCACCACAGGTGGCGGCGGACGGCACTCCCGATGGTGGACTCGTTTTGAATTTGGTGCCTACCTCTTCACTCCAAACTCTATCAATAGGTTTAACCGTAAACACCCAATTCGATCCTCCATCACCGGTCGTCCAGGTGACATATTTTGCAGAATAGAAACAGTTATGCTGCGGACTATTAGAAGTTGTGATAGAAAAAGATTTTGTTTCGCCCTTCTTTATAACGATCGAATCCGGACCAGCCTGGTACATACAAGCAGAGCCTGCATTGTAGGTTTTGGGATGAATAATTGTCAGATCCGCGGATCCAGCGGTATTATCGAAAGTAACGTTGTAGTCAATTCGCTTACCCGAAGAGGCGGCGTCCTCCGCTTGCGATTTGCCTTGCATGAAAACGAATGGAATAACCATTAATATCGAAATCCGCACCAACCCTTTCAGACGCATCATTAAGCTTGCGCGCGCCCCCATTGATCCACCCCATTTTTGTTAATCATACCCACAAAAAGCTCCCGACGACAACTCCGGAAAAACCGCGAGATGACGTCGAGCCAATAACCGACCCGCAATCGCCTCAGGTAAGGCCAAAATAGATATCGACCGTGGCAGGATCGGAAAAAACCTGCGGCCATTTGGTTTGATCGGTCGATGAGCAGTCCGTCGAGGATGTATTAGAATCGCAAACAGCCTTACTATATGCCGTACCTTTGCCTTCGATCCCCAACGTCTGCATATCATCTGATTTAGCCGGAACCAGATGAAATTTAACAACAGTTCCACTATTATTATTAACCACCCAAGGCACAATACAGTCTGATCCTTGATCATCCGCAGCAATCAAATAGGCTAACATCGTATCTTTCGACGGGATTGAAAGCGTTAACGGGCCGCTTTGCGTCATAAGTACCGCATCGCCTTGCGTTAGCGTGATTGTTTGTTGCGAAGCATTATGAAAGTTAACAATAAATGCAGTCATAGCGATCTCCTTTCGAAATAAAGATACTTCAGCATTCAATGAGACGGTTTGAATCTCTTCTTTTCAGCTCGCCCCACACCCTCATCTCCGATTCGCGCTTCCGATTATTGCAAGCACACAACGAGCAAGATCAAGCACATTTAGTGTAGTAAAACATGGGTAACAAACAAAGGCGCCGAAGCCGTCACTCGACAAGAAATCCTAGGAATTGATGATTCGCACACAGTCCGCAAAAACTGATCTCATATCATCCGCATGCGCGACTGCGCAACCACACTCGCATACCCGACGCTATCGCAGCGCCGAAAACCGGGAGATCAGCTGCGTACCGGGGGTCACAGATAAATATTTACGGGAATCGCTTGATCGCTGTTCCTATCGACCCAGCACGGGTTAAGACAGGGGCTACCGCTTGTTTCCGCGTATATGACATCTCCATACACGCGAACCCTGTCCGGAGAGACATACGATTTAAAGCCGAATCGACGCGACGAGTCACCATTTTCTTTCACCGTCCAATCCAAATATTTATTTGCGCCCCAACAGTTGCAGGATGAATCGTTTGAATCCTCCAGCAGGAGGACACATCGCCCAAACGGGGTGATGGAAAAAACATTCGGGCCAGACGTGGTCATGCAAGTATCACAGGAATTGGCATTGACCTTGTGCAAGATCATCAAATGACGAGATCCGTTATACATCGTCAGTTCGAAGTTAGCTGACATGTCTACTCCAGTGAAAATGTCCCATGTGCGTTGGCTGGCTCAGGGGGGATTGCCCCAGGCCGCGAGATTGGTGAGCTCGCCCGAGCCGAAGGGCACCCAGGTGATCTGAATGTCCGCCTGCCCCCCCGAGCCCCCGGTCGTTCGGTACGAGAAAGCGCATTGGGCATTTTTCGGAACGGGAACCGTTGCGCTCACACCTCCGCGACCATTCTGATTCAATACGAACGCACTCGCGCGATGGGTGTACTTCACCCCGGATATCGTCACATCAATAAGCACTTCGATGCTACGGTTAAACAGGATAGTATCGGGATCTACATCGACGACGACGAATCCATCCGTATTGGCCGTACATGTCATGAACGGGGGCTCGAGCGCCGTCGGTGGGCTGACGGTCTTTTTTCGAGTCAGGACATTCGGAGAAAAGCACCGAATCGATCCATCAGCATTGACCGAAAAATCGCCGCTCTGCACCGATAACGCTTTTCCAACCGTAACCGACCCATTGACATTTACATCCCCATCCGGCTCTACCGTAAAGTTTGCGTTCCCATTCGGCCCAACGGTCAACTCGCCAATCATTGAAAGACTGCCATCGTCCTTCGCCGACCAAACAATTTCGCCCAATGCATTGTGATGATTAACAGTGATGGCATCGGTAGTCAACGCCCCATTCACATGTAAATCACCGTGAACAAGAAGATCATTGTCCGCGACCGTATTGCCGTTCGTCACGAAGAGCGGGCCGTCAATCGTAAGCGGCCCTTGAAGAAGCGGGATGTTGCCGCCTATCTTCCCGTTAACCTGTAAATTCCCATCAATCGTTGCGTTTTCGGAAACCTCAAGGTTGCCGCCCACCTTCAGCGTGGGAGTGATCCCACCTGACCCGCCGGCGCTCACTCCTCTGATTGTCTTTTCTATCACCAAGTCACTCGTCACCTCGACGGGGCCGCCTGCGGTGTATGCACCGATCTTGTCCGTATCGATTTCCGACCCAACCTTGAGCGTCCCCGTCGAGCTGACATTCAAATCGGAAGTGACCTCCAAGCTTCCCAGCCGAGTCGGCCCGCCCACATCGAGCGCATACGAATCAGCAACCGTTGGCACATTAATCGAAACCGTTTGGCGGGGCATGCTGCTCGACCCGTTGTCCGTGACCGTGAGCCCCTGATATGCCGGACTCTGCGTGCCACCCACATTCAAGAGTTCAGCCGAGTGGGTCGCATCGAGTGGCCACCGCGAGAGCAGAAACGTACCCCTTACCTCCAACGCTTTCGAACCGTCCAAACTGGCGCCATCGACGTTGATGCCCACAGTGTTCGGCATTTGGCCACCGTTGCCGTTCTCCGCGATCGCCAGCGCCGGCGGCGCCGCCCCAACGGGCTGATTGGGCACACCACCGGCCACCAACAGCACCGACTGCGCGCTCGAAAACGCCGACAACTTCGGGCCCCCAAGAACGGCGGCGTTGGCGCCCCCGGTCAGCATGGTGACGACCGTCATCTTCGTATCGCTATCGATGCTTTGCACGCGCAAGCACTTTGGGTAGTCCTCTACCGAAGCATCGAGAATAAGTGTGTCCCCCTCCGCAATCCCCTGGAACGTAGCGCCGATGCAGGTTACGGTTGTGTCGTTGGCCACGACCTTGCCCGGGCCAGGGTTCTTGGCGCCGGCGCCACGCTGCGTGCTGTATGTGCTTGGCCCCAGGTCGATATGAAACCTTTTATCAATCTCCACTTGCGTGTTTGACGTCAGATGGACGATGGTCGCCGTCTGCGCCGGCGCGTAATCGTAGGTGATGACGTCTCCAGCCTTCAATTCGCTCAGAAACTTAGTTTGATACCCGTGCAACGTCTGCCCGTCAGGGTCTAGCGATATCAGCCCTGTCGCGACCTTGGGCGGGGCGCTTTCCTTTCTTATCGTCAAAACCGCGGCCGAGGCATCCTCATCACCGATCGCAACATGCCCAGCCTTGAAATAAATATCGTCGCCATTCGGCTGCCAAAGGCTCCTGGACGGGGGCAATGTAAGCATGCGGCCGTCGCCCGTGAAGGTGCCGCTGAAGTTGCCATTAAAGTTACCCGTCGCTGATGTTACGTTTCGCGCCGTCACAGCGCCGTTCAAGTCGATCCCCGCAGCCGTCAACACGAGCGTTTCTTGATCCAACACGATGCTCCCCGTCGCACCCCCAGGCCCATTGCCCTCGTCGACAAAATTGATCGACTGAAGGGTCGCGCCAATATGACGTCGCGCGTAGTAATCCTGGTTGTTGCCGGGGTCGGTGTAGTTGTACTTAACGCTCGCAATGTTGATCCCGTCGGAGGACATAACAATCGCCAGCAGAATGTCCCCGCCAGTGGAATCGAAGGCCGCCCTGCACGCGATCTGCGGGTTTTGCGTCCAGCGCTTATAACCCTGCCCGTAGGGCTGGTTTTGCTGATCGGTTTGATCTTCATGGAAGAAGATCGTCAGAAAATTCGCCCCAGTCTGAAGCGGTGGTGTGAAGGGCGCGGTGGGAGTAGCGAGAAAGATCAGACGCCCTTGAACGTCAAGCGCCTTGCCTACATCCACCGTCAGTTGGTTGCCGCTATGAGACCAGCTAACATCGAGCCCTTCTACAATTCCGGGCGAGAACACGCCCTCGTTCAAAAGCTCCCGCGCTTGCGTGTGATAGGCCTGCTCATCCTGGAAATCCTCGGTTAGCAGCGCTTCGCCGTTGAAATAATTGACGCGAGCAATCGGAGTGTCACTCATTTGGCATCCTCAAAATCGGCCCACGCGTCGGAGCGGTTCCGTAACCGATAATTCGGTGAACTTGATGAAGAACTACTTGGCGTCTGCACGTTCACGGTGAAGTCCACGGCATATGTCGTGAGCGCCGGCCTCGCCGAATCGAGTGCGGAGCGGACCAAACGGAAGTAAGCCTGTACCGCACGCGCTTGATCGCTCGTTGAAACGCTCGCAGTCGCGGAAAGCGTGATATCGACCTCAAAGCGCCAGGGCACGTACGCCACCACGGTCGTATCGTCCACGCCGGTGGGCGTGCCAGTGGCGTCTCGATCGATCGTCGGCCCCACCACATCGGAAATGATGACGGCCTGCGCAGGGTCGGCAGAGTACGAATCGCAAACGCGAAAAGCCGGGGGCGTTCCTGGATCCTCGTCGTACACGATGATCGTGGGCCTGAAGCATTCGTCAACCGTCGCGTTGGTGAGCGTTACACCGTCGATCGCTACAGGGCGCGCAAGCAAGTAAGCGTTGAGCAGCCACGTCATCCCCATTGGCGTGCCACGAGCGCGCGCGAAGGGGAACGCTTGACCGATCAACGTCCGAACAGAGTCAATCGACCAATTTTTGTCGATCTCTAATCCGATTGTCCCGCCTAGCCACGATAAAAACGACCGCGCCCATATCTCCACAGGCGACAACCCGTCCACTTCCCCCGTGAACTCCGGTAACCCGAAATAGTTCGCCAGCGTATTGAAGAGCGCCGTTTGATCGTCGGAGTCGTCATCTCCCGATAGCGGCGGCATGAACACCGACGGATCGCTGTTTTGGTCACCGCTCGGAAACAGGAAGCTCCAACGCGGATAAAACAAATTGCCGATAACGGAAGCATTGAGCAGTTGCCGTATGCCCGCGCGGTTGGCGATGGAGAGGTCGAGATTGGGATCGGCGAGCGCCAGGTCCTCGCCGTCTCCGATGCCCGACAGTATCTTCTCGAACACCTTCAAATACAACGCCAAGAACGGTGGATCGCCAGAACCATCCGGACCCGAATAGATCCCCGGCAGATAGTTCAGATAGCTCGATGGCACCGTATTGAGCGTGCTCGCGGTGTCGCTTTCGCTAGCCATTGTCTGCCTCCAATGCCGTTACACACGCCGAATAAAGCCGCGGCAGACCACTCTCGATCACACTCGGAGGATGGGGGAAGCGAGGTAACGGTATCTGTCCCGCTACCCATGGATGGCGGACAGGCTTCGTCTCCTCGACGCCTCTTCGCAAAACTGGGCGGCGAAACAGCGAAATCGCGCGCCCCACCGTTTGAACAGTCAGCGCTTCGAGCCGATCGACGCCCGGCACGGCAGCGATCAGCGGCGTCAATGTCGTCGCGTCGATTCGCGCGCCGTATGTCCACTCTCGCCCGCCGTCCAAGCGAAGCGGCTGCAAGCCTTGTTCGAGCGCCACCAGTACCGCACCCGCGACCTCGCCCGCACGCTCGCGCGCGAAACAGCGAACCTGACACCGCACATCGAGATAAACCAGGTTTGCGTGGTGTATCGAGAGCATGCCGCCCAGTAGCGTGCGAGCCCCTAAGTACTGCTGGACGTTGTCGAGCAGCGTCACTTCGGCCGCAGCTGTGTCGTCCTCAAGCGCCGTCGTCAATGAAACGGCGAATGTTCCATTTCCGTCGCTGGCCGGCGCCGAGTATGCGTAAGGCTCGTCATTTACTAGAAAAAGTTCCGACGCATCGCCGCGTTGCTGCAAACACAAACGGGCCACGTGCAGCACTGTATCGGCCCCTTGCGCCAGTGCATCGATGAACGCGCTGAGTTCCGCCGCGAGCGCCGTCAAGTCGTTTGGCGTGATCGCGAGATACGGCGCGCGACGATACTTAACGACGGCTTCCTGCAGCGCGGGATAGCCGAGCTTCACACCCATTTCCATGTCTACGAGGGTATCTTTGAGCGCCTCGTAAGCGGGGTCCTGCGAATTGTTATCGGCGTAGTTCGCGTAGGGAAAAGCAGTGCCGTAATCCTGGGCCTGCGATCCCGGCAAATACACTGCGCTCGACAATCCCACCACCGAACGCAACATATTCCGATAGGTTTCCAACGGAACAGCGTTAGCCGTAAAGGCCGTACCTTCGAAAATCCACACGAGCATTTGCAGCAGAGTGATACCCGGGTCCGACGGGTTGTAGTCTGTCCATCCGGGAGAATAACCGGGAATGCGGCGCTTAAGCTGATCGAGGACCTGCTGCGCCTGCATCACATCGAGATTGGGGAGTTCGAACGTCATGACGGCTGTGCCTCTGAAAAGCGCAGGTCGATCGTCCCAGCCGAAGGCGCTTCATAGGGCTGGAGCGTGACGTCGTCCGTCTGTCCGCATAACGCCAACGCCAATACCGAGGTCACCGATGATTGGCAGCCCTGCAAAAACAAACGCACCGCCATATACCTCATCGGCTCGCCGATCGGCCAGCCGAGCGAATCGCCCCCCCCTTGAGACGGATGGAGGAACTGCGTCAATTGCGCGGTAATGGTGGCCTGCAGCGCAGGCCATTGCGCTTTCGGTTCATTGGTTTCCAGCAACACCGCAACGTTAATGCGCTTGAATGCCGGGCGGCGGGCACTTGTTCGAGCGGCCAACGCGGGCGTACTGCGATCGCGTACGTACGCCAACACGTCGTCGAGCATCGACATCGGTGTGAGCGGCTCCGGCTCATTCGATGCCGCCAGCACAACAAGGTCGAGCTGCGGCAAGCCGATATCGTCCGGCGACATCAGCGGCGCTGACGATGTAAAGACGCCATGCAGGGTCATCCCGCCCCCCCATATGCGCTCGATCGCACGCACGCGACGCACCCCGGCGTTCGCAAAAGGGCCGAGGGCCTCTGCATCCGCGGCGCTCACGACACGGTCGTTCGCTCGCACGCGTCCTGGGCCGCTAATCGTCAAATCGGGGACCATCTCAGCATCTGCGCCGCCGCGCGCCGCGACCGGATTCGTCACTTGCGTGATGCCCGGCGTCGAACTGTACAAGTTGGTGAGCGTGCCGGCGTCTACGTTCCCGCCTGACCCACGCGTTACCGCGTAGCGTGTCGCGACGACGTTGCGGGGCCCCGGCGGCGGAATCTTTCCGCTTTTCCCGTCGCCGAAGAGAATCGCTCCGGCGAGCACGTCAACCGTGAAGACGCGTTCGTTCGGGCCTCGCCCGACGAAACTATCTACGCGCGTCCACGGATACCTGATCGTTTGCTGCTGTGTTTGATTCGCGCCGATCGCAGGAGACACAGCGCTCGTTGGCTCGACCACCGAGATCGCCACCGTGTATTGCGGGTCCTCGCTTATGGCAAGCAGCACTTGATCCGTTCCCGTTGGCGTCGTTGCGACCTGACCCAATACGAACCGTTGGCCCGGTTGCCCGTTGCTCGAACCGAGCACTTCGTTCAGATAAGTCTCGCGATTGAAACCGCTGATCGTATTCGGGTAGATGCCGCGCAAGCGAAGCGCGTTGTCCTCGCGCGGGCAGAGCACGCGAAACCAACAAGCCGTTTGCGAGAAGAGTACGGCGCCTTGCATAGTCGCGGGTACTTCAAAGCTGAGGGTCCCACTTCGCGCCAAACCGGCTTCGCCCACATCGATGCTCAGCGGCAGCCATGCGGTGGTCGTCGCATCGAACCATTGCCACTGGCCGGCGTCGCTATAGCCGATATGCTCGTCGCGCGGGTCGATATCAACGTACAGCGTCAACCGTTGACCAAGGCCATAGGGAAGCAAACTCGCCGCGTCGAAGGCCACGTAAACCGAAGGGCCTTCCTCCGCCAGCGGCTTATACGGCTCGACGCTAGGCGCGGGGAAAAAATCGCTTTTCGAATAAGCCAGTTCGAGCTCGAAAGCGTTATGGGTCCACACCGAAGCCGGCACGCCGCCGCTTCTGTACGTGATAGTCAGCGAGTACACGAACGGCGGATCGAATCCGTCCGCAGCGTCGCCATAATTGCCTTCTGCGATCCTTGCGCGAATCCAAAAGCCTAAGGTTCCCGCCACCGTTGAGGGTGTAACGGGCGGGCAGAGGAACGAAACCGTACCGCTCTCGGTCAAGCCGTTCGTTCCGTCGAGAAACCGGTACGGATCGCCATCAGCTGCGAACGGGTACCAGAGCGTTTCGTTCCAATATTCCCATTCGATTTGTACCGGGTATTTCTTGGTAATGGGACGAATGTCGATTTCCATGCTGACCGGCGCACCCTGTGCCGAAAATGCAGCATCGCATCGAATATTGAAGCAGCCTTCTTGCGCCGGAACCTTTCCGAACGCATATGCGCCGTTATTGAGATCGATAAGATACGCACCGGCAGCCGCTTGCTGAGGCGCTGTCGACAACGTGCCGAAATCGCACCAGATCGAATCGATTCTCGGCAGGCCGCCGTTCAAAGCGGGCACGATGCGCCAATCGGGACGAGGCGCGCAGACGACCCAATTAAGGGGCGTTGTTGCGCCTGCCTTGATGTACGGGTCCGTCATATTCAACGGACGACCCGCGAGCGCAGAGATCGAAGCATGCAATGCCGTGACCGATTCCGCAGGCGCGGAGGGCATGACGGCGAATTCGATTCTGCACGTACGCTGATCGAGCGAACTCTCCACCGAGACGAGCAGCGGGTTCAACGCGCCGTCATACCAGCGTTGGAAAAATTCTTTCGCGAGGCTCTCTCCGCTGAATATCAGCGTCATTCGACTCGCTCCGCGCGCCGGATCAAAGAGCGTCGGGTCGCCGATCATCAAACAATGTGCGAAGGAGCGTTCGACATCGCTCTCGTCAGCGTCACTGGCAGGAAAGGCCGGCGCCGAATTGCCGGCTTGCCACAACGATTGAAGGTCCCAATAGCGATCCAACCTCGGCACTACCGTGAGTACCGCGCTAAGCGTCGCGGGCAACACCTGCACATCCACATTGGTTTCGAAACGCACGCCCTGCGCGGAGGGCGCGCTGACGGTCGTGCCTTTCGGCAGCACGACGGCCGCGCGCTTCGGCGCGAGCGAAAATTGAATCGGCGCGGATGCGCACGCCGCGGGCCGCAGCGTCATATCCAAAAATCGGTACAAGGCGAGCTGACGCTGCGCCGGAATGGCGTTCAGCACGCTAGCTAAGTCCTGTCCCAACAGCGAGAACAATTCGAGCAAGACCAAACCCGGATCTTGCGCGATGGCGGCGGGTGTTAAGTCGTCATCGTCAGGCAACGCCCATTGCGGGCAATACAGCCGCGCGAGCGCGAGCGCATCGGTGAAGAACGTCGCAGCCGTGCGGGGGTCGAAGATCGGAACGCTCATGCGCGGCTCATTTGAGTAAGAACGGATAAACGAGGTTGCCCGCGTTGTTCGTCTCTCTTACGACGTAGTCGATACGGATCGGCAGCGCGTTCGGCATCGTAGGGTCCATGCTCACCGTGACATCGGACACCTCGATACGCGGCTCCCACGTGCGAAGCGCCTCGGTCACGTAGGTTTGGGCCAACGCTCGCGTCGTGCCGTTGTTGGAAGCGAACACGAGCTCATTAATGCGGCAACCGAAGGTCGGCATCAGCACACGTTCCCCAGGCACCGTGCGAAGGATGATCAAGATCGATTCGCGTATCTTTTGTTCGCCGGCGCTCCATTGCACCTGGCCCGATGTCGAAATCGCGACCGGGAATGACCAGCCCCTGCCTAGGAAATCTTCATTGACGAGCATCAGGCCCCTCCAGGGCTAGCTTCCGATACAAACCTTCACCTTCTGCTGCACCCGTACCTGCGCGTTCTGATCTCCCTCGGTGCAGGTCGTGCATGAATCTCCATCTCGTGCGACGTTTTTGCCGTTCACTTTTACCTTGATCCTGCATGACGAAAGTTGACCCAAGTTCGTCGGCGGATCGGAGAACGTGTCCGACGGCGGAGGCTCATGCGGAGGCTGGTTTTCAGCCTGCGAGTTGACCGTGGCCACCGCCATGTCATTGACCTTCACTTTAGCCTCGAGGGTTGCCGGAATGAAAGCCCCGGAGAACGGAAACGACTGAGGTTGAGTCTCGCTAGTAGTACTGTTCACCACAGTGTGAACATCGGTCCCTTGGATGAGGTCGCCCGATTTGGCGATGAACGGATTCATTGGCGCGCCTTCGGTGGTTGCGGTGTTTTCGGTGGTTGAGTTGCCGGCGGTGGCGGAGGCTCCTCCATCTCAGCGGTGAGGTCGATCTCGCTCGCGTCGAGCTTGACCTTTTCCTGGGCCTGCACCTCCACGTTTTTCCCTTTGAGCGTTAGCGTTTCGGTTGCCGTGACCGTTAAGTTGCCCTGGCTGACGATCGAAATCTCGTTTTTTTTCGTGTCGAACGTAATGATGTTTTGGTTTTCGTCCGCAATCGTGATCGAGGGTGTGTCGTCCGAATCGTCGAGTGTGATCGTCTTTCCGTTCTTCGTTTTTACGAGCCATACGCTTTGCCGCTTTTTTTCATCATCGACGATATAGGGTGAAGCATTTTTGTCCCAACGGAAAAGGAAACCGATAACGTATCCGTAGGTACGATCGTCCATGGGGAACGCGACCAACGCGAGCGTAGGCGCACTCGCCGCCGGCTCGGCTGGCGGTGTCGCCGAAGTGGAAGACGTTGACGTAGCGGAGGACGTTGACGTAGTGGAAGACGTTGATGTAGTAGACGACCCGGTAGTGGAAGGGTTCTTACCATCGGCATTGGGGTCCGGCGGAGGCTTCGGCTCGGCGGGCAAAGGACCCTGCTCCCCCAATGTCGTCTCCAGCGAGAACATCCCGTATCCGGGTCCCGCAAACGGGCTCGCGACCTGAAGCCAATTCGATACCACCCCGTCTTCATACTGAACCTGAACGCGGCCAAGCTCATCCGGATCCGTTGCGTTGATCACCACGCCCAATTCGAGCTTCAAACGCGCACTCACATTCCGCTCCTTGTTACGTTCAGGATGGTGAAGTTCCGATTACGATCAATCCGATGCGTGCTCTTTACGACGTGATACAGGCCGTCAAAACGACTGTTTATCCCGCGTAGATCGACATTGACACCGGGGCATGCTTCGAGATTGATCTGTCTCAGCGTCACTGTCCCTTCGATAAAAGTATCTTGGAACCGCTCGCGCTGACCCACGGCGATGTTGACGAGCGAATTCTCACTGCCGATATCCGGTCGCTTCAGCGTAACCGGCGAATCCCCGAACGGCTCGGATGCCTCGAACGCCTTTTGCGCCCCTTTCATTTCGCTAAGCTCGGTATTGTCACTGTCCGTTGTGCTTAGAGGCTTGCCGTTTAAAAAATCGTATCCCCGTATCGTTACCGTCTCGCCCAGTGTCGGCACACGCATATCGAGGTTGATCGCTTCGATGTCGTAGTTGTAAAACAACGGTGGATCGAGCGCGCTGTTTCTGTACTCCCGACTGTTCACAACTAGCGTCTCGTGTTCGCCTTTCATCTTCACTATGCATTCGTAGTACTCCTGCCGACATACTTTTAATAAAAGATCGTAACGCGTTTCGTTATCCGAAAGGAAGAATGGATACGCCAACTTCGACATATATCCGATCGTGGAAAAATTCATGCCAACCGACTCCACTATCCACTCGAAAATGTCCTGGTCGCTCTGATTCACAAAACTCTTGCTGTATTCGCCAAACCGAAGAAAGTGCATCTTGTCGAAAGCGGTGACGGTCAGCGTCGATTGCATGCTCGACCCCGTGGTCCCATCGAGTGTGAGGCCGCTCACATACATCGGTGGAAGCTGTTTGTCCTGGACCAGCTTGTCAGGAATCTCCAGCCTGGAGCCAGCCGCAAACTGCTTGTAGTCGTCGTCAGTCCAATTCGTGTCCAATTCGAAAACGATTTGGCACATCGCCGGCGCGTTGATCTCTTGAATGACGACGGTCGAAACGAACGTGGAGCTGGCGACAGCCGTGATTTTTTCGCCGTTGCTTGTGATATCGCGGAATTCGTTTGCGTTGCGCGCCACGCCATACGTTTGCTTGCCGCCATCGCCTGACTTCGGCGCCGCCCCGCCTTCCGCGGCGTTGTGTGCAGTCGGTTTCTCGCCTCCGCCGAAGTCAGACATAGTCCGACGCTCCTTTTGGCTCGAACGTCACGTTGTCCGTATCAGGTATCGCGATCGTCCGCCCCGTCCATGCATGTCCGGGAAAACCAATCGGATCGTAGATGCCGTTCGCCTCGGCGATAAGACGCCATTGAGACAAATCTCCGACCGTGTTGTATGCGATCGACCCAAGCCGGTCGCTACCGATGACGGTGTACAGGGCGCGACAGTTGTCTAGCCCTTTCGCCGCGATCTCTTGCTTGTCGTTCAAGACTTCCTTGAACGTGACGGTCAGCTCCGCTCTGACCGGCGCCCCCGTGGGCAGAAACATCGTGAACCTCTGTGCGACATGAGTCACGATCCCCGTAAACAGATGGTCGGCCCACATGAATCGCACTGTCGGCGGCACCTTTGCCCCTTTCTTTGCAGGCCAAGGCTCCGTCAACGCAAGAATGTCATTGGTTTTCTTGCGTACGTCAGAGCCCTTTTCATACGTATCGAAAAATAGCGTGACCACCAAATCTTCCGGCTGGGTTCGCGAGAACCATACGTTGTTACCCTCGCCGTCCACCGACGCACGTTGACTCAGCGACAACTCCTCGGGGTTGTACATCACCTCAATGTGCTTATGCTTGACCTTCATCGTGCTCGTGTTCGAGTTCTCGATATGAATGGTCGCGCGCTGCAGCGCGGCGGGAAAGAGATGGAAACCTGCGTCGCTCGCACTGTTTCGTTCTAGCATTAGCGCCCCCCCGTTTTGCGGTATTGTTCCACGCTATCGCGCCGGTCTACCTCGGACACGACGCCATTCGCCAGTCGCCCCATCGTGCGCTCGGAAAACAGCGTTTCCTGCAAGAGGGGGATCAATATCCGGCGTATTTCTTCGGCCGCCGGCGGGCGCGGCGATCGATCGCGCGACCCGTCGCTCTCATGTGATGCGAGCCGCGTGCGGGAATCCTGCGTCGGCTGCGCGTTCCGTACGCCTACCGTCGCTTGCTCGCGTGAGCGTTGCGGATCGGTACGTTGCCGCATGATCATCGCCGGTCTCGCAGCGGATTCGTACCGGGCTAACGTCGCGACCGCATAATCTCGCGGCGACGATAGGGATTCCGCTAGGAACCGCCGCGGCGAGGACGCCGCTCGATGAACATACCGGCGTGCCGCAGCAGTCGCGGGCTGCCTATCGCTACGACGCGAGAAGAAGCGGAGAGCGCCCACGTCCGTCCGCCTCCATCGATATTGCGGCCGTGCGAGATCCGCGCGAGGCGCCTGCGTCGCGCGCACAATTCGAGCCGCCGAGGCCATCCGATGTATCTGGAAACGCCGCAGTATGAAAATGCGGTCGCGAATCGGAAGCTCTCTCACTTGACTCGTTCGGCTGTTGGCTCCCTGGCGGCCGCAATCGCGATGCGCGCTCCGCGACGACGAAACGAACGACTTGGCCGATCGCCGGTTCGTCAACGTATGCGCGCGATATGCACTGCGGACAATCATCGCCACGCGGCGGCGCGACGCGTCAACACGGCGATGAACTGCAGCCTCGCGCCGGCGACGTGCCGACCGCATCGCAATGTGGGCAGCGCGTCGCGGGGTTCGCCACGCGCGTGCATCGTTTGTCCCGGCCGAACGCCGCGCCGCGATAGCGGCGGACATTGATCGCGCGCCCCGCTCTACGAAACGCGTCTGAACCTCTCTCCAGATGCGCTCGCCGCCGAGCCATCGCGTCTTGACCACCTCGCGCGCCACCATGGCGGCGCGCCGAAATGCGATTGAACGATCGGGCCGAATAACGCGTCCGTATACGGTTATTCGGCGGGATGTCGTAGGAACCGCGATGCGTTTTGCAGCAATCGGTTGCGCAGGCTTTCGCGGTGCGACACGAGCAGACTCGCGCAGTGTTTTCGCTGTGGACGAAGCCTGTCCCCGCACAGTGTTACGCGTCGAGCCACCGGCGACGTGCAACGCAGCTGACTGCCGCGACATTGGTTCACGCCGAGGCTGCCGGCTCCGACGTTCTGCGGATAGTGCTCTCTTCTTGGCTGTTCTATTCGTCAACCAACTCGCGAGCGAAACGGCGAATACGAACTTTGGCGATCGCTGCGTCGGCCACGGGTAGCCCGACAGCCCGTATAGACGCACGCGAAACCGCGCAGCGGATCGACGCCAAAACGCACGCGCCGTTTGCGCCCGCGTCATTGATAGGCGACCGAAGGTCCGCATCATCACAAAAGGCTCCCCGCTATACTGAGCGCAGTGCCGGCCACCGCATCCGCAGCGAGCGCCCCTAACCCACCAACCGGCAAACCGACCTTCTCAATGCGATCAATCGACACCGTCAAATGTTGAATGGCGATCGCGCTTTGGGAAGCGTCCATTCGCGCTCCCTCGAGCGCCGTCGGAAACGCGTGAAAGAAATGCCACGCGGCCGTGGGTATCCCCGTGGAGGGGACCGCGCTGATGCCACCCGTCGGCGTATGGTAATCCGTCATCAGAAAGATCGTGCCGTTCATCCGACTCACACTGCCGGAAATGGTCGAGTGATACCAGTCCCACATCGGATCGAGCAGCGTCAGCCCTTTCGAAAACACGAGCTCATTGCAGGTCGTTCGGCCAGGCAGCCTATGCTCGCACTCGTTCACGCCGCCCTCTCGCACCGTGTGAACTTCCGTCTTCCAACCGACGCCCTCCACCGAGCTAAAGCTGCCAAGCGCGAAACTCGCCCCAATCCCACCTGCGATTTTTTTCATCGCACCCAGAATGCCGCCCGACCCACCTAAATCAGGATGCAGAATGACGCGAAAGTTGTAGGTTTTAACCGGCTCCTGCGCCTGGTTGAGGGCAGTTTTCGCTATGCCGCCGAGAGAAAAGCTCATGCATCACCCGTTAAAGACATATGCCGATTGTCGATCGCGCATTCACCACATCTCGCGAATATCGATCCCACGCGGCCGGTCCGACTGCTCCGCCTCCGCATTGATCTTCTCGTTGATCCTGCTGATCTCCTCACACCATCGCCGCCGCTCCGCATGCGCCATCGAACAGATGTCCTCGCGCGACCAATGAAGGTGATAAGCGATGAACGCTATCTCCTCATAAAGTTGGCCCGAAGGGGCAGCGAGTCGACGTTTCCCTGGGCGGCCTCCTGCAGCCGGCCGCGGGCTGCCTGTTCATTCGATTCGTCATCGCCCCCGTTCTTTTCTTCGTACAGGCGAATCAGAAAATCGAAATCCGCCACAAATAGATTGCCGATGACATCGGGGCTGACGATGTCGAGCGACCCCAGTTGCGTAACGACACGCGCGAGCACGACGACTGGGTGGTAAGCGGGATTTGCTTGTACGCGAGCGTCCCGCATGGTTACGATCTCGTCGGCTGCGGTTGCCAGACGCATGATGCCTTCTTTATGCAATGTGCCGTCGGCCCCTGCGTATCCTATGGGCAGTGTGAATTTGAATTCGGTGCTAATCGGATCTCCCATCGCGGCCTCTCAGATAGTTTGGGTTATCGATGAAACAGTCACTGATCTCGCGACATCCGTTCAACCACCAGATCGAGCGTCTCGATCATCACTTCGGCGCTGCTCGCGTTTAGGCCGCTCGATTGATAAGTCGTCGGAAACGCGCCAAAGAACGACCACTTCGCGGCGATCTTGCTGATGTCGGTGTCGTACAAGATGATCGTTCCATGGCGCCGCGCGTTCTGCCCCGAGGTCCCGGTGGCTATGATCATTTGGTGCCATTCATATAGGTCTAAGGAGGCCGTAATACCGCGTTTCAACGAAACGTTTCCATACGTGGCCATGCCCGAGAGCCGCCGGCGGCCCGGCGACTTATCCGTTCCTTCTCGGTAGTCGACGGTATCGATCGTGATGTCCGGTATCGTCACCTCCGAGAAGGAAGCCGATATCTTCGGGACGATGTCTACATGGAAGCGGAATCCGCGAAAGGGATCTTGAACTAAAGTAGCCATGCAACACCTCCATTAGGAACCAGAGCTCGGCGAGCCAGTGATCTGCGAAATAGTGACCACCACGAACTCGGCGGGAGACAATACTGCTAAGCCGACTGCGATATTAAGGATGCCCTTCGCCCGTTGGTCCGGCGGGTTGTTGGTGTCGTCGCAGGTGACGAAAAATGCTTGATCCACGGTAGCGCCATAGAGTGCGCCCATGTTCCACAAAGAAGTCAAAAAGGCGGTCGTTTCGCGGACCACGGTGGTATATAAAATTTCGGTGATGTTCTGGAACACCACCCATTGGAGGCCCGCCTTGATGGTTTGCTCGACATACGTCAGGAATCGACGGACGGAGACGTACTTAGTTTGCGTGCCGGGATTGAGCGTGCGGGCGCCATAGATCGTGATGCCGTAGCCTGAGATCGGGCGGATTACGTTGATGCCGTGCGGATTACACGTATCTTGGTCGCTCTCGGATAGCCATCCCGTCAACGCCGTCGCTGTCGTTACGCGTCCGTTGACGACGCCCGCAGGAGAGACCCAGACTCCCGCATTCATGTCCGTGTTGGCGTATAGACCAAGCACAGCGCCGCTCGGGGGGACCGGGACGCTGTAACCCGAAATGGGATTCAGGACAACGATATACGGGTAGTAGATGGCTGCGTGGTCGTTGATCACTGGTAGGTTGTCCGTCCCGCCCGTGACGAAATCCACGATATTTTGCGTGTCCGAGGGAATATCGACGTACGGCGAGTCGATCACGTAGAACATGTTGGGCAGATGCTTGAAGGCGGTGAATACAGAACTAATGACGTCCTTCAGTGGCTTCGCAGCGGTGGCAGCGGTCGCAGGGTCCAGGTCCGACATGTCTATGATCGCGGCGTCGGGGATTGCGATTAAGGTTGCATCCGGGACGGCTGACACCGCCTTCAATGCGGGGCCGTAGAATGCTGCGTTGTAGGTGACCGTATCGCCATTAGCGAACTTGACAAGCGTCGACGAGCGGTCGCCGCCCGAGTTCACCTCGGATGTATCAACCGTTTGCACACGGATAAACATCGACTTCGCATTGACCTGATCTTGGAGGGGGCATGTCGAAGCCCCAGCAGGCGGATTCAGGCTCGCAGCGTTGAACGCACCATAAGATTCGAGAATGTAGAAGTTGTCCTGGCTGGCAGGACCAATAGGGGTCGGCTTAATTGCGTTCGTCGTAATGTAAACTTTTAAAAGTTTCGCCCATACCGATGAGGATGCCGCCAGGTCCGTCTCATCGACAACAACGTTGAGCGTAAAGGTGTTTGCAGCCTTCCCTGCGGCCGGAGCGGGCCCCGCGTCCAACGTCACCACCTGCACAAGGTCATTGGGCCAATCGCCCATGCTTGCCGCGGCGATGTGCAGTTTCGCAAACGGGTCGGATAGATCGAAATTTGCCACCGTCGGTGGCGGATCATCGGCAACGCCGATGACGTAGCAGAACGCCCCGCCTAGGGCGAAGAACTCGAACACCGCAGCGCCAACCTGCGCACCAAACACGAACGAGCCATACCGCGCTTGATAATCGGCCCATCCCCTTACCGGCCGAGCAACGTTGCGGTCGCCGTCGGCAAGTCTTTCGGTAGCGCCGATAAACACGGGAATCGACGTGGATGCGCCCGTCATCGACGGCAGCCCCGGCAGCTCTTTGATGTATACGCCCGGATGCAAAAGATTGCTAACGTCGGACATGCTCAGATCTCCTTATGCATGCGCTGCCTATGTGTTAAACGTGTGAAAACGGTGACGCCAACCGGTTTGAACAATGGTCCTGCAGGGGCCACTCTCGACACTACGGCGTAGGTCACGCGGCAGAGATCGCAACCCTTATCGATCATTGCGCGCTCCCCTGGTTCATCGGCGCCGCGCTCACCTGCATTTCCTTCAGGATGTCGACAGGGAGTTCTCGCGGCGAAGGAATGCGCACTGCCGGGACCTTATACAGCCGAGTCAGGTGATACGTTTTCGGAGAAAACGCGGCCCACAGATCGCGAAGTTCATGAATAGACGACGCCTCGGGGATCACAGCGAGCGACGCGTTGCCGCTTTGCTGGAGCGTCGCCATTAGATACTCATCGGGTATCCGGCCGCAGGTGTCGAGCAGATTCGCGAGCCCGTTGGCGATGATCTGTTCGTTCTCGCCGGAAGTACCGTATGCCACCACCATGTAGGTCAAATCGAGCGCGAGCGGTGCAAGCCTCATTACGGGGGGAAGAACCTGTTCGGTCGAAGTCTCCCGCCATAGGATGCTTGCGGGCGTGTTGCGCAAATATGGATCGATTTCGATCTGGTAGAGATAAAGCGTCGCGCTGTTTTGCTTAGTGCCGTCCCAATCTGCGGGAGAATCCAGCGAGATTGTCGCTTCGGTGAGGAGCGGAACATAAGCGCCGATGAACCGGCGCAGTGATTCGCTCACTGACGGGATGATCGTGGATCGGTCAAGGATTGGGTCGGACATTGCCGGGTCACTAAATGTTAGGCCGTCATCTCGGTGTCAGCGCAGAACTTGCGCATTGCTGAAGTAGTATGAATCAGCGTTGGCAGCACGGACAGTACAAACGCTTGCAGTCTTAGTGGACCTGATTTCGAGTTCGACGATACGGACCGGGCCCCACCAAAATTTGGAAATAGGGCGAAGGAAGCGTTAGCGCGCATGTGGCGAGATCCGATTCATCCGTGATGATGAGCTCACGTCAGCAGATGTGGTCCGAAGTTGCGCCGGCTCGGTTTTCGATCAAACCAATCAAAAACAGGAGCTCGCTATGAGTGGTGCGTCGCCAGCCGTATCACATTCACGCCAGACCTTGGCACGTAAACTGATTCTTAATTTGTCACACTGCGCCACCGAAACCGAGCCTGCAACCGATTTAGAAACAATTGTCGCCTATATTGAATTTGACTTCCATCATTAATCTAGCCACTCTGGAATTCATAACACCGCTCAATACACCAAACCCAATCTTCCCACACATTATAAAGAAGTGCATGCGGGGGAGATCATCTACGCCAATCTGATTATGCGGCTGGCACAAAATCGATTGACACCGATGATATTCAGCACCTCTAATCTTACTGCGTCAATAAATTCATGCCATTATAGAAACTTGTTCATCCATGGCGTGAGGAATGATGGACTTGGAGACGTCATTCAAGGCGTATCTGGCACATTTGTGTGAAGCGCTTGGGCATAACGACCGCGAATCAGGATTGAGGGGCTATTGCCAAGGGCTGATGCTGCCGATTCGGCGCAAGAGCGTAGAGCCGCTGGCGGCACATCTGGAGCCGGAGCATGCGGGCGCGCGGCACCAGTCGCTGCATCATTTCGTGGCGAAGTCGGAATGGTCTGATGAGGCGCTGCTTGAGCAGGTGCGGCGCTGGGTGCTGCCGCACATGGACCCGACTGGCGGGTTGTACTGGACCATTGACGACACGGGTTTTCCCAAGAAGGGCGAGCATTCGGTCGGTGTGGCGCGGCAATACTGTGGCCAACTGGGCAAGCAGGACAACTGCCAGGTGGCGGTGAGTCTGTCGGTGGCGACGGCAGAGGCAAGCTTGCCGGTGCCGTATCGGTTGTATCTGCCGCGTGAATGGTGCGACGCTCCCGAGCGACGACAGAAAGCCGGCGTGTCCGAGCAAATCGAGTTTGCAACCAAACCGGAGATTGCGGCCGGGCAGTTGCGCGAAGCCAGGCAAAGTGGCGCGCCCGACGGTTTCGTTCTGGCCGATGCTGGCTATGGAGACGACACCTCGTTTCGCGAGGCCGTCAGCGAACTCGGCTTGCAGTATGCGGTGGGCATTCGCTCGAACACACGCGTATGGGCGCCGGGTACGGCTCCTCTGCCGCCCGAGCCCTCCGCGGGGAAGTCGGGCCAGCCGCGCAGCTTATTACGGCGGGCGCCGGGGCATGAGCCGATCGGCGTCAAAGATCTGGCCTTGACGCTCGATGCCTCGCACTATCGCACGGTGATATGGCGTGAAGGCACGTGTACCGCACTCAGTTCGCGCTTTGCCGCCGTGCGTGTGCGTGCTTCACACCGCGATTACTGGCGTCCCACACTGCGCGAGGAGGAATGGCTGCTGATCGAATGGCCCGAAGGTGATGCCGAACCGCTCAAATATTGGCTTTCGACATTGCCCCTAGACACGACACTCGAACGTCTGGTTCATGTCGCCAGGATGCGCTGGCGTATCGAGCGGGACTATCAGGATCTCAAGCAGGAATTCGGCCTGGGACACTTCGAAGGACGTGGCTGGCGTGGATTCCACCACCATGCATCATTGTGCATTGCTGCCTATGGGTTTCTTGTTGCTCAACGCCTGATACAAGGTGGCAGTAAAAAAACTCTGCGATCCGCAATCCATTTGCCTTACCCTCGGATTACGTGCCACGCGGGTCCCCAGCGCGCGCAGCGCCACGTGGCTGATTCCATCACCACGTTGCGATGGCGTATCGCTGCTTACATCGCGCGCCGGCTCCAGCGATGTCCGTTTTGTTCAGCTTCCAATACTGATTTATTGACACAGTAAGACTAAGACACTGCCGAACGAGTCGCGAGCGGCGCGAGATCCGCCGACGCAACGCAAGCGTATGCTCGTCAGGCATCCAGACTTCGGCAAAAAGCCGCCCGCATATAGCTGGGCCAATACGGCGTCATCGATCTTGTCCGTCTTGACGCGCGCCTCTGCGATCAGCCGCACTTGCAGCGGATTGGCGGTCGCCACATACGCGACATGCGCACGCAGCACATTGACGATGGCAGCGGCGTTGCCCGTCGCCTCAAGCACCACATGGTCAGTCGCGCGCAGCTTCGCAGCAAAGCGTTCCAGTTCGTCGCGTCGCAACCCGGTTCGGCCGCCGGCGTGCAGCGTGCCATGCTCCAGATAGGCGACCTCGGCCACGGAGCGCGAAACGTCTAACCCTACGATTCGCATAATCGTCTCCCGTTTCAGGTCACTGTCGGGAACTGGTGGGACAGCACGACAACTATGGATTCGCGCTCGCAGCGCAACCGGGCGGGTCGGAAGGGTGGCGAACTACTAACACGAGCTTGCGGCTCATCGTATAACAACGGCCTGCCCCCCCGAAGTGCTCCCCAGTGCCCCTTGTCCCGGATGGTCACACCATACGCCCAAACCGCTCAGCACGGGACCGTGAGGCACCGGCTATATCATGCCGGTTACAAACGCCATCGAGAGTATGAACATGCAACTGCGCAAGATCATCAAAACCCGTGGTCACTTCCCGAACGACGAGGCGGCGATTCAGCTGCTCCGGCTGGCGCTGCGCAATCTGCTGGCCAAAAAGGTGCGCTCGGTCTTCGATTGGAAATCAGCCATGAACCAGTCTGCTATCCTGTTCGGCGAGCGATTTACGCAAGCGCGCGGCTAACGATTTGTTCAACCGTCTCGGCGACAAAAATACAGCAGGTTCTTTTCGTTCGACCAAATCAAATACAGAACCGCACTAACAGAGCCGCCCCATGAGTGGCGCAATGCAACCCGCGTCGCATTTACACATGCCTTCGGCGCGAGAAACGATGTCGATTTCACACATTCGAAACATCGAACTGACCCCATCGCACGTCGTTATGCACACAATTCTCGACGCAAAGTCGACCCCGAAAACCGCTCAAATCGAATGTCGCAGTCGTTGCCGATAACTGCGGCCCACCTGCTCAGATCAGACTGTGCAACAGCTCGCCGACGGAGTGAACTAACAGCCTCCAGTTTATGACGCGATTCATAGTGGAAACGGTGTAAAGCCGCTAACGACGTATTTCGGCAGTTGGATGCCTACCTGTGCAACGGCGACCACATCAGGATCCAAATCAGCCGCCAATGCAAGACAGTCGCGCTCGGTCGACGAGGCTTGTCCACTCTGATCGGGAATGGCACCGAGTTCAATGGAAAGCTCAAGCGTAGCTTCGCCGGCGCCAGAGGCCACAGCGGACGAGCCGCATATCAACTCGATCCGGTGCTCCTCCATTATCAACTGCAATGAAGGGCCCCCGTCCGCCACTTGAACTCCGAGGCCTCGTCCGAAAACGGCCGGTGCTCCTAGTGACCATCTTGCGGTCCGCCCATAGAAAGATCGTGGCTGAAGCTCGAACGCGACCGCTTTACCCGGTTTGAGCCCGCGAAGCTTCAGCCTTATCGTTTCGAAGCCCTCAGTTTGCTCTGTCAACGTCGCACTAAACGGACCACGACGCCATTCCAGCGGCTGCTGGAACGGCAAGCACGCCATCACTTTCGCATCAGCATTGACATTGCAGTATCCGTCAATATTTCTAATTTCATTTTTGCACTTCAAGAAAGCACTCAACGAAAAAGAATCGCTCGAATTTCTTCCACCCACTTGCTTCGAACCTGTCTGAATCGAAATTACAGACTCAGCCACCTCAATACCGTGCACGCACGAAGATTGCAGGCCACCTAGGTCTAGCGGGTTCAACGAAAATCCAACTTCACCGAACTCCGCATTTCCGATCGACCATGCGACACCGGGCGTATTCAGCTCCAGACTGAGACTTTGCTCGTGAATAACGCCACTAAATTTCAACACGATCGGCACCAGTGTCGCTTCATCACTCATCGCAATCTCCATTCGATTATCGATCTAAAATCAAACTAAATGATCCTTGAACGTTTACCACACGATCAACAAGAGACTCGATTTCCATATGTGCGCCCGGCGGCAAATCGATCGATCCCGTGACGCACAAATCGACGTGATGAATGTACAATCGAATACGGATTTCCGCACACTCTTCGTTGTTAGATAGCAATACCGATTTCTTGTTCACTATGAAGCGGTTGACATGCAGCAATGCGCCCGGGACAGATGCTGCCAACGAAACCCCCACACGGCGATTGCCGACGAAAGCGTCGCCCCAACACGCCGTGGCATCTTGACTCAACGTTATTTGAATCTGCTGATTCGCACGAAGTGCGTATATGGAGAGCGTGACCGGGTGGACCTTCATGTGTGCCGCCTCGGCCCCGACCACTCCGTCCGAAGCCATGTCCGCCAATTGTTCCATTGCTTTCTCCTTCGGCGCTGCGAAACACACACGTTCCCAAATGACGCTCGCCAACATACGCATCTTTTTGAGCGCGGCAACTTATCGGCTCACATCAAAACTCGAAATAGATCAAATTTCCGTCTCTCAATACTTGAGTACTCTTATTGAAATTAACGGTCGCATAAACATCCGACGAGGCTTGAAGGCCACATGAGGTCGCATCGCTTGCCCACCAAATATTCAAACCCAATCCTATATCTTGCGGATTAGTAACAGTATCAGGATAATCAAGAGTGATTACATCCGAGGTAATTTGAACTTGAGACGCGACTAGTCCTTTCGAAGGATCACCATAAGTCAGACTGAATTTCGTAAGCGCCCCAAAGTTCAACGGATAAAGACCAAAGACGAACGTGCCCGGATTTTCGCTTCCATCCGCGGCAAGTAAATTGATCGTACTTAGATCATCCGGGCTCATTGATGATGCGTGAATAAAGATAGTACATGCCCCAGAATTACCGTACGGCAACTCCGTGAACTTGCTTCTACGCAGATCGGTCGATTTCATGGTCACTCCAAATTTTCAACTACAGCGAAAGTGAGCACAATGGCGGCAATTAGCAACACCGATTGTGATTTCCATTTAAAAACCTTGCGAATGCAACTAGAGATTAGCGCTTACCGGAAATTCAACGGTTCCGGCACCATTATCAAAATCTGTCATCGTTTTGTTATAATCGCCTTGGGTTTTTGTCACCCAACAAGCCTGAATGTTCGAGTTTGTCTTTCCGCCGTCGCGCTGCATGGTCAGGTCGGTCACCTTGTCCTTATACCAAACGTAGAATGCGAAGTAATATGTTGCAGAACCTGATGCCGGAAAATTGGATGCTAGAGTGATCTGTACATTGCGCGGATTGACTTCCATCGCGTAAATTGGGACGCTCAAATCCGTGAGTGAATTATCCCCCGTAGATGATCCCCATATTTGAAAATAGACCTCTCCAGCAGTGTTTGACGTGTAGGGACCAGAATCATCCGGAGGATACGGCGCAATTACGCAAGAATCCGGGTTTTTATCGTCATTTGTCCCTTTTGAAGTATTTTTTAAGTCGAACTTGATGACCTCGCCTTTCTTAAGATTTTGCATCTTAAGAACGAATCCTGCGGCGTCCTTCCACGGAGACTTCGGATCCGTCGGCGGAACACCAGAAATTGGATTTCCCGTAACAGTCGACATAGTTTTCTCCAAAGGTTGTTTCGTGTGCGCATCATCTTTCGCATCCTGCGGAAGCATGGAGACGCGTCACGGCGAATATCAGTCGTGATTTGAATGGCACGGGCACGCCATCACTCCAATTTCCCCGGGCCAGTGTGGGGATGTTCTCCCTGAACGCATTATGGGCGAATCGCCGTCACGCAAAACTGCATACCCTTGTAGCCCCCCGTTTTTATCGCGGGGAGTGACGCACATACTGGTATGCACCACCTCATTTCACTGAAACATAGCTCTGTCGCACGCCGAAACCGAAATCGAAGATAAGGTTGTCGAATGCCTGCGCGTTTGCCACGCAGCGATTGCGACCCAGACGCGATTTCACTTTGAAAGTCCACTATCTGAGCGCAAGTCGCTCAATGCAACAACCGAAGCATTCTTGGTCGAACGCGTTCGGTGTGATCGTCGGTATGCTATGGAGGAGCGGCGGTCACGCCAAGAGACCAACCGCGCGAATGCATGTGCGCACCACTCACCTACGGAGCCAAGCATGACCTTACAGTCCCTCAATACGCTTAACGGTCTCGGTCCATGTCTAGCTCGTATGAGCGATCCGTGCATGCGCGTGCCTGCCCGGCCAGCCCAGATGAGAAGATGCGGACACCGTTAGACAAAGTTTCCAGCCTAATTCAGCAACGGGGAGCTGCAAAGCTATGTTCATTGACACGAGAGCCAATGTGACCGCTGATACAATGTTTGTACATCTCACGTCCGCCAAGATGTCCATCGACAGTATTTTTAAGATCAATGATTGCAGAACCGAGGACGAGGTCAGGGATGCAATTTGCAATGCAGCCTACACCGCCGGACTTGACTATTTTCATTACATGGGCGATTTTTACCTCGATCGTCACAATCGCATCCGCAAGATGCTAACCAATTTCCCCAAAGAGTGGATCGAAAGATATGCTGCATGCGAATACGAAAAAGTAGATCCGGCATTAGAGCACGCCTTTTCGCATGTAACGCCCTTGATTTGGTCGAATTTTTGCATAAGAAATGAACCTTCCGAGCAACAGCGATACTTGAATGATGCGCGTCAGCACGGGATCGGGAATGGCATTAGCTTTCCTATTCAAACGAGAAATGGAGACAACGCCATTCTTAGTTTTGCAAACACGGCGAGCAGAAGCAATACGGATGACATTCTGCTAGGAACCCTTGCCGGAGGTAGCCTCGCGGCAACGTTCGTTCATGACTCCATGCGCCGAATCGTCGATAAAGAACGAAACGTATTGCAGGCGCCGCTTACACACAGAGAGCTCGAATGCCTACGCTGGATCGCGATCGGTAAATCGAACTGGGAAATCGCGATGATCTTCGGCATGACGGAGCACGGCGTCGTCTATTACGTGCGCAAGCTTCTGTGGAAACTGGGCGCGAATAGTCGCCATCAAGCCGTCGATCGCGCCACAGCTTGCGGGTTACTGTAAGCGGATCGCGCCTGGTCCCCTCACGGGCGCTAGATCATCTTCGGCACCTGCCATTTGCGTCGATATTCTTTCAACTTTCTGACAGTTACCGCTAAGCGTAAGCGTCGTCGCGCGGCACCTAGGTATTACCCCTCACTCCGCCATTCCCAACCCTGCGTCCACTTAAAGAGCGCGTACACTTCCCATACCCAGGGGTGATGCTTGCCGCTCCACAAGAGCGCCAAAACGCCGAATCACGAAAACACCAAGCATCCGAATGGAATCAACCAGTACGCAAAATCTGGAGCCAAAAGGAGAGCCAACGAAATGACTTGGACCAAGGAACAACGAAACGTAACGATCGCCGCCTACCTGGGCTGGACGCTCGACGCATTCGACTTCTTTCTCATGGTGTTCGTGCTGAAAGACATCGCCGCCGAATTCCATACGAAAATCCCCGAGGTCGCTTTCGCCATCACCTTGACGCTCGCCATGCGTCCCATCGGCGCGCTGATCTTCGGCCGTCTTGCCGACAAGTTCGGCCGGCGCCCGACGCTGATGGTCAACGTCGCCTGCTACTCGCTGCTCGAACTGGTGTCGGGCTTCTCGCCGAACCTGGCCACGCTGCTCGTTCTGCGCGCGCTATTTGGTATCGCCATGGGCGGCGAATGGGGCGTGGGCTCTGCGTTGACGATGGAAACCATTCCGGCCCGCTCCCGCGGGGCCGTGTCCGGCCTCTTGCAAGCCGGCTACCCGAGCGGCTATCTGATCGCTTCGATCGTGTTCGGCGTGCTCTATCAATACATCGGCTGGCGCGGCATGTTTTTCGTCGGCGTCGTCCCGGCACTGCTCGTGCTCTATATCCGCGGCAACGTGCAGGAATCGCCTGCCTGGAAGGCGCTCGACGCAAAACGCGTTCGCCCTGGCCTGCTTGCCACGTTCAAGAAGCATTGGACGCTCGCGCTGTACTCGATCATTCTGATGACGGCATTCAACTTCTTCTCGCACGGCACGCAGGATCTCTATCCTACGTTCCTGCGCGAGCAGCATCACTTCGATCCGCATACGGTGTCGATCATCGCTATCGTGCTGAACATAGGCGCGATCGTGGGCGGGCTGTTCTTCGGTACGCTCTCCGAAAAAATCGGCCGCCGCCGTGCGATTTGCATCGCCGCATTGATCGCGCTGCCGGTGTTGCCGTTGTGGGCTTTCTCGAGCGGCGCCGTCATGCTCGCGATCGGCGCGTTCCTGATGCAGATCTCGGTGCAAGGTGCCTGGGGCGTCATCCCCGTTCATCTGAACGAGATCTCGCCTGACGAAGTACGCGCGACATTTCCCGGGCTCGTCTATCAGCTCGGCAACCTGATCGCATCGGTCAATGCGACGTTGCAGGCGTCGTTCGCCGTCAGCTCGGGCAATAACTATGCCTTGGCGCTGGCGGTCGTCGCAGGTATCGCTTCGGTAGTCATTGCCATCTTCATCCTGTTCGGGCCCGAAAAACGCGGCATCGATATGACGCGTTCGGCGCAGGAAGTCGCGACGTCCTCGACGGTCTAGCATTTGCGATCTGCGACATCGAAGAAAGGCGCTGCGGCGCCTTTCTTTCTTTTCAGTTGCGACTACACTGCGCTGCATAGCAACAAACGAGAATATCCCGGGTTCCCCACGCCACTAGAGGAGTCCGTCCATAAAGATCGCTTGCCGCCGTTTCGAAGCGTTTTTATCGTGCTAAAAATAACGCATTTCAATCAGAGGCTTGAATCGCTTGTTCGCAGCCGGGCAACCGGCGTTGCTGTGCGTGAGATCAGGGTAAGTGCTCTGCATGGGCCGGAGTCGGTGGATCGACACCCCAGCCAACAGCGGACAGCATGAACTCTGGCCTACAGGGAGGGCACATGGTCGTTCGAACATCCAGTCGAAGCACCGGCGACACCAAAGCGCGCATTCTCGATGCTGCCGAAGACATCTTCATCGAATGCGGCTACGAAGCCATGTCGTTACGTCAGATCACATCGCGCGCCGATGTGAATCTCGCCGCCGTCAACTATCACTTCGGCAGTAAAGAAGCGCTCATTCACGCGATGCTGGCGCGTCGTCTCGACAAGCTCAACGTCGAACGCCTGAAATTACTCGACCGCTTCGATACGCAGCTCGGTGATCGTCTGACCTGCGAGCACGTGCTCGGGGCAATGTTCATTCCGGCATTGCGTTTGTCGCGCGACCCTCGGGCGGGCGGCCCGGCCTTTCTGCGCCTGCTTGGACGCGCCTATACGGATCCGTCGGCCTTCATTCACGAATTTTTGAATGGGCATTATGCCGATGTGGCCGAGCGCTTCTTCGACGCGTTCCAACGCGCGTTGCCGCACCTGCCCCGCGAAGAACTCGGATGGCGTCTGCATTTCGCCATCGGTGCGCTCTCGGGCGTGCTCGCCGGCGCCGACACCGACAATCTCATCGCCGAGTTTTCGAAGGGACAAGCGATCAGCGATCTGCATCTGATCGCAAGGCTTGCCTCGCTGATGGTGGCCGCCCTGAAGGCGCCGTTACCGGATGGCACGCAGCTTGCCGCGTTCGCGGCCGTGCTGGGCGATGCCGGCGACGGCTGCGACGCCGCCACGAAGATCAGCGCGTGCGGTCCGCTCGACGCGTCGACGCACCAAGACGGCCCCCATGCCGGGGAACAGGACGAACGTCGCAACGGACATCAGGGCGAGCAGCCCGCAGCCAAACGCGAGGAGCAGGAATCCCCGTCGATTGCGGCCGCTTCAGCGCTGCAAGCAGCCGGGGCGCACGCCGCCCAACAGCAAGACGGCTCGCGCCCCGCACTCTGACTGCGACCCGCGCGTACGCGCCCCTTTCGGGAGGAATGCTCATGGCATGGCTCGTCGTGGCGCTCGCCGTCGCGAGCGCTATCCTGGTCTTCGTCGAAGCTGCGGCCTTATGGTGGCTCGTCACGCTCTCGGTCTGGCTCGCGATCGTGGTGGCGACTGGTGCGGCCGGACTCGCAGCATGCATCGCGCTCGGCGTCGTGCTCGTCGTACCGGCACTCATCCTTACGATCAAGCCGCTGCGGCGCGCGCTCTTAAGCACGCACGTGCTCGCTTTTTTTCGTCGCGCACTGCCCGCGATGTCGGCAACCGAGCGCGATGCGATCGAAGCGGGCACGGTCTGGTGGGACGCCGAACTCTTCAAGGGCCGCCCCGATTGGGATACGTTGCTCGCTCACGGCCCGCCCGCGCTGACCGATGAAGAGCGCGCGTTCCTCGATAACGAATGCGCAACGTTGGCCGATCTGTCGAACGATTGGGAAACGACGGCACAGTGGCAGGATCTCTCGCCGCAATCGTGGCAAACCATCAAACAGCGGGGCTTTCTCGGGCTGATCATCGGCAGGCAATACGGCGGTAAAGGCTTCAGCGCCTATGCGCACTCGCAGGTGGTCATGAAGCTGTCCTCGCGTTGCTCCGCCGCGGCCGTATCGGTGATGGTGCCGAACTCGCTCGGGCCCGCCGAGTTGTTGCTGCACTACGGCACCGACAGGCAAAAGGCCTATTACCTGCCGCGGCTTGCCAGCGGCGAAGAAATCCCCTGTTTCGCATTGACGAGTCCTTACGCCGGCTCGGACGCCGCCGCCATCCCCGATGTCGGCATCGTCTGCAAAGGCACGTATGAAGGCCGCGAAACGATCGGCTTTCGCGTGACCTGGGACAAGCGCTATATCACCCTCGGGCCCATCGCCACGGTGCTCGGCCTCGCCTTTCGCGTACGCGATCCCGATCATCTGCTCGGTTCGGCAGACGAGCCCGGCATCACCTGCGCGCTGATTCCCACTTCGCATCCGGGCGTCAACATCGGCCGCCGCCACTGGCCGCTCAACGCCGTCTTTCAAAATGGCCCGAACTCGGGCAAGGATGTTTTCATTCCGATCGATTGGGTGATAGGCGGCCCCGCCCAAGTCGGCAACGGCTGGCGCATGTTGATGGAATCCCTTGCGGCAGGGCGCGCCATCTCGTTGCCGTCCGCGGGTGTCGGCACGGCAAAGTTGGCCGTGCGCGGCACGAGTGCCTATGCGGCGCTGCGTCGGCAATTCAGGACGCCGATCGGCAAATTCGAAGGAATTCATGAAGCGCTCGGCCGCATGGGTGGCAATCTCTACGTCATCGATGCCATGCGGCGGTTCTGCGCGCAGGCCGTCGACCTGGGCGAAAGGCCCGCCGTGCTGTCGGCCATCGCGAAGTATCACGTGACCGAGCGCTCGCGCCGCATCGTCAACGATGCGATGGATATCGCCGGCGGCAAAGGAATCTGCATGGGGCCGTCGAATTTTCTGGCGCGCGCCTATCAGCAATTGCCGATTTCGGTTACGGTCGAAGGCGCCAATATTCTCACTCGCTCGCTCATCATCTTCGGCCAGGGATCGATTCGATGTCATCCGTATCTGCTCAAGGAAATGACCGCGGCGCGCGACGATGACAACGAACGCGCGCTGATCGCGTTCGACCATGCATTTTTCCGGCATGCCGCGTTCCTCGGATCGAATGCGTTGCGCAGTGTCTTTCATGGCCTGACGTGCGGCGTTTTTCTCACGAAGCCGAAAGGCGCGACACCGGTGCTCGCGAAGTACTACCGCGCCGTCACGCGGCTTTCCATCGCGTTCGCAATCGTTGCGGATATGTCGATGCTGCTGCTCGGCGGCCGCCTGAAGCGGACCGAGCGATTATCTGCGCGGCTCGGCGATGTCCTTTCGCAACTCGTGCTGATGTCCGCCACGCTCAAACGCTTCGAAGACGAAGGGGCGCACGCCGAAGATCTGCCGTTCGTGCGCTGGGGCGTCAAAGATGCGCTACACGCGGCAGACGTCGCGCTCGAAGGCCTCTTCGCGAACTTCCCGAACCGTTTCGCCGCGGCGATCATGCGCGCCCTCGCCTTCCCCTACGGCCTGAGGCGACGCCCGCCGTCCGACGCGCTCACGAGCACGATCGCATTGCTGATCCAAACCCCTTGCGACGCGCGCAAGCGCCTGCTCGCCGACTCGCACGTGCCGACGCAAGCGGATGCAAACGACCCGATTGCATGCGGCGAACGTCTGCTGGAGCTGTGCCAGGAAGTGTCGGAAATCGAGGCCAAGCTGCACGAAGCCGTTCGCGCGGGCCGCGTCCAGCCTATGCCGCAAAGCCTGGCGGAAGTGCCGGGCTGGGCGCGTGCGCTCAAAGATTCGGGGTACCTCGACGAGCGAGAATGCGAGACGCTCGTGCGCTTCGCGCAGGACGGTGCGATGCTCGTCAAAGTCGACGATTTTCCGGCGAATCTCGACCGTCCCGAAGCTGCGGCAGGCGGCGCGAACCCGCCGCACTCCGATGCGGGGCAAGACGATCGACGCCTGACGGACATGGACACGCCAGCCGATTTATCCGTCAATATCGATCGACATTGATCGAATCGATCGATATTGACGCTGCGGCGATCGCGGGCGTTCATATCGATCGTTGCAGTCGCGAAAAGATGATGACCACAGGGAGCCGGCAAACATGAACGAACCCATCGCGCAGCACGTTGCATCGGTCGCTATGGAATCGAACGGCGGCGCACCGCCCGCGGCGCAAAGCTCGGCAGATCCGCCAACGCCGAACACCGACGGCATCTGGTACGCCTCCTATCCGCCCCGCGTACCGCATGATATAGACGTGACCCAATACCAATCGGTCGCGCATTTCTTCGACGAATGCACCACGCAGTTTCGCGGCCGCACGGCCTTTGTCAGCGTGGGCTGCGAAATGACCTACGACACGCTCGCGCGCCGGGCCAACGCATTCGCCGCCTATCTGCAACGCATCGGGATCAAGCGCGGCGACCGCGTCGCGATCATGCTGCCGAATACATTCCAGTACCCCGTTTCATTGTTCGGCGTGCTGAAGGCCGGCGCAGTCGTCGTCAACGTCAATCCTCTTTACACGCCGCGCGAGCTCGCGCACCAGTTGAAAGACAGCGGCGCAACGGCGATTGTCGTCTTCGAGAACTTCGCCAAGACGCTCGAAGAGGCGCTGCCCGAGACGGCCGTGCAGCATATCGTCATCACGGCGCTGGGCGATCTGCTGAGTTCCGGACTGAACGCCAAGGGACGCCTGCTGAACTTCGTCATCAAACGCATTCAGAAGATGGTGCCGGCCTATCGCCTGCCGGGCGCCGTCCGCATGCGCCGCGCGTTGGCGATCGGCGCCAGATCGCCGCTTGCGCCGACGATCGTCTCGCACGACGAGCTGGCCTTCCTGCAATACACGGGCGGCACCACGGGCGTTGCAAAAGGCGCCATGCTCACGCATCGAAACATCGTCGCCAACCTGCTGCAGGCCAAAGCCTGGGCCGAGCGCGAGTTGACCAGCGAGATCGAGACGGTACTGACGCCGCTGCCGCTTTATCACATCCTCTCGCTGACCGTAAACGGGCTTATCTTCCTGGGTCTGGGCGGACGCAACATCCTGATCGCCAATCCGCGCGATACGAAGCGCGTCGTACAGATGTTGCGCAAGCAAACGTTCACCGGCATTCTCGCGATCAACACGCTCTATAAGGCACTTCTCGAGAACGAGGAATTCTGCAAGCGCGATTTTTCCAATCTGAAGCTCGCCATGGCGGGCGGTATGGCCACTCAGCGGGCCGTGGCCGAACGCTTCAAAGCCGTGACGGGCAAGCCGATCATCGAGGGTTACGGGCTGACCGAATGTTCGCCGATCGTCGCATTCAATCCGGTCGATCTGAACCACCCGCGCGAATTCGACGGTTCGATCGGGCTGCCCGCTCCCTCCACCTTCGTGCGCTTTCGCAAGGACGATGGCACCTGGGCCAATATCGGCGAGGCCGGCGAGCTTTGCGTCAAGGGACCGCAGGTCATGGAGGGATATTGGATGCGGCCCGACGAAACGGCAAAGGTGCTCGACGCCGACGGGTGGCTCGCCACCGGCGATATCGGCGTCATGGACGCTGCCGGCTTCATCAGGCTGATCGATCGCAAGAAGGACATGATTCTCGTGTCGGGCTTCAATGTTTATCCGAGCGAGATCGAGGATGTCATCGCGATGCATCCCGGCGTACGCGAAGTCGCGGCCATCGGCGTTCCCGACGAGGCCCAGGGCGAGCGCGTCAAAGTGTTCGTCGTGCCACGTGAGACCGGCCTCACGCGCGAGGAAATCCTCGAACACTGCCGCAAGAACCTGACCGGTTACAAGGTGCCCAAGCTGATCGAGTTTCGTCGCGAACTACCGCAGACGAATGTCGGCAAGATCTTGCGGCGCGCATTGCGTGACGAAGAAATGGCAAAGCATGACCCGATGCGCACCAGCGCCACAGGCCGCCCGCGCAATGGCAATGGCAACGCTGGCGGCAGCGTTCATTGATCCTCAGCCAAGCGGCTTCGCGCACGTGCCGAAGCACACCGCGCTCGACGGCGCAGCAAACGCACCGTCGAGCGCGAACGCCGCCGCCCGCGCCTCGGAAATCTGCCGCCCGGGGCGCACGAGGACCGGCATAACCCGAAAAACACGGCCCTCCGCCATCGAGAAAGTTCGGAGAACGAAGCAATCCGACGGGCGCAGCATGCCGCAGATCGCCCCCGTCCAATGGCGCAACTTCGCGTGCCATAGCGTTCCGACATCGGCGTCGATGTCGATGTCGATGCCCATGTCGATCCGATGCACCCCACTCCCGCATGCGTTCGCTGCAAATGCACGACTCTCGGCGAGCGCACTGTCGACGACGATCAACGTAGGCAACGACGGATGCTCAGGCTGCATACGATCAATCAGGACTCCATAGCAATCGAGCCACGGCGCCGCCCAACAGAACGCCGCCGCGCCGGCGCTGGCGGTTATAAATGCGCGTCGGTCCATTGACGAACTCCTTCGATCAAGGGCAGCACGGTGCGTTGCTTCATGCATCACCTCATGCGTCACCTATCACCTCACACCGAGCCGCGCCGACCGCGCCACGCGCGAGGCCAGATTCCCGATTTTCCCGGCGCCAGAATGCCATCGGGGTCCAGCGCGTCTTTGATCGTCTCCGACATCTTCAGCAGCGCCCCGTCGTTGAAGTCGTACTGCGAAGCCGCAAAATCCATGGTCGCAAGATGCGTTCGATAGACGCCGTATCCTTCGGACCTCGCATCGCTCATCAAGACCCGCTGCAAATCGGCAGCCGCCTCCGTCTCTTTGGCGTCGTCGCGGTTGAAGATCGTCGCGACGATGTGATGCAAGTGTCGCGTGCCGGCCGTGAAACCGCCGTAGTAGTCGAATCCGTATTCGGCCAGCCGCGCCTTGGCGACCGAGTACTGCCGCATTGCGTCGCGGCCCGTAAAAGGACAGATCGGCGAGAAATCGACATGCATCCCCGTTCCTCCGACCCAATCGAGCATGCGAAACGCGCTCAGGCTTGGAATGCCGGCCATGTTGCGCTCGGCGCCGCCCACGGGTTCGGCATCCGATGCATATCGGTGCAGCTCGATTCGCGCGCCGGGTAGGCGCGAAAAGGCCCGCTGCGCATTCGCGAGCTGCGCCTCCACGATCCCGCGTTCGCCGTAGATGGCGAAATGCACATTCCAACGCCCGATGTCGAGCCGCGCGGTGATTTGGTCGACGACCGAATCGGGCAGCGGACCCTTTCCGCCGTACCAATCGCGGCGAGCGGATTGACCGGCGGCATGGCGAATCGCGCCTTCGATCACGGCATGATTGCGAATCGTTTCGTCGAGCTTCAGCGGCCGCAGCGTTTCCACGGCGGCTTCGAGATCCGCCTCGCGCGGCAATTTCACGTGCGCAATGACATAAGCGTCGGGCCGCGGCATCAGCCACATCCCGAGCTTCGTCACGATGCCGAAGTTCGACTGCATGAATATCGTGTCGTAGGACGGCCCGAATCCGGCTTTATAGAGCTGCCAGGTCCGCCCGATTTCGATCGCCCCCATGCCCGTGCGAATCAGCTCGCCGTTCGCGAGCATGACTTCCATTCCGCATTGATGCGCGGCGTGGTCGCCATAGGGTGTGTAGCCGAACCCGCGCTCGAGCGTATTGCCGACGATGCTGCCCCAGCCCGCGGCGGCCGGATCCACCCACAGCTTCACGCCGCGCTCCCGCAAATGCGCATAGAGGTCGAAATAGGTGACGCCGGGCTCGACCAGCGCGTAGGCCAACGTTTCATCCACTTCGATGATCCGGTTCATCCGCTTCAAATCGAGTACGACGGAACCGCGCAAGCGCGGCGCGCCCCCGCCGTAGGCGAAATTGCGGCCGCCCGACACAGGCCAAAGCGCCAACCGATAGGCGCGTGCCAGCTTCAGCACTTCGCGAATCTCGACCACCGTGGCCGGCAGCACCACCGCCGATGCCTCGAACGAGCGTGCGCTCGGCTGCGGCGTGAAGGGATCGGCGTACTCGCGCAGGCGGTCGGCCGTCGTCAGCACGTTCGATGCGCCCACGACCGAGGCCAGCTCGCGCAGTACACGCGCAAAAACCACTGCGGAGAGGTTCGGCGGACTGGCGTTCATCGTTTCGGTCTTCTCGTCGGTGGTATGCCTTGCCTGTGCCCGTGGCCCGCACGCAACGCGGTGGAATTTTCTGCTTTGTCATTGATGATAGGCATCGCGCTCGCAGCCGCAAGAAAACGTTACCGAATTGAGCGGATTTTGCCCAATCCCGGGGCCGTTCGCCCACGGCGCGTGCGCATGCACTGACCCGGGACGGTGCAAAACATCGTCGGAAATCGCCTTGGCGACGCGCACGACACGTCGATCTTCGCCAAATCGATACACGCTTTGCGCGCACGCGGTAAAATCCCGCCCAATCGTGCGCGTATCGTCGCGCGGCCGCCAACCAACCCTGGAGCAGCCCACGCTGCAGTCCTAGCAATGCCGAATCCTTCCGAATCGCATCCGCAGAACGACTTCATGAACGCCGCGCGCAAAGAGCGCAAGCGCGTCGAGATCTATCTCGTCAACGGCATCCGCCTGACGGGATGCATCGAGTCGTTCGATCAGTACCTCGTCATGCTCCGTACGCCCGTTGGGCTGCAGGGCATCTACAAACGCGCCATTTCGACGATCCAGATCGATACGGGCACGCGGCCTGGCCCGCGCGGCCCACGCACGGGCGGCTATGGCGAGCGGCACGGCTCGCGCGAAGGCTCGGGCCCGCGTGAAGGGCGCGAGGGGCGCGAGCCCCGGGAACCGCGCGAACCGCGGGAGCCGCGCGAACACTACGGCTCGCCGTCCGCTCCCGATAATCGTTCGTCCGACGCGCCGGTGGTCGTGACGCGCCGGCGTCGCCCCTTCAGCACGCTGCCGGGCACCAGCGGCGGCAGCAACGGCAATTCGGATTCGGGCAATCACGAAGAAGAATAAAAACATGCGGCAGCGACCCACGGGGCCCGCTGCCGCACCACACTACGGCCTCTCGCGCTTTACGCCTTCTTGAACGAATAATCGCGCTCGACCTTGCAGACGCGCGTGACGTATTCCTCATACCAGTTCTCACGTCCGCGCTTCTGGGCGATCAGATGCGTTGCGTCCGCCTTCCATGCCGCAATCGATTCAAGATCGCGCCAATAGGAAACCGTAATACCGATTCCATTGCGCGCCGATTCGGACCCGAGAAAGCCCGGCAGCTTCTCGGCGGCATCGCACAAGATCCGGTCTGTTTCCTCGTAGCCGTCATCGACATCCGTGCGGACCGACGTGAAGATCACCGCGTAATACGGCGTTGCACCCGTTTTTGCGAACGACATCCGAGCCTCCAGGCTGGTGGTAGTTTGGTATACCATTATGCCAAATATTGCGGAAATGAACATGCAAACCAAGATCGATTCCACGGCCGACGCCATCGCGCTGTCGCTGCGGGCGTCCATTGCGACCGGCGAGTTGGGCGACGGCGCGAGGCTTGTCGAGCGCGAGCTGGCCGAGCGTTTTTCGGTCAGCCGCATCCCGCTGCGCGAAGCGCTGCAAAAGCTCGAGGCCGAGGGACTCGTCGAGATCTATCCGAATCGTGGCGCCGTCGTTCGTGCGTTGACACTCGCGGATGTCGACGAGATTTACGGGCTGCGCGTATTGCTGGAAGGCGACGCGATTTTTCGTGCCGTGAAGCGCATGAACGAGGAGACGCTCGTGCGCGCCGAGCTCGTGCATCGCTTGTTGGGTAAAGCGACGACGGCTGAGAAACAAGGCGAACTCAATCGCGAGTTCCACGAACTGTTATATGCCCCGTGCGGCAATGCACGGCAGTTGAAAGCGATTCGCGAGCTGCGCGGCCAGGTCGAACGCTACGAGCGGTTGCAGAACACGCTACTAGCCGACACCCCTGCGTTTCAGCACGAGCATGGCGCGATTCTGAAAGCGTGCAAGCTGCGCGACGCGCGTGGAGCGCGAGCCACGACCGTTGCACACTTGGCGAGCGCAAAGCGGATTGTCGAAGGCGTCGTCTCGCGGATGCAGAACGAAACCGACATCCAAGCCGGGACGGTTCGCCGTCGGAAATAGGAAAATGCCGCGCTACGGCCGGCAAAGCGGCCGCGCCGCGGCAATGGCGCTGCATACGCTCGGCGCTTCACGGCGCTCGAGCGTGCGCGGGTCAATGCTTGTTGCGACGATGCGTGAAACGCGTGGAACGCGAGTGCGGCAAGCCCTGTTCGGTTTCGCTCTGGAGCATGTGGACCTGTTGTTGCATTGCGTTCAACTGCTCCTGCGCGGCAAGTTTTTGCGTCTGCAACGATGCGGCTTCTTCGCGCGCCTGTTTCTGACGGCTGGCAGCCAGTTCCTGTTGCTTGCGGGCCACGTCGAGGTCGGCTTGCAGCCGATCGGCGCGCGCCTGCGCCGCCGCGATCAGCGCCTCCGTGTACGCCTTCTGCGCCGCGAGCTTCGTGCGCTTGATCTCGACATCGGCCAATTGCGCGCTGCGACGCGTGAAATCCGCGTAGACGGCTTCCGCGTAGTCCTCGTTCGATGTCTTGATCACGCGCCAGAAATTCTTCTGCTGAAACAGGGCGACGTAGTACGTCATGTCTTTGCCATGCAGCAGAAGGCTCGCGCCGTAGGTGCCGTTGTACGCGGTCCGCAGTTCGGACAGCTCCGTACCCTGCATCAAGCGTTGTAATTCAGCAACGTTGCCCTGCCCCTCCTTCGCTTCCGCCGCCGTCGCCGTCGTGGTCTGATCCGGCGCGGCCGCCGGCGACGACAACTGCGTCGATGCGGCCGGCGAAGCGGTCATGACGGGCGCGGTGGCTGCAGAAGCAACCGTTGCAACGTTTGCGGCGCCGTCCGCGTTGGACTGCGCCGTGGCACAAGCTGTTGTCCCCAATCCCCCGATTGCGATTAGCGCGGCGAGCGCGGTTCCCCGTAAACACGAATAGTGGTTCATGTGTCGTTTCCTGCGCGAATAGTTCTACTTTTTGAGACAGTTTTGACTCAAGCGCGCCATTATCCCTCACTTTCTCGCGTTTCGGGCTCCTCGTCGAAGATCTGGTACTTCCGCATTTTTTCCCACAAGACTTTGCGGCTGATACCGAGGTATTGCGCTGTGTCCTGCCGCCGCCAGGCATTCGACGCGAGCGCCTCCAGCACGCGCGTACGCTCGGCCATGTCCCATTTGCTGCGGTCGACGACGGGCTCGTTCGCGCTTTCGGCCGGCGCCGGTTGGGCGTTGCGCGCATGGGCGATGAGCCGGCGCAGCCTCGCGGCATCCCAGGCTCCGATCTGCCGCACCGTGACGCCGATGCGCTCCGCCAGGTTGCGCAGCTCGCGCACGTTGCCGGGGAAGTAGGTATCGGCGATCGCATCGGCCAACCAATACGGGATTTCAGGCAGGCTGGCCAGCCGCTCCGCACCGACCACCGACGCGATGAACGACTTGAAGATCGCGATCTTGTCGACGGCCCCGCGCTCCTCGAGCGACGGAATGCGCAGCTCGATCACCGCGAGCCGGTAATACAGGTCGGCGCGAAACGCGCCATCCTTCACGAGTTGCGGCAGGTCCTTATTCGTCGCGGCCACGAGCCGGAAGTCGACCTTGACCGGCGTGGCCGAACCGATCCGCGTCACCGCCCCGTCCTCCAGGACTCGCAGTAGCTTCACTTGCTGGTAGAGCGGCAGATCGCCGATTTCGTCGAGAAACAGCGTGCCCCCGTCAGCCTGTTCGAAGTAGCCCTTGTGTGCGCCGACGGCTCCCGTGAACGACCCCTTGGCATGACCGAAGAACAGCGACTCGAACAAGCCGTCGGGGATGGCGCCGCAATTGACAGGAACGAATGGTCCCGCGCCATAGCGCTTGTGCTTGTCGTGCAGCAGCGCAGCGATACGCTCCTTGCCCACGCCCGTTTCGCCCCGGACGAGCACGCTCGTGTCGCAATCGGCGAACGTATCGACCTCGTGCAACAACGCCTGCATGCACTCCGAATGCGCGACGAGCGCCGTGGCTTCAAGTGTCTGCGCCGTGTGCGCGCGCAGTTGGGTCAACAGCTTCGTCACCATGCCGCGCAGTTCGGCGCAGGTGAAATCCAGCGGGAGCACGTGCGAGTATTCGGGCGGGTACATGGCGGGGTCGCGCTCGCGCGGCAACGCACCGACCCAGATCACGGGCATGCCCGTATGCGCCTGCCAATCGCGCAGCCGAGCGCCCCCGCCGCTGCTGTCGATCACACTGACGCTGATGACGGCAAGCGCGGCGCGCGCAGCGTTGCGCTCGGGCGAGTTCGTCATGTCGTCGGCGCGGATCACATCGACGTCGAAGCTCGACATGCAGCGCACCACGCGCTCGACGATGTCGGCCTTGCCCTCCCAGACGAAAATGTCCAGTTCCTCGATTGTGTGGGCGGTTCTCATTTTTTTCAGGTGTCCTAAGCATCGGTACCACGGTACGTCAATCAACGAGCTGCGCGGCCCCGCAGGTCAGCGAAAGGTCATGGATCGTCGCCACGCCAACTTGCACGCCAAGCAGTTGCAACAGCGGATCGATGGCCAGGTCGATCCCGGAGAGCAACACGTCGAGGTCGGGGAGCAGCGCCGCCAGCAGCGTCTCGTCGAGCAGACCGAGCGGCAGCGACACGCCGCCGAACAGCGCCACGTTGAGCCCGTTCGGCTGCGACAGCGAAGCGGCAAGCCCGGACAGCGCGGTCGCCAGCACGCTGCCGACGGCGTTCGCGTCCGCGCTGCCGTAGTCGTCGTCGCTCGGCGTGACGCCGTCGAACGTCAGCGTCGCGGCCGACGTCTCCGGCACGACTGCCGGCACGGCGGCATTCGCTGTCACCCGCAGCACGTTCGTCACGTTAACGAGCGTCGCGGGTTTCGTGCAGCTGAACGGCTGCGACGCCGATAGATCGTCGGGCGCATCGCCCACGCAGACGTTCGCGAGGCCCGGCTGGACGCCGATCGTCGAAGCGCTGACGGCCTTCGTCGCCGCGCAACGGGTCGCTTGCAACCAGGCCGTGCCGGGCGCCGCTTCGAGCGAGAGCGGTAAGTTCAGGCCGACGCTGCCGATCATTGGCAACGATGGCGTGCCGAGTGCGACGTTCAGATACAGGCGCACCTGCGCGCTGTGCGCCTGCGTTCGCCAATGTTGAGTCGTTGGATCGATGCCAGCCTCGCCGACAGCCAGTACGGGCGGCTCGATGATCTGCACTTTCAACGTTGCGCCGAGGGCGGCAATGTTCAAGCCGGTCCCGAGCTGGATCGGCGGCTGCCCCGCTTGCGCAATCTCTGCCGCCACCAACAGCGCATCGAACGGGCTCACCGTCGCATCGAGCACACTCTGGCCAGTGGCCGCATCGACGGCGAATACGCCATGGCCGTCGGCTCCATCGCCAAGGGGAAACTGCGCCGTAGTGGCGGTCACGCCGCCTGCTACTGCCTGTAGCGTGGTCAGGTCCGTTTGCAGATCGGCATTGGCGATCGACGTCGTCGATAGCGCCGTCACCATCAGGTTCGCCAACTTCGCCACATTGATTTGCGTCGCCAGCAGTTGATCGATGGTGCCGACGCCGGCCGCCGCCATCAGGTCGCGCATGCGCACGCGCGCATTCGCCAATGACTCGTACGAAGCGACCGACAGGGTCAGATTGGCACCAAGCAGCCCGTTGAGCAGCGAATTCACGAGGCCGCTTTGCAGTTGCGCGAGCGTCGTGCCTACCGTAAACGCACCGAGGTTCGTCGCCTTGGCTGTCGCTTGCGCCGTCATCTGACGCGCAGGGCCAAGAAAGAAATACGGCACGGTTCGCTGCGCCGTCACCTGGACAGCGTTCGCCTGTGCGCCCGCATTGGCCGCGGCGAAATAACCCGGGCCCGCGTTGGCCTTCGGGTCCCAGCGCCCGCAAACGACGGCCAGCGCTTGCCCCGCCGCATCGGGATCGAATCCGTTCGCGGCGGCGTTGGCGCGGGCGGCGGCCGTGGGCTGCGTACAGGTGTCGTCGATCGTTTGCACCGCCGCCAACGCTGCCAGGTCGACCGTGCGCTGTAGCGAACGGCGTACGAAAAAGACGTTACCGACATCGAGCGCGCCAAGCGCCGCAACCACGATCGTCATGAACAACGCAACGATCGGAGCGATTGCCCCGCGCTGCATTGCTCGCCGCGATCGCGCGCCATGCAGCCGGCTCTTGGCGCCTCGCAATGGCCTGGGTCCTGACGGCACGATCGGCGACGTCCTAGTTCGCACCGCTGGGCTGTGCCGCGCCCATGTTCGAATGACCGATCGGACCGGCATTGTTCGCGCCCGATAACGCCGAACCGAACGTTGCGGGGATCTTCGTGCGGAACGAGTCCATGTACCGCTCGTAGGCCAGGCTCGCCTGCGCGCCGGGAGTCGGCAATGCCGGCGCCGCGGCGGCATTCGATCGTTGCAGATCGAGCCAGTCATGCGTGGCCTGGCCGATGTCGGCCGTGCGATTGTGTGACGCATCGCCTTGCGACGCCGCTTGCGCGTTCGTCATCGCGACATCTTGCGCGTACAGATCCCTCGCAGGTATCGCAATGCTCAATGCAAGCATCATCACAATGATCGCCGGGCGCGGCGCGATGCTATTCGTTCGATGAGGTTTCATTTCCGTGCGTGCATGCATTTGCCGTACCCCATTCATCTGTAGTCCTAAGCAATCAATCACGTGCCCGCCTGCCCGCGCCGCCAGCGCTATAGGCACGCGCGGCGGCGGCGACTTTGACGGCATCGTCGCGAATGGCCGTGCGCGCGGCTGCCGAACAGTGTTGATCGTCCATCCACGCTCGCGCCTCTTTCGCATGACCTTGCGCAAACAGCAGCAGCGCGATATTCGATTTGATGCGCCCGCTGCGCGAGTCGAGTTCGGCAGCCTGCATCAACGGCACGCGCGCATCGGGTACATCGCCCTCGCGCAGCAGCGCGTAGCCGAGATCCGAAAGCGTCGCTGCATCGGTCGGCGCAAGGGCGACCGCCTGCGTCAGTTCGCGCGATGCCTCACGAAAATCGCCCGCCGCGCCCGCGAGCAGACCCAGGCCACGATAGCCGCGTGCAGCAAGCGCGGTCGACAGCAACGTACGGTAGGCTTGCGCGCTTGCGGTCGGCTGTCCCGTTTCGCGCAGGGCATCGGCGCGCAGCAGCGTCGAATCAGGCGTCACACCATACTGCTTCTCGTACGCGTCGATATGAGCGAGCGAGGCGTAGTACAACCCCTGTCGTTGCATGCGGTCGATCAGTGCGAGATACATGCCGGGCGTATCGGGCGCTGGTTGCTTTTCGGCAGCGATTTGCGCCGCCGCGCGCTCCGCCTGTACGCCGGCGCCATAGCCCGATTGCTTGAAGGCACATGCGCCGCAAGTCAGCGCGAGCGCTATCGCGCACATCGAGCGAAAGGAAAAGCCTGTCAAATCGGAGCGCTCCATCGCTATCTCTTCAGTGTGGGGTCCATTGCATCCATTCAACGCATCGGCCCTGGGTTCGCCACAGCCTCACCAGGATTCACCGATGCACCGCCGCCAACGATCGGATGATCGCGAGGAGGCCCGGGCCTGCCGTCACGATCAACAGCGCAGGCAATAGCGTGACGATCATCACACCGGTCATCTTCACCGTGATATGTCCGATCCTTTCACGCAACGTCGCGCGGCGCGCCTCGCGCAAGCGATCGCCGAACTGCTTCAGCGGTTCCTGCACGGCGCCCCCGTGCCGGTCGACCTGAATCATCAGGCGAACGATCGCGCGCAAGTCCTCGTTCTCGAAGCTCGTGCCAAGACGCTGCAGCGATTGCTCGCGCGTGCGGCCGGCTGCGAACTGGCGCTGCGCCAAGTCCAGTTCGCCCGAAAGAACGGGCAGCATCGAGCGAAAATCGTTGACGATGATCCGCAGGCTTTGATCGAGCGAGAGGCCGACACCCTGCAGTAGACGCAGCAGATCGACCAGCACGGGCATTTCGTCGGTGACGGCGCGGCGTCGTATCGCCGCACGACGCCCAAGCACGAGCTTCGGTAGCATGAAGCCGGTCACGAAGCTCGCGACGATCACCGCGACGCGGTACGAGCCGGGGACCAGCGCATCGCCAAGCCAACTCGCGAGCAGCGGCGCAACCAGCGCGCACGCGAGCCGGGCGAGCAAAAAGAAGCCGCGCGCATCGGCATCGACGAAGCCGCATTGTTCGAGCAGGCGCCTGTCTTCGCTTGCCACAATCTGCCTGCCAAGCGATGTATCGAGCCAGCGACTGCCCGCATGGCCGAAGCGAGACTGCCACGCCGCCAGATAGCGCGCGAACGTCGAACGTGGCGCGACCGAGGCCGGGTCAACCGGCTTTCCGTCGCGCTGCCCCGCCGTCGCGCCGGGCGTCGCTCGCGGATTCTGCAGCGGCAAGGCAACGGCGGCGGAAGACGCGCCGCTCGCCTGCTCCGAAGCGGTGACACGCGCCGCACTTCTGCGTTCGAGGGCGTTGGCGAGCGTGCGTGCGCCCCGTCTTGCCTGCGCGACACGCGCGAGCGCCACATAGCCCAACAGCAGGCATCCGAGCATCCCGAGTGCGAGGGCAAGCGCCACAAGTCGATCGCTGCGCATCGTCATGCCCTCAAGCGCGTCATGCGATAGAGCACGTAACCGCCCGCAGCCTGCAACACGAACGCCAGATAAACGAAGCGCCGCCCCTCGACATCGCTCCACATCGCACTGAAGTACGCGGGGTTCGTCGCGACCAGAAAGCCGCCGATCAACAGCGGCAGCGCCACGAGCACCCATGCGGATAGGCGTGTCTCGGCGGACATCGCGGCGAGCTCGCGCTCGGCTTGCTCCAGATCGCGCATGAAGGCGGCCATGCGCTCGAGCATCACATCGGCACGGCCGCCGTACTTGACCGACAAGCGCAGCACCGCACCGACAAACTCGAACTCGCGCGTGCGATAGACGAGCGCGACATGCGCGAGTGCGCGATCGATCTCGACGCCCGCACGCATCATGCGCGAGACGTGATCGAGGCATTCGCGCAACGGCATTTCAGCCGTCTGCAATGCGGCTTGGAACGCGGCGGGCACACTGTTGCCGAGCGTGACGAGGCGCACGATGCCATCGAGAAACGCCGGCAGCTGCACAACGATCGCCAGCCGGCGTCGTTGCGAACGCGCCGTGACAAACAGCGCCGCCGCGGCGCCCGCTGCGATCGTGGCCGCCGCGGCGGCTGTGGCCCCGGCATGCATGGCGACCCAGAGCACGCCGAGCGCGACCGCCGCAAGCGCAATCAGCAGCGACGTTCCTGCACCCGCGAGCCCCGCCCGCACAGCCAGGTTTGCTATTGCCGGCGGCAAGCCGCTAAGCCGCTCCGCCGAAGGGCGGCCGGCTTGCTCGGGCATTGACGACGCGCCCCCGCGCCGCGTCGGCGCCGGATTCGATACGCCCCCGGCCCTCGGCCCCGTTCGCACGCCGGCAGCGAAAGCGGGAGCCGGTCCCGCCTTCGTCGCGCTGGCTGCGCCTGCTGCACTGCCCACACCGTTGGCATGGCCGTGTGCAGCGGCAATGCGGCTATCGATGAAGCGCCCGCTGCCGAGTTGACGCTGCGCGCGCACGCCGCGCTGCCAGCACAGCAAGGCGGTAGCAACACACAATAGCGCGAGGGCAGCGAGCCAGGCGACGCCGCTAGACACGGAAGCCTCCTTGCGCGTAGCCGTCGTCGAATCCCGCGCCGAGCATGTTCCTGAAACGGGCGAGCTTCGGCGAATGAGGGTGAATGCCGAGCGAAGTCCAATTGTCGACTTCTTCACCATCGGCATCGAGGATCGGCTCGTAACGATAGAGTTCCTGCGTCGCGATGATCGTGTCGGACAGCCCCGTCACTTCGGTGACCGACAAGATGCGACGCCGGCCGTTCGACAGCCGGCCGATTTGCACGATGAAGTCGATCGCGTTTGCAATCTGCCGTCGCAAGCTCGATTCCGTTCCTTGAAATCCCGCGAATCCCGCCAGCATTTCCAATCGATAGAGACACTCGCGCGGCGAACTCGCATGGACGGTCCCCATCGAACCGTCATGGCCCGTGTTCATGGCCTGCAGCATTTCAAGCACTTCGCCGCCGCGGACTTCACCAACGATGATCCGGTCGGGCCGCATCCGCAATGTGTTGCGCAGCAGGTCGCGGATCGTGACGAGCCCGGAACCGTCGAAGCCACCGGGGCGACTTTCCAGTCGCACGACATGCGGATGGTTCAGCGACAATTCGGCCGTGTCTTCGATGGTCACGACGCGCTCGGGCTCGGGGATATGAAAGGCGAGCGCATTCAACAAGGACGTCTTGCCGGAACTCGTGCCGCCGGAGACGAGGACATTGCAGCGCGCCGCGACGGCTGCTTCGAGCAACGCGCCGATTTCGGCGTCGTACGTGCCGTTCGACAGCAAATCGGCCGGACGCAGCGGGTCTTTGCGGAATTTTCGAATCGACACGACAGGGCCATCGATCGACAACGGTTCGATGACGACGTTGACCCGTCCGCCGTCCGGCAGGCGCGCGTCGACCATCGGGTTCGATTCGTCGAGCCGGCGCCCGATGGGCGCAAGGATGCGTCGCACGATTCGCAGCAAATGCGCGTTGTCCGCGAACCGCACGGGCATCTTCGTCAACATGCCGTGTCGCGACACGTAGACGTCCCGGTAGCCGTTCACAAGGATGTCTTCGACCGCGGGGTCGCCCAGCAAATCTTCGATCGGGCCGAATCCGGCCAGCTCTTTCGTCAGCGCTTCGGCGATCAACCGCACTTCGCTTTCGTTGATCGGAATGCGGCGCAGTCGCACGAAGCTGTCCATCTCGAGATCGACGAACTGATTGATCGCCACCCGCGACCATCGGCCGAATTCGGCGCCGAGTTCTTCGATCCGCGTCAGCAAGTGCTCGTGGGCGGCGTTCTTGATGTCTTGGAACTGCTGCGTGTGCGCGAACGAGGAGGCGTCGTCGGCAAATTCGATGTCGTTTGCCATCGTCTATGACCGCTTCGGTGGAAGGTGAATGAATCGCTTGAATCGCGCGAGGTGACGGGCCACGTTGCCCGAATCGGGGCGAACGGACGCTCCGCTCGCCTCTGGCGGCCCGATACGCTCGAGGAGCGTGTCGAGCGACCGCACGTATGGATCACGCCCGGCTGTGTCGACGAGCAGCCTGCCAAGATTGGCGGCCTGCATCAGCGCGACGCGTCGCGCCGGTAACGTCGCGACGAGCGGCAATCCGAGCCGCGCAGCGATCTGCTCGGCCGTCAATCCGAGGCGCGCGTCGTACTTGTTCACGACGACACCGATGCGCCCCGCATCGAGCTGAGCGGCGGCCAGTTCTCGCAGCAAGTCGACGGCCGACACGATGGAGGCGATGGCCGGATCGCAGACGAGCCAGATTTCATCGGCAGCCTGTGCGATTTGAGCGATGAATTCATGATTGGAGAATCCGCCCAAGTCGACGATCTGCTGGTCGAAGAATGCACGCAGGCGCGTCAGCAAAGCGACCGCCGATGCATGTGAAACCGTACGCAACGCCGACAGATCGGGCGGTAGCGTCGTCAAGGCGAGCCCGCTTGCATGCCGGGCGAGCGCGGTATGCACGAACGTTTCGTCGAAGCGGTGCAGGTTGCGCACCGCTTCGACGAAATCGAACTCGCTGCGCGTGTCGAGATAGAGCATGCCGTCGCCAGCGGGCAGACCCAGGTCGACGAGCGCTGCCTGCCGTCCGTCCCCCACGCCGCGCTTTTGCAAAAGCACGCTCAAATGCGCGGCCAACGTCGACACTCCGACACCGACGCGCGCGCCGAGCAGCACGGTGATTCGGCCGTGACGCGCAGGGACCTGCGTCATGTTTTCGAGCACTCCCCGCGTGATTCTGGCCGCCTCCTGCGCGCCGGCCGCGAGGTCGATGAAGTCGCGCACGCCGGCGCGCAGCGCGGCGATTGCACCTGCGGGCTCGGCGAGATTGCCCACAGCGACGATCGATATTTGCGGCAACAGCGCACGCGCGGCCTGCACGGCGCGCGTTGCCGTATCGATCGCGCCGCCCGAAAAATCGACGAAAACGAGCGACGGTCGCAGCGCCGCAATGCGCTGGCTCAGCGCCACCGGCTCGTGCGCCGCCGGTTCGACCACGCCGGTTGCAGTCAGCGCATGCGCCAGCCAGCGCACATGAGCCTCGTCGCACGACGCGAACACGAAGTAATCGGCGATCGCTCGCTCTCGTTCACTCAAGGATGGCGCTCTTGCATTCATGCAGCTGCCCCCGTCAGTCGATCCGTTGATGCCGCACCTGCGCTACGCTCATTGCGAGAATCCGGGCCCGGCATCGCTCGACAGCGCGCCGCCCAGATACGATCGCCACACGGGCCCGTCGCGTTGCTCCGCTTGCTCGCCAGGCGAAACCGGCAGCCGTGCATCCTTGGCCAGCGGCGACACAAGGTGCGGGGTCACGACGATCACGAGTTCCTTGTCGTTCTGCTGGTAGTTCAATTGCTTGAAGAAAGCGCCGAGGATGGGAAGGTCGCCAAGCAGCGGCACTTTGCTGACGTTCGAGAGCGTTTCGCGATCGATGAGTCCACCGATGACGAAGCTCTCGCCGTCACCGAGTTCAACGGTCGTATCGGCGCGCCGCGTCGTAATCGCCGGCACCGAAACGCCGTTGATCGTCACGGCGTTCTGAAAATCGAGCTGACTGGCCTCGGGCGCGACCTTCAATGCGATGCGCTGCGCGCTGAGTACGGTCGGCGTCAATGTGAGTCCCACGCCGTAAGGCTTGTACTGGATCGAGGTCGTCCCAAGCGCCTCAGGCACGGGCACGGGAATCTCGCCACCCGCGAGAAAGCTCGCGCTTTGCCCTGAGAGCGCGAGCAACGTGGGCTCTGCCAACACGCGAGCGAGGTTGTTGCTCTCCATCAGGCTCAGGTCCGCGAAGATCCCTCTGCCCGCGGAATTCAGGACGAGGTTGAATGCGGACGCGATGGGTACGTTGCCCGACGCCTGAAAGCTTCCCGTCCCCCCGCCCGTGACCGAGTTCAAACCCGATGGTGCGAACGAACCGAACGAGAATCCATTGCTGTGCTTGAACAGATTCAAGCCCGCTTCTTTGAGCACCGTGCGGCTGAATTCGACGACGCGCACATCGACCTGCACGACGCTTCGCGTGGCGACGGTCGATTCGTCCACAACGGTGGCCGCATCGCCGCCCTCGCTTTGGACCGCACCAGAGCCGTGCCGATCGCCGCGTTGCGGCTTCGCGTGCGCGCGATTGTGGGTTGCGAGCGTCGCGAGATCGATGCCGCGTTGGTGCGTCTGCATCGTCGGCGTGCGGCCCGACACGACCGCATCGCCATCGTAGGTGTCGACATGCGGCGTCGTGCTGTCGGTCAGCGCGGCAGCGGCAGCAGGCTTGACCGTGAGCATGAGCGTTTGCGGCCCGGTGTGTCCGGCGTCCCACAACATCAGATCGGTCGTACCGGGCGCTTTGCCGACGACGAGCACGCCGCCGCGCCCGTCACCGTCGCGGACCACCAACACGTCAGCGACATTCGGGTCGCCCACGGCGACGCGCACCAGCGATCGCCCCGGCGCGACCTGGCGCTGCTCGCCGACGGCCAACACCACGGGCGAAGCAATCGCCGTGTGCGGCGCACGGGCCTTTTCATGTTCCGCATAGGCGGCATTCGTCAGAGCGCCCGATACGATCCACACGATGCTCGCCCATACGCACGCAGTCGCGCTCCACTTCCGCATTGATGTCGCCGCATTCTTCGCCATGTCGTGAATGGCCCTCGTATCAGGCCTCTTTTGATGTTCGATACCGGCTTCGCTTACCGCGGCGCACACCGCGTATCGCGCATTGTTGTCTCTTGTCGCTTCAGCCACGCCGCGCGCCCGCTGCAGACGCCGCGTGCAACACCTCGTCCATCAACGGTTCGCGATCGTTTGCGCGTGCCCTCCACGTATGACTTCGATGCCCGGGTTCGCATAGGCACCCGGTAGATGCATTCGCACCGCCGGACGCTCCGGCGGCGCCGCGCCGGACAGCGTGCTGAGCGTGATACCCGCGGCCGCCTGCACGGAAGGCTGCGCGTCTTCGCCACCGGCGACACGAATGCCCGTGCGCACCACGCCGCTCGACGCGCCGGCCTGCGTCGCGTCGAGCACATCGGGATCACGCGGATTGCGCAGTGCAAGCAACACGTGCCCCGCGCTGTCGGCCAACTCCAGCCGATCGACATCGGCCGTCGGCACCGCCAGCACCGCGGTATGAACTCCGACGCCGAACTGAGTCGGATTGCCTGCGCCCGATGCCGTGCTGCCGAAAGCGAGCACCCGCACACGGGAGAGCAACAGCCGCGTTTGCGAATGGGCGATCTCCGCATGGGGGCCGCCGCTCGCGGCGTCACGCTTGAGCGTGAAAAAGACGTCGACGAAATTGCCCGGGCGAACGCGGTTGCCAACGGCGCTGCCTTCGTCGACATGCACGGCCACGGCGCGCTCGCCCGGCGCGACCTGCTCGGCAAAGCCCGACGACAATTGCGCTTCGAGCACCGGAACGTTCGCGCCGATGTCCGCCAGCGGCACGCGCTGTGCCACGAGCGCTGCCTCGCCGAACGCGCCGCTCGGACGCACGGGCAGCATGACGACGCGCAACGCGTCCCCGGGGATCGGCGCACCGGCCGGTAGCAGACGCGTTGCAACCACCACAGGAAAAGTCGTTTCGGGAAGCGCAGCCTTGACGACAGGCGCCGGCATAGCCGCGTGCCGGCTCAGCGCCCAAGCATAGATGCCCAGCAGCAGCGCCGCCGCGATCAACACGACGGCTGCGATCTTCATCAGGTTCAGGTGCGTCATGCCAGTTTCCTCGCGGGCCAAACAAGACTGCTTCAGGCAAATGCCGGCCACTTATTGCGCACGCAGGCGCCTCGGGTGCGCTGCATCACAGCACATTTTCCGGATCGAGCTGCACCGTCGCGACACTGGACAACGTTTTCGGCAACGCGAGACTCAACAGCGGCAAGGTCGGCACGATCGGGTGGCCGGCGTAGTTGTAGGTGAGCGTCACCTGCACACAGTCCATGGCGCTGTTGTAGCTGCAGCTTTGCGTTTGAGTCGAGCACTGCGCGTAGGCCCCGAGCCATGCCGTCGCCTGGGTGGCGACGCTACAGGCATTGCTGCTGCGCGCGGCCAACGCCTCGACCACGCTCGTGGCGCTCTCATAATGGAGCGCCGCACGCGCGCCCTCTTCCGCCGCCAACGTGAGGCTTTGCTCTGCGACCAGCAAGACGCTGTAAGTGACGATGCCGTACAACACGGTAAACAACAACGGAAACACGAGCGCAAATTCAACAGCCGCGCTGCCGAACTCGTGCAATGGCAACGCCGCGCGCGGCAAGCGTCTCATTTCGCGATCCCTTGCGCCAAGCTGCCCAGCCAATACAGCGAACCTGCGCCCACCAGCAACGCTGGCATAGGGTGCGCCGCGGTGCGCGCCGACCGCAAACGCGGGCCGTCTGTTACGCCATGGCGACCATGCCGATGCGTCGCCCGACCGACTCCGGACTGCGGCGATCAGAACAAGCGCATGCACGGCTGCCGCGATGCTCGCCGCGAGCCAGATGCCGCGCAACGCAGATAGACCACACCATGCGCCCAGGACCGCGAACACTTTCACATCGGCGGCGCCCATCACGCCTGCCAAAAAGAACGGCATCAACGCGACGCAGCCGACCAGCAACGCGAGCGCGGCCTGCTCCGGCGTCACAGCAAACGACGACACACGAGAGGCGGCGCTGATGAACGCCCCCACGAGGCCAGCGATGACGAGCCGGTTCGACACACGGCGAGTACGGCAATCGGACCAAGCCACAACCACGGCCCAAGCGATAAATAAAGCGCTTCCGAGCGGCATGCGTATCAACGAATATCTTTAAAAAGACCGAGTTAAACCGTGCCGATCGACGCAACGATCAGCACACGACGTGCTTTAAAACGAGAAGTAAATCGACCTTACAAACAAATGTTACAAATTGGCTAAGTGCTCTTGATGGCGTTTGCAACTGTGGTGAACACCGCGTTGATATTTGTGCCTATGTTGCCCACCATCGTGGCGATAGCCGCGGCGATAAGTCCCGCGATGAGTGCATACTCGATGGCGGTAACACCGCGATCTTCGATCAGGAAACGCTTGACGAGCTTCTTCATGATTAGGCCTCGTATAGTCGATCAATGTCGTGCGGGTCTTGCTCGCCGGCAGGCAACGAAAGGCCGGCAGCAATCATGATTGCCCGACCCGTCGTACCTCTTATCGTTACTTCCTTGGCGTGCCGTTCGCCCGCGTCACGGTTCCGGCAGTGCGATTCTGCTGATGACCTGCAGAGAACGATTCGATAGGTGCCTCCAGTCTTTTCGGCATTGCTATTGTTATGGCCGTTGCGAGTGAACGAGCAATAGCAGCACACGGCGACTCTACCCTTACTAACGGCGCTTTGTGAGCATTGCTGCCTTAGGGGTTACGATAGTTTAGATCAATTCCACTAAAAATTTCGAGCCTGCGCGGATTGCACGTGTTACGGCGACGCGGTAACGAAAGACCGCGCTCGTTACGTTACGTTTCGTTTCAATCGCCGATTTGCGTCGATATTTCGCGGCGCTTTCCAACGCCTCGTGCATTCGCGTATCGCGCCAAAAGCCTTATGGGTGCGACGCGTCCTCCATTTTCCCGTCCCGCCCGAAACGGTTCTCCAATGAACTGGCACAGCCATTGCAGAGCTTGCGCCCGCAACTATTTCGATAAACCTAATGCGAGGAACCGCAATGAACACAATGAAAAGAGACGGGGTATTGCGCGGCACGTGGATCGCAGCGGCAGTCGCCACGATGCTTTCGCTGACGGCTTGCGGCGGCTCGGGCACCCTGAGCCAGGGCCTCGGCTCGGGTGCCGGCAGCGGCGGCGGCAGCGGCACGCTGGCCTCAGGCAGCGGCGGTGCGGCGGGAGGCGGGTCTTCGTCGACGGGCGGTTCGGGATCGGGCGGCACCACGACATCTGGCGGGGGCGGCGCAACCAGCGGCGGCACGACAACCTCGGCCGGGGGTGGTACGACTGGAGGCGGCACGACGACTTCGTCGGGCGGCGGCACCACGACCAGCCCGACGGCAAACGCGATGGGCCAGGTGATCGGCAGCACCGGCGGCGTCATCAGCGCGCTCGGCGCTGCCGTCTCCAATGGCGGGACGACGGCCGGACAGCAAACGCTGCCCGGCACGAACCCGCAAACCGCGCAGGCGGCCGGCGGCGTTTTGCAGAACGTCGGCGCCGCGGTGTCGACGCTCGGCAACGGCGTATCGCAAGGGCTCGGGCAGCTAGCCGCAACCAGCAACCCGGTCGGGACGACAGTGGTCAGCGCCGGGCCCGCCGTCAGCCAACTCGGCAACGCCGTCACGAGCGCGGGCAATCTCGTGACGAGCCTTGGCGCCGGCGGCCCCCTGTCGCCGCTCGCCTCTGTCACCGCACCACTCGGCGGCGCCCTCGGCACGGTCGGCGGCGCCCTTTCCAGCGCAGGCTCAACGCTCGGCGCGTCACTCGCGAGCGGCGCAGTGCAACAAGTCACGCAACCCCTCAGCACCGCGATTACGCCGATCACGTCCGTGCTCAGTTCGACGACGCAGACCGTCGGCACCTCGAGCGGCATCGGCCCGCAACTGGCCAGCGTGCTTGGCACCGTCAGCGGCGGCCTGAACAAGGCCGGCAGCACGCTTGCCTCGACGGGCGGCAACCCGGTCACGAGCGGCCTCGGCGGCGTGTTGACGGCGACCGGCGCTGCAACGACTTCCGTCGGCGGACTCGTCACGGGAGGCAATGCGAGCGCAAGCCCACTCGCCCCGCTGACCGGTGCGCTATCGAGCCTCTCCGGCACCGCCGGCGGCAGCGGTGCGACGAGCAACCCGCTTGCGCCGATCACCGGTTTGACCTCGACGCTGACGGGCGCGCCCGGCTCATCGAGCGTGAGCGGAACCCTCGGCTCATCGAGCGTCACCGGCACGGTCGGCTCGACGACCCTCACGGGCTCGCTCGGTTCATCGAGTGCGGGCGGCACGACGGCAAATCCGCTGGCGCCCGTTGCCGGGCTCGTATCGACGCTCACCGGGACGCTCGGATCGCCCACTGTCGGCAGCGCCAGCGGCAATCCGCTGGCGCCAGTTGCCGGGCTGGTCTCCACCATTACCGGGGCCGTCAGTCCACCGGCCAACGCGACCACTACCGGCAGCAACCCGGCCGCCCCCGTCGCAGGCCTCGTCACCACGATCACGGGCGCATTGACCGGCGGTACCGGCAGCGGCAGCACAACCGGCAGCTCGAATCCGCTGTCCGGCCTTTCTTCACTCACGAGCGGACTCACGGGTTCGCTCCCGAAGAAATGAACCACCCCATCACGAGGAGCACAATCATGTCGAAGAAACAAACCCGGTTGATCGTCGCCGCCGCACGCACCAACGCAACGACGCTGCGCGCACCGCTAACGGCTTTCGCCGTCGCTTATCTGCTGTCGGCCTGCGGCGGAGGTGAGCTCACCGTGCCGCCGGCAGCCGCGGCCGGCGGCACGGTCACACCGCAACCTCAGCCGGACCCGACACCTACGCCGACCGCCGCCGCCACCTCGGGCGCACTGACCACGCTGGGCTCGACGGCGAGCGACCTCGGCGGCACCGTATCGTCAACCACGATTCCCGGCGTGAGCCCCGCCGTTTCGCAGAGCGTCGGCGGCACGGTCGCCGCGACGGGCACCGTGCTCGACGCGGCGGCGAACGCGGTCAGCAGCGGCCTCGGTCAGATCGGCTCGACTTCGAATCCGGTCGGCACGACGGAAGCCGGGATGGGCAGCACGGTCGCGGCGACGAGCGGCGTCGTCGCGGGCGTTGCATCGACGGTCAACGCGCTCGGCACCGGCCCGCTGTCGCCGCTCGCCCCCGTGACGACACCCGCTGCGGGCGCGCTCGATACGGCCGCCAACGGCATCAGCGCGGGCGGCCAAGTGCTTGGCAATGCCCTCTCCTCCTCGGCCGTCCAGCAAGTGACGCAGCCGCTGAGCTCAACCATCACGCCGCTCGTCGTCACGCTGGGACAACAGACGCAAAACGTGGGGACGACGAGCGGCATCGGCCAACCGGTCTCGGGTCTGCTCGGCCAGGTCGGCGGCGCCGTACAAAGCGGCGGCGCTCAGCTTGCCGGCGCTTCGTCCAACCCACTTGCGGCCGATGTCGGACATCTCGTCTCGAGCGTAGGCAACACGGTCACAAACGCAGGTGGTCTCGTGAACCCCAACGGCCCCAACGGCGCCGCGCCGATCCCCGGGCTCATCACCAGCCTGGTAGGCAGTTCGACGACGGCCGTTCAGCCCGGCACGCCATCGAGCGGCAGCGGCGCGGGCAGCGGCCCCCTCTCATCGCTGACGGGCCTGCTCGGAAGCGGGGGCGCCGCCAGCCCCCTCTCCTCGCTCACGGGTGCGCTGGGGGCGGCGGGCGGAACGACGACGGGAACAGGTTCGGCCACAAGCGGGCTGAGCTCACTGCTCGGAGGCGGACTGCCCGGACTACCCGGACTACCGCTCGCAGGCAAGTTGCCTTGAGCCACGGCGAATTCGCGCGGGCCGCACCGACGGCTCGCGCACCGGCGCCTGCGAAGGTCGAGCGCCGGACAGACGATGCAAATGATGCAGATATTCGAAGCCGGCAAGCGCAATAAAGCCTGCTCATAAGATCAAGCCAACGAGGACAACATAATGATCAGGAGTGCCAACCAATGGTTCTGCCTCGCCATCGCCGCTGCTTCAACGGTCAGTCCGGCGCTGGCGCAAACCCGGCCGGCCGCAAGCGGCAACCCGCTCGAAGCGCTGCCTCAGATTCGAACGCCTGAGCGCGCACCAGGCGTGAGCGTGCAGATCCGGCCGAACGCAGCGCAGTTGCAGCAACTCCTCGCCACGCACCTGACGCCGGGCAAGGTGCAAATCGACGGCGTCAAGGCCATCGCGTTCTCCGATGTCGCGCAGCACTTTTCGCCGCTCGTCGGCAAAGATGTCACGATCGGCGCGCTCGTCGAAGCCGCCAATGCAGTGACGCGCCTCTATCAGGCACGCGGTTACGCGCTTTCGTTCGCGTTCATTCCGGCGCAGACCTTCGAAGACGGCGTCGTCCACGTCACCGTCGTAGAGGGCTACGTGGCAAGCGTGAAGATCGCCGGCAACGCGGGCGGTGCCGAGCGCAGGATCCGCGCGATCGCCGATCACATCCGCAACGAGCGCCCGCTGAGACGCGCCACTTTCGAACGTTACGTCAATGCGTTGGGATTGTTGCCCGGCATCAAGATCTCCGCGACCGTCGAACCGCCGCAAACGACCGACGGTGCCACTGCGCTCGCCTTGAAGGTCGATCGCAAGCCCTTGAACGTGGCCACGGGCATCGACTTCCATCATCCCGGCATACAGGGACTCGTCACGGTCACCGAAAACGGACTGGCCTCGCTCGGCGAAGATCTCAGCGTGTCGGCACTCGTGCCGAAGGGTCGCGACAATCAGACCTACTACGCGTTGAACGGCGCGTTGCCGATCGGTAGCGAAGGACTCGTTGCAAAGATCAATGCATCCCACTATCACGGCAACCCCGTCGACAATCCGGGGCTTCCGTCCTATGTGACGCGCACGGTAGTCAACGACAAGCTGGGCGTTTCGGCGGCCTATCCGCTCTATCTGAGCAATGCCCGCAGCCTTGTCGGCACAATGTCCGCGTATGCGTCGCATGACGAGAACAGTTATCTGAATACGCTGACAGGCGCGACGCTTTCACTGCGCTCGCAGATTCGCGTGGTGCAGGCCCAGCTCGACTATGTCGCTTCGCGTTCGGGGCAAACGCGCCGCGCCAGTCTGAATATCGCGAAGGCGTTCGATTTGCTCGGCGCATCGAAGACCGGGGAGACCAACGTACCGGGCGTGATTGAAACCAATCCCGTCTCCCTAACGTTCGTCCGCACGGGTGCAAGCTTCTCGCAAACGAATGAGTGGCCGTTCAAGATCGGCACCGCGGTGGCCCTCACCGGCCAGTACAGTCCGGATTCGCTGCCGACGTCCGAACAGATCGCCTTCGGCGCGCAACGTTTTGGGCTCGGCTATGAGCCGGGCGAAGCCTCGGGCGACTCGGGCTTCGGCGCATCGTTCGAGATCAACCGTGCGATCGCCGTCGGGGCGCGCTATTTGCAGAGCTTTACGCCCTACGTCTTATTCGACATGGCACGCGTGTATCTTCACACAGGCCCGGCAGCGCCGGCCAAACTCTCTTCGGTCGCGCTGGGGTTTCGCATCAGCGACAGCAAGCATTACAACCTCGATCTGTCCATCGCCAAAGCTGTGGGCGATGCGCCGATCGAAAGCCCGTCGCGCGGCCCCCGACTGAATGCGACGTTCTCTTACCAGTTGTTCTGATGGAGTCGACTGGACGCGCACCCCGGAGCCGAAACATGCCTTTTGCTCCGTTCTGATTAGAGGTACCACTATCAAACGAGCGGCGTCTTTCGCGCGTATTCTGGGCGGATTCGAAGAAGACGCGACGCGAGCCGATTTGATTTCGATTCGCCGCCGCGCAGTTGAAACGACAGTCAGTTGATAAACAGGAGGAAACATGACGCACTTGCACTTCTCGCATCACGCCAAAGCGACAGCCTGGAACGTCGTCAAACGTGCCGCCGTAGCGGGCGCCCTGCTCGTCGGCGCCGCTGCCGCCTTTGCTCAGGGCAACAGCACACCTGTAGGCGTATGGCAAACGATCGACGACAGCACTCACCAGCCCAAGGCGCTCGTGCAAATCTCGCAGAACGACGATGGCACGCTGAACGGCAAGGTGATCAAGGGGCTCAACCCTGCCGACAAACCGGACAAGCGCTGCACGGCCTGCACCGATGAACGCAAGGACCAGCGCATTCTCGGCATGACGATCATCACGAGCATGAAGCAGGACGGCGACAAGTGGGACGGCGGCAATATCCTCGACCCCGAAAACGGCAAGGTCTACAAGTGCAATATGCATTTGGAAGACGGCGGCCGGAAACTCGTCGTGCGTGGCTACATCGGCTTTTCACTGCTGGGCCGCTCGCAAACCTGGATTCGCCAGGACGCAGCGGCGCAAGCGCAAAACTGAAGCACATCGCCGCGCGATCGGTCCCGCCCCGCTGTTTGCCCCGACTGCACTGCGATGCAACGCTGCGCCGCGGCCCGGACGAAGGCGATGCCGGGGCCGCTCACGCTGCGCGGCGTAGCGATGCAATATAAGCGAGCTTTGGCACGTTGACAGTGACAAAAGGTGTCGCCGGCATACGCGCCTGCCTGGCCGGATTTTTCGCGCGCATACGGCCTTTGATCGTCTCGCCCAGTTCCACGCCGGCATCGCCGTATAGCCGCGTGAGTACTTGTTGAAACAGACCTGCCGAGTGCCACGCCTTGAACCGCCGATGGCAGGTTTGATAAGCGGGATAGCGCTTGGGAAGCGACGCCCAAGCCGCATTGCTGTAAATCACCCAAAGCACGCCGTTGAGTACGGCGCGCGTATCGGTCAACGGGCGGCCGCGCACCCGCCCACGAGAATGGAACTCCGGAAAGAGCGGCTCGATGCTGCGCCATTGCTCATCCGTGATGTCGCTGTATGGGGTCATAGGCGCCTCCTTCTGAGAACAAGGAAATGCACGATATGCCCCGGCACGCGCAATGACTATCGGAATACTCCGAAAATGCATTGCCTGGCCGAACAGGCGCTCACCGAACAGTCGGCTCAGTGGCGCGGTGCGGTATGCGATCGGCTAGGTCAGCGACGTGTCCACGATCCTTCTTGGCGTCTCGAGATACTCCTTCGATTGCATCTCGACCAGTCGCGAAACGGTGCGGCTGAATTCGTTCGCCATCGGCCCTTCGACGTAGAGATCGTCGGCCTTCACGGCTGCGGACATCAACAGCTTGACTTTGTGATCGTAGAACACATCGACGAGCCAGGTGAAGCGGCGCGCCTCCGAGGCCATACGCGGCGACATTTGCGGTACGTCAGAGAGGATGACCGTATGAAAGCGTGTCGCGAGTTCGAGATAGTCGTTCTGCGAACGCGGCCCGCCGCATAGCGTGGCGAAATCGAACCAAACGACGCCGTCGGCACGGCGCAGCGCCTTGATCTCGCGTTTCTCGATATGCAGGATCGGGCTTTCGTCGGGCACGGCGGCCAGCTGGGCATAAGCCGTGCGCAACGCACGGTCCGCCTGCGCGCCGAGCGGCGTATGGTAGACGCTGACCTGCGCGAGCGTGCGTTGGCGATAGTCGACGCCGGCGTCGACGTTGAGCACATCGAGCCTGGACTTGATGAGCTCGATCGCCGGCAGGACGCGATCGCGATGCAACCCATCGGGGTAGAGCGTGTCCGGGTCGTAGTTCGACGTCATGACGAACTGCACGCCGTTCAGGAACAGTCGGTCGAGCAGCCGATACAGAATCATCGCATCGGCGATATCCGAGACATGGAACTCGTCGAAGCAGATCAGGCGGTACCGCTTCGCCGTACGCCGTGCGAGCTCGTCGAGTGGATCGGCCTGCCCTTTCAGTTCTTCAAGCACGCGATGCACTTCGCGCATGAATTCGTGGAAGTGAATGCGCGTCTTGCGCTGCACGGGCACGATCGCATAGAAGCTATCCATCAGAAAGCTCTTGCCGCGCCCTACTCCGCCCCACATGTAGACGCCGCGAGGCAATTCCGGGTGAATGATCAGCTTGCGCAGCGCGTTCGAACGACGCGCCTTGTAAGTCGTCCACTCTTCGTAGCATCGCTGCAAGCGCTCGACGGCCGCCAGTTGGGCCGGATCCGCCGCGTATGCCCGCGTCTCGAGCTCGTGCTCGTAATATTCGATGACGTTCATCGTGCAAATAAAAAAGACGAAGGCGGGAGGGATCCGCCCCACCCGCCTTCGCCGCAGTATCCCGGCCCCGGCTGGTACACCGGGCGAGCCGTTACTTATTGAGCGCGCGCTTGTCGACGTCGAGCGCCGCTTCGCGCATCACTTCCGACAACGACGGGTGCGGATGGCAGATGCGGCCGATGTCTTCCGACGCAGCCTTGAACTCCATCGCCACGACCGCTTCCGCAATCAGATCCGAAGCGTTGGCCGAGATGATATGCACGCCAAGCAATTCGTCCGTCTTGGCATCGGCGATCATCTTGACGAAGCCGTCGGACTTCGCGATACCGAGCGCGCGGCCGTTGATCGAGAACGGGAATTGGCCCTTCTTGATCTCGCGGCCTTCCGCCTTGAGCTGCTGTTCCGTCTTGCCGACCCATGCGATTTCAGGCTCGGTGTAGATGACCCACGGAATGCAGTTGTAGTCGATATGCGGCTTCTGGCCGTCGATGATTTCGGCCACCAGGACGCCTTCGTCTTCAGCCTTATGCGCCAGCATCGGCCCGCGCACGACGTCGCCGATCGCGTAGACGTTGGGCACGCTCGTGCGGCAATGGTCGTCGACGTCGATGAAGCCGCGCTCGTTCGCCTTCAGGCCAATCGCTTCGAGGCCGAGGTTATCGGTGTTCGGCACGCGGCCCACCGACACGATCAGGCGATCGGCTTCGAGCGTCTGCGCGTTGCCATCCTTGTCCGTGTAGGCGATCGTCACGCCGTTGCCCGACGTTTTCACTTCGCCGATCTTCACGCCGAGATGAATGTCGAGGCCCTGCTTCTTGAACACCTTCGCCGCTTCCTTGGCGAGCGCTTCGTCGGCTGCGCCGAGAAATTGCGGCAACGCTTCGAGCACCGTCACGTCGGCGCCCAGACGGCGCCACACCGAACCGAGCTCGAGCCCGATCACGCCGGCACCGATCACGGCCAGCTTCTTCGGCACCGCTTCGAATGCAAGTGCGCCTTCGTTGTCGGCGACGATCTTGTTGTCGACCGGAACGTTCGGCAGGTGGCGCGCCTTCGAGCCCGTCGCGATGATGACGTTCTTGGCCGTCACGACTTCACTCTGGCCTTCGCCGCTGACTTCGATCTGCACGCCGCCGTCGACATTGCCGACGAATTTGCCATGACCTTTGAGCCACGTGATCTTGTTCTTCTTGAACAGATACTCGATGCCGCCCGTCATCTTCTCGACGATGCCATCCTTGCGCGCCATCATCTTCGTGACATCGATCTTCACGTCGCTCGCGCTGATGCCATGCACATCGAGGTGGTGCGAGGCGTTTTCGAATTCTTCCGACGAAGCGAGCAACGCCTTCGACGGAATGCAACCGACGTTCAGGCACGTACCGCCGAGCTTGAGGGTGCCGGCCGGATTCTTCCATTTTTCGATACAGGCGACCGTCTTGCCGAGCTGCGCGGCGCGGATTGCGGCGATATAGCCACCCGGACCCGCGCCGATCACGACGACGTCAAATTGTTGGGACATGACAATCCTTTTGCTGACGCAGCGGGGCGCGTTGCTGAGCGCGCGCCGCCGCGAATGTGTTCGGTGCTTCGGTGCGATTGAATGCGCTCGCCAGGAACGGCGAGCGCGAGCATTACAGGTCGAGCAACAGGCGGGCCGGATCCTCGAGCGCGTCCTTCATCGCCACGAGCGAGAGCACGGCTTCGCGGCCGTCGATGATACGGTGATCGTACGACAGCGCGAGGTAGTTCATCGGGCGAATCACGATCTGGCCGTTTTCGACGACGGCACGCTCTTTGGTCGCATGCACGCCGAGGATCGCCGACTGCGGCGGGTTGATGATCGGCGTCGACAGCATCGAGCCGAACACGCCGCCGTTCGAGATCGAGAACGTGCCGCCCGTCATCTCTTCGATCGACAGCTTGCCGTCCTTCGCCTTTTGGCCGAACTCGGCGATCTTCTTTTCGATTTCGGCGAGCGACAGTTGATCCGCATTGCGCAGGATCGGCACGACGAGACCGCGCGGCGAGCCGACAGCGATGCCGATGTCGAAGTAGCCGTGGTAGACGATGTCGTTACCGTCGATCGACGCGTTCACGAGCGGGAACTTCTTCAGCGCATGCACGGCCGCCTTCACGAAGAACGACATGAAGCCGAGCTTCACGCCATGTTCCTTCTCGAACTTGTCCTTGTACTTGTTGCGCAGGTCCATGACGGGCGCCATGTTCACTTCGTTGAACGTCGTGAGGATGGCGTTGGTTTGCTGCGACTCGAGCAGACGCTCGGCGATACGCGCGCGCAAGCGCGACATCGGCACGCGCTGCTCGGGGCGATTCTGCAGCCAGGCGTCTGCCGAAGCGGGCGCCTTCACGTCCGGCAGCGACGGCTTGGCCGGCTTCGCGGCCGGGGCCGGTGCGGCGGCCGGAGCCCGTGCGGCAGGTGCGCCGGCGGCGAGCACGTCACCCTTCGTGATGCGGCCATCGCGGCCCGTACCTGGCACCTGGTCGGCCCCGAGGCTCTTCTCGGCCATCAGCTTGCCGGCTGCCGGCGAAGCCACGCCGCCGGCCGTCGCCGTCGCAGCGACGGGGGCCGCTGCGGCAGGCGCGGCAGCTGCGGCAGGCGCAGCGGCGGCAGCGGGCGCAGCGGCTGCGCCGGCCTTGCCTTCGGTGTCGATCTTCGCGAGCAGTTGCTCGGATGCGACGATGTCGCCGTCATTGACGACGACTTCGGCGAGCACGCCCGAATCGGGGGCCGGCACTTCGAGCACGACCTTGTCCGTTTCGATTTCGACGAGGATCTCGTCGCGCGTCACCGCTTCGCCGGGCTTCTTCTTCCACTGCAGCATCGTGCCTTCCGAAACCGACTCCGAAAACTGCGGAACCTTGACCTCAACAATAGCCATTTGTACTTTCCTGAACTCTTTATCTGGTGTGGGAGGCGAACCGCCCTCGCATCGCTCTCTCGCGCGCCTCGCGCTTCAAGACGACGCGGGAAAGCGCCTACGCGCTTTCCCGGTTCGCTGTCGTCTGGTTATTTGGCGATCTGTGCGCTCTTGAGCCGGCCGAACGCGCCTTCGATCAACGCCTTCTGTTGCTCGTAGTGCTTGGCGTAGTAGCCCACCGCGGGCGAGGCCGAAGCGGGACGGCCGCTGTACGCCAGCTTCTGTCCTTCCTTCATGCCTTCCCTCAGGTGGTGCTCGATGTAGAACCACGGCCCTTGGTTCTGCGGCTCGTCCTGCACCCACACCACTTCCGTCGCGTTGTCGTACTTCTTCAGCTCCGCTTCGAACTGCTTGTGTGCGAACGGATAGAGCTGCTCGATACGGAAGATCGCAACGTCGTTCGCCTTCGCTTCGCGGCGATGGGCGAGCAGGTCGTAGTAGACGCGGCCCGAGCACACGACGACGCGCTTGACCTTCTTCGCATCGATCGTGCCGTCGGCTTCGCCGAGCACCGGCTGGAACGAGCCGTTCGCGAGTTCCGACAGATCCGACACCGCTTCCTTGTGGCGCAGCAGCGACTTCGGCGTGAAGACGATCAGCGGCTTGCGGAACAGGCGGATCATCTGGCGGCGCAGCAGGTGGAAGATCTGCGCGGGCGTCGTCGGTTGCACGACTTGCATGTTGTGCTCGGCGCACAACTGCAGGAAGCGTTCGATACGCGCCGACGAGTGCTCCGGCCCCTGGCCCTCATAGCCGTGCGGCAGCAGCATCGTGAGACCGGACACGCGGCCCCACTTCACTTCGCCCGACGAGATGAATTGGTCGATGACGACTTGCGCGCCGTTAACGAAATCGCCGAACTGCGCTTCCCAGGCGACGAGCGTATTGGGCTCTGCCGTCGAGTAGCCGTATTCGAAGCCGAGCACGGCCTCTTCCGACAGCACCGAGTCGATCACCGTGAATTTGGCCTGGCCGTCAGCCACGTTTTGCAGCGGAATGTACGTGCCGTCGTTCCAGCGTTCGCGGTTTTGGTCATGCAGCACCGCATGGCGGTGCGTGAACGTGCCGCGGCCCGAGTCCTGGCCCGTCAGACGCACGGCGTAGCCCGAAGCGACGAGCGACGCGAACGCGAGATGCTCGCCCATGCCCCAATCGAGCGGCGACTCGCCACGACCCATTGCGCGGCGATCGTTGATGACGCGCTCGACGAGCGGATGCACCTTGAAATTCGCCGGAATCGTCGTGACGCGCTCGGCCAGACGCTTCAGTTCGGCCAGCGGGACGGCCGTATCGGCCGCGTCGGTCCACTTGCGGTTCAGGAACGGCACCCAATCGACGGCGTACTTGCTCTTGTAGTTCGAGAGCACCGGGTCGATCGTGTGATGGCCTTCGTCCATCGCCTGACGGAAGGCCTTGACGTAGTTCTCGCCATCCTCAGCCGAGATGACGCCCTGCTGCACGAGCTTTTCTGCGTACAGCGCGCGCGTGCCCGGATGCTGGGCGATCTTCTTGTACATCAGCGGCTGGGTGACGGCCGGCGTGTCCTGCTCGTTGTGGCCGAGCTTGCGGAAGCAGACGATGTCGAGCACGACATCCTTCTTGAACTGCATCCGGAAATCGATCGCGATCTGCGTGGCCAGCACGACGGCTTCGGGATCGTCGCCGTTCACGTGCAGCACCGGCGCTTCGATCATCTTGACGACGTCCGAGCAGTACAGCGTCGAGCGCGCGTCGCGCGGATCGGAGGTCGTGAAACCGATCTGGTTGTTGATGACGATGTGCAGCGTGCCGTGCGTGCCGTAGCCGCGCGTTTGCGCGAGATTCAGCGTTTCCATCACGACACCCTGGCCTGCGAACGCCGCATCGCCGTGGATCTGCACGGGCAGCACTTGCAAGCCGTTGTCGTCGCCGCGGCGATCCATCCGCGCCTTGGCCGAACCTTCGACGACGGGGTTCACGATTTCCAGGTGCGACGGGTTGAATGCAAGCGACAAATGGACCGGGCCGCCATCGGTGGCGACATCCGACGAGAAGCCCTTGTGGTACTTGACGTCGCCGGCCGGCAGATCGTCGACGTGCTTGCCTTCGAATTCGGCGAACAGATCCGACGGCATCTTGCCGAGCGTGTTCACGAGCACGTTCAGACGGCCGCGGTGGGCCATGCCGATGACGATTTCCTGCACGCCCTTCGCGCCTGCGTGACGAACGACTTCGTCCATCGAGGCGATGAAGCTTTCACCACCTTCGAGCGAGAAGCGCTTTTGGCCGACGTACTTCGTGTGAAGATAACGCTCGAGCCCTTCGGCTGCCGTCAGGCGATTGAGGATGTGCTTCTTCTTGTCGGGCGTGAAATTCGGCGTGGCGCGGATCGATTCGAGTTTCTCTTGCCACCAGCGCTTTTGCTCGGGATCGCTGATGTACATGAATTCGGCGCCGATCGTGCCGCAATAGGTGTCGCGCAGACCCTTGACGATATCGCGCAGCGACGCTTGCTCGAACCCGAAATACAGGTTGCTCGCGCTGAACGTCTGGTCCATGTCGGCTTCGGTGAAGTCGTAGAACGCAGGCTCGAGTTCGGGAATGGCGGGACGCTCGCGGCGCTTCAGAGGATCGAGATTGGCCCATTGCGAGCCGAGAAATCGATAAGCGCTGATCAGGGACTGAACGTAGACTTGCTTGCGCGCAGTGCCGAGGTTCTCACCGGCTTCGCGCGGGATGAAAGCGTTGGCCTTCGCCCGTTGGGCGAACGACTCGACAATAGGCCCGTGAGCCACGTCGCTCGCGGCGCTGCCGTCCGAGGCAGGCACGTTTTGCAACGCGTCAAAATACTCGCGCCAGTTATCGGGGACTGACGCCGGGTTGTCTAGGTATTGCTCGTACAGTTCTTCAACGTACGGAGCATTGCCGCCGAACAGGTACGAGTTCAGCTGGAATTGCTTCATCATGTTTACGCTCACCTTTCTTCGAGCTTCTCGAGAAATAGCGGGTTACTCAACCTTCCGCGACACGGCCTGACCGTTTAGCGGATTGCGCGAATCAAGTCTTGCTTGGAAGGACCTAAAACTAGCATCGCGCAGCATAACACAGATCGAATAATCGGATTGCTTAAACGCAATGCAATCGCCCGTCCAGAAAGCAAAAAGCCGCCAAAACAGGCGGCTCTTCAGATGCTCGCGCGCCATCCGGCGCGCTGGCGAGCGACTCGATCGATGCTCGGACCGACTTAATCGACCGATGCTTCGCGGCTTGCGCGACGGCGCTCGTGCTCTTTCAAATGGCGCTTGCGCAACCGGATCGATTGCGGCGTGACTTCGACGAGTTCGTCGTCGTCGATAAATTCCACCGCGTATTCGAGCGACATCTGGATCGGCGGCACGAGACGCACGGCTTCATCGGTGCCCGATGCGCGCACGTTGGTCAGCTGCTTGCCCTTGATCGGGTTCACGACGAGGTCGTTGTCGCGGCTGTGAATGCCGATAATCATGCCTTCGTACAGCGCGTCGCCCGGCTTCACGAACATGCGGCCGCGGTCTTGCAGCTTCCACAGCGCATAGGCCACGGCGGCGCCGTCGTCTTGCGAAATCAATACGCCGTTACGGCGCTCGCCGAGCGTGCCCTCCTTGACGGGCGCGTATTCGTCGAACACGTGGCTCATCAGGCCCGTGCCGCGCGTGAGCGTCATGAATTCGCCCTGGAAGCCGATCAGCCCGCGCGCCGGAATCTTGTATTCGAGACGCGTGCGGCCGCGGCCGTCCGATGCCATGTCGAGCAGTTCGCCCTTGCGGCGGCCGAGCTCTTCCATCACGCCGCCCTGGTGTCCGTCTTCGAGATCGACGGTCAGCAACTCGTACGGCTCATGCTTGACGCCATCGATTTCGTGCAGCACGACGCGAGGCCGCGACACGGCCAACTCGTAGCCTTCGCGGCGCATGTTCTCGATCAGAATCGTCAGGTGCAACTCGCCGCGACCCGACACTTCGAACACCGTTTCGTCGCCGGTGTCGCGCACACGCAGCGCGACGTTGTGATTGAGCTCGCGCGTCAGGCGATCGCGAATCTGACGGCTCGTGACGAACTTGCCTTCCTTGCCGGCGAGCGGCGAAGAATTCACGAGGAAGTTCATCGTAAGCGTCGGCTCGTCGACCGTGATCATCGGCAGTGCTTCAGGCGTGTCGGGCGCGCAGATCGTCGCACCGATGCCGATATCCTCGATGCCGTTGATCAGCACGATGTCGCCCGCTTGCGCTTCGCTCACCTGGACGCGATCGAGCCCCTGGAACGACAGCACCTGATTGATCTTGCGGTTGAGCACCTCGCCTTCCGGGCCGAAGCGCAACGCGACGCTCTGACCCGGCTTGATGCGGCCACGCGCAATCCGGCCCACGCCGATCCGCCCGACGTAGGTCGAATAATCGAGCGAAGTGATCTGCAGTTGCAGCGGCGCTTCGGGATCGGCCGCGCGCACGGGCACGTGTTCGAGAATCGCCTCGAACAGCGGGCGCATATCGCCGTCGCGGGCCGCCGGATCGAGCGAAGCATAACCATTGAGCCCCGATGCATAGACGATCGGGAAGTCGAGTTGCTCTTCCGTGGCGCCGAGCTTGTCGAACAGGTCGAACGTCTGGTTGATGACCCAGTCGATACGCGCACCCGGCCGGTCGATCTTGTTGACGACGACGATCGGCTTCAGACCCAACGCAAGCGCCTTCTTCGTGACGAAACGCGTTTGCGGCATCGGGCCTTCCACGGCGTCGACGAGCAGCAGCACCGAATCGACCATCGACAGCACGCGCTCCACTTCACCGCCGAAATCGGCGTGGCCCGGGGTGTCGACGATGTTGATGTGCGTGCCCTCGTATTCCACCGCGCAGTTCTTCGCCAGGATCGTGATGCCGCGCTCTTTTTCGATATCGTTCGAGTCCATCACGCGTTCCGCGATCTGCTGATTTTCTCGGAACGTGCCCGACTGACGAAGCAGTTGGTCGACGAGCGTGGTCTTGCCGTGGTCGACGTGGGCAATGATGGCAATGTTGCGGAGAGCGCGAGTCATAGGAATAAAAGGCGGTTGCGTACGCGAAACGGAAACCAGGCGCCGACGCCGCGCTGCCGTGAGGCGGCGGGAAGCTGACCGAAAGACTGACGCGCGTACATTTTGGGTAACTGGGAAGTATAGCACGCGCCCATGACTGCCTGCGGCGCCCGGCCAGATAACTGGCGAGAAATCCGACCGGATGCCGCCGGTATGACTCTCCGGCGCCGCCCTTGCGCGGTTGCAAGCAGCGTTCCCCACCAAGCCCCATAATGATCGCGCCCCTTAAGGGGTTGCTTAAATACGACGGTTTCGGCCGCTTTAATGCTTGCCGGGTCATCTTTCTCGCGCGTACAATCATGCCTAGTCAACTATTGCAATCGCACGGAAATCGCCATGACGGAACCGACCTCGCCGCTCCCGCCCGAGGCATGCGGCTACCAAATCGACGAGAGCGTCGGCTACCTGCTCACGCGGGTGAAGTCGAGCCTGTCGAACCTGGTCACGCAGCGCACGCTGGGCGAGTTGGGCATTACGAGCACCCAGGCGAGCATGTTGTTCATGATCGCGAGCGGCCGGTGCTCGTTGGCAGCCGAGTTGGCCCGCGACTACGGGATTGACGCGAGCGCGGTCACCCGGCTGATCGATCGGCTGGAAAAGCGTAATCTTCTTTCGCGCGTACGCAGTTCGGAAGATCGACGCGCCGTTCATCTGGCGGTCACGCCCGAAGGACAAAGACTTGCAGCGCGCATGCCCGAGATCTTCGGCGGCGTGGTCGATAAGGCGCTCGCCGGTTTTACGCCCGAGGAAGTCGGGTTTCTGAAAAGCATGTTGCGGCGAATTCTCGCCAACACATGCGATGGCCCGGCGGATTAGCGCGGCGGCATGATCGTCGGCAGTCTTTGGCTGACACGGCAACGAGTTTCGACCTTCAATCGCTCCAAATAAGTTGCAAAGTCCATGATTACTTCATTACTGAAAGGCCGTGCGATGAATCCCTCCCCCGCGTCAGCGCGCGTGCGCCGCGGCACGATCGCAGCCGCCGCGCTCGCCGCGCTGGCATTGGCGGGATGCGCGAACTACGCCGGCATCCATAGCGACAAAGCGATTACGCCCGCTGCCTCGCTTGAGACGACCCAAAGTCTGCCGAACGAAGGCGGCCAATGGCCGTCGCTCGACTGGGCGAGCGACTTCGGCGATCCCCAGTTGCCGCGGCTCATCAACGAAGCGCTCGCGGGCAGCCCCTCGATCGCGCAGGCGCAAGCGCGCATCGCCAAGGCGCAGTCGTACATCGAAACCTCGCGCTCTGCGTTGCTGCCCAAGGTCACGGGCAGCTACTCGGCCACGCGCGAACTGCTCTCGGGCAACGGGCTCTACCCGCCTCCATTCGGCGGCAACTGGTTCACCGAACATACCGCGCTTGCCAGCGCTTCGTGGGATCTCGACCTGTGGGGCAAGAATCGCGAGCGCGTGAAGGCTTCCGTCTCGCAGGAAAAAGCGGCTGAAGCCGATATGCAGGAGGCTCGCATCACGCTCGCTTCGTCGGTCGCGCGCACCTACAACCAGCTGGCGCAGCTCTACGCAATGCGCGACATCGCGCAACGCGAAATTCGCAACCGGCAGGAAGTCGGTTCGATCGCGAACGATCGCGTGAGCGCCGGGCTCGACACGAACGTCGAAAAGCAAACCGCGCTCGGCAACGTCGCGACGAGCCAAGCGACGGTCTCCGATCTCGACGGGCAAATCAAGTCAGTCCGCTATCAACTGGCCGCGCTGCTCGGCAAAGGCCCCGACCGCGGGCTCGCGATCGCCGATCCCGTCCTCGGCCCCGGCGGCGCCGTGACGTTGCCGTCGAATCTGCCGGCCGATCTCGTCTCGCGCCGCCCCGACATCGTCGCCGCACGCTGGCAGATCGAGGCCGCGCTCGCGAACGTGAAGGAAGCAAAAGCCGAGTTCTTTCCCGACATCAACCTCGCGGCCGCCATCGGCTTCGACGCGTTCGGCTGGAGCCGCTTTCTGACGGCGGGTAGCCGCACGGTCCAGGCCGGTCCGGCGATTCATCTGCCCATCTTCGATGCCGGCGCCTTGCGAGCCCAGTTGAAGGGACGCTACGCCGACTTCGAACTGGACGTCGCGAACTACAACCAAGCGCTCGTCAACGCAATGTCGGACGTCGCGACGCAAGTGTCGTCGATCCGCTCCATCGATACGGAGATGAACGATGCGCAACGTGCACTCGATGCCTCGGCCGAAGCGTATCGGCTCGCCGTCATTCGCTATAAGGCCGGGCTCTCGCCGCAATTGCAGGTGTTGACGGCCGATAGCAATCGCCTTGCGGCCGAGCAGACGCTGACGAACCTGAGGATGAAGCGCCGCGACCTGCAGTTCGCGCTCATTCGCGCGCTCGGCGGCGGCTTCGACGCTCAAACAGCCGGCGTCGCCACGCCGGCGTCGAACGGCGCAGTCGCCCTGCCCGCGCCGGCGCCCGCTCCTGCCGCGGCCCCGGCAGGCTGAACGGCGCCACACAACGAAACACGTCAACGCACGATTCAACGATAGAGCTTCGAACGATCGAGACTCGAGAAACGGAGAGCATTTCCATGAGCGACACTCAACAAACCGCCGCGAGCGTGCAGTCGCAGAACAATAACAGCAAGCGAAAGCGCCTGATGACGCTGCTCGTCGGCGTGATTCTCGTCGCAGCGGTCGCGTATGGCCTGTATTACTTCCTCGACGCGCGCTTTCATGAGGATACCGACGATGCCTACGTCAACGGCAACGTCGTGCAGATCACGCCTCAAGTGACGGGCACCGTCATCGCAGTCAACGCCGACGACACGCAAACGGTCAAGGCCGGCCAACCGCTCGTCGTGCTCGACGGCGCCGACGCGCGCGTTGCCTTGCAACAGGCTGAAGCCAACCTCGCGCAGACGGTGCGCCAGGTGCGCGGCCTGTTCGTCAACAACGACCAGTACCAGGCGCAGATCGCGGAGCGCCAGGCCGATCTGTCGCGCGCGCAAGACGACCTGCGCCGGCGCCTGACCATCGCGCAATCGGGCGCGGTCTCGCAAGAGGAAATTTCGCATGCCCGCGATACGGTGAAGGCCGCGCTGGCCGCACTCGACGCCGCCGAACAACAACTGGCGTCGAACCGCGCGCTGACGTCGAACACGACGATCGCAACGCACCCGAACGTGCTGGCCGCCGCCGCCAAGGTGCGCGACGCGTATCTGAACTTTGCACGCAACACGCTGCCCGCGCCCGTGACCGGCTACGTCGCGAAGCGTTCGGTGCAGGTCGGCCAGCGCGTCGCCCCCGGCAACCCGCTCATGGCGATCGTGCCGCTCGAATCGGTGTGGGTCGATGCCAACTTCAAGGAAGGCCAGCTCAAGCATATGCGGATCGGCCAACCCGTGGAGTTGACCGCGGACGTCTACGGTTCGTCGGTCGTCTATCACGGCAAGGTCGTCGGCTTCTCGGCCGGCACCGGCTCGGCCTTCTCTCTCCTGCCCGCGCAAAACGCAACGGGCAACTGGATCAAGGTCGTGCAACGCCTGCCCGTGCGCGTCGAACTCGATCAGCAAGAGCTGCGCGCCCACCCGCTGCGCATCGGCCTGTCGATGCAGGCCGACGTGGATATCAAGAACGAGTCCGGCAACCAGCTCAGCAATGCGCAGAACACGGTCTATCAAACGAACGTCTTCGATAAGTACGGTGAGCAGGCCGATGCCGAGATCGCCCGCATCATCGCCGAGAATGCCGGCTCGAGCGCGGGCCTCGCGCAACAGAAGCAACCCGCGGCGGCAGCCGGCGCGCAGGCACACGCGCACGCCGGCCGCGCCGCGAAGCTCGCGAGCAGCGGCTCGAAGCTGATGTAAGCCCGCGCATCGCCCGTCGACGACACAACGAAGGTTCCGAGGTCACCTGCCCAATGGCTCAGCCCCAAGCCCCCCACCCGCCGCTCAGCGGCGCCCAACTCGTCATCGGCACGATTGCCGTGTCGCTTGCCGTGTTCATGAACGTGCTCGATACGTCGATCGCGAACGTGTCGATTCCGACGATTTCGGGCGACCTCGGCGTGTCCTCCGATCAGGGCACCTGGGTCATCACCTCGTTCGCCGTCGCCAATGCGATCTCGGTGCCGCTCACGGGCTGGTTGACCGAACGCCTGGGGCAGGTGCGCTTGTTCCTCGCTTCGATCGTGCTGTTCGTCGTGTCGTCGTGGATGTGCGGACTCTCGCCCACGCTGCCGTTTCTGCTCGTTTCGCGCGTGATTCAGGGCGCCGTCGCGGGGCCGATGATTCCACTTTCGCAGACGCTGCTGCTCGCCAGTTATCCGCGTGCCAAGGCGCCGCTTGCGCTGTCGATGTGGTCGATGACGACGCTCATCGCTCCCGTCGCCGGGCCGATTCTGGGCGGCTGGATCTCCGACAATATCTCGTGGCCCTGGATCTTCTACGTCAACATTCCGGTGGGTATCGTCGCGGCGCTCGCCACCTGGGCCATCTTCCGCTCGCGCGATTCGGTCATCAAGAAGGCGCCGATCGATTTGGTCGGCCTCGGCCTGCTTGTCGTCTGGGTCGGCTCTTTGCAGGTCATGCTCGATAAGGGCAAGGACCTCGACTGGTTTTCGTCGGCGACGATCGTCGCACTCGCGCTGACGGCGCTGATCGGCTTCGCGTTCTTCGTCGTTTGGGAATTGACGGCCGATCACCCCGTCGTCGATTTGTCGCTGTTCAGGAAGCGCAATTTCACGGGCGGCACGGTCGCGCTCTCGGTCGGCTACGGCCTTTATTTCGGCAACCTCGTGTTGCTGCCGCTGTGGCTGCAAACCGATATCGGCTATACGGCCACCGACGCCGGGCTCGTCATGGCGCCCGTCGGCGTGTTCGCGATTCTGCTGTCGCCCGTCACGGGCAAGTTCCTGCCGCGCACGGACCCTCGCAAGATCGCCACGGCCGCGTTCGTCGTCTTCGCACTGTGCTTTTGGATGCGCTCGCGCTATACGACGGGCGTCGATACGTGGTCGCTCACGCTGCCCACGCTCGTGCAAGGTATCGCGATGGCCGGCTTCTTCATTCCGCTGGTCTCGATCACGCTTTCAGGGCTGCCCGGCAATCGGATCGCAGCCGCTTCGGGGCTGTCGAACTTCGTGCGGATCATGTGCGGCGGGATCGGGACGTCGATCTTCACGACAGCATGGGATCACCGCACGAGCTTCCATCACGCGCAGCTGACCGAGCGCGCCAGCGCCTACGATCCGACGTTCACGCAATCGATGACACAACTTGGGGCGCTGGGCCTCGACAAGTCGCAGGGCTATGGCTTGTTCGATCGGCTCGTCACGCAGCAGGCGGCGCAGCTTGGCGTGAACGACCTCTTCTACGTGTCGGCCGTCATCTTCCTCGTCCTGATCGGCTTGATCTGGATCACGAAGCCCGAGCGCAGCGGCGGCGGGGACTCGAGTGCCGCAGCTTCGGCCGCGCACTAGCGCGCATGTCCGAATGCGCTATACTTTACGAATGGAAATGAAACCGACCTCGCTCGATACGCACCGTTGGTGGCACGCCTGAACCCGGCGGCCCGTTTCCCCTCATCCATTGAACGTAATGCCGCCAGTCCTGGCGGCATTTTCGTATCTGCGCGCTGATGGCTGGTGGTGTCAAAGACATCGAAGACCAGACCATGACAGAAGCCCACCAGGCAAACCTACCCATCGTGCTCACTGGCGACCGCACGACCGGCGCACTACACCTTGGCCACTACATCGGTTCATTGCGCGCTCGCGTGCAACTCCAGCACGAGGCGCGGCAATTCCTGCTGCTAGCCGACACGCAAGCCCTCACTGACAACGTCGGCCGGCACCGGAAAGTCACCGAGAACGTCGTCGAAGTCGCACTGGATTATCTCGCCGTGGGCATCGACCCCGCCAAGTCGACCGTGTTCATCCAATCCCAAGTGCCGGAGCTCGCGGAGCTGTCTCAGTATCTGCTCAACCTCGTCACGGTCGCGCGACTCGAGCGCAATCCGACGATCAAGGAAGAAATCCGGCTACGCGGGTTCGAGCGGGACATCCCCGCCGGCTTCCTGACCTACCCGGTCAGCCAAGCGGCCGATATCACGGCGTTCAAGGCGACGCACGTGCCTGTCGGCGACGATCAACTGCCGATGATCGAGCAAACCAACGAGCTCGTGCGTCGATTCAACCACACCGTGGACCGGCAAGTGCTCGTCGAGTGTGCAGCGGTGCTGTCGCCGGTCGCGCGGCTGCCCGGGATCGACGGCAGGGCGAAGATGAGCAAATCGTTGGGCAATGCGATCACACTGAGCGCGAGTCCCGACGAGATTACGAAGGCCGTCAACGATATGTACACCGACCCGAACCACCTGCGCGTGAGCGACCCCGGACAGGTCGAAGGCAATGTCGTGTTCGCGTTCCTGGACGCTTTCGAGCCGGACACGCAGAAGGTGAGCGAACTCAAAGCCCACTATCGTCGGGGCGGGCTCGGCGACAGCGTGGTCAAGCGCGTGCTGAACGAACGGCTGCAGACGTTGATCGAGCCGATTCGTACGCGACGTCGCGAATTGCAGAATGACCGGGCTGAAGTGTTGGCCGTTCTCCGTCGCGGCACGATGCGCGCACGGGAAGTGGCCGCGCAGACGCTCTCGGAGGTAAAGGGGGCGCTCGGCTTGACCTACTTCGAGCATTGAGCGCCCGCTTCGGGGTATCGAAGCGCGTTCGGGGCGAAGCGTCTCGGTCTATGTTTGCGTCAGGCCGGCTTCGGCGCAGTCACGACGAGTCGCTCCGGGGCAAGTACGCCATCGGCTGCTCGCGCCACACCGAGCAGTACGCCGTCCTCGTCGCGATAAACGCGCACGCGTGTATCCGCGCGATCGCTTCCGTCGACACTGCGCTCGACAACGATCGGCGTCAAATCGGCCAGGCGAAGCCGTTGACCATGGAGGAAGCGCTTGGCCGCTTCCGCATCGAGCCGCACGACCGGAAAGGTCGTCAGCAGTGCGTCGACAGGTCGCAAACACGCATCGCGCGCGCCGGCCTCCATGCTTTCCAGCGCCTCGAGCGTGACGGCGTGATCGAGCGTCAGGGTCCCAACGCCGGTACGCCGCAATGCCACAAGATGCGCACCGCAACCGAGCGCCGCACCGATGTCCTCGGCCAGCGTCCGCACATAGGTTCCCTTACTGCAGGTGACACGAAACGTGACGTCCGGCAACGTGGCGCCAAGCAATTCCAGCGCATGAATCGTCACCTCGCGGGCCGCGCGCTCGACGACCTGCCCCGCACGTGCGTATTCGTATAGCGGCTTGCCATCGCGCTTGAGCGCCGAATGCATCGGCGGCACCTGCGAAATCCGGCCGCGAAAACGCGCGAGCGCCGCGTCAATCTCGGCGATCCCGACCTCGACGGGGCTCGTCTGCAACACCTCCCCCTCGGCATCGCCCGTACTCGTGCGAATGCCCAGCCGCATCGTGGCTTCGTAGGTCTTGTCGGCTTCCAGCAAGTCCTGCGAAAACTTGGTCGCTTCGCCGAAACAGAGCGGCAGCAGACCCGACGCGAGAGGATCGAGCGTCCCCGTATGTCCCGCCTTCTGTGCGAGGAAAAGACGCTTTGCACGAACGAGAGCGTCGTTACTCGATAGTCCGAGACCTTTGTCGAGCAATAGGACGCCGTCGAGCGCACGACGCGGCAAGCGCGGACGTTGAGGTTGTTTCATGAGGTTGTTTCAAGTGCGCAACGGCGGGACGCAGCGTCGCGGCCCGGGTCGCATCGGATCAATCGCCTTTGGCGCGTGTGGCGTTCGCTTCGTCGATGAGGCGCGACATCTCGACGGCTTGCTCGATCGATTTGTCGTAGTGAAAATGCAGCGTCGGCACGGTATGAATGTGCAGACGTTTGAACAACAGGTTGTGCAGATGACCGGCCGCATGATTGAGCGCGACCTGCGTGGCCTGCGCATCGCCCGTCAGCGTCGTGAAGTAGACCTTCGCGTGTGCGTAATCAGGCGTGAGTTCGACGCTTTGGATCGTGACGAGCCCGATGCGCGGGTCTTTCACCTCGCGCATGATGAGTTCGGACAAATCGCGTTGAATCTGATCGGCGATCTGGACGTTGCGATTGGGGGACGTGCGTTTTTTCGACATGATGAACCCGCCTGGCGGTTAGGGCGCGCCATCTGCGGCCCGGCGCACATCGCGCGCAAATGCCAGGGGTACCGACATTCGCGCCCGTGCTGCGCGATAAAACAAACGGGGCGGAGGAGGCTTGCCGCCTGCTCCGCCCCGAGCCGCGCGCTGGCGTATCAGAGCGTGCGCGCGACTTCCGTGACTTCGAACACCTCGAACTGATCGCCTTCGACGATATCGTTGAAGTTCTTGACCGACATACCGCATTCGAAGCCTTGCTTCACTTCCTTCACGTCGTCCTTGAAGCGCTTGAGCGAATCGAGTTCGCCCGTGAAGATGACGACGTTGTTGCGCAGCACACGCACCGACGACGAACGCTTGACGACACCGTCCGTGACCATACAACCGGCCACCGCGCCGACCTTCGGCACCTTGAAGACCTGGCGCACTTCGACCATGCCCGTGACGACCTCGCGCTTTTCCGGCGCGAGCATGCCCGACATTGCCGCCTTCACCTCATCCACTGCGTCGTAGATGATGTTGTAGTAGCGGATATCGATACCGTTCGACTCCGCCAGCTTGCGCGCTTGCGCATCGGCGCGCGTGTTGAAGCCGATGATAACGGCCTTCGACGCGGTAGCCAGGTTGACGTCGGACTCGCTGATGCCGCCGACGGCGCCATGCACGATCTGCACGCGCACTTCGTCGGTAGACAGCTTCTGCAAAGCCTGCACGAGCGCTTCTTGCGAACCCTGCACGTCGGCCTTGACGATAAGCGGCAGCGACTGCACTTCGCCTTCGCCCATCTGTTCGAGCATGCTTTCGAGCTTGGCTGCCTGCTGCTTCGCAAGTTTGACGTCGCGGAACTTGCCCTGACGGAACAGCGCGATTTCGCGCGCCTTGCGTTCGTCGGGCAGCACCATGACTTCCTCGCCGGCACCCGGCACCTCGGACAGACCTTGGATTTCGACCGGGATCGAGGGGCCCGCTTCCTTCGTGGCCTTGCCGGTTTCGTCGAGCATGGCCCGGACGCGACCGTAAGCACTGCCCGCCAGCACGACGTCGCCTCGCGAGAGCGTGCCCGACTGGACGAGGATCGTGGCCACAGGCCCCTTGCCCTTGTCGAGCTTCGCTTCGATGACGAGACCCTTCGCCGGTGCTGCCACGGGCGCCTTCAACTCGAGCACTTCGGCTTGCAGCAGCACGTTTTCGAGCAGATCGTCGATGCCGGTGCCTGTCTTCGCCGAAACCGGCACGAACGGCGAATCGCCGCCGTACTCCTCGGGCACGACGCCTTCAGCGACGAGTTCCTGCTTGACGCGCTCGGGGTTCGCCTCGGGCTTGTCGATCTTGTTGATCGCCACGACGATGGGCACGCCGCCCGCCTTCGCGTGAGCGATGGCTTCCTTCGTTTGCGGCATCACGCCGTCGTCCGCGGCGACCACGAGAATAACGATGTCGGTCGCTTTCGCGCCGCGCGCACGCATGGCCGTAAAGGCCTCGTGACCCGGCGTATCGAGGAACGTGATGACGCCACGCGGCGTCTCGACGTGATAAGCGCCGATGTGCTGCGTAATGCCGCCCGCTTCGCCGGCCGCAACCTTCGCGCGACGGATGTAGTCGAGCAGCGAGGTCTTGCCGTGATCGACGTGACCCATGACCGTGACGACAGGCGGACGCGGCAATTGCTCGGCGTCGCTCGCTTCGCCTTCGACGAGCAAAGCTTCCGGATCGTCGAGCTTGGCGGCAACCGCACGATGGCCGAGTTCCTCGACGATGATCATCGCCGTTTCCTGGTCGAGCATCTGGTTGATCGTCACCATCTGGCCGAGCTTCATCATCACCTTGATGACTTCCGACGCCTTCACCGACATCTTATGGGCGAGGTCGGCCACCGTAATCGTTTCGGGCACATGGACTTCGCGCACGATCGGCTCGATGGGCGCCTGGAACGACGTAGCCGAATCCTGATGCTTGCCGCGCCCCTTCGGGCCGCCGCGCCAGCCGCGATCGACACCGCCGCTCGAATCGCCGCGCGTCTTGATCCCGCGGCGCTTCGCGGCGTCGTCTTGCCAGCCGCCCTTGCCGCCTGTCTTCTTCTTATCCGCGCCGGGCGCAGCCGACGACGGCTGAGCCGTAGCCGGCGCCGCCGCACCTGCTGCCGGCTTGCGCGCGGCGGCGGGACGCGGCGTCTCGCCAGGCGGGCGCACCGGCTTATGCAGCGTGCCCTTCGCTTCAGCCGCCTTGGCGGCTTCCGCCGGCTTCGCGGCCGGCGCCGGCTCGGGCGCTTTCACCTGCGCCTTACGCGGCGTATTCATCATCTCGCGAATGGCGCGCGCTTCGGCCTCGGCCGCTTCGCGACGCTTGCGAATCTCTTCCTGCTCGGCGCGCGCCTTGTCGGCCGCTTCACGCGCGGCATCTTCGGCCTTCTTGGCCGCTTCGCGTTGAGCGGCGCGCTCGGCGGCAGCACGCTCATCTTCGACTGCCGTACGCTCGGCCTCCACGCGAGCCGCGGTTTCGGCATGCTTCTTCGCTGCCTCTTCCTCGGCGCGCAGACGCTCGGCCTCGGCAGCGCGCTCGCGCGCCTGACGCTCGGCTTCCTCGCGCTCGAGCCGCTCCTGGCGCTCGCGCAGTTCCTGCGCCTGCTTCTCGAGCAGCTCGGCTTCGCGCCGCGCTTCCTCCTCGCGACGCTGCAACTCGGCGCTCTCGTCGACGGTGGCTACCGCTTCGCCTGCAGCCTCGGCGCCAGCGACTTCGCCTGCCTCGTCGCGCTTCACGAATACACGTTTCTTGCGAACTTCGACCTGAATGGTGCGAGCCTTGCCCGTCGCGTCGGATTGCTTGATCTCCGACGTGTGCCGCCGAGTCAGCGTGATCTTGCGTTTGTCCGTATCGGCCGAACCGTGCGACTTGCGCAAGTGGTCGAGCAGACGCGCCTTGTCCGATTCGGACAAAGCATCGTCCTCACTCGCTTTCTGGACACCCGCCGCCTGGAGCTGTTCGAGCAGCACCCCGGCTGGCATTTTGAGTTCCGCGGCAAATTGGGCTACGTTGTTACTCGCCATTCATTCCTCTTAGTGCAAGGACGGATTCCTTGCGGTTAGCATCGGGTCATGCGATCGCAAGATCGCTGTCTATTCAGTGCGCCATGGTCATTCACTCACTGGAACCAATGTTCACGTGCTTTCATGATCAACGCCTTCGCGGCATCCTCTTGCATTCCGGTCATTTCAACCAATTCGTCGACGGCCAGTTCAGCCAGCTCGTCGCGCGTCTGGATCTGGTGCTCGGCCAGCTTCGAGAGCAGATCGGCGTCCATCCCTTCGAGACTCTTCAGATCGAGCGCGACTCCCTCGACCTTTTCCTCGTTGGCGATCGCCATCGTCAGCAACGCATCGCGCGCGCGGTTGCGCAGCTCGTGGACGGTATCCTCATCGAACGCTTCGATTTCGAGCATCTCGTTGAGCGGCACGTAGGCGATCTCTTCGAGGCTCGTGAAGCCTTCGTCGATGAGAATGTCGGCGACTTCCTCGTCGACATCGAGCCGCGCCATGAACAGGTCGCGCAGAACCCCACGCTCCTGGTTCTGCTTCTGCGCCGATTCATCGGGCGTCATGATGTTGATTTGCCAGCCGGTCAACTCGCTGGCGAGACGCACGTTCTGGCCGCTGCGGCCGATGGCGACCGCCAGCTCGTTTTCGTCCACGACGACGTCCATCGAATGCTTCTCTTCATCGACGACGATCGACTGAACCGCAGCCGGCGCGAGCGCGCCGATCACGAACTGGGCGGGATCCTCGGACCATAGCACGATGTCGACGTTCTCGCCACCAAGCTCGTTGCGAACCGCCTGCACGCGCGAACCGCGGATGCCGACGCAGGTGCCGATCGGATCGATACGCTTGTCGTAGGCCACGACGCCGATCTTCGCGCGCACGCCGGGATCGCGAGCGGCCGCCTTGATTTCGAGCAGGCCCTGCTCGATCTCGGGCACTTCCATTTCGAACAGCTTCATCAGAAACTCGGGCGCCGTGCGCGAGAGTTCGATCTGCGGGCCGCGCGCCGTGCGGTCCACCTTGGCGATGTAGGCGCGCACACGGTCGCCGACGCGCAGGTTTTCCTTCGGGATCAGTTGATCGCGGCGCAGCAGCGCTTCGACACGGCCCGATTCGACGATGAAGTTGCCTTTATCCAGACGCTTGACCGTGCCGGTCATGATCTTTTCGCCGCGCTCGAGGAAATCGTTGAGGATCTGCTCGCGCTCGGCGTCGCGCACCTTCTGCAAAATGACCTGCTTGGCCGCCTGCGCGCCGATACGACCGAATTCGATCGAAGGGATCGGTTCTTCGATGTAGTCGTCGATTTCGATCTCGGGCTTTTCTTCGCGCGCTTCGAACAGCAGGATTTCCTGATCGGGCTCTTGCAAGCCGGCCTCGTCGGGCACCACGCGCCAACGGCGATACGTTTCATGCTCGCCCGATTCGCGATCGATATGCACGCGGATGTCTACGTCTTCTTCGAAGAGCTTCTTGGTGGCCGAAGCAAGAGCGGCTTCGAGCGCAGCGAATACCACATCTTTATTGACATTCTTTTCGCGCGCCAGTGCATCGACCAGCATCAGTACTTCGCGACTCATTGTTTGCGGCTCCTAAAGTCAACCTTCGGGACAAGGCGTGCGCGGTCCATGTCCGCGAGCGTGAAATCGAGCATCGCGGCGCCCTCCTTCCCTTCAAATTCCAAACCGATCGTTTCGCCGTCAGGCGCATGCAGGATGCCCCGGTACGTCTTGCGCCCGTTCAACGGCTTTTTCAATGTCACGACGGCCTCGCTGCCCGCGAAGCGCAAGAAATCCGCCAACTTCTTGAGCGGACGATCGAGCCCCGGCGACGATACTTCGAGCCGTTCGTAGTCGATGTTCTCAACCGTCAGAACGTGCTGGAGCTGACGCGTGACTTTTTCGCAATCCTCGATCGCGATGCCGGCGGGTTGGTCGATATAGACACACAGCATGCCGCGCCCGGTGCGCTCGAGGTCCACGAGCTCATAGCCCATGCCAGAGACCGTGGTTTCTATCAGTTCCGTCAGTTGCACAGTGCCCTCTAAGGTATTCGCGCGTACGCGCATGCACCCAAGGGGCTGCGCGCCGCGCCATGCCGGTGCGCGAAAATGTGCTGCTTGCCGAGATGCCGAACCGTGACCGCCAAAAAAAAATGGGCGAAACGCCCATCATCCTCTTACCGGTGCTCGCACCTGAGCCGCACAAACAACAGCCGCACGCCCAGCGACTTTGTGAGTTTAGCATTTTTCACGGCGGGTTGCCAAGCAGCGAGCGTGCGAAAGCCCTCCAGGAGGCTTTCGCACAGCCGATCCGACCAAGGCGACTGCGCAGCCGCGCGCACCCGTGGTCCCGCATACAAAGGCGACCGGGTGCGCCGCCTGTCAGCGCCCGCGCGAACGACCGCGCGGGGCCGGCCGCTGACCGCCCCCGCCGGCGCCGCCAGCTCCACCGCCGCCGCTGCCACCGGCGCGGTTGCCGCCGCCGGCGCGATTGCCGCCCGGGGTGCGGTTGCTATTTGCATTGCCACCGAACGGACGCTTGCCCGCAGCGCCGGAGGGCGCGCGGTTGCCGTCGACGTCACGCTGCGGCCGCGCCTTCTGGCCGCCGCCACCGCGACTTCCGCCGGCGCGATTGCCGAAACCGCCTCCCGAATTCTCGCCGTAGCCGCCCATGCCGGCACCGCCGCCACCGAAGCCGCCGGGGCCGCGACGGCCAGGGCCACGCCCCGGCTGATCGAAGCGGCCATGCGCCGTCAACACCGGCTCGCGGTTGATGAAGCCCATCGACGTCTGCATCGGATCCGGCTGGCGCCGCTCCTGACCCTGACGCCGCGCGCCCTTCTCTTCGACTGGCGCCTTGAGGCCGACCGCCGCCATCAGGCTGCGCACCTGATTCTCTTCGAGCTCTTCCCAACGGCCGCGTCGCAAACCGCGCGGCAGGGAAATCGGGCCATGACGTGTACGAATGAGCCGGCTCACCATGAGCCCGACCGCCTCGAACATGCGCCGCACTTCGCGATTGCGGCCTTCGGCCAGCGCGACGTGGTACCAGTGGTTGGTGCCCTCGCCGCCGCCATCGCGGATACGCAGGAAATTGGCAGGACCGTCTTCGAGTTCGACACCATGCAGCAGCTTTTGCCGCGCGCCTTCCGCGAGCTCGCCGACGACGCGAACCGCATACTCACGCTCTACGCTGTAGCGCGGATGCATGAACCGGTTCGCCAGGTCGCCCGACGTGGTCAACATCAACAGGCCTTCAGTATTGAAGTCGAGCCGGCCGACGGCCAGCCACTTCGCCGTTTTCATCGGAGGCAGCTTATCGAAGACCGAAGGCCGGCCTTCCGGGTCTGCATGACTGACGATCTCGCCCGTCGGCTTGTGATAAAGCAGCACACGGGGCGGCTTGGTCTGCACGCGACGCTTGACAGGCTTGCCGTTGATGCGGACCTGATCGGTCGGCATGATGCGCTGCCCGATGTGTGCGGGCTCGCCGTTGACCGATACGCGACCGGCCACGATCAGTTCTTCCATTTCGCGACGCGAGCCCATCCCGGCTTCGGCCAGCACCTTATGCAGCTTCGGCGCGTCGTCGTCGGGCGCCAGTACGCGCTTTTGCGGCTCCGGACGGCCGCGCCGCAGCATCGGGGCGCGCACGCCGGTCGATGCCCCGTTGTCCGCATCGAACGCAGGCGAAGTCACGTAGGAGAACAAATCGTCCTGGCCGCCCGGAACGGATTCGGGGCGCTTGCCTTGGGCGTCCTTCGCTGCGCCACCGGACTCTTCCCGGCGACCGGCGGACTGTTTGCGACCGCCCTTCGGGGTACCTTTGCGCGGCGCACGCGCCCCGGCAGGGGCACTCTCTTCAGCGGAAGGGGGCGTCGAGGCAGCCTCGCCCTCGGCGCCTTCGGCGCCCGGCTGGGCTTGCGCCCCTGCCTCGCCCTTGGTCTTCGCCGCGGCTCGCCGCCGTGCGATCAAGCTGCGTGGACCGCGCCGCAAGCCGCGGCGCGGACGGTCCTGGTCGCCCGCCTCAGCACTATGGGCGCCCTGCTCGGACTCGCCCGTTGCCGGTGCGGCAGGCGCCTCGTCGCGGCCCGCAGCCTGTGCGGCATGCCCGGATGCGGACAAATCGGTGTCGTGGGTATTTGTCAAAACAACCTCAAGTGTCAATCGCGCGCCCCTTGCGGGCGCTATATGCGTTCGGTTACGTCAGGCGCTGCGCGACGCGGGTTCGTCATCGGTGAATGCGTCCGCGTCGTCGGCGGATGCGCTGCGATGCGGCGGGTAATCGCGCACCGCATTGACCGCATGAGCCTCTGCGGTGTCAGCCGCAACGGTCCGCTCATGCCCTTCGTGCTCGATGTCGCTTTCGCTCGACGTAGCCTCGTACCGGCCTTGCTCGCCAGCGCGCTCGCCGTTGGCAGCATCGCTCGCGCCGTCTTCGACGGTCGGTGCAACGTTTGCCCGCTCGTCCTGCGACGTGCGCGCATCGTCATCTTCATGTTCTTGCCGATCCAGGCCATCGGGCGGCGCCTCGGCCACGGCTGCGACCGCCGCGTCATGCGCCGGCTCGCCGCCTTCGGGTGCCGCGCCTTCGGGTGCCGCGCCTTCGGGTGCCGCGCCTTCGGCCAACGCGGCATCCTCGGGAAACTCGATGGAATGCTGCGCGAGCAGGTCTGCGGCGCTCTGCGCGGACGGATCCTCGAGCGGCGGCAACTCGTCGAGTGCCTTCAGTCCGAGATCGTCGAGAAATTGCTTCGTAGTGGCATACAGCGCAGGCCGCCCCGGCACATCGCGATGCCCGATCACCTCGATCCAGCTGCGGTCTTCGAGTTGCTTGATCACCTGCGTGTTGACGGTGACCCCGCGAATCTCTTCGATATCGCCACGCGTAACCGGCTGGCGGTACGCGATGATCGCAAGCGTTTCCAGCACGGCGCGCGAATACTTTGGCGGCTTCTCCGGATTCAGACGATCCAGAAAGGTCCGCATGGCGGGCTTGCTTTGAAAGCGCCAGCCCGTAGCGAGGGAGACAAGCTCAACGCCCCGCCCCGACCATTGGTTTCTCAAATCCTCAAGCAACGCACGGACTGTATCCGCCGATACACCATCAGCGAACAGCTTGCGCAGGTCACCCACCTTGAGCGGTTCTTGCGCGCAAATCAAAGCAGTCTCGAGGACGATCTTCGCCTCTTGGGTATTCATGCAGCTAGGTCAGACCCTGTGGTCAACGAACCGGATCAAACAGACGATATGGAACTGAAGACGCGCTCGCCCGATTCTGATCGGTCATATTGATGGGAGCACGGACCGGGGGGTGGCGATTCGAAACAGCGATCGAGCCAAGCCCAGCCGGACGAAGCAGCGGTTTTCCGGAGAAGGCGCCGCGTGACTGAACGCCATCTTACGCAAAAAGGCCGAGGGCGTAAATAGCGAATCGAAATGCGCGCGTCGTGGCGAAAAGCGCAATGCCTGCCAAATAGTGAACCACCGCCGGACTCCCGCACGACCGCGCCCAGCCACCTTCTCTTGCTGCACACGCAAAATTCAGAAATCTGCGCAATGCGCCCGCCGCACGGCAGTTACGTCCCTGCCTCGAAACCGATGTCGCGTGCATTTATCGCGCCGCAATAAGCATGCGCGGGCGCACATGCGGCGCGCGCAGTTGCACTAGATTGGTGATTGCCCTTATTTCCGGCACGGGCATTTTGGCGTCTCATACGCCCCTGACTAACGGCCCCTCAGGCCTGTCGCGGCGGGGCTTGCAGGCATTTGGCCACCCAATGGCACGCTTCCTGCATTGCTCGGCGCTGCGGTCGGCGCCGCGCGATTCGATGATCCGTTCGCGGTGCCAACCGGCTCGCTCGACACTCGATCCGAGTGTCTCAAGAGTGCGCGGCACGGGGCAGCGCACCGGAGTCAGTTTCGCTGAGGTGAGGACATATGGTGTTCGACGATTTAAGAGATAACGAATGGGCGCTGGTCGAAGCGCTGTTCTGTGCGGAACCTGCACGGAGCGAGCGACGCGGACGCCCGCGCGTCGAGGCGCGTGCTGTCGTGAACGCCGTGCTGTGGGTGTTGTCGACAGGCGAGGGCTGGTCGAAGCTGCCGGGTCGCTATCCGTCGCCTCCCACCTGCAGACGCCGTTTCGATGAGTGGCAGGCCGATGGCACCCTCGTCGAAATCGTCAACCGTCTGGGCACCTGCGGCCGCCAGATTTCGCTGCGCGGCCGGATCGGCGCCACCGCGGTCAAGCCGCCGGCCCCGCGCAGCCAGGACCGCCTGCGCGGCGCGTTCTGGACCAATCCCGAATCGTGGCGCGCACCGGTCAAGATGGCCTGATTCCGCGCCGCCGACGGCCGCACCGATGCGCGAGTATCGAGACGATGCTCGCGCGAATGACCCGGATCGCACTGCGGCGCCCACACCGATAATGTGCGCCTCGTTTGGCGCCCTTCCGTGCGCCGGCATCAATGCGATGCCTGCAGTCGACTTCCTTCCCGCGACAACGACAATGTGCGGCGCTCATTTCGGGACGCCGGCTTGCGAAACATCCATTTACTAATATTTACAGCGGGCTTTCGCTCGTGAGCCTATTGTGTGCCCATGCGGACAGCCGCCGGCATGCCCGTGCCGGGAGAGCTCATCGAATGAAGGCAGCGAATTTCGCAGCGGGTTTGCTCTTATGCAGCGTCGCGCTTGCATATGGGGGCTTCGCTTGCGCGCACCCTCCGCCCGCCCCGGCACGCACGAGCGCACCCAAAATGGCGGCCGGCTGGCGGGGCCCACCGTCCAACGCACCCTCCGGCGCGTCGGCGCCGCGCGGAAACCTGCGCGGCGACATCGAAAACAATGCGCGTTGGAACGAAAATGCCACCCGCCCGCGCACTCCCCCGCCTCACTGATTCGCGCAGATCGCGCCATTCACGCAATTCAAATCGAAACCAAGGGAACCACCGACCATTCGGCTAGTCGGAGTGAATGCCATGAGCACAGCGTGGCAGCAGAAATATCCGGTACCCGTATCCTCGCGATACGGGTTTTTTTTGAGCGCCCTGGCGAACTCGCCACCGCAGACATCGCCGCCGCGACGTTACTGCTTCAGTTCGACTGTGCGACGGCTTCGCTTGGGGAGTATTCGCTCGTGCGCGCGTCGGTCCAGGCCAGCGCCCGCTCTTCGCGCGCGAGGCGATTGAATTCGGCTCGGCCCTTGTCGGTGAGCACCGCGATATCGACAGGCGCATGAAAACCTGCTCCCGGTGCGACCGTGCGCTGGCGAGCCGTTTCCATCAAGCCGAGCCCTCGCAGATATTCGAACACTCCGGGGCGTCTGGCCCATGGAACCTGACGATATTGCACTCGCCTAAGCGCTTCGAGCACCGCTTCGTTGGAATACGTGGTCATCTCGACTCTTTCTTAAAGTGCTGCCGTCGTACTGACGGCGCATGCCGTGCGGCAGCCGGTACCGGTGAGAGCCGAACCGCCGAGCCGGGGCGGCAGCAGGATGTACCCGCGCCGTCGTATCGAAGGTACTGCCTATAATCGGGCGATTTGCCGCGCAAAAAAAGGCGGCCGCCCGTGGTCCATTTGAATGCATCGCCGGCTAAGGGCGATGCGATCCCCGAAACCATACGTTACCGCATCTCAATTGATCATATTCACTTTATTCGCGCTTTTTTTGGCAGTTTTCGTGCTGTGGCCCCGCAGACGCAAGGCGATCGCCGCCATCGCCCTGGCGCTGTTCTGGCTTCTGTCGGCCGGGTGGCTCACCGCCCCTTTGCTGGCCTCCGTGCAGCGCGATGCGGCGCACTACGGGCCGCCGCATTTCGGCGAGAATCCGGTGATCGTATTGCTCGGAGCCGGCACCCGCTACGACGAGCATGGCGTCCTCGTACCGAAACCCGCCGCACTGCTACGCATCGCGACCGCAGCCTCGCTGTATGGGCAATGCAAGCGGCAAGCAAAGCGATGTCGGGTGATCGTGAGCGGCGGCAATCCGCAGCGTCATTCGGCCGCCGAAGCCGACAACTATGCGCCCTATCTGCTACGCGCACATGTCGCGAGCGCCGACCTCGTGCTCGAGAACGCCAGTCGCACGACCTATGAAAACGCGAGGCAGGTCGCGCGTATTTTGCGCAGCGAACGTTACGATTCGTTGATGCTTGTCACCTCGGCCTACCATATGCCGCGAGCGCTCATGGACTTCCGCCGCTTCGCGCTCGCGCCCGAACCGGTGGCGTGCGACTTGCGGGTCGCCGAACGCGGTGTATTGCCGCGTTGGTCGAACCTCGTCTCCGCCAACCTCGCGATGCATGAACTGATCGGTATGATCCAGTTCTACGTCTATCGTGCGTTGGGCTGGTTTTGACGGGCTCGATCCCGACATGTAACGAGACGTAACGGATCGTCGCTTTTGCTCCACACGAATCGCGTACTTAGGCATATGCTGGCTAGAATTTGCAATGTCCAGCCAGACGGGCAGCATTTGGACCACTATCCATCCACTTTTCGCACGGAGGCAATAATGAAGAAAGCGTCCCTGACTGTCTTGATTTCCCTGTCGGTGCTGGCCGGCGCCGCATACGCTCAAACTGAGGGCGGCGTCACGATGAGCACCGATCCGGCCAAGGCTGCCGACGTCGAGCAACGTGCCCAGGCTTTGGAGCAGCAGCAAAGCACCATGCCGATGGATGAAGCGACGCCGATGAAGAAGCCGCATCACAAGAAAATAATGAAGAAGCACATGACGAAGAAGGCGGCAAGCGCAGCGGGAGCGGCGCCCGCCAGCGGCGCAAGCCAATAACCGCATGACACGTGCGGCGCGAGCCGCCCTCGCATGACGAGCCGAAGCCGGTCCCGCTGGCTTCGGCTTTTCTTTGGGTCCGGCGATCCCGTGCGAGCGGTATGCTAAAGTCGCGCACCGGATCGTTTTACAACCCGCGCGCACGGGCGCGGAGAGGACAGCATGAGCAACATCCAACTGGATATCGAATGGACCGAAGCGGCATCGCGCAAAATCGAAAAGCTGATGCCGCGTGGGTCGCAAGAAGCGTTTCTGGCTTTGCCGCCGGTCGAGTGCCTGCCGATGGAAGGCGACGTTTTATTTCTCGGCCCTGCCGGTAAGCAGCAGCCGTTCGTGGTTGCCGAGCGTCAATACCATCACGACGGCGATGCGGATTGGACCATCATCCTGATCCTCGATGTGCTGCAGGCCAGTCACTGACCTTCCGCAGATTCATTCGTTGTCCTAACGAATCTGACAACGCATTGCATGCGCACGAAAAAATACCCGCGTTCCGTGGAACGCGGGTAAAACCGTCGCCTTACGAGGATAGGCGACGGGGCCACCGAAGCTCGCGGGCAACGCGAGCCATGTTTGTGCGGGGTGCTGCTTCGATAGATCCGATTGCCGCTCAAAGATCCACGCAACCACGCGGTACGCGGCTTGAGTAGCGACAGCGGATTCGTTTTTGGTAAAGCGTCACCCCTCTTCTCCTCCCTGCATTTTTGCCCTACCCGGCTTTAAAAAGCAGTTTGCGTGCCATCTCGAAAGCCGCATTCAGGCCTTTGATTTCGAAAGAAAAACGAAAATCGATTCGGCGAGAAACGTTGCGGCGACGAAACGTTACGGCGTAACGTCACGTGACGCCGGCGATCACAACGGAACACACCGACGGCGTCGGGGGAAGCCCCAAAAAACGAAACCCGCCGGGCGGCGGGTTCGTGTTGATGCTCAGCGCGTGGAAACGCGGCGGTCAGCGCAATTGATCGACGAGCAGCGACATGATTTCCTTGGCCGGCCCCGAACTCTGAATCGCGCCTTTATCGTCGACGACGGCCACGCGCGTTTGGTTCTCGGTCACGGCCTTTACGTTGATCCGATATTGCTTGGCGACCTTTTCCTTGCGGCCGTGGAATACCTGGCTCCAGAAGCCTTGCTCGTCGGAGGACTTGTCCTTGGGATCGACATAGCTGATGTAGTAGAGCCCACCGCTCTGGTCACGGTCGTTGACGGTGAAGTTCGAGCGATCGAGCGCGAGTCCCACGCGCGCCCACGCCTGTTCGTACGGCTCGTCCAGCGTGAGCTCCGTCGACGTGTATTGCGCATCGGTCGAAGCGGTTTGTACCGCTTGCGACTGGGCCGAAAGGGTCGCGTTGCGCGCGGCCACGGCAGCGGCGTCGGCATCGGCCTTGCCCTTCTTCGCCGTCGCAGCGCTGGCCGGAGCCGGCGCAATGTCGGCCGCAACCGGGCCCGCCGTGTCGCCGCGCGAGTCGGCCAATGCAAGGCCCGCCATCAATCGCTTCAGATACTCGAGCTCCAGGGCCGGGTCGTTAGGCTTCGCTTCCCACTTGGTCGTGTCGCTATTCGGCCCTTCGAGCGCTTCGCGCATGCCCTTCTGGCTGATGAACACATAGGTGCCGCCGCTCGGCGCCGCTTCGAGGCGCGTGCGGTATTTGTTGCGCTCGGCCGCGACATACGCATTGCCCATCGCCTTCGACAACGTATTGCGAATGAGGCCTTGGTTGATTTGCGGACGCGTTTCGTTCCAGTCGGTTTCGAGCACGTGCTTGTCGCGCTGATCGACCACGAGGAGGAAGCCTTGCTCCTGCCAGAAACGACGGATGCGCGGCCAGACTTCGTCGGGCGAACGGTTGTCGATCACGAGCCAGCTTTCCGTGCCGTCCCGCTGAATGTGCATGCCTTTGACCGGCGGCATGACGGCATTTTCAGACGGCGCCACTTTTTGCACCTGCGCCAGACCGGAGAGCGACGCTTCGCCGCTTTGCGGCGGCAGGGAACGCTGATCAGCGGCTTCGTCGAGGAAGTTCGGTGGAATGGCGAGCGAGACTTCTTTCGATTTGGAATCGCTCTTGTAGTCGACCTTGGTGGGCGACGACGTACTGCAACCGGCAACGAGGCCGCCGGCCAAAACCACAGCGGCGAACCGCGAGGTAAAACGAAAATCGGTCATGTTCGGGAAATCCTTGCGCTTTCGCCGCCGCGAGTGAATGGATCAGCCGAGCATTTTACCGGGCCGGACGATTCATGTGCAAAAACACGTCCCTGGCCCGGCAAACCGTGCTCGCCGCGGCGCATAGCGCTCGTTTTCCAGGTGGCTCAACGAGGGGGCGAGCCGCGCTCGAGGATATGCTGCAACGCCGCTGATTTCGCGGCCTCTTCCGCCTGCTGCATGGTAGCGAAGGGGCCCTGGGCGACATGAACGATCGGCCAATCGGCTTCGTCGCCGACGTCGCCCGAGACTCTGAAGCGAGCGGCGAAGCCACGAGGCTTTGCGGGCACGATCTGAATGTCGACCGAGACGCCTTCCATTTGATGCCGCATGAAGCCATCCATGGCCGCCTCCTTGTCCTTTCCACCGGATACAGCGGACATGCTAGCACCGTGCGGCGGAAGAGGAGACCGGCGGGACAGTCGGGCTGTCGGGGGTGCCGCACACTCCGCGGCGATTCGCCATTCCGGGTTCATGTTCAGCCCGGATGCACAAAGGGCGAACTCGGTCTCGCCGGTCGATTGCGACGCACAGGAAGCCACTTTTGCGACGTTCGGCGGAAGCGCCGCTGCCGCAGCGGCCTGACGAAGATCGAGAACGCACGCGCCCCCTCTTTGGCCCCCGCGCACGCGTCTCGCCGGACGTTCTCGCGTCCGGCACCGCCTCACTTGCCGGCGACCGAAATCGCCCGCGTCGAGCGCGATTGCATGCGCAGCATAAATCTGACGAGCGGCGCGGTCAGCGCTGTCGTCACCAGCGCGAACACGACGAGAATCGTGTAAACACGCGCCGGAAGAATCTGCATCTGCAGACCGATCGATAGCACGATCAGCTCCATCAATCCGCGCGTATTCATCAGCGAGCCCACCAGCATCGCGTCGTGCGGCGCAAGCCCGGTGGCGCGCGCACCCAGATAGCTGCCCCCGAACTTGCCGACGAACCCGCCCGCGAAAAACACGCCGAACCACAACCACGAAGTCGAGTCGTCGATCGTCCCTATCGACGCGTGCAGCCCCGCATGGGCAAAGAACACCGGCATCAGCACCAGCTTGACGAAGCCCTCGATGCTATCGTGCCAATCCTTCGCGACACCCGGCACACGCCGCACGAACAGCGCCGCGGCAAGCGCGCCGAATGCACTGTGGAACCCGATCATCGAGGTCGCCAGAGCCGACGCCATCACGAAGCAGAACATGACTGCCAGCCGGTCGCGCGCGGCATGCGCCGTCGATGCGAGCCGCTCGAGCGTCGGGCGAACCACGAAGCGCACCAGCAGCGCGCTCAGTGCCAGATAGACGAGCATGCTGACGAGCATGCGCGCGAATGCCCAGCCCGGCCCCCTCGACAACGATGCGATTACCGCAAGCAGCATCCAGCCGAGCGCGTCGGTAAGCATCGCGGCAGACATCGCATGCCTCGCGCCCGCCATCGCGCCGAGCCTCAGGTCATCGACAATGCGCGCCATGACCGGCACCGCCGATACCGCGAGCGCAACGCCGCAAAACAGCACGTACCGCAGCGACGGCGCATCGCTGGCGAGCGTCCCCTTCGACACGACCGCCACGATCATGCCGATCGCTGCCGGCACGAACAGGCCGCCCGCCGCAATCGCAACCGGCACGCGCCACCGGCGTCCGCGCAGCGTGACGCCGAAGTCCATATGCAGACCGACCTGAAACATCAGCAACACCAGACCGACCTCGCCGAGTTGCGCCATCCCCGACGGCGCACGCGGGCCGAACAGCACATCGTAGAAATCAGGTGCGATGCTGCCGAACAGCGAAGGCCCGAGCAGCAGGCCGGCCGCAATCTCGCCGACGACCGCACACTGGCCGAGTCGTTCGGCAGCGCGGCCGCAGACGTTGCAGAGTCCGATCACGAGCACGAGTTGCAGCAGCCAAATAGTCATGAAATGTCTCGGGAAAGTGCGACCGACGCACTACGCCGTGATGACCGTGACGCCGCGCGCCAGGTTCGCGAGTGCCAGGCGGAACGACGCGGCCGAGACCGGCTCGGCTAGGGCCGCCGGCTCACGCATCGCCGCTCACTCGCGGCTGCGCGATCGAGCGGTCCCCTCGGCGACGCGGTCGACCCAACCTCGGTAGAACGCGCGGTACTTGAGCACGAGCTTGTCGTACCGGCTGTACGCGCCGCCGCCGTCCGGCTTCATCCCGTTCCAGATTTTGACGTCGTACCCCGCGGCCTGTCTGGTCTGCAACCCGAACAGCACGAAGTCTCTCGCGCGGCGCAGGGGACCGCCCACCTTCTTGATCGAAATGAGCATGTGCATGACGTTTTTGCCGTCGCTCACCGGCGTCACACACTGGAGCAGCTTGTATTTGACGTCTCCGTCCAGGGCGACGGTCATGACGCACCCGCCGGGGTAGCCATCGAAGTGCAGGTTCATCTGCGACATACTCAGGCCGAGCGCGCGCGACAACATGCCGAGGGGCCCGAAGTACCGGTCCACGGTGAAGTCGATCCCGGCACCGAACCACGCGCCCGCCCGGGCCAGCGACTCGACCTCAGGCCACTGGCGCCAATCGTCGAAGAGCTTGAGCTCGAAGGCCTTGATCGGAAGCTCGTGCACGGGGTTCGCGTGCTGCGCGTCGTAGAAGTTCTCGACGATCCGCAAGACCGCCGTCGTCGTCTCGAACGCGAAGTGCAGGTGCATAAAGTCGCCGTTGTCGACGTCGGCCGCGGCGATTTCGGGCAGCGGGTGCAGCGGCTGCGGGGAGCCATACCAGACCCACACGTAGCCATATCGCTCGGCGGCGACCAATGTCGGCTGGTGCGCCCCGCGCGGGACAGGCTCCAGCCGGCGCACCTCCGGGCTGTGGCCGGGGATGTTAACGCACTGGCCCTGCTCGTCGTACCGCCAGTGGTGAAACGGGCACTGGATGCACCCGTCCTTGACCCGCCCGTCAGCCAGGTTCGCGCCGAGGTGCGAGCAGTGGCGGTCCATCACCACGGCCCGGCCCGTCGCGCTGCGCCACGCCACGCACGGACGGCCGAAGAGCGTCAACTCCGTCGGCTTGTCCTTGAGGTCGTCCGAGCGCATTGCGACGTACCAGCTCGCCGCCAGGCGCGTGGTCGCGTCGTACGCCCCCTGGGGATGTTCCTTCCCCGGGGGATGCTCCTCGGTGCCCACCAGATCCGCTTGATCCAATTGAATGTCGTTCATCGTTTTCGTGCTGGTGTCGGCCGACTACTTCAGCGCCAAGCCGATGCGCGTCGTGACGTACGCCTTGAGCAGCGCGAACATCGGGTTATAGTCGAAGTACTTTTTCACCTCTGCCGGCGCGCTGGTTTGCGTCCAGTGCAACAGCTTCATCGCCGGCAGCAGGCTGTACTTCGAGTTGTTGAGCTGCGGCTTGGCCCCGGTGATGCAGTACCCGAAGCCGAACATCGGCCTGGCGAAGTCTCGTTCGTCGATGAGGGCGTGAATCCGCGCCGCGGCCTCCTCGGCCGGCTTGAGCCCGGCGCTCACAGCCTCGACCTCGGCTTTGGCGTCGTTGAACAACTGGTAGTACCCCTCCATGTCCGCGCACAGGTACCCGAGGTACGGGGGGTCGTTGTCGAGGTGATCGAGGTCGCCCTCGTCACGCGACGCGCGGAACCTCGCGTGGGCTTGCACGAGCCGGAACTGCCCGAGGATCGTGCCGACCGCCCACAGCCTGTGGAACGCGTCCCACAGGCGAAAATCCGAGAACGCCGTGTAGCAGCAGCTGACGAAGTCGTCGTTGTGATCCAAAAGCTTCTGCTGCAGGCGCTCGATGTACTCGAAGCGCTCGGGGGAGAAGTCGTCGTCGCGCAGCGCCTTGATGAGGCGCGCCGCGAGCGCGTGGATCGTCACCGCGGTGTTCTCGAGCCCCCGGGAGAAGAGCGGGTCGATGAAGCCGTTCGCGTGCAGCATCAGGCAGTAGCGGTCACCGACGCAGGCGCTCGACGAGAATTGCAGGCGGTCGGTCTTGACCCAGTCGCGCACCGGCACGGCGTCCCGGAACTGCTCCCCGATGCTCGGGAACCGCGCGAGGAACTCGTCGAATTCCTGCTGCGCGGAGATGTCCGTTTTCGGGTAGACACGCGGGTCGAGCTGCAGGCCGACGCTCACCAGGTTGTTGGTCGACCGCGGGTGGTTATTGAACGGAATCACCCAGAGCCAGCCGCCCTCGAACATGTGGTGCAAGGTCCCCTCGTGCCAGCGCCAGCGCTGCCCCTTGACCTTGAAGATGTCGTCGAACGGCTTGACGCCGAGCATGTGCGTGTAAAGGCTGCGCGAGTGCGTCTTGAAGCGACACGGCTCTTCGCGGAGCTTGAACTTGGTCGCGAGCGGCGCGCGGGGTCCTCCGCAGTCGATCATGTACCGGCCGGTGAACCGATCGCCTTGGGCGGTGGTCACCGCGACGCCGTCTTTGTCGGCGAGGTATTCGGTCACGTTCGTCTTCTGGCGGACCGTGCAGCCGTACTTAATGGCAGCTTGCAACAGGTAGGCGTCGACGTCTTGCCGGTAATAATGGCTCTCCGGACCCCACGGCAGCTCGGGAATGACGCACTGTGTGAACTCCTTCGGGTCGTGCTCCTGGCCGGGCTTGTGGAACACGAAACCGAAGTTGCGCTTGATGCCCGTGCTCGACGCGACGTAACGCTGGGTCGCGTAGAACGACGTGATGTGATCGAGCTCCGGTATGCCGTAGCGATCGGCGATGATGCGATTCATAAGAGACGTCTCGGGGATCGACGATTCGCCGATCGTGAACCGCGGGTGCGACGACTCCTCGATGATCAGCACGCGAAACTGTTGTTTGGCCAGGATGGCCCCCATCTGGGTGCCGGACATGCCCGAGCCGAGGATGATCACGTCGAAGTGGTTGCTATCGTGCCCGTTCGCGGGGCTCTTCTGAGTCATGGGGGCAAGCTCTCCTTGTGAGATGGAACACATGGCCGCACGCGTCAGACGTCGGGGCTCGTCGAGCGCGGCCCGGAGGCGCGACCGCGCGGCACGCGTAAGCGTGAGTAGATCGCCGAGCATGCTGGGCGCGTACCCCCCACTGCCTATCGTGGGGCCGCTTCGTCCGGCTTCGTACGCCCGCTCCGCCAATTTGAGGTGAGGCGCCCGGAAGCGCAGCAGGACCTCGAAGACCCGGTCGAGGGCCGCCAGCCCGGCCCCGACAGGCTCGCTCCGCGCGCCGACCGCTTGCGCCTCGCCGAGCGCGCGGTCGACGAGCGCAGGCTCCCCAGCGAACCGAGCGTAGACCGCCCTGAACTCGGGAAGCACGTAGGGCAGGTACGTCTCTTTGAATTCTCGATAAGCTTGGTGATCCGATTGCGAGCCCCACAGGACGTGCTCCAGCACGAAGAGGGGCATTTCTACGGCACCGGGGCCGAGGTAGCTCTGGCCGCCGACTCGAATCGGTTCGTAGAAGGGGCGGAGCTCGTCGTAGAAGACCTGCACCGAGATGAAGCGGTAAGCGTAAACGATCGATTCGACCATTTTCTGAAGATAGGCCGCTAGCTCGTCGCACCCTTGCGCGAACGCGGGCGACCGCAGGGGCACGTCGGACAGCTCGACGGCCACTGCGATGGCCGCCTCGAGGGCCGCCATCGAGATGCGCACGCTCTCGAGCAGGTGCGCTTCGTCGCGGAGCCCGGTGTAGCTCCGCTGCGCGTCGGCCGCCGCGGGGTTCCAGACCGTCACATGCAGGAGCGTCTCGCGCGGCGGCAGGTCGGTTGCGCGCGCCAAGTCGAGCAGCACCGGCTCGAGCCCGGGCACCACGTCCGTGGGTTCGTGTCCGTGCCGCTTGAGCGACCCCAGGAAGAATCCGATGTCCCGCATCGCGGCGGCGGCTTCGACGAAGCCCCAGCCGGAGGACACGCCGCGCGCCGGGAGGAGCTCGCGCAACAGGCCAACGATGCCGGGCACGTCCTTTTTACGGTTCAGGCCCGGCAGCTGCAGAACGAGCGCCCGCGCCTGCAGCGGATCGCAGGCCGCCACCGCAGCGTGCGCGGCCGCGGAAGCGCATACCCGGTCCAAGGCGCGCTCCACTACAGGATTTCCGGCGCCGCGAGCGTCGGCCCGCGCTGGCTGCGAGACCGCCCCGCGTCGCCCTCACGCAGCGACCGCAGGTAGTCGTAGTTCGTCGGCAGGCTCGTCCGCAGGCGCTCGGCCTCGCGCCGGATGCGGGCGAACATCGCTTCGGCCTTATCGATCGACTCCGGTCGGTGCCGCAAGAGCGGCAGCGACCGGTCGGGCAGCATGCCCAAGCCGGCGAAGATGCAGTAGTAGTTTCCGTTCAACCAGAAGTTCTTGAACTCGTAGTCGAACGTCTCGTAGTACGTAGAATCGTCGAACGACGTGGTGGTCAGCGGCAGCCCCGCCTTGTAGCGCTGAACCTTCTCTTTGATGGCGTCCGAGAGCCGCAGGTCGTGCCGGTTCGCGAGCCAGAACGGCGTGTCTTCGCGCGACGTGGTGAAATAGTGCGCCTGGACGAAATCTCGGCAGTCGTCGAACATGTGGACGATCTCGGCGTTGAACGCGTCGGTCAACCGCGGGTCGAACGAGGTATCGGGGAAGTGCTTCACGAGCTGGTAAAGCGCCGCGTAGATGAAGTAGATTCCCGTCTATTCCAGGGGCTCCAAAAAGCACGACGACAGCCCGATAGCGATGCAGTTGTTGACCCACGCCCGCCCGTTGCGCCCGACCCGGAACTTGATCTGGTTGAGCGGCTGCTTGTCCGAGAGGCCCCAGAGGTCGAGGAAGTCGGCGGTGGCCTGGTCGCGCGAGGTGAACTTGCTCGAGAAGACGTAGCCGCTGCCGAACCGGCCCAGCATCGGAATCTTCCAGGTCCACCCCGAGTTCATGGCGATCGCGGAGGTGTACGGCTCGATTCCCTCGCGCGCGTCGTCGTTGGGCACGGCGCTGGCGACCGCGCTGTCGCACAGCAGGTAGTGGGACATGTCAATGAAGGGCTCCTTCAGCGCCTGGTTGATCAAGAGCCCCCGCATGCCGGAGCAGTCGATGAACAGATCCGCCTCCAGCGTCCGCCCCTCCTTGGTGGAGAGGCTGGAGATGAAGCCGCGGTCGTTCAGGTGAACCTGCACGACCTCGTCGACCACGCGGGTCACCCCGCGTTCGATGGCCCAGCGCTTCAAGAAATCGGCCACCAGGTGCGCATCGAAGTGCCACGCGTGGGACATCTGGCGGGTGCCGTCGGGCAGGCACGGTGCCAGCTTGCCGTCGAGCGCCCCGGTCTGCGGGTAGCAAGCGTACGCCATCGGCTGCTGGAAGCCCTGTTCGTGCTTGCGCAGCCAGTAGTGGGTAAGCGGCACGCCGTCGCAATTCGGCACGTTGCCGAACAAATGGTAGAAGTAATCGTCGCCCGAGCCGTCGGGAGACTTCCTCCAGTTTACGAACTTGATGGCGGCCTTGAATGCGCCGTTCACCTGGGGCATCCACTCCCGCTCCGGTATCCCGAGGAAGTCGAAGAAGACCTTCTGCAAACTCGGGATGGTCGCCTCGCCCACGCCGATCCGGGGGATCGCCTCAGACTCGACGAGCGTAATGTTCGCCTGCTGCTGGAGCGCCCGGACGAGGTACGAGGCGGCCATCCAGCCCGCGGTGCCGCCGCCCACGATGACGATATTCTTGATGGGATAGCTCATGACACTCTTTTCAAAGGATTTAAAACCTGAATGGATAGTGCGTACTGCGCGGCGTACTCGGCCGGATTCGGCGGCAACGCGCCGCGTAGGCTTTGCGACCTTGCGCAACGTCCAGAAACTCCATTGCGCATTCGTCTGATTAATGATTTGAACGACCTTACTCCGGCGGGCGGGACGGCAGCCAACTCAGTTACAAACGGAAACACCTGAAAACCGTTTCATGGCGACTAACGTTAAGTCTTTCGGCGAAATAATGCTTTTTGGCTTAATCCTCAAATATGGATGGACCGAACTTGCTTAATGAGTGACAGAGAGGCGCTAGCTCGCAAGCGCATGCGTGGTGCTTATTCAAATCGCTTAACGAGAGCTTGGGCGAGGAGCCGCGGGTGTTGGGGTTCGCAAATTCCGCCAAGGGTGGTCACAAACTGCGCTAGCGAGAAATTTTTATTGATCTATATGCGGTTTAGGTTGATCACGTATACCGCTCGTGTTGTGGCGATTAAATTCCATTAGCAACGCTTTCTTGTGGAGACGCTATGGCTCAGTCGGCCACGCAGCGCCTAAAGGTCACGCAGGATTGATACCGTCAGCGATACCGAAAAACATGCCCGGCACTTACCGGCTCGCTCGTATCGCTGATTCACTCGCCCAGATACGCCACGCGCACCTTCGGATCATCAAGCATCTGCTTCGCGTCACCCGACATCGTGACGAGACCCGAGTCCATCACGTAGCCGCGATTCGCCGCCCGACAGCGTGCCCGCATACTGCGATGCACGCTCTTTCAGGCGCGGGAAGAAGCCGAACATACGGTCGACGTCCTTTTCGATCTGGTCGTTGTCGTTGCGCATATACGCGCCCATCTGCATGTTCTCGACGATCGACATGCGCGCAAAGATGCCGCGCCCTTCCGGCACCATCGCGAGACCGCGCTTGAGCAGCTCGTGCGCGGGCAGCCCCTTGATCGACTGGCCCATGTACTCGATATCGCCCGCCGAATACGCTTTCAGGCGCGTGATTGCCTTCATCGTCGTGGTCTTGCCGGCGCCATTCGCGCCGATCAGCGTGACCAGTTCGCCCTGCCCGACTTCGAGGTCGATGCCTTTGACCGCCTGGATGAGGCACGCATACGCACCGTGCTCAGCGACACATTTTCGCCGAGCCCACATCCGGACGCTTGTCGAGAAGTCGGGCATCAAGCGCGTTCTGATGGCCGGCATCGAGGGCGTGCAGGAAGCGGGTGCGCAAATGCAAGCGCGTTACGCTGGCGTATGCTTCGAGGCCTCAAACGCAGAAACGGCGGTGCAGGCAGCCGATGTCGAGGCGGGCGATCTGCTGATGGCGGCGCCGGGCGTGGCTGACTGGAGCACCGTTTCGGAACTCGGCGATGTCATCGCCAATGGCGTTGCCGAGACGCGCTCGCAAGCCGATATAACGGTCTTCAAATCGCTTGGGATTGCGCTTGCCGATGTTGCGCTCGGCGAGCTGGTCACACGCAGGGCGATGGCAGTGGCGGATCTGGGCGGCTAGTCAGTGGCCGTTCTTTACCGGGACCGGACGTCCAGATGTCTCGGTAGACAAACAGGTGAACGTCTCTTTGTGGCCGACTCCTGCGCAATGCGGTCGGCCGTAGCCGTTAAGGGTTATTCGATGCCTGCCATCGGCCACAGGAATGTGACGGTGCCGCCGCGCGTGTGGGCAGGCGTCGAATAAGCCTCGATGGAGGAAACCGCGGAGTGCCCCGAAGCGCTTGAAGTCTTC
>NZ_PNYB01000010.1 GCF_002879855.1 Trinickia soli | reverse complement strand
GCCCATGCCGCCGCCGTTTTGCTGCGACATCTCCATCATCATCATCATCAACATCATCATCAGCTCTTCCATCATCATCATCATGGAAGAGGAGCCCGACATACCGGACATGCCTGGAAGCATGCTCGTCGAGCCCAGACCGCCAATTGCGCTTACGCCGTCCATTACAACCTCCTTCGAAAAAGATCGATCAAGAACGTTCTGCCGCCAGAGCGGGCCGCGCTTGCGCAAGCCGCGAGGCGCATCGCTTGTGAGCAATTGGCAATCGGCAATTGGCAGGCGGGACCGGCATGGCGGCGATATCAGTTAAGCACCGGGGCGTGATCGTCCTGTGGCACATCCGAAGCGCACGGCGGAAATGCGAAGCGACGTGGTTCGCGCGTGCGCCCGGTCGAGCACCCGAGCGGCGCTGTCGTACCGACGAGCGGCAGCAGGGTTGGCTTCAGGCGTACCCGTGCTCGCCGAGCATCGCCAGCCGCGTGCGCAGCTTGCCGCGAGCGCGATGCAGGCGAGCCTTGACCGTCGTCACCGGGCATCCGGTGATCTGTGCGATCTCTTCCATCGAATGTCCGAAGAGATAGGCGAGCGCTGTGGCGACGCGCAGGTCTTCGGAGAGCAAATCGAATGCTTTGGCGAGCAGATCAGGCGTTTCGTGATCGTGCCAATACTCGAGCACGAGGTCGGGGTGAGTCAGTTCCACCTCGAGCAGAGTGTGCCGTTGCTCGCGCAGCGCCTTCAGCGCGCAGCGGTAGGCGATGGCCATCAGCCAGGTCGAGACCGCGCATTCGGCGCGGAACTCGTGTGCCTTGTTCCATACGACGAGAAACGTATCGTTGACGATTTCCTCGATCAGCGAATCGTTCGCGGACAGTCGACGCACGAAGCGCGAGAGACGAGCGCGATAGAGGTCGTAAAGCCGCGCGAGCGCCGACGGTTCGCCGGCCGCGATGCGAGAGACGAGCGGCCGGTCGGGGTCCGTCACGGGCGCCGTGCTCAGCGGCGAATCGACGGGCAAGCCGCCGCTGCGGCTCAGCGCATCGAACTCGGCACGGACCGCGCGCTGTCCCCGCGCGTCGCCGATCTCGTGCATCGTGCCGACGATGCCGACGATCCGTCCCGTAGGATCATGAAGCGTTCGCTTGTACAGACGCACGGGGCGCACGCCGCGTGTGGCGTGCCGCATGCCGGTCGCGTAGATCTGGGTGCCGCCGCGCGCGAACAGTTCGAGGTCGGCGCGGTGGTAGGTGAGCGCGAGGTCGGACGGCGCGATATCGTAGACGGTCTTGCCCTGAATGCCTTCCCGGCCGGTGCCGAGGAAATTTTCGAAACGATGGTTGGCGCCGGTGTAGAGGCCGTTGGCATCCTTCAGGAACACGGGCGAATCCATGCCGTCGACGAAGCCGAGCAGCCGTGGCAGGTCGGCGCCGTCTTCGCGCGCGAGGCGCATCAGCTGCGCCTGATCCTTCGCTCGCTTGATGATCGGCGCCGGCCGCTCGAGATCGGCGTGGCAGGCCGCGTCGTTGGCGCCATGCGCCACCAGCGAGATGACGTCCTGCGGACGCAGTTCTGGCAGCACCGGGATGAGGTAGCCGTCGGGGCCGGTGTCGGCGCGCAGCCTGCCAAGCTCCGAGGCGGCATCGGCGTTCTCGCAATCGACAAAGATCACGGCCGGCGAAGCGGCGGCTATCGCAAGGGACGGCGCCAGCCTGCGCACACCGTGCAAGCGTATCGCGCGCGGTATCGGGCGGTCGGCCTGGCTGGACCAGAAGAGACGAGGTTCCGTCGCGTTGCTCACGATCATTTCCTGTGTTCCTTTCATGATTCAGGCGCTGCGCTCGCAAGTGTCGCGGAGTGGAGGGAAGTCTGTTTTTCCTGCCTGAACCGGAGAGCGGGCCGCCTCGTCTGTGTTAACGGCAGGACGCCTCTCGATTTTCAGGGTGATATGCGTAGGGGTAATCCTCGTAAGGATTTCCTTAGTAGACCGAAGTACCTATGCAGCAGACAAACCAGCGAGCCTCCCGATCGAGCAGGGCACTACCATCTTCCGGGCTTGTTGCACCGTCGCTTCAGCGGCGCCCCGAGCGGCCGATGCGTGCATCGGCCTGACCGATGTCGATCTCGAACCGGTCGGACTCGATCGCCGGCCCGAGGTCGAGCTCGTAGAAGCTGTCCCTGTCCTCGTCGAGATGATCGCGATCGCTATCGCGATCGCCATGGTCGCCGGGTCGAGTGTGGCCAGCCGGCTCGGAGCGTTGGCTCGCGATCGAGCTCATCCGTGCGTCGCCGGCCAGCGCCGCGAGTGCATCGCGGACCTCGACGCTTTTCTGGCTGCCGCGTCGAGCCGCCTTGCCTGTGCGTGAGAGCGGAATGTGCGCGAGCGCCTGCGCGACCGGCGAAGCCAGCGAGAGCCACGCCGCCTTGCCGACGACGCGCGCCTGACCGAGGCGGAACGCGGCCCGCGTGCGCCGCGAGGCTTGCTCGCGGCGCCACGTATAGTAATCGGTCGTGCCGTCGAGTCTGCCGGCCGTGATCTTGCGGCCGCCGACCGACAGCGTCAGTTCGTCGGCGATATCGGCGCGCGTCTCGAGCTCGTTCACGAGTGAGTCGAGCGAGGCGTCGAGCGCCTTGAAATCGAGCTGCTGGTCCGACGGCGAATAGGTCTCGGCCTCGGGCACGTCCAGCGCGAGCTTCAACGGTTCCCCCTTGCGCTTGAGTATCGCGAGCAGGCGGGCCATTTCGGTCTTCTGAAAGCGTGCGCGTTCGCCGGCCGAATAGTGAGCCGTAATCGGCGTACTGCCTTGCGTGATGACCTGGCCGTCCTTCTGGTCCCCGTAGTGCGTCTGCCAGGGATGGCCGTGGCCTGCGAGTATGTCCTTCTTGACGTTCACGCCAAGGCTGAATGCTGCGCCGAACGTATTGGCTGTGGCGGCGACGGCAGCGGCTCCCCCCATGGTCATCGTGTAGCGCTCCTCTTCGCCGGCAGTCAGTCGCTTCGCCAGCCGCGTCGCTTCCACCTGCGCGCGGCCGTCGCCCATAAAGAGTGCTTGCGCATCGGCATCGCCGATCGCCGCGAGCGCCCGGGCGGCTGAAGCGAGCTTCTCGCGCACGGCCGCCGTGTCGCCGGCAGGCAGCTTTGCTGCCTCCTTGAGGCGCGCTTGCGCCGTCTCGAAGTTGACCCAGTCGCGCAGGCTTGCCTTCAGGATTTGCCGCTTGCCGGCCAAGCGCGTCGTATGAAATTGCGCCTGCGGTCCCGACTCGGGCACGGTGCCCGTCTTGTGCTTGAGCAGCGCGCGCGTCGATGCGACCACTTTGCCGAGCAGCAGACGGCCCATGCTGTCGAAACGCATGCGGTAGGGGGTCTTCCAGGCGCTCGTCACGGTGCCGGTGTTGAACTTCGCCTCGTGCGTCTGCGCGAACTGCGCATCGAGCGCTTGCAGCGCGGCCTCGCTTCGTTGTGCGCGGTCGGCTTCGAGAACCTCCGTCACAAGCTCGAGTTCGCGTGACGGCGCGCCCGGTACCGCCGTTGCGGTTGCGTTGCCGCTGGCCGCTGTCTGTGCCGAGGGCGGTTGGCGTGCCGCGATCCCTGCGCGGACGAGACCGAGCAGCCGCGCATGATCGCCCTCGATCTCGGTGAGCTTGTCGTTTCGTCGTGCGCGGTAGTCGGCGTAGGCCGTCCAGTTGTCCAGCGGCCGCAACTCGTCGTTCGTGCTGTCGTCGGCGGCGATCTGCCCGAGTGTATCGAGCAGCTTGCCGCGAGCGCCCGATTTGACTGCCGGATCGCGTGAGCGTCGCTCGCCGAGATAGATGCGGTAGGCCTCGGCACGCGCTGTTTGCTGCTTCGATGCCTTGCCGCCCATGAGGTCGGCCGATTTCGCCAGCGCGACGATGGCCCGCGTGGCCTTCGCTTCGCCGTCCTTGCTCGGGCCGGTGCTCAATTGGTATCCCACATAGGCAAGTGCGCCGACAGCGACGGCGGCCACGGACATGCCGAACGTCGCCGGCGCGGTCGGCGCGAAAATGGCCATCAGCGTCGCCGTCAGGCTGGCGGCACCGTTGACATAGCCGAGGCCGAGATTGAGTTCGTTGCCTCGGTACTCCACCTTGGCGCTTTCGGATGCGGCCTTGTACTGTGCTTTGAACTCGCTGCGGAAACAGAATGCCGCGAACGCGACGCTCAGATCATCGCCCGCGGCACGCAGTTTCCGCTCGGCGAGGTGCCACGCGGCGGAACCCTCGGGCTTGCTCGACCATTCGGCCTGCGCGCGTTCGAGTTCGGCCAGCGCCGCTTCCATCTCCTTGACGTCGGCACTGATCTTGCCAAGCTGCGTCAGCAGTTTCCAGGAAGCGCCTGCCACGCTCGGGCCGATTTTTCCGCTCGGCGGCGCATCGGCCTTGCCATACGGCATCACTTCCTCGGTGCCTGAATTGCGAAAGCGCAGCTTCGACGAAAACACCGCGAGCGCGCTGCTGACCGCTGTCAGCACGAGCTGGACGGTCGAGAGGGCGACCTTCGCCGGCGGATGCAGGCTTGCGCCGATCTGAACGGCGCCGAGGATGCCGTTGGCCGTGGACGAGGCGAGGACGGGCTGCCGGTGCAACGCGCCTAGGCCGGCCCGCTTGAAGCTGTCGAGGATTTTTCCCATCTCCTCGTCGTCCGCGCCGATCGCCTTCAGGAAGGTTTCGACCATCGCCGCGTAGTAGTCGGCCTTGCCGGCGCCTTCGGGCAGCAGCCGCTCGGCCCTGCGCTCGGGCGGAATCTCATCGGCGTGCGCGCGTTCGAAGTTCAGGGCGAGAAGATGAGAGAGCTCGGGGACCGAGACCTTCTCGACGAGGCTGTCGCGCCATCCTTCGCAGATTTGCATCGCGGTTTGCTCGTTCCAACCGTCTACGCGAAGAGCCGGCGGTTGCGGCACTTTCCGCATGTCGATCATCTGCTCGAAACGGTCCCTGATCGTTCCGCGCGGCGGTTTGGTCGACGTCACGATGGGCGAGGACGTCTCACGCACGGGCGCGGTGTCGTGCGCGACGCTCGTCTCGGTGAACGTGGGCAGCGGTGAGATCGGGTTGAATCGAGGCATGGCACATCCTGAGGAACTGACAGATCGGTATGGGGCATTCTTTCGTCGGCCATGCTAGATAGCCAAGATGACGGTACCGGCCGGTGTGCGATCCAATGTGCAGGAAGCCGAAGCGAGTGCGCGAGCTTGCCCCGGCACGGTGCAAGGATGCGACGTGGAGCCCTCAAGTGAGCGCGAATTCGACGCGCGGGCGGCCTGCCGGCGGCGCGCAGGCGCGCCCGGCATCGAAGAGCATTTCGAAGCAGAGCACGGCCGAGCGCGTGGCCCGGTAGCCGCCGAACACGCGCTGCAGCGGATCATGCTCATCCAGTGCCGCGAGCGCGTGCATCCATCGCTCGCCCCCGAGCGCCCCGCAGACGTGGTCCAACAGCGCTGCGCAAAGTGCCGCGTCGTCATTTTCAGCGGCGATGAAGGCGAGATAGACATAGGGCAGACGTCCGCCGGGCGCCGGCAGCGGCGGCCTGCCGCGCAACGCGGCGACGAGATTGTAGGCCGGGCGCGCCCACGCGATCGGCCGCGCGTAGCGCTCCACGTGTGCCTGCCGCAGCGGCGCTTGATCCCATGCCGCGATCGTCGCGCGGATGCGTCCGTCGCCGAGTGCCAAAAAGAAGTCCTCCGCGCGTAGCGTGTCGCAGCGCCCGCCGGGTTCGAAATCGTCGACCCCGATCACCGGTGCCCAGGCGCCCGCGGCGCGCTGCGTGGCCAGAAAGCGAACGATCTCGGGCAACTCGTCCGGCTGCGCGCGCCTGATCGTCGCCTGCGCCGATGCCGGAGGACTGCGCCGGGCGCCCAGGTGAAGCGCGTGCGTTTGCAGCCGGCTGAATCGTCGCAGGCGCGGCATGCCGGGGCGCCCGCTCGCGAGGCTGCGCAGCGCCGGTTCGTTGTCTTCGTACACGAGCGTGTAGCAAGGCAGCGGATCGGCCTCGTGCAGCGCACGCAGTTCGCCGAACAGCCGCGCGACCACCCCGCGGCCGCGGTGAGCGCGATCGACGCGCAAATCGGAGACGAGCGCCGCGCGCTGTGGCATGCCGTCGAGGAATACGGTCGCCACGCTGCGCGCGAGCGTGGCCACGATGGTGTCCGTGGCCGCCTCGCGGCACACGATGGTCTGCATCGCGCCCTGCAGGCGGCTTGCGGCGAAGTAGGACGGTTCGCGCCGCAGACTCAGCGCGACGGCGCCCTCGATCCAATCGGCCGCCATGCGGGCGCGCAGTTGCGCGTCATCGTCCGGCTGCGCGATCGAGAATCGGTATTGGCTCATCGGGTGAGGTTGCGGCGACGCTTCGCGTGGGCAACCGGCGGCGCGCCCGGCTCCGGGCTGTTCGGCAGCCAGAGCCGCGGGCCCGCGGCCAGCCAATGGCGCACGAATGCGGAGTAGGTCAGCGGCGCGGCCGTCGGATCGTCGCGCAGGCGCCGCGGCGCGTCGTGCCAGCGAGAGGCGGGGTAGCGATGATGGACGCGGTGCAGAGAGCGATGGAGCATGAGCCAACCGAGCCCGAAGGGCAGCACGATGTCATGCGTGATGTCGCCGGGCTCACGGCGCGTCGCGGCCCGCGCGACGGGCACCCCGTAGTGCTCGGCTTGCGTCAGCACGAAATCGAACCATGCGAGGAGGGCGGCTGGAAGCGCATAGGCCCAGAGCACGGCTTGCGGCGCACGCCATGCGCCGATGGCGACGAGCGCGAAGAACCCGAGCATCCAGCCGAGCGCGACGTTGCACTCGCGGCGCCTTGAGCGCGGCACCATCGGCCAGCCCACGCGGTTCTGATGCCAGGCGATCCACGGCAGCTCCAGCGGCGCGAGCGCCCAGATCCATCGCGTGCGCCAACTGAGCGCATAGAGCCGGCCTTCTGGATCGGCCTGCGTGCAACTCGCGCGATGGTGTTGCAGATGGAAGTAGCGATAGGCCGTGAAGTTCACGCCGAACAGGGCGGCGCAAAGCACGCCGACGGTATCGTTCGCACGGCGGTCCGAGAGAAAGGTGCCGTGAACTGCCATGTGCTTGGCTTCCTGGCAGCCGGCCAGCAGCAGTGCCTGCGGCAGGCTCAGCAACGCTCGCACCCAGAGGTGTGGCGTGGTCGCAAGCACGATCGTGTTGAGCGCGACGATGGCGAGAAACAGCAGGCTCGGCAGATCGGCGCGGCGGCTCGGGCGCAGGGCAACGACAGAATGCATGGGGGTTCCGGCTCGATCAAAGGAAAGAGGCGAACGTGTGCGTGACACCCGTGATCCACGCCGCCGGCAGACGTCGCCAGACGGGTGCGAGCAGCGAGAGGGGGACCGTGCAGCGCAGCAGCACGCCGTAGTCGAGCGAGCGCTCGTGCGGAAAGTAGTCGCGCTTCACGCCGACGATCTTCGTAAAGCCGCGCCGGTGGTAGTAGCGCAATTGCGGATCGAGCGGCCGGCCCCCCTGGCGACGGTACACGTAGTCCTCCACGTTGCCGTGAGGATGGTGCCGCCGCCATGCGCGCAGCCCCGGCACCGGCGAGCCGAGATAGATATAGCGCCAACCGCGCGCGAGCGCCCGAGGCCAGAAGAACGCGAACAGCGCGTCGACGCCGGCGGCATCCCGGCTGCTCAGGCTGATGCCGAACAGCGATCGGCTGTCGCTCAGCGGCGCCGCTGCCACGCATGCCTGCCAGGTGTCTGCATTGCGATCGAAATCGTCGGGCACGGGTTTCAGAAAAAGCGAGGCGAGCAACTTTCCCGTGTGCACGCAGAACGCGCCTATCGCGAGTTCGGGATGAGCTTCGATGCGTGCCAGCAGTTGGGCTCGCGACGCCGCCTGGACGGCGTTCCACTTCTCGTGCTCGAGTTCGAGCAACGCGGACAGGTCGCCGGGCGTCAGAAGCCGGGCTTGGGCGCGAACCGCGCTCGCGAGGCGAGCGGGTGCGGATGGGGGCGCAAAAAAACGAAGGGCGCGATCCATGGTGATGAAGGTGGCCGGAAAAAGTACGTAGGGCAAAGGCCACAAGGGCATTGCAACGACCGCCAGGATTAAGCCAGACTCATGTGTCAGCGCGATGTCGTATGCTCCGAAACCCTGATTCGGCTCAACCTTCGCGCGATAAGGTCGATATGGTCATAGTGGAGCGCCGGCGAATCCGGTCGACGGCGCCACGGCAACCGGCATGACAGGCGCAGCCTGACGCGACGTCAGTCGAATGCCGCCAAGGGAATCAACGATATGCAGCTTTCTTCAGGTGCCTCGCCGCTCGAGCAGACCGCCGCGTGCGCGCCGGCTTCATCGGCCTCGCCAGATTTGCCGGCTTCGTCCGTACAAGCCGGCGGGGCGCCAGCGAACGCAGCGACGCCGCCCAAGCCCGCTTTTACGCCGCCGGCGCCGCCCGCTACGCAGACGGGCCCGCACGGCATCCGCTTCGACTTCAACGACGGTTGCCGCGTCGCGTTGCCCGAGGGCGGCTGGCGCGTGCGGCTGCGCGATCTCGACACCGGCAACGTTATCTTCGAGACTGAACTCGACGCGGGTCTCGTGGTGAGTTCGAAAAAGTACTATGTGCGCTTCTCGATCGAGGTTTGGCGCCGCGAGGCGGCGCCCGACGAGGCGCCCGTGTTCGCCCATCACTACTGCGCGGAAGGCCGGCCGGTGCTGATCCAGTTTCCGGTCGGCACCATCGGCGATGTCGTCGGGTGGCTGCCGTACGCCGTGAAGTTCCAGCGCAAGCACCGATGCCGGTTGACCTGCGCGATGTCAGACAAGCTCATTGCGCTCTTCGCGAAGGCCTATCCCGAGATCGAGTTCGTCACGCCCGAGGCCGTGCACCCGCAGCAGTATTACGCCACGTACAACCTTGGGCTCTTCTTCGACGATCACGAGTGCGTTCGCCAGCCCTGCGATTTCCGGCTGGTGGGCCTGCACCGGACGGCGGGCTACCTGCTCGGCGTCGATCCTGCCGAGGAGCGGCCCCTTCTCGCGCTAGACGACGACAGCCCCCCGATCGACGAGCCTTATGCCGTGATCGCGGTGCAAAGCTCGACGCAGGCGAAGTACTGGAACCACCCCACGGGCTGGCGCGAGATTGTCGCGTTCCTGAAGGCGCACCGCTATCGTGTGATTTGCATCGATCAGAAGGCCACCCATGGATTCGGTTACGTCTGGAACCACATCCCCTACGGTGCGCAGGACGAGACGGGCGACAGGCCGCTGCAGGAGCGCGTACGCTGGTTGCGCCATGCGAGCCTGTTCGTCGGCCTGTCGAGCGGCCTCTCGTGGCTGGCCTGGGCGGTGGGCACGCCGACGGTGCTCATCAGTGGGTTTACGCATGAGACCAACGAGTTCGCCACGCCGTTTCGCGTGATCAACTATCACGCCTGCAACAGTTGCTGGAACGATGTGCGGCACCGCTTCGATCATCAGGACTTCTTCTGGTGTCCGCGCCACAAGGATACGCCGCGGCAGTTCGAGTGCACGCGGCTGATCACGCCGGAGCAGGTGAAGACGGCGCTGCGGCGCATTCCGGCGTTCGGGCAATTGGGGCGATAGCGGCCGCGGCGAGTGCGGCTCCCGCCGATGCCGACCGGTGCGGGGCAAGCGTGGTCGCGCGCGGCGAGCCGAAGCAGCGGGCACCTTGGCATGCCTCGCGTCAGCGCTCGTCGTCAATCAATAGCGATAGCTCAGATTCAATGTCAGGTCGGAACCCGAGCGCAGTTGCGTCGAAGCGTCGGCCGAGATCGACCAGGCGCGGCTCAATTGGGCCTGGAACCCGGCCCCCAGCGAGACGATTTTGTGCGCAAGCGATGCGCCGGGCTCGGCAAATGCCGTCCCATCCTGCGCGAACACGGTCACGGCGCGCGCACGGCCCGCGAGTTCCGCGGCATACGTGAAGTCCAGGTGCAGTTGTGCGGGCCGTTCGGCGCTGCCGAAAGCGTGAGCGAGCGAGATGCCCACGTACGGCTGCAGGCTATGAACCGTGTCGGCGCCGACGGCGAGGTCCTGTCCGCCAGCGCCCGATTCGACGAACCCCTGACCGTGGACATAGGCCCAGCGCAGGCCGGCGCGCGGCGTGAGTACCGCGCCGCCGAAATGCAACGGCAAACTGGCCTGCACGGCGCCTGTCACCGCTTGAATCAGGTGATCGCCTTCGGCCGTATTGGCCCCCGCATTGCCGAACGGGCGCCTTTGGCTGGCCCAATGAATGCCGTAGCCAACGAGCGCGGCCGCCTGAAGCGGGCCGAGTGCGTGGCTGCCGTACAAGGCGAGATGCAACGCATCGAAACGGCCCGTGTCGGGTGAGCCGTATTCGCCGATCTGAGCATGCTCGAAACCGAGCGCGCCGCCGACTCGCGCGTGAGCGTCGCCGCGCTCGAGCCCCGCAACGGCACCATAGCGATGCGCCCCATAGCCGGAAATATTGTCGTGTCCATCGGCGCGCGAGTAGCCGCCCGTGGCCGTCACCCATGCGCCGCCGTGTGAGGCGGCAGCTTGCGCATCGGCCAGCGTCGCCAGACGGTCGAGCACGAGCGCATCGGTTGCCTGCGCGGCCTGGACGACGGTCGAGCCGAGCGCCGTGAAAATGGTGGTATCGATCGGTGCGACGACCGCGGCGCCGTTCACGACGTTCACGAGTTGAAGATCGACCTCGGTCGCGCCGTAGCTAACGCTCTGGGTCAGGCCATTCAGGTTCGCGCCCGCTGTCGTCTGCGAGGACACGGAGTCGAAGCGCCCATTGATGGCGTTCGCGGTCAGCAGCGCATAGGTGCGCGCCGAATACGTGCCGGGATCGTAGAGCACGGATAGCCCGCCGGCCAGGGTCGCTGCTCCGATCACCTTCAATTGCGATCCCGAGGTAGGGCTGACCTCGATCACGAGCGCGGCGTTCGAAGCCTGGGCATAGTTGCCGTCGACGGTCAGTGTGCCGATCGTGCCGCCCGGCATGACGATCCCGCCGTTCGCGACCGAGCCGCCGACCGAGCCGTGCCCACGCAGGGTACCCGCGCTGCGCACGCTCACGTTGCCGCCGAGCGATGCGCCGTCCTGGCCGAGTTCGCCGACGATCAGGGTGCCCGACGAGACGACGGTGGCGCCTGAGAAGGCGTGGTTGTCCGCACTGACGATCGTCGTGCCGACGCCTTGCTGAATCAGCGTGCCGCTGCCCGCAATCATGCCCGCATAGGTCGAGGTCGTCGTCTGATCGAAAATGACTGTGCCATTGTCGAGCAGCGTGCCGTTCGCGCCGAGCGAGGTGGAGGTGGAGATGCCGCCGCTGGAAACCGTCTGCGTGCCGCCGCTGCCGATGACGGTGCCGACCGCGACGCCGCCCGCGGCGATGCTCTGCATCGCGCCAGCCGCGAGGGTGGTGCCGGAGACGAGACCGCCGCTCGCGACGGTCTGGGTGCCACCCGACGTGACCGCCGTGCCGAACGTCTTTCCGCCGTCGCTGACGGACTGGATGCCTCCGCTGCCCACAGTCGTGGCGCTGGCGATGGCCCCGGAAAAAACGTATTCGGCACCGCCATCGAGCACGTTGCTGTTCGCCGCCGTGCCGCCCGACGAAATGTTTTGCACGCCGCCGCTGCTAACCGTTGTGCCCGAAGCGATACCGCCGGCGAAGATGGACTGCGCGCCGCCGCTGCTGACAGCGGTGTTGCTGGCCACGCCACCGCCGAAGACGGCCTGCGAGCCCACATCGAGGACGGCGGCACCGATCGCCGAGCCACCGCTGCTCACGTACTGGTGCCCGCCGCTGCCGACGGTGGTTGCGCTGGCCACGCCGCCCGACGAAATGTACTGGGCGCCGCCCGCGCTCACCGTCGTTGCTGTGGCCGTACCGCCGAACAGGAACTGTTGTCCGCCGCTCAGCGTCGTGCCCGATACCGAGCCGCCTGCCCAGACGTTCTGCTGAGCGCCCGTCGCGAGCGACGCCGCGGTGGCGACGCCACCCGAAAAGACGTTCTGGTAGCCGCCGCTCGTCACGGTTGTGCCGATGGCCAGCCCGCCGCTGACGTACTCGTTGCCGCCGCTGCCGACGGTGGTTGCGCTGGCCACGCCGCCGGAGTAGACATACTCGTTGCCGCCCGAGAGCACGGTCGTGCCTGAGGTGGCGCCGCCGAGCAGATACGCGCCGCCGCTGCCAACCGTCGTGCCAAGGGCGGCGCCGCCCGCAAGAACAGTCTCGCCGCCGCCGCTCACCACGGTCCCGATGGTCGACGCGCCGCTGCTGACGTATTGATTGCCGCCGCTCGAGACAGTAGTCGCGCTGGCCACGCTCCCCGAAAAGATGTATTGGGCTCCGCCGCTGAACACGGTTGCGCTCGTCGCCGAGCCGCCCATCAGGAATTGCGCGCCGGTCTCGACCTGCGTCGCGAGGGCGGACCCGCCCGTCCAGACGAACTCGTTGCCGCCGCTGAGCGTCGTGCCGCTCGCGAGTCCGCCCGAGTTCACGTACTCGGTGCCGCTCGAGAAGACGATGGTGGCCGATGCCGATCCGCCCGACGAGATGCTCTGCGCCCCCCCGCTACTCACGACCGTGCCGACGGCAACCCCTGCGCGATTGACATAGACGTTGCCGCCGCCTTCGACCGTGGTCCCGCTCGCCCTGCCGCCTGCGTAGACTTGCTCTACGCCCGCGCTGCCGATGATGGTGGCGGTCGCCACGCCGCCCGAGTAGATCGACTGAATGCCGCCGCCGCTGACAGTCGTGTTGGTGGCCGTGCCGCCGGAGAGAAACTGTGTGCCGCCGCTGCTGACGGCCGTACCGTCCGCGACGCCCCCGCTGGAGACGTATTGGCCGGCGCCGCCGGCGAGCGTCGTGGCGCTGGCCACGCCGCCCGAGAAGATGCCCTGGACCGAGTTGTCGGTCAGCGTGTTGCCGATGGCCGTGCCGCCGTAGACGTCCTGTTCGGCTGTGGCTGAGAGCACGTTCGATGTCGCTACGCCGCCGGAGATCACCTGGAGGCCGCCCAAGATCGTCGTATCGGCAACCGATCCCCCGTAGACGAACTGTAGAGCCGCCCCGCTCACGACGGTGCTCGTGACCGTCCCGCCATCGACTTCCTGTAATCCGTCATAGACGGTCGTGCTGGTCACCGCACCGCCGCTGACATATTGCGCAGCGAGGCCGCCGCTGATCACGATGTTCGTCGCCGTCCCGCTGTCGATTTCCTGAGTGCCGCCATCGTTGACAGAGGTATCCACGATCGAGCCGCCGAGCCCGAACTGGACGCTGCCGCTGTTGACCGTCGTCGCGCTGGCGACGCCGCCGCCGAAGACGCCCTGCTGTCCGCCCGAGTTCGCGGTCGTGCCGATTGCGGCGCCCCCTGAACTGACGGCCTGGAACCCGCCGTTGAGGGTGGTGTCGGTGGCGGTCCCGCCCGAATTGACGGTCTGCATCTGACCGCCGTTGAGCGTCATGCTCGTGCAGGAGGTAGGGCAGGTGTACTGCGCATGCGCGGACTCGATGAATCCGCCTCCAGCGGCCAGCGTCGCGAGCAAGACCGCAAGCAGCCTGGAATGATCGCGTCGGCGCCGGCCGAATAAACGCAGGCCATACTTGCGGCGGTAGGCCAGCGATGTCATGCGGAAAGCCTCGTAAGCAACGGGCGCGGAGGGAGACGCGCTACGACTTGCTGCGCCCCTGGGAATCGAGGCGCTCCTCGCAGACTTTCGCCCGCTTACCAGGGATTACGGACGGAACGGGGAAAAGTTTATTCATGCTTTCCCTACACTCCCCGCGTTTTAGTTCTTCTTCGGGGCCTCCGGCGTGCGGAATCGGCGCGTCTCGCGCTGGCCGCCACGAACGTGGACGACCATGCTTTGCGCGTCCCATTCCAGAGAACTTTCGATTTGGATCAAGCGCCGTTCGACCCCGATCCACTCAGATAGGGCACGATCAGCACCACCTGCGTGCGCAAGGGAGCGGCGCCAGCCTCCGTGGAGGAAGCCCCGGAAGGCTGGCCGGCGAGCGGTGCGGCTGGGGCAGCCGCCTGCGCCGGCAAGGCGATCACGACGCAGCGGCGTGGCCTGACTTCGGCGTGCGCCTGCTGCGTTGCACTGGCCCCTTTGGCATCGTTGGTCAGACGAACCGTCAGAGCCACATGGCCCGTGCCGCTCGGCGTGCCGTCGCCGGGTTCAACCACCGGCGTCACGTTTAGCGCAATGCCGGTCGCGACGTCGAGCAGCGCGTTCCCGCGGCCGTCGGCGGTTTCGTCCTCGCCTCGGTCGACGGCCTCGACGAGGCGGTTCTCGTAGCGATCGACGGTGACGGGCGTGCCATCGACGGTCGTCATATCGCGCGCGAGCTCGATGTGCGCGCGCCCTTCATGTTCGAACGTGCGCAACTGGGCCAGCATGTCGGCGCCTTCGTCGTCGGTGTAGGCCACGCGCGCGGCGCCCGGGTTCTCGGCGGCCCGCCACGGCAGCGGCAGGGCAGCGAGCGCATCGTTATCGACTTGCGCGACGTAAGTGACGAGACGCACGATCGTCGGCCGCCGATCGTAGGACTCGATCATCGCGACGTCGGCGGCGAGCCGCTCGGGGCGGTCGCGAACGAGCACGGCATTATTCGCTGCGTCGGCCTCGAGGATCGGCAGCGGCGTTTCGTATTCGATCGGCGTGACGCCAGGTGTGAGCGGCTGTTCGCGCGCCGTGCGGGCGCGCTGCCGAATCAGCGTCGCGACACCGGGCTCGACGATCACCCGGTCGCCCTGGCGCTCGTCGCGGTCCGACGCGCGCGCCGACGTGAGCTTCACGACCCGCACGGCGGTACGCGTGCGTTCGCGCGCGCCGCGCTCGAGCGCACGCGCGGCCTGTTCGACGTGCGTGACGAAGGCGGGCGGCCCCGAGACGGTCACGACGCGGGCGCCTTCGTCGAGTTGCGGCGGGAAGCGCGGGTCCGCGATGCGCGTTTCGCGCAGGACGCTGAACAGTTCCTCGGGCTCGGCGTAGTCGAGCCGGATCGCGAGCGTGCGACGCGCCGACGTGCGGGAGACGCGCACCACGGTCCCGTCGTAGTACCAGTCAAGGCCGCTGTCGGTCGTCGCCACGTCGAGGAAATGCTGCGGCGTCATATTGAAACGACCGGCGATTCGGCTATCCACGTCGGTGGCGACCACGATCGGCACGTGCCCCTGCTGCGAGAGTTCAGCGAGTGCGTCGCGCACGCTCGCGCTCGCGGCCGAATACTCGAAGCGCGAGGTCTGCCAGGGCGGAACGTCGGCGCGCGCCTGCGCCGCACTGGCGGCGGCCACGCAGGCAGCGAGAGTGAAACGGCCTGCGGCGGTCAGGCGCGCGGTGCGCCGGCCCGAGGCAGCGAGGGCCGCGAAAAGACGGTCGATCGTCATGGGGCGATTCCTTCGTCGATCTGCAAGGGTTGGTCGATGGCCGGTTCGCGCGGCGCGTCGTTCTGCGCGCCATCGTCGGGCTCCGGGCCCAGGTTGAGCCGGTAGCCGGCGCCGTACACGGACTGGATGGTCCACGGCACGTCGGCTTTTCTCAGTTGTGTGCGCACGCGGCTCACGTACATGTCGACCGAGCGCGTCTGCACCATCACGTCCCAGCCCCAGACCACGGAGAGCAGGTCCTGCCGTTGCACGACGGTGCCCGCGTGTGTGGCCAGGTGCCAGAGGATGTCGAACTCCTTGGTGCCGAGCGCGTGAGGCGTTTCGCCCACGACGAGCGTCTGGCGCCCGCGGTCCAGCACCACGTCGTCGACGAGCAGCTTGCGGCCGTCGTGCTGCCCCGACTCCGCGCGTCGCAGTACGGCACGCACACGGGCGAGCAGCACGGCGCGGTCGAGCGGTTTCACGAGAAAGTCGTCGGCGCCCGCGTCGAGAATCTTCGCGATGTCGGACTCGGACGAATGAACGGTCTGAAAGATCACCGGAACTGCCGAACGCGCCCGGCCGCGCACGTGCGCGAGCAACTGCTCGCCCGTGAGCCCCGGTACGTCCCAATCGAAGATGAGCAGGTCGGCCCATTGGTCGGCGAGATAGTTGCGCGCCTCGAGTCCGTTTCGAAAAGACGCGACCTGATAGCCCTCCGCCTTGAGCCATGAGGTGAGCAGCGCGTGTTGCGCCGGGTCGTCCTCGACCACGAGCACGCGCACCGGTTTGCCCGAAGCGTTTTTCTTCATGGCTTCACCGCCTCGCGCAGTGGTTGTTTCATCAGAGTGCTCCTTGCTTGAAGACGTGGACGGCAGCCGTGGCGGCCGGCGTATCGCCGGGAGCAAGGCACGGCAGTCGCATCACGAAGGTCGTGCCGGCCTCGTCGTTGGGTTCGGCGTGCAGCGTGCCGCCATGCATGCCGACGATCTGCGAGGCGAGCTTCAGGCCGAGCCCGAAGCCTTTCGACGAGCGGTTCGGCTGCGTATCGAAACGCTCGATACGCCCTTTTGCTCGCAGTCCCGGCAGACCGCCGGCCTGGTCGCTGACGTGAATTTCGGCGTGGCCGTCGCCCACTTTGAAAAGAATCGTGACCGTGGAGCCGGGGCGCGAAGCCTGGATCGCGTTGTCCACGAGGTTCTGGAAGGCGCGTGCGGTGAAGCTGCGCACGCCTTCGATCCATACCGCCGCTTCGTCCGGCAGCCACAGCCGCAGCAGCACGCGCCGGTAGACCGCGGCGACCTCGAGCTGGGGCACCAGCTCGCGTACGGTCGCGCGCAGGTCGAAGCGCGAAAAATCGTTCTTGCGCAGATTGCCGAGCACCGACGAGAAGATGAAATTTTCGCCGAGGGTGAGCGCGTAACGGGCCAGCCGGCCGATCTGATCCATCCCGCCGCACTGGTCGAAAGCCGGCGCATCGCTCTCCGCGAGCTGCGAGAGCGCGATGATCGAGTTCAGCGGCGAGCGCAGATCGTGCGACAGAAAGCGCAGCGAGGCGATGCGCTCGTCGAGCCCGCGGCGCAGCGCCGTGACATCGATCAGCGCGACGGTGGCGTCGATGCCGCCGTGCGCCGGCGCCCGGTTGCCCCCGCCGGCTTCGACGTGGGCCAGCTTGAGCCAGAGCCAGCTTTCGCCGAGCGGGATCTCGAGGCCGCGCGCGAGCGCTTCGCAGAGGGCTTCGTCGTTCGCCACGCCGCCGCCGGCCGCGTTTTCGCTCAGCGCGCCGAACACCTGCACGAGCGAGGCGCCCGTTGCAACCGGGCGGGCGAGCATCTGCTGGGCGCGTGCATTGGCGACCACCACATGGTGCTCGCCGCCTGCGCGGCTGAACGCCACGGTGCCCCACGGTTGGCTGTCGAGCAGCGCTTCGAGGTGCGCGATTTCCGCGTCGCGCGCAGCGGCGGCCTGCGCATGGGGGAGGGCTGGGGCGGTCATGGCTCGATGATCTTGGGCGTGAGCAGGAACAGGCGTTCCATGTGGGAGTCGGTCTGCTGGGTGGTTCGGAAGAGCCCGCCGATGACGGGAATCTTCGACAGGCCGGGCACGCCCGATACCGTGTGCGAGCGGTCGTCGACGCCATAGCCGGCGATCAGCAGCGCCTGGCCTTGCGAGATGAAGGCCGAGGTGTTGATGTTCGTGCTCGTGATGACCGGCAGGTTCGAGACGGTCTGCGAGCTCAGATGACCGTCCTGGATCGTCACGTCGAGCTTGATCTGCGTGGTGCCGTTCTCCTGCACGACCATCGGCAGCACGCGCAGCGAAACGCCCGTCGAAACCGTGTAGAGATCGGCCGATGCATAGCCCGCCACCGGCACGAAGAAGCGTGTGACGTTGTCCATGACCGCTTCGACGTTGTTGAGCGTCGTCACCTTCGGACTGGCGTCGACCTTGGCCTTGTCGGTCTGGGTGAGCGCGTCCACGCGCGACAACAGATAGCGGCCCGCGTCGCCGAGCACAGCCGAGAGCGACATGCCGAGCGGCGCCGCGTTCACGCTCGTGCCGCCCGAGAGCGTGGTCGTACCGAACGTCGGCGCGAGCGTGCCGTTATAGGTGTTTTGCCCCGCACCCGCGCCCGTCTGCAGATCGACGTGACTGTTGTGCAGCGTCCAATCCACGCCGAGCTGATCGAGCGCACCGTCCTGGACTTCGATGATCTGCGCCGAGATTTCGATGAGCTGCGGCTTGACATCCAGCCGCTGCAGCAGCTGGGGATACTGGAACATGCGGTCCGGCGTGTCGCGCACCAGTACGGAATTCGTGCGCGGGTCGGCCTGAAACACGGGCAGCGCCTCGTCCTTGCCGCTGTCGTCGGGCGGCGCCTCGTCGGGGCTCGCCGCGGCGCGGGCCTGCTGCAGCTGCCCCGACGGCATCGCCGCGCCGCCGTTGCTGCCCGGCGGCAAAGGCGGCAGGGCGACGTAACCGGCGCCGCCGCGGCCGTTGCTCATGCCGCCGCTCGTCGAGCCGTACACGTCGCGCGTCGGCGTGTTGCGCGAGAGATAGGCGAGCTTGCGCGACGACCCAGCCAGTGCGCCGCCTCCCGATTGCGGGTGGTACATATTGTTGAGCAGCGTGGCCACGCCCGGAATCGTGACGTTCTCGCCGTCGACGTTGACCGTCCGGTCCATGGCCCAGGCGTGCGCGAGCGGAAAGACGCGGACTTCGTCGCCCATGCGGCGCGTACTCTTGCGGTCCACGCGCTGCGCGAGGTCCTTGATCATCTTCACATACGATGGCGGCCCGCTGACGATCGCGACGCCTTGTGCCGCGTCGTACGTGAGCGGGAAGCGTTTGTCGGCCACGCCCATCTGATCCAGCGTTGCCTGCAGTTCGCGCACCGACGTGCTGTCGAGATCGATGACGGCGTTGGTCATGTCCGACGGGGCGACGATGTCGAGCACCGTTCCGTCGTAGTACCAGATAAAGCCGAACGTTGACGCCAGCGTGTCGAGAAAGCGCTGGGGCGGCATGTGAAAGCGCCCGCTGACGGTGCCCGACACATTGTTGCCGATCATGGCCGGGATGCCCTGGCTGGCGGCGAAGTCGCGCAGGACGTCCTTGACGTCCTTACCCTCGGCCGCGTACTCGATCTGCGGGCTCTTCCAGTGCACGACGGCCGCCTCGGCCACCGATGCGCCGGCGAGCGAAGCGAACGTCACGCCGATCAGCGCGAGGGCTGCGACGCCGCGCGCGACGCGCTTGCGGCGGGTGGGCGGACCCGGAGGCGGGGTCGAACGGAGCGGTTTGAATGACACGACTTGAACTCCCTGTAGGGCTGCTGTTCAGTTATTCAGTAGTACGAATTGATGGTCCACCCGACGACCAGCGGGGTCATCGGAACGACGCTGCCGTCCGGGGCGCATGTACTGGCTTGGTAAGGCATCGTCTGTCCGCTGTATGACACCCAACTGGTGAAGATTTCGATCTGGTAGCCGCTCTGGTTCGGCACGAGCGGTAGGACCAGGTTCTCGGTGATGCCCGAGGAGGTGTCCGTGATCCCGGGCGTCTGTGACAAATTCCTGCCGATCGTGTGGTTGTTGTCGTTGTTGCGGACGATCACCTTCTGCTCCAGGTGTCCGGAGAGGCCGGTCATCCCGCAATATTGTTCGCTCATATGCCCCCACACCGACGCCGTGATCACGCCGGGCCGGGTGAGCGTGAGGGTCCATGACTGGGTGTAGACATACCAACCGGAGCTGTTTATCGTCACATTCACCCCGTCCGGATAAGCGCCCGTATATCGCTGGCAATATCCGAAATCGGGAGACGGGTTGGGGCCGATGATGACGAGGCAGTCGCCCGACCCCGGGCCGTTGTCGATGCGCGTCGCGTCCTGCCAGGTGCCGCCGATGCACGTGAGCATGTGCCCCGTCCCGTCGACGCTCAATTGCCCGACGCCGCCGAGCGACGCTCCGTTGTCGCACGGCGAGCCGATCGTGTTCGCGGCGGTCATGACCGTCTGTGCCGCCGCAACCGTGCCCTTGCCGATGTTGAGGTTGCCGTTGTTGTCGACGACCAGCGAATGCCAGGACGAGCCCGTGTACTCGTAGGGAATGCCGGTGTCGAGCGCGAGTGCGACATCGCCTTGCACGGCGCTCGCGCCGGTGGGCAGAGCGGCCTGGCTCGCCACGGGGTCGCGCCAGTAGAGCGAGCCCGCGCTTTGCCAGTAACCGGCGCTCGAGCACGAGAGCACCTGCCCGGAGGCATCGGTGGTGATCTTGCCTGCGGAGTTGGCGACGGAAGAGCCGCAAGCGCTATCGCTCTGGCCGGCCACGTGGGTCTGATCGGCCAGATAGATCGGCACGTGCATGGCGTTGGCGTCCGCGTAGCCGGGCACGCCGACACGATAGAGAAAGTCGCTGTTCGTGTTGCTCGGCCCGCTCGAATAGATTTCGGAGACGAGATGGCCGGGCCCCGTGGCCTTGCCCGTGCAACTTGCGCCGCTCGGGTTCGGGGTATTGGCGACCCACGAGCCGTAGGCGCCATAGGCGGCGCTGTTGGGCGTGCTGGAGGTGCCGGGCTGGACGGACGGAATCGAGCCGGCGCCGGCACCCGAGTTGGCCGCGATATAGCCGAGCTCGATATCGGGAATGGTCTGGCCGCCCTCGGTCACGAGCAGCGCATCGAGGCCGCCCGTCGAAGGCGCGAACACGAGCAGGCAAGGCGTCTGGCCATAGACGTTTTGCGCATTGAGGCCCGGCGGCAGGTAGCTCGCGAGCTGCAGGCCGCTCTTGGCCGAGAGCGGCACCACGGCGGGTGTGGTGGCCGTAGCCGAGGAGGCCAGCGTCGCATAGTTCGCCTGCACGAGCTGAGTCGCCGCGTTGGCCACCTGCGACTGGAATTGCGCGGCCTGCTGATCGCGCATGTTCTTCATCGAGGTGTCGATGAGCATCGACAGGCCGATCAGCATGATGCTCGCGACGAAGAGCGCCCCGATGCCCTCGATCAGCGTGACGCCGCGTTCGCGCGCACGCGAGCGGCGAGCGCCGCGCCGCGAGGGCGATCCGGTGGCGGCATGCTGGCGGTTCATCGCGTCAGCCCCGCGTGACTCGAGCGAGTTCGTCGGCCACGCCCATTTGTTCGAGCGTCGCCTGCATGTCGCGCACGCAGGCGCTGTCCAGGGCTGCGACGTCACGCGCGGCACGCCCGCGTCGCGCGTGCAGACGAGGGGGCGGCATCGAACGGGGCGGTTTCAGTGACACGGGTTGAACTCCCTGTAGGGCTGCTGCTCTGTTATTCAGTAGTACGAATTGATGTTCCACCCGACCACCAGCGGGGTGATCGGAACGGCGCTGCCGTCTGGAGCGCATGTACTGGCTTGGTAGGGCATCGTCTGTCCGCTGTATGTGGCCCAACTGGTGATGATGCTGACCTGATAGCCGTTCTTGTTCGGCGAGAGCGGCTTGACGAGGTTCTCGGTAATGCCCGCAGAGGTGTCCGTGATCGCGGGCGTCTGTGCCCAATTGCTGCCGAGCACGCTACCGGTGTCGTTGTCGATGATGACCACGTCCTGCTCCAGGTGGCCTGAGAGGCCGGTCGCCCGGCAATATTGTTCGCTCAAATGACCCCAGACGGAGGCCGTGATCACGCCGGGCTTGGCGAGCGTGAGGGTCCACGACTGCTTGTAGACATACCAACTGCCGTTCATCGTCACATTCACCCCGTCCGGATAAGCGCCCGTGTATTGCCCGCAATATCCGAAATCGGGAGACGGATTGGGGCCGATGATGACGAGGCAGCCGCCCGACCCCGGGCCGTTGTCGATGCGCGTCGCGTCCTGCCAGGTGCCGCCGATGCACGTGAGCATGTGCCCCGTCCCGTCGACGCTCAATTGCCCGACGCCGCCGAGCGACGCTCCGTTGTCGCACGGCGAGCCGATCGTGTTCGCGGCGGTCATGACCATCTGTGCCGCCGCAACCGTGCCCTTACCGATGTTGAGGTTGCCGTTGTTGTCGACGACCAGCGAATGCCAGGACGAGCCCGTGTACTCGTAGGGAATGCCGGTGTCGAGCGCGAGTGCGACATCGCCTTGCACGGCGCTCGCGCCGGTGGGCAGAGCGGCCTGGCTCGCCACGGGGTCGCGCCAGTAGAGCGAGCCCGCGCTTTGCCAGTAACCGGCGCTCGAGCACGAGAGCACCTGCCCGGAGGCATCGGTGGTGATCTTGCCTGCGGAGTTGGCAACGGAAGAGCCGCAAGCGCTATCGCTCTGGCCGGCCACGTGGGTCTGATCGGCCAGATAGATCGGCACGTGCATGGCGTTGGCGTCCGCGTAGCCGGGCACGCCGACACGATAGAGAAAGTCGCTGTTCGTGTTGCTCGGCCCGCTCGAATAGATTTCGGAGACGAGATGGCCGGGCCCCGTGGCCTTGCCCGTGCAACTTGCGCCGCTCGGGTTCGGGGTATTGGCGACCCACGAGCCGTAGGCGCCATAGGCGGCGCTGTTGGCCGTGCTGGAGGTGCCGGGCTGGACGGACGGAATCGAGCCGGCGCCGGCACCCGAGTTGGCCGCGATATAGCCGAGCTCGATATCGGGAATGGTCTGGCCGCCCTCGGTCACGAGCAGCGCATCGAGGCCGCCCGTCGAAGGCGCGAACACGAGCAGGCAAGGCGTCTGGCCATAGACGTTTTGCGCATTGAGGCCCGGCGGCAGGTAGCTCGCGAGCTGCAGGCCGCTCTTGGCCGAGAGCGGCACCACGGCGGGCGTGGTGGCCGTAGCCGAGGAGGCCAGCGTTGCGTAGTTCGCCTGCACGAGCTGAGTCGCCGCGTTGGCCACCTGCGACTGGAATTGCGCGGCCTGCTGATCGCGCATGTTCTTCATCGAGGTGTCGATGAGCATCGACAGGCCGATCAGCATGATGCTCGCGACGAACAGCGCCCCGATGCCCTCGATCAGCGTGACGCCGCGCTCGCGCGCACGCGAGCGGCGAGCGCCGCGCCGCGAGGGCGATCCGGTGGCGGCATGCTGGCGGTTCATCGCGTCAGCCCCGCGCAACCTGAGCCATCCAGACGGGCGTGCCGTCCGTGATGCTGTTCGCGATACCGGCGGGCAACGGAATGCTGACGCCCGGTTGGCCGGTCGGCACGAGGTAGCCGCCGCGGGCGACGCCAGCGAACACGGAGCCGTGTGCGATCTTGGCCGTGAAAGACGGCAACGAAGCCGACGTTTGCGACTGCGCGTACACCACGACCGTGTTGCCGTCGACGTAGTTGTTCCAGAGCCCGTCGGAGGCGTAGTGCGCGATCTTCTTTAACTGCCCCGGCGGGATCGAGCCGATGAACGACGGGTCGGCCAATTGCAAATAGCTGATCACCGACTGCCGGTAGGCCGCCATGTTGAGCGCCTGGGCTTGCGCCTGCGCGCTGCTGCTGGCCTGCGCGACCGACTGCATCTGCTGTTGGCCGAAAGTCTGCCAGGCGCCGACGACCGTGGCGATGATGGCAAAGGTAGCGAAAGCGTACATGGCGTCTCTCCCTCGTTTGCGAGGCCGGCACGGCGCGGGTGCGCCAGGGCCGGCATCGGACTGACAGGCGTTAATTGGAAGTCCAGACGATCGAGTTGCTGGCGGTACAGGCGTTCGTGGCGGCTGTGGGCGAGACGGGTGTCGGAACTGCCGCGGCGCCGTTGACGGCGACCTGCGTGAAGCCCGTGGTTGTGCCCGTCAGCGCGTCGACGCAGACGTCCTGAGGCACGCTGGCGTAGCTGATCGTGAAGGTGGTGTTCGCGCCCATGAGCGTGACGGCGCCGCCCCACGCATTGGTGATCTTCGAGTTCGCCGTATCCACGGACATGCCCTGCGGCACGGCGCCTGCGGCGATGATCGGCCCGTCGAGCGCGGCGGCCCCATAGTTGCCTTGCGTCGTCATGTAGAGCTTGCGCGCGGCGGTCTGCATCGAAGAAAGCTGCTCGAGCATCGTGTTAGCGTTGGCGCTGCCGAACGCCGTGCGCAGCAGCGCGATGGCGCCGATCACGACGATCGCGGCAATGCCGAGATAGGCGATGCCTTCGAGCAGCGAAGCACCCCGTTGGCGGTGCCGCGCGCGCGGCGTGCTGCGCGGCAGGGCGGCGGGCTTGACGAGGCGACGGTCCGGTTTCATGTGATTCTCCCAATGAGCCAAAAAAATGTCCGGCGTGACCTGGAGCCAGGCTTGCGTCCGGTTATTTCAATGATCGCGACACCGCCGCGATCTCCTGCTGGATGCCGAAGAACCCGGTTACCAGCCACGCAATGACGACCGCCAGCAACACGATCGACATACTGTTGAGCACGCGCATCTGCGTGCCGACGATCTCGACGCCGTCTTCGAGCCACTCGGCAGCCAGCACTTCGAGCGCTTGCGCAAAGCCGCTGTACTGCGAGTAGATGCAAAGGTCGTCGACGATCTCCGACGACGGGAAGCGATATCCGGTGGCGCGCAGCGCCTCGCCCGCGTTCAGGCCCGACTTCACCCCGAACAGCGTGTCGTCGATACGTGCGCGCAGCCACGGCGCGGCCGTGGCGCCAAGCCGTACGAGCGACTTTTCCACGGTGAAGCCACAGGTCTGCAGCGACGAGAACGCCATCAGAAAGCCGCTGCCGATCACGAGCCGATAGAGCGAGTAGGGCGGCACGCGATCGAGCACGACGCGCAGGCGTCCGTTCCAGTTCGGCATCGACCAGGCCACCAGTGCGCAGAAGGCCATCGTCAGCGCCACGACCAGCAGCATCCAGCGCTGCGTGAACTTCGACATCAGGTAAAGCGAGCGTGCCGCGCCGTGCCAGCCGTGCGGATCGGAGAAGATCGCGAACTGCGGAATGACGCGCGTACCGAAGAGGTAGATGTAGGTGAAGACCATCAGCAAGACCATGCTCGGATAGGTCACGCCGCCGACGATCGACGAGCGGATCTTGCGACCCGCCACGACCACCCGCGCGACCGACTCGAGCGCCTGCTCGATGCGGCCGGCCTGCTCGCCCGCGAGAATGATCATCTGCTCCGATTGCGGCACCCAGCCCGACATGCCCTCGGCCAGCTGTCCGCCGTTTTGTACCGTACGGCGCCAGTCCGCGAGCGCGATGGCAAGCGCCTCGTGCGGTTTGCGGCCATTGTGCGAGGCACGCGCTTCGAGATCCTCCAGCACCTTGAGTAGCGGCAAGCCGTTGCCGAGCATCTTGCTGATCTTGCGGTAGATCCGCAGGCGCGCGTTGGCCGTGAGCTGTATCTTTGCCCACCAGCGGTTGACGTCAGGCAGCCGCATGACGCCTCCCTCCGGCCTGCTCGCGCAGGTAGTCGTCGTATTCGCCGCGCGAGTTCAGGTGCCCCACCACGCGTTCGGCCATGCGCGGATCGACGAGCCCGCCGAGGACCTTGCGGATCGCATGGTCCGTGACGGTCTCGCCGCCGAGATGGCTGAGCCAGTAGCCGAGCGCGCCGGCCTTGTCGCCATCGCGCAGGTAGGCGAAGAACCGGGCGTCGGGCCGGATCACCTCGGCGACCACCGAGCGGCCGATCGTGCCGCGCTGACGGCAGTGCGCGCACCCGGACCCGACGACGCAGACGTCGGCGAGGCGTGCCCCGGCGATCTGGTTCACGCGCGCGACGAGTGCGGCATCGAGTTCGTCGCGCACCTGGGTGAAGCGCAGCTTGCAGTGCGGGCACAGCAGCTTGACGAGCCGCTGGCTGACGAGGCCCGTGATCACCGATTCGTCGGTGACCATGCGCAGCGGCAGACCGAGGTCGATCAGACGGTCGACGATCGAGATCGCGTTGTTGGCATGCACCGTCGTCCAGACCTGGTGGCCCGTCATCGCGGCGCGCAGGGCGCTTTGCGCCGATGCGCCGTCGCGCACTTCGCCGATCATGATCGTATCGGGGTCGAGCCGCATCGCGTTCGAGATCGCCGCCGCGAACATCGCCGAGCGGGCTTCCTCGCCTGCCGCATTGACCACGGGCGTTTGCACCGCACCGGCGATCGGGTATTCGACCGGGTCCTCGACGGTGATCACGTGGATCGAGCCGGCGGCGTCGCGAATCGCGCTTGCGAGCACGCGCTGCAGCGTGGTCGACTTACCCGACCCCGTCGGTCCGCTGATGATGTTCATGCCGATCGGCTGTTCCTTCAGGAACTCGAGCGTGGCGGCATGTTCGGCGGTAAAGCCCAGGCTTTCGAGTTCGGCGGCGTCGCCGGCGTCGTTGTAGAGCAGCCGCAGGACCATCACGCTGCCCACGCTCGTGGGCGCCGTGGCAATACGTACGCCGAACAGCTGATCGGGCAGCTTGTCGCGATCGGCAATGGCCGCGTCTTGCCGCTCGGTCGGCTTGTAGGTGTTGTCGGCGACGCTCGCCATCGCCGCGTAAAGCGTGGCGAGCAGCCGCTCGCCGTGCTCGCGCGTCTGCTCGCGCACGCGCACCAGTTCGTTGTGCACGCGAAACAGGATCTCGGTGGCGTGCCGATGCACGCGAATGTGAATGTCGGAGGCGCGTTCGCGGCAAGCCTGCGCGATCAGCTCCTTCGCGACGACCTGCATTGCCGTGTGCTCGATCGGTTCGATGCCGTCGGCCCGGTGCTCGCGATAGGCGCGCGCGATCATGCCGAGCGCGACGGATACCGTGCGGTAGGGCTTGCGCATGCGCTCGAGCCGCGCGCGGTAGGAGAGCACGTAGGGGTTCATCTCCTGGCCCTCGGCGATGAGGAGCCGCCCGTCGTCCAGCAGACAGAGGAACTTGCCTTCCTCTTCGCTCGCCGCGAGTTCGCCGTGATCGCTGAGCGTCTTGGCGCAAGGCTGCTCAGTCCTGCGTTCGCCGTTGGCTATCGTCGGGGCGGGTTCGCCGGCTTTCGCCGCGGTGGCGGGCACGACGCCGTCGCGCCGCCACGGCGGCTGCAGGGGCTGCGGCGCGACGTCGGCGACCGCGCCGATGCGGGGAATAATGTTGGCCATGGTCAGTACCTCGGCAACGAAGGGATGCCGGGGATACCGGCGCCGGGGCCGCCGCCGGCTGGCGCGCCGGCGTAGCTTTGCTCGTCCGCCGACGCCGGCAGCGCGTCGATGGCCATCGGCAGCGCCACGGGCTTGCGACTGTGTGCGAGTTGCGCGAGCACTTCGCCGGGCCGCACTGCGACGATGCGCATGCCGTTCGGCAGGGTGTCGCCCACTTTCACTTCAACCTCGCCTTGGTCGCGACTCCAGAGCGTCGCGTAAAGCGACTTGCCGATGCCCTCCACCGCGCGCACCACGAAGCCACTGCGTTCGCCGGCCGCCGCGAGGCGCGTGAGCTCGGCGTTGCGTTGCGCGATCTGCGCTTCGGTTTCGAGTGCCTTGAGGCGAGCCTTGAGCAGGAGCGTTTCTTCCTCGAGCCGCGTGAGCGCCAGCGCCGTCGTGGAGGGCAGTGCAGGCTCGGGCGCGGTCGCCGTCGGCGCGGCTTTCGTCGACGCCTCCGACTGTGACGTGGCCACGCTTGCAGGCGTTGCCTTCGGTTGCGGCTGCGAGATGCCAGCGTGCGAAACAGCCGCCTGCAAGACGGTCGCGTGCGCACGCTCGGCGCCCGGGCCGGATGGGGTGGCGGCAACGGCCGAGGCCGGCGCGCCGACCGCCGGCGTGAGCGCCAGCGCCAGGCCCGCCAGCGCCAGGCATGTCACAGCCACGCCGATGGCGCGCGCATGCTGGCGCACGGCCGGAGCAGAGATCTCAGTTCGCATAGACGACTCCTTCGATGGTCCACGTTCCGTCCTGATAAGTCAGGCGTTGGAGCCGCACGCCGGGCGCGTCGAGCGCGGGCGCGATGCTTGCGGGGGAGAGGCCGGCCAGATCGGCCGAGAGGCGCCAGACGCGCCACGTGGGCGGCGGCGGGCGGTGAGTGAGCGGTGAGGCGAGACGATCGCTCTGCGCGGGTTCGGGGCGCGGCGCAGCATCGAGCTTCAGTTTGATCGAGAGCGACTGAAACGCGTCGAAGAGACGTTCGCGCACGCGGCTTTCCGGCAGCAGCGCATCGTCGCCGGCCGGCGTGACGGAGAGCGGTACGTGCCAGGCGGCATGGTCGCCGGTACCGTCGACCTGCGCTTGCGGCATCTGGCTCAGCAGGAACGCGATGGTCGAGTCGTGACGGTCCCAGACATAGCTCGCCGCCGTGCTCGAGCATTCATAGCGCGACAGTTTCCAGCCGCCGGGGGCGAACTCGCCGAACCGTTCGAGACAGCGTGCAGCGAGCGCCGAGGGTAGCGGTTCGAACGCCCAGGGATGCACGGCGGCGGCGGGCTGCTTCTGCGCGGCCGAAACGATCTTGCGCTGCGCCTCCGCCATTCGCGCAAACGCCAGCGCCTGCTGGTGCTCGCGATACTTGATGTAACCCGCCACGCCCGCACAGAAGAGCACGGCGAGCGCCGCGGCAGCGAGCGGGGCGCGCAGGCTGCGCCGCGCGCGCCCGAGCGCCCACCAGCGATGGACGTGCGGCTTGCCGTTGCGGCGCGGCATCAGATCTTCGAGGCTGCGCCGATAGAAGTTGTGGAAGCCGAGCGGCTCGAGTTCCTCGTCGCCGATCACGACGTTCCAGCCGCCGAGCGCATAGTCGGCGAAGAGCCGCTCGAACACTTCGTCGCGTGTGCCGATCCAGTCGCCGTTCGGCAGGAACAGGTTGTCGCGCACGGCGAAGTAGGCCCAGCGCCCGTCCGGCACCTTGAATGCGCCGATCCAATTGGGCGCCGGCTGCTGGCGCCCGTCGTACATCGCGCCTTGCCGCACGATCGCGGACGAAACCATCGTCGCCAGCGACAGCATGCCGGGCTGGACGCCATCGGCCAGGTTGGCGAAACCGGCTTCGGCATGGTCGCGCTCGATGCGCACCAGCAGCAGGTCGAACTGCAGCTTGCGTGCGAGTTCGAGCGCTTCCTTGCGCAGCTCGCGCCGCCGCGAGAGCGATTGCCAGAAGAGGCCGCTGACGAAGCGGTGGCGGCCGATCTGGATGATTTGCGCGGACATGATGGCGTTCGTCTCGTGCGTGCGCTCAGGCGCCCGATGCCGTGCGCACGGTCAGCGGCGTGATCAGGATGACGATCACTTCGCGCGAGCGCCGGGCGTCGTAGCCGCCGCCAAGGAGGATGTTCGACGGCTTGCCGACGCCTTGCTGGGTCGAGTTGTCGGCCGCGCCCTCGTAGCCGCTGATGACGAGCGTCTCGCCCGACTTCATGGCCACGCGCTGCAGGAAGTTGCGCGTGTCGATCTCCGGCGTCTGGATCTGCAGCGGATTGGAGCCGCCGCTCGTGACCGTCTGCAGCGCATCGAGCACGGAGAGATTGGTATAGAACTGCATCAACACGGTCCCGTCATCGAGCATGTGCGGCAGCAGCGTCATGTTGAAGCCGGTGGTGACTGTGCCCGGCGTCAGCGAGGTTTGCGAGCCGACGTTCGCGGTGTTGGTGGTCGAAATCGAAGCCAGATAGCCCTGCTGCGTGGCGACTTGGATCGGCACAGGCTGGTTGTTGAGTGTCGTCACGGAAGCGGAGGTCTTGCGTCGCACGGCTCCCTGCTGCGAGAGCGCCGAGATCAGCGCCGCGGTGCCGTTCGCCCGGCTGTTGGGCGAGATGACCTGGGCGCCGAGCGTGGTCGCGCTGGTCAGGCCCGAGGTAAAGGCGCTCGTCAGCGAGAAGCGCGAGCCGAGGGCCTGATAGACGGCGCCCCAGTTGATGCCGTAGCTGTCGTCGGCCGACAGCGTCACCGACAGCACGGTGACGTTGATGAGAATCTGGCGCGACATCACGCGGTTTTGCTCCTCCATGAACCGCGCGACGCGATCGAGCACGTCGGGGGTGTCGGTCACGGAAATCGAGCCCGTGGCGGGGGCCGATACCACGTGGCCGTAGGGCGAGAGCATCGCCTTGATGGCTGAATCCAGGCTGCCGAAGATCGACAGCTGCGAGTTCACCGCCGTGGTCGAGGTGTTGTTGGACGACACCCCGTTGCTTGTGCCGCTGCCGCTGCCGCCGGCGCCGCCACCGGAGATGCTGCCGGCGAGGCCCGAGCCCTGCGTGCCGCCGTTGTTGCTTGCTTCGCTGACGACATTCGCATTGACCGACGAATCGCCCGGCACCGCGCTGACCTGGAACGTGCGCGTGTCGGTGAAATAGAAATCGATGGCGCCGTCCGTGTACTTCCACGAGACGCCGAAGCGTGCGCAAGCGGTATCGAGCAACCCCTTCAAATCGCCGCTGCGATAGAGAATGCGCACGCTCGACGGCATGAAGCCTTCGTTGGCTGCCGCTGCTGCGGCGCCGCGCCCTGGCGGCAGCGGCGGCAGGTTGACGCTCTGGCCAGCCTTGCCGAGCCCAGCCGCTGCGCCGCCGCCCACGCCGGTGAGCGCGCGTGCGGACGCCGTGACGGCATCGGCCGACACTTTGGCCGGCACCTGCGTGAGCCGCGTGATGCGTTCGGAAAACTCCTGCAGCGAAGCGACCTGGCGATCGAACGTGACGGGTTGCGAAAATACCGGCGGCAGGCCCGCCGTCTGTGCGAGCTTGACGGTTCTGCCCGACAGCCAGATGCCATTGTCGACGACCACGTCGTCGATCGTGTGTGTGCGAATGTTGCCTTCGCGGGCGGAGGTCAGCAGTTTGCCGCTCTGCTCGGCATCGCGGTGCGCGGCATCCGAAACCGATTGGAGCAGGCCCGTGCAGCCGGCCAACAGCAGTGCGAGGAGGGCGAGGGCGGCTTTCATGACGCGGCTCCGTGGGCAACGATGCGCAGCACCTTGTTGCCCCTGTAAAGAATGGCCTGGATTGGCGTGTCGCTCTTGTCGAGCGCATGGACGACGGCGTGCAGCGCGTCGTCGAACGTGCCCGTGATGGTGGCGTCGGCGTCGATGCCGAAGTCGACCGGCACTTCCCACACGAGTTGCCAGCCTGCCTCCTTGGCCCAGCGCGAGAGTGCCGTCTTCACAGTGCGGTCCGACACTTCGAGCCGCCAGGTGCGCGAGACTTCGGCCGCGGGCACGGAGTAAGAGCCGGCTTGCGTCGAAATCGCCGAGGAGGGGACGGCGGCCGGCGGCTGAGCCGGCGCGGGCGCGGCGATGGCCTTCGATGCCACTGCGATGGCGGGGGTAGCCAACGTTTGCGAGACAGGCGCGATGGCCGCCTTTGTGGCGACTGCGTTGGGCATACCGGTTTTTTGCAAGCCTGCCGTATCGGGGCGGGCAGCGGGCGATGCCGATGGCGGCGCGCCGGGCAACTGCGTCTGCGCTGCCAGCATAGGCGGCTCCGCACGCGGCGTAGCGCCGAGTGCGGGCGCCGGGGCGGCCATCGCCGGCGCCGTACCAGGCGCGGCACCTTGCGGGCGAGCGGCGAGGGGGGGCGCCGCGCCGAACGGCAGCGCGAGCGAGCGCACCGTGACCATCTGCAGATTCGTGTCGATCTTCGCGCTGACTTCGGGAAGACCCGCGAGCGCTTCGCGCAGCGCCGCCACGAAGGTGCGCCCACCGTTCCAGCTCACGGGCGTCTCCGCCCAGGCGCCGGCATTGGGCAGGTTGATGCTGTAGTCGGCAGGAACGATGCGCTCGAGCGCTTCGCGCAGCGGAACGTCATGGCCGCCCGCGCCGACATTGCGTGCCTGCAGCCTGCCGACCACGTCCACGCGCCCGGCTGCGGCGGCCTGGCGCGGCGCGGCCAGGGCCCTATCAGGCTGGCCGACGCCAGCTACGACGCCCGCCATGACGGCGGTGCAGATCAGCGCGCGGCGCATGGCCCGACCCCGTCCCATGATCCCGTCCGATGGACGCTTCCCGCGCAGGCGCGAGGGGCGTACGCTCTTTCGGCTTTACTTCCGCCGTGCCGATTCTTTAAAGTCACGAATGCGTCGTCATTGCAACGCTTCACGGACCCACCAACATGACCATTGAATCCAGCGGGTTGCGCGACCTCACGCGCGAAATTCTCGCGCTCGTCGATCTGCCCCAGACCTTCACCGATATCCATATCGAGCAGGATCGCCCGATCATGATCAAGACGCCGCAGGGCTGGATCGAGACCGGCGACAGCACGCCCGTGATGATGGAAGAGATGCGCCCGATGCTCGAGGCCATCGACGAGCAATGGGAAGCGCGACTCACGCAAGGCGCCATCGATCGCCCGTTCGTGCTCACGCGCTGCAGGCTGCGTTGCAACGTCTATCGCAGCTCGGGTGGCCGCAAGACCGTGATCTCGATCCGACGTCTGCCGCTCGAACCGCTGCCGCTCGAGAAGCTCGGGCTGCCTGCCTACATCCGCACGATGCTCGATGCGACGAAGGGCATCGTGCTTGTGACGGGGCCGACGGGCTCCGGCAAAACCACGACCATCGCCTCGCTGCTCGATCACATCAACCGAACCAGAAACAGTCATATCGTCACCATTGAAGAGCCGATCGAGTTTTACCTCGACAGCCGCCAATCGATCATTTCGCAACGCGAAGTTCCGACCGATACGCCGAGCTTTTCGGCAGGACTGCGCGAAGCGCTGCGACAGAAGCCCGACGTCATCATGGTGGGCGAAGTGCGCGACCTCGAGACGGCCGAGACGGTGCTGCAGGCAGGCGAATCCGGCCACCTCGTCTTCGCGACCATGCATATCAACAGTGCCGCGAGCACGCTCTCGCGGCTGCTCTCCTTCTTCCCCTCCGAGCAGCGCGAGCGCCACGCTGCCTCGCTCGCGAATTCGCTGATCGGCGCGATCTGCCAGAGCCTCGTGCCGAGCGAAGACGGCCAGTCGTTCGTGCTTGCAAGCGAACTCCTCTTCAATACGAATCAGCAGGTGAGCAAGCTGCTCGTTGATCCTGATAAGATGCATTTCATTAGCGATTTCATTCGCCGCAAGGAAGACAACATGTCCCGTTCTTTGAACGAGCATCTCGCTTCGCTCGTGGCTCGCAACGCCATTTCCGCGCGCGATGCGATGCGAGCCGCCTATAACCGGATGGAACTTCATGAAATGCTCCTTGGTTCGGTGAAACGTTAGTGCCAGATGAAATCGATTTGGATGCGCAGGGCACTTAAATTTTTCTTTCCGGGGGTATCAAGCTTTTCTTAACCGTGGGGTTCATCCCAATGGTCAGCGCCGCGTATGCAATGGCGTGGCCTTGCGCGAGGCTTCGCAATCCGTGCGTTCGCTTCGGGCCGCAGGGCAGGGTGTCGATGCCGAACCCGCTATAAAGAGGTCACTGCCGCCTTGTGCTTCGCCTCGGGCGGTCCGCCTTATCGCATCGAGACCGAGCGAGGAACACCATGCCCGTGACGGGACCAGCCCATACCAATCCGTTCGTCGACGGCCACATCAGCACCGACGCGCACACGCCGTCTTCGACGTCTTCACCGAAACCGCCCACACCCACGGTCTCGTCGTCTCGACCGCTCCCTTCGACGGGCGTGCTCGGGCGTCTGAGCTCGCGTACCGCGCGGGTCAGCACCAACCCGTTCGATACGCCGCGGGTTAGCACCAACCCGTTCGATACGCCGCGGGTCAGCACCAACCCGTTCGATACGCCGCGGGTTAGCACCAACCCGTTCGATACGCCGCGGGTCAGCACCAACCCGTTCGATACGCCGCGGGTCAGCACCAACCCGTTCGATACGCCGCGGGCTAGTGTTCATGAGCCCGCTTCGACGATGCGTCTCGGTACGAACGAATCGGACAACCCCGCGCGCGCGCGCACGCCGCGCGATACGTTGGCGAACGACGAGCCAGTCGCTGAGTCGGGACAGGAACATAACGGCTTGAATCACCCGTTCGTGGAGCCGGAACCGGGCGTGCGTCTTTCGCCGCTGAGGATTCCCCCGCGCGCGTCGCTCGACGAGGAGTGGGACCCGCCCGTGTCCGCGTTCGACGCCAATACGCCCCCCGCGTCTCCGTCGGTGCCGGGCTCGCCGCACGCCAGCCCTTCACTGGGTCCGCGCGCCGATACGGCGGCGGCATTCGCGAAGCTTCGCAACAGGCACGGGCCTGCCTCGACGCCTGTCACCCCTCACACGCCGCATACGCCGCATACGCCGCATGCACCGCATGCACCGCAGATCGACGCGGGACAGAAACACGAGGAACCGGTACCCGAGCTCGAACCTGCCGAGGCGCCGCATGAGCATGCCCCTGCGGCAGCCCGGCCAGCGAAGCGGCCTCAGAACATGCCGAACGCGGCGGCTGAATTCGCCGAGGAAACGATGGAGTCGACCGGCCAGTTCATGACGCCCATGATCGAGGCGCAGATGTTTGCGGCCGAGAGCCAGATGTTCATATCGATGGTTCAGGCGCAAGTCGACGTTGCGAAAGCGGCGGCGTCCGCCGTCTCGGATGCTGCGCGAAAGAGTTGAGCCCCGAAGCCGAAGCCATCGAAGGTAACAGACCGTCACAATCGATCGAAAACAAGACGCGCCATTGAGACGATGCATCCAACGACTCACACGTCGGAATGCAGATCCCCTCGATTCAGGAGCGCGTCATGTTCTCGAGCGTCTACTTCGTCCTTGCCTCTTCTCTCTGTGCGGCCGATGCACTACCAGCGTATGCGCGCCTGGGCGCCGAGGGGCGTCTTGGCGAAGCCTGTGCAACGCTCGCTTCGCGAGCGGAGCGTGAAGACGAAACCGCTGACCCCATCGTGCTGCAAGCCTATGCGGACATTCAGCTTGCGCTCGGTCGCCTGATCGAGGCCGAGGAAGGGTACCGCAAGGCACAGCGTGCGATTCGCCAGTCGCGCGACGCGCTGCGCATCGCTTCTTGCCGGAACGCTGGCTGGCTTGCATTCTTCCAGGACCGTTTCAGCACGGCCGTGGCCTGCTTCAATCGCGTCCTCGAGGAGCCCGAGGCAAGCGCGGCGCAGCGGTTCGAAAGCCGCCTCGGCAAGTCGCTCGTCCTGCTTCATCTCGGATGTCTGGGTGCGGTCGGCCAGCAACTCGAGATGCTCGCACAAACCGCCGAACAGGCGGGCGCCGGCGGCTTCGCGGACCTGGCTGCATCGCTGCGCTACGACGCGCGCATTCAGCATGAGCTGCGCGAGGCCGAGCCGCTGCGCGACCACATCTACTGGCGCTCGGCCGCGCAAGGGGTTCTGCCCGATACGTTTGGCGCGATCGCGTCGGCGCCGTCGTCGGCTTCGATGCCATTGCTCGCTCAGCGGCTCGAATACCTTGCACACCTGCAACGTTTCGCCTTCGGCGCAAAGGGGCACTGTGAACGTCTCGATCCGCATCTCAAGTGGGCTGCCGCGAGCGGGCTTGCCGAATACCATCGCAGCCTTTGCCTCGAGGTCTCCGTCGCTGCTGTCGCCGCGCAGGCCCCCCACACGGCGGAGACCATGCTCGGCCACTGCCGCGTCGGCAACGGCGTCGCTCATCAGCATAAGCGCTGGTACCTGGAATACCTCTATTGCCTCTCGAAGGTACGGCAGCAGCAGGGGCGCGGACACGAATCCACGGAACTGTATGGCCGTTACGCGCTGGCTTCGATCAGCCATGTGCGCGCCGACAGCATCCTGATGCCGGCCGTGACGGCCGAGGCCGCAAGCCCCGCAGGCGCCCAGCCGCGCGCCGATGACGTGAGCGCGCGATTGCCTGCGAAGTACCGCCGCGCCTATCGCTACCTGATGGAGCATCTCGATCAGCGCGATCTGTCCGTGCGCGAGTTGGCCGCGCAGATCGGGGTGACCGAGCGCGCGCTGCAGGCCGCGTTCAAGACGCATCTCGGGCTTTCTCCGAGCGAACTGATTCGCCAGCGCCGCATGGAGCGTATCCGCGAGGAACTCACGCGCGAGGACGGCGGCGCCACCGGCGTGCTCGATGCGGCCCACAAGTGGGGCATCCAGCATCGCTCGACGCTGATCAACAGCTACCGGAAGGTTTTTCAGGAAGCGCCCTCGGAAACACTCGCGCGTTGACACGCCGGGCCGAGCCGCGCTGCTCAATCGCCGTTCATGTAGGAGGAGCTTGTCATGGAACCGGTCAAACCGCTGGATCCGATCGAACCGTTCAATCCGCCGCGCATCATCGAGACTGAGCGTCTCTGGTTGCGTCCTTTCGTCGAGAGCGACGCCGAGCAACTCTACTATGCGCTGCTCGGCGATCCCGAAGTGATGGAATGGCTGCCGCGGCGTACGCTCGAGTCGGTCGACGAGGCCATTCTCTATATCCGCGAGTGCGACGCGGGGTGGAAAAACAAGACGATGTTCACCTGGGTGTTCGAGGACAAGCAGACGGGGCATTTGTGCAGCATGCTCGAACTGCGTCCGGCCCTGCCGCGCATCGAGCTCGGCGTGGCGTCGGCGCAGCGGCTCGCGTGGCGCCGGCGGCGTGCATCGCTTGAAGCGTTTCGCAAGGTGCTCAACTGGACGATCGCCCAGCCGAACGTCTACCGCGTCTACGCTTGCTGCGCACCGCACGGCAAGTCGGCTCCCACCATGGAAAAGCTCGGTTTCAAGTACGAGGGACGGCTCGTCAATTGGGAGCCGCGGCCCAACCGCGGCCTCGTTGCCGACGACGCGCTGCTCTACGCACTGACGCGCACCCCGCCCGCGGCTGCGGAGACGATAGCGGCGCCCGCTGCGGTCGCGGCGCCGGTGCCGGCCGCCGGCGAGCCGCACGAGACCTCCACGCAGGAAGAGGGGCGTGACGTGCTGCCGGCCTGATTTGCAAAGTCGAGCGTGTCCCGTGCGAAGGCGCGGGCCCGCTGACGGGCGGTTGGTCGGCCGATCGGTCGATTGCACGCTCGTTTCGCCGATGCCGCCAATGCCCTGATGCGGCTGATGCGGCTGATGCGGCTGATGCGGCTAATGCACTTGTGCGGCTAATGCGGCCGATGCCACTCGTTCGGGCGTTGCCATCCCGGTTGCGTCCAAGGCGACACATGATGCGCGCCCACACGATGCGGGTTCCTAAACACGATTGCATTAGTCCGCTACGCTCCCGGCGGTAGGTCGAGCTCGCACTCTCGCTGCCGCCGGGAGTCCGGGCCGATGGGTTATCGGCTGCCGGAATTACTGGCCCGCGGGCTGATGGGTGTGCTGCGGTTGATGCTTGTGGTGCTTCGCCGAATCGTGGCTGTGGTCCTTGGACTCGGTCTTTTTCGGCTCGGCCTTGTGCTTCGGCTCGGGCTTGTGCTTGCCCTGCATGTTGCCGAGGTGCTTGTCGAAATCCTTGCCGAACAGCTTCGAGGGATCCTGGCCCGGGTTGAACTGCGTGGGCTTCTCGAACGAGGCGAGGGAGGTCGGGGTGATCGTGGGGGGAGTAACGGCAGCCATCTAGATTCTCCTGCGTGTTGAAGTTTGTGACCGGACGACGCCGACGCGCGGCGCCGCGCTGAGAAAACAGCGCTCGCGCCGCAAGCGCAAGCACTGTCCTTGCGCAGTGTCGTAAATCCGTTCGGCTGCGCCCCGACACGGCGCGAAGACAGCACTTCGTATGCGAAGCCACCCGCATCCTTCAACGCAACCATCGCAGCAGCGGCTCCATCGCCTCGTCGCCGTAGCCCAAGCCCCAGCACTCGCGGCGCACGATGAGCTCGAGGTTGCTGCCCTGGGCAGACGGATTGTCGACGATCGCGGCGACGAAGGCTCCGTCCTCGATGCGCTCGACCGCCCACACGCAAAGCGCGCCCGCCGCGCACAGGAGTTCGAAGCGCAGCATCTCCTGCTCGAAGGCTTTGCCCGTCTTCTCGCGTATCCAGGGCACGCGGGCCGCGACTTCCGCGTTTTCCAGCAGCGTACGGCAAAGCTGCACCGCTTCTTGCGATGCGACGATGAATACACGCAACCGAGCTGTGATGAATTTCCACTCGAAATCGTCCCCGTGTTCTGCCATCTCGAAGCGAAGTCCTTTGTTTGTCGTTATGCGAAACCGGGAATGATCGGACGAATCGGTCGCCTTTCGCTCCGAAAACACGCAGCGGCGGCGCCAGAAGCGAATTTTTTTCGGGCTTGCAACTTTTTTGGCCCGGAGGCGCACTCACGTGTCACGTACCGGGCATTCGCCCGGGCCACTCTCGAGCCAAGCGATGATTTTTTCCACCCACCGTGACCGTACTCACCTGCGCGTCTGGGGATTGCTGCCATCTTTCGTCAACGGCACGGCCTGCGCGGATGAGCGCAGCGACGTCGAGCGTCATTTGTCCGACTGTCCTGCCTGCCGCGACGAACTGGCGTTCCAGCAGCGGCTGCGCGCGGCGATGACCGCGAGCCGGGCAACCGTCGGCCCCGACCTCGAAGCCGGGCTCGAACGGCTCTTGGAGCGCATCGACGGACATGCTGTCGGCGAGCGGCGCCGTGCGCGCACGCTCCTCTGGGCGCAGCGTCCGTCGGCAAGCGCGCTCGCGTACGGGCTGGCCGCGCTACTCATACTCGGGGCCGGCGGCACCGCGCTGTTCCGTTTGGGGCCTGGCGATGCGGTTCGGCCTGCCGTCTATCGCACACTGTCGTCCGGTTCGCCGGCGCTCACGCAGCCGGGGACGCCACGTGCGACGATTCGGCTCGTCGTCGACCCCGCGATGCCCATCGGCCAGTTGCAGGCGCTGTTGACCTCGCTGGGTTTGCAGATCGTAGCCGGCCCCGGCGCAAACGGCATCTATTCGCTCGCCCCTGCAGCCGGCGCGGGCAAGGGTCATCTCGCCCGACAGATCGATACGCTGCGCGCGACGTCCGGCGTGCGCTTTGCCGAGCCGATCGAATACGGCGGCTCCTGACTGGCGGTCCGTTCTTCGTTTCCCCGTTCGCGTCTTCGCCGGCTGCCGCACCGCGGCGGCTGGAAGGGCGCTACCTTGATCATGCGCCGGCGGCGGGCATCAAGACCCGTGCCGCGATGTCGGGCGCATTGCAACGTCACCGTTCGGGGGAACATGAACATGAATTTCTTGCGCAATGCCTGGTACGTCGCCGCCTGGAGCGGCGAGCTTTCCGTCGAGGCGCCGATGCGGCGGGTACTGCTCGGCGAGCCGGTAGCTCTCTTTCGAGACAATGAAGGCGGGCCGGTGGCGTTGGCCGACCTCTGTCCGCATCGTTTCGCACCGTTGTCGCGCGGACGCGTGCGCGATGGGGCGATCGAGTGCCCGTATCACGGGCTCGCCTTCGACAAGACCGGCCGTTGCGTGCACAATCCGCACGGCGACGGCCGCATTCCCGAGGCGGCGCGCGTGACGTCCTATCCGCTCATGGAGCGCTATGGCGCCGTCTGGATCTGGATGGGCGAGCCGCAGCGCGCCGCCCAGACGCCGCTGCCCGACTTCGGCTACCTCGATCCGTCCGAAAACGAAACGAGCACCGGTTATCTGCTCTCGCGCGCTCACTACCAACTCAGCGTCGACAATCTGCTGGACCTGAGCCACTTTCAGTTTCTCCATCCCGAAACGCTCGGCACGCCGTCGATCACGGCCGGGACCATGGACTTCGACGATGACGGAGAAACCGTTTGGGCGCGACGCGCGACGCAGGGCGAGCATCTGCGCGACGCGGTCGCGCTGCCCTTCGGTGTGCCCAAGGGCGTGCCCGTCGACCGCTGGCTCGACGTGCGCTGGAACGCACCGGCGCTGATGTCGATCGAAGTCGGGGCAACCATTTCGGGCCTGCCGCGCGAATTCGGCTTGACGTCGTTCTCGGGCCACTTCCTGACGCCCGAGACCGAGGCATCGACGCACTACTTCTTCGGCTTCGGATTGCCGAAGAAGCTGGGCGCACGCGCGAGGGAAGTGGTCGAGTATGCCGTCGAGATGCTGATGGGGCCGTTTCGCGACGAAGACCTGCCCATGCTGGAAGCGCAGCAGCAAGCGTTGGGCGAGCGCGAATTCTGGTCGGCCCGGCCGCTGGTGCTTCCCATCGACGGCGGGGCCGTGCGTGCTCGCCGCATCATGGAGCGCAAGCTCGAGGCCGAGCGTGCGCTGGGCGCCGAGAACGCCTGCCGTGAGTCCGCAGGCACTGAGGCCGGCAGTCCCGAGACCGCAGATCGGGGTTGCCGCGGCGAGGACGGGCCGGGGAACACGTGTGCCGGCCATCGGCGTGAAGTGCGGCTCGTGCAGGTGCGCTGAGTGAGCACGGGCGCCATCGTGGATGCCGTCGTGCCCGATCTCCTGTTTTTGCCGGCGGGCGGCTCGCGCAATTTCTTGCGGCAAGCGTTCCCCCCGATTGCCTCGAGGCGAGCCGTCGGCGGCTTTTTCTATCGTGACAGCGTGCGGTCGACCACCGCACGCTCTTCGACGCTATAGCAGATCAGCAGGTACGACGATGCGGGGCCACCAGCCATCCTTCCCGATCCAAGGGATTGCGCCCTTGCAAAGGGGACAGCATGCCGCGCTCATAGGCTGCGTCGTTATCGTCCTGGTCATGCTCTCGACCGGCGCGAGCACGTTGTTTGGCGGCCGTGAGGATGCGCAGGAGCGCGCCGTGGCACGATCGAGCAGTGCATTGCCCGCGATGGAGCGTGCGCTCACGCAGGTGCTACACGACTACGACAGGACGCTCCAAAGGGTGGCCGCCAGGGCAGACAGCATCGAGGCGCAGAGATCGGGCACCCCGGGGCGAACGCTCTTCGGCGGGCTGACGCCGCTTCCCTGCCTCAGCTCCATCGTCGTGCGCGACGAACATGGCCTGCTCATCGCCGATTCCGCGATCGGAGCGGGCACGATGTTGCGCGCCGATGCCGGACCCGACCGGCAACCCTATCTCACACCGCTTCGGCGCGACCCGGGCCTCGGACTTTACGTCGGCGCGGAGCACCGAGCCGGGCAGTCGACGATGCTGATGCTGAGCCGCCGCGTCGACAAACGCAACGGCGCCTTCGGCGGCGTCGTGACGGGGGCGGTGGACGCGGCATGCTTGCGGCGCTTGCTTCCCGATCTGCCCGTGGGGCCGCACGGGCAGATCGCGCTGCTGCAGGTCTCGGACCGGGGCGTGAAGCCCATACCCGATTTCTCCGGCGCCGTCATCGGCCTCGACGGGGGCGGCACCGAGCCGCTCGGCGCCATGTCGGCGAGTGCGAAGGGCGCTTTCTCGGACGACATGCCTGTGCAGGGCGAGCGGCGTCTTTATTTTTTCAAGCACCTCGACGGGTTGCCCCTGATGCTCGCTGTTTCTTTTGCCGAGGACGACGTCTATCGCGCCTGGCGCGCACACGCCATCGGTACGGCCGCCTTCATGCTCGCGTGTACGGTAATCTTCCTGGGCTTGGCAGGCTATCTGGCGCTGCTGATCTCGCGGCGCAATGGGATCGTGGTCAAGTTGCAGCAACTCGCGCGTCTGGACGAACTGACACGGCTCGATAACCGCCGCTCGTTCGACGACCGGCTCACGACCGAATGGCGCCGGGCCGCGCGCGACAGGCGGCCGCTCTCGGTACTGTTCGTCGATATCGATCACTTCAAGAACTACAACGACAGCTATGGTCACCAGGCTGGCGACGCGGCGCTGACGGCAGTGGCCCGCTGCATAGGGGCGAACCTGCGCCGGCCGGCCGACTTTGCGGCGCGCTACGGCGGTGAGGAGTTCGTCGTGGTCCTGCCCGACACCGACGAGACGGGCGCTCATGCCGTGGCGCAGACGCTGCGCCGCGCGGTTGACGAGCTCGACGTCAATTGTCCCGGCGCCGGACGCCACGTGACGGTCAGCATCGGTGCCGCAACGAGGGCCGCGCATGCCGAACGCGAGCCGAGCGCACTCGTGAAAGCTGCCGATGAGGCGCTCTACCTGGCCAAGGCCGCGGGGCGCAACACGGTATTCGTGGCCCAGCTTACCTGAGGTCAGGCCGCCGATAGGCGCCTGGGCTTCGCCACGCAGGCGGCGGCTTCGCGCGCGGCGCATCGGCCGCTGCCGATTTTTCCCATACTCAGCGCATACAAGGCGCACATGTGTCCGGCTGCTCGTTCCGCATGGCAGGGGTGCGGTCGCGTGCGCGCCGATCCGCAGGCGAAAGTGTCGAGGAGCATGGGACATGAAAATAGGAAACTGGATTTCGGCTTGCTTCAGCGGTGCGAGTGGCGCCGATCGTGGAAAGACGAGCAGCAGGCGCAACACCGCGCCGTCGAGCCGGCGCTTGTCCGGAAGCGGTGTGCTGAACAAACTCGGTTCGCTCGGCAAGGGGAGCAGCAAAAAGAGCAAGGGCAACGCGGGGTCGAGCCCGGAGCGCACGTCTTCGTTCGATCCGGGCCGCTCGGCCCTCGTCGAAGATGCCGTGGAATATTTGCGCAGCGGCGGCCATTGGCAGGGCGCCTCGAAAACCGAGGGCGAGCCCACGGGCAAGACCGAAGGCGAACCGACGTCGCCTGAAATGCTGCCCAATGCGCCTGGGCACAAAGGCTCGCTCGCCGAGTTGTCGGCGCAAACCTCGATGCGCGACGCCGCGTTGCGGATGGCCGCGCATGCCGTGCAAGGGATTCCGGAAATATCGGCACAAGAGACCGCGGCCGGCGCCGGCGCGCATGGCGTCTCCTCGGGTTCGGCGTTCGTGCCTCGGCCTGCCATGCGGCCCGCAGAGGAACGCGAGGGCAGCGAGGCGCCGCTCGTCGAACAACAGCGCGAGATCGACCCCGCGCCCGTGCGCGCCTGGCTGGCCACCCGCGGCATCGAGACCGTGCCGAACAGCGGCGCGGGCATGAACTGCCTGCTGATCTCGCTGCTGCAGCATGCCACGGGCCGCTACGACAAGGACTACGAGCCGAAGCTGGCCGACGAAGCGCAAAAATGCCGCGCCGTGCTCGAGCAAGCGCATCCGGAGATCGCCGAACTCGACCGGATGCTCTATGCGGACGAGCCGGCGATCAAAGCAGCGCTGGCCTACATCAACACCCGCTGTGGCGCGAGCCTCGACGTGCATTGGGTCGAACCGCATGCGGATGGTCATCCCGTGCGCTGGCTGCAGTCGAATACCGGCGAAGATCCCGTTGCGATCATCCGCTTCGGCAACCACTTCGAGGCGCTGCGCTCGGTGGCCGGCAGCGAACCGCCCGATCACCAAGCGGGCGGTAGCGTGCACGGCGGGGACTCCCAGCTCGATCGCGACGACTCGGGCTCGCTGAGCTCGGGCAACAACGTGACGTTCACCGACTTCGCCGAACGACTCGGCATTCACCTCGGCAGCAGCGGCGATCTCACCCTTCCCAGCGATATCGATCCAGGCGGCGACGAAGATGACGGCTTCGTCGACAGTGGCCGCTTTTCGATGCCGTTCGGTCGCCGCGACGAGGAGCACCTGACCGAGACCGAGCCCGAGACCGAGGTCGAACTCCCGACCGGCGGCGCCGGTGCGCTCGGCAAGGTGAAGCAGGCGATCAAGGACGGCATCGCCGTCATGCGCGATCCGGACAAGCGCTATTACCATGGCTTCGGTGTCACGTCGACGACGACTTCGACCCCGATCCGCAGCAACACCTGGACGCCGCAACCGAAGCCCTACAAGGGCTTTCGCTACGACAACGACGTGGCGGTCGACCTGCAGTTCAACGAAGACGCGCTTCCCCCGGGCACCGAGCGCGCGGCATTGCGCCAGCGGCTCGTGCAGCTCGCGCAGGACAAGGGCCTGACAGAGCACGAGGCCGCGCGGCTCACGCAGTCGCTCAAAAGCGGATTCGGCATGAGTGCGGACCCCTCGCGCGACGCACTGGCGGCGCTCGACATGCTGCTCGACACCAGCCTCGTGGACGGTGTTCGCACGGTGGGTTTCCGCCAGCCGCCGCGTCCGGCCGGTATCGACGGCGCCTGGACGCTGGCGCAGCACATCGTCACCCCGACGTCGAGCGAGGGCGGCAAGCGCCCGCTGCATGACGACATCGGCGTACGGCTGATCGGCAAGCTGGCCGTGCCCTCCGTGACATCGCGCCCGGCTGGCGCCGAGCCGGCGCACGCGCAAGCGGACGCTGCGATGCTCGGGGAGTGGATGGCCGTGTTTCTGCGGGCGTCGCGCGAGGCGCTGGCCGAAGCCGACCCCGCCGGCATGCGCGGAAGCGACGCTGCCTCGGTGTTCGCCACTGGCCGCCTCGGCGAGGCGACCCGGGGCCGCAGCGTTGCGCGCAACTGGCCCGGCCGCGACGGCACGCCAGTGCCGAAGGACCTCACGCGCGCGCAGAAGGCGCTGCTCGCCGTCAAGAACCAGCTCACCGCGTGGTCCGATCACGTGACCGATCCCGCCAAGGCCGGCACGGCGTTCGCGGTGGACAAGGCCGCGGCAAATGCGATGAAGCCGTTCGCCACCACGGTCGAGACGCCTGAGCCGACGCTCGTTCCCGTGTCCGGCCGGCCGGAGGAGCCGGCGATGACGCATCCCGTGCTCGAAGAGCCATCGCGTGCACGGCCGCGCGAGGCGCCGCCCGAGTTCAAAATCGTGTCCCGGCTCAACGGCGAGGCGGCGTTGAAAGCCGTCTTCGACGAGAATCCCGATCTGCTGAGAGGGATACAGCGCCCGGCATTGTTCGAGGCGCTCGGCGCACTGCGGCAAGAAAAGGTGGAGACCGAAGGACTGACGCCGGAGCAGATCAAGACGCAAATGGACGCGCAGGCGAACAAGCTGACCGGCCCCGAAACCGTGATGCTGACGCACGCCCTCGATCTCGCGTTCGGCAAGGATTTCGATCCTGCGGGGCAGGCGCTCATCGCGTTGCGTGCGCTGCAGTGCACTAACCTGCTCGACGGCTTGCGTCAGGTGGGCGGGCATGGGCCGTCGTCGGCGGCGCCTGAGGGCGCGGACGGCGCGTGGCGCCTCGCGCAGGAAATCGTGCAGATTCCCGGCGGCGTCGGCAAGAGCTTGATCGCCAAGCTCACACCCGCCCCGGCGGTACCGCGCGATCCACGCACGCATGCCTCGGTGGCCGACAAGGAGCGGCTCGTGCTCAATGTTTTCCTCAAGGCCTCGCAGCGCCTGCAGCAGGAAACCATCGCATCGGCTGGCAGCAAGGTCGCCCCTGCATTGAAAAACGATCCGGCCTCGATCTTCAGTCTCGGCCGTCTCGGCGACGCGACACGCGGGCGCAGCGAGCAAGACTGGCCCGGCCGCGACGGCAAAGCCGTACCGCGGAACCTGTCGATCGCGCAAAAGGCGCTGCTCGCCGTACGTGACGAATTGCGCGCGCTCGACGAGCACGCCGGGGATCCCGAGCGCCTTGCCGCGCCGTTTACGGGAGGCACGCATGGTTGCCGGTTTGCGATTCCGATGATTCGTAACGGCATACTGACCGATGAGTCGCGCGATCTGGACGGCAAACCAAGCGAGTTCCGTGCGATCGAATCACGCGTTAGCAAGGGCTTCGGCAAGCACGTGGACCGCGCCATGCGCAACCCGACGGGCTGGAGCAAGTTCAAGTCCGATCTGCGGCGCATCGTGTCGCCGTTCACGGGCAAGAGCCCGTTCCTGACGCACAGCCGGATCGCCGAGGAATCGCCGGCGCGCGGCATGGGCGTCGTCAACCAGGGCGGCACGCACGCCGCGCGCGCCCAGGCCGACATGATGGAGGCCGTGGCCGCAGCGATCGACGCCATGCCTCAGTTGAAGCAGGACGCCGTGCGCGACGACGAGCACGGCAACGCCGCATTGCGACTGGTGGTGCGCGCGGCGGTCGCGAGGCAGGTGAAGGCGCAGGCTTTTTTCATGACGCGCCATTCCACGCCGAAGCGCTTGCTCAATTTCACGAAAGACAAGCTGATCGCCAAGCTGGTCGACGAGCTCGCGCCATCGGTGCCGGGCGACGCCGACGAAGCCGGACTCGCCGCCAATCAGGGCCTGCGCGATGGTCTGCGAGCGCGTGTTGCATCGATCTTGGATCAAGAGAACCAGGCGTTGTTGACGCCGCACACGTTGTTGCGCTGGGCGGCCGACGTCGGCGGCCCAGGCAGCCCGATCGCGGCCCAGAGGCTCATGTCCAACGAGGCTGCCGATCCCCGCTGGCGAGCGTTCAGCAAGGACTTCATGCTGCTCACGAAGGGCAGCGAGGCGCCGATCGCGATGGAGCCGTTCAAGGGCAAGGAGCGCAAGGACGTGGCGGATATGCTGGCCAAGGTCGTCGCGGCCGAGGAACTCGGCTCCGCGTTCTCGTTCGACAACGCCGGCAACGTGACGCTGACGACGAAAGGCATTCAGGACACGATCACCGCGGTGCTCTCGGGATTCGTGGCCAAAGTCCACGTCGATCTGGGCGGCGGCCTCGTCCGTACCGTGCAGTTCGAATCCTCGAACACGACCGACCGCAGCCAGCTGCGCGTCAACGTGCAGACGCTCAAGAAGGTGGAGACGGGCGTGGGCGGCTCGCTCGGCACGGGGCCCGTGCCGCTGAAGGGCTCGATCGACGTGGGCTACGCCTATGATGTCGTGCACCAGGAAGGCGCCGTGCTCGGCTTTCCGCGCAACCTGACGGGCGGCTCGCCGGGCGATCGCGCGGCCAGCGCACGCAAGGCCGAGCTCGTCAGACTGCTCGTCAACCATCCCGCAGTGGGCGGCGCAGGCGGCGACTACGCGCGGCCTGGCAACGAGGAAGACCGGCGCTCGCTGATCAAGAGCGCGTTTCACGCATTCGGCGACGATCTCTCGATCGGCTACTTCGAACAGAAGCGCAGCGATCATACCGGGTCCGGCTCGATCGGCGCCGTCCTCGGTCTCGAGGGGCTCGAACTCAACGTATTCGGGCATCAGATCGCGGGCGTGGTCGGAGCAGGCATCGATGCGCGCTACGAAGGCGCCACGATGCGTTACCGCGACCGCTCCGGCTTCCTGAGGACGGAGCGCGATACCGCACAAGGATCGTGGCACGGCGGGGTGCACGGCGGGCTGACCGGCGTGATCGGGCTGGAGGCGATCGACCCCGACCCGCACGCCTCCCCGCCCGATCCTGTATCCGACGTTCTCGGGATGCCCACGCCGCTCTACTCGGCCAGGGCGGATGTATGGCGCAAGGGCGTGACCTACCAGAGCAGCGCGATCGTCCAGGATGGCGAGGAGCATCCGACGAGCTATGCCACGCACACGTACCTGCAGCCGGCCGACTTCATCCGCAACGCGCGCGATCTGCTCCCCGAGATGGCGGAAGGCAAGGCCCGCAAGTTCTTCGGGGCCGAGTACAACCACGACGATCCCGCGGTCCGTGCCGAGCGCCTTGCACTCGAGGAGGCATACCTGAAGGAGTTTTCGGCCTGGGCCGTCAGTCAGCGCGATACGACGTCCACGCCGCAGATCTATTACGAGTACGACGCCACCGTGGCAACCTCGAATCAGTTGCGGGCCTACGAACACGTCATGGCGCGCAGCGGCAGGCTGGCCGAGGCGAGGCAAGCCCGCAGCGACATCGAGACGATACACGCCGATCCGCGTTATCGCGAAGCCCACTTCCTCACGTATCCGCAGCATCAGCAAGAAGGGCGCACGGCCGGCGTCAACGGCATCTTCGGCGTCACCTACGCCGGCGCGGGCAACCGCGCGCAGCAGGTGCTCACGTTTACGTGATAGCGCCTACCTGCCGAGGCGGCCCCAAGCGCTCCGCGGGGTCGCCTGGCGGCGCGTGGCGAGTGCGCGGCGAGCGCCAGGAGTTGCCGCCGCGCCGATGATGTCGAATACTTCCGGCTGCGATAGGTCGTTTTCCGCCGGGAGTGGCTGTGAATCTGAAATTTCTCGAGACGTTCATCTGGGTGGCGAAGCTGCGTAGCTTCAGCCTCGCTGCAGACAAGCTGCATTCGACACAAGCTGCGATTTCGAGTCGCATCTCTTCGCTCGAGGACGATCTCGGCAGCAAGCTGTTCGTCCGCGATCCGAAGGGCGTGAGCTTGACCCGCGAGGGCGAGCGCGTGCTCGAGCATGCCGAAGAGGTTTGCGAATCCGTAGAGCGGCTGCGTGCGTCGCTCGCCGACGGCTCGCTCGCAGCCGGCGCCATCCGCATCGGTGCGATGGATAGCGTCATCCACTCCTGGTTCATCGATTTCGTCAAGGACGTAGCGCAGCACTATCCGAACCTCGATATCGAGGTGACGTCGGATACCGCGCTGAATCTCATCGACCAATTGCGCCGTGGCGCACTCGACATCGTCTTCCAGACCGACATGCTGCGTGACGAGACGATCCGCAGCGCCGAGTTGCTGCGTTTGCCGATCGCCTGGGTGGCGACGCGCGAGTTCGCGCAGCTCGATCCGGATGGCGGCGGCACGCCCGAGCAGGCGCTGCGCACGCTGAGCCGTACGCGGCGCATCATTACGTTCTCGCGCCATTCGCGGCCGCATCAGGATCTGCTGCTGCTGCTGCGAGCGTACGGCATCAACGACGCCCGCGTGAGCTGCGTCAATTCGGTGGCCGCCATGCTGCAGCTGACGCAAGCCGGCTTCGGTGTCGCCGCGATGCCGCGCGCGCTCGCTCTCGAGCGGATCGAACGCGGCGAGCTGGCCATCATCGAGGGCCCCGTGTCTCCTCCGCCGATGCCGTTCGTCGCAGCGTGGCGCGACGGCATCGAGTGGGCGCAGCGGCTGCTCGAGATCGCGTCGGTCACGACGCGCCGCGCGGCGGAGCGGCTCGGAGAAGGCGCGGTGTGACCGGCGCGGCAAAGCGGCGAAGGGCGGTGAGATGAGGTGAAGTGAAAAAAGGGCGCATGACAGCGCCCTTTTTGCCGATTATTGCGCGCCCGGACGACAGCCGTTGCAGGCGTCGCCCGAGGCGCGGGGCGCCCGATCGGCCGGCCCCCCCGCACTGCGGCTCCTCGTCACGCCGCAGCTGCTGCGCCTTCCACCGCCACGTCGGCCACCGCACGCGCCAGATTGTCGAGCAGGGACTGCCCCGACGCCACGTCGTTCAGCGGGTACTTGAACGAGTAGAACGCGTGCCCCGTCTCCGGATGCAGCGAAAGCGTGCCCCGCCCGCTCGCGTCCAGTTCGAAGTTGATCTTGAGCAGCAACTCGAAAGCACGCTTCTCATTACTCGACGGCTTACCGAGGTCGACGTACACCGACACGTGGTGCTGGTCGATCTCTTCGTCGTGAATGAACGTGATGATGTGATCGCCAGCCTTGATGCGGCCGCCGGTGGCGAGTGCATGTGTGTCGGTGAAGCCGAGTACGCGGCTCAGTTCGGTGAGGACGCGTTCATAGTGCGGGTTGGCCATTGCGTGCTCCTATTGGAGGATGTCGGTTGATGAACGATGTGACGAGACTTAGGCGAGAGGGCGCGAGGCCGTCTCGGACGACGACGTGGATGCTTCGCGGCGCCAGGCCGGCGCTTGTGGGCGCGTAGCCTCGCTGCCTGCCGCGGCCGGACGGGCCGACGACTCCGGCTTTTCGATCAGCGGCTTGAGCAACTGCATGTCGAACGTGCGCGAGAAATCGACGCCCGACATCAAATGGAAGTTCGTCTTGGCCCCGAGGAACGTTTTGGCCGATTCGCGCACGTCGCTTTCCTTGCCCGACGTGATGACGACCGGATCGAGCGAGGCGAGGCGACGGTGGCGCGGGTGATCGGCCTGGTCGGCCGCCTTGTCCATGGTCTTCTCGAGCGCCTTGGCCTGCACCGACATCGGATCGATGACGGGGATGTTGATACCGCGTTCCTTGAGGCAGTTCTCGATGAACGGCTTGTAGGCCGGATAGTGCGTGCAGCACAGCCAGACGGAAGTCGCGTTGGCGGGAATCCGGTCGACGATCTCCTTGATGTCGGCCATCATGATCGCGCGCGTCTCGGGCTTGTTGTACATCTCATCGAACTTGTTGATGTACGGAGCCCAGTTCGGTGCGCCGATGGACGTGGTCATCCGTTCGTCGCGGCTGCCGAGCTTCTCCGCGCTTTCGTCGATCGCCTTCAGGTACGCCATCGAATTGATGGTGGCGGGCGTGGCCAGAACCGTCGGGCGCGGGCCGCCCTGCCTGACGATTTCGTCGGCCGTGACTTCGATCAGGTTCAGCACCTCGACCTTCTCGACTTGTTTCAGGGCGGGCGGGAACGTCGTGCAAGCGGTGTTGCAGGCCATTGCGATGACGTCGACGCCCATTTCCTCGCTGGCGCGCAGGCCGTTGCCCACGAGCGTGATCAGTTGCGGGTGCGCCTCGCTGCGTTTGGCGATCTCCTCCGGCGTCGCGTCGGCCGACGTGAAGACCGGAACTTCGTTCGGCCCGCCCGTGTTGAAGTCGCTGAAACGGCCGTACGGCGCGTTCGCATGGTCGACGACGATCGTGAACCGCGCGTCGTGCGGCGAACGGTGTTGCAGATAGCCAGCGAGGTTCTTGGTGGCAATCAGGCCACCGTTGCTCGAATCGAATGCAGAGATGAGGAAGGGCGCGCTGGCCTTGGGTGTCTTGCGGGCGATCATGCCGTCCGGCGGCAGCTCCGTCTGCGTGACGGCGCGCAACAACGAGAGCATCCTGCCGTGCGTGCTCGGCGAGAAGCCGTCGACGCCGGAGGTCTTGCCGTCGATCTCTTCGTCCACCTTGGCGCCGCGCGTCACGCCGTCCACCGCACCCGCAGACATCGAGGCTTCGATCATCGCGCGTTGCTGATCGGGCGTATGCAGCTTGTCGAGCTTGCCGTGCAGTTGCAGCACGGCCGCCCCCAGCGCTTCCGCGCCGAGGTTCGAGTTCCACGACGTGATCTGGTGCTTGGCGGTCGGTACCGCGGCCATTTCGCTGCCGTCCAGCGCCTTCGGAATGCCGGGGCGGCCGCCCATGCCTGCTTCGTTGCCGCCGTCGCCGACGCCGAACGTCTCGATGCCGCGGTTGTAAGCCTGGATCAGCACTTCGTCCACAGCGCCGTTGACGTTGTCGATCGAAACGCCGCGCATATTGCTTCGGTAGCCGTTCACGTTGCGGCCCGGCAGTTCGATCGCGCCCACGAAGTCGGGCTTGTACTCGTCCAGCAGCCGGTTTGCGTGCGGCGTGGCAACGTCCTGCTTGTGGTCGAAGTTGACGAACTCGGTATATTGGGCCGACTCCTTGCTCAGGACGGCGAGCGCAGCGCGCGTGGGTGCTTCGTTCGGCTTGTCCGTCACGATGGTGACGATCTTGCCTGCTTGCTGCAAGGCGTGTGCGAGCGCGGCGGTTCCCGGAGGCCCGTCGGTTTCCGGCAGCGGCAGACCCGTTTCAGGATGGGCGCCGACCGAAAAGCCCGTCAGCAGCATGACTTTTTTGATGTGTTGGGGGGCGAGAGCGCGGGCTGCCTGGATCAAACCCTCGGGATTCTTGAAGTTTTCGATATTGCGGCCTTTGAACCATGTCAGTACATGCTTGTTCATTTCGGCCGTGAATTTCGCGTCGACATCCGCTTGGCTGTGCCCGAGCGTGGCTCGAACCTGCGAACGTGATGCACTCTGCGTACGCGGCGCGCGAGGCATATTGGAAAGTGCGCCGTGCGTTGCACGCGGGCTGCTCGACTGGACGCTGGGTTCGGATTGACGCGCCTGTCCCGTTTGCGCTGATTCACTGCTCGACGGCAATTCGGGTAGATGTGCCGAATTATTAATTGAATCGATTGGCATATTAAAACTTCCTCGGAGAATTGACAAAAAGAGGCCCGCTCAGGCAGTTGGCCTGAAATGCGGTGTCATCGGACATACGGAGTGACGAGCGAATCTTAAGCGTGCCGTATTACGCCGCTGGGGAAATGGCGAACGCGCGATCCGAAATGCGAAGAAGATGCGAAAATGCGATGCGCGGAGGAAGTTTGGTGGTGCGCGGTATTGGTCGCGGCAGGAGGAAGATTAAATAACCGTGTTATCGATTATTAAAATCGAATCGGTTTTATTTGGTGTTCTTGTGTGAAATCGATTTAATGCAGCCACCCTGTCGGGCGGCTCGCCTCAGTCTGTCAAAGGCTCGAATAGATGGTATTGCGCCAATACGGCGCGTGCCATTTGCACGAGCAGCGCCGAATCCTCGTTTTCTTCGTCGCGCGGGTAGGCAATATAGTAAGTGCGCGGCGCAAGTGCCGGCCGGGTGACGAGGTACTGCAGCAGTCCGCGTTCCACGTCGGCGTGGACGACCGATCTGGGCAGCGCCGAAATGGCGTGTCCCGCCGCCACCAGTTGCGTGATGAGCGAGATGGAATTGCAAGTGCTGTAGTTGTCGAGCGACACCCCACCGGCGCGAAACCACTCAACCGTCGCGCCAAACAGCGCGGAGGGCGGCGGCGTGAGGACCACGGGCAGATCGAGCAGATCCGCCGGCGTCAACGTTGCCCGGGGCGGGGCGAACCGGGCGGCCGCCACCCAGCACAACGGCGCGCGGCCGATCGCGATGTCGACGATGCCGGGGGCCGAAACCGGCTCCATGAGAATGGCCACGTCGAGTTCCTTGCCGTTCAGCTTGCGGCTGAGCGCGCTCCCGATGTCGATCGTCAGTTCGACGCGCAGCGACGGGTAGCGGGCTTTCAACTGCGTCAACATATCGATGAGGCCGCTCATGGCCGTCGATTCATTCGTACCGAGCCGCAGGAGGCCCCGGAACGGGTTCGTCGCGCGTGCGGTATTGCCGAAGTCGTCTGCGAGCCGCAAGATTTTCTCGGCCTGCGCCAGCAGCCTGCCGCCGAGCGCCGTCAACTCGGTCCGATAGGCGCCGCGCTCGAACAGCTTGCCTCCGAGGACCTCCTCGAGCTCGTGAATCCGCGCGGAGATGGTGGGCTGCGTGAGATGCAGCCGCTTGGCCGCCGCGTGGAACCCGCCGAGCCGCGCGACCCAGTAGAACGTCTCGATTTGCCGCAGCGATGCCCGCATGATGGTGCCTGATCAGAGATTTCTATCGAGTTGGATCAAGATGTCCGATTAGGTTCAATCGGCGGGCGGATTATAGACTGCTAACTGGCGCCGCCGTCAACGCCGTCGGCTCGGGCTGGCCGTTCGCACGTGGCTCCGGCATCCACCTCTTTCATTTTTTCGATTTCTTTCAAGGCCAATGAACATGGAGACCTCGAGCTTTCACAACCTCACGCCCGCCGAGTTGCGCGCCGCCATTCGCCGAGGCGATTGGAGAAAGCCCACGGCTGGCCTCGCGCCCCGCTACGTGCAGGTCAATCTCGCGATCCTGCCTGCTGCCCACGCGGCCGATTTTCAGCGCTTCTGTCAGCGCAACCCGAAGCCGTGTCCGCTGATTGCCGTGTCGGAAGTCGGCGATCCCCGGATGACGATGCTTGGCGCCGACCTCGACATTCGCACCGACGTGCCGCGTTATCGCGTGTTCCAACACGGCGAGGAAGTGGCGCAGCCGAACAACGTGCTCGATCATTGGCGCGACGATCTGGTGACGTTCGCGATCGGCTGCTCGTTTACGTTCGAGCATTCGCTGATCGAGCATGGGATCGGCATCCGTCACATCGAGCAGGGGCGCAACGTGCCGATGTTCCGCACGGGCGTGCAGACCACGCCCGCCGGCAAGTTCTCCGGTCCGATGGTCATGACGATGCGCCCGATGAAGGCAGCCGACGCGATTCGCGCCATCCAGATCACCTCGCGCTTTCCGGGCGTGCATGGCGCGCCCGTGCATATCGGCGATCCTTCGCTGATCGGCATTTCGGACCTGAGCAAGCCCGAGTACGGCGACGCCGTCGACGTGCGCGAAGGTGAGATTCCGGTGTTCTGGGGCTGTGGCGTCACGCCTCAAGCCGCGTTGCTGCAGGCCAAGCCCGAGTTCTGCATCACGCATGCGCCGGGGTTCATGCTCATCACGGACCTGCTCAACAGCGACTACGCGGTGATCTGATTTCGGCGAAGGTGAAAAGGGGCCGCCGGCGTCCGGGCTACGTGCCGAACCGTTGGAGCAGCCCCTCGAGATGTTCGTCGCGGATGCCATGAGCCCGCAGCCCTGCGACGGTCTCGGCCAAATACTCGCGCGCGCTGCCTTGCGTCCCCGCGGCGTGTCGAAGTACGTGCCGCTCGAGCGTATCGGTGACTTCCCCCGCATGATTGGGAGCCCCTTTGCGCAGCACGAACGCCAGCGCCATGACCTCACGCCCGCCGTCCAGCAGGCAGGGGAGCCAGCGTGGCCGGTAGGAGTCGATGACGAGCTCGCGGTCCGACAGCGCCGCGAGCGCAGCATCCACATGCTCGGCATCGATCCGATGCGCGACGCCGCGGCATTCGCCGCCCTCGTCCAGCGCCAGCACGAGCCCCGGCGTTTCGTGCGTGCTCAGGCTGATGCAGGACCACAGACATAGCCCGCGATGATAGCCCTTGACGAGGGCGCCAACGGTCTCGGCAGCGGGCAGTGAGGGTCGCCAGATCCGCGAGCCATACGCGAAAACCCAGATCGGTGTGCCCGGCTGATGGACGTCGAGCGCCTGGCGTAACAGCCACGCGCGTTCCTCGTCGCTCAAACACCGCAACGCGCTCAGTTCCGGGGGGGAGGCGAGTGCTGATTGTCTGGTCATGATTGCCTCGACATTCGGATTCGCGGGCCAGTGCCGTAGCGGTGCGTGAAGTTGAAGCCAGAGGTCGTCGAGAGCCGGCGTGCGAAGCCGGGTCTACTTCGGGAAGGGGCCTGCCGGCAGCACGACTGGCCTCACGCTGCGCGCCTTGCGACGGATGACGAACGGCAGCCGGTGTATTGAATGACCGCCAGCAGTGTCATTCAATCGATGTGTGTTGGCATTCTACGAATGCCTCCTGATAGAACATAATCGAAAATGGCTGTCCCAAATGATCAGGTATTTTTATTGGTGGGAGCCAGTCAGAGGCGGGACGTTGCCGGAGTATTCGCGCCGATATCGATCGGGTGCCGCGGCTCGGTTGCGATGGGGCGGGGAGGAGCGAATGGTCGCGGCACGTTCGCTATTCAGTGCGCTGGTTTTCCGGCTGTCATCAGTTCGGTTTTCATCGCCTCCGGCAACGACATTTGGCCAATGAGGTCTTTGTATAGATTCAGCAACTCCGAGTGCCCGGCTTGTTCGGCGCGCGCCAAGCCACTCGTCCCATCCGTACTTCGTGCTGCGATGAGTTCCACCTTGACGGCGTCGGGAAGGTCGGAATGGCCTATTTGCTTCATGAAGCGCATGACCGTATAGGCGTCGCCGCGCTCCATGGCGTGCGCGAGCGCAGGCGTGCCTTGAGCGTCCTTGGCAGCCAGCAGTTGCGACTTCATGACCACCGGCAACGTCGAGTGCAGGATCGTTTTCATCAGGAGCCCGGCCGCTGCGGCGTTTTCAGACTTCGTCGCCGACGATAACGCGGGCGTGCCCTCGGCATCCTTTCCTTCCAGGAGGTCGACCTTTGCCTGTGCCGGGAGGTGCGCATCCGCGACTACCTCGGCGAAGGTCTCGATGGTATCCCAGCTGTTGTAATAGGACGTTTTCATCATGCTGTTGAACGCCGGTATGCCGGGCTCGACCGTGGTTCCCAGCAGCCTGGCGTGCATGTGCGGCGGCAGCCCCGCCTTGTTGAGCAAACGGCCGTATGCTCGCACGGCTTCGCTGTTGCCGAACTTAAGCGCCTCAGACAGCATCGAAACGCCGGAAGCCTCTTTCGCATCGAGGGTGTCCGCCAGTTTTCCATGATCGATTTGCGCGAGCCCGGGCTCGCTCAGTAGAGCGGCAACGATATCGAGCGCTTCCGGAACGTTCTCGCGTAGGGCGAGGCCGATCCGCGCTTTGACGACGCCTACGTCGGCGGCGGCCGATTCGTCCTCGAACCCGGCGGGCATGGTCTTCGACAGGACCGCGATCGCAGCGGCGTTGCCATAGCTGAAATCGGGATCGATGAAATCGCGAAATGCAAGGCGCTCGAGCGATTGCAGATCGGTCACCCTGACTCGCTTATGCGTAACGGTATGGTTCGGGTCGTAGACGGTTACGACGTAGACAGGTGTGCCTTTGCCAGGATCCGTTTTGACCTTGATCGTCATGGCCATGGCATGCCCCGAGTAGGACTTCGCCCCTGTCTCGCCAAACTCCGCCACATTGATGACGGCCGAGGCATGCGATTGCCCGGTGGCTTCCAGCTTCTTGAATGCGTTCGCCAGTGACGCGCCGAAACGATCGTTGTCCACGACCGCACGACGCGCGTCGGGACCCATGCCTGCGCCGTGAAGATAGTTGCGCGGCTGCAAATATTTGTCGCGCCACGCGTGATCGACGAAATTATCGTAATGAAGCGGCCCGGAGATAGACAGCTTGTCGAAGTCGAACTTGCCGTCGTTGTCGTCGGAAGAAAGGCAATAGGCGAGGGCCAGGTGTCTGCACCACAACTTGTCCACATTGACGTCGGTGGGTTCCATGCCTTTTTCGAACGCGATCTGACCGTTCAGGTTGGTCAGCGGCCGTTTCGACGAAAAGTAGGGCGCCTCCTTCGTCAACCCGGGGCCGACGGGACGCGCCGCAAACAGGTCCGAGAAGGTCCGCCGAGGAACGCGATAGCCTTCGTCGGCCATCCTTCGCGCACCGTGGGTATATAGCAGATGCTGTTCTTGCGGCGCGATCGTGCCCTCGCTCCAGGCATGGTATTCGAGCCGTTCCGCCGCTGCGTTTCGGACTTCGGGGGGCAGTGACGGATCGCCGATCACGCTCATGAAATTGTCGAAGGCCTTCGCGTACTCGGGCCGCTCGTCGGACTGGTAGTACCGGATTCGCGTGTTCATCAGCGCGGGCAACGACACTGCCGCACCTACGACAGTCGCGCTCGGTATCGCGTTGGCGACCTGCTGCGACCGATGCAACTGCTGCTGCAAGGGGGAGTGTGTGCGCAAGCGTGCCTGCTGGACCGAGAGCCACATGGTCAGCGCCTCGCCGGCCGCGGGCGTATTGCCCCGCATCGTTTGGGCGAGCTCCTGTTCGAGTTCGTCGCGCTGCTTGGGCAGCAAGCTCTTCGCATACAGATATTGCTCGGACGCGGACTTCTTGAACCACCGCTTGACGCGCTTGTCCGAGAGCGTCGCCATATCGGCGACGCCCGTTCGTACGTCCCACGGTTTCTGGCGAGCCATCGCTCGCGGCGGCACTTTAGGCGCGGGGCGCTGCAAAGCACCGGCAGTGGGCGGGGTGGCGGGCGTTTGCCTCTTGAACGGAGACAGGCATGCCAGGGCACCGGACATGGCCCAGCGTGCATTCGACGAGGGGCGGGGAGCCGCCGGCGTAGCGGCGGGCGCCGAGGTACGGTCGGCCGGCAACGCTTCGGACGTGGGCATTGGCGCGGCCGAGTCGATAGGCAGGGGCACGCTGACCTCCAGGGTGTGATCAAGGCGAGTAACGGCGACTTACCGTGATCCCAGCGTACCGAAGCGATGTTGCGGATTGCGCTGCACCATCCGCAGCGAAGTTCGGAATTACGAACCTCGCAGGTAACGTTTACATTTCACGCTCGTTTTAGAGCGCTTCGATGAGTTCGCCCGGTTGGCCCAGGCAATACTCGGCGCAGGCTTCGTGCGCCGCGTCCACGGCTGCGCCGACGGTCACGCCCGCATCGGCCCGGGCGCACGACGAAATCACGATCGGCGGGGGCGCCGGTCGCAGCGGTATCTCGGCGAACTCGCCGCTCGAGAGGGCGTCGGCCACGAACAGACGCGGGATCGCGGCCACGCCGTAGCCGTCGCGCACGAGCTGCACGATTGCGGCCACGGACGGCGAGCAGATGATCCGCATTTGGTCGATCCGCATGCCATTCTCCACGGCAATCCCATGCACGATGTGTTCGAGCGCGATCTGTGGGGTCGTTCCGCGCCCAAAGGTCAGCACCGGCCGGTTGAGTATCTGCTGGGCCAGGCCGTCCGAATGCTGCGCAAGCAGGTCGCGCCGCGCGATCCAGCGCACCGGATAGCTGGCGATGGAACGGGACACCACGCGGGGGCTGTCCACACCTTCGATGCGCAGCGCCATATCGAGCTCGCCCGCGAGCAACCGCTTTTGCAACGCGGCGCTCGTGTCGACCGCGAGATCGACCTCGAGCGTCGGAAACCGCGCGTTCAGATACGAGAGGTAATGCGCGAGCCAACTGTGCACGACCGTCTCGTTCACGCCGAGCCGCAAGGTACCGCCGACGACCGGCTCGGCGCCGGCCGCCTCCCGCAGCGTCCGCGCCGCGTCGATTACGTCCCGAGCGAAGTCGACGAGATATTGACCGGCCGGGGTAAGCCGGAACTTGCGCGAACGCCGGTCGACCAGCTCGCACTTGAGCTCATCCTCGAGCGTGCGGATGCGCAGCGAGATGGTCGCCGGCGTGGCGTGAAGTGTCCGTGCCGTCGCCCGAAAGCTCTGCAACTGGGCGAGCGTCACGAAGGTTTCGAGGAAGCGGGTGTTCATCGCACCAAGGCCCCTTCACACCGGCCGGGCTCAGTCTGCCGAGCCGTAGCCACCGCCGCCCGGGGTTTCGATGACGAACACGTCGCCAGGGTGAACGACCGTCGTATGTGTGGCGCCGAAGCGGTCGACGGCGCCATTGGCACGCTCCACCCAGTTGCAGCCGACGCGTCCGTGTTCGCCGCCTGCGAGGCCGAACGGCGGCACTTCGCGGCGGTTGGCGAGGATGCTCGCCGTCATGGAGCGCGTGAAGCGAATGCGCCGCACCGCGCCGTCACCGCCCGATTGGCGGCCCCGGCCGCCGCTTCCGCGGCGGATCGCATGCTGCTCCACGACGACGGGGAAGCGCCATTCGATGACTTCCGGATCGGTCATCCGCGAGTTCGTCATGTGCGTCTGAACCACCGAGGTGCCGGGATGATCGGGGCCCGCGCCCGAGCCGCCCGCGATCGTCTCGTAGTACTGGTGCTCGTCGTCGCCGAACGTGAAGTTGTTCATCGTGCCCTGCGAAGCGGCCATGATCTTCAGCGCGCCATAGAGCGCGTCCGTCACGGCCTGCGAGACTTCGACGTTGCCTGCCACGACGGCCGCCGGATAGACGGGGTTCAGCATCGAACCTTGCGGAATCACAATGTCGATCGGACGCAGCACCCCCTCGTTCATCGGAATCGAACCGGCCAGCAGTGTGCGGAATACGTAGAGCACCGCTGCCTTGCAGACCGAGCGCGGCGCGTTGAAGTTGCCGGGGCGCTGCGTGCTCGTGCCGCCGAAATCCACGCGCGCCTGGCGGCGCTCCCGGTCGATCGTGACGCATACGCGAATCTGCGCGCCGTCGTCCATGCCGTAGGTGAACTCGCCGTCACCGAGTGCGCTGATGGCGTTGCGCACCGCTTCCTCGGCGTTGTCCTGCACGTGGTTCATATAGGCCAGGACAACCTCGGCGCCGTAGCGGCGCGTGGCGGCCAGCAGTTCGGTCGTGCCGCACTTGCAGGCGGCAATCTGCGCCATGAGATCGGCAATGTTCTGGTCGATGTTGCGCGCGGGGTAGGGACCCGACGCGAACAGCGCCCGCACCCGGGCCTCGAGGAACGTGCCGCCGTCGACGATCTGCACGTTGTCGAGCAGGACGCCTTCCTCTTCGATAACGGTGCTGTTGGGAGGCATCGAGCCCGGCGTGATGCCGCCGACGTCGCCATGGTGCCCGCGCGCCGCCACGTAGAACAGCAGTTCGTCGCGGTCGGCCGCGTGCACCGGCATCACCACGGTGATGTCGGGCAGGTGCGTGCCGCCGTTGTAGGGCACGTTCAGCATGAATGCGTCGCCACGCTTCATCTTCGCGCTGTGCTCGCGGATCACCGTCAGCACGCTGTCGCTCATCGAGCCGAGGTGCACGGGAATATGCGGGGCATTGGCGATCAGCCCGCCGTTGCGATCGAAGATCGCGCACGAGAAGTCGAGACGCTCCTTCATGTTGACCGAGTACGACGTCTTTTCGAGCGTCACGCCCATTTGCTGGGCGATCGACATGAAGACGTTGTTGAAGATCTCGAGGTGAACCGGGTGGACTTCGGTCGTGATGACGCTGGCCGGTTTGGCTGCGCCCTCGCGTGCCACGTCGTCCTGGTCGAGTCGCAGTGTGCCGTCCTCGAGCATCGTCGCGCGCCAGCCCGCGAGCAACACGACGGTGGAGATGTCTTCGGTGAGCAGCGCCGGCCCCGGGAGCGATTCGCCGACCGCGAGCGTGTTGCGGCGCACGAGCGGCACGTCGGCCCAAGCGCCGTCAACGAACATGGCGATGCGCGTGCCGGCCTCGATGGCCGTATCGGTCCGTCCATGCGCCTGTGCATGGCCGACGGCCGCACCGTTCTCGGTGATGCCGATGGCCTCGACGGCGATCGACTCGACCACCAGAGGCTTCGCTTCCATCACGAATCCGAAACGCTTCTGATGGAGCGCGTCGAAGGCGGTCTTCATCGCGCGCGCGTCGCCGAACGAAACTTCGAGGGTCGAATCGGTGTTCTGGTACTTCAGGCGCGCGGTGCGAAGCGTGCGCACGTGCTGGCGCGGCATGCGCTGGGCGAGGATCTCTTCCACGGCCGCGCCCTCGAGTGCCTGATAGCTTTCGCGCAGCGCCGCCACGGTCTCGTCGTCGAGCACGGACTCGACGGCCTTCTCGCGCAGCACGCGCAGATCGGCCAAGCCCATGCCGAAAGCCGAGAGCACACCCGCGAACGGGTGCAACACGATGCGCCGCATGCCGAGCGACTCGGCCACGGCGCAAGCCGCCTGGCCGCCTGCGCCGCCAAATGCGCACAGCGCGTAATCGGCCACGTCATGGCCGCGTTCGACCGAGATCTTCTTGATCGCCTGCGCCATGTTGTCGACGGCGATCGTGAGGAAGCCCTCGGCAATCGCTTCGGCGGTCATCGCGCGGCCCGTTTCGGCGCTCACGCGCGCCGAGAGGGCTTCGAACTTTTCGCGAACGGTCGCCACGTCGAGTGGCAGATCGCCGTTCGGCCCGAAGACGTGCGGGAAATGATCGGGCTGCACGCGGCCGAGCATGACGTTGCAGTCGGTCACGGTCAGCGGGCCGCCATTGCGATAGGCGGCGGGGCCGGGATAAGCGCCGGCCGACTCGGGTCCGACCTGGAAACGGCCGTTCTCGAAGCTGCAGATCGAACCGCCGCCGGCGGCCACGGTATGGATGTCCATCATCGGCGCACGCACGCGCACACCGGCAACCTGCGTTTCGAAGACACGCTCGTAGGCGCCGTCGTAATGCGCGACGTCGGTGGACGTGCCGCCCATATCGAACGTAATGACCTTACGTTCGCCCGCGGCTTCCGACGTTTTAACCGCACCGACGATGCCGCCGGCCGGGCCCGAGAGGATCGCGTCCTTGCCCTGGAAGTGGGTTGCTTCGGCCAGGCCGCCGCTCGATTGCATGAACATCAGCGGCACACTGCCCGTCTGAGCCATTACGCGCTCGACGTAATCGCGCAGCACCGGCGAGAGGTAAGCGTCGACCACGGTGGTGTCGCCGCGGCCGACCAGCTTCATCAGAGGGCTGACAAGATGGCTCACGGAAATCTGGGTAAAACCGCAGTCGCGCGCGATCTCGGCCACGCGCAACTCGTGCTCCGGGAATCTGTAGCCGTGCATCAGCACGATCGCGATCGACGTGATGCCTGCTTTGCGCGCCTCGGCCAGCACGCTGCGAGTATGGTCCTCGTCAAGCGGCGCCAGCGTATTGCCGTGCGCATCGACGCGCTCGCGGATCTCGGCTACGCGCTCGTACATCTGCGAGGGCAGCGCGATGTGGCGGGCGAAGATGTCGGGCCGCTCCTGGTAGCCGATGCGCAATTGATCGGCGAAGCCTTGCGTGATGGCCAGCAGCGTGCGGGCGCCCTTGCGCTCGAGCAGCGCATTCGTGGCGACGGTCGTGCCCATCTTGATGACTTCGATGCGCTCGTGCGGCAGCGCTTCGCCGGCTTGCACGCCGATCAGCTCGCGGATGCCTTGAACGACGGCGTCGCGATAGCGTTCGGGGTTTTCCGAAAGCAGCTTGTGGGTCACGAGCGAGCCGTCGGGACGACGCGCGACGATGTCGGTGAACGTGCCTCCGCGGTCCACCCAGAATTGCCAGCGGCCGGCGCCTGCGCCATGCGTCGAAGGGGCGCTACCTTGCTTGTCGTGATTCGAAGTCATCTCCATCGGTCTCCTCAAATGGACATACGGGCATGGTCCGGAACGAGACGGTCCATGGGCAAGTGGAGCGGATTATCGAAGCGCGGTCGAATTGGTGTCGAGGAAGAAATTTAGATGACGGCTACAAGAAATTTTTATGAGCAATTCTGAGATCTCATAGCGCAAGGGGATCAAACGGGGGCAGAGACGATAGGGGTGGGATAACCCTGACATTTCTGTTAAGGAAATATTGACACTGACGGCTGCAAATCCTCGCTGGCGCGTGAAATTTAGACGACTTAGTATCGTTTCCAACCTTGAAGGAAAACTCCGATTCGGTCGCCAGCATCTGGGCTAGGGCGGCCGGTAACGCTTTCACACACGATCCACCTGGAGACTAGCTATGACCACAAAAGCACAATACGCGGGGGACGCGCAGCAAGCAGCAGCGGCCGATGGGCCGTTCGGCTGGTATCGCCGTGCGAGTGCGAGCGCGCGGCGCGCGTTTTGGAGTTGCAAGATCGGCTATGCATTGGACGCGATGGACACGATGTTCCTCGCGTTCGTCATTCCGGCGATCATGGCAACTTGGGGTATTTCGCGGGCCGACGCGGGGCTTGTCGGCACTGTGACGCTGCTGTCCTCCGCGCTCGGCGGCTGGGTGGCGGGCATCTTGTCGGACCGCATCGGCCGTGTAAAGACGTTGCAGGTCACGATCGTCTGGTTCTCGGTCTTCACGTTCCTTTGCGCACTTGCGCAGAGCTACGATCAGTTGCTCTGGGCGCGCGGCTTGATGGGCCTGGGCTTCGGCGGCGAATGGACGGCGGGTGCCGTGCTGATCGGCGAGGCAATTGCCGCGGGCGATCGCGGCAAGGCGGTCGGCACCGTGCAGGCGGGCTGGGCGCTCGGCTGGGGCATCTCGGCGCTGCTCTATACGGTCGTCTTCTCGCTGCTGCCTGGTGAGCTGGCTTGGCGTGCGCTGTTCGCGATCGGCTTGCTGCCCGCGCTGTTCGTGATTCCGCTGCGCCGGATGGTTCAAGAGCCTGAAGTCCACGCACGCCAGAAGGCACGCGAAGCGAATTCCGGCGAACATAGCTCGTTCCTTCAGATCTTCAGCAAGTATGGGTCCACGACCCTGCGTGCGGCGATTCTGACGACGGGCGCTCAAGGCGGCTACTATGCGATCACCATCTGGATGCCGACGTGGCTGAAGACGTCGCAGCATTTGAGCGTGGTCGGCACGGGCGGCTATCTGTCGGTGATTATCGTCGGTTCGTACATCGGCTATCTGACGAGCGCTGCGCTGAACGACCGCATCGGCCGGCGCCTGACGCTGATCGGCTATGCCATGGCTTCGATGGCGATCGCCTTTGTCTACACCCGCATGCCTATGAGCAACGGCCTGCTGCTGGCGCTTGGCTTCCCGCTCGGCTTTTGCGCCTCGGGCATCTTCGCCGGCATGGGTGCGTATCTGACGGAGTTGTTCCCGACGCGGGTGCGCGGCAGCGGCGCTGGTTTCTGCTACAACTTCGGCCGTGCGGTCGGTGCCACGTTCCCGTTCTTCATCGGGGTCGTCTCCAAGACGATGACGCTCGGCGCGGCGATCAGCGTGTTCGCGGCGTCGGCTTATGGCCTCGTGATGCTCGCCGCACTGATCCTTCCCGAGACGCGTGGGGCGCAACTGGAGGATTGAACGACCTCGCTTGGCACTTGGCTGTGCCCAGGTGTCCTAGCGTGTCGTTGCAGGGCTTGAATTCGTCGCGGTCGATTACACGACCGCGACGTTTTTATTTGCGCGCCGCTTGCATAATGGCGCGCTTCGTCGGGCATCGGTGAGTGTGGCGTTCAGGAAGCGGTCCGCGTGACGAAGCTGATGCGTAAATTGAATCGCTGTTTCGCATCGGTGCTTTTGCAAACGGCCACTCGAAGCGATATTCGTGCATGACATGTTCGACGAGCGAGGATCCGGATGCAAAGCCGAGGGGTAGGACGCGCCATGCCGGCGTTGGCAGTGCTGGCTACAACAGAGGGCAGGATCCGGAACCCGAGACCGGGGGAGAATCGGGAGCAACCGAGGTCGTCGAGTCCGAGCGCAGGTTCGTCGATGTTGGAGCCGCTGCGCGGCCGCCGCCGTGTCCATACCGTCGTCGCTGACACGAAGGTCACCGATGACGGCAAGGTCCAGGACCCGGGCCACATCCAATACCAGCCCTCCGAATCCGAACGCAGACGCGAGCCGCAATTGGCGCCGGCGATTGGCCATGCCCGCCGTACCGATGCGCTGGCGCCTCGTCCCGAGCGATTGCAGGTGAGCGGCACGCTGCCCGACGGCAAGCCGTTTCGCGTCAATGCGCTCAAAGGCGCGGCGATCAATGCCGGCGACGACAAGGTTATCGATGATGCCAAGGTGACTCGCGTGATCGACCATGGTGAGATGACCGAGGAGCAGATCTCGCGAATGAAAGAGGTGCAGCGACGGCCGATCTTTCCCACCTACGAAACGAGCGGTGCGCAGGAAAGCAACTGCGTTCATGGTCATGCGCACGTGGCGCGCACGGTGTTCGATTGGAACGTGCGGCCTGAGCGGCATGCGCGGCCGCAAGACCTGGCCGAGCAAATGGCGCACTTGAGAACCCGTGACGCGAGCACCGGCAAGGCTGCCGTGGAAGGCGAGGCTTCGAGCGATTCGCCGGAGGCGAAGGACGAAGGGTAGGCGGCGGCGAACTTGGCGATCGAGCGCGGCTACGCTACCGGTCATATTGATTGCCGCGCGCGTGCCTCCATGTGGCGACAACGATAGGGCGTCGGTGCGCGGCAATGCGACATGTGATGCACGCCCCTTCGCATTGTCGAGCCAATGTTCGCCGGACTGACAACTGACGCCCTACGGTTCCAATATCGTCTTGCCAAGTGCAAGACGCGCGGTGCGGCGCGATCATGCTGGTCGCCCTGCACAAGAAAGATGACCCACTCTCAGCCATAGCTGTCGCGCAGCGCTGTCGCGCCAATGTCGCCATCGCTCGAAGAAGCATCTTCGCGGACGGATCCCAAAAATAAATCGATTAGCGATATGCCCATAACCGATACCTACGAAAATTCGGCCGATACCGCCTGCATCGATTCCGAACGAACGCTCAGATACGCGGGTGCGCTATGCGCGCAAGGTAAGTCGGCACAGGCGAAGTCAATGTGCAGTGAAATTTTCGCCGCCGACCCGACTCGTGCCGATGCGCTTACTCTTCTGGCGACGATTGCATTCCACGAACGCGACTACGAAGGTGCTCTCGACGCGTTGCGAAGAGCCGCTCGATCGAACGGGAATCAAGCCGTCACGCACTTCAACATCGGCGTTGCATTACGGGAACTGGGGCGCTTCGACGAGGAGATCGCCGCATACGATGACGCGCTAGCGGTCCATCCCCGCTTTTTCGAAGCATGGTTCAACCGCGGTACCGTTCTTCGTGCGACCGGACGTCATCGCGACGCACTTGCGAGTTTCGACGAGGCGATAGCGATCAGGCCCGACTGCGCTGAGGCGTTCAATAACCGTGGCAATGCGCTGGGCGACTTGCGTCGCTACGACGAGGCGCTCGCCAGCTTCGACCATGCCCTGCGACTGAAGCCGGACTACGCGGAAGCGTATAACAACCGAGGCAATGCCCTTGAGGGCCTCGGACGCTACGATGAAGCGCTGCAGAGTTATGAGTGGGCGCAACGACTCGCGACCGACTATGCGGATGCACACTGGAACGAGAGCTTGTGCCGCCTGTTGGTCGGCGACTACGCCAAAGGCTGGGAAAAATACGAGTGGCGATGGCGCACCGGCACTTACGCACAGGGAAAGCAACCGCAACTTGAAAAACCCCTCTGGCTCGGACACCAGTCGTTGCTCGGCAAAACGATCCTGCTTCATGCGGAGGGCGGGCTCGGCGACACGCTGCAGTTTTGCCGCTATGCCGCGCTCGTCGCCGCGCGCGGGGCGAAGGTAGTGCTCGAAGTGCAGCCCGAACTGCGCCGCTTATTGTCGAATCTGGACGGCGTTGACCAGTTATTGGTACAGGGCGAACCGCATCCCCCATTCGACTTTCATTGCCCGCTGATGAGTTTGCCCCTCGCGCTCGGGACGTCGAGTGACTCCATCCCCGCACGATTGCCCTATATTGCCGCAGACTCGCAACTGGTTGCGCACTGGGGACAGCAGTTCGTGCAAGCGAAGCAGCGGCTGCGCGTCGGACTCGTGTGGGCCGGCAACCCGAGGCTGGGTATTGCGACCTCGCGCGCGATGGACAAGCGGCGCAGCATGCCGTTCTCCCGTTTCGCTCCACTGTTCGAATTGCCTGGCATCGACTTCTATAGCCTGCAAAAAGGCGAAGCGGCAGTGGCACAGCTCACAGCCAGCCCACTCGCGCGACACGTCATCGACATGACGGACGGGATCGGCGATTTTGCGGACACGGCTGCGCTTGTCGAGCATCTGGATCTGGTGATCGCCGTCGACACGTCGACCGCGCATCTGGTCGGGGCGATGGGCAAACCGGTGTGGCTGCTCAATCGCCACGACACCTGCTGGCGATGGTTTCGTGAGCGACGTGACTCGCCGTGGTATCCGGGTGTGATGCGGATCTTCCGTCAGCCCAGCGCAGGTGACTGGGACTCCGTCGTCGCCGAAGTCGCGAGCGCGCTTCGGCTGGAAACCGGAATGGAGAGGGTCCCTGATTAGAGCAGGTATGCGACCCCCTCAGTCGCATGCGGGCATGCGGACGGCACGCGCCTACAATTCAACGCATCAGTCGATCGGCGGCGCTGCCGGCCCGCCCGCACTGCATCACTCTCCCTGCCCGATTCTGCCCGCGCCCGCATCGGACAGCACGATCGATGCGACCTGATTCGTTGGATCGAGGTGCCCGATACCGCCTGCTCCCGGCCCCGAACCCGTCGGGGACGACGAGAGGTTGACCGGTTTGCCGTTGACGAGCGAACCGGTATCGGTCAGGTGGCCGGACGATCCGAAGCGTTTGACCAGCTGTTGCTCGCTGATGCCATTCGTTTCGAACGCGTTGTTTTGCGACGTCACGTTCGCATCGACGCCGATGCCAAAGTTGTACTGGAAGCGGTTGGACTGCGTCGAACTATCCTGATAGAGATTGTTGGCGACTTCGACGTTGCCGAACCGCACGCGCGGGTCGCGCTGCGAGAGGCCCGAGAAGAGATTGTGGTCGATCGTGACGTTGAGCTTGCCCTTGTCGCTCGTCATGCCGTCGCTCGAGCCGATGAGGATCGACTTGTTATGGCTCAGAAACTGGTTATAGGAGAAGGTGGCGTAGTTGGCCCCGTCCGTGAAGTCGATCTGATCGCCGCTGATTGCACCGGAAGGTGTGGCGCCGTCCTTGAACGTGTTGTGATCGACCCAGAGGTTCTGGGTACCTTTGGCTTCGATGCTGTAGACGCGCCCGTGCGGATTCCCTTGTGCGTCCTTGCCCGGGAAAAAGTCGTAAGGCGAACTCATCGTCAGATTGCGGATGATGATGTTGTGCGAATTGCTGACATTGAAGCCGCCGCCGGAGATTCCGGCATCCTTGCCCACACCGATGATCGTCGTGTTCGGGCCGACATTGATCATGTCGTGATTCAGTTGGTCCTTCTCGCTGGCGAAATCGCGCCGGGTAAGCTCCTTGCCGTTGCTGTCCTTGTTCAGATCGATGTTGCCCATGATCAGGATGATCTTGGGCGTCGAATTCGACCCGTTCGTCGCATTGCTTCCGCCGAGCGCCTGGACAAGTTGCTCACGGTTCGTCACGGTATAGACGTGCGAAGCGTCGGCCTTCGAGCCGCCCGTCACGCCGCCGTTTTGCGCGCCCCATCCGTGTCCGGCGGACAGCGTCTCTCGTGAATGGTTGGCCCCGCTTCCCGTGGAAGGGGAGGTACCGCCGACCGAGGGATCTGTCGCCGGCTTGCCGGACGGTGGCTGTTCGTGCTGCTGATAAGGATCGGGAGCCGGGTGATTCGAATGATTCGGCGAGGGCGTGCTGACCGAATCGTGCCGAAGCTGCTTGCCATGATGATGGCCAGGCGAGCGCTTGCTCGTTCCGTTCTGCTGCTTGATCAGATTCGCCACATCCTGACGGAGACTCCCCAGCTGTTGTTCGAAATCGCGCTCGAGTGACGCCAATTGTTGTTGGACCGTCGAATTGAACTGCGGCGAACCCGGCGATGGAAATAGGTCGGGAAAAGTAGTCGAATTGACTGTTGTCATCACGCGCTCCGGCAGGGTGGACGGCGGGGCCACGGAGAAGGGCGCCCCCAACGAGAGGCAGATTAAGACTCCAGCAGGCAAGCGGTTCGAATGCAGCGAAGCGATGTATTCAGATGCGAAGCGCGCGGGCGGGTCATCGCCGGGCTGCACGAGCGTTGTCGAGAAGTATTCCTCCTTCACAAGCTACTTGATCGTCGCAGGAAGAAGTTGCGGCTCAATTGCGCATATCGCGCAACATGGTTGCGCAGCCAGCTAATGCTGACGCATCCCGTCCATGCGCGTCGGGACACGGCGAAGCCCCGCTTCACCGGCGCTTTGCCTTGCCGCTCGCTTTCTTATCGTTGCGCTTTTCGGGCCGGGACGGACCGGCACCAACGGCAACGCGCGTGCGCACCGGAAGGCGTTTCAACTGCTCGCGGCAGTCCTGCGTCTCGCGTCTGATCTCGTTGTTTTCGCGTATGGCGTTGGTGATCCGTTCGCTCCGATCGACCCGGCTCGCCGCGATAAGAATCTTCGTGCCGGCCGCGAGATGCTGTTCGATCAGATCGAGCATCGCGTCAGCAGCGGGAGGTACCGCGTCGGGCGGCCCCGCGAGTCGAGCCGCGAGGGCGCGCACGGTTGCACGCAACCATTGACGCTTTGCCGAATCGAAGTCCGCAACATAACGCCACTCGAGACCGAGTGTGAACGACTGAATCTCTTCGATGTCCTGCGCAGCGATCATCGCAGCCTGCTCGCTGGGGTGCTGGGTACCGACCGACGCAATCAACTGTTTGCGCGTGGCGTCGATGTCTCTGGCGGCGCTGTCTACGACACCGGTCTGCCGCTCGGCCGCTTGTTGGAAGCGTAACGGATCCAGTATCGGCTCGCGGCTCAGATTCTGCGCCTGTTGGTAGCCCTCCGAAATATCAGCGAGCACCCCCAGCGTGTAGTGAATGGATCGTGCGGTCCGCGCCACGCGCCGGGTGAATTGCAACGTGCGTTCTGCACGTTCGGCGGCGATGCCCTGAGTCAGACGCCTGCTTCGCCCCAAAGCCAGCACATCCGTAGCTTGGTCGCCAGCGCGTTGCGCTTGGCCGGCGAGGTGCCGCAGATTGGCTGCGCAGCCCGCTGTGGGCCCTTCGTGAATGGTTCGGCGTGCCAGCGAGCAGCATTCGATCAACTCCGCAACCGTGCGCTGCGCCGTCGCGATTGCGTTCAGGTTCAACTGCAGATTGGCGTGGTTCTCAATAATGGCGCTATTCGCGTCTGCAGGGGGCGAAGGCATCCGAGCGATGTGCGCTTGCACAGCCTGCACCGCCTCGCGCGAACTGGCGATCAGTGCGCGTTCGGCCGTTTCGGCTTCCTGTGCCGCGTCCCGCTCTTCAGGGGAAGGGTCGAACCATACGACGGGAAGCGCTTGACGCAGTCCGTAGACGCATTCCAACGCTGGCCCCATCGCCGCCGACGCCTCCAGGCTGCAGTTCACCGAGTCGGCATGAGCAATCTGAAACGCGCTGTTCACAAGCCGCGTACGCTGTCTCGCACAACCGGCCGAGAACTGGCGAAGCGCGGGACCCCAGGCGCGCCCGGCGGCTGGCGCCGCGTTGTCGGCAGCCTGCGCGGCTTTGCGCACGTCATTCGCTGCGTCAAGGAGATTCGCGTCCCTTCCCTGCACGGCTTGCACATATTGCTCCAGCGCCGCAAAAGGCAGTGCAAGGCGGGCAGCATCGAAGTCACCCGCGTCCTGCGCGAACGCCGACGCCTGCAGCCTGCCGCGCAGCGTCTGGCATCGCGAGAGCAGATCGGCGTTCATCAACCGCTCGGCACTCGTCAGGGCGCCTATTCCGGCGGTCGGCGCAGGGTCTGTTGCCTGTGGCCCATGCGTCAGCGTGGCCATCGTCGAGAACAAGCCGATGAGCGCCTCGCGCGTCCGAAGCAACGCCGAATCGCGCGATCCGGCCAGCTCCGCGCGCAACTGCTGCGGCTCGGGCGCCGACCGTGCCGCATCGGGCCACGACGCAGTCGAGTCGCCGAACACGCGAAGCGCGTCGTCGTAGGCACGAGCAGCCTCGTACCAGGATTCGAACCTATCGGTGAGATGGTCGAGCGAGTCCGACGGATCGCTTTGGCGCGCTTCGGCCCCCGCGAGCACCTCGCGAGCATGGGCCATCGGCGTAGCGAGCGCCGAGCGCAATGTGCCGAGCAACGCCGGCAGGTTCGGCTCACCTCGCAAGACAAGCGGGAGCGCACTGAGAACATAACCGAGCGACGAGACGGCGGCGTCGCGGTGATCCGCCCAGGGCGACGGCCGTGTTTGATTTGCATCGGCGGCCGACAGGCGGTCTAGCGCGTCCGAGATGGCACGGAGCTCGGGATCGAAGCCCTCGATCGGCGCCGAGTCGAGCGGCAGCGCGCGAAGCGCGTCGCTTTCGCAATGTTCGAGTGCGGTGCGTAAAGGCCTAAGCACCGCCTGGAGGGCACGCAGGTCGCCACGTTCGACGCCATACCGATTACGCCTGTACTCGATAATGGCGGTGAACAACCAAGCCTTGACCGCGTGCCGCTGCGTTTGAGCGTCGCAGTGCGCCGCCGCGTCGTCGAGTCGCTCGATCTCCCCCGGAGGCAGGCCGACCTTGCGCGCGGCATCGAGTGCGGCGTGGTATTGATCGGCAGCGGTCTGCCACGCGCATCCGGCGTCCTCGCATTCGAAGAGGGTTTTCCGGGACCGCTCATGAGCGGCGAAGCCCTGGAATAGGTCCGCGAAGTCCGTGACCCCGGAAATCGGATGAGCGCTTTCCGCCTGCTTACGCAATTCGTCCGCCCCGGCGGCTAGCGCGTGCGCATCGGCCGGGATGCTCGACAGGGCCACCCATTCCTGCAATGCTTCCCGCCGCCCCGCGCGCCGCGCACCGCCGGACCAAAAATCAGGATGTCCTGCAAGCGACGAATCGGCCTTGACGAGGAAATCGTCGCTCGACTGCGACTCTGCATCATCGATCGAGCTAGCCGAGCCGCTCGACGAGCTGTCGTCCAGGCTCCTCTCCTCGACCATCCGGGCCAGCGTGCGTTGAAAGCGGGGCCCGCGCGCGATGGGTTGGTCCGCCGCAATCCCCGGAGCGTCGTTGTCGCCGACCTGCGGCGGGGCGGCATGCCGTCCGCGAGGTACATGGCGTGCCTGGAAAGGAGATGTCGGCAGGAAAGCCAGCGGCCCGCTTGGCGAGAGGCGGCCGCTACCCGGCAGCCCGGCTGCCACATCGGGGTTGGCAGGGGCACCCGAAGCGCTTGGGGAATCGAGGGGGGCGGTCGTGTTCGGGAGGATCAGGCGATCAATGGGCATCGTTGTCTACTTGTGCGGACCGACTCGGGGGAAGCGAATCGACGCCGTATACCCGTGGCGCAGGCATGAGAAGTTGGGGAATCAGATAGCACGGCCAGCGTAGCGCGAACGGCGGCGCCGAGGGCTGACGCTCGCGAACAGAGGTTGCACGCAGCGAAGGCCCAATTCGGTCGGCGCCTATGCGAGAGCCGACTATCTGACCGACGCGGCCGTTTCGATCAATCCTGCGGCGGCGGCGGGATGCGGCACCATCGATACATGCGACGCGCCTTTAATGATCACGTCGCCCCTGGCGCCCGCTCGCTTGGTCATCAATGCGATCGCTTGCGGGTGCCTTGAATCGGAAGCGATCGTTTCCCTGAAGACCTGCCGTTCTTCGATATCACAATGTGTTATTGCTGCGATATCGAATTTTTTGCTTCGCTCCGGGAGACAAGTTTTCGCTGGGTCGGTGAATTCAGATCCGCCGCCACTGCACTATACCGGCGAGCCAAAAGTCTATCTGCTGCCGGTGAAGCCGCGCATTCGGTAACGAGTGGTCCGGGAATTCGCGCTTAATTTCAGCAAAGTCCGTTGCAAATGTCTGACAGGTTCGACACCACGCGGCGCATCAACAATAAATGCGCAATTTCATCATCTTGCGCGGTTGCGATGCGGCCAAGCAAGATTGTGCCCCGCGGGCGCTCGGCCTGTATTCGTGCAAAACTCACCCCGATCGCAACAAAATTCGTTCGCCGTTCTGTTGCTTGCAAACTGACTCATCGCGAGCACAGGCGACGAACTCATTGATCAGCGTTTCCCTAGCGCGATAGGCCGGGGAGTGGCTGGCAGCCTGCCCGTTTTGCGTACGAGGACGCCGAAACCGATCGGCACCCGTTGTCGCGTCAGCGATCGATATCAACAAATTGCACTTCACAGCACCCGCACATGGATACTCGCTTGCCCGTTACGGGCGTATCACTTGCAGTTCCCGAGCGCGCAGAGGCCGGCGGGGTGCCGGCGCCACCGCCGACATCTGCGGAATCGTCAAAACCGCGATCATCCCAAACACGGTCTCCGGGCGCCTTACTTTCGAATCTGACACCCATTCGCCGAACACGAACTTCGCACGTGCTGTCGAGCGCTGACGAGTCGCGTAGGCAAACGGACGGGCTGAGAACCGCAGCGCGAACCCTCACGACGCCATCCGCGCACGCATCGTCGCCCCGAAACCGCGACATCGAGTTATCGCAGCCCGAAGCCGTCGTCGAAGACGATCAACTGAGAGAAGCCGTGCTCGATGCGGCGCTGCACGGCGATTCGGAGCGGCTGCAGGCGTTGATTGCAGGCTCGCCCGGGCTTTTGAGTCAGAAAAAAGCATGCATCGACGCCTATGGCCCCGACGGTCGCTCACCCCTACTCGTCGCCGCCCGAGCAGGGCACCACGAAGTGGTGGGACTGCTTGCACAAGCGGGCGCGGACCTCTATTCGACGATTCATGGCGATCCACGGCTGCGTGGTGTCAACGCCGTCTATCTTGCTGCTCAGCAGGGGCATAGGGCAGTCATCGAACGGCTCGCCGAGATCATGAAGCGGAGAGCCACGCCGAAAGCCGATATGGCGTCATACTTCGATGCGAGGCTGGTCCAGGGCTTCACCCCTCTTTTGGCGGCCGTACACCGCCCTGGGGTCGACGATGCGCAAATGGTCCGGCTGTTAATCTCGCTCGGAGCGGACGCCCGGCACTCGCGGGATGGCTGGACCTATCCGGTTCATATTGCCGCGAAGCTCGGCAAGACAGCGACGCTCCAGGCTCTCTTAGAAGCCTCCGAGAACGATGCGGGGTTGCTCGGCGCACGGGATGTCTATGGCAAGACGCCTGTCTTACTTGCGGCGGAGGGCAACCATCTCGAAGCTGCCAAGATACTCCTTGCGCTTGGCGCCGACGGCGCCGGCGCGCTCATCGAGGCTACCCAAAACAACCACGCTGGGGCGATCGAGACGTTGCTTGCCGCGATGGACTGCAGCGGGCGGAAGGACTCGAATGCGACGCTCGACACTTCGCATTGCGCAGCTGCGAGGCCCGCGCCGCAAGATGCATCTGCCATCGAAGCGTTTTCCAATCAGGAAGCAGGGTCGAGGCGCCCCTCGCATCGTACGCGACGCGTAGGGGGCCTTTCGCTAAGACTACCTCCCAACGTCGAATTGTTCCTGCAAAGGAGCGCTGATGCGGACCGCGGTTTAGTTTCGCGCGCCCCGGTGGTCGTCAGCGAAACGAAGCGGATCATCCTCATGCCCAGCTTGGTGTATCAAAATGGGCATATTTGCAAGCTCGCCGCGCTGGCGAACCTCGATCTTCTGTACGCGACTGAAAGAGGGATCGCAAACATTCCGCTGCGAAAGAATCGTTCCGGCTACTACACGTCGCAGGTCAATCATCATCATAGTGGCGTGGCGAATACGAGCATCCGCGAGACCGCTAAGAAGTATGACTCGCGTCAGGGGGAGATTCTGCAAGTATCCGATTTGCAATCGGTAGCACATGAGATGGGATATGAGGTGACGACGTTGCGGCCGCTGACGATCGACGAATGCCGGACAACAATCGCGCAGCACATCGAGCATGGCACGCCGCTACTGACGTTCTTCCAGGTATCCAAGCGGGAAGGGCCGGCTCGCCACGGATGGCCTCGATCAGGGGGCACGGAGACGACCGAGCATGCCGCGCTCGTCGTCGGCATCGACACGGGTGAAGATACGGTGGATCTGGCTCACTGGGGACAGGTTTTCCCGCGCATTCCGCTCTTCGATCTTTTCGGTTCGATGGATGCGTTGGCGGACGTCAGAAAGCCGGAGGTCTATGAAAGAACCGCTCTCGTACGGGACGAGCGGGCCCGCAATACGTACAAGAAGTACGACATAGCGAACGAGCCGCCTTCCGACATCCAGGCGGGCGTTGCCGCTGGGACAATCAGACCGTCCGTCGTTCCGACAAAAGAGGGTTTCAGGAATATGCTGCTTGTCGTCGAGCCAGACGAATCGCATCAAAGATGGAAGAGCGGGCGGACCGCGGCTTCTCGAACCGAGATGCCAGAGACGGCACTCGAGAGCAGTTAAATCCGAACCCGGCCTTGGCCATAGGTCTCACAGGTCTCGCGCGCGCGGTGCGCGGTCATCCTAAGGCAGCGTTGCTGTCGCCGTTCTGCGATTGCGGGTCTTTTCGCCGAGCTCTCGTCATCGCGTCTCGAGGCGCTCGACGGAGGCCGTTTGCGCCCACGTCTGCGAGGGGGACGCGCTGTGCGGATCGGTGGCCTCGGGTAGGCGCGTTTCGCTCACGGCGAACGTAGCTTTCGCTAGCGGGATCGCCTTCGGCGAATGTGTCTACCAACGGAATCGTCGCACCGGTGGTCTGTCGGAAAGCGCCTCGGGGCGATGCTGAGGAGCGAGCTGTGCGATTGCGTTCGCCACGGCTTGCAAGGCTGGCCCGCGATCCTCCGGCCTGCGCCACAATTGGACGTGATCGCGCAATACGGTCAGCGGCTCGGTCTGTGCCTGTTGCGGCAGTCGTTCCAGTCTCGCGAGCAGGTTGCCCAACGCGGCCCCTGTCGCATGACCGAGCGTGCCCACTCGATTCGCAAGCGCAGCGAGCGTTTGAGCATGGCCATCGCCAGGCATTTCATGCGCGAGCTCGAGCACGCAATGGAATTCGTCGTTTCGGTCGTCCATGTCCAGCCAGTCCAGTTTTTCCGCGAGGCGGGTCGCCGGTTTGGCGCGACGCTCGGGCGGCAATGCGGCGATGGCGCCGCGCAGTCGGGCAAACGTCGTTCGACGTTCTGGCTGAGCGACGCAGTGAATCTGCGACGCCAATCCCGCGAGCGCGTCCGAGCGCGCAGCAGCAGGCATCTCGAGCGTCATCCGCAGCACCTGGGCAAACACTCTATTTTGATCTCGCTGCGGCAAGTGCTCAATTACCGAGCCGAGCGCGGCCAGCGCTGCCCCCCGATGCTGCGGCTCCATGCGCTCGGTCAAGGATAGGAGCCGCTGGTATGCCCAGTGTGCATTGGGCGTATTGTTCTGCGCGAAGTTCGCGATCGACGCCACGACCGTGCTGTGTTGACGGGGCGGCAAACTCGCGGCGGCATCGAGCACGCTATTCAGCATGGATTCCTGATGCGGTTCGGGCACAAAGCGGACTTCGCCTCCCAGCGCGCGCAGGAGCGTTGCGCGATCCTGCGCGGGCAGATTGCGATGCCCATTCAGCAGTTGCGCGATCGCTTGGGGACGTTCAGCACCCGGAAGCGCACCGATTCGTTCTGCCAGGGCGGCGAGGGGCGCACCCCGGAGCAGGGGATCGAGCGTTTCGACGGCCTCAAGGAGTGACGCGAATCCGTTCGCGCGATCGACTGACGGCAAAAAGCCGATTCGTTGGCCAAGCGCGGCCATCGCTGCGGGCCGGCCCGACGGGGTAGACAAAGAGATGATCGCGGCAACCAATTGGTCCATCTGCCCCAACGATCGCACGTCCGCCGCACGGAAGACGAATTGGTCCGCCAACAGTGACTGTCGCAAGGCGCGACCGATCGCCGGATGGGCCAATGCGTAGCGTTCGCGGTTTGGCGCGTCCAGTCGGCTGCCAATCTCTTCGTGGAGTTCGTCAGGGAGACGCACCAAGCCCGATTGGCCGGCCGCAGGGCTGTCGCCCACGCACGGGCGGACGGCGCGGAGTGCCTGAGTATGGGGCACCTGCGATCCGCTCGGCCGTGCTGAACTGCTCAATTGAGCCAACTCGACGAGTAGGCCCTGAACGGGGTGACGGGATGGGGAGCGCCTTGGCTGCGCGGGCAAGCCTTGGGTGCCGGAATCGACTACCGGATGCTCCTCCAGCGAAGAAGGCGACCTAACAGATGATGGAATCTTCACGGGGTGAGCTCAAGCCTGACGGAAGTCGCCTGAACGGCGGATTGAAACCGATCGATAGTATTGACAGCCCGCTGCCGAATAGACTACCCGCCGACGAATTCTTGTTCGGGTAAGCGAAAGTGGGCTGTCGTCCGCTCGCCGATTCAGCTTGACCGCATCGCATTGCTGGCTCACTGGCTCCATCGCGTGAAGCGTGTATCCGTTGCAGGCGGCAGCGATCGAATCGATCGCCCCAAAGACGGAGGCGGGGCTCAATCTCGTGCAGCCCTACCCTCAGGAAACGGTGCCCGCGATGATGAGCGCCCTCCAGTCAAGCGCTGCGGTCGCAGCCCGTCTTTCGTCGCACGGTTGCGGCAAGCACGGTCGAACTCATTACGGCGCCCCCGGCGATTGCTCTCGCGGCTGCTCGGGACCGGTGCGGCCCTGCTCGTCCGCACGCGTCGGATCGGACGACAGCGGATTCTCGGGGGTAAGCGCCACGAGCGACGATGGCGAGGCCGCAGGACGTTGCATCGACTCCTCGGGTTCGGGAACGAATGTCGGCGTGTCATGCATCGCAGCGAGGGGGGCGGACATCGTGGATGACGACATGGGTTCCTCGTCTAAGTCGACAATGCTCGATTGCATGCCGAGGCCATCTGCGCTAAGACCAGTCACCATTTCTTCGAGGGCGCCGGCAGGTAGCTCGCGCAGATCGGTCATCGGCGGCGAGTCGAGCATCGAGAAATCGATAGCGGCCAGTATGTTTCCAACAGGTCCCTCGGTTGCTGCGTCGCTTGCCGGCAGAACGGAGTCATCCGTATCCGTGACGGGCGTTAGCAGCGCATCGCGCGTGAGCTCAACCACCATGGCATCGATGTCGCTTTGGGCGATGGCGTCCGCGTGGGTAGCTCCATCGCCGGTCTCGATCACGGCATCGCTGCCGTCGGCAAGCGGATCCTCGCTTTCCAGATCGTCGTCTAGCAGCCGCCTCAGCTCGTTGATTCCGTCTTCAGTGGCAAGTGGCTCGTTCAAAAGAGGGGAGAGCGATTGCCTTGGTGATGGTGCTTCACCGCCGGACGCGTCGTCCGGCAGCCGCCGTGACTCGTCGAATCCGTCTTTGGCCGCGAGCGACGGTTCGGTCGAAAGAGCTGAGGCGGATTCCCTCCGTGAGGCGGGGACGGGGGCTTCGCCACCGGACTCCTCGTCCAGCAGCCGCATCACCTCATCGAACTCATCCTCGGTTTCGAGCGCGACATCCTTCAAACGAGCCGGCGACGAGGACGCCGTGGTTTCGATTTCGGGCCGGCTCGCCGCTCTGGCTTGGGTCGTGCTTCGGCGTTCGGCGGTTTTGCGCATGAGCCGATCGATTTCCTGGGCGTGCGGACCCGCCAGCTTTTTGCCTCTCGCGGTCAAGCCTTTGCGGCCCAGGTATTGCCGAATTGAGCTGATGCGGAATCGTTCGGCCTTTGCCGCGCTGCGGATCGACTCTCCGCGCGCTACGGCCTTGGCTATGCACAACAATCCGGTATCAGTGACCTTGTTTTTCCAGTCCGCCGCAGGCAATTCTTCGACATTGTCCGCGGCGTTCGATGTTATCGTCCCGCGTTGTGCCGTGGCCGGCGCGCGAGCGGCAGGTGACGTGGCGCGCTGTTTACGCGCCATCGGAGACGATGCGAGTGTGCTGACGGCTGCATGCCGTCTGCGCGTGCCTCGGCCAACTTCACTCTCTGCGCGCTGTCGTTTTTTGCTCCGCGATGGGGGCAACGCTGATTGCTCGGGTTGCTCAAGCTGCGCGGGCTGGGCAGGTTTGTCCGTCTGCTGCGTCTGCTCAAGCTGCGCTGCCTCGGGGACGGTAGGCCTGTCTGTGGACGGGGCGACGGGCGGCTGGTTCGAGGTTGGCCGCTCATCGGCACCCGCGCGGCCCATGCCGCCGACCATCTGCGTTAGCTCTCTCACGAGCGGGTCGTCTTGTAACGACGCGAACGAGCGCCCTTGCGCCTGTAGTTCGCTGGAGAGCGCGCCCAAATGCTCAAGCCGGCTCGCCGTGAACCGATCTATCTCCGTGGCGTAGTCGCCTGCGAGCGCACGGCCTCGTGGCGTTAGGCCAAACAGAGACAAAAAAGGACCTACGGTAGCCGCGGAAATGTTGAGCCGCGCCGCCGCGTCCGAGATCGACATGGTGACGGACAGGCGTGCGATGGCCACGAGGTCAATCGCGTCGATCGTCGTTCGCTCGGCCCCCAAAGGCGGCAAGTTTCGCTCGCCCCTGAGCCGCACTTCCCTTGGCGGTGCGAGCGGCCGGGCGGAGGCCGGTCGTACACCAACGCGCGGTGAGGGATCCGACGCGGGAGGGACTCGCGGCTCTTGCTCGGCAGGCCTTGGCATTCGCAATGGCGGCGCCCGGTGCTCGTCGGCGCGCGAATTTGAGCGTCGCAGAGTGAACGAATCGCGACGCTTACCGAACAGATCCATGAAATGTTGAATTCTTCCGGCCCAGTTTCCGGCCGCTGCACGGCCGTCAATGGTCAGTCCTCGCAACAATAGATAGCCAGAAATTGTCCCGGCGTTCACGCCGCATGCTTCGCTTGCGCGCGAGATCGCACCTTCGCTGGTCGCCGCTTGCGCCACGGCCGCCAACATCGGGGCCGAGACTTTCCTGCGCGCGTGCGGCGTTTGGGCGCTGGCCGCACCGTCATGCCGCCTACGCATCGCCGGCGGGGCGATCGTTGGGAACGTGACGCCATCCGCTATTGCGCCCGCGCCGCCATACGCAAGGTATCGCTGATACAGGATTTCGTCGAGCGCGTCCGCCCGCTCGCCCGCGACCCATCGGCCTGCGTGCGTGAGTCCCCATGGTGCGACATACGCGTCGATTTGCTGAAGTGTCCGGCCGAGCGTCTGCGCGGCCGCTTCGAGCGACTGGTTTCTTGCCGCCTCGACGACGCACTGCAAGGATTCTGCCGTCATGGGCGGTGGCAGCGGGCCGGGGGGAATCCGGAGCGCCATGCCCCGATCGATTTCATCGGCGAGCGGTCCGGCCGTCGGTGTCCTCCCAATGGCCGGCCGCATTCGCAGGGAGGCCGATCGGTCACGTGAACCGATGAGCCGGTTGATCTCCTCTGCACGGTCGCCGGCGGCCCGTAGACCGCGTTGGGTTAGGCCGTTTGTTCCGAGAAACTCATATATCAAACTGTCGCTGACGTTACACGCCTGAGCAGCTCGCGAGATAGACTGACCCTGGGCAAGACGCGCGATGGCGAGCAGGTCCTCGGACGAAATAGCGTCGGGCGGTGGCCTCGTCGTGGCGGTGCGAGCGGACGATGCGGGAGCCTGAACAGGGGGTGCATCGGCAACGGGCGGAGTCAGCCCCCCATGCTGAGTCGTCGGCTCATCGTCGCAGAGGTCACGGTTGTCGTCACCCTCGCCCGTGAGCAGCTGCGTCCAGTAACCGACATTCGGCTGCGCTGCATGAGGCGGAGTAGGTGGAGGAGCCGATGGGTTCACGGGAGCTGGAGCAGCCAGCGCCTGAACAACAGCGCGCCGGCCTCGGTACGCTGAGTTCAGCGTGCTCAACCCGTCGAGCTGCGTCGGTAGCGATCGGCGCGGTGCAGGCGTGCCGCCGCTTGGCGGCTGCGGCGCGCCATGCTCCTCGGCGCGGGGCGAGTTGGCCGGTGAATGGGTATCCGTCGAGTGGATCGGATCAGTCGATGTGCCGACGTGCGTCATAGAGTGGGGCTGGCAGCGAGTGAGGCGAGGGAGAGTCGGAAGTCTGAGCGTCAGTCGCCGGATTCAGTCTTTTCGGAGTCCGACCATTCAGAATCCGCGCCTTGACCGAAGAGGCTGTCGATCTCCCGAGCCAGGGCAGGGCCAACGAATTTCCGGCCTTTGGGCGTGAGGCCGTCGCTCGTCAGATAGGTCTTAACCGTCCCGCGATTCTGCTTCACCGCTTTCGAGGCTTGGGTATGCGTCTGCCCGCGCCCCGTCATCCGCTTCGCGACCTCGAGCAGCACATCCGGCGTGATGCTGATGGGCCGGCCACTGGCGGAGACCCGATTCGTCCGCGCAGCAAACAATTCATCGAGCCTTTGCGCGCGGGCTTCTCCGAGCATCGCCCGGCCGGCCGGGCGCAGGCCATTGGCGGTCAGGTAGGTGTTGACGGTCTGACGGCGAACGCCGGCCTCCTCCGCCGCATCGACGATAGTTGCACCAGCGGCTACGTCGACGCCCACCTCCCACAGAATGTCGGCGGTCATCGCGCTGGGAGTCCGGCTGACGCCCGAGGGCGGGGCCACGCGGGTCGTGAATAGCGCGTCGAGTTGCGTTGCCCGCTCTTCGCCGAGAAGCGATCGGCCTGCGGGGCGTAGCCCGGCCGCGCCCAGGTAGCTATTGACGGTCGGACGCTTGACTCCGAAATGATTTGCGGCGCTTTCGATCGTCGCACCGCCGGCGACGAGCGTACCGATCTCCCACAACCTGTCCGCAGTCATGGTGCGTACCGTTCCGGTCGAACGGCGGATGATGGTTGGCCGGGAAAAGCGGACTGGACCTCTTCGCGCCAGCATGGCGTCGATGCGTTTGGCTTCGGCCTTGCCCAGCAACGTTCGCCCTCTGGGCAGCAGTCGTTTCGTCGTCAGCAAGTTGCCGACGCACCTCGGGCTGATGCCGACGGCCTTCGCTGCGGCCTCGATGCTCTTGCCGGACGCGATTTCAGTCGCGACATCGCGCAAATTCTCGCGCGTCGCGAACGCTCTCGAGCGGAATCGTCCCAACGCGATCAACTGGTTGATCATCCGCGTCACCCGCGGACGCATGACCGCACGTCCGCGTTCCGTCACGCCCTGCGGGGTAAGGTAGTGGAGGATCGTACTGCGGTGGATGTCATGAGCTTGCGCGCCGGCCGCTAATGAACTGCCGTCTGCCACCGCTCGCGCGACGTTGAGCAAATCCCGTTGGCGCAGATGAGGCATTTGTGAACCGCTGCGAGGCGGCCCCGGATTGCGGGCCACGAGCTCATCGATGCGGGTGGCCAGTTCGCGGCCCACAAGTGCTCGCCCCTTGTCGCGCAGACCGTCGCGCGTAAGGTACTCGCCGATGGTGCTGTTGTTCATCCCGACGAGGTCGGAGGCCGCCGCAATCGACCCACCGCTGGCGACATGCTGAGCGACGCTCAGCAGGCGGGCGGGCGTGACGAGCAACGGACGCGGCGCGCCGGGCGCCGGCGCGGTCTCGACAGCCGAGGTTTCGGCGTCGCTGTGAGCGGGCGACACTTGGCGTTCGTTGGGCACCGGGCTGCTCGCCACTTCGTCGCTCGAGCATCGGCCTGCCTCGGCCTCGACCGATTTCCCTTCTGGTTGCTCCGCCCACGGCGGGGGGTCGAGCGGGTCGAAATCGAGTGTGTCGAAGGGGATATCCGGGTAGTCCGAGCTGATTGCGTCGAAGTCGGCGTCCGCTACCTCCGCTTCAAGCCAGTCGAGGAGCTCATCCGTATTGGTCGATGTCGTCGGCGTCGCATCCTGCTGCGGTGTGGGCTCGCGCGTCGCAGCGGACGGCCGTGACGGCGCCGCTTCTTCCGCCCTGTTCTGATGCGCCAGGGCGTGCAAGCGCTCCAGCCGGAAGTGCACAAGGCGATCGATTTCGGCCGCGCGGCGGCCGACCAGCAACCGTCCGCTTGATGTCAAGCCCGTCTCGGACAGAAAGGGACGTGCGGCGTCCGGCGATACACCGACATGCCGCGCCGCCTCCTCGATCGTCCTGTCAGCCGATAGGCGCGCAATCGCGAGTAGCGTGTCGGGCTGGATCCGATTGCTGCGATCGCTTCGCGGGGTTTCCGCGGTGGGCATGGCTTCGGCCCGTTGCCGCATCAAGTCGAACTGGTCCGACGCGTTGCCGCGATGGGGGGGCCGCACGGGCGTCTGTTCTGCGCCCAAGTCCGATCGCATCCGGCTCGTGGCACTTGAGCGTATGGCCGCCGATTGACGGCCGCGCAAGCCCGAACTGAGCGGTGCCAGGCGCGCAAGCGGACCACTGGCGCTGCTTCGCAACGAGACGCCGAGTGCCGCCCCGCTCGATGAGTCGGAGGACTCCGAAGAAGATGTGGGTTGGTACGATGAGGACGAATCGGTGGTGTTGACTTTGAATGGCGGCATGTTGCCTTCGCGCAAGGAGCGGTAATGCGGTGGTAAGGATCGTAGCTATAGTGCGCGATTGAGAACGAGGGGGAGCGATGCGGGCGAAAACAGGTCACGCATGGCGAAGCGATGAAGCAGAAAACGCGAGCATCTCCAGCCATCCTCTTTCATTTAGTCTGATGGAATCGTTTTATGCGCTTGCCAAGCCGGCGTCTCTTTACGGAAAAATCTCGGTCGCTATTCGCCATGCGCTATGGTTTTTCGCGCGCGGACGTGCGTGAAAAGGGGGGGCAATCTACGCTGCCTTCTCGCCTCTTTCCTAACGATTCGCTTACGGCGATCGACTTCCCCTATTCGACCGCACTCTCTATGACCAACGTCTTCTCGAGTTCGACCAACCCTCAGAATTCTCCTTTACTGCCGGCTGTTTCCGACGCCGCTGCCGACGCGCACGTTCATCCCGCGCCGGCTGTACGGTCGGTCTCCCCGCATGCAATGGGCTCCGCTGTGCTGCAACGGCTCGTCGCCTTACCGCGTCGCCCTTCCGTCTCACCGCCCTCCGACAGTGCGCCGCAGACGTCCCCCACGGCCCTTGCTCAGCAACTGGGCGCCATGTGGCCACGCGACGCCGCCGCTGAATCATCCGGCTACGCCGACGATGCGAAATCGGAGTCGAGCGACGAATTTTCGGTGCGCGTGGAAACAGAGCCGGCCGGACAACGTGCGCATCGAAAACGCAAACTGGAGGAGTACGTGGTTTCAGCGGTAGATCGTTCCGATGTAGTGAACTTGGTTGCGCATGCGGACGCGTTCAAAAGGCGGGCAATCAACGAGTATCCGATCATGCTCGCCGATCGCTTGGGCGACACGCGCGCACAGTCGGGGCAGACTGAACCGCAGGATGTTCCTCTACCGATCGTTGTCGAAACCCTGTATAGATGCGATGACGCTCAGCTGGCTTGGGACGTCACGGCGGACCATTTCCATGCGGCAGCGGCGGCGTCGCGCAAGCTTGCGTTGCCGCCCCAGAGCTTCTTGACGCTCGACGCCGTAGGCACGCAGTGCGACGAGCACAGGGCACGCTTTGCCATCAAGACGGAACTGTTGCGGGCCATTTACCGATTCAAGGCCTCGGAAGCTAAGATCTTGACAGGTCACGTTCCTGCCCTTGAGCAGTTGCTCGAGCCGCTGCGCAGCGCACTTGCCCATTGCACGACGGATAGATTTCGTGAACTGCCGCTGACCCAAGCGCCGATTACCGGCTTTGACAGTGAGCTCGAGAAACTCTTCCTGCAGGTTCGCACGTTGGGGCAGCGTGTACAGCAGGGCGATCCTATCGTGACCATACCGCGCGGGATACGGGCCAATCAGCGTGACCAGTGGCGTGCTCGGCGAGCGAGCTGCATCGCCGAAATCACGGCAATTGCCGGAAACCTATGGCTCGCTTTACGGGGCGGGCCAGCACCGGAGGCGCCCGTTTTGATGGATGCCCCATGGCAGCAGATTGATGACTTGGGCGGACGGCACGGCGGCGCGCCCGCGCACCCGGCTTCGCTAAGCGTGCCGCCGCCGCACAGGCCGGACGAGCCGTGGCTCGCTCGGGGGCGAGGGCGCGGGGAGCCGTTTCGGAGTCAAGCGGCATTTACGGGCCGCGCAACTGTCCCGCATGCGTCGCGAAGAGAGCCGGCACGGGCCCCCATCCCTATCGAGGAGCAGTGGCCGGCGTTAGGACAAGAGCCGGGGCAAGGCACTCGAGGCCCGGTTGCACGCGCTGGCGATCCGTCTCCTCAGCATCCTTCGCTCAGTGAGCCGACGCCATCCGCTACCCCCAAGGGAGAGCAGTGGCCGGCGTTGGGGCAGGGGCGCGGACAACCTACCAGGACCCAAGGCGCTTGGACGGGCGGTTCGCTCGCCGTGCGTGCTGCGGCAGACAGGCCCGCGCAACCGGCCGCTGCGCCACAGAGACCCTCTTCAAGCGCAGTGCGCGGGAAATCGCCCTGGGGCCAGGGCGTGATAGCAGGCGGCCAGCCGACTGAGCATGCTGCGCCTCCCGTCTCGATGGAGGCCCATCGTACGTCTTCGCGCACGGGAGCGGAAACGGGGGCTGGGTCGTCGACATCGCATACGCGTAACGAAAGAGCCGGGCACAGGCGTTCATTTCATGGCGAGGATGCGCGCTCGAACGCAGAGGTCATCGCGGAGTACAAGGTCGGGAGACGATCGGTGGATGGTGTATTGGCAGTGACGACGTCACTACTTAGAGCGCCCGGCGATATCAACCGATCGATTCAGATGCTGAGAGCGGTGACGGCGGCCGGTATTCGTCCCAACGTCGTCATCTACAACGCGGCCATAACAGCGTGCGGTGACGCCGGCCGGGCCGACCAGGCGCTCATGCTGCTGGCGGAGATGAAAGCGCTTGCGCTGCAAGACCCGGAGATGGAGCCCACCCTTATCACTTACAGTTCGGTAATCTCTGCCTGTGCGAAGGAAGGCCGGGCGGACGAGGCGCTGCGCCTGTTCGAGGAACTGAAAGGGTTGGCTAAGCATGATCGGACGATGCGTCCGGACGTCATCCTGTACGGTGCGGTGATTGCTGCCTGTGGGAAGGCTGGCCGGGCGATGGAGGCGCTGAGCACTTTGACCGAACTGCACGAACTGGCACGGAACGATAGACGGATGAGTCCAGACGTGCGGATCTACAACTCGGCCATCATGGCCTGCGCGAACGCGGGCCAGACTAATCGGGCGCTGGGCCTGCTGGCCGACCTGAAAAACCTTGCGTCGGAAAATCCCGAGTTGCGGCCGGACGTCAGAACATACACTGCAGTCATTACGGCCTGCGCGAAATCCGGCCGGGCCGACACCGCGCTCGCCTTGCTGGCCGAGATAAAAGCGCTGGCGCGGCAGGACTCTTCGATGCGTCCGGACGCTTTTGTCTACACGGCGGTGATTACCGCATGCGACAGGGGCGGTCGGGTGGACAAAGCGCGGAATCTGAGGCAGGAGTTGGACAGTCTGCGCGATCGAGATTCTGCGATGCGCCGGACACAGCAGCGGCGGCAATGATTGCCAGCGCGGGCCGGCCTATCGGATCACCTACGACGCGGGCAAAGCGTTGAACGCAGGCGCAAAGGCCAAGGGCGAGTTCGGCTATGGCGCGCAGTGCGCAGGGCAGGCGGCGCCGCTTGCGAGCGCGCTGGCCGCGGGCGACCTGATGGCGCAACTCGAACGCGAAACGCGGGCGAGTATCGAGCGGTTGCGATCGGCCTGGGCTTGAACGCATTCGGTCAACGCCGCAGGCGTCTTCGCGAAGTTGTAGACGACTTCGCCGATCAGGCTACGAATCCAGCTTCGGTCAGCGATTGTTTAGCTGAAACAGACGAAACACTGCGTGCCCGCGGGCAACACACGGGCGCCGCAAAAGCGCAAGCGCGCGACATTCGACATCCGACACAACAGGAAGCCTCATGCGAGCAGATCGCACCAGCCTGACCGCCGAATACGTGGCGATGCACCGCGCAGCGCATCAATTGCTCGACGTGCCGGCGATCTTCGACGATCCGTTCGCGGTAGTCGTGACAGACCCACGGTTTGCGCGAGCGTTGCTAGCGGATCCAGAGCCCGAGCGCCCACGCCTCGCGCCGGGCCGTCGAGCGTTTTTGGCGGCTCGCAGCCGCTACGCAGAAGATCGGCTCGCGCTTGCGGTCGAACAAGGTTGCGAGCAGTACGTGGTGCTCGGCGCTGGTCTCGACACCTTTTGCTTGCGCAATGGGGACCAAGCGCTGCGGGTGTTCGAAATCGATCATCCGGCGACACAGGCAATCAAATTGGCGAGGCTGCGGGAGGCGGGTGTCGGCATGCCGGCGAGGACATCGTTCTACGCGGCTGATTTCACGCATCAGTCGTTACGGGAAATTCTGCACGAAGCCGGGGTAGATCATGGCCGACGCATCTTCGTGTCATGGCTCGGCGTTGCGCAATATCTGCCGACCGAGACGGTTCGTGCGGCGCTGCAAGACATCGGCTCGTTCGGGTCACAGGTCGAGATCGTCTTCGATTACACCCTTCATTACGATCTGCAGAGCGCTGCGCAACGAAGCGTCTTCGACAAGTGGCGCAGTCTGGCCGATCTCGAGGGGGAGCCGTTTCGAAGCATGTTCACGCCGGATGAGGTAATGGCCTTGTGCGCTTCTGCGGGATTTTCCGCAGTCAGGACTGAGAGCCTCGATGAGCTGAATGCACGGTATTGCGCGGCGGGATACAACGGATTGCAAATCGAAGGGTTCAATCAATTGGCGTATGCTGCCGCGCGAATCCCCTCGCCTTGAACTCCTTGTTGTGACGTCGCCGCCGCGTCGGCTGTACCACGTCCAAAACCGCTTCATTCCCGTTCATAGCGTACACGTGTCCACTTGAAAATTGGTGGACACGATCGTCGCCTTCACGACCCCGCTCGTTCAAGATGATATTGTCGGGCGCTTACGTATCGCTGCTCAAATTTTGGCGTTGCGCAACCTCAGCGCGTTCGAAATGACCGAAGCGGAGCTTAGACTCATTGCAAGTGCGGCAATCATCGGCGAGAGCAGCAACCCGGTGAATGGATAAAGCACCCCGGCCGCCAGCGGAACGCCAAGTGCGTTGTATACGAACGCGAAGCCAAGATTTTGCTTCATGTTTGCGACCGTAGCCACGGACAGCTCGCGAGCACGGGCGATACCGCGCAGGTCGCCCTTGACGAGCGTCACCTGAGCGCTGCTCATTGCCACGTCCGTGCCTGTTCCCATGGCCACGCCGACATCCGCCTTGGCCAGCGCGGGGGCGTCGTTGATGCCGTCTCCAGCCATCGCCACGACATGCCGGCCCTGCTGAAACCGTGTCACCAGATCGAGCTTGTCGGCCGGCTTCACCTCGCCGTGGAATTCGTCGACGCCGAGCTTCTCGGCCACAGCCTTGGCCGTGACGACGCCATCACCGGTCGCCATCACGACTCGAATACCGTTCTGTTTCAATGTCGAAAGCGCTTCGGGCGTCGTCGCCTTTATCGGGTCGGCGACTGCCAGCAGTCCGGCCAAGTTGCCATCGACCGCCAGGTACATGACGCTGGCGCCTTGCGCGCGCATGCCGTCTGCCTCCTTAGCCAGCGATTCGACGGATACGGCGTCAGTCTGCATTAGCGCGGTGTTGCCAAGCGCGAGTTTCCTGCCAGCCACCAGTCCTCTCACGCCGATCCCCGTCGCGGATTCGAAATTCTCCGTGCGGTCCAAAGTCAGGTTCTTCTCACGGGCAGCCACAACGATGGCTGCGGCAAGCGGATGCTCACTACCTTGATCGAGACTCGCCGCCAGACGAAGCACTTCGTCGGTCGTGTATCCGGTTGTGCCCACGGCCCGCTCGAAGGCGGGATGCCCCTCGGTCAGCGTTCCCGTCTTGTCGACAATCAGCACATCGACCTTTCTCAGATTTTCAATCGCGGCAGCGTCTCGAAAGAGAATCCCGGTTGTGGCTCCTTTCCCGCTTGCGACCATGATGGACATGGGCGTCGCAAGACCCAGCGCACAGGGGCACGCAATGATGAGCACCGCCACCGCATTGATGAGGCCGAACACCCAGCCAGGCTGCGGGCCGAAGATGCCCCACGCAAAGAACGTCAGCACGGCGACGCTGACGACCCCGACGACGAACACGCCGGCCACCTTGTCGGCCATACGCTGCATGGGGGCACGGGACCGCTGCGCCTGCGCGACCATCTGCACGATTTGCGACAGGACTGTCTGGGAGCCGACCTTTTCCGAGCGAATGACGAGACTGCCTGTCGCGTTCATCGTTGCGCCAATGACGTGGTCGCCAACGCGCTTCGTGACGGGAATGGGTTCGCCGGTAATCATGGACTCGTCCAGCGAACCGGAGCCATCGGTCACCACGCCGTCCGCCGGGACTTTCTCGCCTGGCCGCACGCGAAGCAGGTCTCCGACATGCACATGGGACAACGGAATGTCTTCCTCGGAACCGTCCGGGTTGATGCGTCGGGCAGTCTTGGGTGCGAGCCCGAGCAGCGCCTTGATGGCTGCGGACGTTTGCGAGCGCGCCTTCAGTTCGAGCAACTGTCCGAGAAGCGTCAGCGAAATGATGACTGCGGCCGCTTCAAAATACACGCTGACACGGCCGTGCGCGCTGTACGTTTCAGGAAATAGGCCGGGGAAGAGGGTAGCGATGACACTGTAGATATAGGCCGCGCTTGTTCCGAGCCCGATGAGCGTCCACATGTTAGGGCTGCGGTTCATGAATGAGCGCACGCACCGCGCGAAGAACGGCAGGCCTGCCCACAGGATGACCGGCGTAGAGATGATGAACTCGACCCAGCTTTCGGTGCCGGCGTCCATCCATCCCAGGCGATGGCCAAACATCGCCAGGATGAAAACGACGACGGTCAGTGGCAACGTCCACCAGAATCGGCGTCGGAAATCGACCAGTTCCGGATTTTCGTCTTCGTCGATGCTCGGCAGAATCGGTTCGAGCGTCATGCCGCACTTCGGGCATTGCCCGGGATGGTCCTGGCGAATTTCCGGGTGCATCGGACAGGTGTAGATGGGCCCCTCAGACGCTGCTTCGCCAGCTTGAACGCTCATTTGACGCTCCTTGGCTCACGCGTTCGGCTCCCATTGGAACTCGTCGTGCTGCGCAATCGGTATTGCCGTGAGGACGGTGCTACCACGTGCCTCACCTTGACCGAGGCTAGCCGGTACGTCGGGTGCATACAGTGAGCAACTTTGGATAGTTTCGCTTAAACGCTGAAGTTTCGCTGAAGGAATTGGCAAACCTGGCGCCGGAAAAGGGGGAGCGGATTTGCTTCGCATGACGGGACTGTGCTTCGCAGGACGTACGCGGAACTTGCCGCGGGCGGTTCATCTTTGGCGCCAATACCCAACCAACCGGGACCTTCTCATGAAAACCCCTGCGGTATCCTTCGATTTCAGTGAAGCCTCGATTCGCGATTTCGCGGCGCATCCGCAAGAGTCTTTGAAACAACTGAATCAGCAGTTGCATGCGTCGTTGACGCAATTGATGTCGAAGTTGCGCCTCGAAAATGCCAAGCACACGGAGCCGGGAGGGACGCACGGGGGGAACGGCACGCATGGAAAGCACGTGTCGCGCCACGCGCATGCCAAGCACCCGGCGAACCATGGGCATTCGTCCCACTCGACGAATCTGTCGAATCCCCACTCGACGCAACACCTCACCCAGCGGTCGGAAGTTTCGTCCGGGAAGGTCGATGGGTCGACGGGACCGACTTCGCGGGCCACCAGCGTCGATCAGGCGGCCGGGTCGACGCACCCGCAATTCAAGCCCGTGATACGCGGCGATGAAAAGCAGTCGGATGCGCAGGTGAAGAACCAAGCCGATTTCGGCCGCTTGGTCGACAGAACCGCGCGCGAATATGGCCTCGATCCGAACATGTTTCGCGCTCAACTGCAGGTGGAATCGGGCGCATTTACGAGCGGCTACCAAAGTGGCATGCGCCACGTCGGCGACCTCGATCGAGCGCCGCAGAACAACACGTCGCTGGGGCTCGGGCAGATCTCCCAAAACTACCTCGATGGCGGGCCGTGGTCGAAGGGTGGGCCGGGCGATCCGAGGTTGGGTGGCCAGGTGGTGACGAAGTCCGAGTATGAGAACAGCGTGACGATCCAAGTGCGGATGGCCGCGGCAAACGACGCGCTGCGCATTGCCGATCACGGCGGACTCAAGCAAGGGCTCTCCTACTACGTGTCGGGGAACGCGGATCCGAGCAATCCCTCGGGCGCGAGCTATCTCCAGAAAATCAACGAGGCAATGCAAAACCCGGCCGTGACGACGCCGGGGCGGTGAGCTTCCTGCGGGATGCTCCGCTTCCATCCGCTGCTCCCAGCGCGCAAGTTTCGCGTGAATGAATGGATGTTCGCCGTGCGCGCGGCGTCGAAGGCGCGGCACGGTTGACGACCGACGTACGAAGCGCGGGCCCATGCACCTGCCAGCGCCTACGATGCCTTGCCAGACAAGGAGGTCGCATGAGCACGACTACGTTCGATCCCGGCCGTCTGGCCTCGATGCTTAACGAGCTGCCACTGCCGACCGTGGCGCGCCTGTGGCCCGCCTGAACTGCATGCGCCGCAGCTGGGCGATCAGCAGCTACGCCAAGCACTGCGGCCGCACCATAGAGCATTGCGAGCAAATAATTTCCGTGCTTGACTTCGACCCAGGCACTCGGGGAGTGCCTTCCGTGCAGGGTTTGACACGAGACGTGGCGCCTGGCTACGTCGTCATGGACCCAAGCGCCTGTGATGCGATGAGCTTCGGCAACGGGTCGCATTTGCACTGGCACAGGTCATTCTCAAGGGCGACTTGCTTGCCCATGGCCGTCATCGTGCGGGGCGAGCCATCGCTGATGATGACGCCCTCGGTCCCGCACGCAGGACACTGCACAGGAGCACCGAGATAGGCCAAAGGCTGGCCTTGTAGCCATGAATTTCCAATACCATCTGTGACGACGCCGTTGCGGTCTGTTTTGTCTCCCTTGCGAATGAATCTGCGGCTCATAACGTGAGGCCTTCCGCCGGGGTTGTGGTGGGGGAACATGCGCGCTCGACCTCTTCGGGCCACACGGGTTCGCGACAGGTCAACTGAGAGAGATAATACGCGACCGCCTGAATGAACGTCGGTATTACGGCCACAACCATCACGAGCCACATCACTGGATTCCCAGAATTCATTAGGTCCGACGCACCGTCGAACTGTAACTTCAGAGCATTGCGGAACGAGACTTCCGTCGTGAGGAATTCGGCGACTGGCGGCACGGACGAAGGGCCTTCTTCCATAAACCGTCGGTAGTATTCAAAGTCTTGGTACAGTTCCCCCATCACCTTCTTGCCGGCTGGACTGCTCTCATCAAACGCCAAGTCGATATACTTTCCAATCGAGAACGTGTCTATGACCAGTCCCTTGTCGTTCAGGACGAGGCAACGGACGACGCGGGGAGCGGTACCGCCTAGGCCGGTTTTTTGTTTGCGCTCAACATACAAAAATGCGTTGTCCCAAGGGACAGAGAGGACACCACCCGGGCCGTTATGGCGGAAGGCATAAATGGTGCGGTTGAGCCGATTGAACCGTATCGGCTTGCGGACATAATTAAAGCAGTCAACGAGAAGCAGGCGCACGGTCAAGGCAAACAGGCACAGCGTGACAACGGCAAGAGGCGTTACCCACCAATAAATGACCCATGCCTGCCCCTTTTCGCGAATCGCAGCAGGCATATCAGTTAGAAGCCACAGGAAGACTACAAGCAGACATAGCGCTAAGGTGCCTCCAGTGACAAATGCCAAGAATCCCCACCCTTTTTCGCGGTGCAACCCGTCGCACACTTCCAAGAATGAGTCAGTGACGTTAAAGACGGTTCCAGAGCTTTTCGGCTCTTCTGTCAATGGTTTGCTTACATCCAGCCGCGACGAAGCTTCTATTTCCGTCACGGGGCGGTTCAAGCGATACCATGCGAGTCCATCAAATGCCATGTCTTTTCCAGTCAAGAGAAGATTGCCAAAAACGCCTTGCGGTCTTCGTCCAGGCGTTCGAATCTCTCGTCGTTTGGCTTGATACCAAAAAAGCATTGCTCCAGCCAATCGTGAGCCTCACGCCCCTTGAAATAGTTGATTAGCACCCCGATGATGGCCGCCAAAACCAGTAGCGGTAGCGTCAAGATAGAGCCGACGAATGCTGCAACAGTCAGCACGGCGCCTACAACCGCTGAAGTCAGGTATAGCGAAACCATTACGGCGTTCCCATGTTTGGCTTCGTCGACGGCGTGGTAGATGTCGATGGCCGCTGATACGAACCCGACCACGGCTCCGCCGAACCTTCCAACAATTCTGAGGAAGCGACCGAACTTGGCTAGACGTTCCGACAGCTCGACGCCGCCTTTCTCCAACTGCTCGAGCGCAGACCCACCATACTGCGCGACACTCGCCACAAGTCCACCAATTGCATTGTCGAACTTGATGCCATTCTCTGTCGAGTTGAATCGGTTCGACTTCCTCAGTTCTTCCCGCGCAAACCGCAGGTTGATAGCATTAAAAATCGCCCCGATTCCCGCAAATGCCGGTTCGCCTCTGGCCATCAGCCGAAACTTGGGCATGTAGATATTTTCAACGACATCGGGCGTCAGCATCGATGCGGCCTGCTGCGGCGACAGGCTCCGCGTCCCCTTGACGCTGGACAGGGCCGCTGCCTCGTCCGCCTCGCTTTGAACCGGCACGAACTGCTTGACCTTCACCTCCCAATCCTTGTCGCCCGCAGGCGCCGCCTTCTCGCGCAGCTTCGTTTGCAAATCCTGCACATCGATTTTCTGCCGTCCCGGCATCATCTCCTGCATCTGCCGCGCGATGTAGGCGACCCATTGATTCGGCGAGCCCCATAGCGCTTTGAACTCGAACAGCTTTTTCGTCCGCATGCACATCGCCGCGCAGATTATCTTGGCGGCCGCTGCGTCTACGCCCGAACTCACTGCTTCAACAATCGGACCGCCCGCCTGTTGCAGAAGATGAGCGACCGAGCCGGCGAGGGCGCGTGAGAGGCTCGGGTCCGCACGTTTCTCGACGTCCTCAATCTTGCTGTAGGACTCAATGAGCTTGGCTACAAATTCTCGAAGTTCGAGGTACGGATAGCTCGACGCTTCCTTGACCTTTTCGGCCAGGACGGGATGGTTCAGCACAAGTGCGCGCAGCAGCGGATTACGGGTATCCGTTACATCGCCCTTCGCCCATTTGACGAGCGCGTCGACCGTTTCCTTGCGGTCCGCCGCGCCTTCGATGCAACCCGTGAACCTGTTCGTGTAGTTGACGCCGCTGCGACAATTGCCCTGTTCGTGGTCGAATTGAAAGACGTTCAGCAACGCAGGGCTCGTCAGCCAGGCCTGATGGTCCTGGGATAGTGGGACAAGCGTACTCGTCTGCTCTTGCTTCAACGTCTCGGCCATGCGCTGCTTAAAATCGACGATGGCCTGCTGCCGATAGTGCGTCGCGTAGGGCTTCCACGCTTCGGGGCCCGCGCTGACAAGCTCCGCTTTCTTCATTGCCTCGATGCTCTTGAGCTGCTTTTCGAGCAGCTTGCCGCCGTCGAATATCGCAGTGACGCCCAGACCCTGGTACGTGTTAGCCTCCATCAACCGGGCGCCACTTTCGACGTCTTCCTTCGCCGACGCAATAACAGCTTCGTGCAGCGCGTCGATGGCGCTCGTGGCCCAGATACCGTGCTCGTACGGCTCGAGCGTCGCCCCGAATGCCAGTCGCTGCTCGAAATTTAGCTCCTGCGTGATGCCGACCGGGTCCCACAGCGCGAAGACGAGCCCCTTGTTGGGCGTGATGGAATCCATCGCCTTCTTCAGCGCTGGAGCTTGTCCTGCGCGATTGTGATACGGGAAGCACGCACTCGCCAACGCATCCGGCGGGCTACCTTTGTATTCGCTCAGCAGGTCTGCGACGTGCGTGACGCTTTCGGCATGAGGCTGCTGCGTGCTACCGTTGAACCACCCCGCCGCATCGATTTTTTGCATCCGCTTGTCGCGGCACCCCATGAAGTTGGTTGCATACGTGTCGCGCACCTTCTTCGTCCACCGCTCGTCGCTGAAGGCGATGTACACAACGCCGGCCTTTTGGGCATCTTCGATAGTGATGCACTGTGCGAGCTGCGCGTGCCCTGCTTGCTTACAGTGAAACGGCTGCTCGAGATTACGGTCGATGTTCATATCCGGCGGGAATTCGTACAAATTCCCTTCGTCCGTCACTGCATACGCCTGCCATCGTCCTGTCTTCGGATAGAACACATAAACGTAACCGTAACGCAGTGTGCGCAATGTGTACTTCGCCTTCTTGAGCGCAATACTCGTTACGCCGTCGCCAAACTTGCCGCCCATGAGCCTCACTGCGCCGGATGCGCTGTGCGCCTTTGTGTCGGCGAATGCGGAATACCGGACCGGCAAGATGGGAAGCCCCTTCTTCTTGCACATGTTGCAGCTGCCGGACTCACGCGTCGGCGCCTGCAATGCCGATGTCGTCAGTTGACTGATACTCGAGAAGTCGAAGTCGTATGCCATTTTTTTGTTCGGTTCACATTTGAGACGGCGCAGCGGTCACTGGTACTGGATGCTTTCGCGCGCAATGGCCTCCCAGTCGGGCTGGGTCCAACGCGCAACGGTTTCCGCGTAGGGGTGCTTTTCGGGTTCCTGCAGTACGGCCCGCACGCGCGGATGACGGTCGAAGTAAGGGGAGACGACGGTCCCGTGAAGAGCGAAAGCCAAAAGGTCCGCACCGACGAGGCCGTATGTCTCGCCCTTCGCCAATTGGGCGTCAAGCAGCGACGGCATATCGGGCTTGATTGCCGTGCCATTGCCGCGAAGCGTCTCGAGCGCCCGCTCGATAACCTCAATGCGGGCGACCTGCTACAGGTCGTTCTCGAGCGCCACTTGCTTGCCCATGACCGTCATCGAACGGGGGGCACCATCGCCGACAATGACGCCCTCCGTCCCGCACGCGGGGCATTGCACGGAAGCGCCGAGATAGGCCAAAGGCTGCCCTTGCAACGACGAATTTCCGATACCGTCGGTGACGACGCCATCAAGGTCAGTTTTGTCTCCCTTGCGAATGAATCTGCGGCTCATGATGCGACTCCCTCCGTCTGCTCCGGAGATGGCATGCAAGCGCGCTCAATGTCGTCAGGCCATACGGGCTCATGGCAGGTCAACTGTGCGACATGATATGCGACCGCGAGAAGAAACGTCGGTATTGCGGCGATGATGCCCACAAACAGAAGAAACAAGTTTCCTGAGCGAAACATATCCGACATGCCATCGAACTGCAGTTTCAACGAGTTCCGAAAGGAAACCTTTGTGGATAGATACTCGGCGACCGGCGGGACAGAACCGGGGCCGTCCTCCATGAATCGCCGGTAGTACTCGAAGTCCTCATAAAGTTCGGACATGACCCGTCTGCCAAGTTCGCCTTCTTCCGAATACGCAAGCACCACTCGTTTGCCAATGCGGAAGCTGTCAGATACTTGTCCCTGCTCATCAAGGACCAGACAGTGAATCATGCGAGCCGCAGTTGACGTCAAACCCGCTTTGGGTTGCCGTTCCACGTAGAGGAACGCGTCGTCCCACGGCACGGAAACAACGCCACCAGGTCCGTTGTGACGAAATGCATAAATCTTGCGGTCCACTCTATTGAAGCGAATCGGCTTGCGCGTGTAGTTGAAGCAGTCCTTCAAAAGAGAACGGAGCGGCAATATAAAAACGCCGATTCCCACGAGCGTGAACAGTCCAAAGGTCCAGTGTACCAGGCCCGTCTGCCCCTTTTGCCGTATCGCGGCGGGAACGTGGGTGGCCATCCAAGCAGTCATGGCCGTCAAACATAAGGCTCCGATTCCCGCTGTAAAAAATGCAAGCACCCCCCAGCCTTTCTCGCGGTAGAGCCCGTCGCAAACCTCCAGGTAGGTATCGGTTGCCGCAAAGACGGTGCCACGGCTCGTCGCCCTCTCTGCGCACGGCTTCTTCTGCTGTAGGCGTGCCGATACCTCTGCGTCTGTCGGGGACCGCTTCATACGACGCCAGCTTCCAATAGAAGTCATGCTTGCTCCTGGTTACGAAATGACAGACACAAGCGCCTTTTGGTCCTCCGCCAGCGACTGGAACCGCTCCTTCGCTTCCTTTATCCCGAAGTAGCATTGTTCCAGCCAATCATTGATTTCTCGTCCCTTGAAGTAGTTAATCACCACACCAAGTATCGCGGCGATGACAAGAAGCGGTAGCGCGAGTACGGGGCTGCTGAACGCAGCCCATACCAACGCGACGCCGAGGAACCCGGACAATGTGTAGAGGGTTGCGACCAAGTAATTTCCATGCTGGAGCTCGTCCCATGCGTGATAGCCGTCGATAGCGGCGGAAATTAGCCCCACTACCGCTCCGCCGAACTTTCCCACAATTTCCATACCTCTGCCGAGCTTGAGCCAGCCCTCTCCGATTTTTGCTCCGGACTTCTCGATTGATTCTATCGTATGATGTCCGTACTGCGAGACGCTAGCGACCAAGCCGGCGGCAGCATTGTCGAACTTGATGGTGTTCTCGGTCGAGTTGAAGTGATTGGACTTCTTCAGTTCCTCGCGAGCGAAACGCAAATTGATAGCGTTGAAAATTGCGCCGATGCCGGCATAGGCCGGCTCCCCTCGGGCGAATAACCGAAACTTCGGCATGTAAATCTTCTCGACGACCTCCGGCGTCAACGTCGCGGCCATCATCTTCACCGAGACGCCCGGGCCTGGCTTCATACCGGCCATGGCGGCAGCTTCGTCCGGGAGGGTCTCGACCGGAACGAACTGCTTCGCCTTGACCTCCCAATCCTTTTCGCCGGCGGGCGCGGCTTTTTCTTGAAGTGCCTTTTGCAAGTCTTGAACATCCGCTTGCTGCCGGCCAGGCAGCATCACCTGCATTTGGCGGGCGATATAGCTGACCCATTGAGTAGGCGACCCGTACACCGGCTTGCACTCAAAAACCTTTCCGGTTCGCGCACACATTGCCGCGTAAATTACCTTAGCAGCGACTGCATCCACATTCTTGGTCACTACCTCGACAATTGGCCCGCCTGCCTCGTGCAGCAGGCGTGCGAACGAGCCCGAAAGGGCGGCGGCGAGCCCGTGGTCAGCGTGTTTAGTAACGTACGCCACGTTGCTATACGACTCAATGAGCTTTGCCACGGTTTCTCGAAGCTCCTTGTACGGATAGCTCGCTGCTTCCTTAACTTTTTCTCCCAGCACAGGGTCGTTCAGTACGAAAGCTCGAAGCAGCGGATTGCGCGCGTCGGTGACTTCGCCCTCTGCCCACTTTATGAGCACGTCAACCGTCTCCTTGCGGTCTGCCGCGCCCTCAATGCAACGAGCCAGCAAGTCCGTGTAGCCGACTGCGCCGCGACAATCTCCAGCCTCATAGTCGAACTGAAAGACATTCAGTAGCGCTGAACTGGTTAGCCATGCCTGATGGTCCTGCGATAGGGGGACAAGCGTATTCGTTTGCTCTTGCTTCAACGCACCAGCCATCTGGTGTTGGAAATCGATAATAGCCTTCGGTCGATAGTGCCATGTATATGGCTTCCACGCTTCGGGGCCGGCAGTTACGAGGCTCGCCTTCTTCATCTCCTCGATACTCTTGAGCTGCTTTTCGAGAAGCTTACCCCCGTCGAATAGAGCGGTGGTCCCCAGTCCCTCGTAGGTATTGGCCTCCATCAGACGGGAGCCGCTTTCCACGTCTTCGTTGGCTGAGGCGATGATGGATTTCTGCAACGCGTCGATTGCGCTCGCGGCCCAGATGCCGTGCCCATAGGGCTCGAGCGCGGCGCCACATGCGGCCCGTTGCTCGAAGTTCAGCTCTTGCGTGATGCCGGCCGGGTCCCACAATGCAAAGACAAGCCCTTTCTCGGGCGTGATAGAGTCCATCGCTTTCTTAAGGTCTGGTCCTTGCCCGCACGGTTGTGATACGTGAAACAAGCAGTCGATAAAGCGTCTGGCGCACTTCCCTTGTATTCATTCAGCAGGTCTGCGACGTGCGTCACGCTCTCCGCATGAGGCTGCTGCGTGCTGCCGTTAAACCAACCCGCCGCGTCGAATTTTTGCATCCGCTTGTCGCGGCAACCCATGAAGTTGGTCGCATACGTGTCGCGCACCTTCTTCGTCCACCGCTCGTCGCTGAAGGCGATGTACACAACGCCGGACTTTTGGGCATCTTCGATAGTGATGCACTGTGCGAGCTGCGCGTGCCCTGCTTGCTTACAGTGAAACGGCTGCTCGAGATTACGGTCGATGTTCATATCCGGCGGGAATTCGTACAAATTCCCTTCGTCCGTCACTGCATACGCCTGCCATCGTCCTGTCTTCGGATAGAACACATAAACGTAACCGTAACGCAGTGTGCGCAATGTGTACTTCGCCTTCTTGAGCGCAATACTCGTTATGCCGTCGCCAAACTTGCCGCCCATGAGCCTCACTGCGCCGGATGCGCTGTGCGCCTTTGTGTCGGCGAATGCGGAATACCGGACCGGCAAGATGGGAAGCCCCTTCTTCTTGCACATGTTGCAACTGCCGGACTCACGCGTCGGCGCCTGCAATGCCGATGTCGTCAGTTGACTGATACTCGAGAAGTCGAAGTCGTATGCCATTTTTTTTTTCGGTTCACATTTGAGACGGCGCAGCGGTCACTGGTACTGGATGCTCTCGCGCGCAATGGCCTCCCAGTCGGGCTGCGTCCAACTCGCAACGGTTTCCGCGTAGGGGTGCTTTTCGGGTTCCTGCAGTACGGCCCGCACGCGCGGGTGACGGTCGAAGTAAGGGGAGACGACGGTCCCGTGAAGAGCGAAAGCCAAAAGGTCCGCACCGACGAGGCCGTATGTCTCGCCCTTCGCCAATTGGGCGTCAAGCAGCGACGGCATATCGGGCTTGATTGCCGCGCCATTGCCGCGAAGCGTCTCGAGCGCCCGCTCGATAACCTCAATGCGGACGACCTGCCTGTACTGCGCGTTAGTGAGCGCGAAATCGTCGCTCGGGACCTTCGCGCCTTCTACCGTCACCCATCCCGCCTGACGGTCCAGATAGGTCCAGCGTGCGACCGGTCCCATCAGGGCGCCTAACTGCTCGCGTTTCAGTATCCATCGCAGGTGCGCGAAAACACGCGGGTCGTAGTAGCGAAAAATCGCCGCTTCTCCCTCTGGCTTTGGCAGCGCGAGGCGTGCTGAAAGATGGCTGTGCAATCGATGTGTTGCCTTGTCGCACTCGAGGATGGCGCAGATAACAGGCGGTGCTCCCGACGCACATGCATGCTCTGCACGCTCGCGCAACGCAGGCATCTGTTCGTTCGGATGCTCAGCACAATAGAGCACCGGTGCATTACCAGCTAATTCTGCCCGCTCCTCAGGCACCAGTTCGCCGACAGCATAAACGGGCGGCACATCAGGAAGCTCCAGCTTCCCATTGAGGGGTTCAACGACGACGTAGTGAATCATTGGATGCCTATACGAGTGCAGCGCCGGACTGCGCAGCAGCGCCCATCTGCTGCGCGCACGACTTGGCCGGTGCAAGTTGTGCCGAAGCATTTTCGCTAGCCGGTCCGTCGAAGACATGCTGCGCGCCCTTGACCTCGACTGTCCCTGGCGCATGCACGTAGATGTTTCCGCCCGCGAGCCGGATGGTTGCGCCGCCGGCTCTGAGCGTAATCTCCTTTTGCGCCATCACGTCCACGGCGTCGGCTGTGGAAACGACCTTGACGGTCTTATCGGCGGTGATTTCGATATTGTCCGACTGCGCCTGCAACTCAACCTTTCCCTTGCCCGCGATCAACTTGATTCCTGCGTTCTGCACGAAGAAGCTGAGCTTCTCGCCAACGCTCGCAATCCATGATTTCGCCGTCGAAACATAGGTGCTCGAACCGCTCACGAGGTTGATGTGCTCGGTGGCAGCGGCATGCAGCGACTGCTGGGTCGACAAGCCCATGCCTGCGGGGCTGGCCAACAACATGATGGGTTGCGTGAAGCCGTTAGCGCTGCCACCGCCGCCGCCTGCCGTGCGGCCGCCGCTTTGGCTACCTTGGACCTTGCTTTGCGTGGCAGACGCGAAGTCTTTGATAGCGCTTTGCGCTATGTCGAGACCTTCCGCTTTCCCGTCGACCGCTGCGAGCGAGCGCCGCTGAATGACGCCGCCGGAGTCAACAAGGTGCTGCGTCGCCTCCTTGACGTCGAGCGGTTGGCTCGACGTGCCGCCCCGCGCGTATGTCGAAACGTAAAGCCCTTGCCCGGCGCGCAGCGCGCCCCACGAGTCCGTCTTTAAGTGAAACCCCGTGCCGAGGTAGCTCCCGCGCGTATTGTCCGTGTGGTCAATGAGGTAGCCGATGTCGAGGTATGAACTCGCCGTTGAGCTGTATAGGCGGGCGCGATTCTGGGCCGTGGCGTCGTCAAAAACCAGTTGGTTAGAACCTCCCCCACCGTACTCCTTCGACTTGAAACCGGATAGCAGGCCGTTCGTATGCCAGTGAGGCGTATTGCTTCCATTGAACAGCACACCTGTCACGACCGGACGGTCGCAATCACCATCGACGTAGTCGATTGCGACTTCGTGGCCTATCCGCGGCACGAATACGCCCCCAAAGGCGCCTCCCGCATTCGGCGATACCACGCGCATCCAGCACGACGATGACTGGTCGTTGTTGCCCAACCGGTCCCAATGCATCTGAACCTTCACGCGATTCAACTCGTCGGTGAATATTTCCTCGTTTGCTGGGCCGACGACCGTCGCCGTCTGCATGTGCATAACGGGCTTCTTGTGCTCGAAGGGGCTGCGATAGGGAACGCGTCGCCGTTGTGCCTCGATTTCCACCAAACAGAAGCTTTCGTTGCCGCTGGGGTCCCTCGACGTGAACACTGCCTGTAGGTCCTTATATTCGGCCCTCACACGCGTCATCTGCCGCTGCAAGCTATGGGGAAATGGGCGAGTGTTGCCCAGCGGCAGATTATTCTGGACGTACCACCGCACCGCGATGGTCGCGAACTCTTGGTCTTGCGACGTATCGGAGTCATGCTCGGGATGGTTCGCGAGGTGGAACCATCGCCCGGCGTCCATGCACGGCACGCTACCTACGCCAAAGAACCGCTTGGTTCGCGAGTCGAGTTCCTCGATGCGAAATCGGACGGCGCGTTCGCCCCGGTCCTCGCGTTCCTCGGTCGGAGAGAAGCTGTAAGGGCCCGCGTACTCATAGACTTGAAGTTCATCCGGTCTATCGCCGTGGCTTGCCCCTGAAACGCCGCCACGCTCCTTAGGCCAGGCCGGGCGCTTATAGTCCGGCGTGCGCATCGCGTATCCAACGCTCTCGACGATACGCTCGCTGCCCCACTCCACGAGCGCGTCGACGCCTTCACCCCGATCGCCGCGGTAAAACGTGACGTCCTGCGAGTCGAGTGGCTTGCACCGATAGATGTCGTCGGTCACGACGACCGTATGGGATTTGCCGTCGTCGGCCTGTACGATGTAAGTGAACCAGCCTTCGGACTCCATCAACCGATGGACGAAGTTAGCGTCGGTTTCGTACTGCGTGCAGTAGGAACGCTTGGCGCCACGGTCCGCGACATCGAACCGATACTGGCCTCTCGCGAGCGAATGGCCGTCGAATACCTGGGTCAGGATGTCGGCGGCCGTCACGTCTTGGAAGATTCGCGCATCCTTCCGATGCCGCAAAAATCTCATCCACGACGAGAATGACAGCTGATAGTAAGTGAAGCCACCCTCGGAACCGAGGCGTCGCGTCGCGAAAACGAACCCGTGATAGGGCAGATAGGCGTTGTCTCGCTGCCGAACCCACAGCGTGACGGGCTGCGCCATCAGCTTTTTCAACTCGATGGCGCGCTCGCGCGACACCACATCCACCGTGAATTCGAAGTCTCGCCCGATGCGAGACTCGCCCACGACTCTCTGAGGTAAGAGCGCCTGGGCGCCCAAGGGCGTCTGCAGTATCAGTGCGCGGTTAGCCTGCTCGATTCCGGTTTCGAGTGCGAGCGAATGAGCCGACCTACCCATATTGATTACCTCTCCGACTGCGTGGGCGTATTAAAGGAGGGGAATCATAAATTAAAAATCTACGCGATTACAATGGGTTAGCCGATTTACAAATAATTCTGAATTAGCCGGTTGCCGAGCCGGAAATTTATGCCGAATGAAAGCGTTTCCAGTTTTGTTGTCGCGCTAATTGAGGCATTTTTTACTGCGAAATAGATCGAAATTCAGACGAAGCCTTGATGCGATGTCGCCTCGAAATTGCTTTGACGCATGAACTCGAACCGTGTCCCTTGCAATCGGCTAACGCTTGTCGCGGGCTTCACATGCCTCGATAATTCGCAGCGCCAGTTGCACAGGCGTCGAACACCGATCATGCACGTACGCTCGACGAACGACGGGAATCGGAAACGCTTGACCACTTAGGCTCTCCTGTGCGAGATGCCACCTATGAACAATGCCGCGAAGTGGAGAGTGGATATACCAGCGTCTTTACGGCAGTTGACGAGATAGGAACGCCTATGGGTGCGAAATCATGAGCAAGCATGTGCGTTGGAAGCTCGCGGAGTTCGGCAACCTATGAAGGCCCGGCTTGGTATCGCCGCGCTCGAACCATGTGTCCCCGCACCCCTCACTCCACCGTCACCGATTTCGCCAGATTCCTTGGCTTATCGATATCGGTCCCTCTCGCGAGCGCTGCGTGAAAGGCGAGCAATTGCATCGGCAGCGTATGCAGGATCGGCGACAGCGGTCCGTAGTACTCGTTGAGCCGAATCGCGCTGACACCGGGGCTCGGCGAAAGTCCGCAATCGACATCCGCAAACACGAACAACCGGCCATTACGCGCACTCACCTCATGCATATTCGAGCGCAGCTTTTCGAGTAACCGATCATTAGGCGCAACGGCAACAACCGGCATTTCATCGCTCACCAGCGCGAGCGGCCCATGCTTGAGTTCCCCGGCGGCATACGCCTCAGCATGGATATACGAAATCTCCTTCATCTTCAACGCGCCTTCAAGCGCAATCGGAAAATGCATTCCCCGCCCAAGGAACAAGATGTTTTCCTTGCGCGTCAGCGTTTCCGACCACGCCATGATTTGCGGCTCGAGCGCAAGCACTTTGCCCATCGCATCGGGCAAATGCCGTAACGCATGCAGATGCCGCCGCTCCTCCTCATCGCTCAGCCGTCCGCGAATCTGCGCCAGCGCAAGCGTCAAAAGAAACAGCGCGACGAGCTGCGTCGTGAACGCTTTCGTCGACGCAACCCCGATCTCGATGCCGGCCCGGGTCATGAAGTTCAAAGCGCATTCGCGCACCAATGCGCTCGTCGGCACGTTGCAGATCGAAAGCGTATTCGTCATGCCGAGTCGCTTCGCCACTTGCAGCGCGCCCAATACATCAGCCGTTTCTCCACTTTGCGACACGGCGACGACAAGCGTCTTGGGATTGGCCACGCTATCGCGGTAGCGGTATTCGCTTGCGATCTCGACGTTGGCGGGCAGTCCTGCCAAGCTCTCGATCCAATACTTCGCCGTCAGCGCCGCGTGATAGCTGCCGCCGCAAGCGAGCAGCAAGACAGAGTCGACGCCGTTGAACACGCGCCATGCGTTGTCGCCGAAAAGTTCCGGCATGATCGACGTCACGTCGAGCAGCGTATCGGCCACCGCGCGCGGCTGCTCGAAAATTTCCTTCTGCATGTAATAGCGATAGCCGCCCAAGTCGGCTGCGCCGCTATGCGCGGCGACGGTATGGACGGCGCGCTCGACCCGCTTGCCCTGCGCATCGACGATCCAAAACCGATGCAGTTGAATATCGACGACGTCGCCATCTTCCAGATAAACGATTCGATCGGTTTCGTTCGATAACGCAATCGCATCCGAAGCAAGGAAGTTCTCCCCATCGCCCAGCCCGACGACGAGCGGCATTCCCTCACGCGCGCCGACGATACGATGGGGCTCGTCCCGACACATGACGGCGATCGCATAGCTGCCGCGCAGCCGGACGACGGCGGCCTTGACGGCTTCGAATAAATCGCCGTCGTAAAGATGGTCGATCAAATGAACGATCGTTTCGCTGTCGGTTTGACTCGCGAATGCATACCCCTGTTGTTCCAGCTCCGCCCTCAGCGCGTCGCAGTTCTCGATGATGCCGTTGTGCGACAGCGCGATGCGCGCCTTATCGTCGCTCGGCGAGAAGTGCGGATGCGCGTTCGTCGTGATCGGTGCGCCGTGGGTAGCCCACCGCGTATGTGCAATGCCCGTGTAGCCCGACAATCCCGAAGCCGCAACGTCTGCGTGCAATGCGGCAACGCGCGCGACACTGCGAACGCGCACGAGCTTGCGATCCTGATAGGCGACGACGCCGCACGAGTCGTAACCGCGATACTCGAGCCGCTTCAACCCGTCGACCAGAGTGGGCAATACATTCCGTTGAGCGACCGCGCCGACAATTCCACACATCTTTCGCCTCTCCGTTGGGCGACCCGCATCCGAGTCAATGGAAGCGATCGTAATGGCGCATTAATGAAATTTTGTTTCAAAAACAGATTGAGTATGAAATTGAAAGTGAAGTATCATTCGACATGAAATTAAATTTCACTAACGATGCGTGAAGGAGACCGGAATGCCGGCGCTGGAACTGGACGTTCTCGACTTGCGGATTGCGGCAGTCCTGCAAGCAGATTCTTCGATCTCGAACCTTGATCTGGCTCAAAGAGTCCACGCGTCGGCGCCCACTTGTTTGCGTCGCGTGCGAAAACTCAAAGAGGCGGGTCTCATTGAACGAGAGATTGCCGTACTCGATCTTTCGAAGCTGGCATCGATGGTGACCGCCGTCATCGAGGTCAGCCTGGACCGCCAGGCGGCTGAGGATTACGACGACTTCGAACGCTATGTCTGCACCGAACCCGCCGTGACGCAGTGTTATCGCGTCTCTCCGGGGCCCGATTTCATCGTCATTGCCGAATTGCCGGACATGCGTTCCTATGACGAATTCGCGCGGCGTCTGTTTACCCAAGCGTCAAACGTTCGAAATGTCCGGACGTTCTTTTCGATGCGCCGGGCGAAGTTCGAATCCGGGCCGCCCATTGGAACAATCGTTCGCCCGGGGTAACCCGGCGTAGTGCGAATCAGCCGCAATCTGCGCCCTGCGTGTGCTGCTACGCAACACTTGTTAAGAGTCGTGCCGGAGTGCGATACGATATGGCGCATACGGGGAAGCTGGCCATGCGTCCGCATGGGATGGCCTCGCCGTGCCATTGTTTATCCCAGCAATCTTCCCAATCATGCCCAGCACCGTTGCGCTTCTTGGCATCGCGATCATGTCTTGCGTGATGAGCGCGTCGGTGCTCGCCTCGTTGCTGCGCGCTGACGTGCGCGGTGTGCCTCGCTGGTGCGCGGCCTACGGCCTCGCTGCGATCGGGATCGTATTCGCGTGGGCGGATAAATCTCTGCCGCCACAGGTGGGCACCTTCGCCGCCCATACATTGTTCCTGTTGGGTGGCCTGCTTATTGCGCAAGGCACGCGTGAGTTCTTCGGAAGGCGCGCCGTATCCAGAGTCGAGTGCGTCGCCGTCGTCGCCATCTTCCTCGCGGTGATCGTTCTGACCTATGTTGAACCGAATCTCGATGCGCGCGTGGCTCTGACCTCCGCTTACTTCGCTTATGTGCGCGTGGCCATCGGATGGACAGCGCTCCGGTATCGGCCGCGACAGCGTCCGAAGTACAACTACTATTTCCTTGCGATCGCCGCGTTCGTCGGGGCGCTGGTCCACGTGGCGAGATCGGTCACTTACGGTTTCGGCTTCGATCATCAGGCGGCGTTTCTCGATCCCTCGCCGCTGAACGTCGCCTTCCTGGGTCTTGGCATCCTTAGCTTTCCGTTCTTGTCGATCGCTATGGTCATGCTCGCCCACGATCGATTGGCCGAACGCTTGGAGCGGCTCGCTACCGTCGATGAACTGACCGGCGCCCTCATGCGGCGCGCGTTCGTCGAGCGTGCCGAGGCGATGATCGCTGCCGCGCGTGTCAAGGGAACACCGCTTGCTCTCGCAATACTCGATATCGACAACTTCAAAAACGTCAACGACCAGTACGGTCACGCGGCCGGCGACCGTGCGTTGGCGCATTTTGGAACCACGATGTTGCGGTCGGTGCGTGCCGGCGATTTGTTCGGGCGCCTTGGTGGAGAAGAGTTCGCGGTCCTGTTTCCCGCCACGCACGAAGGCGAAGCGTTGCAACTGACGAACGGTTTGCGTGCAGCTGTCGCTGCTGCACCGTGCGCTCAAACGCCGTTCACGTTCAGCGCGGGCGTGGACGAATTCGGTGCGGGTGATACGCTCGCCGCGGTCATGGCGCGGGCAGACGCGGCCCTTTATACGGCGAAAGCGCTCGGCCGCGATTGCGTGGCAGTGGCTTCGCCCGATGACGAACCCGACGAACGCGTCGCGCAGCCGGGCTGATCCGTCCGCTTGGAACGGTGCCGTCGCGACGACGCTCGACTATATTGAATCCATCAGAGCAGATGCTCATTTGTCCGGAGAAAACCTTGCCCGCGCGGCTCTTCCGATCGGCGCGCCATGATCGCAACCGGTTCGTCGCTCTATACGCCTTGCTTCTCACCGGGTTGCTGCTCGCGGCTGCGGCCTTCGTCTGGGAGGCGCGCATCATCGTCCAAGCCGGCGCGACCGAAGAGCAGGCGTTCACGATACTGGGCATCACGAACCATGTGCTCGACGATCTGCAAGACGCCGAGACGGGGCAACGCGGTTACCTGCTGACCGGATCCACCGCTTACTTACGGCCATACGATCGCGGCGTCCGCGATGTCGAGGACGCTGCGCGTCAGTTGGACCGGCTGCTCGCAGGGGACGCGGCTTCGCAGGCCGTATTGCAGCGCATTGCGCCTGTCCGCGATCGCAAGCTCGCCGAGTTGGCTCGAACGATCGACTTGACTCGCGGCGGCGATTGGCGCGAAGCAATTGCGCTTGTCAATACGGACGAGGGCAAACGCGATATGGAGAAGCTGCGGATGGAGTTCGATACGTTGCGGGGGATTTGGGACGCGCGTCGTCGAACGGCTGCCGCCGACATTCGCACCCGCGTGGTGTTCGGCGCGAGCGCTTTGGGGATATTTGCGGTCTTTGTCGGGGGGTTGTTGGCTTATGCACTCGTCGTTCAGCAACGGGCATTTGCGAATATCAGTGCCTATTCCGAGGCGATGGATCGCGAGGCCGGATGCGACCCCTTAACGGGATTGCCGAATCGTAGAAGACTGCTCGCGGAAATCGATGCGGCGGCGTCTCGGCTCGATGGCGGCGCGTGTAAGGTTGCGCTGCTGTTTTTGGACATCGATGGTTTTAAAAGCGTGAATGACGTCCTGGGGCATAGCGCGGGCGACGCGTTCTTGCGGCGCTTGGCGAAGTGGTTGTCTGCGGTCGTTCGGCGCGAGGATTTGTTGGGCCGCGTCGGCGGCGACGAGTTTGTCGTTCTACTCAGCGATTACGGCGACGATGAGGATTTGCGGCAACTGGCGCGCCGGCTTATCGCGCAGGTTCACGCACTGTCTGAAGCGGAATTTGGCGGGCGGTTCCAGATCGGACTCAGCATCGGAATCGCAACGTATCCCGATCGCGTGAAGAACGTCCGGCAGCTCATCGATGCGGCGGATGCCGCAATGTATGCGGCCAAGAGCGAAAGGGCGTCGGCGTTTCGCTTCGCGTCCGTCACGGCGAACGACAGCGAGTACAACGTCTCGGCGAGCAAGAGATAGAACGCGGGGCGGCGAAGCGGGGGCAGAAAAGCTGTGGGCCCTACCCAGGGAAGAGGCAGGGCCCGTCTACCGCAACTTCGAGGTGAGGTGCATCTACTGCCAGGGTGCTTCTACTTCCAGGGGGACTGCAACTGCCAGGTACTGCTAATCCGAGGTGAGGTGCGACTGATACTGCTGTGCTGCAAACTGCGGTACTGCCCATCAGGTACTCGTTGCTGCCGGTGAAGCATGCTGCTTGTGAAGCGTGCTGCTTGTGAAGCGTGCTGCTTGTGAAGCGTGCTGCTTGTGAAGCGTACTGCCGGTGATGCGTACTGCCGGTGATGCGTACTGCCGGTGAAGCGTACTGCTGGTGAAGCGTACTGCTGGTGAAGCGTACTGCTGGTGAAGCGTACTGCCGGTGATGCGTACTGCCGGTGAAGCGTACTGCTAAGTGCTGCGTGCTGCTCGGGACCAAATACTTCAAGGTGCTGCTCTCTGCCACAACGCTGTGCTCGAACCCCGGTGTTGAGCCATACCAGCGATAACCCTGATTGCTGCGTGAGTCGCTTCAACTGCCGTCCAGCTACTGCTTACAACCGCTTGGCGCCACGTTGCATCGCGAGGGCTACGTGGATGGAGTTGATGTCTTGCTCCATGTAAAGCAGTGTAGTCCCGCCCCCCTCGAAGCAATTGGATGAAAGGAGTGCGTTTTCATGCCCAATTCGGGGGATCGGTTCTGGTAGAGGCCGCAGGGGCTGCCACCGCCCGCGCGGAGTCGACGGCGTCATGCAGGAACGGCGGCTTCAGCGTCAAGGCAATCGGCTGCCTGGATGCCGGTTATCGGTTGCGGTCGTCGTCTTTGATGTCGGGAAAGCCCGCGCGTCCTTGGGTCAAATCCCGCAGGGCGTCGCGCGCAGCGTCACACGCGGTTGCGGGCATCTGTAGAACGAGCTGAACCGTCAAGCTATAGCGGCTATCCACCAGTTCGACGTTTTCCTGCTCCATCCACCGTCGCACGCGCGCTTCATCGGGGTAGCCGATTTCGACGGCCAAACGGGCTTGGGCGATCCGCTCGATCCGCTGGGCCTGTTGCAGCGCCGTTGCGATTGCATCCGTGTAAGCGCGCACGAGGCCGCCGGCACCGAGCTTCACTCCGCCGTAATAGCGCACGACTGCCGCCAACACGCCGTCGAGATCGTGATGGCGCAACACTTCCAGAATGGGGCGGCCTGCCGTGCCCGACGGTTCGCCGTCGTCGGACATGCCCGATTGCCCACCGGCCAGCAACGCCCAGCAGACATGGGGCGCACCGGGGTGTGCTTCACCCAGACGGCGTAGCTCGAGCATGGCCGCGTCGCGGTCGGCGACCGGAATCGCATGACCGATGAAACGGCTTTTACGAATCTCGAGTTCGGCCGAGACGGGAGCGGCGAGCGTGAAAGTGGGCAAGGCGAAGTCATTCCGAGGGAAGGGGGCTGACTTATCCCCAGTTTATGTTGGCAAAGCTGTGAATAACATGCTCATAGCCGTCTTAAGTCCTTGATGCAAAAGCATCTGGCCCCCAAGTTCGCGTTTGCGGCACCGAGCTGGATGCGATGAAACGCGGGTCGCGGCGGCGCTCGGTCGCTTGTTCGAACGCATCGCCGAAAGCGAGCAGCCGCGCCTCCTTCGACGGCAGAGACAGCGAAGGCGGCCGCTCATCCATCAATCTGAAGAAAGGGCGGTCGCGGCCCGCGATTATCGGTCGCCGAAAAAGAAATTGGCAATTGCGGATTTCTTCGACGAGTTTGTCGTCCAAGTCAGGCCGGACGATGGCATGATATGCGCCTCCCGTTGCTCAGCCTCATCTCCCTTTCATCTGTTTTGCCCCGAATATGTCCGATCTGATCGTCCATGGCGGCCTCCCGCTCCGCGGAGAGATCACCCCGTCCGCCAATAAGAACGCCGTTTTACCGATCCTTTGCGCGACGTTGCTGACCGATAAGCCGCTTCGGCTCGTCGGCGTGCCCGATATCACCGACGTCAACAAGGTTCTCGACATTTTCCGCGCGCTCGGCAGCGACGTGTCGATGGATTTTTCAACGGGCGTGCTCGATTTGCATCACCACGCCACTGCGTTCGATCCGGTCAAGCATCGCCTGCCCGAGGAAATGCGCTCGTCGATCATGCTCGTGCCACCGCTGCTGGCCCGTTTCGGCGTCGCACGGCTCGAAAACGACGTGAAGGGCTGCACGCTCGGCGTGCGCGAAATCGACCCGCACGTCGAGGTATTCGAGCGCTTCGGCGCGACGGTCGAACGTTCGCCCGATTCTCTGATCGTGCGCGCGCAAACGCGCATGGCGGCCAATGACCACTGGCTCGATTACGCATCGGTCACGACCACGGAGAATTTCGTTCTGTGCGCGGCTTGCGCATCGGGCACGTCCACGCTCGTCAACGCAGCTTCGGAGCCGCACGTCCAGGAGTTTTGCCGCTTCATCGCGATGCTCGGCGTGCCGATCGAAGGCATCGGCACCTCGCGTTTGATCATCGAAGGCGGCCATCGCCTCGGCGGCGGCGAGTTTCGCTTCAGCGAGGACTTCCATGAAATCGCGACGTTCCTCGCGCTCGGTGCGATCACCGGCGGGGACATCGTCGTCAAGAACAGCGCACCCGAGCAGTTTCCGCTGATCGATCGCACGTTCGCGAAGTTCGGGATCGATCTCGTTCACCGGGACGGCTGGTCGCGTGCAATGCGTGACGGTCCGTTGCGCGTGCGTCGCCCGTTCACTCCGAACATTCTGACGAAGATCGAGGCGGCGCCTTGGCCGTATCTGCCAGTCGATCTTCTGCCGATTTTTATCGCGCTTGGCGTTCGCGCCGAAGGCAGCGCGATGTTCTGGAACAAGGTTTATGACGGCGCGATGGGATGGTCGGTCGAGCTGTCGAAGTTCGGTGCGCACGTGTTCCTGTCGGACCCGCATCGGCTCATCACGTTCGGTGGCATTTCGTTGAGCCCGGCGAAGGTTGAAAGCCCTTACATCATTCGCGTCGCGATTGCATTGCTGATGGTGGCGTCCAGCATCGAGGGACGCTCGGTCATCACGAATGCGTTGCCGATACGGCGTGCTCATCCACGCTTCGTCGAGAACCTGCGCTCGGTCGGCGCGAACGTGGAATGGACGGAAGGCAATTGACGCATTGAAGCGGCCGCAATCCGAAATTGGCCGTATCGGGGCCGGCACGGCGAAGCGCGCGTTCGCTGGGCCACCGATCATGCCAGGCTTGCGCTTTGTTTGCTCGCCGAAGGTCCAAAGCCAAATAACGACATCGGCGCTGCCGATGTCGAACCCACTATGGAGACAATGCCGCTCGCGCTCGATTGGCCGACGATTGCGAGCACAAGCTCGAGCGGCGCAAGGCAGCATGGGTGACGCTGTGCTATCCCCGCGCCTCCGATTGCGCGCAACGGCTCGCGCACGAGTTGGCGCGCATCGGCTGTGCCGTCGAGCCGCGCGGCGACAAGGTCATCGAACGCGATGGATTGAGCGAATCGCGGTACCTGGTGCGCTGGAAGGAACCGTTCGACGTGAATGCGGTGGCGCCGTCGTTCAGCACGCTTGGCCTCGCGAGCGGCGCAGCTTCGGTGCAATGGGAAATAATCGATTGAGCTCCCACTGCCGCGACTAGATACGTCCTAACACGACGAGAATCACCACGATGACGACGATGAGCCCGAGCGTACCTGTCGGCGCGTATCCCCAGCCTCGGCTGTACGGCCAGGCGGGAAATGCGCCGATCAAAAGCAGTATGAGGACGACTAACAGGATCATGCCTAACATAGCGCGCTCCCTTGAAGTGGTTGAAAACGGGCGGCGCGAGCCGCTTGGGATCTGGAGCGCAACTTGTATGCCGGACGGGTCGGATTCGCGTCGACGCACCGGCTGGCGTACGTTTTCCTCGTTTTCGCACGATGCCGATATAGCCCCGAATTCATCGCCATTACAAACCTTTATCGCCGTGACGACCTATTCGCCTCGTCCGCCGATCGCAGTGCAGCAGCCGCGGCCGCGAGTGAAGCGACGAACGTGGAGCGCGCACTGAATGAATGGCCTCAGCAAAAGCCGCGACGACCGTGGATGCGATCGCTTTTCGTCGACGCGAAGCATTATTCGGCCGCTTGCAAATCCTGTATCACCGCTCCCAGGAATCTTGCCGCCTCTCCGCCCGTTACGACGCGATGATCGAACGTCAGGCTGAGCGGCAGAATGGCATGGACGACGGCCTTGCCTTCATGCGCCACCACCGCATCATGCACGCGGCCTGCGCCGAGAATCGCCACGGTAGGCGGCACCACGATCGGCGCCGCGTATTTCCCCGCGATCATGCCGAAGTTCGACAGCGTGATCGAATTGCCGCGCATCTCTTCGGGCGGAATCTTGCGGGCGCGCACGTCGGCGCGCATTCGATCCAGTCCCGCGCGCAGATCGGCTGCATCGCGATGGGCAACGTCTCTCAGCACGGGCACGAATAGCCCATCGGGCAAATCGACGGCGATGCCGACGTCGATCTTTGCCAGGACGCGTCGTCTCGCGCTGCGTCCATCGAACCACGCGTTGAGCCCCGGTTGCGCACGACACCCGGCAACGAGCGCGCGAATCAAGCGTATGGTCACGTCGGCGCCGGGCTCCCACGCGTCGATGTCGGCATCGTCGATGACCGTGGCCGCCGCCACCTCGCTTTGCGCCTGCGCCATGTTCAGCGCCATCGCGCGCCGCACGCCGCGCAGTGCCTCTGGCGGCCCGAGTTCCGTCAATAGCTTGGCGGTGCGCTCGACATCGCTGGAGGTGACGACACCGTCGGGGCCGGTCGACATCACCATCGTGAGATCGATATCGAGCTTGCGAGCCAAGGCTCGCACGGCGGGCGTCGCCTTGACCGCGGTCGTCCCTACGCTGAGGCCGCCGCCCGGCGCGGCCGTGAACGGCGCCGGCTCACGCATGACGCGTTCGCTCGTTTCCATGCGGCCGACGACCGTGCCCGTATCGGCCGCGCCGCCTTCGCCTTCGAAGCCGACGAGCGCCGCACCGAGATGCACGATGTCGCCCTTGTTGCCGTAGAGCTTTGCGATGCGTCCTGATTGCGGCGAAGGGATATCGACGATCGCCTTCGCCGTTTCGACGGAAACGAGCGGTTGATCGGCTTTCACCTCGTCGCCGGCTTTCACATGCCATTCGGCGATTTCCGCCTCCTGCAGACCTTCTCCGAGATCGGGCAGCTTGAAAATATTCATGTCGATGCCTCGAGCGTTTTTTTCACGGCGCTGACGATGCGCGCGACGCTCGGCATGTACTGCGTCTCTAGCCTGAACAGCGGGACGACGACGTCGTAACCGGTCACGCGCTCGATCGGCGCAAGTAACGAATAAAGTCCGCGCTCGGCGACGGCGGCTGCGATCTCCGCGCCAAGGCCGCATGTTCGCGGCGCTTCATGCACGATGACGCAGCGGCCCGTCTTGGCGACGGACGCCAAAATCGTGTCAAGGTCGAGCGGTTTCAATGTTGCCACGTCGATCACCTCGGCCGAGACGCCTTCTTCGGCCAATTGATCGGCACTCCTAAGCACTTCCTGGAGCATCGCACCCCACGAGACGAGCGTGACGTCGGAGCCTTCGCGCAACGTGAAGCATGCGTCGAGCGGCAGCGCGTCGCCGTTGTCTTCCACACTTTGCTTGAATAAACGGTATAGCCGCGTCGGCTCTAGAAATATCACCGGATCGGGATCTCGGATCGCCGCCAACAACAGCCCGTATGCGCGTGCCGGCGAGGAGGGCATCACGACGCGCAGCCCCGGAATGTGCGCGAACAGCGCTTCGGGACTTTCCGAGTGATGCTCGGGCGCGTGAATGCCTGCGCCGCAAGGCGAGCGAATCACGAGCGGGCACGCAAGGCGGCCGCGCGTGCGGTGGCGCAGGCGCGCCGCATGGTTGAGCACCTGATCGATGATCGGATAGATGAAGCCCGTGAATTGGATCTCCGCAACGGGATGGAGTCCCATTGCGGCCATGCCGATCGCTGCGCCGGCAATCCCGCCTTCGGCCAAAGGCGTGTCGAGCACGCGCTGCGAGCCGAAGCGTGCTTGCAGCCCGACCGTCGCGCGAAACACGCCGCCGTTCGCGCCGATGTCTTCGCCAAGCAGGACGACGGACGGATCATGCTCGAGCTCATGAGCGAGCGCGAGATTGACGGCTTCGACCAGCGCGATGTCAGGCACGTCCGTTCTCCATTTGCTCTGCAAATCGTTGCGCCGTCGCAAGTTGTTCGTTCAAGGCCGACGGCATCGACGCATACAGGTGGTCGAACATGGCGGACACGTCGGGTGGGGCGACGGCAAGATAGTCTTGCACCGCCGCTTCGACCGATCGTTGGCACTCCTGAATAAGTGCTTCCTCACGCGATTTGTCCCAGGCGTCGAGCGAGACCAGGTATTTGCGCAATCGACCGATCGGTTCGGCTTGCCACATTCTGGCGACGAGTTCCGGGTCGCGGTAGCGCGTGGCGTCGTCCGCTGTCGTGTGATCGCCGAGGCGATAGGTCAACGCCTCGATCAGCGTCGGGCCGCCGCCGGACCTCGCCTTCGCCAATGCCGCTCGTGCCGCCTCATGCACGGCGATGACATCGTTGCCGTCGACCTGTCTGCCTTCGATGCCGGCCGCGATCGCCTTTTGCGCGAGCGTCGGCGCAGCGCTCTGCTGCTCCCTCGGCACCGAGATGGCCCACTGGTTGTCGTTGATGACGATGACGAGCGGCGCTTGCCAGACGCCGGCCATATTCATCGCTTCGTAGAAGTCGCCCTTCGACGTGCCGCCGTCGCCCACGATCGTGACGGCCGCGCGAGCTTCGCCGCGCAAGCGAAACGCGAGCGCCGCGCCGGCGGCATGACTGACCTGCGTGCCGATCGGCACGCAATTGGGAAAGTCGTGCGGCGCGGCGGCGAAGCAACTGCCACGCTCGTCACCGCCCCAGTAGAGCAGGCTTTCCGTCATCGTGACGCCGCGCAGCAATTGCGCGGCATGGTCGCGGTACGACGGGAACAGTGCGTCTTCGGGCCGCATCGCCGACGCGAGCCCCACGCCGACCGCCTCTTGCCCGACGGACGACGCGAAGGTGCCGAGTTTCCCCGTGCGTTGCAGCGCAACAGCCTTGCCGTCGAAGGCGCGCGTGAGCGTCATGGCGCGATAGAACGCCACGAGTGCCTTGGGATCTTTGGCGAAATCGGGAAGCGATTGCGTCGGTATGCCGTCGACATCGAGAAATTGTGTGTACTCGATTTGAAATCTGGCGACCGTCGTCATGATCGATATCCTTGATGAGCGCCTCGCGCGCGGCGCTACCTTTCTTCTTCTTCAAACGTTAGTACGTTTGCGACTGAAAACAAGGGGCCGGCATCGCCGTACGGGCTTTGCGCCACGCGGCGGCAGGCGGCCCTTGCCGCGCGGCATGTGCCCTCTGTGCTCAGGCGTCGCCCGCCATCCCTTGCAAGCGGTCGAGGCCTGCGTCGCGTGCGGCGGCGCTCGTCGCATAGGTCTCTTCCGATACAAGCGAGCGTTTGACATCGCGTGCAGCGAAATCGACGAGCGTGAGCACCCACACATAGCCGCCCTGGTGCTCGGCCGTTTGCACGAATGCGCTGACATCGCCGTTGGTTTTGTCGCTCATAGCAGCATCCTCCTGATCGGGCCGCGCATGCGTCTATGCGATGGCGCGCACCGCGCAGCATGTTTGAAAAAATACGTTGGCAGCGGACTTTCAGCCGAGGAATGCGCGAACGCGCACACCAGGCGCTCAATCGATTCTAGGCGGCGCAACGCAAATGGCGAGCGCTTCTTCGAAGGTCGACGCGAGGGAGCAAGGTTTACGCATCGGGCGCCGCGGGCATGCTGGGTGGCACGCCGAGCAACTGCAACGATCCGGCCGCGACCGCGGAAAACACCGGCCCGGCAACGGCGCCGCCGTAGTAACTGCCCGAGGGTTCATCGATCATGACGGCGACGACCAGTTTCGGCGCATCGATCGGCGCGATGCCGACGAACAGCGAGCGGTACTTGTTGCGTGCATAGCCTGTTCCCGCATGTTTCCAGGCAGTGCCGGTCTTGCCGCCGATGCGATAGCCGTCGATTTGCGCCCTGCGGCCCGTGCCGCCTTGCAGTGTTGCCGCTTCGAGCATCGTCCGCAGCGTGGCCGCCGTGTCCTCCGTCGTGACGCGCGCGCCGGCATTGGCCACGTTCGCACCCGCCGTATTCTCGTCGTCGGCAATCAGCGAGGCTGGCCTGAGCGTGCCGTCTCCGGCCAGCGCCGTATAGGCTTGCGCCATCTGCAGCAGCGAGGCGGACAACCCATAGCCGTAGCCCATCGTCGCCTGCTCGACGGGGCGCCATTTCTGCCAGGGCCTGAATGTGCCCGCCGCGACGCCCGGGAACGGCAGCCGCGGCGCGAGTCCGATGCCGTATTGGCGATAAGAAGCCCATAGCGTTTCGGGCGGCAGCGTCATGGCGATTTTCGCGAGGGCGATATTGCTCGACGTGGCCAATGCTTGTGCAACGCTGACCGTGCCGTGGTCGGACGTGTCATGGATGGTGTGCTTACCGAGCCGATAGCGGCCGCGTTCCGTGTCGATCAAGGTATCGGGGCGAACGAGTCCGGTGTCGAGCGCGGTCGCGATCGCGAGGGGCTTGATCGTCGAACCGGGTTCGAACGTATCGACCAACGCGCGGTTGCGCATCGCCTGAGCGGACATCACCGCGCGCGCATTGGGATCGAACGATGGTGCGTTGGCGAGCGCGAGAATTTCGCCCGTGCCGGCATCCAGAACGACGACGCTGCCTGCCTGCGCGCGATGGCGTTCGAGCGCGGCTTTGAGCTGAGCAAAGGCAAGCTGTTGGATGCGCCGATCGATTGTGAGCCGAACGGTTTGGCCATGACGTGCAGGCACGAGCGGACGCAGGTCGGACACGACGCGGCCGAGCCGGTCGCGGATGACTTCGCGCTCGCCTGGCGCGCCCGCGAGCAGGGCGTTGGCGGCAAGTTCGATGCCTTCTTGGCCGACGTCATCGATATCGGTCAAACCGACGACATGGGCAGCCGATTCGCCCTCCGGATAGAAGCGCTTCGATGAAGCGACACGCGTGACGCCTGCGATGTTCAATTGCGCGATGCGGCTTGCCGTTTGCGCGTCCACGTGACGCTTGAGCAACACGTTGCCGGGCCCCGCGTCCAAGCGCTCCTGCAACGCCTTCGGCGAAAGCGCCAACGCCTGCGCCAGCGAATCGACTGCCGTGCGATCGAAGCGCTTGAGCTCGGCCCAGATTTCGTATGTGACGAGGCTGACGGCAAGCAATGCGCCGTGTCGATCGACGATCGCGCCGCGCGTTGCCGCCAGTTCGAGCATCTGCCGGTGTCGCTTTTCGCCTTGCGCGACATGAAACTCGTGTTCGACGATCTGAACCCAACCCGCGCGAGCCACGAGACCGGCAAAGGCGAGCGATATGCCGAACATGAGGAGCGTCGAACGTTTGGCGTGCCATCGCGGTGCGAGCACGGGCGACGTGACGCCCGGCAATGAAGAACGGGATGCGGGCCGTTTGTTTTGCGATGCGGTCATCGAGGGGCGGGGCGTTATGAGCTTGGTCGGGGCGCTGAGGGGCGCGGGGCCTACATTGTAATGAAAACGTAATGTAGGTTTCCGGCGCACCGTTTTTCCTGCAAGGCGACCGCGCAAAAAGAAACCGCCGCGAGTGCGGCGGTTGATTGAAGCAGCCGGTGGCCCCGACCGCTGTTTCCGGGCTTTCGATGACCTCGGCCCGCTACGATAGCCGGGCCAGGCGGCCACCTTAAGCGGGCAGCGAGAAACCGGAGATCGCTTCGCGCAAAACCGTTGCCTGATCTTTCAACGATTGGGCGGCGGCAGCGGCTTGTTCGACGAGCGCGGCGTTTTGCTGCGTCACTTTATCCATCTCTCCGACCGCACGATTCACTTGCTCGATGCCGGCGCTTTGCTCGCGCGATGCATGGCTGATTTCTTCGAGGATCTCGTTGACACGGCGCACCGATTGCACGATTTCGCTCATCGTCGAACCGGCGTTCGCCACGAGCGCGGCGCCTTGGTCGACGGTGTTCGTCGACGATTCGATCAGTGCCTTGATTTCCTTGGCGGCCGTGGCCGAGCGCTGGGCGAGACTTCGCACTTCCGACGCCACGACGGCGAAGCCGCGGCCTTGCTCGCCGGCGCGCGCCGCTTCGACGGCGGCATTGAGCGCGAGAATGTTCGTTTGGAACGCGATACCGTCGATGACGCCGATAATGTCGCCGATCTTTTGCGAGCTGGACGTGATTTCGTGCATTGTGCGCACGACGTCGTCGACGACGCTGCTGCCGCGCGTCGCAACATCGGCCGCTTGCTCGGCCAGCTTGGCCGCCTGCGATGCGCTTTCGGCATTCATCTTCACATTCGTCGTCATCTCGTCCATGCTCGACGCCGTTTCGACGAGCGCGGCTGCCTGCTGCTCCGTGCGTTGCGACAGATCGGTGTTGCCGGCGGCGATCTCGCTCGCGCCGACATTGATGTTCTCCGTGCCGGCGCGCACGCGCTTGACGGCGTCCGCCAAGCCCGACTGCATCTGCGAAAGCACGGCCATCAGGCTGGTTTCGTCTGCTTGATGAACGGGAATGCGCGCCGTCAAATCGCCGCCGGCGATTCGTTGAGCCGTGGAGACGGCGAATTCCAGATCGCCGCCCAGCCCGCGTCGCACGCTGCGAAGGACGAGCACCATCGCGATCGTCGCAAGCACCCCGAGCACGCCGATGATCGTGACCCAACGAATGATGTTCGAGACGAAGGCAGCGTTGACGTCATCCAGATACATGCCGGTGACGATGTCCCAATCCCACGGGGCGAAACGCAGCCCATACGACAGCTTCGGGACGGGTTCCTCGCTGCCGGGTTTCGACCAGAGGTAATGGATGAAGCCACCGTGTTCTTGCTGGGACGCCTTGACGATGTCGGTGAACAGGTGGTTACCTGCTGGATCCGTGAACCCTGCAAGGTTTTTGCCGACCAGTTGGGGCTTGATCGGGTGCATCAGCATGACGGCTTGCGAATCGTTGATCGAATAGTAGCCGTCGGAGCCGTAGCGCAGGATGCCGATCGCTTGAAGGGCTTGCTTCTTCGCGTCGTCCTCGCTCATTGCATGCTGCTGTGCGGCGTCGTAGTAGTGCTGCGCGATGCTGGTCGCTTCCTGAACCAGGGCGACCAACCGTTCTTTGCGATCGTCGATCATCGACGTGCGGTTTTGCCATACGCCGGCGACGCCGATCAGGATGAGCCCGGCCCATAGGACCGCGATCATCGATCCGAGTCGTTGATTCAAAGTCATTTTCTGCATTCGGTCCGCTCTCGATTGGTCGATCAGTCAGCGGCTTCGTCCGAGCCATCGCTCGCAGAAGCCGCGCCTGTCCGTATATCGACCTGTCATTTCAAGCGGCGCAGAGGGGGAAACCCTGATTTGGGTCAGGGTTTCTCAAGGCGGCGGGGGAAGCGATCCCCCGGGGTTGGCGATGCGGCGCCTGACGACGCTATGCTCAGGAGGCGTTTGCTCCCTTGAGCATTTTCGCTGCTTCTTCTTGTTCTGCTTCCCGCATTCGAAGTGCCGTTTGCGCGTTCGGATCGAGGGCGGGCGGATTTCGAAATTGGCTCTGCATTTTTTGGAACTGTTCCTCCGTCTCCGCCATGTGCTTGAATTCCGACCTGATTTTGGCAGTGGTATTCGCCGTATCGGTTGGAGTGTTCACACCTCGCATCGTGTCGATATGCGTCATGGTGTAACTCACGCCGTTCTGCGCGGCCTGGGGCAGGCTGGCGTTATCTTCGATGCCCGAGAGGGACGTGTGAAGTGCGGCAAGCGGCGCTTGGAACGCTGCTTTCGCATTTGCGTCGCCAGATAGCGCGGAGGTTTGTGCCGTCGAAAGCAATCGCTGTACGAGGGGACTCTGGCTCGCGAACGCTGCAATATCCGCAGGCAGCGCGTTCGTTCCTGCCGACTGGAAGTCGGTGCTCAGTTGTGTAATGCCCGCAAGATTGACGGCGTCTGCGCTCGCATGCGCGTGGCCGGCGGCGGCCTCGGCCTGCCCGACATCGTGATCGGCGCCGAGCGTCCATGCCACTGCAGCAATCGTATGAGCATTCGCCGGAGACTGAGCGCTAAGCTCCTGCGTCGCTTTTGCGAACCCGGCGGTATCGGCTTCCATTTGGCTCATGGTTGCCTGTGCATTGCCCGTGTCGGTCTGGTAGCGCGCCAGCATGCTCTGACCGACCTTGTCCATGACGTCCGACTCGGCCTGCTGAAGTTTGTCGACCTGGTCGGGTGCATCTTGAGGCGAGGCCTGGGCCGTCACCGCGGAATCGTAAGTGGATAATGCGTTAAAGGTTGCAGCGTCGATAGCGTATCCGCTTCCGCCGCCACCCACAGGGGCGAGGCTCATGCTGTGCTCCGTTTGGAAAGACTGACGTCATGATGGAAATGTGACGTCACTATGGACCACTTATGCCTGGATGGGGCGCGAACGATTCGTAGGCAGCGCATGCGGCAACTACTGTTTTTGAGTCGTTCTACGAAGCCGGGCGGAAGACGGAAGCCCGCTCATATGCACCATCCATGCCTGCGCCTGCGCCTGCGCGCGGTCGTGCGCCGCGAAAAGGAGCGGCCGTGCGACGTCCGTAGCCGATCGAGATCGGCTACATCAGCGATGGATTCTTGTCCGGCGGGCCTTCGGGGCGCTGCGGTTCGTCGTTATGGTGGCCGGGCGCGGGGGGCACCGCGGGCTCACCTTCCGGATCGCGCGTGGGGTCGGCGACAGGGTCGGGAATCGGTGCGGTATGCATGCGATAGTCCATGGCGTGTGCGGGTCGGTAACGGTGCCAGGTGGCACCTGAGGGGCGCAGCGGCTCCTCTCTTTTATACGCTATCCATCGATCAGGTGCGCGTTGTTTCAGCGCGCATTCGTAGGACCTGGCCATCGATCGATCGCACGGTGATTCGCAAGCATGGTCCATGCCTGTCGTCCCCGCGATCGGGCCTGTTCGCGTGACTAGTCGGGCTTGCTGTCCGTCCCCACCGCCAGTACCTCCGGCAATCGCGCCGCCAGCACATCGATCGCGATCCGTACGCGCGAGGGAAGATGCCGCGTGCGGCGCCAAGCCAGATGCACATCGATGCGTGGCCCTGATGCCTCGGGCATTATCGCAACGAGCGAGCCCTGCCGCAGATCGTTGCCGATAAGCCAGCACGGTAGACGTGCGATGCCAGCCCCCGCTTTGACAGCGGCGACGATCGTTTCGAGATCGTCGAAGCGAAGCCGATGCTTCATCGTCACCGTCCGCATCGAACCCGTTTGATCGGCGAGCGGCCACGCGACGTCGCGCCTGCCTGCCGTATAAAGCACGCCGTGATGACCATCGAGCTCGGCCACAGTCCGCGGCGTACCGTGACGCGCCAGATAATCGGGACTCGCGCAAAGTCGCATCGTCTGCTCGCCCAATTTGCGCGCGACGAGATCGGCCGGCGCGTTGTGCAACGTACCGCTACGCAGCACCAGGTCGACGTTTTCATCGACGAGGTCGACGACGCGGTCGGTCAGGCTCATCTGCAATTCGAGTTTCGGGTAGCGTGCAGCCAGTTCGAGCAGCACGGGCGCGACGCACAAGCGACCGAACAGCACCGGCGCACTGACATGCAATCGACCTTGCGGCGACAGGCGCGCGGCGCTCAGCGCGGCCGCGCCTGCATCGAGTTCGGCCAGTGCGCGCACGCAATGGTCGTAGAACGCCTGCCCGTCGGTCGTCAGCGTTTGGCGGCGCGTGGTGCGTAGAAAAAGCCGCGTTCCAAGACGCTCTTCGAGGCGGGCAATGCTTTTGCCGACGGCTGAGCGCGTGAGGTGAAGACGCTCGGCCGCCAGCGCAAAGCTGCCTGCTTCGACGGCTTGAACGAATGCGGAAATGCCTGTTAGTCGGTCAGTCGTCATCGCCCCACCGGAAATATATGGAAAACCGCTCATGATTCGATTGATTCCTTGCAGTCTACAATCAAACGAAAATTTGCCTCCACTGGAGACATTTGATCGCCGGTAATCTTCACTCCATCAAACATTCAGGAGATGAAGCCATGAAGCCTGCCGCCGCGACGACGATGAAAAAATGGAGCGTGACGAGCCCCGGGGCGCAACATCTGAAACTCGAGACGGCGCCGATACCGACGCCTGGCGACTACGAAGTGCTCGTCCGCGTTGACGCCGTGTCTTTGAACTACCGAGACCTCGGCGTGGTGGACGGCGAGGATGGGGCCGCCATGCCTTTTCCTTGCACACCGGGATCGGACTTCGCCGGCAGCGTCGTTGCAGTGGGGCAGCGTGTGACGCGGTTCGCCGAGGGCGCCAATGTGATCGGCACGTTCTGGGCCGGATGGCTCGACGGCGACTGGCCGCCGACGGCCCGTGTGTTGGGCGGCTCGCTGCCAGGCGTGCTTGCCCAATATGTCGTGCTGCACGAGGACTGGCTTGTGCAAGCGCCACGCACGCTCGACGCGTCGACGGCCAGCACGCTGCCGTGCGCGGGGTTGACGGCTTGGTTTGCCCTGGTTGAAAAGGGCGGTGTGCATGCCGGACAGACCGTGCTCGTGCAGGGCACGGGCGGCGTGGCGCTGTTCGCGGTGCAGCTTGCGCGAGCGCACGGCGCGCGAGTCATCGTGACGTCGGGCAGCGAAGAGAAGCGGCGCAAGGTGACGGAGCTCGGCGCATCCTATGTGATCGACCGACAAGCACATTCGCAGTGGGACGTGCTGGCGCGCGAATATACGGCCGGTCGCGGCGTCGACCACGTCTTGGAACTGGCCGGTGGGGAGAACCTCGCCACCTCGTTGCGCGCGCTGCACCAGGGCGGACGTATCTCGCTGATCGGCGTCTTGGGCGAGCATACGATGACCTTTCCAAGCGTGCCGTCGTTTTTGACGAGACCTGTGATTCAGGGCATCGGCGTGGGCCATCGCCGGGCGTTGGAGGATCTCGTGCGCGCGGTGGACGCTATCGAACTGAAGCCCGTCGTGGACGAGCGCTACGCATTCGAACAGCTGCCGCAGGCGTTCGAGCACCTGAAGCGCGGTGCGTTCGGCAAGATCGTCGTTCAGGCCAACTGATCATCGTGTGCGGTGCAGGTCGGCGTAGGTGTCGACGTCGGCCAGGATTCCTGCATCCTCCACCTCGATGGTCTCGACCTCGTTCGCTTCGAGCAGGCGACGCGCACCGATGTCGCCATCGAGCGATGCCAGGGCGTCCCGATGCATGGCGCCGAAGCCGACCGGATGCCCGCGCCGGCCGCGGTAGATCGGTGCCACAATCGATGCTCCGGCGTCGACACGGCGCGCGAGCGCTTCGATCGTAGACGGGTCGACCCACGGCATATCGGCCAGCGCAATGATCCAGCCTTCGGCATCGGCGGTCGCACGTACGCCAGCGGCAAGACTCGCCCCCATGCCGCGCTCGGCGTCGGTCGAGAAGACGACGTCGCAGCCTGCTTCGTTGAGCGCATGCGCGAGCGCTTCCGCTCCGGGGCGCACCACAGCGGTCACGTGCGCAATCGTCGCCAACAATGCGTGCGCTGCGGCGCATGCGACGGGCGTGCCGTCGGCAAGCGGCGCCAACAGCTTGTTTTGCAATCCGGCCGGATCGAAGCGGGTACCGCGGCCGGCGGCGAGCAGCAATGCCGTAGCGGACGAAGCATAGGTCATCAGGCGTTGCCCCGTTGCAAATGAGGAATTGGTGCGGCAGTCACGGCTTCGTGGCGGCGCTTCACCACGTCAATCGATGCCATGAAACACCGCATCGTCCGGACCGAGGTAGGCCGGCGGGCGCCACGCGGCATCGCGCATCGAGTGCTGAACGAGATGGTCGACGCCCAGCAGCACGGCGAAGATCGCCATGCGCACCGGAATGCCGTTATCCGTTTGCCGGAAGATCGCCAGTCGCGGGTCGTGGTTGAGGTCGATGCTCAGATCGTTGGCGCCGGGGCGGCTGTCGCGCGGCAGCGGGTGCATGATCAGCGTGTCCCGTCCGCAGGTGGCATCGACGAGTGCCTCGTTGATTTGAAATTCAGGCGTGTAACCTTCGAACGACTCGTCAGTGAAGCGCTCCTTTTGGATACGGGTGGCGTAGACGACGTCGGCGCCGCGAAGTCCCGCGGCCAGATCGTTCGATTGCTCGACGACATGACCGTTGCGCGAGATTTGATCGACGATGTAGGCGGGCATTTCGAGCGAAGCCGGTGAAATCAGCGTGAATTTGATGCCGCGATAAAGCGCGAGCAGTTTGACGAGCGAATGCACGGTGCGACCGTACTTGAGATCGCCGACGAGTGCGATGTGCGCCCCATCGACGATCTTGCCGAGCCGCGAGAACTCGCGCTGGATCGTATAGAGATCCAGCAGGGCCTGGCTGGGGTGCTCGCCGGGCCCGTCGCCGCCGTTGATGACGGGCAGGTTCGTCGCGCGCGCAAACTCGGCGACGGATCCTTGCTCCGGGTGCCGTACGACCAGCGCATCGACGTAGCCACTCATGACGCGGCTCGTATCGTAGATCGATTCGCCCTTGGCCATCGAAGAAAACGTGAAGCCCGTCGTGTCGCACACCGAGCCGCCCAGGCGGCAGAACGCGGCGCCAAACGAAACGCGCGTGCGCGTGCTGGCTTCGAAGAAGAGATTGCCGAGCACTGCGCCTTCGAGCACGCGCGATATCTTTTGGCGCCGCGCGATCGGCTGCATGACGTCGGCGACACGAAACAGCGCCTCGACCGATTCGCGCGAGAACTGATCGACCGACAGCAATTGAGGTTTGCCTTCGAATAGGATGCGGTTGCCCAGCGGGGCGGAATCTACGCGATGCGTATAGCCTTCTTCCCGGCCGCTGTTGAGCACGATCTCCGAAACGAAGCGCTCGACGATCTCGGGCATCGAGCGCGATTCCTGTGAATCTTCGGGCAAAAGCCACGTGTCAAGGGCGCGCCGACTCACGCCGATGCGGTTCGCGAAGGAATCGCGCGTCATGTTCATGCGGCGCATGGCGTCGCGCAGGAAGGCTTGCTGGGGGACGGTCATTGGCGGCCTCGGTCGGTTGAGAGTATGCGCGCTGCGTATAGTACGTCGCCGCTGGCGGAAGTCAAGGGGAAGTCAGGAAATCGTCACCGAAAGGATTGGCTTTGCGCGCGAGGGCCTGTACACTGCGGCGAATGGAAACGCGCCCCGTTTATTTCTCGTTGGTTGCCGTCACGTCCGCCCCGCGTTCTTCGCTGGGTGACGCAGCGGCGCTCGCCGTTTCCAAATCGAAAAAACAATCGCACGTCTGACCGGTGCGTTGTGCCGTCGGACGCGCGACGGGACAGCCACCTCCTCTCTGCTTCATCCAGCCTGCCCGGCGCCTTCCCTCGGATTCCTTCGGTCTCATTTGAGGTGAAGCAATGTCGATTTTTTCCGGTATTTGGATTCCGCTCGTCACGCCGTTCAACCTGGGCGCCGTCGATCATCGTGCGCTCGCCGCGCTGGTCGCTCGTTATCGCGATGCCGGCGTGGCCGGGTTCACCGCGCTCGGGACCACGGGCGAGCCCGCGGCGCTTTCGGGCGAAGAGCAGGACGCCGTGCTGGCGACGATCTTGCGCGCCGCGGAGGGCCTGCCGGTGGTGGCTGGCGTGGCGGGCAATCGCGCTGCAGTGCTGCGCGAGCGCGTCTTGCGGCTTAACGACGAGCCGATCGCAGGCGTGATGTTATGCGCGCCTTACTACATCCGACCGTCGCAAGCGGGGCTCGTCGAGCATTTTTCGACGCTGGCCGATGTCAGCGCCAAGCCCATCGTTCTCTATGACATTCCGTATCGTACCGGCGTGCGGCTCGAACCCGATACGCTGCTCACGCTCGCAGGTCATCCTCGCATCGCGGCCATCAAGGATTGTGCGGGCGTACCCGATACCACGCTCGCGTTGATTCTCGACGGGCGGCTCAAAGTGCTGGCCGGCAACGACGATGCGATATTCGCGTCGATATGCATGGGCGGCGCGGGTGCGATCTCGGCGGCGGCTCACGTTCGCCCCGAGCGTTTTGTGGCGATGTATCAGGCGTTGACGCAGGGCGATCTTGCGCAAGGGCGCGCAATCTATCACGAGCTGGCGCCGTTGCTGCGCGCGTTGGCGTCCGAGCCGAACCCTGCGCCCGTGAAGGCGGCCCTTGCAGCGCAAGGCTGGCTGAAGAACGAGTTGCGCTCGCCGATGACGCCCGTGAGCGACACGCTCATGCAGGCGTTGACGGGCTTGGCTGCTGCGTGAGTTCAGCGTTCGACGAAGGCGCGGTGTCGCTCTGCGTCGTCAGCGCAAAACCTTCGTCGAGCCACCCCGTGACGCCCCCGATCATCACTTTGACGGGGCGTCCCAAGCGAGCCAGACGGATCGCGCCACGCGTCGCGCCGTTGCAGTGCGGCCCGGCGCAGTAGGTCACGAACACGGTGTCGGGCGCGTAGTGCGCAAGCTTCGATGCAATGATCTTGCCGTGCGGGAGATTCACTGCGCCCGGCACGTGCCCCGCGGCGTACAGGCCGGGGCTGCGGACATCGAGCAAAACGAAGTCGGATTGGCCTTTTACGATCAGCGCGTCGTGGACGTCGGCGCAATCGGTTTCGAAACGCAGCGACGATTCGAAATGCGCGAGTGCAACGTCGCTCGCTGCCGGAGCGACGGCGGTCACTGCCGATGACGTGGTCATGGATACCTCTCTGTGGTTGTTTCGAACGTTGTTTCGAACGCAGCTGAATCGAAGGGTGTAAGCATTATTGCGAATGCCAGCCCCTGCCGGCAGTGGCGTAATCGACAAGATCCGGTAACATCGCGCCATGCACTCTCATCTTGTCGTGGCCGTCGCGTACGATCGGCTCTGCACTTTCGAGTTCGGCTGTGTCGTCGAATTGTTCGCGTTGCCGCGCCCGGAACTCGGCGTCGATTGGTATCGCTTCGCTGTTTGTGCGGCGGAGGGTGGCCCGATCCGAGCCGCGGGTGGTGTGACGATGACCGCACCCTATACGCTCAAGCTGCTCGATCGTGCCGATACGATCATCATTCCCGGTTGGCGCGATGCGGACGAAACGCCGCCGGAGCCGCTCTTACGCAAGTTGCGCGCGGCTGCGAGGCGCGGGGCGAGGCTCTGTTCGATCTGCTCTGGCGTGTTCGTGCTCGCGGCCGCCGGCGTGCTGGATGGAAAGACTGTGACGACGCATTGGCGCTACGCCGACAAGCTCAGGGCCCGGTATCCGTCATTGCGCGTGGAGTCGGATGCGCTTTATGTCGATGAAGAAACGATCGTGACGGCAGCGGGCTCTGCGGCCGGGCTCGATATGCTGTTGCATCTCGTGCGTCGCGATCATGGCGGCGCGGTGGCCAATCGCGTCGCGCAGCGGCTCGTCGTGCCGCCGCATCGCGATGGGGGGCAGGCGCAATTCGTTCCGCGTCCGATGCCGCCGGAGGACGACGGCGGCCGGCTCGCCCGATTGATCGATTGGATGCGCGCGCATGCGTCGTCGGCGCATACGATCGAATCGCTTGCGACACGCGCGGCGATGAGCGGGCGCACGCTGCAACGGCGGTTTCGCGAGGCGACGGGCCTCGGCCCCTATGAATGGCTGATACGCGAGCGTGTCGCGCTGGCGAAAGACATGCTCGAGACGCGGCCGCGGTTGTCGATCGGCGTGGTTGCCGAGCGTGCCGGGTTCGGTTCGGAGGAGTCGATGCGCCGCCATTTTCGTCGTATCGCCATGACGAGTCCGGCGGCCTATCGTCAGCGATTCGCACGCGGCAGTGCGAGGTAACGGCACATTCACCAAGCGATCATCATCGCGTCGTCCGGGTAGACGAAGGTGTGCTCACGCTCGTGGCGTCTCGCCGCCCCGTGTGCCGCAATCAACCTGCGCGGGCGTCGACGAGCGAGCGCAACGCTTGCGTAACCGATTCGATCACACTGTCCCAATCGCCGAGCGCGGGTTGCCTGAACAGTCGCGCGCTCGGATACCAGGGGCTGTCTTCGCGTTCGAGCATCCAGCGCCAGCACGTATCGAGCCGGTTCAATATCCAAACGGGCTTGTTCATGGCGCCAGCCAGGTGGGCCGTCGACGTATCGACCGATATCACGAGATCGAGATTGTCGACGAGTGCGGCCGTATCGGCGAAGTCGGTCAGCTCGCCGGTCCAATCGATGACACGTCGGCTTGCCTCGTGCCGCTCTCGCATGGCGTTCAATTGACGCTCGGCGCTTTCGCCCTTCTGCAAGCTGAAGAACTGCACGCCAGGCACCTCGACGATCGGTGCAAAGCGCTCGAACGATAAAGATCGCCGCGCGTCGTTCTTGCGCAATTCGGGCACGTGCGGGCGTAGACCCCCGGCCCATACGAGGCCCACTTTCACCGCGGGGGGCGATCCCGCCAGCGCTGCCTCGATCCGCGCGTGAAAGCGCGCCGATGCATCCCGCTGCGCGCGGAGGTAGGGCGTTCGAGCCGGAATCGTATCGATCGTCGTGCGCAGCGCAAGCGGCAGGCTCAGCAACGGGCTATGGCAATCGAACGCGGGCAGAGGGTCGCCGGCCGTCACGAGTTCGTCGACACCTTCGAGCCCTGAGAGCAAGCGCGTGAGCTCAGGTTGGACCTCGAGCACGACGCGCGCGCCTTGCGCGGAGACGAGCCCGGCGTATCGGCAAAACTGCAATGTGTCGCCGAGGCCTTGCTCGGCATGCAGCAGGACCGTCTTGCCTGCCAGCGGCGTATCGCCAAGCCATAGCGGTGCGTCGAACTGCCGAAGGCTCGGCGCGATGCGCGGGCGCTGCCAGCGCCATTCGTATTCGGCGAAACCGGCTGTGAGTTCGCCGGTTTGCAAGAGGCAAAGCGCACGGTTCCAATGCGTTTCGGGGGAATCGGGCGCCAGCGCCAGCGCGCGCTCGTAGCAGGCAAGCGCATCGGCATGGCGATTGAGGTCGACGTAGGTGAGGCCCAGGTTGTTCCAGGCATCGGCGAGTCCCGATGCCGCCGCCAATGCGCGCTCGTAGCTTGCCTGTGCTTCGAGCGGGCGGTTCAGGTCGGATAGCGCATTGCCGCGGTTGCTCCATGCTTCGGCATAGTTTGGCCGCAGTGCGAGCGCTTGATCGCAGCTGGCGACGGCCTCCTGCGGCCGGCCGAGATCGCGCAGGACGCAGCTGCGGTTGTTCCATGCTTCGGCGAAGCCCGGTTGGGCGGCGAGCGCTTTATCGAAACTGGCCAGCGCATCGTCGGGCCGATGCAACCTCGCCAGCGCCGTGCCTTGATTGTTCAGCGCATCGACGAAGCCGCTCTTGAGCGTGAGCGCCCGATTGGCAGCGGCCAGCGCGGCATCGTGGCGCCCCAGCGCGTTCAGGGCAAAGGCCAGATTCGAATGGACCGCCGCTTGTCGCGGGTCGATCTCGAGCGCTTTCTTCAGCATCGTGACGCCTTCCTCATAGCGGCCCGTCTGCAGCGCGAGCGCGCCCAGCAACTGAAGGGCATCGAAATGGCGCGGACGCAGTGCAAGTATTTCGCGGTAGACGGTTTCGGCTTCGGCCGATGCGCCGTTTTGCTGAAGCTCGACCGCTTCGCGAAGTAGGGTGTCGAGGTGGCGTGGACTGCCGGGTTTGCTCATGGGTTCGGGTGGGGTGAAACGGGCCGCGCGGCGTATCGAATGGATGACGCCGATTATCGCCGATACGCGACGGCTGCACCGTGGGGCCCCGGGCTGCCGCGCCGATTACAGCGACCGAATGTCGGCGGTCGGCGTTTGTCCGAACGCGTCGGAGAGCAGGTAGTCGACGAATTTGCCCGCAGCCTGCTCGGGCGACGTCAATTGCCCCGTGCGTTTCATCTCCTCGAAGCGCTCGCGCAACGGGAAGCGCGCCTCGTCGATGCCGCGGATCTGAGCCTGCATGTCCGTATCGACGACACCCGGGGCGACGCTCGCGATGCGCAGCCCATGCTCGGCATCGAGGGCGGCGGCACGGGCATGGTGATCCAATGCAGCCTTCGTCGCGCAGTAGATGTTCCACCCGGGGTACGGGTTGCGTGCAGCGCCGCTCGATACGTGCGCGATGCGCCGATCGGGCACGTCCTTCGTGGCCGCGCTGAACGCGCTCGCAAACATAAGCGGCGCGGCTACGTTGAGCGCGACCGCGCGGCCCACCTCGGCCGGCGGCTGCGTGGCGCCGGGACCGACAGGCCCCAGCGTCCCCGCGTTGTTGATGAGCAGCGCGCGCGCGGCGCCGCGCACGAACGCACCGAGACGGTCGCCCGACAGCCATTGCGCGAGCGCCTGGCTGTCGGACAGGTCGAGCTCGACTTCTTCGAACCTTGCCGGCGACGGTTCGGCATGGGCTGCAGGTGTCCGGCGCGAGCGCGCCACGCCAAGTACGTCGATGCCGCGCGAGCGCAGTGCGTCGACGATCGCGGCGCCCAGACCGCGCGTATGCCCTGTGACGATCGCTTTGGTGGTGAGGTTCGATGTCGTCATAACACGGTCTCCGCTCAGACTGTTTCAAGGGCGGGGTAGTCGGTGTAGCCGGCTGCGCCCGTGGAGTAATACGTTTCGGGATTCGGCTTGTTCAACGGCGCATCGAGCTTGAAGCGCGTCGGCAAGTCCGGATTCGCGATGAACAACTGGCCCCAGGCGACCGCATCCGCTTCGCCCGCATCGAGCGTCTGCTGCGCCGATTCTTTTGTGAACTTTTCGTTCGAAATATAGACGCCGCCGAACGCGCGCTTCAGTTGAGGGCCGAGGCGGTTCTCGCCGAGCGACTCGCGTGCGCAGATGAACGCGATGTGCCGCTTCCCGAGTTCGCGCGCGACGTAGCCGAACGTATCGGCGGGATTCGAATCGCCCATCGTGTGCGCATCGCCGCGCGGCGCCAGGTGAACGCCGACACGTGCTGCGCCCCATACCGCAATGCATTCGTCCACGACTTCGAGCAAGAGCCGTGCGCGGTTCTCGATCGGGCCGCCGTAGGCGTCGGTGCGCCGGTTCGTGCTGTCTTGCAGGAACTGGTCGAGCAGATAACCATTTGCGCCGTGGACTTCCACGCCGTCGAAGCCTGCTGCCTTCGCGTTTTCGGCGCCCTTGCGGAACGCCGCGACGATCCCGGCGATCTCGTGCAGTTCGAGTGCGCGCGGCGTGACGTACGGGCGCTGCGGGCGCACGAGACTCACGTGGCCGGCCGGCGCGATTGCGCTGGGGGCGACGGGCAATTCGCCGTTCAGGAAGATCGGATCGGACACGCGTCCGACATGCCAGAGCTGCAGGAAGATACGGCCGCCGGCGGCATGCACGGCGTCGGTCACGATTTTCCATCCTGCAACTTGTTCGTCGGACCAGATGCCTGGCGTGGCCGCATAGCCGAGGCCTTGCGGCGTAACCGACGTCGCCTCGCTCAAAATCAGGCCCGCCGATGCGCGCTCGGCGTAATAGTCCGCCATCAATGCGTTCGGCACACGCTCGTCGCCCGCGCGCTGGCGCGTGAGCGGAGCCATGATGATGCGGTTGGGCAAGGTCAGGTCGCCGACGACGAGCGGATCGAACAAAGTAGGCATGGCAGGTTTTCCTCATGGGCGCGACACGCCGAGGCGCGTCGCGATGCAAGTAACGATGGAGTTCACCGCTGGGCGGACGAGCGAGCAGGCGACAGCCTCACAAGTCGTCGCGCAGCGATGCGAGAAACGCTTGAATGACGGCTTCGTTTCGCTTGAAAAAGCTCCACTGACCGATGCGCTTCACCGTCACGAGCCCCGCGCTTTGCAGCGTGGAAAGATGGGCCGACACCGTCGACTGCGACAAACCGCAGCGCGCGTTGATCTGCCCGACGCAGACGCCGCATTCAAGCGGCACCTCTTGCTCGGGAAAGTAGGCGTCCGGCTCCTTGAGCCACGCGAGAATCTCGCGTCGCACAGGATTGGCGAGCGCCTTGTGAATGGCATCGATATCTATCGTCATTGCAAACGTTCGGGCGGCCCGCCATCACACGGTACGTGTAGATCCGATGCGGGTATCGCCAGTAGGAGAAGTTTATATCGTTTTTTTGCGATATACGCGAAACCCGCGTTGGCTAAAGGGGCGATAGGTGATGGGAAACAATTAAGTCTGTCGGGCTCGTGCCGCGACTGTAGATGGCCTCGAAGCTTATGATGCATCGACCAAAAAGTTGAAAAATGTATTGAGATGATATGTTGATAGTTAAAATAAATTGTCGCCGTGGTCTTCGAAGACTTCCAGGACGCGTTCGTGACGCTTTTCAGTCAGATGAAGGCGGAACGTAGAATCTGGCGAAGTCGGTGGCGGTGGAGTAAGAGATGTCGTCACGTCGGCGACGTTTGCTGGCATGGATTAGTTTCTTTTACGCCACCCCGAAAAAGTTTCTTTTACGGGGGTGTCGGTAGCCGCGAAGCCTTCCGCGACGGGACGTAAACGGAACTAATCATCGGGGACGCCGGATTCAAAATCCCGCTCCCTTTGTTTGCAGGCGCCGAGTCGATTTGCCGTCAGGGCGTTCGCCGGAAGGACGTCCCACCCCGCAGCGCCGTCATCTGGGACATAGGCGGGGTAAATCGCCCTTCCGCCGCCCGCTGCAATGCTCTGATTTTTTAAGCGCCGGCTGGCCAGCCGAGCCCGGTGTCCTTGAGAAGCAGAAACGTTTCTCAGACAGGGGTTAGAAGCGTTTTGCGAGGGAGGGAGACCTCCTCGCCAACCCGCGTGGCACAAGGCGAAAACGCTTTTAGTGGATGCACTCGGAACACCGAGTTTGCAACTCGGAATCACCCTCTCCTCATCACCGGAATTTTGGTGCCAAACTGCTCCTCATGCAGCCAGGGGCGCCCCGTACCACGAACCTCTCTGGCTGCCACGTTAGTCTTCCGCTTCTGCTCCTAAACAGGCTTTCGCCCGGTATTAGCCGCTCCACCGCCCCGGCCGGATACTCAGCCGGCCATTCCCTTGCCAGCATTTCCAGCGCCTCCCGTGTCACAGCGGCGATTGCTGCTCTGAAATCTTTCCCGGCGATGCTCTCGGCCGGTCGCCCTCCAGATGCGCCCTTCTCGTTTCTCATGTCGGCAGTTACGCTTACTGTTTCCAATAGTTTCTGCGCTCAGGCGTGCTTCACGATACTGCCAATCGGGACCACGACAGCGCCCGGGAAGCAGTCAAGCGTCTCCGCGAGAATGTTGATGTCTGGCCGAAGAGGTCGGGTCGAGACGGCTTCACCATCGCGGGTTCTCAAAGCAGCGTTCACACGAAGTTCGCCACCAACGCCGCTGACGAGAAAGAAAACAAAGAACGTTTTCGCCTCCAGATATTCGCCTGTGCGCCCGCCACCAACGTCGCCGCAGGCTTTTTCGTCATTCCTTTTCAAATCCGATGACCCTGATTTGGTCCGTGGTGAACGGTGTCACCGCCGACAGCAGACGCAATTGTAGATTTATATGCGGTAGATTAATATACAGTACACGAGAACGCAGTGTTGGGCGACGCTCCCATCTATGGAAATTGATAAGAACAAATTCGAACGTTGGCTGCGTGAGCGGTTCGCTGGCAACCTTCGACGAATACGCGAGCAGAGAAAGCTTTCTCAGGAAAAATTGGGGGCGGAGTGTGGCTTTCACCGGACGTATATCAGTCAAGTGGAACACGCCGTGAACATCACGCTTGATAGCCTTCAGAAACTCGCGAAGGTCCTTGAAGTCGACCCGGTCGAGCTACTAAGTGAAAGTGAACAGCCGGCAAAAGGTTGCCGATGCATTGATACGCCTCAACGATAGCAATGGTGTCGCGAGGTCGGCGTCCGCTGGAGCGGGCACCCTTCGGATTTGGGAAGCTAAGCTCAAGGCTTGCGGTCATCGTGACAGTTCAGGCGAGAGGGCGCCTGAAGTCGGGCGACTCGCGTTACGTGCCATAACACAAAAGAGTCAAAACGATGACGGAATTCGAGAGAAATCAAGAAGAATTGCGTAAGCTTTTAGACCTGAACCAGCAGTATTGGCTTCTCGGCGCCGGGGTGAGCTATGAATCAAATATCCCGCTCATGTATCAGCTCACCTACCGGGTGGACCAGTTGCTTGAGGGCCGGGACAGCGAGCTTTTCAGCTTGGTCGTTGAACAGTTACCTGAAGGAAGTCACGTTGAACACGTACTTACCCATCTCGGCGACCTAGTTGCCATCAGTCGACGCGTTCGTACGGGCACTGCCAGACTGGGCAACGAGGAGTGCACGGAAGCTGACCTCATCAACGCGTACCAAGCAATCATCGAAGCGATTGGCGTGACCGTGCGATACGGATACCGCCGTGGACAAAACGGCGAGGCGGACCTAGTAGGGCAATCCGGAAGTTCAATTGTCAAGATTGAGCACCACGTCGCGTTTCTCAGCGCGCTCTTCGACAACCGTTCAAACCTTGAGACCCGGAGCAATATCTCCTTTTTCACGACGAACTACGACACTCTCCTAGAGGACGCCTTGGCGCTAAAGCGGCGCGTCCCTATCGACGGCTTCAATGGTTCGGCGATTGGGTTCTGGGACCCTTCGGAGTTCGATGAACGCATCGGTCGTTCACAGACGAATCTTTGCCCTGTCTATAAGTTGCATGGTTCTGTCGACTGGGTAAATGACGCCACGTATGGCCTGGTTCGTTGCCGGTATGACGTCGACTACCTTTCGTCAAAGAAAAACCTGCTGATATACCCTCAGGCGACGAAGTACATCGAGACGCAAAAGGACCCCTTTGCTTACCTGTTTTCTCAATTCAGAGCATCCTTGGCGAGTCCGAGCGCGCATCTGCTGGCGGTCGCAGGATACAGTTTCGGCGACGACCATATCAACAACGAGATTGACCTGGCTCTTCAGTCTTATGGGAGCAAGACAAACCTAGTTGCCTTCTCGAAGGAGGTGAATGGCGCCGACGGCGTGACATGCCTTCCGCCAACTCTCGAGCGGTGGCGCAACGACCCTCGCATGAACACGCGCGTATACGTGGCCTCTGACAAGGCGTTGTACTGGGGCTCAAAGCGATTTCAGCCAAGTGATGGTGGACAACTTGGCTGGTGGTCGTTCAGCGGCCTGACCAAATTTCTCGACTCGGGTGAAGCGCAATGAGACCCTTCCAAGAGCATGCGGACCTGAGGCTTGGGAAGATTCTGGAGGTCAGCGGCACGTCCATTCGCGTCGAGATGGACCCAAACATCACTGAGCTTTCGAAGGCCATCGACGGAAGAGTATATGCGGTCGGGCAGCTGGCCAGCATAGTCAAGATTCACTATGGCCGGCGAGTGCTGTTTGCCTACGTCCGCATGCTCCGCATGAAGTCGGAAATTGCGCTGGTCGAGCAACAGCAGCGTATTGCGCCTGGTGATGACTCAAGGGTAATGGAGGCCGACCTCTTCGCCCAAGGGGTGTGGAATACTGAGTCGTGCGTTCTTGAGTATTCGCGAGGTGTCGAGACATACCCCCTCCCGCTGCAGTCAGTTTATCTGACCACAGCCGATGAACTGGAAATGCTTTACGTTGCCGCCGAGGGCGTGAACGAGAATGACGTTGCATCGCCGCTCGTCGCTTTGGGCGAGTACGTGGGCGCGAATGGTGCGACTTGCCGCGCCAACATTGATAAGCTCTTCGGGCAGCATTGCGCGATTCTCGGGTCAACGGGTTCAGGGAAATCAGGCACGGTGGCGGCAATCATTCATTCCGTTCTTGAGCACCGGGGATTGGATGGTCAGCTGATTCGCCCACGCATCGTTCTGATTGACCCGCACGGAGAATACGCGGCTGCGTTCAAGGAGAAGGCAGTCGTTTACAGAGCATACGACGCTGCTGTGCAGGATGGGGCGCAGGTCAACGCGCTACAACTTCCTTACTGGTTGATGAGCGGAGATGAACTTAGGGGCCTCATCGTCGGAAAGGGGGAGGCGGAGGCAACGTCACAGAACAATATCGTATTCAAAGCACTCAAACATGCCCGTATGGTCAGCGCCGGTATCGTTGAGCCGTTGCCTGCCGATGGAGTTCTTGGTGACCGCGTGGATGTGCTCTGCGCTGGCAAGACGATTGAGCACATTGGTGCCTTCGACCGGGATAGGCCTATCAAGTTTTCGTTGGCTGAATTCCGACGCCACATGGACGAAGTGCAGGGTAGAAAAACCGGGAAAGTAGATACTCTGTCTCCGTCAGATAGAAAATCACTCGACTCCCTCCTAGACAAGCTAGACGTGCTGACTGCCGACCCTCGACTGAGATTTCTCATGAGTGAGCACGAGGATGAATCGGTCGAATCCGTACTGGGCCAGCTTATTGGAGTGGCGGAAGGGCAAGCAACGGTCCGAATCATCGACATATCGGGCTTACGGAATGAAGTGGCTGGCCCGCTCGCGGCTGCAATCTCGAGACTTCTCTTTAGTTACAAAGTTTGGCAGACCCGCGCTGAGCGGGACCGTGACCCTGTACTGTTAGTCTGCGAGGAGGCACACAGGTATGTGCCGGACCGTGGTGACGCACAGTACCGGGAGGCTCAGGACGCAATCCGTCGCATCGCACGAGAAGGCCGAAAATACGGACTGGGCTTGATGCTCGTCTCCCAGAGGCCGTCGGACGTGGAAAGCACCGTGCTTTCTCAGTGCAACTCATGGGTCGTGTTGCGATTGACGAACGGAAGCGACCAAGAACATGTTGGTCGATTCCTACCGGACAGCTTAGCTGGCCTCACCCGAATCCTGTCGTCGCTCTCTCGTCGGGAAGCCGTATTTGTGGGCGAGGCCGCTGCGCTGCCAGCCCGCATCAAAATACGAGAGCTTACGCCTGAGCAGGTGCCGGACTCAGCAGATATTCGCTTTTCCTCCGGGTGGGCTGCTCAACCATTATCGAGTGTAGAGATTGAGAGCATTGTGCAAAGATGGACAGCGTTACCCCTGCCTATGCAACGGGTCGAGGAAGGGCGATAGATGAGATGTGTGGTGGTGGATAGCGCAGAGTTGTAGTGTCATAATGTGCATCCACAAAAAATAGAAAACAATGCTGCATGAAAAGGCAGGGAATGTACTGAATGGCAACGACCGCTGAAGACGAAAATCCGAGGATACATTTCGATAGGATTCTCGGACGTCACTACGTGGATGCGCGTATTCGTAAGCTGACCGTGCACGACGCGGGCCTACCACCCGTTGTCGCCCACTTCCTATATCCTGCGTTCAAGTCGGGCCAGCCAACTGTGGCGGAGCTGGTCATGATGTTGATGGGCGAAATAACGGGATTCTGCGCGACAAAAGCGCAGCGTCGACTGGCGAAAATGAGGGATGCTGCGGACCCATACGATTCCAGAGAAACTGAGGAGTTGGCCCGATGGGCGAAAGCAAGATTCATCAAAGCGAGAGAGTCAGATAGTCGCTCCGGAGAAGGTGGTGAACTCCTTCTCTACGTACTTGTGGAGCATTTCCTAAAAGCACCTTTAGTACTTTCGAAGATGCGACTGAAGACAAGTCCCGATATGCCCGTTCACGGAGCTGACGGCGTCCACGCCATGTGGGACATCGACGGAAATCGCTTGGCGATGGTATTTGGTGAATCAAAACTGCATCAAACATTCGCTAGCGGAATGGCGGAGGCAGCAGAATCGATTGGTTTGCTCGCCAGAAATGTGGACGGCCGGATGGAGAACGAGTTGCAGCTAACGACAGGCAACATTGACCTTGACGGATTCCCTTCTGAAATCCAGGAACACCTTCTGAGGTTCCTCCATCCCTATGCAACCGAGGAATCTAACTCCCGGGTGGACAAGTTCGCGCTGCTAGTTGGCTTCGATTTTCACGCCTACGGAAAAATAACCGGGAAGCCGGCAGCCGAGGCCGAAGAAGAATTCGTGAAACTTTACCGCAAGAATCTCAAAACGAGCCTTACAACCGCTCAATCGCATCTAAATGCGCACGATGTCTCCCTTGACACTGTAGATTTATTTTTCTTCCCTTTGCCGGATGTGCAAGCGTTCCGTGACGCTTTCGATAAGGCATTATATGGCTGAGCTACAACTTCAACTTGCTCGGCGTGTTGCAGAGCATGCGCATTTCAAAGCATCTTATGAAACCCTGCAGAAGGAGAGCCTTGCCTCGCTCTGGGGCCGGAGCGCGTCTCTACCGCGTGCCGAATCACGAAAGCTACTTCGCTCTGCCCTTATTTTTGCTCAATCGGGGGATGAACGATTCGCTGTCTTGTCGCAGGACATTATATACTCACTTGCATCCTTGCCACTTTTTGACGAGGAACGTGTGGTATGTCAACACGTCCTGGCAATGCTGGGAAATTTTCCCGCCAGTGATTTTGTTAAGCGCGACTTCGAAAGCCAATATCGATTGCCTTGGCAGTTAGGGCTTACGGAGGAGGTGCGCCGGGATGGTAACTTGATTCAAGTGTTGGGTGCACCGGTTCTTCTCACAGATTTCCAAGCGGATGTTTGGGAAGAGCTTATCGAACGTCAATTCCTGAGCATCGCTGCGCCAACATCCGCCGGAAAGTCCTTTCTGATTCAGACCTATCTGAAATCACTTATTGGTGAAGGCGATCGGCTTCTTGACGTTGCTTACATTGTTCCGTCACGCTCATTGATTCATGAGGTTCAAGCGTCGTTGAGTGCTGCATTCGCTGCGTTTCCGAACGCACCGATTATAAGCAGTGTCCCACGCGCAGACGACCGACTAGCAGTCAATCGGTCGCGAATTTTTGTATTTACTCAGGAGCGACTGCGAACGGCTATGGACGAGGCCGCGCTGACCCTTGATGTTTTGATTGTCGACGAGGCACAGCAAATATCCGATGGCTCACGAGGAATGTTGCTTCTTTCGTGCCTCGAAGACATGCATCGCCGAGCGCCTGCCGCTAAAATTTTATTTATCACGCCGGGTTCGCGAAGCGGAGGGCCAATTGGTTCTCTACTTGGGCTTGGCGACCTCCCTACGGTCGAAACTGCACTCCGTCCAGTACGACAGAATCTCATCTACGTAGATTTCATCACTGAAAAAAAGCAAAAGCTCCTTAACTTGTCGCTTCACCGGGACGCGGAATCGCCGCTATCGCTTGGAATGATTGAGTTGGAAAAAAAAGGGGGCACGACTGAGCAGCAACGTTTCCTTTCGGCGACTGTTACTTTAGGTGGTGATGGTCAAAACTTAGTGTATGCGTCCGGCAAGGCTGCCGCCGAAAAGTTGGCCGTGGGAATTGTTAGACTGACGCAGAAAAAACGCCAAGGGTCAGTTTCACTGAAAGAGCTGTCTGATTTCATCAGGCGCCACGTTCATCCGGAATACGCGTTGGCCAACTGTGTTGAGGAAGGCGTAGCATTCCATTACGGGAACATGCCGACGAATATAACAAAGGCGATTGAGGATTGTTTTTCTGCGGGGGAAATAAAGTACTTAGTCTGCACGTCCACATTGCTACAGGGCGTGAATCTCCCGGCGCGTAACATTTTTATCCATAACCCCCGAAAGGGAAAAGGTAATCCGATGGGGCCCGACGACTTCTGGAATCTGGCCGGCCGCGCAGGTAGACTTGCGAAGGACACCCATGGGAATGTCTTCTTGGTAGACTATGCAAAATGGGACAGAAAACCTATAGAGGAGCCTCGACAACGTGAAGTTGTCCCTTCGTTGACGAAGGCCTTTACGACTGCGCACCCGGTAGTTATGGAGTACGTTGAAGACAGAAATCACCGGTCTGGCGTGAAGGATACAAATTTTGCGGAAAGTGTCTTCACGCGTCTGTTCGTCGATGCTCAGGAGGGGGTGCTGGACCGTACCGTCGAGCGAGCAACACGTGGGGATTTTGGAGTCGAAGCAGAGAAGCTCAAAGCGGCGGTGAGCCAATATATAGGAAAAGTTAGTCTTCCTGCCGAGATAATTAAGAGAAACGCAAGCGTTTCCCCTCTCCGTCAACAGGCGATGTTCGACGTTCTCCTCGAAGGAGTGAAGCAACGGCGGCTCAAGGATTACGTGCCGCTACATCCTCTGCAACCGCACGCGGATGCTAAGGAGCGGCTTGAGTTTGTGATGTCGCTCATCCACGAGCACTTAGAGGGTAAGGCGAGCCAAGCAGGGAGATATTTTTCTTGGTTTTCGCTTAGTTGGATGCGGGGTAACTCGCTGAAAGACATGATTGACTTCCAGCTGCGCGACGCGCGGGAAAAGGCATCGGCCAGCGGCGGGGAGCCACCGGTGGCAGGAAAAATTATTATAAAGGTCCTTTCTGAAGTTGAAGAAAAATTGAGGTTTCACTACGTCAGGTATTTCGGCTGCTATATCGATTTGTTGAAGTACGCCGTGAAGACCATCTCGCCGGACCGTGAGTTTGATGTTCCACCTATCCCCCTATTTCTCGAGCTCGGGGCCTGCAGTGGAACCATGATTGGTTGTATGGAGCTTGGTCTTTCCCGAATTGCGGCGCGCGAAGTCATGGATTTTCTGGGTGCCCAGGATTTGGATGCCGTGGCCGTGAAAAAACGGCTTCGGAATTCGAAGCTTGCGACCTCAGGGCTATCGCATATAGTCCTCGCGGAGTTGAACCGAATCGGGTTGAGCGCAGTTTAGGAATAGCTGAATTTCTCCCATGATAGCTGCCGTTGAAGGCATGTGGTTATACACAACGTGGCAGTCGGGCCGAGGGGGCGGGAAAGCCTGTTTACTTTCAATGACATAGCGCAGCGCTTGTAAACTGTCGGCGGATGTCGTTTACTTTGCGCTTTTGAGCGCACGCCTTGGTCACCGAATCGACGCCCTGGACACAAACGGAATTCGAGCAACTGGACCTGGGTGACGCGCGCCTGAACAAGCGAGCGAGGCTTTTGATGGAAAGAATGTCGGCCGAGCCGACGGCCAGTGTGCCTCAGGCATGCCACGGTTGGGGCGAAACGATAGCCGCGTACCGCTTCTTCGATAACGAGAAGGTCCAGTGGCATTCGATTCTGGAGCCGCATTGGCAGCTGTGAACGCCGCCCGTCGGTCACCGAAATTATCTTGGAGGAAAACGTTTCAGAATGATGTTTGATTGGAGGAAATTGCTAATATGGACATTTTTTCAGTCGAAGATAGCCGAAAATCGCTCCACATCCAGCGGCACAATACGAACCTTCCTCTCTTCCCGAATCGGATCCATCGAGGTTGCCGTGATTTCCTTCGACTTGCTTCTCGCCTTCATCGTCGCGCTGATCGTGGTTTATGCGATTCCGGGGCCCGACATGGCTTTGATACTGCAAACGAGCATCACCCGCGGCACACGCACGGCGCTCATGACGGCCGGCGGCTTGGCCGCCTCCCGTGCGACTCACGTCACGCTCTCGGCTTGCGGTGTGGCGGCGCTGCTGAAGGCCGCTCCCTGGCTTTACGAAGTCGTCCGATACGGCGGCGCCGTTTATCTCGCCTACGTCGCGATCCAGATCTTTCGCTCGCCGATGTTCGCGCTGCAGGCGGGCAATGCGTCCGCGCAAGCGGCTGGCGAGCGCGGCGCATTGCGGCAGGCATTCACCAAAGGCCTGTTGACGAATCTGCTCAATCCGAAGGCTTTGCTGTTCTGCTCGGTGCTGCTGCCGCAGTTCATCCGTCCGGCCGCCGGCCCCGTCGCGCTTCAGGTGACGGAACTCGGCGTGGTCCTGCTCATCGTGGGCATGCTGTTCGACACGCTTTACGCCGTCGGCGCCGCGCGTATCGCGACGGCGCTGCGCAAGTATCCGCTTGCGCAAACGCTTCAGCGCTGGACGTTTTCCGCTGCGTTGCTCGGTTTCGCGTTGCGTTTGTCGTTCGACTGAGCTTCGAGTCGAAAGCCGGAAAACGCCGGTTTTGACCGCCTGCGACTTGCCCGAGGGCAGCGTGCAAGCCGCAGGCGAGCGTCAGGCGAGCGTCAGGCCAGCCGTCCCAGGTAGTCGAATTTGCCTAGCTCGACCCCGTTGTGACGCAAGATCGCGTACGCCGTCGTCGTGTGAAAGTAGAAGTTGGGAAGCGCAAAGTCGAGCAGATACGTCCGCCCCAACAACTCGTGCTTGCCGCTGGGCAGGCTCAGCGTAACGGTGCGCGCTTCGCTGCCTTCCAGTTGCGCCGCATCGAACCCGCTCAGATAGGCGAGGATCTTGTCGATACGCGCGTAGAGTTCGTCGAACGTCGTCTCGGTGTCCTCATCCTTCGGCGGCTCGACGCCCGCCAATCGCGTGATGCAGAACTTGGCGGCATCGGTCGCGATCTGCACCTGCCTCGTGAGCGGATACATAGTCGGATAGAGCCGGCTCGACAGCAGGATCGAGGGCTCGATGCGCTGCGTCAGCGCGTGGTCGTGCGCCTTTTGCAGCACGGTGCGCAGGTTCGTGAGGCCACGCGTGAACACGGGCACCGTAGCTTGGTATACAGACAGAGTCATGGGCTGGGTCTTCCTTTCTTATTGACATTTGGCGCGGGCCGGATCGCACGAAACGCGGTCGTGCCCGGCACGCCGGCGCGGCGCAACTCCGGCCCTGCGCGGCCATCATATGCCGACGCGGCAATATCTGCTGGCGATGCCAACGCAGGCCCGTGCGGCAACCGGACGGAGCCCCGCTGGCGCCACAACACGCAGCGTCTCCTGGCGTATGCCGAACGGCTAACGTGCGTGTGGCGCACTGCGCGCGCGGCCTTCGATGGACTACACTTTGAGCAGTTGTCCGACGAATGGCTGCACTGCTCTCTGCGATTCCGATAGGCGGCTCAGCATCGCGTAGCGGCCGCCGCTGCGGCGCGGCAGGAACTGCGCGAGCAAGGCGCTTGTCGGAGCTTCGGCGTACCTACTACGTGAGGAGCGTCATACATGACCCAAGCGAGACAGAGGCTGGCCGGCAGCGATCGTGCCGCCGTTGAAAATGCGAAGTGCCTCGGTCCGATCGACCCGCACGAAACGATGCGGGTAGTCGTCACCCTGCGCCGGCGGGGCGGGCGAGAACTCGAAGATCTGGCACAGCGCATCGCACGCGATGAGGCGGCGCCGGTCTCGCGCGACGAGTTCGAGAAGCGTTTCGCCGTTGCCCCCGAAGACTTTGCCAAGCTCGAAGCGTTCGCACGCGAGTATCGGCTCACGATCGCGCGGCGGGACCTGTGCGCCGCGAAAGTGGTGCTTGCCGGCACCGCCGAGCAGTTCCAGGCGGCGTTTGGCGTGGAGTTGTTGCACTATGAGCATCCGTCGCTGGGGCGCTTCCGCGGTCGTACGGGCGCCATTACGATTCCGGACGATATCGCCGGTGTCGTCACGGCGGTGCTCGGCCTCGATGACCGGCCCCAGGCGCAACCTCATTTCCGATTTCGTCCGGTGTCCGGGCCCATCATGGCTCACGCCGCCGCGCACGCGTTCACGCCGCTGCAGTTGGCTTCGCTCTATGAATTTCCCCCGGGCGACGGCGCCGGGCAGTGCATCGGCCTCATCGAACTCGGCGGTGGGTTTGTGAAATCAGACTTGTCTGCCTATTTTTCTGGGCTCGGTGTTCCGACTCCGGACGTCGTTTCGGTCCCGGTCGATGGCGCCAACAATAGGCCGACCGGCGATCCGAGCGGCCCCGACGGCGAAGTGACGCTCGATATCGAAATCGCCGGCGCCATTGCGCCCAAAGCGAAGATTGCCGTGTATTTCGCGCCGAACAGCGATGCCGGATTCGTCGACGCCGTCTCGCATGCGCTGCACGATTCGACGAACAAGCCATCGGTCTTGTCGATCAGTTGGGGAGGCCCGGAAAGCGCGTGGACTCAACAGGCGATCACGAGCTTCAGCGACACGTTGCAGTCCGCTGCGGCGTTAGGCGTGACGATTTGCGCGGCGTCGGGCGACAACGGTTCGAGCGACGGCGCTGCCGACGGCGGCGATCACGTCGACTTTCCGGCCGCGAGTCCGTACGTGCTCGCCTGCGGCGGCACGCATGTGACTGCTTCGGCCGGCGCTCAATCGATCACGAAGGAAGTGGTTTGGAACGACGGGTCGTCCGGCGGGGCGACCGGCGGCGGTGTCAGCACGCTGTTCGCGCTGCCTGTCTGGCAGGAAGGACTGAAGGCGACCCGCGCCGATGGTTCCGTCGCACCGCTCAAAAAACGCGGCGTGCCAGATGTCGCCGCGGACGCTTCGCCTACCTCCGGCTACGACGTGCTGATCGATGGCCAGAGCGCCCCTGTCGGCGGCACGAGCGCCGTCGCGCCGCTGTTCGCGGGGCTCGTTGCGCGCATCAACGCACAAAACGGCAAGAACGCCGGGTTCTTGAACGCAAAGCTCTACCAAGCGGCGAGCGCATTCAACGACATCACGGCCGGCGATAACGGCACCTATGCCGCGGCGCAAGGTTGGGATGCCTGCACGGGCTTGGGTAGTCCCAACGGGCGTCGAATTGCCCAGGCGTTGGCGGCGTCAGGGGCGGGCTCGGGCAAAAAGCCCGGCGGCTGACGATAGCGATCAAAAGAAGCGATCGAAAGAAGCGATTCAATGAAGCGATTCGACGACACGTATTCTCGCCCGCGCGCCAGGGACCGAGGCGCGCGGGCACGCAGCAGCAGTTCGCCAACGAAGCCTGCGCATGCGCTCGGACCCGCACGCCGGCCACAACCGATGGAGCCATTACGATGAATTCCGATACGGGCAGCCCGCAATCGTCGTCTCACAATTCGCACGCGCCGTCGCCGGGTAGAGCCTCGATGCCGCACGTGTTCCTGGGGCGTCACCAGCATGACCAGCCTTTCTACGACGAGGTCGCATATGGGAAGGGACCTGACGATTTCGTGACCGATACGAGCGAAACCGCGGCGGTCACCCATCACTCGATCACGATCGGCGGCAGGAAGATCGACTACACGGCTACGGCCGGGCATCTGGTGACCGTCGACGAATCGAGCTCGAAGCCGAACGCGAAGATGTTTTACGTGGCGTTCACGGAAGACAACCAGCAAGAACAAACGCGGCCTGTCACGTTCTTTTACAACGGTGGCCCGGGTTCCTCGGCGGTGTTCGTCCTGCTCGGCTCGTTCGCGCCGAAGCGCATCAAGACATCGATGCCAGGCTTCACGCCGCCGGCCCCTTACACGCTGGAGGACAATCCGGACAGCCTGCTCGACAAGAGCGATCTCGTCTTCATCAATCCCGTCGGGACGGGCTACTCGGCTGCGATTTCGCCGAACAAGAATCGGGATTTTTGGGGCGTCGATCAGGATGCCCGCTCGATCAAGCAATTCATCAAGCGATTCCTGACGAAGAACGACCGCTGGAACTCGCCGAAGTACTTGTTCGGCGAGTCGTACGGCACGGCGCGCAGCTGTGTGCTTGCCTACATGCTGCACGAAGACGGCATCGATCTGAACGGCGTGACGCTGCAGTCGTCGATCCTCGATTACTCGCAGGCCGGCAATCCGGTCGGTGCGTTGCCCACGGCGGCCGCGGACGCGTGGTTTCACAAGCGGCTCGGCGTCGCGCCGACGCCGACCGACCTCGGCGCATTCGTCGAAGAAGTGGCTCAGTTCGCGCGTACCGAGTACCTTGGCGCGTTGCGCAAGTTTCCGCAGACCGACGATGCCGTGGTCGAAAAGCTCTCGCAATACACGGGCATCGACAAGACGACGCTGCTGGCCTGGAGTCTGGATATCGCCGGCTATGACAGCCGCGGAAACTCGCTGTTCCTGACGACGCTGCTGAAATCCAAAGGGGTGGCGCTGGGCGCCTATGACGGACGCGTGACGGCGATCGACACGGGCATTGCCGGCCAGATCGATCCCAATTCGGGTGGCAACGATCCGACCATGACGGCCGTTTCAGGCGTCTATACGACGATGTGGAACGAGTACCTCAACGAGCAATTGAAGTACACCTCGACCTCGTCGTTTACCGACTTGAACGATGAAGCATTCAAGTATTGGGACTTCAGCCACACCGACCCGACCGGTGCGGAAAAGGGCAAGGATGCGCAGGGGAACATCGTCCTTTATACGGCGGGCGATCTTGCGGCCGTGATGGCGTTGAACATCGATCTGAAGGTGCTGTCGGCCAACGGCTTCTACGATTTCGTGACGCCGTTCTATCAAACGGTTCTCGATTTGCAGCAGATGCCGCTGATCGAGCAATCGGTGCGTAACAACCTGTCGGCGCGGTTCTACCCGTCCGGGCACATGGTCTATCTGGACGGTGGCTCTCGCACCGCGCTGAAGGCCGATCTCACGAAACTGTATGACGCCGTCAGCGCCGACGCCCCGGCGATGGCGCGCGTGCGCTCCCTGCAACAGCGGCACCGGGCGTAAGCGGTCGATTCGGTGCAACGGCAGGCGGCAGTGCCGGCGGTGGTCGGTGCTGCCGTTTTTTTATGGGTGCAACCGCAGTGAAGGCCCACGGTTGCCGAGCACGGGGTTTGCTTCAACGCTCGCAGGCAAGCACTTTTGGCGACGAACTTTAATGACAGATGTAAAAATTCCCGGCGGGCGCAGCGGGCGCCGCTCGCATCACCACTCGAGGAGCCACCGTAACGGATATCAGCAAATGGATCGACCAAGGGGCAACGTGCACCGCTATCTGACTGTCGCCTTGCGATACGCGGTTTGGCCGCTTTGCGCCATGCCCCTGATGGCGTCGGCCGCCGCGGACCCGGCCGCATCGGCGCCAGCGTCGGCTTCCGCCGCAGCAGCGTCGGCCGCCTCGGCGGCTGTGAGGGCCGCCGCCCGGCATGCAGCGGATGTCGCCGCGCATCTCGACCCGCGCGACGCGTTGAAGCTGGCGAGTCAGTTCGAGAGCGACGTGGCTCGACGGCTCGCCGTGCCGCCGCAGGATCAGATCGCTTACGGCCAACGTCTTCAGGCCGCGTTGGCGAAGAATGGGCTCGGCGCGTTGGGACGGCAATATGTCGTGCTGGTCGACCGCAATCCCGAAGTGCAGGCGCTTTTTATCTACTTCCGCGGCGACCCGTCGGATAAGTGGACCTTGATCGGCGCGTCGCCGGTCTCCACCGGGTGGCCGGGTCGTTACGACCATTTCGTCACGCCGGTCGGCGTGTTCGAGCACACGCCGCAAAACATGGATTTCCGCGCCGAGGGCACGCTGAACGAGAACAAGATCCGCGGCTACGGGGCGCGCGACATGCGAATCTTCGATTTCGGTTGGACCGACGCCGAGCGCGGATGGGGCAAGGGCGGGGTGTCGTCGATGCGTTTTCAAATGCATGCGACAGATCCCGACAAGCTCGAGCCGCTTCTCGGCATTCGCCATTCGAAGGGCTGCGTGCGCATTCCGAACTCGCTCGATCGTTTTCTCGATCATCACGGTATCCTCGATGCCGACTATCAGGCGATGGCCGATGCAGGTGTTCCGCTCTGGGTGCTGCATCCCGACCGCGCCGTCACACCGTGGGCCGGGCGATATCTGGTGGTGATCGATTCGGGGGCGAAGACGCGGCCGGCCTGGTCGCCGCTGCCGCAGGCGGAACTGCGCGAGCGGATGAAAGGGAACGCGGACACGGCTGATTAAGCCATCGGCCATCGCCGGCGCGCGGCGTGCGTCAACGGCCCAACCAGATCGCGCCCGCACCCAGCAATGCGCCGCAAAGCGCGCAAGCCCACAGCAAGCGCTGGGTCAGACGTTGCTCGCGGTTCAACTGCGTCAGCCAGACGTGCGAATCTCGCTGCGCGCCCGCGTCGTGCCAATGCTGCAACCCCTGCACGACGAGCGTCGGCACGCGCGGCAGCATGGCCAGATGCGGCAACTCACGCGAGAGCCGTTTGAGCCAGCCGCGGTGGCCGAGATCCTCGCGTGCGAGACCTTTCAGCACGCCTTTTACGACGCTCCATGTGTCCATGTTCGGCGCCAGAGCGAGCGCAATCGATTCGGCCCGCGCAAGCGTCTGATGTGCGAGTGTCAGTGCCGGCGATACGTGACCGCCGAACGGTTCGATGGCTCCGAGCAGATGCTGCAACAGGGCGGCGGCCGAACGCCGCTCGGTCGGTTCGGCGAAGTGAGGCTCGGCGCGCGTGCGCAGCTCTGCCTCCAAGACTTCGTCGCGTGTATGCGATGCGACGTGACCGACCTCGCGGTGCATGGCCGCCAACCGCCCGTAGTCTTGTTCGAACAACGCGTTGGCCCCGTGGATGAAGAATTCGCGCTCGGGCTCCGACAAGGTCGTCATGGTCTTGCCGTCGCCAAAAACGAGTCGGCCCGGCGTACGCGGTTCGATGCTGACGCGCAGGCGCTCTGCATCGAGCGCCGCATGGAAGAAGCCGTGTTCGAACGCCTGTTCGACGACCACTTCCACGAGACGCTCCGCCAACGCCTCCAGATCGATGTCGTGCCGGCGCAGGCCATCGAGATCGGTAACGGCGAGCGTATCGATGCGCTCGATGACGAGCGCTCGATCGGTGCTGAGCCCCCAAACCACTTCCGGCACCACGACCCGGTTGTCGTTGCTGAAATGCTGCCCCGTCTGCGACAGGCTCGCCGCTTCGGCGCGCAGATCGAAACGGCGCTGAACCTCGGCGGCCAGCGTTTGCGCCATGGTGTGCAGCTGCAGTTCGCGCGCGGAAGGGACGAAGCGTTCCAATAGCCGGGCTACCCACTGAAGCACGGCAATATCGTCGCCGATGCGCTCGACTTCCCCGGCCCGCAGCAATTTCACGGCAACGTCGAAATAGCCGCCGTCGCCGCGTGTCGCGTTTTCGGGTGCGATCAGGCGCGCCCCGTGCACCTGTTCGGCGATGGTGCTTTCCATCGCGTTCAGATCGATGGAAGCGAAGACGGCCTCGGGCGCACGGCCGAGCGCCGCGCGTAGCGCCGGGACGACGGCGGCGGGCGGCAGCGGCGCGGCAAGCGCCGTCTCGGTACGGCCGATCAGGCTTGCCGCATCGTGCAGGGATTGCACGAACACTTGCGGATGCTGCACGCCGTAGTCGGCGAAGGCGCTCACGAGCGGCCCCAACTGCGGGAGCGCTCTATGCAGCGCGTCTCGTGCATCCGCGGACGTGCTCACGCGGGCCGTCAGGCTCGCGATCCAGTGCAACCTGTGCGTTCGCGGGGCCGCCGACCATAACAGCCGAGCGCCATAGCGGAGAACGCAAAACAGCAAAAGCAGCCGGCGGAGCGTAGTTCGCATGTAAGAAAGGACCAAGCCGGGCGAAGTTTGTGCGAGAGCCGACAAGGATGCCACGGGTCGCGCTTCTCGTGGCGCAGCAAGGGGTAAGCACAAAAAAAAGAGCCGTTCCGGCGCGGTAATCCTGACGCTGCTGCGGCGGCGCACAACGTAAAAAATGCAAACCGACCCTAAAGTTGCGCGCGCCGGTGCCGTAAAGGCGGGCATCAGCCCGACCGTGCTACCCAAAACGAGCACAACGTGCGCCTCGGCTGCTGTGATTGGACGCACGTCGTTGTTGTCATCCACAAGAGAGTCAACGATGTCGCATCATGCATTCTTCAATCGACTGTTTCCGCAGAATGTGGCGGTCGATCTGGGCACGGCGAATACCCTCATCTACACGCGCGGCAAGGGCATCGTCCTCAATCAACCGTCGGTCGTCTGTTTTCAGAAGAACACCGATGCCGGCAAGGGCCGCGTGACGGCCATCGGCGATCAGGCGAAGCAATTGCTCGGGCGCTCGCCGGGCAACGTCGAAGCCGTTCGGCCGATGCGACACGGTGTCATCGCGAACTTTTCCGCCGCGGAGCGCATGTTCCGTGAATTCATCGACATGGCACAACTGCGTTCGCTGTTCGGTCGCCGGGCAGAATTCACGATTTGCGTACCGTCGAATGCGACGGCGGTCGAGCGCCGGGCGATCCGCGAGGCGGCTTTGGCGGCCGGCGCTGCCAAAGTGATGTTGATCGGCGAATCGCTCGCGGCCGCGGTCGGAGCCGGGCTGCCGGTGGCCGAGGCACGCGGCTCGATGGTCGTCGATATCGGCGGCGGCACGACGGAGGTCGGCATCGTGTCCTTGGGCGGCATGGCTTATCAAACGTCGGTACGCGTAGGCGGAGACCAGTTCGACGCAGCGATCGTCAGCTACGTGCGCAACACGTACGGCGTGATACTCGGCGACCAGACCGCCGAAGTCGTGAAGAAGACGATCGGCACCGCGATTCTCGACGTGCCGCACGAGCGGATGTGCGCGGTCGGCCGCAGCTTGTCCGATGGCTTGCCGCGCACGATCGAATTGTCGAATCACGACGTAGGCGAGGCGTTGGCTGTGCCGCTCAAAACCGTGATCGGCGCCGTCAAAAATGCGCTCGAAAACGCACCGCCTGAACTCGTCACGGATATCGCCGACACGGGCATTGTGCTGACGGGTGGGGGCGCGTTGCTGGCTCATCTCGACAAACGGCTCTGCGCCGAAACGGGGCTGACGGTTTGCATCGCGGACGAGCCCCTTACCTGCGCCGTGCGCGGAGCAGGTGCCGCGGCAGAATGCGTGGATGCCGCCTCATTCCTGCAATAAAACATTCGGAAAATTCCAATCGGCACCTCGGGCCTGCACCGTCCGCTGCGCCGCTGCGACGGCGGATGCCGCCCCCCGGCGTGCCCCTCGGCGTCTGCAGCACGGGTCGCGATGCCGCGCACCGGCCGGCCCGGTGGTACCATCGCCGTTTGGTTATTCGCCTCCGCGAGCGCCGGCCGTCCATGCCCTCGATCAGCCAACTCAACGTCTATCCCATCAAGTCTTGCGCGGGAATCGCCCGCGACTCAGTTCGCCTGACCCCGTACGGCCTCGAACACGACCGCAACTGGATGGTGGTCGACGCCCATGGCCGCTTCGTGACGCAGCGCACGCATCCGCGGATGGCGCTCATTCGGCCGGCATTGGACGACGGGGAACTCACTGTCGCCGCGCCTGAGATGGCTGCGCTCAAGCTTGCGCTCGATCCGGCCGCGCTGGCCGGCGCGCCGCGCGTCGCGGCGACGGTGTGGAACGATACCGTGGCCGCACTCGATGCAGGCGACGAGGCCGCGCGCTGGTTTTCAGATTTCCTTTGCATGACCGCGCGGCTCGTCCGCTTCGAACCCGGCCACGAACGGACGGCCAGCCGCAAATGGACGGGCGATGCGACGGCGCAGGTGCGTTTTGCCGATGGCTTTCCGCTGCTCGTGCTGGGGGCGGCTTCACTCGCCGATTTAAACGCGCGTTTAGTCGCCAACGGCGTCGATTCGATTCCGATGAACCGCTTCCGGCCGAACCTCGTGATAGACGGAACGGACGCCTACGAAGAGGACTACACCGGATCGTTGCGTATTACGGCGGTGCAAGGTGAAGTGGAGCTGCGCATCGTCAAGCCCTGCACGCGCTGTCCGATTCCGACGATCGACCAGGCGCGCGGCGGTCCCGATCCACGTTGGCCGAACGAGCCGACCGACACGATGAGCATGTATCGGGCGAACAGCCGCGTCGACGGTGCGATCACCTTCGGCCAAAACGCCATCATTCTCGCCGGCGCCGGCGATACGCTGGCGCTCGGTCAAACGGTCGACGCCGAACTGAGCTTCGATACGTGAGCGAGGTCGAGCCGATGACCGCTTCGCGCGCCGCCGTGCAACGTGCCTCAGCCGCGCCGGCCGACGACATTCGTTTCATCGCCCTTGATAACGGGCTACAAATGCCTTACGTCGAGCGCGGTGCAGGCCCGCTCGTTCTGTTCGTGCATGGTTCGCTTTGCGACCATCGATACTGGCAGCCACAAGTGGCGGGGCTGTCGGCACACTATCGATGCGTAGCGGTGAGCCTGACGCACTATTGGCCGTTGGCCGATCTGCCGCCCCCGGCGCCGTTCAGTTGGAGCAGGCATGCAGACGAGCTGGCCGTGTTTTTGGAAAAGCTCGACGCCGGCCCGGCGCACGTGGTCGCGCATTCGCGCGGTGGTGCGGTGGCGTTCCAATTCGCACTGCGTCATCCCCAGCATTTGCAGACGCTCACGCTTGCCGATCCGGGCGGCCCGCTGTCGGCGCCCGGGCAGCCCCATGCCGTGCTGCCCGATACCGTCAATGCGCTGCGCGCGCGTGCCGCGCAACTGATCGAGCGCGGAGACCCCGAGGCAGGCGTGCAATTGTTCGTCGATTCGGTCAGCCGTGTCGGCTCATGGGCGAAGAGCACGCCAGCCTTCCGCGCGATGGCGCTCGATAATGCATCGACATTGCCGCGGCAGTTCCAAGACCCGCTGCCGGCATACCGGCGCGAGGACGCCTGGAGCCTGCGCTGCCCGACGCTGTTGATCGACGGAGAAAAAAGCCCCGACTTGTTTCGGCGCAATGTGAACATGCTCGAAGGCTGGGTGCCCGACGTGCGACGCCAGACGATACGCGGTGCGTCGCATGGGATGAACCTTGCCCACCCGCGTGCGTTCAATGCTCACATCGACGAATTCATTCGTGAGCAGCAGTGAAGCGTAGGTGCGACGTGCGGGCACCGGGTTTGCGCCGGCAGGCTGGTTTGCCCGATTTACCCGCGGCTGTTCGATTCGCGCGTTGCTCCCTACAATGAGGCAGGCCGACGGCCGCAAAGCATGGGCTTGGAGCGAAGGAGCCAGACGATGCTCGACACCGAAGCACTCAGCGACACCCCGACACAAACCGGCACCCCGTTGCACGCCGACCCGAACGACGTCTTCATCGCGCCGGAGCACCCTTATATCGCACGCACCAGCCAATATGTGCTGAAGTCGGGCGATACGTTCGTCGTCAATGATCCGCTTGGCGACATCAATGGTCTCGACGACGGCTTGTTCGTCAACGACACGCGCATGCTGTCGCAGCTGCGGCTGACGTTCGGTGGCCGCGCGCCCTCCCTGCTGTCGGGCAACGTCAGCAGCGACAACGCATCATTCACCGCGCATTTGACGAACCGCCCGTTACCGCCGTTGGGCGGCGAAGGGACGCCCGAAGGCGTGATCCACGTCGAGCGTTTGCGGATCCTTTGCGGGACGGTCCTTTACGAAGCGATCACGTTGACGAACTACGGCTTCAGCGACGCCGTCTTGCCGTTGTCGATCTCGTTCGCCAGCGATTTCAAGGACATGTTCGAGGTGCGTGGACTCAAGCGCACGCAGCACGGCACGTTCGAAGCGCCCAAAGTGGGCCGCGACGAGGTGCGGCTGGCGTATCTCGGGCTCGACGACGTCCAACGCCAGGTCGATATCGCCTTCGCGCCAACGCCCGATCAGTTGTTCGCCGATCGTGCCGATTACACGATCGAACTGTCGGCGCACGCTTGCGTGTCGGTCTACTTGTCGGTGGCGGCACGCACGCATGTGGTGACGGCGGCGCAAGGCGCCGTGCCGCCGAGCGCGAAAATCGCGCAGCCGCCGCATAGTTCGCATCCCGCGCATCTGTCGCAGATCGACGCGGTGCGGCCGCGCGTGGGCCGTGCGGCGGTGCGGGCCGCGCTGGCCAACGTCCACTGGTCGATGCGCGAACGCCGGCGCGCGACAGCGCGGCTTCGCACGAGCAATCCGCTGTTCAACGCCTGGCTCGAGCGCTCGTTTGCCGATCTGAGCCTGCTGACGACGGACTTGCCGACGGGCCCCTATCCGTACGCGGGCATCCCATGGTTTTCGACGCCGTTCGGCCGCGATGCCGTGGTGACATCGTTGCAAACGCTGTGGCTGCAGCCGTGGCTGGCTCGCGGGGTGTTGCGTTTTCTTGCCGAGCATCAGGCGCGTGAAGACTCGAAGTTCCGCGATGCCGGGCCGGGCAAGATCATGCACGAAATGCGCAAGAGCGAAATGGCTGCAACGGGCGAGGTGCCTTTTGCGCTTTACTACGGTGGCGTCGATACGACGCCGCTGTTTATCGTGCTTGCCGGTGCCTATGCATCGCGCACGGGCGACGATGCGTTCATCGCCGAATTGTGGCCGGCCCTCGAGCGCGCGGCGAAGTGGGTCGCGACCGTCTGCGACAAAAATCCTCATGGCCTGCTCGACTATCGTTGCGAATCCGATCGCGGCTTGGCCAATCAAGGCTGGAAAGATAGCCACGACTCGGTTTTTCATGCCGATGGTCGAATGCCGGAAGGTCCGATCGCGCTGGTGGAGGTGCAGGCCTACGCGTGCGCCGCATTCAACACGATGGCTGAATTTGCGACGCAGCGCGGACTCGTCGAAGACGCCGCCCGTTACGCCGCGCGCGCTGTGGCCTTGCGCGAGCGCGTGGAAGCCCTTTACTGGATGCCCGAACTCGATTTCTACGGCATCGCGCTCGACGGTCACGGCGAGTTGTGCCGCGTGCTTGCCTCGAATGCCGGTCACTTGCTTGCGTTTGGGTTGCCCACGCGCGCGCGCGGCGAAATCGTCGCGCGCCAATTGCAATCGACGCTGTTCCATACAGGCTGGGGCGTGCGCACGCTGGCGGCCGGGCAGGTGCGCTTCAATCCGATGGCATATCACAACGGATCGGTGTGGCCGCACGATAACGCGCTCTGCGCGCGCGGATTGGCGCGTTACGGCCAAAAACAAGCCGCCGTCAGCCTGCTGCGGGCGTTGTTCGAAGCCGCGGTCAGCTTCGATATGCGGTTGCCTGAGCTTTTTTGCGGCTTCGCGCGCCAGCGAGCCGAGCCGCCCACGGCTTACCCTGTCGCCTGTTTGCCGCAAGCCTGGGCCGCGGGTGCGCCGTTCATGATGCTCGAAGCATGCCTCGGGTTGTCCATCGATGCAGTGCGCGGCGAGGTGCGCATCGATCAGCCGGCGTTGCCCGAAGGCATCGATTGGCTGGAGTTGCGCAACCTGCGCGTCGGCGACGGCTCGGTCTCGATCACGTTCCGGCGCGTCGGCGAAAAGGTCGTGCCTTCCGCGGACGACGGCAACGTGCGCGTCGTGGCGATGCTCTGAAGCCGGCTACCTACCGCCCTTATCGAAACCGGAAGCGATCGCCTTCCAGGTTCGATGCACCGGGGTCATGTGACACGGCGCGCATTGGCCACTTCGACCATTTCGGAACGAAGTCGGGCCCGTAAATGACGGGCGCCATTTGCGTGCTCGACCGCGCGGCGGCCCCGTTCACGCGCAACATGAAAAATTTGGCGTTGCTCAGATCGGCCGATGAAAGCAGCGGATTGGGTGCGGCCAGCGCCGTGTCGTCGGTTGCATGGGCGGCGAGGGGAAGCGCGCCGACCAGACATGCGACGCTCAACGATGCAATCAGTGGATGAGACATGGCTGGACCTCATCGTCATGAGTGAAACGAAATCTGCCCGCAGGGCAGCCGGTTCAGTGCGTCGGCCTGAATGAAACAGCGTCATCGTAGTCGTCGCTGCATGCCGACGCGCCTGAAATCTATGCAGCGACGCTTAAAAAAAGCTTAAAAAGCCGGGGTGCCGGCAAGCATCGCGGTCACGCCTCCAACGCCAGCAAAGCAAACGTTGCGAGCCAGTGTTCGCCCATGTAGTCGCCGGCGACATGAGCGAGGGCCTTCGTCAGATGGGTTTGCGCCGCTTGCTCGAGGGCGTGCTTGCGCGCGTCGCCGTCAGGCAGCACGGCTGCGATGGATCGCTGGCACCAGGCCCGGCTCAGATTGAGTCCGTCGAGGTGGGCGATTTTGCCGTCGGTGCGGTCGGTGACGGTCGCGGGCACGAATAATGTCGCCGGCTCCTTGTGCGACAAACGCGGCAAGAACCGGTCGAACCAGACGTTGAATGCATCGAGCGGCAATACGCGCCGCATCAACTCCGCTTCCATGAGCGCCGGCGAAAGGAATTCGTCGCCGCCCGGTTCCCATGCCTGGCAATCGGCGTCGTGCTCGTACCAACGCTTTGCCGTTTCTTCGATGAGCGCGGCGAACGACGTTCTTCCTGTCTCGCGGGCGAATTCGAGCGCCAAGGCGAGCGCGAACGCCGTATTGAAATGCGTCCCGACACGCAGCGGATAAGTCGCCTTCGGCAGGAACTCCGCAAAGCGCTCGATGAATTCGCCCGTCAGCGGTGCCAGCGCGGCGGCCCAGCGAGCGGCTTCGGGGGAGCGCATGGCATCGAGTTGGCCCGCCAACGCAAGCAGCCACGCCCACCCATACGGCCGCTCGAAACCGCGATTGTGAGGAAGACTCAAATAGGCGAGCTCGCCGGCCACGTTGGCGTCGGTGAAGTGCTCATCGACGACTTCGCGAATGAGGTCGGCTTGCGGCAACTCCGGATACCGATCGAGCAGGCGCAACAATAGCCAATACCCATGCACGCACGAATGCCAGTCGTAGCTGCCGTAAAAGATTGGATGGAGCGCGCGCGGCGAACGCACGTCCTGCGGGCCCGCCAGCGAATGCGTGAGCTTGTTCGGATATTCGCGCGTCAGATGAGACAACGCGAGGGCGGCGAACTTCGAGGCGATTTCGGGGGTGAGTCGCGTAGTCATCGAGGCATCGGATCCTTGAGTTGTCCTAACGATAGCGTCGCGGCAAATGTTCGGCAAGCATGCGCGAATCGATTGCCCTAGCGAGCCGTAGGCCTTCGCGCGCCCGCTTCAATCGCCTGTTTTGACGCGCCGGGATTTGCGTTTGTCGGCCGCCGCACCGCCGTCCTCGCACTCGTCGATCTCGAGTTGCGCGGCCGTTTCATAGCGGCGCATCGCTTCGGCCAGATCATCCTTCAGGCGAACCAGCGAAGCGACCGCGGGGGCGGGCGGCTGCAAAGCGGTCCAAAGCAGATCGACGAGACGGTCGGCCGTCACGTCGATATCGGGCGTGCGATGCGCAAGCGTAGCGTCCCAGAGCACGTGCTCCACGGGACCGAACACCATCGAGCGCATCAACCGCAGCGGCAAATCGGTCCGAATCTGCCCGGCCTGCTGACCCTGCGAGAGCACCCGCATGAGCGGCGCCGTATAGCGGCGTTGCAGCGCCGTCAATTCGGCGCTCAGTTCATGATGCTTGGCGCGACCTTCAGACAATACCAGCGAGCACATGCCCGTGCCATGGACGAGCATCAGGCGCAGGTGGGTCCGCACGATGAAGGCGAATTGCTGGCGCGTGCTGCCGTCACGCGGCAGCCCCGTTTCGATGGCGGCGATGATTTCGTCGTACCAATCGGCGATCACGCGGGCGCACAGTTCCCGTTTGCCGCGGAAGTAGCTGAACACCGTCGCCTCGGATACGCCCAGCCGTTGCGCGATTTCGGCGGTCGTGGCGCGCTCGTAGCCCTTTTCCGAAAACACTTCGCGTCCCGCCTGCAGAATGTCCTTCACGCGCTGCTGCGATTTACGGCCGGCCGGCTGGCGTCGCGCGCCGGCGGCGTCGGTCTTCGAATCTTCGACGGCTTGAGTCATGTTCAACTTTGATGCGCCCGCTTGGATGATGCGCCGGATATTAGCACCGACCGCTCATACGGTTGCTGGTCAGACTAAAAAATTGAGCATTCCTCAAAAAAACTATTGACGCTTACGTAAATGTGGCGTGAAATGCGCGGTGATCGAGCGCGCTTGCCGCTCTCAGGCCGGCCCCGGCCCCAAACGGAATTCGAGGAGACATCCATGAGCAATGTGCCTGGTTTGCAATTCGCGCTCGGCGAAGACGTCGACATGCTGCGTGACGCGGTCGCCACCTTCGCCGCCAAGGAAATCGCGCCGCGCGCGGCCGAGGTCGATCGCACCGATCAGTTCCCGATGGATCTCTGGCGCAAGTTCGGTGATTTGGGCGTGCTCGGCATGACCGTCTCCGAGGAGTACGGCGGCGCGAACATGGGCTATACGGCGCATATGGTGGCGATGGAGGAGATCTCGCGCGCATCGGCCTCGATCGGCTTGTCCTACGGCGCGCACTCCAACCTTTGCGTGAATCAGATCCACCGCAACGGCACCGCCGCGCAAAAGGCGAAATATTTGCCCAAGCTCGTGTCTGGCGAGCACGTCGGCGCGCTGGCAATGAGCGAGCCGAACGCCGGCTCGGATGTCGTGAGCATGAAGCTGCGTGCCGATAAGCGCGGCGATCGCTACGTGCTGAACGGCACGAAGATGTGGATCACGAACGGCCCCGACTGCGACACGCTGGTCGTCTATGCCAAGACGGACGTCGAAGCGGGTGCGCGAGGCATTACCGCTTTCATCGTCGAAAAGGGCATGAAGGGCTTCTCGGTGGCGCAAAAGCTCGACAAGCTCGGCATGCGCGGCTCGCATACGGGCGAGCTCGTGTTCCAGGACGTCGAAGTACCCGAAGAAAACATTCTCGGCAGCCTCAACGGCGGCGTGAAGGTGCTCATGAGCGGCCTCGATTACGAGCGCGCCGTGCTGGCCGGCGGTCCCACCGGCATCATGCTCGCCTGTATGGACGCCGTCGTGCCCTACATTCACGATCGCAAGCAGTTCGGTCAGGCAATCGGCGAATTCCAGCTGATTCAGGGCAAAGTGGCCGATATGTACACGACGCTGCAAGCCTGCCGCGCGTATCTGTACGCGGTGGGCCGCCAACTCGACACGCTCGGCAAAGAGCACGTGCGCCAGGTGCGCAAGGATTGCGCGGGGGTCATTCTCTACACGGCGGAAAAGGCCACCTGGATGGCCGGCGAAGCCATTCAGATCCTGGGCGGCAACGGCTACATCAACGAATACCCGGTCGGGCGCCTCTGGCGCGATGCGAAGCTCTATGAGATCGGCGCCGGCACGAGCGAAGTGCGGCGCATGTTGATCGGCCGCGAACTGTTCGCCGAGACGATCTGACGCCGAAGCCAAGCCAATCTACCCGATCTATCTTCAGGACCCAGGCCGCGAGACGGAGCATCGAGCTTATGCCGATCATCGAAAGCAAGTTGAACCCGCGCTCGGATGATTTCCGAGCGAACGCCGCCGCGCTCGAGGCGCTTGTCGCCGATTTGCGTGCGAAGGTGGCTCATTTGGCGCAGGGCGGTGGACAGGCCGCGCGCGACAAGCACGTTTCGCGCGGCAAGTTGTTGCCGCGCGATCGTATCGCGCAACTGCTCGATCCGGGCACGCCGTTTCTCGAGTTTTCGCAACTCGCGGCGTTTGGCATGTATCACGACGCCGCGCCGGGCGCGGGCGTCATCACGGGCATCGGCCGTATTGCGGGGCAGGAGTGCGTGATCGTCTGCAACGATGCGACGGTCAAGGGCGGCACCTACTATCCGATGACGGTCAAGAAGCACGTGCGCGCCCAGGAAATCGCCGCTGAGAACCGGCTGCCGTGCGTCTATCTCGTCGATTCGGGCGGCGCAAATCTGCCGAATCAGGACGACGTGTTTCCCGATCGCGATCACTTCGGCCGTATCTTTTTCAATCAGGCGACGATGTCCGCCGCGGGCATCGCACAGATCGCCGTCGTGATGGGTTCCTGCACGGCGGGCGGCGCTTACGTGCCTGCCATGAGCGACGAATCGATCATCGTCAAGAACCAGGGCACGATTTTTCTGGGCGGTCCGCCGCTCGTGAAAGCCGCGACGGGCGAAGAGGTCAGTGCCGAAGATCTCGGCGGCGGTGACGTCCATACGCGTTTGTCGGGGGTGGTCGATCATCTTGCGCAGAACGACGCCCATGCGTTGGCGCTCGCGCGCGGCATCGTCGGCAAATTGAATCGGACGAAGCAGCCGCCTGTCGCCATGCGCGAATCGAAGCCGCCGCGCTATGACGCGCAAAGCCTTTACGGCGTGATTCCCGTCGATACGCGCAAGCCCTTCGATGTGCGCGAAATCATCGCCCGCATCGTCGACGATTCGGAATTCGACGAATTCAAGGCGCGTTTCGGCACGACGCTCGTCACGGGCTTCGCGCATATCTGGGGGCATCCGGTCGGCATCATCGCGAACAACGGCATCCTGTTTTCCGAATCGGCCGTCAAAGGTGCGCACTTCATCGAGCTGTGCTGTCAGCGCAAGATTCCGCTCGTGTTCCTGCAGAACATTACGGGCTTCATGGTGGGCCGCAAGTACGAGAACGAAGGCATCGCGCGACACGGTGCGAAGATGGTGACGGCCGTCGCCACGGCAAAGGTGCCGAAGTTCACGGTCATCATCGGCGGCTCGTTCGGTGCGGGCAACTACGGCATGTGCGGCCGTGCCTTTTCGCCGCGTTTCCTGTGGATGTGGCCCAACGCGCGCATCTCGGTGATGGGCGGCGAGCAGGCCGCGTCGGTGCTGGCCACGGTCAAGCGCGACGGCATCGAAGCGAAGGGCGGCACCTGGAGCGCCGATGAAGAAGAGGCGTTCAAGAAGCCGATCCGCGACCAGTACGAGCATCAAGGCCACCCGTACTACGCGAGCGCGCGGTTGTGGGACGACGGCGTCATCGATCCGGCGCAAACGCGCGACGTCCTGGGCCTGGGCCTGGCGGCGGCGATGAATGCGCCCATCGAAGAAACGCGCTTCGGCCTGTTCAGAATGTGACGTAGGGCGACGCGCAACCAGAAGTACAAGGAGACGATCAATGCAATACGGCATGTTGGAAGTCTCGTTCGCCGGCCATGTGGCGACCGTGACGCTCAATCGCCCCGACGTTCGCAATGCGTTCAACGAGACGACGATCGCCGAGTTGACCGACGCATTTCGTCAGCTCGACACGCGCGAGGACGTGCGCGCGATCGTGCTCGCCGCGAATGGCCCGGCGTTTTGCGCCGGGGCCGATTTGAACTGGATGAAGAAGATGGCCGGCTTCTCCGATGAGGAGAATCGGGTCGACGCGCGGCGTCTTGCCGATATGCTGTCGGCCATCTATCGCGTATCGAAGCCCGTGGTTGCGCGCGTCTCGGGCGATGCCTATGCCGGTGGCGTGGGCCTTGTCGCCGCAAGCGACATCGTCGTGGCCGTGGACACGGCACGGTTCTGTTTGTCGGAAGCGCGTCTGGGTCTCATTGCGGCGACGATCGCACCTTACGTCATTCGTGCGTTGGGCGAACGCGCGTCGCGGCGCTACTTCACGACGGCCGAACCGTTCGATTGCGCAACGGCGCTGCGGCTGGGGCTCGTGCATGAAGTCGTCGCAGCCGATGCACTCGACAGCACGATCGCGCGTATCGCGTCCGCGCTGTGCGTCAACGGCCCGCAAGCCGTGCGCGAATCGAAGCGTCTGGTGCAAGACGTAGCCGGCCGTGCGCTCGACGAAGCATTGATCGACGACACGGCGCGCCGCATTGCGCGCATCCGTGCCAGCGGCGAAGGGCGCGAAGGCGTCGCTTCGTTCCTCGAAAAGCGCGCGCCGAGCTGGCGCGATTAACCGCAACCCGCTTGCCGCTTCACTGCGAGACTTTTCATGTTCAACAAGATTCTGATTGCCAATCGCGGCGAGATCGCCTGCCGCGTGGCCGCGACGTGCAAGCGGCTCGGGATTGCGAGCGTCGCCGTTTATTCCGATGCCGACGCCGATGCCAAGCATGTCGCCGCGTGCGACGAGGCCGTCCATATCGGCGGCGCCGCTGCGAGCGAAAGCTATCTGCGCATCGAGCGCATCATCGATGCCGCGGTGCGCACCGGTGCGCAGGCGGTACACCCGGGCTACGGCTTTCTTTCGGAGAACGAGGAATTCGCGCAAGCGTGCGAGGCGGCAGGGCTCGTGTTCATCGGGCCGCCCGTTTCGGCCATCGCCGCGATGGGATCGAAGGCCGCGGCCAAGGCGCTCATGCATGCTGCCGCTGTGCCGCTCGTGCCCGGTTATCACGGCGACGAACAAGACGCTGAACTGTTGCAACGCGAAGCCGATGCGATCGGCTACCCGGTATTGCTGAAGGCGAGCGCCGGCGGCGGCGGCAAGGGCATGCGTGTGGTTGAAAAAAGCGAAGACTTCGCTGCCGCGCTGGCCTCATGCAAGCGCGAAGCCGCGAGCAGTTTCGGCAACGACCGCGTCCTCATCGAAAAATATCTGACGCGCCCGCGCCACGTGGAAGTGCAGGTATTCGCCGATCGACATGGCGGCGCGGTCTATCTGTTCGACCGCGACTGCTCGGTGCAGCGGCGCCATCAGAAAGTGCTCGAAGAAGCGCCGGCGCCGGGGTTGTCAGAAGGCGTGCGCCGTTCCATGGGTGAGGCGGCTGTTGCGGCTGCGCGCGCCGTTTCCTATGTGGGTGCGGGTACGGTCGAATTCATCATGACCGACAGCGCCTTCTATTTCATGGAGATGAACACGCGGCTGCAGGTCGAGCATCCGGTTACCGAAATGATCACGGGCCAGGATCTCGTCGAATGGCAGTTGCGCGTGGCCGCTGGCGAACCGTTGCCGCTCAGGCAGGATCAGTTGAGGATCGAAGGACACGCGATCGAAGCGCGCCTCTACGCGGAAAATCCCGCCCGCGGCTTCCTGCCGTCCACAGGCACGCTCAAGTATCTGCGCATGCCCGAGGGCGTCGAGTTTGAGATCGGCTCGCCGATGCGTGCGCCGGTTCGTATCGACAGCGGTGTCCGCGAAGGCGACACGATCACGCCGTTTTACGACCCGATGATCGCGAAGCTGATCGTCCATGGCGCCGATCGCGAAGAGGCGCTCGTGCGCATGAGCCGCGCGCTGCGAGCCTGCGAGGCGGTGGGGCCGCAAACGAACATCGCGTTCCTGAAGCGCATTGTCGAAAGCAAGCCGTTTGCTACTGCCGAACTTGATACGGGTCTCATCGAGCGCCATCACGCTGAACTGTTTGCGCCGATCGAACGGCCGTTTGACGAGGCGATGGCGTTGGCCTGTGCTGCGCTGCTGACGCGCGAGGGCGGTGTTGCGCGCGGCATGTCGCCGTGGGATGCACTGTCGCATTGGCGTCTGAACGGCAGCTATCGTCAAACGATCGAATGGCGTGATCTGGAAAACGACAGTGCGATCAAGGTCGTTTATGTGCGCGAAGGCGAATCGTGCTCGCTCGAGCGCGACGGCGCATCGGCAGCATTTGATTGGTGGCGCGGCAGCGAACCACATACGTTCGGGGTGCGTCTGGGCGAAAGGCGTGTGACGGGGCGCGTATTTATCGACGGCGATGTTTTCCACGTGTTCTGCCATGGCGTCGCGCTCGCGTTTGAATGGCAAAACCTGCTGGCACATGCAGCCGATGCCGAGCATGGCGAAGGGCGACTGACCGCCCCGATGCCGGGCAAGGTCGTTGCCGTGCTGGTCGAACCGGGTACGGTCGTCGAAAAAGGCATGCCGCTGATCGTCATGGAGGCGATGAAGATGGAGCATACGATCGGCGCGCCAGCCGCCGGCAAAGTGGCGGAAGTGCTCTATGCGGTTGGCGATCAGGTGGCCGACGGCGCGCAACTGCTCGTCATGGAATCGCAGCCGTAGGGCGTCGAAACATCGCAAGGCCGCATTCGGTGGCTTATGCTTGAGGCATTTGCATCGTGTCTTCGATAAGGAGGGCATCATGCCTGTGCGCGATGGTTTCGCCGGCGCGGTGGGCGGGACGCCGCTCATTCGCCTCGCTCGCCTGAGCGAGGAGACCGGCTGCGAGATTCTCGGTAAGGCCGAGTTCATGAACCCGGGCGGCTCAGTCAAGGATCGTGCCGCGCTGTATATCATTCGCGACGCCGAGCAGTGCGGTGTCCTCAAACCCGGGGGCACGGTCGTTGAAGGGACGGCGGGCAATACCGGCATCGGCCTTGCGCACCTATGCGCGGCGCGCGGTTATCGCTGCGTGATCGTGATTCCCGAGACGCAATCGCAGGAAAAGATGGACCTGCTGCGCGTGCTCGGCGCCGAAGTGCGACCGGTTCCTGCGAAGCCCTATAAAGACCCCGACAATTATCAGAAGATCGCGGGTCGGCTCGCGCAAGAAACCGAGAATGCGATCTGGGCTAACCAGTTCGACAATATCGTCAATCGACAAGCACACTACGAAACGACCGGGCCGGAGATTTGGCTGGACACGCAGGGCAAGGTCGATGCGTTCGTTTGCGCGACGGGCACCGGCGGCACGCTTGCGGGTGTGGCGCGGTATCTGAAAGAGCGCAATTCAGGCATCAGGACGGTATTGGCCGATCCGCACGGCAGCGGGCTTTACAGCTTCGTCAAGACAGGCGAGATCAAGGCTGAAGGCAACTCGATCACGGAAGGTATCGGTTCTACGCGTGTGACGGCCAACCTCGAAGGCACGCCGATCGACGACGCGGTCCGCATCGACGATCAAACGTGCGTGACGATGGTGTATCGCCTGCTGCGGGAAGAAGGTTTGTTCGTCGGCGGTTCGACGGGGATCAACGTCGCGGCGGCGGTTCAACTCGCGCGGGAAATGGGCCCGGGCCACACGATCGTGACGTTGCTGTGCGATCGCGGCGGTCTTTATTTCGCGCGGCTTTTCAATCGGGCGTGGTTGGCGGAGCGGGGGCTGGCGGTGGAGTAGGTGGTGGGCAGGAAGCTAAGGTCTGCCCGCTCTGCGTATGAGCGCACGTGCGCCGAAAACGGCAAGCGTGGACGACAAGAGGCAAATGAGGAGGACGACCACAAGCATGATGTTTTCATCGTCCTCTGGCCCGATCGACCCAAACGCATGCTGGAGGGGGGCGAAGACTCGCACCGCGGCTGCACTATTGATCCATACGTTAAACATGTCTTGGGCGTAGACAAACCGGCCCAGGACGAGCGATAGCCCGACGATCAGGACAATTTTTGCGATTGCGGTCATAGGACGTCCACCACGCCGTAAAAGCGTATGTTGGTGCCGGGTATATACGCCAAATCAGCGCTGCGAAGGTAGGCGCTCAGTCGTGCGAATGCCGTATGGCTGACCAGCGTGATGCATCCCTTGCTGATTCTGCCGCTGCCCATGGGGTGCAGCCTGAATTGGCCTCGCCTTACGCCTTCAATGTAAGTCTCGTCGTCTATTTTGCCATCGATTCTATACAAGGCAAACCAGTGGTCCCGCCCGGTTCCCGGAGCGAGTCGTGCACCCAAGTCCCACAACCACCCGAAACGCCCCCCGCTCTGCCTGTCGACGATATAGTACCGCCCTGTCGGCAAGGGGCCGGAGTCGATCCTTGCTATGGCTCCAGGGGCATTGATGTCATCTCCGTTACCCGAGAATGCGGCGAACGTCCGCCCGTCACAGGTTAGTGTCGAAAGATGCTGCCCATTCAATCGGTAAATGCACGATGCAAGTGGCATGTCGGCTCCTTGGGTCGAGGCCGAACAATGTAGATGCAGCTCGAGTGCCATTTACGCGCAACGCTAATTTTCAGACGACCGGAAGGAGCACAATCCAGTGGCTGGTCGCTGTGCTTGGGTAAATTATCGCCTTGGCTCCTAATCGTCCTAACGGGGACTCGCAAAGCGACTACTGCAGCGTGCCCCAGCGGTCCACCGCCGGTTCCGCCGACGCCCATTTCCATCGCCCACCCTGCTGGCAGGCGCTAGCCGTGAACCAGTCCACCTTCGCACCGGGCTTGTCGCCGTCGACGAGCGAGAACGCGAACTCCTTGCAAACCGCCAGCGCATTACGGATTTCGCGCGTCACGCGCACTTCGCCATGACCGTTTTCGACCGGTAGTCGGTGGTCGACCCGCCAGGGTTGCGAAGCGCCAACGGGCGTCTCGCCCACCAGCATCGCAATGGCGTCCTGCTGATCCCGATGCATGACGCGCATATAGCGATTGACGGCTTCATCGGTTGCAGACTGGACGGCAATGCCGACGCCGATGCCAACCGCCGGATTCCCCGTGAACGTGCCCGTGGCCACTCCTGCGACGGCTCCGCTTGCCGCACCGATCGACGAGCAGCCGCTCAGAACGGCGCTTGTCCCCGCACACGCAAGCGCGACCAGCATCATGCGTGCGTTCATTGCAGCGCGCCCCAGCGTTCGGTGGCGGGCTCGGCCGACGCCCACTTCCATGCGGTGCCGTCGCGGCAGATGGAAGCGACGTAGAACGCACTCGACGCAGACCGGTTCTTCGTTGCTTCTTCATCGACGGAGAAGACGATTTCCTTGCAGTCGAGCGCTCCGGTGCTGATCGCTCGGCTGACCGTCACGCGGCCATGCTCGTCGGGATCGAGCGGCACCGTATGCTTCGTGTCCCACGGTGCCACTGCGCCCACCGCCAACGGTCCCGCCGCGGCTGCGATCGTGTTCTGCGTGTTTCGATGAACGACGCGCTCCGAGTATTGGACGCCCGCTTTCGCAGCGGCGACGGCGCCCAGACCGATACCGGTCGCGACGGCCGCGTTGTGCGTGACTTTGGCTGCGAGGGCGGCGCCGGCGATACCCGCGCCCGCGCTGGCGCTCTCCGTATAAACAGAGCCGCAGCCGCTCAAATCGGCAATCGCCGCCGCGACGAGCACGGCCGCTCCAAACCGGCGCATTGTCTTTTGCATGTTCGCTGCCTTCGTCTTTAGCCTTTTGCTTGTCAGTTGTCGCGTGCTGTCACTGGCACGAAGCACGCCTTGCGCTGCTTCGCAGCGCAAGGCACGCGTTGCCGCGGCATTCTGCAGCAATAAGCTTGAAAAGGGCATTCGAAAATTGCAAAAAATTGCAAATCGGCGGCGTCATTCACCGCCGCAGAAAACAGAGCGACTTACGAAACCGTTAAGACGCGTTGCCGCATCGATGATCGAGCAGCGTTTCCGCTGAACCCGTGCCGCCATCGGTGTCGCTGCTGCTGTTGACGATCAGCCATCCGGCCTGCGCGGCCGAAGGCCCGGCGCCTGTGACAAGAATCGTCTGGCCTCCCATCTTGTCGGGACTCGTTTCATCGCGGGCCACGATGTCGAATGGATTGAAGTCGAACGCGGGTCCCGGCACGCGCATCACGCGATAGCGAATGCCGTCAACCATTGCGGCAGCCCAGATACGCGCCGGGTCGCTTCGATGTGCGGCCAACGCGGCTGCAGCATCGGCGCGCATGCAATCGATGTGAATATGCAATTGCTCTTGCGATCGCCGCATCGCCGAATTGATTTCGAGTCCGATCTGATCGTCGGCGAGCGGCGCGTGCTGCGCTTTCTGCAACGCGGCTTCGACGTAACGCCGTGCATCCCATGCATCGGCCCAGTAGTTCGGGGCGTTCGGTGCGAGCAGCAGCGGGCTTTCCACCCCGGAAATGCGATCGGTTGGAATCAGCAGATGCTGAGCGACGCCCTGTCGATCGCGCAGGATCGCGAAGCGGCGAGGCAGATCGACGCTCGTGCAGATGCCCGGCTTGCCCTTGGTGCGCGCGGCCGGCACGCAGTCGAGGTTGACGATTTGCCAGAGTGCATTGGGATCGGCCGCAGCGAGAACAGAGCATCCGGCCGCGACCAGCGCCGCGAGCAAGGCAGCGCATGCCGCCAGCATCGAAGACCGGCGACGAATCGAATTTGACATGGACCTGTCGCGTGTGAACGGCGTTTGAACGGGTGACGAAACCGCGCCATTCTGTCACGAAACAAAAACGGACGGCGCCGCTTCGCACAGCGCCATCCGTGAGCCGCGGCAGGCCGCGGCGTGCTTCAGAATACCTTCGTGAGTGTCGCGAAGAACGTCGTTTTGAGCGGATTCGACACGGCGATGTTGCCCGATGAATCGGGGGCGCCGGTCGTGTAGTGATCGTAGACGTTGGTCGCGCCCCAGGCCTTCGTCACTGCGCCCGTCAACGTCCAGCCGCCGTCGAATGTCTTCGACACCGCTATCTTGCCGTCTTGCCAGTTGTAAGCGGAAAAGTTTTGCACGCGCTGCCAGCCGTAATGCAACAGCAGCGAGAAGCCGTGCGTGAGATCGACGTTCGTATTCAGGTCGAGATAGCCGGAGCCGCGGCTGCCCTTGCCATTGCCGATGCCAAGCGATTGACTGTCGTAGCCGAAATAGTTCGGCGTATAAGTCAACCAATACTTGGCCGTGAACCACTTGTAAGTCAACGCTGCAACGAATTCGCCGTAGTTGTAGCTCGTGTTGACGGCCGACATGCGCGCGCCCGGATAGACGTAGTAGTAGATCGTGCCCGTGTACGACAGATCGCCCAACGCGCCGCCATAACCGCCGTACAGATCCCACTCGACCGTGCCGCCCTCGATGAACTTGCTGCTCACGCTCGAGAGCCAGGTCCCGGCGAACAGCCCGCTCGGATGCGTGTAGTCGAAGCCGCCTTGAATCGCCGGTTTGCCCCAGGTTTGCCGGAAGCCGCGCGAGACGTATTGCGAAGCGAGCGTCACGTTTGCTGTGAACGGCGAAGCGGCCGGCGCGGCGGCCGCCGCAGGTGCGCTCGCCGCCGGCGCGGCGGGATCGGCCGCTGCCGTGGCAGCCGGCTCGCTCGCGCTGCTCGGGGCGGCGCTCTGGGCGAGCGCACAGGGCGAGGACAGCGATCCGATCAATAGCGCCGCGCCGCCGAGCACGGCGGACAAAAGGCGTGACTGCGTCTTCGGGTGAGTCATGGTGCGCTCCGTCGTCGTTGTAATCGTCTGGCCGGCCGATGTGCCCGGCATCATCATCCGGATGCCAATCAGGTACGGATCCGGTTGGCTGAGTATTGCCAGCCGATTTGCGCACTGCTCACGCGTTTTCGGACGCGAATTTGTGGTTTCGCGACATGCCGCTCGCATGCGGTTATTGCAATTGATGCGCAGAGCCTTATGCTACGGCCCTTGGCGCGAAACCGGCTTGGTTGCGACGCGACGCCTGTGTCGCATTTTCGCAAGCGTGCGTCGGAATTCGTCGGCCACCGGGGGATTTTTCTGGCAACCATGTAGGCAGACTGTGCAGGCGTCGGCCTGCCGCAAGGAGACGGAAGAGATGAGTTCACCGAAGGTAAGGGTGCAGGGGCTCTGCAAGGTATTCGGCACGAACCCCAAGCAAGCGCTCGACATGCTGGCCGCTGGCGCGACGAAGGACGAAATTTTCGCGCGAACGGGGCAGGTCGTCGGCGTACACGACGTTTCGTTCGACGTACCGGAGGGCGAAATCTTCGTGTTGATGGGGCTGTCCGGCTCCGGCAAGTCCACGTTGATTCGACTGATCAATCGGCTCGTCGATCCAACCGCGGGCAAAGTGTTGATCGACGGGCGCGACATCGCAGCGGCGCGGCGCGGCGAGCTGACCGCCCTGCGCCGAAAAGACATGAGCATGGTGTTCCAGTCGTTCGCGCTGATGCCGCAGCGCACCGTGCTTGCGAATGCCGCGTTCGGTCTCGAAGTGGCCGGCATCGCGCGCAAAGAGCGCGAAGCGCGGGCAATGGCCGTGCTCGAACAGGTGGGCCTCGCGCCGTTCGCGCGCAAGCTGCCGGCCGAACTGTCGGGCGGCATGCAGCAGCGCGTCGGGTTGGCGCGTGCGTTGGCCGTGAACCCGTCGCTGATGATCATGGACGAGGCTTTCTCGGCGCTCGACCCGCTCAAGCGTAAAGAGATGCAAAACGTATTGCTGCAACTGCAAAAAGAGCAGCGGCGCACGATCTTGTTCGTCTCGCACGATCTCGAAGAAGCGCTGCGGATCGGTAATCGCATTGCGATCATGGAAGGCGGGTGCCTCGTGCAATTGGGCACGCCGCAGGAAATCATCAGCAGTCCCGCGAACGAATACGTGCGCGCGTTCTTCGAAGGCGTCGATACCAGCCGTTATCTGACCGCCGGCGATCTGATGCAGACCGATGCCGTGCCGCTCGTGCGGCAGTTCGATGCGGCCGGGGTGGCCGCCTCGCTGAACGGCAGCGCCGAATACGCGTTCGTGCTCGACGCGCAGCGCAAGATCCGCGGCTTCGTCACGCGCGATACGCTCGTCGGCGGTACGCCGAGTCTCACGCAAACGGAATCGATCGCGCGCACCGCATCGCTCGACCATGTCGTTTCGCGGGTCGTTGCGCATGCGCGCGCATTGCCTGTCGTCGATGACGACGGCTGTTATTGCGGTTCGATCGATCGCGCCGTCGTCCTCCAAGCTATTACCCGTACGCGAGGCTCACATGTCTGAACTGATTCCGCTCGGCACCTGGGTCGATCAATCCGTCCATTACCTGCTCGATCACGATAGCCAAACGTTCGACATGATCGGTCGGGGCATCGAATCGCTTGCCGCGCTCGTCGAACACGGTCTGCAAGCCGTCCCGATGTGGGCGCTGATGGCGTTTTTCATCTGTATCGGGCTTTGGCGGGTTGGCTGGCGGTTCGCGATCTTTACCACGCTGTCGTTGCTGTTGATTTACGCCACGGGCTTCTGGGATCAAACGGTCGTCACGCTCGGGCTTACGTTGTCGTCGACGCTGATCAGCCTGGCGTTCGGCATTCCGCTCGGCATTTGGACGGCAAAGGACAAGCACGTCGCCCTCATCGTCCGGCCGATTCTCGACCTGATGCAGACGATGCCTGCATTCGTCTACCTGATTCCGGCAGCGATGTTGTTCGGGCTCGGCCGCGTCCCCGGTATTTTGTCGACGGTGATCTTCGCCATGCCGCCTGCCGTGCGCCTGACGAGCCTTGGGATTCGACACGTCAATCGCGAAATCGTCGAAGCCGGGCAGGCGTTCGGTTGCACGCCGTGGCAGTTGCTCTATAAGGTGCAGTTTCCGAATGCATTGCCTTCGATCATGCAGGGCGTCAACCAGACGATCATGATGGCGCTGTCGATGGTCATCATCGCTTCGATGGTCGGCGCGGGCGGCCTTGGCAACGACGTGCTGGCCAGTATTCAACGGCTCGATATCGGACTCGGTTTCGAAAGCGGCTTGTCGGTCGTGCTGCTCGCCATCATTCTCGACCGCATTACGGAGAGCTTCGGCCGCACGCCTGGGACGGCAACTGCGCCGCGCTTCAAGGGCTTGCGCAGCGTGATGCGCCTGCGCAGCGCCGCGCAGCAGCCGGCGACGCAAAGCTGAGCGCGGCGAGGCAAGCATGACGTCGGCCACCGTGATGCAGCCTGAAGCAGCCCAGTCCGCGCCCGCTCACTTCGGGTTTCTGACGCTGCCGAATTTCTCGATGATCGCGTTCACGAGCGCCGTCGAGGTGCTTAGGATGACTAACTATGTCGGCCGTGCGACCCACTATCGGTGGTCTGTCGTCTCGGCTGACGGCGTGCCGGTCAGAGCCAGCAACGGCGTGACGGTCACGCCAACGCGGACGCTGGAAGAGGTCGGCGTGCCCGACGTGCTGATCGTCTGCGGGGGCACGCAGATTCGCAGCGCCGTCGATACGCGCGTGAAGGCGATGCTGGCCGATCTCGGCGAGCGCGGGGTGCCGCTCGGGGCGCTCTGCACGGGAGCTTACGCGCTCATGAGCGCCGGTTTGCTCGACGACTATCGCTGCACGGTGCATTGGGAGGATATGTCGGCGCTGCACAACGAGTTCCCGCGCGTGAAGTTCAGGGACGAACTCTTCGTCATCGATCGTGACCGCCTGACCTGCACGGGCGGCACGGCGCCGCTCGACCTGATGCTGCACCTCGTGGGCGAACGGTTGGGCCGCAATCTCGCCGCGCAGGTTTCGGCGCAGTTCATTCTGGAACGCATTCGCAGCGCGTCCGATCACCAGCCGATTCCGGTCGATGCGCGCATCGGCTTTTCGCGGGCGGAACTGATCGAAGTCGTGCGGCTGATGGAAGCGAATATCGAAGAGCCGCTTTCGCTCGAAGAGCTGGCGCGGCTCGTCCGACTCTCGCAGCGCCATTTGCAGCGCATGTTCAAGGTTTATCTCGACGTGTCGCCGACACATTACTACCTCTCGCTGCGGTTGAGGCGCGCGCGCGATCTGTTGCGCACGACCGATGCGTCGATCGCCCGCGTCACGACGGTGTGCGGCTTTCAATCGCCCTGCCATTTCAGCAAGGCATATCGCGCGCAATTCGGTTATGCACCGAGCCGCGAACGGCGGCAGGTGAATTGATTTCGAAGCGGTTGTTTAGGAGTCCTTGTAATTGGATCGATGTTTTACGAAAACGGCGACGAGCCGATATAACTGTGCGAACTGAGGAGAGTCTGATGAACCATCGCTTGATGAAGGCCGGCTGGGCTGTGGCAGCCGCGGCTGCCCTTGTCGTAACGACGAGCGCCTATGCGGCGGATCCTGCTGTTTGTCGCAATGTGCGTTTCGCCGATGTGGGATGGACCGATATCGCCGCCACGACGGGATTGGCCTCGGCGGTGTTCCAGGGGCTCGGCTACAACCCGACCAAGACGATCGCTTCGGTGCCGATCACGTTCGCCGGCATCAAGAGCAAGCAGATCGATGTGTTCCTCGGCTATTGGTCGCCGACGATGGACCCGATGATCGAACCGTTCGTCAAAGCCAAGCAGATCGAAGTGCTTTCGGCGCCGAATCTGACCGGCGCGAAATACACGCTGGCCGTGCCCGATTATGTGTATAACGGCGGCCTCAAGTCGTTCGCGGACATTCAGAAATACGCCGACAAGCTTGGCGATCGTATCTACGGCATCGAGCCGGGCAACGATGGCAATGCGCTGATCGACAAGATGATCAAGGGCAACCAATTCGGCCTCGGCAAATTCAAGCTCGTCGAATCGAGCGAGGCCGGCATGCTGGTGCAGGTGCAAAAGGCCATTCGCGAGAAGCAATGGATCGTCTTCCTCGGGTGGGAGCCGCATCCGATGAACGTGCAGATGAAGATCGACTATCTGAGCGGTGGCGATGACGTGTTCGGTCCGAACTATGGCGAGGCGAAGGTGTTCACGGCCACGCCGCCCGATTATTCGGCGCGTTGCCCGAATGCGGCGAAGCTCGTGTCGAATCTGCACTTCACGACCGATATCGAAAACCACGTGATGATGCCGATCATGGACAAAGAAGATCCGAACAAGGCCGCGGCGCAGTGGCTGAAGAAGAATCCGCAGGTGCTCGACAAATGGCTGGCCGGCGTGACGACAATCGACGGCAAGGATGGGCTGGCCGCGGTCAAGTCGTATATCGCCGCGCATTGAGGGCTTGCAGTCGATTAGCCCGGTGAGGGCGGGGGCAGAGTGCTGGCGGATGTAGATGGATGTCAGCGCTTGCCCCGTACGCGAACCATGACGCATGGGCCCATTCGGCGCGTTTATCGGTCGAGCCGTTATCTGCCGGTCAGGATATCGCCCCCGACGCCGAAATATACTCTTCGGACTCCTTATCATCTGACGCGCTGCCCGTGCGCTGATCACGGAACGCCACGGGCGGCATCCCGTACTGCTTACGAAATTCCCTGCCTAAGTGCGATGCATCGGAGAACCCGCAACTCGATGCGATATCGGCCACCGTTCGATCCGAACTCGTCAGCAGCCAGGCCGCCGTCCGCAATCGCACGTGCTTGGCGAACGTCTGCGGCGTCTTTCCCGTTTGCGCCTTGAACAGCCGTTCGAGCTGACGCGGCGAAAGATCGAGCTTGCAAGCGAGTTCCTCCAACGGCAGCGCGCGCCCCACATGCTGTTCCATCAACAGAATCGCCCGCTTGATCTTCGGATGCGTGGCCGGTTCGAGCCCCGGTGGGTGTGGCTGCGGCGCATTGCCTTTCTGCATTTCGCCAACCAGCAGAATCCGTAACGCCTTCTGTACGGTCGCGTGATCGAAATGCCTCAACAAGATGGCGGCCGCGACATCGATCGAAGCACGCCCGCCGGAGCAACTGATGCGCCGCCGATCGATGACGAACAAGCGGTCGGCCACGAGCATATCGGCGTTGGCTTGAGGAAAGCGCTCGATGAAATCCCAGTAGTGAAACCAACTGACGCACACGCGGTGACCATCGAGCACGCCGGCGCGCATCAGCGTAAACACGCCCGTGCAAATGCCGACGATCGTGGCGCCCTCATTCGCAGCACGACGGATGAACGCGAGCGTTTCATCATCGGCCTGCGGCCCTGAATGCAGCAATCCGCCAACAACGACGACGTAATCGAACGGCTCGGCCTCATCGAACGTCTCCCACGGCGTGATCTGAATCCCGCAGCTCGCGCGCACAGGCGCAAGGGTCTTGCCGACGACGCTCCAGGCGCAGCGCACGGGCTTGCTGAAATCGCTATCGTCGGCGGAAAGCCGCAGCATGTCGACGAAGCCGGAAAACGCCGTCAACGTGAAATTGGGCAGCAGCAGGATCCCGAAGCGAATGCGCTCTCGGGAGACGGTGGAAGCGACGGGGGACGGATGGGCGACGTTCATGCCAATGAGGAATAGGGACGCAACCGGCGGCGCGTACGATCAGCGTCGCCGATCGTGAGGCCGGGTATTTGTGTTTTTTCGTCGCCAATCATAGTTCAAACGCCTGCGATCGCCTATCGGGCTGGCGATTGGCGGCGGCATCACACGGTGATGCCGTTTTTGTTCTATCGGCGGATTTTGCGCTTTGGTGTACTAGCGTCCATGCGTGGCGGAAGGTTTGCGCCACAGAAACCCCCTGCAACGACACCTATTCGCGAGGCAGCCTCATGAACGTCAGCGTCTTCGATCTGTTCAAGATCGGCATCGGTCCGTCCAGCTCGCATACAGTCGGGCCGATGATCGCTGCTTGCCGCTTTGTGTCGCATGTCGAGGACGCCAATCTGCTCGCTTATGTGCACCGCATCAAAGTGGAGCTCTACGGTTCGCTCGGTGCAACAGGCAAAGGCCACGGCACGGACAAGGCCGTCTTGCTGGGCCTCGAAGGCAATCTGCCCGACACGATCGATCCCGATCTGATCGAGCCGCGGATGGCGGCGATTCGATCGGGCAAGTCCCTGCAATTGATGGGGAGCACGCAGATTCGCTTCGACGAGAAGGAGGACATTTCCTTCTACCGTCGATTGATGAGCGGCACGACGATCGTTCATCCGAACGGCATGCGGTTTCAAGCATTCGACGAGCACGGGCAACTGCTCGTGGAAAAAGAGTATTACTCGGTGGGCGGCGGCTTCGTCGTCAACCGCGAAGGCGATCGCGTCAATGGCGTACGAGCCGGCGTTGAAGTGCCGCATCCGTTCCGCACGGGCGCCGATCTGATGCGTGCGTGCCAGGACAGCGGACTGTCGATCGCCCAGGTCGCATTTGAGAACGAGTGCGCCTCGCGTTCGCCGGCCGAGGTGCGGGAAGGACTGCTGGCGATCTGGCGCACGATGGCCGCTTGCGTCGAGCGCGGGTGCCGCACCGAAGGGGAACTCCCCGGCCCGATGCGCGTGAAGCGTCGTGCCGCCGAGCTGGCCAAGCATCTGCGCGCGCGCTCGGAAGAATCGCTGCGCGACCCGCTTTCGATGCTTGACTGGGTCAATCTCTACGCGATGGCCGTCAACGAAGAGAACGCGGCCGGCGGACGAATCGTCACGGCGCCGACCAACGGTGCGGCCGGGGTCATTCCCGCAGTGCTTCATTACTACGTCAAGTTCGTGCCCGGTGCGAACGAGAGCGGGATCGTCGACTTCCTGTTGACGGCCGCGGCGATCGGCATCATCTACAAGGAGACCGCTTCGATCTCGGGCGCGGAAGTCGGCTGTCAGGGCGAAGTCGGCGTAGCCTGCTCGATGGCGGCCGCGGCGCTGTCGGCCGTGATGGGCGGCAACCCGCGCCAGGTCGAGAATGCCGCCGAGATCGGGATGGAGCACAACCTGGGCATGACGTGCGACCCGGTCGGCGGGCTCGTGCAGATTCCGTGCATCGAACGCAACGCGATGGGCGCGATCAAGGCGCTGAACGCCTCGCGCATGGCGCTCAAAGGCGACGGACAACATTATGTGTCGCTCGATTCGGTCATCAAGACGATGCGCGAGACGGGCGCCGACATGAAGACCAAATACAAGGAGACGTCTCGCGGCGGGTTGGCCGTGAACGTCATCGAATGCTAATCCACCCATCGGGACACTCGCTATGAGCCGCTTTTCGATATTCAGTCTGGTCCGCAACGGGTTGTCGTACCACGAGAACTGGGAACGCCAATGGCGCAGCCCCGAACCCAGGCGCGAATACGACGTCGTGATCGTCGGCGGCGGCGGGCACGGGCTCGCGACGGCCTACTACCTTGCCAAAGAGCACGGCGTGCGCAACATCGCCGTGCTCGAAAAAGGGTGGATCGGCGGCGGCAACACGGCGCGCAACACGACGATCATCCGCTCGAACTATCTGTGGGACGAATCGGCGGCGCTCTATGAAAAAGCGATGAAGCTCTGGGAAGGGCTGTCGCAAGACGTCAATTACAACGTCATGTTCAGCCAACGCGGCGTGATGAACCTCGCGCATACGTTGCAAGACGTGCGCGACACGATGCGACGCGTGAACGCGAACCGGCTCAACGGCGTCGACGCCGAATTCCTGACGCCCGAGCAAATCAAGGAAATCGAACCGACGATCAATCTGAACGCGCGCTATCCGGTGCTCGGCGCATCGTTTCAACGGCGTGGCGGCGTGGCGCGGCACGATGCGGTGGCCTGGGGCTTCGCGCGCGGTGCGGACGCACACGGCGTCGACATCATTCAGAACTGCCAGGTGACAGGCATTCGCCGCGAAGGCGGTGCGGTCGTCGGCGTCGATACGGTGCGCGGCTTCATTAAAGCGAAGAAAGTGGCCGTGGTCGCCGCAGGCAATACGACGACGCTCGCCGATATGGCCGGCGTGCGCCTGCCGCTCGAGAGCCATCCGCTGCAGGCGTTGGTGTCCGAGCCGATCAAGCCGGTCGTCAATACGGTCGTGATGTCGAACGCCGTGCACGCGTACATCAGCCAGTCCGACAAGGGCGACCTCGTCATCGGCGCCGGTATCGATCAATACACGGGCTTCGGTCAGCGCGGCAGCTTCCACGTCATCGAAGGCACGCTGCAGGCCATCGTCGAAATGTTCCCCGTGTTCTCGCGCGTGCGCATGAACCGGCAGTGGGGCGGCATCGTCGACGTATCGCCGGACGCCTGCCCGATCATCAGCAAGACCGACGTGAAGGGCCTCTATTTCAACTGCGGTTGGGGCACGGGTGGCTTCAAGGCGACGCCCGGTTCAGGCTGGGTCTTCGCGCATACGATCGCGAACGACGCGCCGCATCCGCTCAATGCGCCGTTCTCGCTGGACCGCTTCTATACGGGCCACCTTATCGACGAGCACGGCGCCGCTGCCGTTGCCCACTAACGCACCCACAGCCAAGGAGAATCACATGCTGGTCATCGAATGCCCCTGGTGCGGGCCGCGCGCCGAAAGCGAATTCAACTGCGGTGGGGAAGCCGATATTGCGCGTCCGCTGGAGCCGGAAAAGCTCACCGATAAGGAGTGGGGCGATTATCTCTTCATGCGTAAGAATCCGCGCGGCGTTCATCGCGAGCAGTGGCTGCATACGCAAGGATGTCGCCGTTGGTTTATGGCGACACGCGATACGGTGACGTACGCGATCCAGGGTTACGAAAAGTTCGGGGGCGCCGAATCGAACGCGGCCGCGCGCAAGGGTACGCAAGGGGACAAGTGACATGAGCAATCAAAAAGACCGCCTCGGTACGGGTGGGCGAATCAATCGGGCCATTCCGCTCACGTTTACGTTCAACGGGCGCACCTATCAGGGGTTTCAAGGCGATACGCTGGCGTCGGCGCTGCTGGCCAACGGCGTGCGCTTCGTTGCGCGCAGCTGGAAGTACCATCGGCCGCGCGGCATCGTGACGGCCGGTGTCGAAGAGCCGAATGCGATCGTGCAACTCGAAGGCGGCGCTTACGCGGTGCCGAACGCACGTGCCACGGAAGTCGAGCTTTATCAGGGGCTCGTGGCGCGCAGCGTCAATGCCGAGCCCTCGCTCGAGAACGACAAGCTTGCGATCAATCAGAAGATTGCGCGCTTCATCCCAGCGGGCTTTTACTACAAGACCTTCATGTGGCCGCGCAAATGGTGGCCCAAGTACGAAGAGAAGATTCGCGAAGCAGCAGGCCTGGGCAAGGCGCCCGATACGCGCGACGCCGACCGCTATGACAAATGCTTCGCTCATTGCGACGTGCTCGTCATCGGCGGCGGACCCGCCGGGCTTGCCGCGGCGCATGCGGCGGGCAGCGCGGGTGCGCGCGTGATGCTTGTCGACGATCAGCGCGAATTGGGCGGCTCGCTGCTTTCATGTCGCGCGCAGATCGACGGTAAGAGCGCGTTGCAATGGGTCGAAAAGATCGAGCACGCGCTGTCGCATATGCCCGACGTTAAGATCCTGTCGCGCAGCACGGCGTTCGGCTATCAGGATCACAACCTCGTGACGGTCGTGCAGCGTTTGACCGACCATCTACCGGTTTCGATGCGCCAGGGCACGCGCGAACTCGTTTGGAAGATTCGCTCCAAGCGGGTGATCCTCGCCACGGGCGCGCACGAGCGGCCGCTCGTGTTCGGCAACAACGACCTGCCTGGCATCATGTTGGCGTCGGCCGTGTCGACCTACATTCATCGTTATGGCGTCCTGCCCGGCAAGGAAGCGGTCGTCTTCACGAACAACGACGACGGCTATCAATGCGCGCTCGATTTGAAATCGAGCGGTGCCAAGGTCACGGTTGTGGATCCGCGCGCGCAAAGCGACGGTTCGCTGCCCGCCGCCGCACGCCGTCATGGCGTGGTCGTCATGAACGGCACGGTCATTACGCAAGCGGTCGGGAAGCGGCAAGTGACGGCGGTCGAAGTCGCCTCTTATGCCAAGGGCGAGGTAGGCGGGTCTGTCGCCAGCCTGTCGTGCGATCTCGTGGCGATGTCGGGTGGATGGAGCCCCGTGTTGCATCTGTTCGCGCAATCGGGCGGCAAAGCGCACTGGCATGATGAAAAAGCGTGCTTCGTGCCGGGCAAGGGGATGCAGGCCGAAGTCAGCGTGGGCGCGGCAGCAGGCGAGTTCGGCCTGGCGCGCGGCGTGCGTCTGGCGATCGACGCAGGCGTCGAGGCCGTGCATGCGCTCGGCTTCAAGGCTGCGGCGCGGCCCGCCTCGCCGCAAGTCGCGGAAATCAAAGAGTCGAAGATGCTGCCGCTGTGGCTCGTGGGTAGCCAGGAACGCGCGTCGCGCGGGCCGAAGCAATTCGTCGACTTCCAGAACGACGTATCGGCGGCCGATATCCTGCTGGCGGCGCGCGAAGGCTTCGAATCGGTCGAGCACGTCAAGCGTTATACGGCGATGGGCTTCGGCACCGATCAGGGCAAGCTCGGCAACATCAACGGCATGGCGATCCTCGCCCAGGCGCTCGGCAAGACGATCCCCGAGACAGGCACCACGACGTTCCGCCCGAACTACACACCCGTGACGTTCGGCGCAATTGCGGGCCGCGAGATCGGCGACTTCATCGACCCGATCCGCAAGACCTGTATCCATGAATGGCACGTCGAGCATGGCGCATTGTTCGAAGACGTCGGCAATTGGAAGCGCCCGTGGTACTTCCCGAAGGCCGGCGAAGACATGCACGCCGCGGTCGCGCGCGAATGCCTGGCAGTCCGAACGAGCGTCGGCATCATGGACGCCTCGACGCTCGGCAAGATCGACGTGCAGGGCCCCGACGCGGCGAAGCTGTTGAATTGGGTCTACACGAATCCATGGTCGAAGCTCGAAGTCGGCAAGTGCCGTTATGGTTTGATGCTCGACGAGAACGGCATGGTGTTCGACGACGGCGTGACGGTGCGGCTCGGCGAGCAGCACTACCTGATGTCGACCACTTCAGGCGGCGCAGCGCGCGTGCTGACGTGGCTCGAGCGCTGGGTCCAGACCGAATGGCCTGACATGAAAGTGCGGATGGCCTCGGTCACCGATCATTTCGCGACCTTTGCGGTGGTGGGCCCGAACAGCCGCAAGGTGCTTCGCAAGGTCTGTCGCGACATCGATTTTTCGAACGAGGCATTTCCGTTCATGACGTTCCGCGAGGGCGTCGTGGCCGATGTTCCGGCCCGTGTCATGCGGATCAGCTTCTCGGGCGAGCTTGCCTATGAGGTGAACGTACCGGCCAATGCGGGCCGAGTCGTATGGGAAGCACTGATGGCGGCCGGGGAAGAGTTTGACATCACGCCGTACGGCACGGAGACGATGCACGTACTGCGTGCCGAGAAGGGCTACATCATCGTCGGGCAGGACACCGACGGTTCGATGACCCCGTTCGATCTCGGCATGGGTGGCCTCGTGGCGAAGACGAAGGATTGCCTCGGCAAACGTTCGTTGACGCGTTCGGATACGGCGAAGCAAGGGCGCAAGCAACTCGTCGGACTTCTGACTGACGACCCGTCTTACGTCCTGCCTGAAGGTAGCCAGATTCTGGCGCATGGCGTCCAGGGCCCGGCCGAAAATCAGGTGGCCGACAATCCGGTGCCGATGCTCGGGCACGTCACGTCGAGCTACTACAGCCCGATCCTGAAGCGCTCGATCGCGATGGCTGTCGTCAAGGGCGGTCTCGACAAGATGGGCCAAAAGGTCTCGATCGATCTGAACGGTAAATCGATGGCGGCGACGATCGCCAGCCCCGTCTTCTACGACGTCGAAGGAGTGCGTCAGCATGTGGAATGAAAACCGAAGCAATACGGCTGTCGCCGGGGTGCGCACGCCGCTCGAATCGCCGCTCGTCGGCGCGCAGAACCTGCTCGATTCGAATCAGGCGCTTCAATCGAAGGCTTTTCGTCTGCGCGAGCGGCCGTTCCTCGATCTTGCCAATGTCCGCGGCGATGCGCGCGACCGCGAGTTTATCGCGGCCGTGGAGGGCGCAATCGGCGTGCGTTTGCCGACGAAGCCCAATACCGTTGCGCGTGGCGCCGAGTATGACGCGCTCTGGCTCGGCCCGGACGAGTGGTTGATTCGTTCGACCGAAGCGCGCAAGCCCGAACTCGAAGGTAAGTTGCGTGCGGCGCTCGGTACGTTGTTCGCGTCGGCCGTGGACGTGGGCAGCGGTTACACGGTGGTGGAGGCGAGCGGCGATCGCGTCCGTGACGTCATCGCCCGCGGCTGCCCGCTTGATTTGCACCCGCAGGTGCTGCAGCCGGGACAGTGTGCGCAGAGCCATTACTTCAAGGCATCGATCGTGCTGATTCCGACTGCCTATGACGCGTTCGAGCTCGTCGTGCGCCGCAGTTTTGCGGACTACTTCTGCCGCATCATGCTCGATGCGGCGGCGCCGATCGTATCGTGAAGCCGAGCGAACCGTTCACCGTCGACGAGACGCTGTGGCGCTCCGCTGTGGCGCCATCCGCGCGCAGCGGGCGCGGATGGTCCGTGTTCGTCGACGGGCTGGAAGCGCAGACGCGTGTGGGTATTCATGCCCATGAGCACGAGGCGCCGCAACCGGTGGTGATCGATGCCCGGCTAAGTTATCGATGTGCGCCCGCCGAAACGCGCGAGCACGAGTGGATCAACTACGAGCAATATTGCGAGCGGGTGACGCGGTTTCTGCAAACGAAGCCCCATACGCGGTTGCTCGAAACGCTCGCCGTGGAGCTGGCGGCGCTCTCGTTCGAGGGTTGGAGCGCGCTCGATACCGTCACGCTGGTGCTGCATAAGCCGAAGATTCGGCCGGGTACCCAGCGGATCGGTATCGAGCTCGATTGGACGCGTGTCGACTACGAAGCGTACTGCCGCTCCGGGGCGATCAATTCTGCTTCGGCTTGCGCGTAGCCTTCAGCTGCCCCTGATAGAACGGCACTCGACGTACCACCGTCTGCACCGGCGTGCTCTCGAGACGCTGCATCCGGGCAACGATATTCGGCGCAAGTGCGATCGAATTGATGCTGCTTTCACGCGATGGGTCGGCCAGCCCCGCACCCACCAGTAGATGCGCCTCGAGCCTCAGGTTCGTCAGCCGCGGCGGATCCTGCAGCGCATTGCGTTGTGCGAGCAATTGCCCCCAGGCGTTGTCGCCGTAATTGACGACGTAGTAATCCTGCCCGGTAGGATCTGCCAGCACCGCGCCGCAACCGGGCAGGCGCACCTGCGTGCTCGTATCCTTCATCGCGATCGTCCTGGTGCTTGCAAGATTGTCGCCGTAAGCGAGCGTCAGCGGGATCGTCCACTGGGTGCCCGGATAGGCGTTCTTGTTCGGGAACGGCCGCTGTTTCAGCGAAACCACCGTCTCGTTGTTCGTCAGATCGCATTGCGTATCGAGCGAAACGAGCGGCACGCCCGTCTGACGGACGAAACTGTCGCCGATCGCATCCATCGGCTGGCCGCTGGCGCGGGCGAGTTCATCCCAAAGCCGCTTCGGGGTGCTGTTGCCGAACGAGTAATCGGTCAAATACTGTTGCAGCCCCTTGCGCATGACGTCTTCACCCAGATAGCCCTCGAACATCTTGAGCACCTGACCGCCTTTGTCGTAGACGAAGTTCGCCGCGTTGATGACGAAATCGTTCGATGCCCATGCGTTGAAATTCGGCTGGATCGGGTAAGAGGTGGACGCCAAATCGTCGGCGATCACGCGGTACTTGTTCTTGACCTCGCCCTCCCAGCTGAAGCGCTCCGGGAAGAAGGCAATCTTCGTCTTGTTCTCGAAGAACGTCGCGAACGATTCGTTCAGCCACACGTCGTCCCACCAATCGAGGGTCACCAGATCGCCGAACCATTGGTGTGCCGCTTCATGCGTGAGCACGGTGACGCCGTAGTTCGACATCGTCGTACCAGGGGGCGGCAGGATGTCGTCCGCGAATTCGAGAATGGCGCCCCAGTTCTCCATGCCGCCGAAGTTCAAGTCTTTTTCAGCCTTGAAGGCGTCGTTGGCGGCGACCGTATCGAACTTCTTCAGCGGGAGCGGGATGCCCGTGTAGCGATAGTAGAAATCAAGCGCCTGCTTGGTTTCCTGCATCGCGGGCTTGGCCCAGTCCTTCATGCCAGGAGGCGCGAAGATCCGCAGGTGCAGGCCCTTGCCGTCCGGCAGTGGGCTGGAGAAATCGTCTTCGAGCACATCGAATTGGCCGCCGCCGAAAAACAGCAGATAAGAAGGCATGGGCGGGGTCTTGTCGAATGTGACGCGCTTGTAGCCTTGATCGACGTTGACCTCGTCCTTCTCTGCCGCGTTCGAGACGACACGCCAATTCTGCGGAACGTCCGCGCTGACTTCATAGGTGGGCCGGAATGCCGGCTCGTCCCAGCCGGGAAACCATTGGCGCGCAAGATCGGATTCGCCCTGCGTGAGAATCGCTCCGCTCGTCTTGCCGTCGGTCGATTTCAGGTCGATGCGGAATACGCCCTCGGCAGCCGAGCAGCCCGGATAGGGATCGTTCCCACAGCTGCCGCCTGTCTTCGTAGCCGGATCGTCGTAGGTCTTGAAGTTGATGATGCCTGTCCACTCCATATGCAGGGAGTAAGTGCCCGGTGCGATCTGGCCGCTCGCGGGGCGCAGCTGGTAGTAGTCGCCATCGTCTTGCGGTGTCGCGATCAGCGGGATATTCCCGGGCTGCAGCATCAATGTGCCGTTGGTGAACGTGAGCCGGTGCGCCGCCACGACGATGGCGTTGACGGGCTCATGCACCTTGATCTCGACATCGGCACGGCCATCGAACGCGTTCAACGCCGTGTTCGGCCGGAACCATAGCTTGTAGTTGACGGGGGTGACGGTGTCGGGCATTTCAACGGGCGCGACGGTTTTGTCGATGCCGGGCGTTGCGGCAGAAGGGGCTGCGGGAACGGTCGCAGCCGGCGAAGATGCAGGCGACGCCGCCGCGCCCGCGCGAGCCCCCGACGCCGACGAGCCGTCGCCGCCGCCGCAGCCGGCCAATGCCAGAGCGGCGGCAATGGAAATGCAGTGTAGTTTCGCATTGAGTGGAAAGCACATTTTCAACCCTCTACTGGAAAGTGTTTGATTCACGCTGCAGTGAATTTCTGTTTTCTGCTATCTCGAAGCAGGCAATGCTGCGCCATTCGGGCTTTTGGAAAAGACCGATAAAGAATGGCGTGCTTTACCGCGGCCCGGCTTTCGCTGGAACCTCAGGGCACATCTTTACGTAGGACTGCTAAACAAATACGAGAGACCGATAAACAGTAATGAACAGGCCTGTCTTTCGGTGGAATCGTCGATGCCCCGCCGCGGACGAAGAGGAGCACGTCGCGAACGAAGCAGCCTGAGCGGCTGGACGACGATGCAGAGAGATTAGGTGCGCACGCTATCGCGTGTCAACTTCCTTTCAAGAGTTTTATTGCGAATTTTCGGCAATCCGTTTCGCGCTACGATTATTTGTAGGTTCTATGTAGCGAGCGGAATGAATCCGAGTAATTGATTCCAGTTTTAATTAATGGGGTGAAAAAATGACTGCAGGTGTTAAAACGGATTTTCTTTGATTTTTTTGCGTTGGCTTGCGTGCAGCAGGGGAAGCAAAAAATTACTGGCAGGCATCCTCGTGCGCAAGCTGCACATCCAACGCACGCGCGGCTTGTCCCGCGCGCTTGTTCGCATACATCGCGTGGTCCGCGACTTCGATCAAATGCGCGACGGACGGCTCTTCCGATGTGTCGTAAGGCGCGAGCCCGACGCTGAACTTCAACTCGTAGCCTCGTTGTTCCTCCCGGTTGTAGCGTGCCACGCCCCGTTGCACGCGCTCGATGATCTGCCCTTCCGACCCGGCCTCGACATCGACCACCAGCGCGACGAACTCATCTCCGCCCAGCCGCGCGAGCACGTCGGTATCGCGCATCGACGCGCGCAGCACGTTCGCGAATCCGGCGATCGCGCGATCGCCTTCGAGGTGCCCGTAAGTGTCGTTGATTTGTTTGAAACCGTTCAAATCGAAGAAAAGCAATGACGCGCGCGACTGCGCTCGCTTGCACAGCCGCAGCATCTTCAACCCCATCGCTTCGAAACCGCGCCGGTTGAACAGGCCGGTCAGATCGTCGGTCGCCGCGAGTCGCAGCGCCTCGAGTTCGCGTTCGGCGATCCGGCCCAGATCGCGCAACATCGCAAGCTGCGCCTCATCGAGCTTGCGCGGCTTCGCGTCGACGATACAAAAGGAGCCGATTCGCAGGTTGCCCTGCAACGTCAACGGAAACCCGGCGTAAAAACGGACGCGCGGCTCCCCTGTCACCAGCGGGTTGTCGAAGAACCGCGGATCCTCGAGCGCATCTTCGACGACGAACACTTCGTCGCCGTGGATCGCATGGCCGCAGAACGAAACATCGCGCGCGGTCTGCTTCACGGCAAGACCGGAACAGGATTTGAACCATTGCCGGTCGGCGTCGACGAGCGAGACCACCGCGACGGGAACGTCGAACAGATGCCTGGCCAACCGCGTCAACCGATCGAAGCGCTCGTCGGGAGCGGTATCGAGGATCTCGAGAGAGCGGAGCATCGCAATGCGTGCGGCTTCATTCGACGGGAAAGCAGGCGTTTGCATATCGATCCATGTATGGCGGCAGGCGCGAGGGGTCCGTTGCGGCACGTGGAGAATACGTCCGAACCGCACATGCCGATTGACCGAATAGGGTGGCATTTTGCGCCCGATTAGCGCGATTGCCCGCGTCGTCCGACTCGAAGTAGCGTTATCCTTCTCCTTTTGCCGCGCGCGGCGGCGCGCTTTCGGAGAAACGTATGGACTACCGCAGGTTCGGGGGGACGGGGCTTCAGGTATCGCGGGTTTGCCTCGGGACAATGACGTTCGGGTTTCAAATCGACGAGGCCACGTCAGTACGCATCATGGACACGGCGGCCGATGCCGGCGTGACGTTTTTCGACACGGCCAACGTCTATCCACTCGGCGGCGGCGAAGAGCGGGTGGGGCGCACCGAGGAGATCGTCGGGCGTTGGCTCAAGGGGAAGCGCGAGCGTTTCGTGCTCGCGACGAAGGCCGTCGGCAAAATGGGGCCGTCCCCTTGGGATCAAGGCGCATCGCGCAAGCACTTGCTCGACGCCATTGACGCGTCGCTGAAACGGCTCGACACGGATTACGTCGACCTCTATCAGCTGCATTCCGATGATCGCGACACGCCGCTCGACGAAACGCTGGAAGCGCTCGACGTCATCGTTCGTTCCGGCCGCGCCCGTTATATCGGCGTCTCGAACTTTCTCGCTTATCGGCTCGCGCGGGCGTTGGGGCGGGCGGATGCACTGCGCCTGTCTCGCTTCGTGTCGGTCCAGCCGCGCTACAACCTGCTGTTTCGTCAGATCGAACGAGAACTGCTGCCGCTCGCCGACGAAGAAGGTCTGGCCGTCATTCCTTATAACCCGCTCGCGGGCGGTCTGTTGAGCGGCAAGCATCGGCGCGATGCGCCTCCGCCCGAAGGACGCTTCACGGTCGGCACGGCAGGTGCGATGTACCAGGCGCGCTATTGGCACGAGCGCGAGTTCGACACGATCGAAGCGCTGAAGAAGTTGGCGGCCGATGCCGGCATGTCGCTTCCGACCATCGCTGTCGCCTGGGTGCTGGCGAACAATACCGTGACGTCGGCAATTCTCGGTGCGAGCCGGCCGGAGCAGTTGAGCGACACGCTGGCCGCGGTCGACCTTTCACTCGACCCGCAGCTGAAGACGAAACTCGACGAACTCACGCACGAGTATCGGTTCGGGGATGCGCCGAGGTAGGCGCTTCGCTACCTGCGGCCCGCCTGCCCACCGTCACCGTCACGCAAGCGCCTGACGTCGTCGATCGGGCTTACACCGAAAAATCGCTTGAATTCGCGGCTGAATTGCGACGCGCTCTCGTAGCCAACGCGCGTCGCCGCCGCGCTGACATTGAGCCCGTTTTGAACCATCAGCAAACGCGCGTGATGAAGCCGCGTCGTCTTCACGTACTGCATCGGCGAAGTCTCGGTCACCGCTTTGAACTGCGCATGGAACACAGCGAGGCTCATGCCGGCCTCGCGCGCGAGCATCGGCACGTCGAGGCTATCGGCGAAATCGGAGTGGATGCGACGTAATGCTTTTGCAATTCGACCGAAATGATTTTGTTGGGTCAAGGCGGCGCGAATCATATCGCCTTGCGAACCCGTCAGCACCCGGTAGCAGATCTCGCGCACGATCGAGGGGCCGAGAATGCGCGCGTCGTGAGGCGAGGCGAGCGATTCGAGAAGCCGCAGCACGGCATCGCTCAGCGTGCGATCGAGCGGCGTCGCATAGACCGCGCGCGGCTCGCTATCCATCGGCCCGCGCGTATCGTTGAGCGCCATCAGGATCTCGGCAATCACGCCGAGGTCGATCCGGATCGAAATCGCGAGCATCGGCTCGTCGGGCGACGCTTCCGTTTCACACTCGAACGGTAGCGGGACCGACAGCACGAGATAGTGCTGCGCATCGTACACAAACGCCTGGCTGCCTAAAAACCCACGCTTGCGTCCCTGCGCGACGATCACGATGCACGGTTCGTACATGACGGGCACGCGCGGCGTCGACACGTTCGTTCGCATGAATTTCACGCCGTCGAGCGATGAATGGGTGAAGCCCTCGGCAGGGGCGAGCGTCGCGAGCAACTCGACCATGCGCACTTGCGCGGGACTGACGAACGAAGTAGCCGAAGTGGGGGCGGACATGGCCGTGAAACGCACCGTTCAGGAGAATCGGGCTCAAAATATAGCGCCGATTCGCCTTGCGCGCTCGCTGCCGAGAGAAACAGGCAAACGTTCGATAGTTTCAGGCATTCCGTAGGATCGCGCCGCTTCCTACCATGTGCTCCTGCGAAGCTCCACATCCGAGAGCCGCATTTTTGCAGGAGTGACCATCCATGTATACGACCCACGGCTACGCAGCCAAGGACGCCGATTCTCCTCTCGCTCCGTTCGACATTCAACGACGCGATTTGCGCGACAACGATGTGCAGATCGAGGTGCTGTTTTGTGGCGTTTGTCATTCGGATTTGCATCAGGCTCGCAACGAGTGGCGCAATACGACCTATCCCGTCGTGCCCGGTCACGAAATCGTCGGTCGGGTGACGCAGGTTGGACCCGCGGTCACGCGCTATCAAAGCGGCGATCTCGTGGGCGTCGGTTGCCTCGTCGATTCATGCCGTACTTGCGCAAGTTGCGCCGAAGGGTTGGAGCAGTACTGCGAGAACGGCTTCGTCGGCACCTACAACGGCGTCGATCGGGTGAGCGGCGAAACCACGTACGGCGGCTACTCGACGAGCGTCGTCGTCGATGAAGCCTTCGTGCTCAGCGTGCCGGCCAACCTCGATCCCGCGGGCGCCGCGCCGCTGTTGTGCGCGGGCGTTACGACCTACTCGCCGCTGCGCCAATGGGGCGCCGGCCCGGGCAAGAAAGTCGGCATCGTCGGCTTGGGCGGCCTCGGGCATATGGGCGTGAAGCTTGCACGCGCAATGGGTGCACATGTCGTTTTGTTTACGACGTCGCCATCGAAAATCGAAGATGCAAAGCGCCTCGGCGCGCATGAAGTCGTGATTTCCAAAGATCCGGCCCAAATGCAGGCGCATGTGAATAGCTTCGATTTCATTCTCAATACGGTCGCGGCGCAGCACGATCTCAATCCGTTTATCGAATTGCTCAAGCGCGATGCGACGATGACGCTCGTCGGCGCGCCCGAACACGATCACCCGTCGCCGCAAGTGTTCAACCTGATCTTCAAGCGTCGTCGTTTGGCTGGCTCGCTCATTGGAGGCATTCAGGAAACACAAGAAATGCTCAATTTTTGCAGCGAACACGGAATTACGTCGGATATCGAAGTCATTCCGATGCAAAGTATCAATCAGGCTTACGACAGAATGTTGAAGAGCGATGTAAAGTACCGCTTCGTTATCGACCTTAATTCGTTGCGACAATAGCCGGAGCCTTTATGACGACGCTGACGATCAATGGCACGATCCATGAAGTGAATGCGCCCGACGATATGCCATTGCTTTGGGTGTTGCGTGATCTCGTAGGATTGACGGGCACCAAGTTCGGTTGTGGCATCGCGCAATGCGGCGCATGCACGGTTCACCTGGACGGCGCTGCCGTTCGTTCATGTGTCCTGCCGGTCGCAGCAGTAGTCGGCAAAAAAATCACAACGATCGAAGCGGTCGGCGAAACGCCGGCCGGCCGCAAGGTTCAGGAAGCATGGCGCACGCTCGACGTCGTTCAGTGCGGATACTGTCAGTCGGGGCAGGTGATGTCGGCCGCATCGCTGCTCGCGACGAATCCGAACCCCAGCGATGCCGATATCGACACTGCGATGTCGGGCAACATCTGTCGTTGCGGCACTTACAACCGTATTCGCGCGGCAATCAAGCATGCCGCGAAGGAGGCATGACATGTCGCAAGGTCTCCTTCAGGTAGGACAGGCAGGCTCGACCGAGGTCGAAGTCGGGGGCGACGCCGCTCATGGTCACGCACCGCTGGCCACCGATATGTCGCGCCGCACGTTCCTCAGGTACGGCATGACAATCGGGGCGGCGATCGGCGGCGGCTTGATGCTGGGCTTCAGCGTATCAGCGTCGGCTGCGCAGAAAGCCGGCAAAGCGAGCCGAGGCGTCGAAATAGGCGACGTCGCGGCGTTGCCGCACGAGGGTGTGTTGGCGCCCAATGCGTTTATTCGAATCGATCGTCAAGGCGGCGTGACGTTGATCATGCCGAAGGTCGAGATGGGACAGGGCGTCTATACGTCGATCCCGATGTTGATTGCCGAGGAACTCGAAGTACCGCTCGATAGCGTCGCGCTCGATCATGCGCCGCCCAATGCAAAGCTTTACGGCGACCCGCTGTTAGGCGGCGGGCAGATTACGGGCGGGTCGACCTCGATCCGCTACGCCTGGCAGCCGATGCGCAAAGCGGGTGCAACGGCGCGCGCCCTGCTGGTGGCGGCCGCTGCGCAGCACTGGACGGTTGACGCCGCCACCTGTCGCGCGCAAGACGGCGAGGTGATCCATACGCCGACAGGGCGTCGCCTTCGCTATGGACAGTTGGTCGATACGGCGGCGAAACTGCCGCTGCCTGACAATGTCGCGCTCAAGAACCCATCGGAATTCAAGCTCGTGGGCAAGCCCACGAATCGGCTTGATTCGCCGCAGAAGGTGGACGGCTCGGCGCGTTTCGGCTTCGATGCGCATCTGCCCGGCATGCGTTACGCGGCGATCGTGCATTGCCCCATGCTGGGCGGCACCTTGGTCAGCGTCGACGACACCCATGCGAAGAAGCTGCCCGGGGTTCGGCAGGTCGTCAAACTGAAGAACGCGGTGGCTGTCGTGGGCGACCACACATGGGCTGCCAAAAGCGGTGCGGCTGCGCTCGATCTGAAGTGGGACGGCGGCGCAGCGGCGACGCTGTCGACGCAGGAGATCGTCGACGATCTCGCCGCCGCGGCGAAGAAGGACGGCGCGGTGGCGCACAAGGAAGGCGATGTTGCGAAAGCGTTTGGGCGTGCCAGGCAACGCATCGACGCCACGTACGAGCAACCGTTTCTTGCGCACGCGACGATGGAGCCGATGAACTGCACGGTGCATGTGCAGAATGACGGTTGCCAGATCTGGGTGGGCACGCAGGTGCCGGAGTTCGCCGCGCAAGCCGCGCAGAAGGTCACGGGCCTGCCGCCCGAAAAGATCGCTTTGCATAACCATTTGATCGGCGGCGGCTTCGGGCGCCGGCTCGAAGTCGACATGATCGTGCAAGCGCTCGAAATCGGCCGGCAGGTCGATGCGCCGGTGAAGGTGTTTTGGACACGCGAGGAAGATATCCAGCACGACATGTACCGGCCGTACTACTACGACCGCATTTCGGCGGGACTCGACGAGCAGGGCAGGCCCGTCGCATGGCAACACCGTATCGTCGGCTCGTCGATTCTCTCGCGCTTTGCACCGGGCGCGGTGCAGAACGGCGTCGATGACGACGCGGTCGAGGTCGCGGCCGATTTGCCCTATGCCATTCCGAATCAGCTGGTCGACTATGTTCGTCAAGAACCGCGTACGGTGCCGACGGCATTTTGGCGCGGCGTCGGCGCCACGCGCGGCACGTTCGTGGTCGAGAGCTTCATCGACGAGTTGGCAGTGCAGGCGCGTATCGATCCCGTGCAGTATCGGCGCGAGCTCTTGCGCGATAAATCGCCGCGCGCGTTGAATGTGCTCGATGTCGCCGCGAGTGCGGCCGGGTGGGGCGAATCGCTGCCGAAGGGGGAAGGCCGGGGCGTGTCGGTCATGCACGCGTTCGGCAGCTATCTTTCAATGGTGGCGCACGTTGCCGTCGATTCCGAAGGGCGGGTCAGCGTCAAGCGGATCATCTGCGCCGTCGATTGCGGCATGGCCGTCAATCCGAGAACAATCGAAGCGCAGATCGAGGGCGGTGTCGTCTTCGGGATCAGTGCGGTGCTCTTCGGTGAAATCACATTGAAGGACGGTCGTGTCGAACAGTCGAATTTCACGGACTATCGCGTGCTGCGAATGAACGAGACGCCGGCGATCGAAGTGCATCTCGTACCGAGCACCGAGGCACCGGGAGGTATCGGAGAGCCGGGCACCGCAGCGCTTGCGCCGGCGGTGACCAATGCAATTTATGCGGCAACCGGAAAACGCGTGCGCAAATTGCCGGTTGCACAGCAGTTGAAAAGCGCCTGATGTGTGCCTGCTACGACGCCTTGGGCCATCGCCTGGAAGGCCGAAGCTAATCGGCGCGATGGCCGGTGAAGCGTTGTGTATTGGCGCCCAGCCGTAAGCCGACACGCAAAAAGCGCCTGGCCGCAACAGGGCCAGGCGAAACCACCGATGACCGGCGGCGGAGGTATCGATACGAAATCGGCTTGCTGTCGTCTCAACGAAAGCAAGCCGAATTCAATTCGATGCAGCGAAATTCGTGTGGCGCGCCCGGCAGCGCTTCACGCCGGGCGACTTTTTTGACTAGGTGGCTGCGCGATCAGATGCCGAAGAACAGCGACTTGGCGCTATCGGCCTTCAGAGCCGAGCCCGAAGCCGACGAACCGGCTTGCACACCGCCGATCGCTTGATTGCCGGCGTTTTGTGCAATCACGCGCGCTTGTGCGACTTGAGCGTCGGTCGGGTAGTACGGGTCGTTGCTGAAATTCACGCGGCCACCGGCTTGTTCGAATTGCACGAGCTCGGCTTTGACCTGGGCGCGCGTGACCGGGGCGTCCGACTGTGCGAATGCGGCAACGGGAGCGGCAAAGGCGGCGGCGATGGCGACGGCTTGAATGAGCGATTTCATGATTACTACCTCCAAAAGTTATTTGTCCTTGCGGTTGCATCGTGTTCATTGCGTGAACCGATGACTGCAGTCTAGCGATTGGAGGTCCTAGGGTTAATACCTATTTTGATAAATCATCGTTGCAAATCCGTTCACAATCGAAGAATCGAACGCGGTTGGCTGACTGATCTTTACGGCGCCTCGTCGAACACGGCGGGATAGCCGGGAGCACCGGGGCCAGGCTCCGCTGGCTGCGCCAGTGCTTCGAGCGCGAGGCCTTTCGTCTCGATGCCCATCGTTGCAACAGCCAGTGCGGCCAGGGCGAACGAGCCATGCCGCACAGAGGAAGCCGGGAATGCCGGCCAATGAGATCCAAACCGTATAAAGCATGGACTTCGCTACGGCGAACCCTGCCTGCTTGGATCGCCAGCAAGGCAAACACGCTGCGCCAACCAAAACCTGGCAGTACTAAATAAGTCGCGATGCCCGCGGTAATGAAACCGAGCGGCCAGAATCCGTCCATCAGCGCGATCAAACGCCCGCGCGATGCAGTCGGCACGAACTCCGACAGCAGCGCCTGCGCCACCGGAAACTCCATTCCCATGCCGCTTCCCAGCAGGACGCGATAGCCGATCAACGCCTCGACGCTGTGTGCAGTCGAGCACAAATACGAGGCCACACCCCAAAGAACCCTGCTCCATTGAAACACCGGGCGTCGACCGAATCGATCGGCCAGCAAGCCGGCGACGGCCGCGCCCGCCACCATAACGAAGAAGCTGGCGCTCGCGACACAACCGCGCCATCTCTGACGGCGCGTCCTACACTAGAAGCCGCACAGGACGGATAACGAACCGCGGCTCACGGATTGATCGTTCAATCGTGGCCGCTATTTGGGAATTTCGCATGCATTCGCGTGAACCCTCGGCTGCTGAAACGCAAAGTATTCGTGCGAATACGGCCACCAATCGGCTTTACGAACGTGGCGCACGGTTGATTCGCGGCTTCTACGATCGACGCCTGCATGAGCCGGCTGTATTGGACGTTGCCCGCTACTTCCCGGATGCGCAACGTTTCGCTGCGAACTGGCAGATGCTTCGTGCGGAAGCGCTGCATGTTGCGGCCAGCGTTGCGCGCATTCCGCGCTTTCACGAGGTGATGCGCGAGCAAGCCGACATCTCGGCGAACGACGGGCGCGATTGGCGCATGTACATCATGCAGGCGTATGGCGTGCGCTTCGAGACAAACATGGCGCGTTGCCCCACGCTCGCCGCGCTTGTTGCGCAATCACCCGATGTGTTGTCGGCTTCGTTTTCGCTTCTGGCGCCGGGCAAGCACATTCCCCCGCATCGCGGGCCGTTTCGCGGCATCTTGCGCGGCTACCTCGTCCTATCGATGCCACGCGACGCGCAGGGGCGGCCCGCGGCGACGCTTACGGTCGATGGGCAGCCCTATCGGCTGCAGGAAGGCGAGTTCCTGCTGTGGGACGACACGTTCGAGCACGAGGTGAATAACGTGAGCGATCAGACACGCATCGTGCTCCTGCTCGATGTGCGGCGAGCAGGGATGCCGATCGTGCTCCGCCTACTGACGCGCGGCATTATCGTACTCGTGCGCTGCGGCATCCGACTGCGCGGCACGAAGGTCGCCGTTTAGCGGGTTTTGCGCGGACTGCTTGGCCGCGCCGTCACGCGCAGGCGCGCCATTCGCCACGTAGTACGGGACGTTTTCACGTGGGAGCGCGGCGCGCCCCCGAATCCGATCGGCAATTTTCTCGGCGAGCATGATCGTCGGCGCATTGAGGTTACCCGTCGTGATGCGCGGCATGATCGATGCATCCACGACGCGCAAGCCCTCGATGCCGTGAACGCGCCCCTCGGCATCGACGACCGACATCTCGTCGTAGCCCATCGCGCACGAACATGACGGGTGGTACGCCGTTTCGGCGCGCGCACGAACGAACGCATCGAGTTCTGCGTCCGTGCGCAACTCCGCGCCCGGGCTCAGTTCACGGCCGCGATAACGACCGAGCGCGCGCTGCGCGATGATCTCGCGCGTGATCCGAATGCCGTCGCGGAACTCGCGCCAATCGAGCGGGTCGGCCATGTAATTGAACAAGATGCTCGGATGCTCGCGCGGGTCGCGCGAACGCAGTTTGATCCGGCCGCGGCTTGGCGAGCGCATCGAGCCCATGTGCGCCTGAAAGCCATGCATTTCGATCGCATTCGAGCCGTTGTAGTTGATCGCGATCGGCAGGAAGTGGTACTGGATGTTGGGCCATGGGTCGTCGTCGCGCGTACGGATGAAGCCGCCCGCTTCGAACTGATTGCTGGCGCCGATGCCGGTGCCTTTCAACAGCCATTCCAATCCGATGGCGGGCTGGTTGTACCACTTGAGCGCAGGGTAGAGCGAGACGGGTTCCTTGCACTCGTACTGCATGTACATCTCGAGGTGATCCTGCAAATTGCGGCCGACGCCGGGCAGGTCGAGCACGATGGGCACCCCGACCTCGCGCAGCCACTCGCCGGGGCCGACGCCTGAGCGTTGCAGCAATTGAGGCGAGGCGATCGCACCCGAGCAAACGAGCACTTCGCGCCGGGCGTGCGCGGTGACCGGCGTGTCGCCATGCAGGTAGGTCACGCCGTTCGCGCGCTTACCGGCGAACAGCACCTGATCGGCCTGCGCGTGCGTGACGATCGTCAGGTTCGGCCGCTGCCGGGCCTGATCCAGATAACCGCGCGCCGTGCTGGCGCGGCGGCCCTGCGCCGTCACCGTGCGGTCCATCGGGCCGAAGCCCTCCTGCCGGTAGCCGTTCAGATCGTCGGTGCGCGCGTAGCCCGCTTGCGCGCCGGCTTCGACCATCGCGCCGAACAGCGGATTGTTGCCGGGTTTGCTCGTCGTCACATGTACGGGGCCATCGCCGCCGTGATAAGCGTTCGCCCCGATATCGCGCGTCTCCGCCTTTTTGAAGTAGGGCAGGCAGTCGAGATAGGTCCAGTTATCGAGACCCTTGTTCTGTGCCCAGCCGTCGTAATCGAGCGCATTGCCGCGGATGTAGCACATGCCGTTGATCAGCGACGAGCCGCCGAGACCCTTGCCGCGTCCGCACTCCATGCGGCGATGGTTCATGTAGGGCTCGGGCTCGGTTTCGTACGCCCAGTTATAGCGTCGGCCCTGCAACGGATAAGCCAGCGCGGCCGGCATCTGCGTGCGGAAATCGAAGCGGTAGTCGGGACCGCCGGCTTCGAGCAGCAGGACGGTGACGTCGGCGTCCTCGGTCAGGCGCGTCGCCAGCACGTTGCCGGCCGACCCTGCGCCGACGATGATGTAGTCGTATTCGTTTGCACTCACGAGCGCTCTCCGCTGGGCTAAAACACGGGCCGATAAGGGCCGAGTTCGACCTGCACCGATTTGATTTGCGTGTAATGCTCGAGCGTGCTGATGCCGTTCTCTCGGCCGACGCCCGATTGTTTGTAGCCGCCCACCGGCATTTCGGCGGGTGATTCGCCCCAGGTGTTGATCCAGCAGATGCCGGCTTCGAGGCGATGTATCACGCGGTGCGCACGCGACAGGCTCTCGGTCACGACCCCGGCCGCCAGTCCGTATTGCGTTGCATTGGCGCGTGAAATTGCTTCGTTCTCCTCATCGAATTCGAGCAGGCACATGACGGGACCGAAGATTTCCTCGCGAACGATGCGCATGTCGTCGCGGCATTCGGCAAATACGGTCGGCATGACGTATTGGCCGCGCGCGAACCCACCTTCAGCGAGGCGTACGCCCCCGATCGCCAGCCGTGCGCCTTCCTGTTTGCCGCTCTCGATATAGCCGAGCACCTTGTCGAGTTGAGCGGCGCTTGCGAGTGGGCCGAAATTCGTGTCGGGATCGGAGGGCTTGCCCACCCGGATGCGTTTGACGCGCTCGAGTACGAGGGCTTCGAATTTTGCGCTCACGCTGCGTTGCACGAACACGCGCGTCGCGTTCGTGCAGACTTGCCCGGCACTGAAAAAGTTGGCCGTGACCGCGATATCGGCCGCACGTTCGAGATCGGCATCGTCGAACACGATGAGCGGCGACTTGCCGCCAAGCTCCATCGTCACTTCCTTCAGCGACGACGCACCGGCGAGCGACATGACCTTCTTGCCCGTCTCGACGCCGCCCGTAAACGACACCTTCGCGATCCGGGGATGTTCGGCGAGCATGGCGCCGACGGCGCCGTTGCCTTGCACGACGTTGAAGACGCCAGCCGGCACGCCGGCCTCGCTGTAGATCTCGGCGAGTTTGAGCGCCGACAATGGCGTGATTTCGCTGGGCTTGAAAATCATCGCGTTGCCTGCGGCGAGCGCGGGCGCCGATTTCCAGCAGGCGATCTGAATCGGGTAATTCCATGCGCCGATGCCGGCGCAAACGCCGAGCGGTTCGCGCCGCGTATAGACGAACGAACCGTCGCGCAGCGGAATCTGACGCCCCTCGAGTGTGGTCGCGAGGCCGGCATAGTATTCGATGACATCGGCGCCCGTCACGATGTCGACGGCGCGCGTTTCGGCGATCGGCTTACCCGTGTCGCGCATTTCGAGTTCGGCCAGCTCGTCGTTGCGCGCACGCAGCAACTCTACCGCGCGCCGCAGAATGCGCGAGCGGGCCATGGCGCCCAGCGATGCCCATTCGCGTTGTCCCTCATGCGCCGAGGCCACCGCGCGCTCGACGTCGGCCTCGCTCGCTTGCCCGACCGTCGCGAGGCGTTCGCCCGTGGCGGGGTCGCACGTCTCGAAGCTTGCGCCGGACGTGGCGTCGACATAGGCCCCTCCGATGTAGAGACGCTGCGGACCGTAGACGGAGGACTGGGTCATGAAATCTCCAGGATGCTTGTCAGTCTTTCGAAGGCTTCCAAGATAGGCGTTTTGCGTCCGCCGTTCAATCGATTGAGACAGATTTGCGGCGCCTGTGTCGGGTTCTAGCAAGCATGTGTCGCGTTTTGTACGATTGCGCGCACCCGTTGAGGACTACGCTGCAAACGGCAGCGAGCGGGTCGCGCAGGGTCCCATTCCTTTTGCATGCGCCATCCGCCGCCAGATGGGTCGCCCGTCGGCGATCGAGACGAAAGGAGACGAATACGATGAGCAGCAACCGAGGTGTCGTGTATCAGGGTTCAGGCAAGGTCGAAGTGCAGTCGATCGATTATCCGAAGATGGTCGATCCGAGCGGCCGCTCGATCCAACACGGCGCGATTCTGAAAGTCGTCAGCACGAATATTTGCGGCTCCGATCAACACATGGTGCGCGGTCGCACGACGGCTCCGGTCGGGCTCGTGCTTGGCCACGAAATCACGGGCGAAGTCGTGGAAGTGGGGCGCGACGTGGAAACGCTGAAAATCGGCGACCTCGTTTCGGTGCCGTTCAACGTCGCTTGCGGCCGATGCCCCATGTGCAAGGACCAGCATACGGGCGTCTGCCTGAACGTCAACGGGTCGCGCGCGGGCGGCGCATATGGCTACGTCGACATGGGTGGATGGATTGGCGGGCAAGCGGAATACGTGCTGGTGCCGTACGCCGATTTCAATCTGCTGAAGTTTCCCGATCGCGACCAGGCACTATCGAAGATTCGCGATCTCACGTGCTTGTCCGATATTTTGCCGACCGGCTATCACGGTGCGGTGACCGCAGGCGTCAAACCGGGCTCGACCGTCTACATCGCCGGCGCGGGGCCGGTCGGCATGGCGGCCGCGGCTTCGGCGCGCTTGCTTGGCGCTGCGGTGACGATCGTAGGCGACATGAATGAACAGCGCCTTGCACACGCGAAGGCAATGGGCTTTGAAACCGTCAATTTGTCGCTCGACGCGTCGCTAGGCGAGCAGATCGAGCAGATTCTGGGCAAGCCGGAAGTGGATTGCGCCGTCGATTGCGTGGGCTTCGAGGCCCATGGACACGGCAATGCCCACACGCAGGAAGCGCCGGCGACGGTGTTGAACTCGCTCATGGAGATCACGCGCGCCGCCGGCGCCATCGGCATCCCGGGCCTTTACGTCACCGACGATCCGGGCTCGCAGGATGCGGCGGCCCGACGCGGGAGCTTGAGTCTGCGGCTCGGCCTGGGGTGGGCCAAGTCGCATTCGTTCCATACGGGGCAAACGCCCGTGATGAAGTACAACCGCAATCTGATGCAAGCGATCCTGTGGGACAGGTTGCCGATCGCGAAGATAGTCAACGTGACCGTCATTTCGCTCGATCAAGCCCCCGAGGGCTATCGAGAGTTCGATGGCGGCGCGCCGCGCAAGTTCGTGATCGATCCGCACGGGATGCTCAAGGCCGCCTGACGATCGATCTTCGTTACGCGTGGGCCGGCAGCCTCGCGCTGCCGGGTACCTTGAAGACAGATGCCGCCGCGCGCAGTTTTCCGGCTTGGTCGTCCATCGACTTTGACGCCGCGGCGCCGCTAATGGCCGCGCTTCAACGCGCGCGCCAAAGCCCTGATCGACCTCTTGATTTCGAGTTCGTCGAGGGCGCCAAAACCGAAGGCGATACCATCGCCGATCGATGATTCCCGCTGAACGAGAAAATCGCTGACCGGTTGTGCGCCGTGCGCGTACTGTGCGGCCAGCGTGGCAATCCGCTTCGCCTGACGACGATCGCGATAACGCGCATACAGATGAATGCCGGCACTTGGCGGCACGGCAATGAGCCAGTCGTCGAGTTCGCTTTCGATCGCGGCCAGCAATGTATCGCGTCGGCTCGCGTAGCGCTTGCGCATCGCACGTGCATAGCGCGCCAGATGGCCGTCGAGAATGAACCGGGCCAACGTTTCCTGGACCGCAGTGTTGCCGCCGTTGTCCGCGGCTTGCTTGGTGGCGGATAGCGCGGCGATCAACCAGGCCGGCGCGACCACATAGCCGAGTCGCAGCGACGGGAACATGCTTTTCGAGAATGTGCCGACATAGACGACTTTGGCTTCGCGATCGAGCGTTTGCAGCGCGTCGAGCGGCTGCGTGCCGTAGCGGAATTCGCCGTCGTAATCGTCCTCGATGATGACCGCCGCATTGCGCCGCGCGAACTCGAGCAAGGCGCGTCGACGTGCGAGCGACATGGCGACGCCGGTCGGAAATTGATGTGAGGGGGTCACGCAGACGATTCGCACGTCTGCAGGCAAGCTATCGACGACGAGCCCTTCGTCGTCCACGGGAATCGGCACAAGTTGCGCGCCGGCTGCGCGCAGTGCCGAGCGCAGCGGAGGATAGCCGGGATTTTCGATGGCGACCTTCGTGTGTCCGCGTTTGACGAGCACGCGCGCAAGCAGGTCGAACGCCTGCTGCGCGCCGCAGGTGACGACTACATCGCGTTCGGCGCAGACGACGGCGCGCGTGGAAGCCACATGTTGTGCAATGGCTGCGCGTAGCGAAGGCCGGCCTTCGGCAGGTGGATAACCGAATGAGTCGGGCAACGAAATGCTGGCGCCCCGAAGTAACAGCCGGCGCCAGATGTCAGTGGGAAACCAGCGGTGGTCCGGCACCCCCAGCGCGAAACCTTGCGAGGCCGGGAGGCGTGCGCCCGCAGCGTCCGTTGCGTTCGTTTCGCTCGGCTCAGCTCTGCGCCACTCGAGCGCCGGCGCCGCTATGAGCCGCGGCGGGCGCCTACGGCCCGCAAGCCGCCGGCCGAGACCCAGGTCCGCGACCTGCGCGGAAGCACCCGGCCGGGTGACGATGAAACCTTCGGCCATCAACAAGTCGTAGGCGGCGATGACGGTGTTGCGGGCCAGACCGTATGCCTCGGCCACGCGGCGCGTCGAGGGCAGGCGGGCTCCGGGCGGCAATCGTTTTTCGACGATCGCAGCGCGCAGGCGTTGATGGAGCCGCTGCGCGAGACTCTCGCGGCCGCGCTTGTCGAGATCCAATGGAAACTCGAAAACTGGTTCCATAAACAAACGATGAAGTGGCTCAAAAATAAGCCAGTGTATCGCTAAAGTTGACTCATGAGACGACGCAATCGTCGCCGCTAACAGGAGCCGCCCATCATGAGCCAAACTGAGTCGCTGATCCAATATCTTCCAGCTCGCACGATCAGCGGGCACGACATGCCATGGATTCCCGAGTCGCCGGTCAAATCGTGGAAGCCGCTACGTTTCTTCGCCGACGGCCGGGGTTTCGTCGAAATGATGCGCATGAGCCCGGGCGCAACGATGCCATTGCATCGGCATACCGGCGAAATCCATGCGTTCAATCTGAAGGGCGAGCGCCTGCTCTGCACCGGCGAATGCATCGGCCCCGGCGACTATGTATACGAGCCGCCGGGCAACACCGATTGGTGGAAGGTCGTGGGCGACGTGCCGTTGACCGTGCTCGTCGTCGTGCATGGTGAAGTCGAGTTTCTGGCCGCGGACGGTAGCGTGAGAAATCGTGTTTCGGCCGCCACCCAATTGGAGGCATATCGTCAGTACTGCGAAGCAAACGGTCTGCCGGTGCGTGACCTTATCGACTGAGTGAGAGCGCGCGCAAGTCGCGCGCCATCGGGGTGTCAGGCCTGCTCACGCGCGAGTTCGGCGCGATAGAGTGCGATTTCCTCGGCGAACGCGCGCGCCAAGGCGGGCCGCGCCGACGCGCGCTTGAAGAAATCGAGCACGGCCGGCCACTGGGCGAGATCGACGTCGCAGTAGCGCGCCCAATTCAGGACGACAGCCAGGTAAATGTCGGCGACGCTGAATGCGCCAACCAGCCACTCGCGTTCCGACAAGTGTCGTTGCAACACCGACATCGGCCGTGCGACCTTCTCGCGCGCATAGCGCTTCACGTCTTCGCTTGCCGTGGGATCGAGTAGCGGCACGAACGCCGCTTTATGCAATTCGGTGCCGATGAACCCGAGCCACTGTTGCGCGCGAGCGCGTTCGAGCGCTGTCGCCGGCACGAGCCCGGCCGCAGGAAAGCGATCGGCCACGTAAGGCAGGATTGCCGTGTTCTCGAATAGCAACTCGCCGTCGTCCGTGCGCAAGACCGGCACCTGGCCCATCGGATTGACCGCAAAAAAATCCCCGCCGTTTTCCAGCCGCTTGCGTTTCGTATCCACCCGGGTGTACTGCGCCTCATAGCCGGCTTCGTAGAACGTGATGCGGGTCGCTAAAGAGCAGGCGAGCGGTGAGAAGTACAGTTCCATACCGATTCCCCTTGTTGTCATGATTTTGTACTATAGTGAACAAAAATCAGATGCGTCAAGTATTTTTATTCACGATGGTACAAAAAAGCAAAGTCAAGGAAATGGGCGAAAGTGCGCAAGCAAGGCGCTCGCGCGGCAGGCCGCGCGCCTACGATATGGACGTGGCGCTTGCACAGGCGCGCGATACGTTCTGGGAACGCGGTTACAGCGCGACGACGCTCGACGAATTGAGCGTCGCGATGGGCATGAATCGTCCGAGCTTATACGGCGCGTTCGGGGATAAGCACGCGCTCTACGTGGCGACGCTCGAGCGCTACGTGCAAGCCAACCGCGCAGCGATGGAGCAGGCGTTGGCCCGCGAGATGCCCCTGAAAGCGGCGCTCCAGCATGTGTACGACCTTGCGTTGGATCTCTACTTTCGCGCGGGCAGCCCTGCGAAGGGCTGTTTTCTGATCGGCACGGCTGCCGTCGAAGCGGCCGGAGACGAGGCCGTGCGCGATATCCTCGGCAACGGTCTGCGTTCGTTCGATCGCGCATTCGAGGCGCGTCTCGTTCGAGCCCAGGCCGACGGCGAATTGGATGCGCATGCCGATGCCGCCATGCTCGCAAAGATCGCTTCGGCCATCCTGCATACGCTCGCGGTGCGCTCGCGCGCCGGTGATAAACGTGCTGCGCTGCGCGCAACCGCGCAGGCCGGCGTCGCGATGATATGCGGCGCCGGCGCGGCCGTGAGCGGAAAGTAGCCGGCACGCAGTCGGATAATCGGCGGTCAGTTCAAGGCCCCCACGCCGGCCTCGGCAACCTGGGCATCTTCGTGCGACTGCATGCCCGAGACCCCGATCGCGCCGATCACTTCGCCATCGAGAACGAGCGGCAGCCCGCCGTCGAGCGGCGTCAGGTTCGTCATGCCCAGCAATCGCAGATGCAGGCCGCCTTGCGAGAGCGCATCTTCGAATCGCTTCGTGGGGCGACGAAAACGCACCGCCGTCTCCGCCTTCTGGCGCGCGACTTCGATGCTGCCGAGCTGTGCCTGATCGAGCCGATGCTGCAAGACGAGATGTCCGCCGCTATCGACAATCGCAATCACCATCGGCCAGTTGTTGCGTTCCGCTTCGCGCTGTGCAGCCAGTGCGACACGCTGCGCGGTTTCGAGCGTAATCGGCGCGCCGTAGCGAGGCGTCATGGGCAAGCGGGTTTCATGGGTCATATCCGTTCTCCGTGAAAGTAAATCGAAGGCGATGTATCGCCGTGGATAGAATGTAAGGCTTGCGCTGTGCCATGAGTAGCGGCGCCAGCCGGCTTACATTCTTCCGAAAACCGAGAGAATCAAAGGAATGAAGGCAAATGAAGGCGAATGAAGACTACGCAGTCCTGCTTGCCGTGGCCGATCAGGGCAGCTTGACCGCGGCAGCGGCAACCTTGGGGCGTTCCTTGCAATCGGTCAGCCGCACGCTTGCCGCGATGGAACAGCAACTGGGTGTGACGCTGTTCAATCGCACGACGCGGCATGTTTATCCGACGCCTGGCTGCATGGCGTTTATCGAGCGGATTCGGCCCGCGGTGCGGGAGATCGCGGCCGCACGCGAAATGCTCGCCGATCAGGGACTTCAATTGCGCGGTGCAATTCGCCTCGCCGCGCCGACGTGGTTCGGGACGCAGCATGTGGCGCCGGTTGTCGCCGATTTCATGCAGTTGCATGGCGGCGTTACGATCGAGCTCGTGCTGTCGGAGCGGCATGTCGACTTGGCGGAAGAGCGCATCGACCTTTCGTTGAGGCTCGGCGTGCTGCCGTCTTCGGATCTCAAGGCGAAGCGTATCGGCACGTTGCGACGCGTGATATTCGGTGCGCCAGCTTACTTTGCCGCGAGGGGCCACCCGCGCGTGCCCGAAGATCTATCCAACCACGAGTGCCTGTTGCGCAAGAGCGTCGACGAGGAAACGTGGGCGTTTGGCCCCGACGGCAGAACGGTCCGCGTGGCCGGACGGTTCCGCTCGAGCCACGCGCAAGCGTGCAATGCGGCTGCCTTGGCCGGGCTTGGCGTGGCGCGTGCGCCGCTTTGGCAGGTGCAGGAGTACGTCGAGGCGGGAGCCGTCGAGATGGTGTTGACGGGATTCGAGCCCGAGCCCGCGCCTGTGCATCTCGTCTGGCCGGGCAAGCGCGCGCTGCCCAAACGCGTACGCGCGCTCGTGGACTTTCTTGCGGAACGGATCGGCGCGCAAGCCGATCGCGTCGCGATGGCCGGTTGATCGTCAATCGCGTGCGTTTTCCGGCATGGCGAGCCGCAGGTCGGGGCGCCAGCCCAATTCGCGTTTGGCTTTTCGGTTCGACACTTCGGCGTGATCTTCGGCAATGTTGAAGACTCCGCTCGTCGCGCGCTGCACGGCCAGCAGTGCGGCCCATGCGGCTGCATCGACGTGCAACGGGCTGGCGCCTTGCGCGACGTCGCGGCCGGTGCCGGGTCCGTACAGATTGCCGTATCGCAGCACGGTCCCCACGCCGCCGCAATCGTTGAAGGCCAGAACATGGCGCTCGAGTGCCACCACGCCGTTGACGGTTATGGCGCGCGCTCCCTCGGCGGCCGTATCGAGCGGCTGCGATTCGCTATAGGGCGCCTGGCCAGCCGCATAAGCCCACGCGATGCTCTGCGCGACGATATGCGCACACCCGGCAGCTCGCGCCGCTGTCACGAGGTTGGCCGTTCCTTCGGCGCGGATGCGTGCGTTACGGGCCACGGCGTCGGCCATCCGGGTCGGATCGAGCGCGGGCGGCAGATCGGTCAGTTGGTGAATGACGATTGCCGGTGCAACGCGCTCGATTGCATCGGCCAACGTTGCCCGGTCGAAGACATCGACGAGGATCGGATGGGCCCCTGCCGCGCGGATCGCGTCGGTGCGATCGAGGTGTCGCGTGGTGCCGTAGACCTCATAGCCTGCGCCGACCAGCAAGGGCGTCAATGCCGAACCGACGGCGCCCGCAGCGCCGGCTAAAAAGATTCGCTCGCTCATGGTTGAGATCCTTCGTGGTTGACGGGACTCAGTTTGGACGTACCATGCACCAATGATAAGGACCAAAATCGAGAAAAATGACCAGGCCATCGGTTTCGGCATTGCAGCCGCGCAGCGCCGGTACCCGTGACGACATGCCCATTGCGCGCATCGATCGGCGCAAGCGCGTGCCGCTTGCACGGCAAATCTATGAACGCGTGCTGACGGCGATCGACACGGGCGTGCTTGCGCCCGGTGCGCGAGTCGCGTCCGCGCGGGCCCTTGCCAGCGAGCTGGGCGTGGCGCGCGGGACCGTCGAAGCGGCCTATCAGCGGCTGGCCGGCGAAGGCTATCTGTTGGCCCGCGGCCCTGCCGGCACGGTCGTTTCGCCGAACCTGCCCGCCTCGCCGCGCGTGCCGCGTGCGCTGGCGGCGGCACGGCCGGGCGCGCTGTCGCTCTCGCCGCTACGCTCACCGTCAACGGGCGCTCCGCCGTTCGGCGCACTGCAGATGCGGCGGCCGCTGCCGCTGCAATTGGGCATCCCGGCGCTCGATGCGTTTCCACGCAAGCTCTGGTCGAGGCTCGCGTCCCGACGAATTCGCGCCACCTCGCCGGCTGATCTGGGGTATGGCGACCCGTGCGGTGAGCCCGCACTTCGGCAAGCGATCGCGGCGTACCTGCTGGCGTCGCGCGGCATTGTGTGCGGCGTCGATCAGGTATTCGTGACGACCGGCTACTGCGCCTCGCTCGAGTTGGCGGTCGGCGTGTTGCTACAGCGTGGCAATACGGTCTGGATCGAGGACCCTTGCTACCCGCCGACGCGTACGGTGCTGGAGCGCGCGTCGATGATCGAGCATCCGGTGCGGGTCGACGAAGAGGGCTTGGATGAGTCCGTGGGGCGGGACACGGCGCCGCACGCCAGCATGGCAGTCGTCACGCCGTCGCATCACGCGCCGTTGTGCGTGTCGATGACAGTGTCGCGCAGGCTCGCGTTGCTCGACTGGGCGTCGCAAGCGAACGGCTGGGTCTTTGAAGACGATTACGACGGCGAGTTTCACTACTCGGGGCCGACGCTGCCGGCGTTAAAAAGCCTCGATGCACGCGATCGAGTCATCTACGCGGGCAGCTTTTCGAAGGTATTGTTCCCGGCGTTATCGCTCGGCTACCTGGTCGTGCCGAAAGCCGTTGCGTCGTCGTTTGAAGAAGCCGTTCAAGCGGCGCAGAACCGCGGTGCCCGTTTGTTGCAGGCGACGGTCGCAGACTTCATGGCGGGGGGGCATTTCGCACGCCACCTCAAGAAGATGCGGTTGCTGTATGCGCGTCGTCGCGCCTGGTTGGTGCAAGCGCTGCATGACGTTTTCGGCGCGCAACTCTATGTCGAACAGACGCGCGGCGGGATGCATCTCGTGGTACGCGTGCGGTCCCCGCTTGGCGACCGCACGCTTGCGCGCCGCGCTCAGCAGGCCGGGCTCCATTGTCAGGCGTTGTCGGAGCGCTACGCGAATGCGCAGCGCCATCAACGCGGTGTATTGATGGGATTCACGAACGTGGGCTCGGCCGAGGAGGCACGACAGATCGCGCAACGCTTGCGCGATGCGTTCGCCATCCGTTGAGCAGGGATCAAAGGTGCAGCGCAGCCTCCGCGGGCGTCGCGCATGCGAACGGCGCGACCTGCTTGCGACGTTCGCGTGTAGGCGCAGTGCCGAACGCATCGCGATAGCTCTTGCTGAAGTGACAGGCCGATTGAAAGCCGCACGCCATCGTGATGTGCATGATCGACATATCGGTTTGCAGCAGCAATTCGCGCGCGCGACGTAGCCTCAGCGTGAGGTAGTAATGCGTCGGCGTCATGCCGAGATGTTCTCTGAACAAACGTTGAAGTTGCCGCTGCGACATATTCGCGAGCCGGGCGAGCTCCTCGCGTGAAAGCGGTTCTTCGATATTGTTTTCCATCAACGCGATCACTTCGAACAGCGACTTGTTCGCGGAACCGAGTCGCGCGACGAGCGGCATCCGTTGTTGAGCGCTCGTATCGCGCACATGCTCGACGATGAATTGCTCGGCAATCTGCGTCACGCGCGGCGTGCCGATTCGCGGTGCGATCAGATGCAGCATCATATCGAGCGGCGCAACGCCGCCCGTGCAGGTGATACGGTCGCGATCGATGACGAACAGCTCTTTCAAGAAACGCGTGCCGGGAAACTCTTCCTTCAGCGCGGACATGTTCTCCCAATGGATCGCGCAGGCATAGCCGTCGAGCAGCCCCGCGCGCGCGAGCGCATAGGTGCCGGTGCAAAGGCTGCCGAGCGCGACGCCCGACCGTGCGAATCGGCGCAGTTCCGACAAATGCGTATTCGTCGTCGAATGCTGAACGTCGATGCCGCCGCAGACGAACACGACATCGGGCAATTGCTCGAGCGACGAAACCGGGACGGTTTCAACGGCCAAGCCATTGCTGGCGGTCACAGGGCCGCCATCGGGACTCACGACGGTCCACCGATAAAGATCCTGGCCGCTGAGATAGTTCGCCATCCTGAGCACTTCGACCGCGTTCGAGAACGCGATCATCGTGAAGTTGGGCAGCGTCATGAATGCAAAATTTGACAGCGACGCAGTGCGGTCAGGCGACATGTGAGGGCGTTCCTTCGAATCCGATCTATTGCCGCAGCGGGTCTCGTCGAGCCGAGGGCGCGTTTCATTGTGAGTTCGAGCGCAATAGGCATGCCATACGGCTTAACCCTAGGGTCGGCGCGTATGCCGTTGTGTGTTGCACCGCGATTGTGCCGTCTGCGCGCCACGGTTGGACTTCTCGGCGTATCGCCTGCGCTTTATTGGTGCGAAGCAGCAACCGACTTGCGGGCGAATCGCCGGTTCGACGCATGGCTGTCCGCGCGGTGACGGTACGCGCATCCGTCCGACGCATCCGACTTGTCCAAAACGGACGCGCGTGTCGGAAAAGGCAAAGAACGCGTCTGAATTCGTCAATCCGTAAAAAAGGCGAACGACAAGAATAGAGCCATCGCCAACGAACGCCGGCGGGCGTCGAAGCACCGGAATGCGCCGCGCCATCAATACGGATACGCCATGTCGAACCTTGAGCCGTTTTTCACGCAGAGTCTTGCCGAACGCGATGCGCCCGTGCGTGAGTCGATCTTGAGAGAGCTCGAGCGGCAGCAGTCGCAGGTCGAGCTGATCGCATCGGAGAACATCGTCTCGCGCGCCGTGCTCGAAGCGCAGGGCTCTGTGCTGACGAATAAGTATGCCGAAGGGTATCCGGGTAAGCGCTATTACGGCGGATGCGAGTTCGCCGACGAAGTCGAGGCGCTTGCGATCGAACGCGTCAAGCGGTTGTTCGGTGCGCAGTTTGCCAACGTGCAGCCGCATTCGGGCGCACAGGCAAACGGTTCGGTCATGCTGGCGCTGGCCAAACCCGGCGATACGGTTCTCGGCATGTCGCTCGACGCGGGCGGTCACCTGACGCACGGCGCGAAACCCGCGCTTTCCGGCAAGTGGTTCAACGCCGTTCAGTACGGCGTGAGCCGCGACACGATGTTGATCGATTACGACCGGATCGAAGCACTGGCCGACGAACATCGCCCGAGCCTCATCATTGCAGGGTTCTCGGCCTATCCCCGCGTGCTCGACTTCGCCCGTTTTCGCGCCATCGCGGATCGCGTCGGTGCGAAGCTGATGGTCGACATGGCGCATATTGCCGGCATCATCGCCGCGGGTCGCCATCCGAATCCGATCGAACACGCGCATGTCGTCACGTCCACCACCCACAAGACGCTGCGCGGCCCGCGTGGCGGGTTCGTGTTGACCAATGACGAGGACATCGCCAAGAAGATCAATTCGGCCGTATTCCCCGGGCTGCAAGGCGGGCCGCTGATGCATGTGATCGCCGGAAAGGCCGTGGCCTTCGGCGAAGCCCTCGAAGACGGCTTTACGCATTACATCGATCGCGTTCTGGCCAACGCACAGGCGCTGGGTGCGGTGCTGCGCGAAGGCGGAGTCGATCTCGTGACCGGCGGCACCGACAATCACCTGCTGCTCGTCGATCTGCGTCCGAAGGGCTTGAAGGGCACGCAGGTGGAGACGGCGCTCGAGCGGGCAGGCATCACCTGCAACAAGAACGGGATTCCGTTCGATACGGAGAAGCCGACGATCACATCGGGCATTCGTCTCGGTACGCCGGCAGGCACGACGCGCGGCTTCGGTGTCGGGCAATTCCAGCAGATCGGCCGCCTGATCCTCGAAGTATTCGATGCGTTGACGCGTCACCCGGAAGGCCATGCGGAAACGGAGCAGCGCGTGCGTAAGGAAATCTTCGCGCTCTGCGAGCAGTTCCCGATCTATTGAGTGAGGCCGCGATCCGCCATCAAATGCGGATCGCGGCGCCTTCATTTTCAAATGTCAGATTTCAATTCGACCAGCCCACGCCCGGAGCAATCGATGGCCACTTTGCACGAGACCAGCATCATCATCGACGGTCTGAACATTTCCAAGTTCGAACGATCTGTATTCGAAGACATGCGTAAGGGCGGCATCACGGCCGCGAACTGTACGGTGTCGGTTTGGGAAAGCTTCGCCAAGACCGTCGACAACATCGCGCTCATGAAGCAACAAATTCGTGAGCACGCCGAAATATTGACGCTCGTGCGCACGACCGCCGACATCGAGCGAGCCAAGCGCGAGAACAAGACGGGTGTCATCCTCGGCTTCCAGAACGCGCATGCATTTGAGGACAACCTCGGCTACATCGAGGCGTTCGCGGACATGGGCGTGCGTGTCGTGCAGCTTTGCTACAACACGCAAAACCTCGTGGGTACGGGATGCTACGAGCGTGACGGCGGCCTGTCGGATTTCGGCCGCGAGGTGATCACGGAGATGAATCGGGTTGGCATCATGGTCGATCTCTCGCACGTGGGCGGCAACACGTCCTCCGAAGCGATCGCGTTTTCGAAGAAGCCCGTCTGCTATTCGCACTGCCTGCCGTCGGGCCTGAAGGAACATCCGCGCAACAAGAGCGACGCGCAACTGAAGGAAATCGCCGATGCGGGCGGTTTCGTCGGCGTAACGATGTTTGCTCCGTTCCTGAAGCGTGGCATCGACGCGACGGTCGAAGACTATATCGAAGCGATCGACTATGTCGTCAACCTGATCGGCGACGACGCGGTGGGCATCGGCACCGACTTCACGCAAGGCTATAGCGTCGACTTCTTCGATTGGCTGACGCACGACAAAGGGCGCTATCGCCGGCTGACGAATTTCGGCAAGGTCGTCAACCCCGAAGGCATCCGCACCATCGGCGAATTTCCGAATCTGACCGCGGCCATGGAGCGCGCCGGTTGGAGCGAAACGCGCATCCGCAAGATCATGGGCGAGAACTGGGTTCGCGTGTTTGGCGAAGTGTGGGGCGCATAGAGCGCCGTTATCGAATTGGCTTAGTCAGGGACTTTTCTCATGCAACCGCAACTTCCGATCAACGTCGATCCCGATACCGGTGTCTGGACTACCGACGCGCTGGCGATGCTTTACGTGCCGCGTCATTTCTTTACGAACAATCACGTCGCCGTCGAAGAGGCGCTGGGTCGCGAGGCGTATGCCGACATTCTCTATCGCGCCGGCTACAAATCGGCCTACCACTGGTGCGATAAGGAAGCGAAGCAACACGGGCTCTCCGGCATGGCTGTCTTCGAGCACTATCTGAAGCGCTTGTCGCAGCGCGGTTGGGGGCTGTTCCACATCGCCGAAGCCGATCCGGCTCGCGCATACGCACGCATCGAACTGCGCCATTCTTCGTTCGTGCTGGCTCAGCCCGAGAAGGAAGGCAAGCTCTGCTACATGTTCGCCGGCTGGTTCGCCGGAGCGATGGATTGGGTCAACGATACGCATCCAAACGGCAGCAAGGGGCCGCGCTCGCAATCGGAGGAGACGCAATGCGCGGGCGAGGGCCATGACTATTGCGTGTTCGAAGTTTCGCCGCTGGCGCAATAAAACGCAATAAAGCGCACGAAAGCGCACACGCCGGAAAGCCAGACATTACGGCATTCATGCATCGAAGCCAGTCACAGAATAGTTTAGAGGTCGATCGACATGCGCTACCCCCATCTGTTCAAACCTTTGACGCTGAACAAGCTGACGCTGCGCAATCGCATCGTCAGCACGGCGCACGCGGAAGTCTATGCGGAGCCGGGCGGCTTGCCCGGCGATCGTTACATTCGCTACTACGAGGAAAAGGCGAAGGGCGGGGTGGGTCTGGCGGTGTGCGGCGGATCGAGCCCGGTATCGATCGATAGCCCGCAAGGCTGGTGGAAGTCGGTCAATCTCTCGACCGATCGCGTGATCGATCCTTTGAACCGCCTCGCGGAAACGATGCATCGCCATGGCGCGAAGATCATGATTCAGGCGACGCACATGGGGCGGCGCTCGGCCTTTCACGGCGAACATTGGCCGCACCTGATGACGCCCTCAGGCGTGCGCGAGCCCGTGCATCGGGGCAATGCGAAGACCATCGAAGTCGAGGAAATCCGCCGCATCATCGGGGACTTCGCTGCGGCGGCCAAACGCGTGCAGCAGGCGGGCATGGACGGCGTCGAGATCTCGGCCGCCCACCAGCATTTGATCGACCAGTTCTGGAGCCCCCGCACGAACTTTCGTACCGACGAATGGGGCGGTAGCCTCGCCAATCGGCTCCGCTTCGGGGTGGAAGTCTTGCAGGCCGTGCGCGAAGCGGTCGGACCCGATTTCGTCGTGGGCCTGCGCATGTGCGGCGACGAATTCCATGAGGACGGGCTCGATCACGAGCAGCTCAAGGAAATCGCGCATGCAATGTCGGAGACGGGGCTCATCGATTACCTCGGCGTGATCGGCTCGGGCGCCGATACGCACAACACGCTTGCCAACTGCATGCCGCCGATGGCGCTGCCGCCTGAACCGTTCGTGCATCTCGCCGCCGGCATCAAGTCGGTCGTGAACATTCCCGTCATGCACGCACAGAGCATTCGCGACGCGGGGCAGGCCGAGCGCCTGCTCGCGTCGGGGATGATCGACCTCGTCGGCATGACGCGCGCGCAGATTGCCGATCCGCACATGGTCATCAAGATCCGCGACGGCCGCGAAGACGAAATCAAGCAGTGCGTCGGCGCCAATTACTGCATCGACCGCCAGTACAACGGCCTCGACGTGCTCTGCGTACAGAACGCCGCGACGTCGCGTGAAGCGACGATGCCGCACGTGATCGAAAAGTCGCGTGGGCCGAAGCGCAAGGTCGTGGTCGTCGGCGCGGGCCCCGCAGGATTGGAGGCCGCACGCGTGGCGCGCTCGCGCGGCCACGACGTCGTGTTGTTCGAGAAGAACAGCGAGGTGGGCGGCCAGATCGTGCTGGCATCGAAGGCGCCGCAACGCGAACAGATGGTCGGTATCGTGCGTTGGTTCGATATGGAAACGAAGCGGCTGGGCGTAGACCGCCGGCTTGGCGTCGAAGCTGACGAAAAGGCGATCATGGCCGAGAAGCCCGACATCATCGTGCTCGCTACCGGTGGACGCGCATTCTCCGATCAGGTGGCGGCCTGGGGCGTGGCCGATGGGCTCGCGGTCAGCTCGTGGGACATCCTTTCGGGACGCGTCGAACCGAAGCAGAACGTGCTCGTCTATGACGGCGTCAGCACGCATGCGGGCGCGGGCGTCGCGGATTTCATCTCGAGCCGTGGCTCGAAAGTCGAGATCGTGACGCCCGACGTCAAGGTCGCGGACGATTGCGGCGGTACGACGTTCCCGATCTTCTACCGGCGCCTCTACGCGCAGGGCGTCATCCATACGCCGAATTTCTGGCTCGATCGCGTTTACGAGGAAGACGGCAAGAAGATCGCCGTGCTGCGCAACGAATATACGGAGGAGCAGGAGGAACGGGCCGTCGATCAGGTCGTGATCGAAAACGGTAGTACGCCTAACGATCTGCTTTATTGGAAGCTCAAACCCGAATCGTTGAACCGGGGGCAGATCGACGTTCAAAAGCTCTTTGCCGCCGAGGCTCAGCCCTGCTTATCCGAAGAATTGGGTAACGGCCGGTTCGTTCTGTTTCGCGTGGGCGATTGCATCTCGATGCACAACATCCATGGTGCGATCTACGACTCGCTGCGGCTTTGCAAGGACTTCTGATCATGAGCCCGGCATTTCTCATTACGGTGTTGCTCTGGCTGTCCGTGGCCGGACTCGCCTTCGCCGTTGCGAAACGTTCGTCGTACTGGCGGCTCGGCCGCGCCACTGCGCCTGGCGCGTTCGGCGTGTCGAACCTGTTCGCCATCCCGAAGCGTTATTTCGTCGATTTGCACCATGTCGTCGCGCGCGACCCCTATATCGCCAAGACACACGTGGCGACGGCGGGCGGGGCGATCGCCGCGCTCGCGCTCGTCTTCGTCAACTACGGCCTCGGCATTTACTCGCCGTGGCTCGACAAGCTGATCTTCCTCGCGGCATTGGCGATGCTGATCGGTGCTGTCTTCGTTTGGCGCCGCCGTCATGCCAAAGACGTGCCTGCACGTTTGTCGCGCGGACCGTGGAACGCGCTGCCGTGGCTGCTCGGGTCGTTCGCAGTGGGCCTCCTTCTGTTCACGCTCGTGCCCGCGGGCGCTATGTCGCGCGGGTTCGCCGTGATTTGTGCGGTGCTGATCGGGATCGGCGCATTCGCGATGACGATGGGCGCGGCCAAGGGCGGGCCGATGAAACATGCGATCGCGGGCCTGCTTCATCTCGCGTTTCATCCGCGCCAGGAACGCTTCGCAGCGACACGCGATTCGTATACCGGCCACGGGGAAGCCACGCCGCCGACCGCACTGAAGCGTCCGGATATCGAGCATCGCGAATACGGTGTCGCCAAGCCCGTTGAATTCCGCTGGAATCAGCTGCTGAGCTTCGACGCCTGCGTGCAATGCGGCAAGTGCGAGGCAGCATGCCCCGCATTCGCGGCAGGCCAGCCGCTCAACCCGAAGAAGCTGATTCAGGATCTCGTCACGGGCATGGTGGGCGGTACCGACGCGGCCTATGCCGGCAGCCCGACGCCTGGCATCCCCGTCGGCAAACATGGCGGCCAACCGAATGGGCCCATCGTGTCGGGCTTGATCGAAGCGGACACGATCTGGTCCTGCACGACATGTCGCGCGTGCGTCCAGGAGTGCCCGATGCTGATCGAACACGTCGATGCGATCGTCGACATGCGCCGCAATCGGACGTTGACCGAGGGGGATTTGCCGGGCAAGGCGCCCGAAGTGCTCGCCAATCTGCGCGAGACCGGCAGCGCGGGCGGTTACGACATCGCAGCCCGTTACGACTGGGCGGTCGATCTCAATGCACGCATCGCGCAACCGGGCGTGCCCGTCGATGTCCTGCTGATCGCGGGAGAGGGCGCGTTCGATATGCGCTATCAACGCACGCTGCGCTCGCTCGTCAAAGTGTTGAACAAGGCCGGCGTGGACTTCGCGGTACTGGGCGGGGAGGAGGCCGATACGGGCGATGTCGCACGACGCCTCGGCGATGAAGCCACGTTTCAGCGCATGGCCAAGCGCATGATCGCGACGCTCGGTGCTCTCGATTTCAAGCGCATCGTCACAGCCGATCCGCACGTCATGCATAGCCTCAGAAACGAGTACCGTGCTTTCGGCACGCGCTATGAGGTTCAGCATCACACGAGTGTCGTGTTCGAACTCGTGCAATCGGGCCGGCTCTCGCCAAAGGCCTCGGCTCCGTTGATGGATAAGCGCATCACCTATCACGACCCTTGCTATCTGGGTCGCTATAACGGCGAGACCGAGGCGCCGCGCCGCGTGCTCAAATCGATCGGCATCAAGGTGATCGAGATGGAGCGTCACGGTATGCGCGGACGTTGTTGCGGAGGCGGGGGCGGTGCGCCGCTGACGGATATCCCGGGCAAGGCGCGGATTCCCGATATTCGAATGGCCGATGCAAAGGCGATCGGCGCCGACGTCGTCGCCGTGGGCTGCCCGAACTGCACCGCAATGCTCGAAGGCGTGGTGGGTCCGCGGCCTGAAGTGCTCGACGTTGCCGAACTCGTTGCAGCCGCGTTGGAGTGATACGCATGAACACCGTCAAACGAATCGAACCACGCCGGCCGTTCATCATTGCCGCGTCGGGGCTCAAGCGCATCACGCTCGGCAACGAATACGCGGGCGGCGCAAGCGACGAGGCGATGCTGGCCGCGCGGCAGCATGCGCACGCAGAGGCGCCGAAACCGAGGCGGATCTACGATACCGGCGCACGTGTGCTGCTCGTCGCCGCGCATAGCGATCGCGGCGCACTGGATGAACATGCGCGCCAGGCGGTGGCGGCCGCGGCTATCGTCGCCGATGCGAAAACAGAAGTGGTTCTGCTCGTCTTCGGCGAGTTGACCGACGACGCGGCCTCGCTCGGTGCGGACAAGGTCATCGAATTGCCTTCTCTGGCCCGGCCGGCGTTCGCACCCGACCGCGCGCTCGCGGCGCTGCGCGATTGCGTGGCGGCATTCAAACCCGCGCATATTCTGATGCCCGACAACGCGACGGGCGACGGCGATCTCGGCCGCCGCTACGCCGCGCAGGCAAGGGCGACGATTGCGGCGCACGTCGTCGAAATCGATGCGGCCCATGTCGGTTGCTATGCCAATGCCGGGCGTTCGTTTGCGACACGCGCATGGCCGGACGTGATCTTGCTGGGACCCGAGGCAGTATCGGCCAAGCTTCCGTTCGTCGGTGCAGGCGAACGTATCGGCGCATCTTTTGCCGATGCGGCGTCGACGGTGTCGACGAACGGAGCCCGTTACGGAGACCGTGGCACGACCCAGTTGGGTGCCGCACAAGTCGCGCTCGAAGAAGCCGATTTCATCATTTCCGCGGGGAACGGCGTCACCGACATCGCTGCCTTCGAAGCATTGGCCGATGCCTTGGGCGCCGCGATCGGCGCGAGCCGCGTGGCCGTCGACAACGGCTATTTCACGCGCGACAAGCAGGTCGGGGCGACGGGCAAGACGGTCAACGCGAGCGTCTACATCGCCTTCGGGATATCGGGCGCCGTGCAACATTTGCAAGGCATCAAAGACTGCCGGCACGTGATCGCTGTCAATCTGGACGGCAGCGCGCCGATCGTCAAGCGCGCGAATCTGACGGTCATTGCCGATACGCAGGCGACGATGGCGGCATTGAAGAATGCCGTCGGTCAGGCGAGGCAGGCTCGGCACATATCGGCGACGGCAGTCGGCGCGAATGTTGGCGAAGGGGTGGCGGCATGAAATCATTGGAAAAAATCGATCGTATCGCCGTGCTGGTTTCGGTCGGACACCACCGCGTGAGCGGTGTCTCGTGCTACAGCCGCAACGACGCGGCGGCGCTCGAAATCGCTCGCACGCTGGCCGCGCAGCACGGCGCCGAACTGCTGGTGCTGCACGCAGGGGACGCGGGCAACCTCGCGCTGACGGATTACCTGGCGTTGGGTGCTCCACGCATCGAGGTTCTGCCATGCGGCGACGGCGACGACGCCGCCGCGCTTTTGGCCGGACGACTGCAAGGCGTGCCGCTCGTGCTGACCGGTACGCGCGCTGAAGGCGCTTACGACACCGGCATGCTGCCGTATCGGTTGGCGGACGCGCTCGGCTACGCGTTGGTCGATTCGGCGCTTGACCTGACCGTAGCGTGCGGCCGCGTGTCGATCACGCAATTCTTGCCGAAGGGGTTCCGCCGTAGCGTCGACGCGGCGCTGCCCGCCGTCGTAGCCGTCCATCCGCAGGCGCCTGTCGCGCCGCGCTACGCTCATGCGCGCGCCGTTGCCGGTGCCATCGAGCTGCAGCGTGTCGCTGCCATGCATGACGCGCAGTCCGACGCATGGCGGCTCGCGCCGGCCGAACGTAAGCCGATCAAGCTGGCCGCAGCTGAAAAGCGTTCCGGGCATGCACGCATGCTGACGGCGACGACGACGGAAAGCCGTGGTGGAAGCGTCGTAATTGAAGGGACTTCGGTCGAAAAAGCACAAGCCATCCTGGGCTATTTACGAGAGCATCGACTCGTCGATTATTGAAGTATTGAAGTCGTCAAGGCGGTTTTGCCACGCGTAAAGCGCTTTTTCGACGCGCACTTTGCACTATGCACCTGTACCAGCACGTCAAGCATCCGGAGCAGACATGACCGTATCGGCAGACATTCGCGCGCTCATCGAACGGCGCAAACAAGGTTACAGCCTGGAGGCGCCGTTTTATGTCAGCGAAGAAATCTTCGCGCTCGACATGGAAGCAATTTTTCGCAAGCACTGGATTCACGTCGCGGTCGAACCCGATATTCCCGAACCCGGCGATTACGTGACGGTCGAGCTGGCGGGCGAGTCGGTGCTGATCGTTCGCGACGACGATATGTCGATTCGGGCCTTCCACAACGTTTGCCGTCACCGCGGCGCGCGGCTTTGCAACGAAGAGCGGGGCACGGTAGGCAATATCGTCTGTCCCTATCACAGCTGGACCTACAACCTGAGCGGCGCGTTGATGTTCGCCGAGCACATGGGCGAGAAGTTCGACCGTTGCAAGCATAGCTTGAAGTCGGTTCATGTCGAGAGCCTGGGCGGTCTGATCTTCATTTGCCTCGCGCCTGAGCCGCCCGTCGATTTTGCGAAGATGCGCGCGGCGATGGAGCCGTATCTGCTGCCGCACGATCTCGCGAACTGCAAAATCGCGGCGCAGGTGGACATCATCGAAGAAGGCAACTGGAAGCTGACGATGGAGAACAATCGCGAGTGCTATCACTGCGTCGCGAACCATCCCGAGCTGACGATTTCCCTCTACGAATATGGCTTCGGCTATCAGCCGTCGCCCGCCAACGCGGAGGGCATGGCCGCTTTCGAGCGTACCTGCACCGAGCGTGCCGCGCAGTGGGAGGCGATGAGCCTGCCGTCCGTTGAAATCGAACGGCTCAGCGACGTCACGGGCTTTCGTACGCAGCGGCTTCCGCTCGACCGAAGCGGCGAATCGCAAACGCTCGATGGGAAAGTGGCGTCGAACAAGCTGCTCGGAGAATTCGAGCGCGCGGATCTGGGCGGGCTTTCGTTCTGGACCCAGCCGAATTCATGGCATCACTTCATGAGCGACCACATCGTCACGTTTTCCGTGATTCCGTTGTCGGCCGGCAAGACCTTGGTTCGAACGAAATGGCTGGTTCATAAGGATGCGGTGGAGGGCGTCGATTACGACGTCGAGAACCTGACGGCCGTGTGGAATGCGACCAACGCGCAAGACCGCACGCTCGTCGAGTTCTCGCAGCGCGGCGCGGGCAGCAGCGCCTACGAGCCGGGGCCCTATTCGCCGTACACCGAGGGGCTCGTCGAGAAGTTCTGCGATTGGTATATCCGGCGCCTTGGCGCACATGTGGGCGCCTGAGCATAGGGCGGAAGGCAAGAGACGAGGCACAGCATGATGCGAGACGCGCAAACTTTCGAGCCGCAAGACGGCCGCCTCACGCGGCCCGCATTCTGGAGCGCACTCGGCGCGCGCTGGACCAGCGACATCGAGGAAACGCTCGTCTGCTGCCAGGTACGGCAGGAAACGCATGACGTGAAGAGCTTTTTCTTCATGTCGCGCGAGGGACGAACGTTCTCGTTCGAGCCGGGGCAGTTCATCACGCTCGAACTGGACATCGACGGTGAGACGATCAATCGCTGCTATACGATTTCGTCGGCGCCGACACGTCCTCACACGATATCGATCACGGTCAAGCGGGTGCCGGGCGGAAAAGTATCGAACTGGCTGCACGACAACCTGCGTCCGGGCGCTTCCGTGCGCGTGCTGGGGCCGGCGGGGGAATTCACGTGCGCGCGCCATGCGGCGGGCAAGTACCTGTTCCTGTCGGCCGGCTCGGGCATTACGCCTTTGATGTCGATGAGCCGGTCGCACCACGAGCTTGGAGAAGACCGCGACATCGTCTTCGTTCACAGCGCGCGTACGCCGGACGACATTATCTTCGCGCGAGAACTCGATCTCATCGCCGCCAATCAGCAGCGGTTCAGGACGTCGTTCGTCTGCGAACGAATCGGAGCGCGGACCAACTGGCCCGGGATCACCGGTTTTCTGACGTTGCCGCTGCTGCGCTTGATCGCTCCCGACTTCATGGAGCGCGAGATCTTCACATGCGGGCCCGCGCCTTATATGAAAGCGGTGCGCGACTTACTCGAGGAAGCAGGTTTCGATCGCACGCGATATCACGAAGAAAGCTTTTCGTTCGAATCGTTGTCGCCGGCTGAGCAAGCTGCGGCGACTGACGATGCAGCAGAACCGGCCGACGCAGGTGGGGCCGATGCGCAGGCACGCTTTTCGGTCACCTTTGCGAAGACGCGCCGCGATATCGAGTGCGGGGCGCACGAGCATGTGCTCGATGCGGCGAAGCGGGCGGGCTTGCGTCTGCCTTCGTCGTGTACCCAGGGCATGTGCGGCACCTGTAAGGTGAAGCTCGTGTCGGGAGAGGTCGATATGCATCACAACGGCGGCATCCGTCAGCGCGAGATCGATCAAGGGATGGTGCTGCTTTGTTGCAGCAAGCCGCTTAGCAATCTTGTCGTCGACAAATAGCGAGCCGGGCCGTTGCGGATGGTCGCGCTCATTGCGGCCATCGGGACCGGGTCGCTTCTGGTCGCTTCCGGTCGCTCCCGGGCAAACGCATGTCGGAAAACGCACTCATTGTCGATTATTGGCTGTTCAAGCTAAAGCCAGTTCGAACCCCTGGCTTTTAGCGACGAGCTGTAACCCCCGCGCCGCGGAAGCACGACCTGGAGAGACCATCATGAAGCTTTTCAAACAGTTGATATTGACCGCTGCGTTCGGCGCGGCGCTTGCAAGCGCGCTGCCGGCGCTGGCAGACGGCAAACCTACGATCAAAATCGGCTACGTCGAAGGGTGGGACGACAGCGTTGCCACTTCAAACGTTGCTGCGCAGGTGATCGAGACGAAGCTCGGGTATCCGGTCAAGCTCGTACCGGTGGCGGCCGGGGTCATGTGGGGCGGTGTCGCCCGCGGCGATCTGGATGCGACGCTGTCGGCCTGGTTGCCGGCGACGCATGGCGCCTACTGGGCTCAGTACAAATCGAAGGTCGAGGATCTGGGCGCGAACTTCACCGACGCCAAGATCGGACTCGTCGTGCCCGCTGACGTCAAGGCAACGACGATTGCGGATCTCGAAGGGCAGAAGACAGCGTTTGACGGACGAATCGTAGGGATCGATGCGGGCGCAGGTGTCATGAAGAAGGCCGACGACGCGATCAAGGCGTACAACCTCAGCTACCAGTTGATGCCGAGTTCCGGCAGTGCGATGACGGCCGAACTCGCACGCGACATTCATGCGAACAAGGCGATCGTCGTGACGGGATGGGCGCCGCATTGGATGTTCGCGAAGTGGAAGCTCAAGTTCCTCGAGGATCCCAAGAAAGTATTTGGCGGCGCCGAACATGTCGATAATGTGATCAATCCGGAACTCGATAAAAAGGCGCCACAAGTGGTGGAATTTTTGAAGAAGTTTCAATGGAAGCCGGGTGAGATCGACGGTGTGATGCTCGCGGCGCAGAACGGCACGAAGCCCGAAGAAGCGGCAAAGGCTTGGGTGTCGGCGCACCCGGACCGGGTTTCGAGTTGGGTGGCCGATATCAAGTAATCAGTAATCGTAAGAATTGGGTGTCCCTGTGCGGGGTACGCGGGCCGAAGGGCCCGTGTATCCCGCTTTTTTTTAGCCCGAAATCAGCGTGAAAATCCCTTGCAGAATGCTTTAGGGAGGGCTTGGCTTCCCGATTAGCGGGACATCTGAATATTTTCGAGCAACGAATTTATATCGCGCGGCGAACAACGCCGGGCGAGGTGAACAGGGTCGTTGGAAACAGGATCAGGCGCACCGTCTATCAGCCGGGATGCCGGACAGATGGTGCGCTCCCTATGCGGTGCCGACGCTCCGGGGAAGGACGCACTTACTGCAACACCACCGTCCGCTCCCCATTGATAAACACACGCCGTTCGATAAACGCCTTCACCGCCCTGGCAAGCGTGATGCACTCGACGTCACGCCCCACCGCGAGCAGCCTTTCCGGGCTATGCGAATGATCGACGCGCTCGACCGCTTGCTCGATGATCGGGCCTTCATCGAGATCGTCGGTCACGAAGTGCGCGGTCGCCCCGATAAGCTTCACCCCGCGCGCATGCGCCTGGTGATAAGGCTTCGCGCCCTTGAACCCGGGGAGGAACGAATGATGGATATTGATCGCGCGCCCCGCAAGCTTGCGGCTCGTCTCTTCCGAGAGGATCTGCATATAACGCGCGAGCACCATCAGTTCGGCGCCCGTCGTCTCAAACAGATCGAGCAGTCGCGCTTCCTGCCGCGCCTTGGTGTCGGCCGTCAGCGGCAGATAGTGGAAGGGCAAGCCGTGCTGAACGGCCATCGGCTCCAGCGTCGTGTGATTCGAGGCGATGCCGACGATGTCCATTGCCAGTTCGCCCATGCGCCAGCGGAACAGCAAATCGGCGAGGCAGTGCTCGAGTTTGGACACCATGAGCAGCACTTTTGGCCGAACGTGGGCGTCGTGAATTGCCCAGTTCATGTGGAATGAGGCTGCAATCGGCGTGAATTCGGCTTTCAGCGCATCCAGATCGAGCGGTGCTTCGTGCTCGCGCGCGCCGTGAAAGACACAACGCATAAAAAAGCGTTCGCTGAGATCGTCGTCGAAAACGGTCAGCTCGTCGATATAGCCGCGGTGCTTGTCGAGCAGCGCCACGACGGCCGCGACTTGGCCGGCTGCACTCGGGCACGCAAGCGTCAGGATGAATTGATGGGAACGGTCCGGTGTTGACATAGGAATAGCCCTGGTCTCCATGAAAGCGCGGCGGTGATGCGCGTTTGCGCACCACTGAGCGATGCTTACCAGTAGACCAGGGCGGGACGCGCGCAGATAGAACCGAATCGCCGTGGCGATGGTATCCGGGCGTCAGAGCGCGTTCGAGGGCAACTGAAACCGCGCGACGGCTTCGTCAAGGCGCCGGCTCTGATCTTCGAGTGACGCTGCAGCGGCCGATGCTTCCTCCGCCAGCGCTGCGTTGCGCTGCATTGCCTCTTCCATATGCGTGACCGACGCATTGATCTGCTCGATGCCGATCGACTGTTGTTCCGACGCCAGGCTGATTTCGCCGATGATCGTGCGCACGCGTTCAACCGCCTCGGTAAGTTCGCGCATCGTCGTCCCCGCTTCGCCGACGATTGCGCTACCGCCATCGACGCGCTGCGTCGAATCGCCGATCAACGTCTTGATTTCCTTTGCCGCGGCCGCCGAGCGCTGTGCGAGATTGCGCACCTCGGCCGCGACGACGGCGAACCCGCGTCCGTTTTCCCCCGCGCGCGCTGCTTCGACGGCTGCATTGAGGGCCAGGATGTTCGTTTGGAATGCGATGCCTTCGATCACGCCGACGATGCCCGCAATTTGCGTCGAGCTTGTCGAAATCGCGTCCATCGTCGCGACGACGCGCGCCATCGCGTCGCCGCCTTTTACGGCAATGTCGGCGGCGCTGCCTGCATACGTGCGCGCGCTGCGCGCGTTATCCGCGGTTTGACGCACGGTGGCGGTCAACTGCTCGATGCTCGCTGCGGCTTCCTGCAGCGACGCAGCCTGTTGCTCCGTTCGGTCGGAGAGCTCCATATTGCCGTGGGCGATCGTACGCACGTCCCCCATGATCGCCTCGGTGCTGGTGCGCACCCGGCCGACCGTTTGCGCCAATCCTTCTTGCATCTGACCGAGCCGCTTCAACAAATGGCCCATTTCATTGGCCCGCTCGACGACGACGTTGCGCGTCAGGTCCCCCTTGGAGATTCGATCGAAGTGATCGACTGCCGAATTGACCGGCGTCACGATGGCGCGGGCCAGTCTGCGTTGAATGATCAAGCCCACCACAAGCGCAATAACCGCTGCAGCGCCCAACATCCACAGCGCGCGATGAAAGCGCGCATTCGCCTCGTCGAACCGTGCCTTTTCGCGAGCGACCTGCAGGTTTTCCAATGCTCCAATGGCATCTTGATAGGCCGCGAATGTCGCGGGCGACGCTTCGCGCTGCGTCGAGAGAAAATCGACCATGTTGTCGCTGTCCAACTGCGATAACGCCTTCTGCAGCGTCTGATCGAAAAGCGCCTGGCGGCGGGCAAGCAATGTTTCCAGCAGGTTCTTTTCAGCCGCGTCGGGGGCGTGGAGATGCTGATAGGCAGCAAGTTCGTCATTGCTTTGCGCCAGCAGTTGATGCAAACGCGCAATTTCCTTTTTCGCAGGCTGCCCCGCACTGATCAATTGCTCGACTTCGCCTAATCCGCTGCGCAGTACCAACAGCCGTTCCGAGCTTGTCTTCAGATGAAGCAGCGAAGCCGTATCGTCCTGATACATGGCGGCAAGCTCGGCCCGGCCGGCGGACAGCAAAATGACCGCTCCCGCGATGACCAGCATCAATAACGCGGTGTAGCCGGCTATGGTGGCGGCAAGGCCGCCTCGGATCGAGAGTGCTTTAGGCATGGCGGTATTCGCGTGCGGCGTTGAAGAAAGCGCGCTCTACGAGCGCTCACCACAGGAATATCGGCACTGCCGGATGCCACCTATTGCCAAGAGGCGACGGCGGCCTGATCAATTGCGACATGGACGCAATTGACATCCCATCGGACCCCACGCAATTGCGTTCTACAGAGCAGGGTAATTGCGGTTATTGTCAAGTACTGAAATCCGTAGCGTAACCGCGGCAACTCATTAGAATTATTCCTCGACTGTCGCCAGAAACGCTTCGACGGAGATCATGGCTGCCGCATTTGCGGGGGCCGGACGTTCTGCCGGACGAAAAACGGCATCGCCGCGGCGAATAGCCCGGCGCGAAACGACGCACGTACCCGACGAATTGGCCGAGCGGCGGCGCCAGCGCTGTTCACCGTAGTGGCAGCGCCCGGGCTCAACCCAGCGAATGATCAGGGTGGTATCGGACTGTTCGAGTATTTCGATTTGGACGCGGCTTATATCTATGGCGCGAGACTTTCTGTTTCTCATAGCGGCTCCTTGCACCGAGCTGCCTAAATGTATTCGGGTCCGGCCAGGTTCGCTATCGCCATATCCGTAGAAACACCATTCTCGAAAAGGAAATAATCGAGAGGCGCTTCCGCTGATTTGCACACTTTTTTGCACACTGGCATGGCAATGCCGTGCGCCGGTGCACGCCGGCGCGTGCCGGCAGGTGTGGCCGGCACGGGCGGCCGGCACCGTTGCATCGTCAAAAGCGGGAAGGGCTGTAGGGCTGCGGGTTCGTGAATGGCGTTTGACCCACCATCATTTCGGCGAGCAAGCGGCCCGACACAGGGCCCAGCGTCAGGCCATGGTGCGCGTGGCCGAAGTTGAACCAGAGCCCCCGATGTCGGCCGGCCTTGCCGATGACCGGTCGCATATCCGGCATGCAAGGCCTGAGCCCCATCCATGGCGCGGCATCGAGGCGTCGGCCAAGGTTGAACGCCGGACGAGCATGGGCTTCGGCGCGATTGAGTTGCACTTCGGTCGGCGGCGCCTCGCGCGCGGCGATCTCGACACCGGTGGTCAGGCGCAGCCCCTGCTGCATCGGCGCGATGACGTAGCCTTGCTCGCGATCGAGAATCGGGCGGTTCAACGGCGTTTCCGTCGTGGCTTCATAGTGCATGTGATACCCGCGTTTGGCGCGCAGGGGAATCCGATAGCCCAGCGGCCCGAATATCGTGTCCGACCACGGCCCGAGCGCCACGACGAGCTCCCGTGCGCTGATCGGACCTTCGCTCGTCTGGACGATCCAACCGTCGCTTTCCATGTGCGCCGTCGCGGCGTCGCCCACTAACACCTTGCCGCCGATCGTTTCGAGCAAGCGCGCATACGCTTTGGTGAGTGCGCCCGGATTCGTCACGCTCTTCGGGTCTTGCCAATGCAGGCCGGCGCAAAACACATTCGAAAGTGCGGGCTCGCGAGCGTGCAATGCTGCCGCGTCGAGCGGATCGAGACGCAAGCCCTGAGCGCTCGCGAGTTCCTTGGCGCGTTTCGCGGCAGCGTGAAATTCGCCAGGAGTCCTAAATGCTTCGATCCATCCGCCGTCGCAGACGAGTTCGCTCGCCGCTGCCCCGGCGCGTGCGATCAATGCGTCATGCTCATCGACGCAGGCTCGGATCAGCGGGAGCATGTCGTGCGCCGCCGCAGCCAGCCGTTCTGGGGCCGATTCGCGCCAGTAGCGGGCGAGCCACGGGACGAAGGCGGGTAATCCTTTGAAATCCCAGTAGAGATCCGTCGATTGGTTGCGCGCATAGCGAGCGAGTGCGCCGAGATTGCGCGGGAATGCGTAGGGCACAACGCCCGAACGTTCGATCAGCCCGGCGTTGCCGAAGCTCGTGCCTTCCCCGGGCGCGCGGCAATCGACCAGTGCGACGCGCCTCGAACGATCTTGCAAATGGATGGCGCTGGACACGCCGACGATACCTGCACCTAGCACAATGACGTCAAAATCCATGAGAGGGCGCCTCGGTTGGTTGGACGAATCAAAAGCGGCGGGCGCTGCCGCTGCGTGGCGGTGCCGATGAGGGCTCGATCGGCTCTGCCTCCGGTGCTGTCAGGACGAGATCGGTCTCGGCAATGGCGACGCAAGGCAGGATCCATCCTTCATCTTTTTCTTCGCGGCTGAGACCGGGCCATTCAACCCGGTAGCTGACGCGTCCCGCAACGACCTTGCACAGACAAGTGCGGCAGGTGCCGTTGCGGCATGATCGCGGCAGCCGGACATGCGCGAAAGCCGCTGCTTCGAGTATCGACAACGAGGCCGGTGCGTCGAACGCGTAGCCGTGCGGTTCGATGTGCACAACGGGGGCGCGCAGCTCAGGCGGTGTGGTCATGACGGAGGCTCATATGAGGAAACGGAATGCCGGCGCCGTTTTTTCAGGGAGCTTACGCAAGTGCGGGTGTCGTTCCGCAATTAGCATGTCTTTCGTCAGACAAAAGGCTCGATTTACGCCAAATTGCAAGGAAAACTTGCTCGTCTGCGCAAAAGTCCTAAAGTGTATGCAATCGGCGTAGACGTTGACCCGTCTTCTCCGGCAGCCCGCGCTTCCAGCAAGAAGGAAGCACCTCCCACCGGCGCGGTCATCGGCTTGTGTTCGTCACGGCAAAGGCGAATTCTATGCAGATTACTTTTCCTAAAGAAGCACCTGAGTATTCGGGTCGCGAGTTGATCGTGGCGTTTCCCGCGCTCGTGAACGGCGAGCGCATCCGGTGCAGCATCACGGCCGAAGCGCTCGAAGACCATTTCGGCGCCGCATCTCCGCGGCTCGAGGACATGGTCGGCGCCTTCGACGCGCATCGTCCGCGCATCGAAGCCGCGACTCGGCGGTTGCTATCGGAGACAGGCGGGCAATGCGCGATGCTGCGCAGCGGCTACGTTCGCTTCTACGAAGCGAACGCTCGCGCGTAAGCGACCGGCGCCGTCTCGCTTCCGGGCTTTCAAAGCGCAAGGTCCGCTGCCACGCCGCAGCGGTGTGAAGCTGCGCGTCCTCCCGGCGATCGTGCTGCCGGATAATGCCGTGGCTGTTTATTCGCTGCCCAGATAGAAGAAGCGGAACAGGAAGATGGCCGCGATGATCCATACGATGGCCTTGACCTGCCGCGCACGTCCTGTCAGCAACTTCAGCCCCGCATAGGTGATGAAACCGAATGCGACGCCGTTGGCGATCGAATAGGTGAACGGCATCGCCAGCGCGGTAAGCGCAGCCGGCACGACTTCGGTCGCATCGTCCCACGGCAGATCGGCCAGTTCGCGCAGCATCAGACATGACACATACAGTAGCGCCGGTGCCGTGGCGTAGCCGGGCACGACGCCAGCCAGCGGCGAAAAGAACAGGCATGCAAGAAACAGAATGGCGACAGTGATCGCCGTCACGCCTGTGCGCCCGCCGGCTTGCACGCCCGAAGCGCTTTCGATGTAGGCCGTCGTCGACGACGTGCCGAGCAGCGAGCCCGCAACGATTGCCGAACTGTCGGCCAGCAGCGCCTTGTTCAAGCGATCCATCTTGCCTTCGACGAGCAGCCCGGCGCGATTGGCGACGCCCATCAGCGTGCCGGTGGCGTCGAACAATTCGACGAGAAAGAACACGAGCACGACGTTGATGATGCCGGTGGATAGCGCGGCGCGGATGTCGAGATGAAACAGCGTCGGGCTAATGGATGGCGGGGTGGAAATGACGCCGTGGAATTGATTGCCGCCGAAGAAAAACGACAGCACCGTCACGCCGAGAATGCCGATCAGGATCGCGCCGCGGACGCGCAGAAAGTCGAGCGTCACGATGGCGAAGAAGCCGATCGTCGCGAGAATCACCTCGGGCTTGTGCAGATCGCCGAGCGTGACGAGCGTAGCGGGGTTGCCGACGACGATTCCTGCGGTTTTCAGCGAAATGATCGCCAGGAAAAGCCCGATGCCGGCCGTGATTGCGACGCGGATCGACCGCGGTATGCCGTTGACGATCATTTCGCGCACGCGCAGCAGCGTGACGAGCAGGAACAAACACCCGGAAACGAAGACGGCGCCGAGCGCCGCTTCCCACGTATAGCCCATGCCCTTGACCACGGTGTAAGCGAAATAGGCGTTCAAGCCCATGCCGGGTGCGCATGCGATCGGGTAGTTCGCGTACAGGCCCATGATCAGCGTGGCGATCGCGGCCACGAGACAGGTGGCGACGAAGACCGCGTCTTTCGGCATGCCCGCATCGCCGAGGATCGCAGGATTGACGAAGATGATATAGGCCATCGTCAGAAATGTCGTGACGCCGGCCAATATTTCCGTGCGCAAATCCGTGCCTGCTTCTTCGAAGCCGAAGTAGCGTATTGCCGATGCCAACACAGTAGGTGCTTTGGTTTGTTCCATAGGATCGTTCGTATTTGTCCCGTCGGTCGGGGGGGCGCAGCAGCGTTTATGTCGCAACTGATGCAACTTGAACCAGCCGGATGCGGTTGCGACCCATCACGGTACGCAGCCTCGATCCGGAAACCGGCCGCACAGTTTAATAGCGACCTTTGGCGGATGCCAGCGTCCGCCAAAGGTCGCAAGCCGCGCAAGCGTTCTGCCGTGGCATAGACGGCGAAAGGCGCCGGCGAATGCCGGTCAACGACGATTGAGCAAGGTGGTGAGCAAGTCGATCGGAAGCGGGAAGACGATGGTCGAATTTTTGTCGGCGGCGATCGTCGTCAGCGTTTGCAGATAGCGCAGTTGCATCGCCTGCGGCTCGTGCGCGAGCGTCTGCGCTGCTTCGAGCAGCTTCTGCGAAGCCTGCAGCTCGCCGTCGGCATGGATGACCTTGGCGCGTCGTTCGCGTTCGGCTTCGGCCTGGCGGGCGATGGCGCGGATCATCGACTCGTTGATGTCGACGTGCTTGATCTCGACGGTCGATACCTTGACGCCCCATGCGTCCGTTTGGCTGTCGAGCGTTTTTTGAATGTCCGCGTTCAATTGCTCTCGTTCGGCGAGCAGCGCGTCGAGCTCGTGCTTGCCGAGCACGGCGCGCAGTGTCGTTTGCGACAGCTGGCTTGTGGCCTCCATGAATTTGGCGACCTGTATCACGGCCCTTTCAGGATCGACGACGCGAAAATAGACGACCGCGCTGACTTTGACCGAAACGTTGTCGCGCGTGATGACGTCTTGCGGTGGGACGTCCAATACGATCGTTCGGAGATCCATCCGTACGACTTGCTGAACGACAGGCACGATCAGAACCAGCCCCGGTCCTTTCACTTTCCAGAAGCGCCCGAGCATGAAGACGACGCCGCGCTCGTACTCGCGAAAAATGCGGATCGACGACGCGATGATGGCGAGCGCGATCAGGAGCAGCAACGTGCTGAAACCGAAGGTGAATCCAATCATGGCGACACTCCTTGTTGTGGTTCTTCTGCCGACACGACGTCGAGCGTCAACCCGTGCCGACCGGTGACCCGCACGCGTGCGCCGGCGGCGAGCGGCGTCGCCGCGGTAACGCGCCAACGTTCGCCGCGCACGCGCGCCCAACCGACGGGCGCGCTGCCCGGCAGGTCGTCGGCTGGGGCAAGGGCGGTGTCGATGATTTCGCCGACACTGCCCACCATGGCTTCGCTGCCTGTTACGATCGGCCGTCGCTGCGCGCGATAAGCGAAGCTCGACACGAATAATACGAACACGGCTCCCGCCGCCGAGAGCGCTGCGATCAATGACAGCGGCACGCCATAGCCGGGCGCGTCGGTATCGATCAGCATGAGTGCGCCGGCGGCGAACGCGATGATGCCGCCGAAGCCGAGCGTGCCGAATGTGGGCAGGAACGCTTCTGCGATCAGAAAGGCGATGCCGAGAAAGATCAGCGCAAGGCCGGTATAGCTGATCGGCAAAAGTTGCAGCGCGAAAAGACCGATCAGGAGACAAATGGCGCCTGTAACGCCGGGGAGCACGAAGCCTGGATTGGCGAATTCGAAAAACAGCCCGTACATGCCGATCGTCAGAAGGATCAACGCCACGTTCGGATCGGTCACGACGGCCAGGACGTGGCTGCGCCAGTCGGGCTCGAATGTCACGAGGGCGGCATGTGCCGTGTTAAGTGTATGTACGCCACTGGCGGTCTCGATAGTCCGGCCGTCGAGCTTGACGAGCAGATCGGGCACGTCGCGTGCCGTCAAATCGACCACATGTTGTTCAAGCGCTTCATTGGCCGAGAGGCTGACCGCTTCGCGCACGGCGCGCTCGGCCCATTCGGCGTTGCGGCCGCGCAATTGCGCCAGCCCCCGGATATAGGCGGCGGCGTCATCGATTTGCTTGCGGGTTTCGGTCGACTGAGAATCGGTGGCGAGCGGCGCGGATGCGCCTTTCTCGCGGGTACCGGCCGGTTTGCTCGATGGCGCGGCCATACCGGGTGCGCCGATCTGGATCGGCGTTGCGGCGCCGAGGTTCGTGCCGGGCGCCATCGCCGCGATATGACAGGCGTAGACGATATAGGTGCCGGCGCTGGCCGCGCGGGCGCCGCCCGGTGCGATGAAAGCAGCGACCGGCACGGGGGACGCCAGTATCGCCTTGATGATCTGGCGCATCGACGTATCGAGCCCGCCCGGCGTATCGAGTTCGATGACAGCCAGTTGGGCGCGCTCGGCAGCGGCGCGCGCAAGGGACCGCGTAATGAAATCGGCGCTCGCCGGGCCGATCGCGCCGGCTACCGGTATGACGACGATTTCGGTGCTGTTTGAGGAAGTTGCGGGGCGTCCTGCCCTGACCGATGCGGCATCAGGTGCCGCTTGAGCGCCTGTGCAGACCGACAGTGCGACGACTGTCAGTGCCGCGCGCAAGGCGGCACAGCGAGCGAGCCACATTCGGAGTGGGGTCCATGGCTGTGCATGGAGAGTCGACGCGATTCGCGGCAACGGATGGGTCTTCATCGTTTTCAGCCGACGCTTGGAATGCGCCGCCGCCGGCGGAAGGTCCGCCCTGACGCTTAAAGATTAGGATGAATCTCGCCCATCCGCTAACCGCAAAAAGCGCCGGAGTGCGGGATTGGGCGCGTTTGCCACAGGAATCGTCGTCAAGGGTGACGCCCGACGCGCCGCATCCGCTCGAGAATCCGAGGCGCTTGTTCGCTATCTCGGAGCCCGGTTGCGCCAAGGTTGCCTTGCGCACCGCACGTTCAAGGTCAGGCTTCGGGCGTATGGCAAACCACTTCGATGTTGTGGCCGTCAGGACCAATGACGAACGCTGCATAGTAATTGGCGTGATAGTGCGGGCGCAGGCCAGGCGCGCCATTATCCTTGCCGCCCGCATCGAGGGCCGCGCGATAGAAATCTTCGACTTGCCGGCGATTTTCTGCGGCAAACGCCAGGTGAAGGTGCGCCGGCTTCTCGGCGGCTTCGTACAAGCACAGTGAAGCCGTACCCTTTGCGCTGAGTTCGACGCCATAGGTTGGCGATCCTTCCCCGACGACGGCTACGCCGAGCGGTGTGAGTGCTTTGAGAAAGAACGCTTTGCTCTCTGCATAGTTGCTGACGCCAAATTTGACATGGTCGAACATATGTTCTCCTGATTTTATGAATCAGCTTCTACGGATTTGCATAACTATTCATTCTTTAACGTGACGCACACAGGGATATGTATTTCGATTGTGACGTAGCGTACGCCGCGGTCCGGCTTTGCGCGGTTTCGCGACACTAAAAGATCGAGCGCCTGGTCAGCGTGGTCAACCATTCGAGCGACAGAGTGCCCGCGAGCGAGTTGCCGTTCGCATCGAGTCCCGGCGACCAAACGCAGACGGCCATTTCTCCGGGCAGCACCGCCAGTACGCCGCCGCCCACCCCGCTTTTCGCCGGCAGGCCTACCCGAAAGACGAAGTCGCCGGCGGCGTCGTAGGTTCCGCAAGTGAGCATGAGGGCCGACAGACGCTTGGCGGAACTTGGGTCGAGGATGTGGTCCTGCGTCGCCGGCGAGATGCCGCCGTTGGCGAGGAAGAGGGCGGCGCGGGCGAGCTCGACGCAGTTCATTTCGATTGCGCACTGACGGCAATATGCGTCGACGACGGCTTCGGGGGGCATCTGCAGATTCCCAAAGCTGGCAATGAAGTGTGCCATTGCGCGATTGCGCTCCGCGTGCTGGAGCTCCGATTGCGCGACGCGCGAGTTGTAATCGATATCCGATGCGCCGGACAGGCGCCGCACGAATTCCACGAGTGCGGTTTCTGCGCGCACGAAGCGTCGGCAGAGCACATCGGTGACAACCAGGGCGCCCGCATTGATGAACGGGTTGCGCGGTAGTCCCCGTTCGGTTTCGAGTTGAACGAGTGAATTGAACGCGGTGCCCGACGGTTCGCGCCCGACGCGTTGCCACAACTCGTCGCCCAGCAATTGAAAAGCGAGGGTGCAGGCAAAGAGCTTCGAGATGCTTTGTATCGAGAACCGCTCGTACGCGTCGCCGACGGTAAACGCCTGACCGTCGAGGGTGACGACGGCCATACCGAAGCGCTCTGCCGGCACTTTGGCGAGCTCGGGTATGTAATTGGCGACGCGGCCCTTGTTCCGCCAGGGTTCGATGTCGCGATAGATCTGCTCGAGGATGAGCGCGTAGTCCGGCTGATGTTTCATTGGGTGTTCTGATTGTTCGATAGCTCTGCAAGAGCCGTGACCGCTCCGACACGCGCGTGCCTGCTGCGCATATCTGTCGCGTGTGTCCACGATAAGCGCAAATCGCGTCGAGCCCCTGCGTCGAGCCCGTATGGAACCCGCAAGCGGGTGTCGTCGTCAAGCGCGACGCCCCGGCGTCGATGGTGCTGTAGATGGGTGATGGCGGCATGTGAGCGCGCGAGAACTTTTCTCTTGCAGTCCGAGATGAACGCGCCTAGAATTGCGCCCTTTCGCGCGGTGCTGATGACGGCGCGAAGAAGTTGGAAGGAAGCGGGAAGGAAGCAGGGGGCTTGTTGCGCGGCGGTTTGCGCGAGGCTTCGGCGGCAATGTTTTGATAGCAGTCAGATGCAGGCGACGCTAAAAAAACAGTTGACGCGATGCGAAACACTCTGCATAATCTCGTTTCTCTGCTGCTGACGCAGCAACGCAAGACGGGCGGTACTGGAAGGGAAGGTTCTTCAGGTGCTGCCGGCGGTCAGGCGACGCGATCTTTAAAAATTTACAGCCGATAAGTGTGGGCGCTTGATGGCGAACGCGAGGTTGGGTCTTCGGATCTGGCCGATAGCGAAAGTATCAAGTCTCACACTAGTATTGAGGTAGGG
>NZ_PNYB01000103.1 GCF_002879855.1 Trinickia soli | reverse complement strand
CACTGGGCCGCCACGCTGCGCTCCGTGTCGGGCTTCGAGGTGTATCGCAAGATCTATCGCAACGTCATCACGCCGACGCGCGTGGCGGAACTGCTGATCCTGCGCAGCGACATGCCGCGTTCGCTGCTGGCCAGCATGGACGAGGTGGTTGCGATTCTTTCGACCGTGCGCAACAGTCAATCGGCGGAGACGGAGCGTCGCGCTGGTAAACTGCACGCCGACCTGCGGTACGCCCGCATCGAAGATATCTTTTCGGTCGGCCTGCATGCCTGGCTGACCAACTTCCTGGAGCGGATCGGCGACCTGGGCAACGGCATCAGCCAGGATTTCCTGGTGCCGCTCGAGGTCGCATGACCCTGCAGGGCATTGTGCATAAATC
>NZ_PNYB01000102.1 GCF_002879855.1 Trinickia soli | reverse complement strand
GTTTGGATACAGCAATCCCCTAAGTGTTATGTTCAACCAGTTACTTAAACAGGTAAGAAATGGCAACTGACTCACAACTAACCATAGAAACGGCCCTGAATGTCGGCCTGGCACTTCTCGGTTGGCTTTACATCATGTCCCGTACATGGCGATGGCTGGGTTCCATTTTCCTAAAACAGTGGAAAAAACGGCGCAAACAGGAACTACGCCAGAAGGCATTAGAAGCGTTCTATGACGCATTTGAGCTTAGCCGCATTGAACCAGGTACAACAGCCAGGATAGCGACAAAAGGCGACCTGATGATAGTGATGTTCCGACAGGAGAGAGCAGAGAAAGGGGAATCAGCATGAAATTTTCCAAATTTTCTGAGTTGGTGAATCGTAT
>NZ_PNYB01000101.1 GCF_002879855.1 Trinickia soli | reverse complement strand
GTTATAATCAGTTTTATCATTTAAAAAATCTATGGATGTTATCAAGACAAGTCATTAATACGTAACATAAAGTTGTGATTTTTCAGAATTTTTAGACAAAATATTGATTATTTGTGCTATGATATAACATATTAAAAAACACCGTATAGAATTGTTTATGAATGTTTGGGAGGAAAGTTTATGGGAAGTTTTTTCAATAAAATAGCACGAAAAGAGGATCCGGCTATCTATCAAAATAAAGATGGTCATTTAAAGCGTACACTTCGGGTGCGTGATTTCTTAGCTTTAGGTGTAGGAACAATTGTATCGACATCTATCTTTACGCTACCTGGCATTGTTGCTGCAGAACATGCAGGACCGGCCGTTGCGTTATCATTCTTACTCGC
>NZ_PNYB01000100.1 GCF_002879855.1 Trinickia soli | reverse complement strand
GTACTGGCAGACGCACAGGCCTGAAAATCCTGCGGTGAGAGATCACCGTACCGGTTCGATTCCGGTCCTCGGCACCATTTTAGCGCCCGTAGCTCAATTGGATAGAGCGTTTGACTACGGATCAAGAGGTTATGGGTTCGACTCCTATCGGGCGCGCCATTTTTAAATTAATTGAATAACGGGAAGTAGCTCAGCTTGGTAGAGCACTTGGTTTGGGACCAAGGGGTCGCAGGTTCGAATCCTGTCTTCCCGACCATCTTTTATGGGGCCTTAGCTCAGCTGGGAGAGCGCCTGCCTTGCACGCAGGAGGTCAGCGGTTCGATGCAGCTAGTCTCCACTTTTTAAAAGATTATTTTATATCATGGCGGTGTAGCTCAGCTGGCCAGAGCG